>CAVWOY010000001.1:0-65449 GCA_963756735.1 uncultured Alphaproteobacteria bacterium
CAGCTCGATGTTGAGGCGCACGTAGTCGCCGGGGTAGGTGATCTCGCCCACGTAGATGACGACGCCGGCCTTGTCCTTCACCACGCAGCGCGCCTCCGCCGTGGGCGCATTGAGCGCGATTTCCAGCCGGCGCGCCGTCTCGATGTCGGCCGCGCCCACCACCACCGTCTGGTGCGCGCGCAAGATCATCACGCCCTTCATTTCTGAAAGTACGGCAAGCGCCACGCGGCTGGAGAATGCTTTGGGCGCGCGCGCGTGCAGCTGCTTGGCGATGTGCACGCGGGCGTAGGCGTAGGGCTTGCCGCCGCGCTTCTGGATGCTGCGCAGGAACACGTAGGCCGGAGCGGGGGTGCCGTCGCCCTCCTCGATGCGGGGCACCGGAGCGGGCTCGGAGGGCAGCATGTGGGGTACGTGATCGCGGATCGGCGCGATCAGGCCTTCCCAGTCGGTGGCGAGCTGCATCCAGCGGTTGTTCTCGATCGCCTTGGTGACGAATGTGCCGCGCCCCTGGAACGACTTGACGAGGCCCTCGCCCTGCAACAGGTCGATGGCCTGCCGCACCGTCACGCGGGCGACGCTGAACTCCCGCTCCAGCTCCTCGAGCGTGGCGATCTTGTCCCCCACGGCCCAGTGTTGGTCGCGGATGCGCCGGCGCAGCACGGACGCCACCTGCAGGTAGCGGGGAACGCGGCTGTCCGCATCCTGTCGGCTCATGGGGCCGCGCGCGCGATTTGCCATGCTGCTACTGGTCCTGGTTGCGGTCGTCTCGCTCTGTGGTGCAACGATGCCGTCTGGTCAAGCAGCGGCTCATGGCTCGGGCTGGCCCCAGAAGGCGGCATCCATGGGGATGTCGTGGGCGCTGACCGCTCCGCTGACGAGATTGGCCCCGAGCAGTGCCGTTTCGTCGATGGCGGCCATGGGGCGGAGCGGAACGGTGCGATCGGCCAGCGCTGCCAGGCTCGACGCAAGCCGGCGGCCGGCTGCCTCGGCATCCTCTATCGAGATGGCCTCGAAGGCGACCTTGGTGCCCGGAGCGAGGCGGCCGAGCGCGGGGATGTCGGCCGAGATCACGGTCGCGATCTTGGGGTAACCGCCCGTCGTCTGCCGGTCGGCCAGCAGGACGATGGGTTGGCCGTTGCCGGGCACCTGGATGGAGCCTGGCGCGATGCCGTCAGAGACGATGTTGTTGCCCTTGGGCCCGTGCTCGAGCGCCGACCCGTCCAGCCGCATGCCCATGCGGTCGGAGGCCCGCGAGACGGTGTAGACGCTCTCCAGCAGCGTCCGCTTGCCCTTGGCGGTGAAATGATCGTCCTGCGGCCCCAGCACGACCCGGAATCTTCCTGGGCGGCGCGAGGTCGAGTGCGGGCAGCATGCGCTCCTCGCGCTCTTCGGCCCGGGCTAGCCGCAAAGGCAGCAGATCGCCTGGCCTGAGCGCCCGGCCCGCCAGCCCGCCGAGCCCCGCCCGCACGTAGGTCGACTGGCTGCCCAGCACTGGCGCGATGTCGAACCCGCCCTCGACGGCGAGATAGCCCACGGCTCCGCCCGATAGCGCGCCGATGCGCAGCACCCGTCCCTGGCGCAGGCGAATGCTCTGCAAAGGCGCAAAGCGCTGGCGGCTCGAGGCCTCCTGCCTCTGTGAGGACATCGATGGGCGTTGTGCTGCCGCCGGCGTAGGCCACCCGCACGCTGTCCGCCGCCGACCAGCAGCGTCGGGCCCTGGTAGGCGATTTCCAGCGCCCCTGCGCCTGTCGGGTTGCCGACGATGGCGTTGGCCGCGCACAGGCTCACCCGATCGAGCGCGCCGGACACGGGAATGCCGAGGCGCTGGTAACCCGGCCGGCCGAGGTCCTGCACGGTCGTCATCAGGCCGGGCGCGATGACCCGCAGCGCCGGCGTCATGCGCGCACCCCGCTGGCGGGCTGCGCTTCCGGCTCGAGCCGAAACGTCCCGGCTGCGGCGCGCTCTGCCAGCGCCTCGTAGGCTTCAGCGAAATCGGCTCGAACCGCACCTTGTCGCCGGCCGCCAGCACCGCCGGCGGATCACGGCGCAGGTCCCACAAGGGCACGGGCGTGCGCCCGATCAGGTGCCAGCCGCCGGGGCTCTCCAGCGTGTAGACGGCCGTCAGCGAGGTGGCGATGGCGATGGAGCCTGGCGGCACCTTGGTGCGCGGGTTCTCCCGGCGCGGCAGCGCCAGCTCCGGCGGCAGGTCGCCCATGTAGGGGTAGCCCGGCAGGAACCCCACCATGTAGACGTGATAGGTCGCGGAGCTGTGGCGTTCGGCGACTTTGTCCGGCGTCAGCCCAGTGCGGTGGGCGACCTCGGCCATATCGGGCGCCAGGCTCGCATCGTAGCACGCCGGCACGCGCCAGAGGCGGCCTGCGCCCTCCGCTGCTTCGAGGCCGCCCAGCAGCGGACGCAATCTCGCCTTCAGCTCCGCCTGCGAAAGCACGCAAGGGTCGTAATAGACCGTCAGCGAACGAAACGTCGGCACCAGCTCGCCGAGGCCGGGGATATCGGCCGCCGCTAGCCGCTCCGCCAGCGCCAGCACCATCGCGCTCACTTGGGCGTCGATGGCATCGCCGAACTCCACCGCCAGCGCGGTGTCGCCACAGGCAAGCAGCCGAACTTCACAAGGCGTTTGCATACCAGCCGTGATGGCTCCGGAAGAAGCGCCAGATTGTATGGTCTTACTACAAACAGTACCATCCTCCCCCGGGTCGCATCCGAGGGACAAGAACGCGTCATGGCAAACATCATCAACCTCAACGCCGACATCGCCGAGGGCTGGGGCGCCTACGACATCGGCAACGATGCCGAGCTGATGAAGATCATCAAGTCGGCGAGCGTGGCGTGCGGCTTCCACGCCGGCGACCCCAACACCATGCACCGCCTGTGCCTGCTGGCAAAGCAGCAGGGCGTGAGCGTGGGCGTGCACCCGGGCTTCAACGACCTGTGGGGCTTCGGCCGCCGCCGCATCACCATGAAGCCCACCGATCTCGAGTACATGGTCGCCTACCAGATCGGCGCGCTGCAGGCGATGGCGAGCTACGCCGGCCTGAAGGTCACGCACCTCAAGCCGCACGGCGCCCTCAACAATATGGCCGCCGAGGACGCCGACTACGCCATGGCCATCGGCCGCGCCATCAAGACCGTCGACCGCGACATCATCTACGTGGCGCCTTTACGGGTCGCAGATGCACAAGGCCGCCGAGCGGCTGGAGCTTCCGCTGGCGCGCGAGAGCTTCCCGGACCGCCTCTATGACGACGACGGCAACCTCGCCTCCAGGTCCATCCCCGGCACCGTCATCAAGGACCCCAACAAGGCCAGCGAGCAGGCGGTGCGCATGGTGCGCGACGGCGAGATCATCTCCCGCAACGGCAAGACTGTGAAGGTCGACGTCCACACCCTGTGCGTCCACGGCGACGAGGCGACCGGCGTGGCCGTGGCGCGCGCCATCCGCCAGGGGCTGGAGGCCGCCGGCATCTCCATCGTGCCGTTGCCCGACATGAAGTTGTGACGGGGTCTTGCATTCCCGGAAGCCGAGCGCCCCGGCCTCCGAGCCGGGGCTCGCCTTGGACCGCCACTGGGTGCTCATCGGGCAGACAGCCTGCCCAAACTGTCGGTGGTCAAGCAGCGCCAGTCCCCCGCAGAATCGCTCAGCCTTGAAATGTGGCTTGATTTGCCGTGGTGGGTCACGGGATAGTGGTACTAAGTATAGTACAATAGGAAGACTGGGCCAGCGCAGCAGCACGAGCATAGGATAGGTGCGTGACCAGCCCGTTCGACTTCCCGACCCGAACGCACGATGCCGCGGTGCGTGCCAGCGCCGTCGCCCATTTGCGTGACAGGGGCGTGCGGCTGCCGACGTTTGCCGAGCTTGCCGAGCCGGCCGGCGTCCCTCGCGCAGTCCTGCAGGGCCTCGCCCAGGTCGATCCCGACGTCCCCCATCCCGGCAACCTCTTTCGCGTCCACTGGTTCAACGACCTGAATCGCACCGGCCAGGCGGCAACGCCGCTGTTCGTCGAGCTGCCCGAAGCCTTCACCGGCGTGAAGGCCAGGATCGTCGTGGCGCTCGGCGCACTCTTCCCGATGATCCGCGCGCACAAGGTGCTGGCCGCCTATGCCTGCCTCGCCCCGCGCCTCGTCTCGGGCCGTTTCGATCCGACGCGCCAGCGCGCGGTGTGGCCCTCGACCGGCAACTACTGCCGCGGCGGCGTCGCCATCTCCAACATCCTCGGCTGCCGCGGCGTGGCGGTCCTCCCGGAGGGCATGAGCCAGGAGCGCTTCGACTGGCTTTCGCGCTGGGTCGCCGCACCCGAGGACATCGTGCGCACGCCCGGCACCGAATCCAACGTCAAGGAAATCTACGACAAGTGCGCCGAGCTGGCGCGCCATCCCGCCAACGAGATCGTCAACCAGTTCAGCGAGTTCGGCAACTACCTGGTGCACTGGCGCTGCACCGGCGCAGCGGTGGAGAAGGTGTTCCGAGTCCCTGGCGTCCAAGTCGGGCAGCCTGCGGCTCGCCGGCTTCGTCTCCGCCAGCGGCTCGGCGGGAACGCTTGCCGCCGGCGACTACCTCAAGGCCGGTCACGGCACGCGCGTCGCCGTGGTGGAGGCGGTCGAATGCCCCACGCTGCTGATGAACGGCTACGGCGAGCACAACATCCAGGGCATCGGCGACAAGCACGTGCCGCTGATCCACAACGTCATGAACACCGATCTCGTCGTCGGCGTCAGCGACCAGGCGACCGACGGCCTCAACGCCGTGTTCAACACCGGCGAGGGCCGCGCCTATATGGCGCGCCGACTGGGCCTGGCGCCGGAGCTCGCGCGCATGCTCGGCTACTTCGGGCTGTCCTCCATCGCCAACCTGCTGGGCGCCATCAAGATGGCCAAGCACCTGAGCCTCGGCCCCGACGACGTGATCGTCACCATCGCCACCGACGGGCACGAGATGTACGCCAGCGAACTCAACCGCTACCTCGCCCGCCGCCACAACCAGGGCGCCATGACCGAGGCTCTCGCCGCCGAGCTCGTCGGCGCGCATCTGCTCGGCGCCGGCACCGAGCACATGCTCGACGCCACCGAGCGCGAGCGTGCCCGCATCTTCAACCTCGGCTACTTCACCTGGGTCGAGCAGCAAGGCATCGCGCTCGCCGATTTCGAGCGGCGCCGGAGCCAGGCCTTCTGGCAGGAGCTGCCCGCGCTGATCCCGCAATGGGACGAGATGATCACCGCCTTCAACCGCGACAGCGGCATGGCCGCGGCTGCATGAGCGGCAGGAGACGATCGACGCCCCATGAACGCGAGATGAGCACCGAGATGAGCACCGGCACGTTGGTCACCCCCTACCAGCAGTTGCGCAGCGAGACACTGGCGCGCGACCGGGGCCTGCGCGAGAAGGTCATGTCGCTGGAGGAAGCGGCAGCGACGGTGCACAGATGGCGAGCACGTCGCGCTCGGCGGCTGCCACACCTCGCGCACGCCGTTCGCGATGATCTGGGCGCTGATCCGCGCGCGCAAGCAGAACCTCGTCATCTCCCGCTCCATCGCCTCCACGGAAAGCGATCTGCTGCTGGCGGCCGGCGCCTCGACCCACGTCATTACCAGCTGGTTCACGCAAGGGCTGATCTGGGGCGTGTCCAAGGTGATGCGCCACTACACCGAGAACAAGCTGGCGCGCTTCGAGGAGTGGAGCCACATGTCCATGGGCCTGCGCTATCGCGCCGGCGCCATGGGGCTTCCCTTCATGCCGTCGCGGTCCATGATGGGATCAGACGTGAGCCGGCGGTTGGGCGATAGCATCAAGACCATGGCGTGCCCGTTCACCGGCGACGAGCTGGTCCTGCTGCCTGCGCTCAATCCCGACGTGGCGCTGATCCACGTGCAGCGGTGCGATCCCTACGGCAACGCCCAGCTTGACGGCCTGCAGTTCATGGACATCGATCTCGCCATGGCGGCCAAGCGCGTGATCCTCACCACGGAGCGCATCGTCTCCAACAACCAGATCCGCCGCACGCCGGACCAGACGCGCATTCCCTTCTTTACTGTAGAGGCGGTGGTGGAAGTGCCGCTCGGCTGCGCCCCGCACGAGTGCTACGGGCTTTACGAGCCGTTCTTCCCGCATCTCGACTATTTTGCCGAGGTAACACGCGATCCCGTGAAGGGCGCGCAGCAGTATCTCGCCGACTACTACTACGAGCCCAAATCATGGTCCGACTACCTGAGCAAGCTCGGCATGGACGCCGTGCTCGATGCGTGCCGCCGCGGCAGGAGTGTCAGCAATGACTAGGCATCAATCTTCGGCTGCAACCTACACCGCCTCGGAGCTGCTCGCCGTCATGGCCTCGCGCCTGCTGAAGGATGGGCAGATCGTATTCGCCGGCATCGGCGTGCCGCTGCTGGCCGCAACCCTGGCGCAGCGCAATTTCGCACCGCATCTGACCATCCTGTTCGAGGGCGGCACCATCGGCCCCTTCATCGTGCCTGGCGAGCTGCCGCCCTCCACCAACGAGCAGCGCTGCACCCGCCGCTCCAACATGGTGCTGCCCATCACCGATGTGCTGCTGCTGCTCCAGCGCGGCTATGTCGACATCGGCTTCATGGGCGGCGCCCAGATCGACCGTTTCGGCAACCTCAACTCCTCCTTCATCGGCGATGCCGACAATCCCAAGACGCGCCTGCCGGGCACCGGCGGCGGCAATGACATCTCCTCCCTCACCAACATGATCGTCGCCATGAAGCACGAGAAGCGCCGCTTCGTGGCCAACGTGGATTTCATCACCTCGCCCGGCTGGATCAGGGGCGGGCGCTCGCGCGCCGAGAGCGGGTTGCCGCAGGGCGGCATGTGGCGCGTCGTGACCGATCTGGCGATCATGGGCTTCGACGACGACACGCGCGAGATGAAAGTGCTGGCGCTGCAGCACGGCGTCACGCGTGAGCAGGTGCAGGACAACACCGGCTTCCCGCTGCTGTTCGATGCCCAGCTCGAGACGGTCGACCCGCCGCGCAAGGATGAGCTCGATGTGCTGCGCGAGCTCGATCCCGACCGGCGCTATACGGCGTGACGCTGTCATCCCGGGCCTTGTGCCCGGGATCCAGCCATCCACGGATGCTGGAGCAAGCAGCAAGATGGATCCCGGCGACAAGCGCCGGGATGACAGGGTGAGGAGCAAGCATGGCCAAGACCAAAGACACCGCATTCGGCATCGCCATGCGCAACTTCACCAAGTACCCGGAGATCCCGAGCGCGCAGGGGCTCATCGACTACGGCGTGCGCATGGAGGAGCTGGGCTACGAGTCGATCTGGGCCTGGGACCACATCCTGCTCGGCGTCGAGCCCAACTTCCCGATCCACGAGGCGCTGATCATCCTCACCGCCATCGCCGCGCGCACCACGAGGATCAAGATCGGCACCGGCGTCCTCGTCCTGCCGGTGCGCAATCCCGTCATCCTCGCCAAGGAGCTGGCCACCATCGACCACGTCTCCAACGGCCGCTTGCTGCTCGGCACCGCGGTCGGCTGGTACAAGCGCGAGTTCGACTCGCTCGGCGCCGACTTCACCCAGCGCGGCAAGATGATGGAGCAGGGCCTCGAGATCCTCAAACGGCTCTGGACCGAGGACAAGGTCGATGCCAGCTTTCCGCCCTACAACCTGCGCGGCGCCGTGCTGCAGCCCAAGCCCGTGCAGAAACCGCATCCGCCGATCCTGATCGGCGGCTACGTCGATGCGGTCCTGAAGCGCGTCGCCACCAAGGGCGATGGCTGGCTCACCTACTACTACACGGTCGAGAGCTTCAAGAAGTCCTGGGCCAAGGTCCTGGCCTTCGCCGAGGAGGCCGGGCGCAACCCCGCCGAGCTTTCCTCCACCAACCAGCTCCCCATCTGCATCGGTGAGCGCGCCAGGATCGAGGCGCCCATGAAGCATTGGCTGCAGACCGAGTGGGACTATGCCTCCTGGTCGAAGTCGACCATGGACAGCGCCATCATGGGCACGCCCGAGGAATGCGTGGAGCAGCTTATGCCCCACATCGAGGCCGGCATCGACCGCATCATCTTCGTTCCGTACAAGTACGAGAAGGAGCAGGTGGAGGCCATTGCCCAGGAAATCATCCCTCGGCTCAAGAACAAGGCGAAATAGCCGGCAAAACTCATTTGCGGCGGTGGTCACGGGGGACCGCGGCGCTTGTCAGTGGTCGCCCCCTAACCTAGGCTCGATTGTGATGGTCTTACCAACATTGGAACAAGATCGGCGGGGGTTCCGCCGTTTGTGTGGTCGGAAACAGCGAAGGGAGAGTCCCATGACCTCGCGTACCCTGAAAACCTTGGCCGCCGCGATCGGTGCCATGCTGCTCGCGGCAACGGCCTCGGCGCAGGAAACCATCAAGATCGGCGTCACCCAGCCGCTCACCGGAGCGTTCGCCGCCTCCGGCAACTACGTGGCGCAGGGCGTCAAGATCGCGGAGGAGCAGATCAACAAGGCCGGCGGCGTGCTGGGCAAGCAGCTCCAGGTCATCGTCGAGGACAACAAGTCCAATCCCACCGAGGCCGTAGGCACCGCCGAGAAGCTGATCGTGCGCGACAAGGTGCAGGTGATGCTGGGCGCCTGGAGCTCGACCTTGACGCTCGCCGTCATGCCGAAGCTCGAGGAGTACAAGGTGCCGATGCTGGTCGAGACCTCCTCGTCCGGCAAGATCACCACCTCGGGCAACCCCTACATCTTCCGCATCAGCCCCACCTCGGAGATGGAGGCCAGGGCCTTCACGCCGCTCATCAAGACGATGGGCATCAAGAAGGCCGACTTCCTCGCCACCAACAACGACTTCGGCCTCGGCGCATCGAAGGAATTCTCCGAGATGGCGCAGAAGGAAGGCGTGACGATCGGCGTCAAGGAGACGATGGACCCGAAGGCCACCGACTTCTCGGCGCAGCTCGCCAAGATCAAGGCCTCGGGCGGCGACACGCTGTTCGTCACCACCGCGGTGGAGCAGATCACGCTCATCTTGAAGCAGGCCAAGGACCAACAGGTCACGGCCCGCATCATCACCACCGGCGGCTCCAACTCGCCTGACCAGCTGATCCAGCAGGCCGGCGACGCCGCCAACGGCTCCTTCCACCTGGTGTTCTTCACGCCCTGGTTCCCCGATGCGGTGAAGAACCCCGACATCGCCAAGCGCTTCGTCGCCCTGTGGAACGAGAAGAAGCACGCCGTCGGCGGCCTGACCGAGGGCTTCCGCGGCTGGGACGGCCTCTACACCATCGCCGAGGCCATCAAGGGCGCAGGCAAGGTCGAGGCCGAGGCGATCCGCGCCGCGCTGTGGAACGTCAAGGTGAAGGGCATCAACGGCGACATCGCCTTCATCAAGCAGGGCCCCGCCGGCAAGGAGAGCGCGCAGAACGTGCCCAGCGTCTATCTCGTCAAGATCGACGGCGGCAAGGTCACGAAGCAGTAGTCTTCCTCTCCCCGCATGCCGGCAGATTCCCTCTCCCCGCTTGCGGGGAGAGGGTTAGGGTGAGGGGCGGCTCAGAGTACTGCCGGAATTTGCGGCCGCCCCTCACCCCGACCCTCTCCCCATCGAAGTGATGGGGAGAGGGGGAACACACATGGACCAGTTCCTCCAGCACGCCCTCAATGCCCTGATCCTCGGCGGCACCTACGCGCTGCTGGGGATCGGTCTCACCCTCATCTTCGGCATCATGCGGGTGGTGAACTTCGCCCACGGCGAGCTGTACGCCTTCGGCGCCTACATGATGTACCTGTGGGTGATGCTGGCGGGGGCCAACTTCTACCTCGCGCTGCCGCTCGCCGTGCTGCTCGGCGTCATGCTGGGCGCCGCCATCGAGCTGGTGCTGCTCAGGCGCCTGCGCGGCGCCGACATCGACACAACCATGCTGGTGATGATCGGCGCCTGGATCGCCATGCAGAACATGGAGCAGCTGGCCTGGTCGGGCGTCGCCAAGTCGATCAACACGCCGTTCCCGTCCTCGCCGCTGGTGCTGGGCTCGGTCTCCGTCTCCTGGAACCGGCTGTTCGTGTTCGTCGTGGCGCTGGCTCTGATCGCCGCCACCTACGCGGTCATCAACCGCACCCGCCTCGGCAAGGCCATGCGCGCCACCTTCCAGGATCGCGACACCGCCGCGCTGATGGGCGTCGAGATCGGCCGCATCCACACCGCCACCTTCGCCCTGGGCTCGGGCCTTGCGGCCGCCGCCGGCGCGCTGCTCGGCCCCGTATTCGTGGTCTATCCGAGCATGGGCGACCTCGCCTCGCTCAAGGCCTTCGCCATCGTCATCCTGGGCGGGCTCGGCAGCATCCCCGGCGCCACCATCGGCGGCTTCATCCTGGCCTTGGTCGAGGAGCTTGGCGCGGGCTACATCTCCTCCGGCTACCGCGACGCCATGGGCTTCCTGCTCATCATCGCCATCCTCATCCTCAAGCCCACCGGCCTGTTCGCCGCCAAGGAGCGCATCGGGTGAAGCGCGGCCTCACCATCGCCTGGCTGCTGCTGCTGGCCTCGGTGCCGCTGTGGCTGGACAACCTCTACATCCTGCACGTGCTCATCATCACGGGCATCTTCATCATCGCCGCCATGAGCCTCAATCTGCTGCTCGGCTACACCGGGCAGCTGAGCCTCGGCCACGTCGCCTTCTTCGGCATCGGCGCCTATGTCTCATCGCTCACCTCGCTCGGCTTCTCGGTGCACCTGCTGCCCAACTGGCAGGTGACGGTCGAGCCGAAGCCGGTGTGGCTCGGCATGCTGCTCGGCATGGTGTTGGCGGGGCTCTGCGGCTGGGCCATCGGCCGCATCTCCTTCAAGGTGCGCGGCGCCTACTTCGTCATCGTCACGGTGAGCTTCGCCGAGGTGATCCGCCTCGTCGCCCTCAACTGGGTGGAGCTGACCCAGGGCCCCATGGCCCTCAACAACATCCCGTATCTGCGGCTTGGGCTTCCCGGCTGGTTCGAGCTTTCGTTCCTCAGGAAGCCCGCCAACTACTGGCTGGTGCTGGCGGTCGCCGTGGTCTCCTACATCGTCATTCGCCGCCTGGTGCACTCGCGCGCCGGCCGCGCCATGATCGCGCTCAGGGAGAACGAGCCGCTGGCCTCCTCCATCGGCGTCGATGTCACCCGCACCCTGGTGCTGGCGACCATCGTCTCGGCCGCCATGGCGGGTGCCGCCGGCACCCTCTACGCCCACTACGTTCGCATCGTCGACCCGGACGTGTTCCTGTTCATCTACACCGTCACCATGGTCATCATGGTGGTGACCGGCGGCAAGGGTACGCTCGCCGGACCCGTGGTGGGCGGCATCATCTTCGGTCTGCTGCCCGAGACCTTGCGCACGTTCGAGATCCCGCCCGAGGTGCAGTGGGTGGTCTACGGCGTGCTGATGATCCTGGTCGTCTACTTCCTGCCCGAGGGCATCGTCCCGGCCCTGCGCAACTGGTGGCAGGGCCGCCAGCAGCAGCCGGCACCCGACACGCTTGCCGCACCGGCGGGCTCTGGGGCTGCCCCGTGAGCGCGCGACCCTCAGGCGCGGAGCTTGTCGTCGACGGTCTCACCATCCGCTTCGGCGGGCTGACCGCCGTCGACGAGCATGAGCTTCGAGGTGCGCACCGGCGAGGTGCTGTCGCTGATTGGCCCCAACGGCGCCGGCAAGACCACGGCATTCAATGCCATCACCGGCTACATTGCGCCCGACGCCGGCAGCATCGCTCTATCGCGGCACCAGCCTCGTCGGCCTCGGGCCCAGCCGCATCGCCGAGCAGGGCGTGGTGCGCACCTTCCAGAAGACCAGCGTCTTCATGGGCCAGACGGCGTTCGAGAACGTCCTGCTGGGCCTGCACCTCGCCTCCAGGCAAAACCCCCTCGCCATCATCTTCGCCCTGCCCTCGGTGGCGCGCGAGGAGAAGGCTCTGGCCGAGGAGGCGCGGCGCGTCCTGAAGTTTGTCGGTCTGGAGGATCGTAGCGCCCAGCTCGCCTCCGCGCTGCCGTACGGCGAGCTGCGCCTGCTGGAGGTGGCGATCGCGCTCGCCGCCAAGCCGAAGCTGCTGCTGCTCGACGAGCCGGTGTCGGGCATGAACCCTTCCGAGACCGCGAGCTTTATGAGCAAGCTCGCCCAGATCCGCTTGCTCGGCATCACCGTGCTGCTGGTGGAGCACGACATGAAGATGGTGATGGGCGTCTCCGACCGCGTCATCTGCCTGAACCAGGGCCGCATCATCGCCAGCGGCGCGCCGGCCGAGATCCAGAAGGATCCCGAGGTCATCAAAGCCTACCTGGGGGAGAGGTACGTCCGTGCTCACGGTTGAGGGGCTCGTTTGCCGCTACGGCAAGGTGGCCGCCGTGCGCGAGCTGTCGATCGAGGTCGCCCAGGGCGAGCTGGTGTCTCTCATCGGTGCCAACGGAGCGGGCAAGACCACCACGCTCAAGGCCATCTCGGGCGTGCTGCCTCCCGCTGCGGGCCGCGTCACGCTTCCTCGGCGAGGACATCACCCACGCCTCGCCCAGGCGCATCCTCGAATTGGGCATCGCCCACTGCCCGGAAGGACGGCGCGTCTTCCCGCAGATGAGCGTGCTGGAGAACCTGGAGATGGGCGCCTACCTGCGCGGCGACCACGCCGAGGTCGCGGCCGACATGGAGGGGCTGTTCGCGCGCTTTCCCGTGCTCGCCGAGCGGCGCCATCAGGCGGCCGGCACCTTGTCGGGCGGCGAGCAGCAGATGCTGGCCATCAGCCGTGCCCTCATGTCGCGGCCCAAGCTCGTGCTGTTCGACGAGCCCTCGCTGGGCCTGGCCCCCAACCTGGTGGAGCGCACCTTCGACATCATCAAGGGCATCCGCGCCCAGGGCGTCACCGTGGTGATGGTGGAGCAGAACGCGTTCGCGGCGCTGGAGCTTTCCGATCGCGCCTACGTGCTCGACCAGGGCCGCGTCACCATGACCGGCCGCGGCCCCGAGCTGCTCGACAACCCGCACGTCAAGGCCGCCTACCTGGGCGCGTGACCGCGCGCGGTCAGGCTGGGCGGACAAGGCAAAGCTGGTGTACTCAAGGGGGCCTGCCGCTGACAGCTCGATTGCCCTCCGGGGAGCGACTTTGCCCGCCAGCATTGGGAAAGACCACGTGACGAGCCGGAACGCACCGCCTGTTCGCATCGCCGTCGATATCGGCGGAACGTTCACCGATCTGCAGATCTTCGACGCACGGTCGGGCGCCATCACCAGCCTCAAGACGCCGACGACGCCGGCGGACCCCTCGCTCGGCCTGATGACCGGCATCAAGGAGGCAGCCGCCCGCTTTCAGTTCGCGCTGAGCGACATCAACTACCTGCTGCACGGCACCACCATCGCCACCAATGCGGTGCTGGAGCGCAAGCTCGCCCGCGGCGCGCTGGTGACGACGGCGCGCTTCGAGGACGTCCTGGAGATCGGCCGCCACTACCGGCGCGAGGTCTATGCCCTGAACCCCGAGGTGCCTCCTGCGCTGATCCCGCGCGACCGGCGCGTCGGGCTCGAGGAGCGCATCCGCGCCGACGGCAGTGTCGAGACCTCGGTCAACGACCTCGCATTGGAGGCGCTGGGGGCGAAGCTCGACCGGCTCCAGGTGACGACCGTCGCCGTCTGCCTGCTCAACGCCTATCTCAATCCAGCGCACGAGAGCGCCGTCGCCGACTATCTGGCGCGCACGCGCCCGGCGCTCAAGGTTTCCATCTCCAGCGCGCTCAACGGTGAGATCCGCGAGTACGAGCGCACGTCCACCACCGTCCTCAACGCGCTGCTCATCCCGGTCATCTCGGGCTACCTCGACAACCTGCACGCCCGTATGCGCGGGGAGAACTGCGAGCCGCGCCTGCTGCTCGTGCAATCCAACGGCGGCGTGTGCAGCGCCGCCACCGCGGCGCAGGAGCCCGTGCGGCTGCTGCTGTCGGGTCCTTCAGGGGGCAGCGCCGCCTGCGCGCTGCTGAGCCGCGTGCTGGGCGAGGCCAACATCGTCGGCGTCGACATGGGCGGCACCAGCTTCGACGTGTCGGTCGTGCGCGACGGCAGGATCAACCTCATCAGCCAGGGCGAGATCGACAAGCTGCCGGTGCGCCTGCCCATGGTCGAGATCCGCACCATCGGTGCAGGCGGCGGCTCCATTGCCAAGGTGCGGGCCGGCGGCCGTCTGACGGTCGGGCCGGAGAGCGCCGGCTCGCGGCCAGGGCCAGCGTGCTACGGCCGCGGCGGCATCGAGCCGACGGTGACCGATGCCAACATGGTGCTGGGCCGCCTCGACGGCGAGGCCTTCCTCGGCGGCGGCATGCGGCTCGATCTCGCCAAGGCGCGCACCGCCCTCGAGGAGCGCGTGGCCCGGCCGCTGGGGCTCGGCGTGGAGGCAGCGGCCGAAGGGTTGCTTGCCGTTACCAACGCCAACCTCGGCGCCGCCATCCGGCTGTCGCTGTTCGAGAAGGGGCTCGACCCGCGCGACTTTGCCATGATCGCGTTCGGCGGCGCGGCGGGGCTGCACGCCATAGCCGTTGCCGACGAGCTCGGCATCGGCCGCGTGGTATTCCCCGAAAGCGCCGGCACGCTGTCGGCCTACGGCATCCTGCATTCCGACATCGCCCACGACCTGGTGCGTTCGCAGGTGCTGGAGGCGAAGCCGGACAACGTCGGCACGCTCGCAAGGATGGTGGCAGCGCTGCTCGAGGAGGCGCGGGCCCGTCTCGACGCCGACGCTGTTCCCGCTCGAGACCGCCGCATCGAGCTTGCCGCCGACATGCGCTACAAGGGCCAGGCATTCGAGCTCACCGTGCCGGCGGCGAGCGCCGACCTCGACGGGAGCGTGCTCGACGAGCTGATCGGCAGCTTCCACGACATTCACCGCCAGCGCTTCTCGTACTCCAACCCGGGCGCCACCGTCGAGGTCGTGTCCCTGCGCGTGTCGGCCGTCGGGCAGCTGCCCAAGCCGCACGGTGCCGTCGCCCCGGAGCATGGCGAGCGCAACGCGGGGCGGCATCGCAAGGTCTGGATCGGCGACCGCTGGCGCGAGATCGCGGCCTGGAACAGGGGCCAGATCGCGCCCAATACTCCATTCAAGGGGCCAGCCGTGATCGAGGAAGCCTACACGACCGTGCTGATCGCGGAAGGGTGGACCTGCCAGCGCGACAACAGCGGGCATCTGATCGCCGAGAGAGCCAAGCCATGACGGCCCAAGCCTTGACCCAGGACACCGCCATCTCGGCGATCGAGCTGGAGATCATCCACAACGCGCTGACCGCCGCGGCGGCGGAGATGGACGTAACCGTGTGGCGCACCAGCCGCTCCACCATCGTGCGCGAGCTGCTCGACTACTCGACCGCCATTTTCGACCGCGACGGCTGGAACGTGGCGCAGGCCGCGCGCATCCCGAGCCATCTCAACTCGATGAGCTACTTCCTCACCGAGATCCTGGCCAGCCACCTCCCGGCGGACCAGTGGCAGCCCGGTGATATCGTCATCTCCAACGACCCCTACTGCGGCGGACAGCATCTGCCCGACATCGTCGCCTTCAAGGCCGTATTCCAGGACGGGCGGCGCATCGGCTTCGTCGGCACGCTCTGCCACCACCTCGACGTCGGCGGCTCATCGCCGGGCAGCTACGGCTCGAGCGCGACCGAGATCTTTCAGGAAGGGCTGCGCATCCCGCCCTTGAAGCTGTTCGAGGCCGGCAAGCTCGTCGAGCCCATTCGCGCCATCATGCTGCAGAACGTGCGCCAGCCGGAGCTGCTGTGGGGCGACCTGCAATCGCAGATCGCCTCGCTCAACATCGGTGGTGCCAGCATCGAGCGGCTGGCCGCCAAGCTGGGCCACGCGCGCTTCGAGCGCGCACTGGGGCAGCTGCTCGACGCCTCCGAGGCCGGCATGCGCGCCGTCATCGGCCGCATCCCCGACGGCATCTACGAGTTCGAGGACAAGATAGACGACGACGGGATCACCGATACGCCGATCACCATCCGCGCCAAGGTGATCGTGGCTGGCGACGAGATGACCGTCGACCTCACCGGCTGTAGCCCGCAGTCGCTGGGGCCGAGCAACGCGACGCTCGCCTCCACCTGCTCCGCGGTATTCTACGCGCTGATGGCGACCGCGGACGTGCCGGTGCCTTCCAACGCCGGCTGCTATCGACCGGTGAAGGTCATCGCCCCGCCCGGCACCTGCGTGAACGCGCAAGCGCCGGCGCCCGTGGTGCATCGCATTGCCATCAGCCACCGCCTGGTGACGGTGCTATTCGCTGCGCTCCACAAGGCGGTGCCGCAGCGCATGCCGGCCGCCTACTACGCCGTCTCCTACGTGGTGACTTTCCAGACCATCGATCCCAGGCTCGGGCGCAAGGTGCTGGTCGAGATCGAGATCGGCGGCTGCGGCGGGCTGCCATACTCGGACGGGGCCTCTGCGCATTCTTTCGGCATGCACAACAACGCCAACATCCCGATGGAGATGATCGAGAGCGACATGCCGCTCACCTTCTTGGGCTATGGCCTGCTGACCGACTCCGGCGGGCCGGGGCGCCACCGCGGCGGCCTGGGGCTCTGGCGCGAGTGGCGCATCGACTGCCCCGCGGCGCAGCTTTCCACCAACCTCGACCGCTTCAAGTTTCCGCCCTTCGGCCTCGACGGCGGCATGCCCGCGGCGCTGAGCCGGCTGTACCTCGTCCGGGACGGCAAAAAGGAGGCGCTGCCCTCCAAGGTGACGAACCTGATGGTGCGCGCAGGCGACATAGTGCGTCTCGAGACCTCCGGCGGCGGCGGCTTCGGCGCCCCGCGCACGCGCCCCCGCGAGCTTGTCGAGCGCGACGTCCAGCTCGGCTATGTCAGCGCCGAGGCAGCCGCTTCGATCTATGGCCTCGATGCGGGACGGAACTGAGCGATCAGCGCGCTGCGATCGCAATGTCGAGCCAACCCAGATTGGTGGTGCGAGACAGGTCGCCGGGGCGCAGCAGCATAGATGTGGTCGCGGCTTCGATCACGGCCGGCCCCTCGATCGCTTGGCCGGGCGCCAGCGCGTCGAAGGCATAGACCGGCACCTCGCGCCAGCCGCCGAGGTAGATACGCCGGAGGCTGGCCGGCGCAGCCGGAGGCCGGGCCGGCGCCTCGGGCTCCCGCGGCAGGGCCGGCAGCTCGCCGATCACCGTCACCCGCGCGTTGACCAGCACCGCCTCCTGGTCCCTGAGGCTGTAGGTGTATAGTTCCTCGTGGCGGGCGTGAAAGGCATCGGCCATGCGCTGCAGCAGGTTCGGCGCGTCGAAATCGATGCCGTCGAGCGGCACGCCCACCTCGAACACCTGCTCGCCGTAGCGCATGTCCGCCGACGGCCGCACCCGCACTGTGCCGGAGAACGACGCGGCCGCGAGCCTCTGGCGTCCCTCGGCCGCCATCTCCCGGAAGGCGGCGCGCACGGCGTCGGGATCGAGGCGGTTGGCGTCGCCAATGTGGGTGCGCACCACCTCGCACCGCAGGCTCGATGCCAGCATGCCCCACGCCGACATCACGGCGGAGAGGCGGGGTACGATCACGCGGGCGATGTCGAGCTGGCGCGCAACGTCGGTGACGTGCAGGGCGGCGGCACCGCCGAACGAGAAGATGGCGAAGCGGCGGGGATCGACGCCGCGGCGAACCGACACCAGGCGAATGCCTTCCGACATGTGCGTGTTGATGATGCGGTGGATGCCCTCTGCCGCGGCCATTCGGTCTACACGCAGCTTGCCGGCGATCGCATCGACGGCACGCTCCGCTGCGCCATGATCGAGGCGCACGCGGCCGCCGAGGAAGTTGTCGGGATCGAGAAAGCCCAGCACCAGATTGGCATCCGTCACCGTTGCTTCCACCCCGCCATGCCCGTAGCAGGCGGGCCCCGGCCGGGCGCCGGCGCTTTCCGGTCCCACGTGCAGCAGGCCGCTGTGATCCACACGCGCGATCGAGCCGCCGCCGGCACCGATGCTGGCGATGTCGAGGCTCTGCAGCGCCACGCGCTGGCCCGCCAGCCGCCGGTCGGACGCTATTGCCGCTTCGCCGCCCACCACCAGCGAGATGTCGGTCGAGGTGCCGCCCATGTCGAAGGGGATCAGGTCGCCGTGGCCCAGCAGCCGCGCGGCGTATTGGCTGCCGGCAACGCCGCCGGCTGGGCCCGAAAGCACGCCGCCTGCCGCCAGCCGAACGGCCTCGGCAATCGTCGCCACGCCGCCGTGCGACTGGATGATCAGCACCGGCGCGGCGAGCCCCGCCTCGCGTAGCCGCTCATCGAGCCGCATGAGGTAGCGCTCGAGCCCCGGGCCCACGTAGGCGTTGACCACCGTGGTGCAGAACCGGTCGTATTCCTTGATCTGCGGCAGCACCGCCGACGACAGGGCGACATAGACGCCCGGCATCGCGGTCCGCACGGCCTCGGCGGTGGCGCGTTCGTGGCTCCCATCGCGCCAGCTGTGCAGGTAACAGATCGCCACCGCTTCCACGCCCTGGCTCTTCAAGGTGCCGATAGCCGATGCAAGCAACTCCCGGTCGAGCGGCACCTCCACCCTGCCGTCCGGCCGGATGCGCTCGCATACACCGAGCCGGCGGTCGCGCGGCACCAGCTGCCGCGGCGGCGGCTGGCGCAGATCGTAGCGGTCGTCCTTGAGCCCCTCGCGCATCTCGATGATGTCGCGGTGCCCCTCGGTGGTCAGTAGGCCGACCTTGGCGCCCTTGTGCTCGAGCAGCGCATTGGTCGCAACAGTGGTGCCGTGCACGATGCGCTCGGTGCGGGCGAGCATGGTGGCGCGGTCGAGCCCCAGCGTCTCCGCCAGCCGCTCCAGGCCCTCCATCACGCCCAGCGACTGGTCCTGCGGCGTTGAGGGCACCTTGGCGATCGTCACGCGCCCCTCGGCATCCACGGACACGAGGTCCGTGAAGGTGCCGCCGACATCGATGCCGATGCGAAGCACTGTTCAGCGCCCTTCGCCCGAGACGAAGCCGAGCGCACGGTCCCGGGCGCGCTCCTCGGCCGTGCGCAGCTTGGGCTCGCCCCAGCCGCCGCCGCCGCCCGAATGGGCGTGAAGCACGTCGCCGGGCCGCAGCACGATGCCTGTCTCCTTGGTCTTGATCTCCCGGTCGGGGCGGCCCGCCGACTCCAGCCAGTACCGGTGCGGCTTGCCGTCCTCGCCGCCGAGCAGGCCGCAGGCGCCATACTTGACGCCGTCCCCTGCCGTGTTGCCCACCGCGGGCGTCGCCGTCTCGATGACGAGCTCCAGCTCGCCGCCGGGACCGCCGCGATAGCGCCCGTCGCCGCCGCTGTCGGGGCGGAACTCGTGGCGGCGGAAGTGCAGGGGAAAGCGCACCTCCTGCACCTCCATGCTGCCGAATTTGATGCCGCCCGCCGCCTGCCATTCCCCCGCGCCCGGCCAGCCGTCGCCCGCCGGCGAGCCACCGCCGCCGGGCCGCGCCTGGAACAGGTGCCAGATGAAGGGCTTCTCGTTGCGCGGGTCGATCCCCTGCACCGCGATGCGGAAACGCCTGCCCCATCCCGCCATCGCGCGCTCCGGGCATGCCGGTGCCAGGGCACGAATGATCGCCTCGAGGATCTCCTGCCCGCAGTGGTTGGTGCACAAGGTCACCGGCGCGCCGGGCCGCGGCCAGACCACGGTGCCCTCCTTGAGGGTCAGCTTCAGCGGCCGAAAGGCGCCGTCGTTCTTCGGCGTCTCGGGGTCGATCAGGTAGGCGAGCGCGACCACCGCCGCCGAGTAGGAGTTTGCGTAGGAGGAGTTGATGAAGCCTTTAACCTGCGGGTGGCTGTCGCTGAGATCGACGTCGAGGTCGCTGCCCTGCTTGGTGATGCGGGCGCGCACATGGATATCGCGGGCGCCGTGGCCATCGTCGTCGAGAAAGGCCTCACCCGTGTAAACCCCATCCGGCCAGCCGGCGATGACGGCCCGCACCTGCCGCTCGGCGCCATCGAGAACGGCCTCGACTGCCGCATGCGTCGTCGCCGAGCCGAACTCGGTCAGCAGAGCCTGGAGGCGGCGCTCGCCGACCCGCGCCGAGCCGATCATGGCCGCGAGATCGCCGCGGAAGTCGCGGGGATGGCGCACGTTGAGCACGATCATCTCGTAGACGTCCTCGCGCCGCTGGCCTTCCTCGTAGAGCTTCAGCGGCGGAATGCGGAGGCCTTCCTGGAAAATCTCCGTCGCGCTGGCGTTGTAGGCGCCGTGGGTGGCGCCGCCGATGTCGCTCTGATGCGAGCGGTTGATCGACCAGAACACCATGCGGTCGCCGTCGAACACGGGCACGAAGGCGGTGAGATCGGGCAGGTGGTTGCCGCCGCGATAGGGGTCGTTCAGCAGGTAGACGTCGCCCGGCCGTATCTGCCCTTTGAAGAACTCGTGCACGGAGCGGGCG
This sequence comes from uncultured Alphaproteobacteria bacterium, assembly GCA_963756735.1. Taxonomy (GTDB): domain Bacteria; phylum Pseudomonadota; class Alphaproteobacteria; order Rhizobiales; family Hyphomicrobiaceae; genus AWTP1-13. The sequence continues at coordinate 20,385 of CAVWOY010000001.1, forward strand.
GCGAACGGCAGCGCGCCGACGTGGATTGGCACGTGCTCGGCCTGGGCGATCAGCCTTCCGTCGGGATCGCACAGCGCGGTCGAGAAGTCGCGGCTGGAATTCAGGATCTGCGAGTAGGACGTGCGCAGCATCGCCTCGCCCATCTCCTCGACGATAGCGCGAAGGCGATGCTGGATCACGGAGACGGTGATCGGATCGACGGCGTGGCTCATGCTGGGATGCGCTCAGGGAGAAAGGAGCTGGCCGGGTTGTTAGGACGCGTCGAATGCATGCACGTATGGAATCCTTTCATGACGGGCCAAGAGGGGGAGCGCAAGTACCCAGCTGTTCGCGTCGAGCAGCCTTCTATTCTGCGAGCTTCAACTCGACCAACAGCTGCCTGGCCGCCACCTGGTCCCCAGCCTTGACGGCAACGCGGGCGACGGTTCCACTGGAGCTGGCCGTCAGCTCGTGCTGCATCTTCATAGCTTCGACCACTGCGAGCCGCTGACCCTTCACGACGCTTGCGCCCTCGGCCACCAGTATCGCCGCGACTTTCCCGTTCATGGGCGCGCGTACGGTGGACGCGCCGTTGCCTTGCGCCTCCTCTTCTGATACTCGCCGCTCGTACAGCGTCTCGCCCACGGCGAGGTCGACATCGCCGGCTTTGAGATGCAGCGTCTCGCCATCGAAGGCGTAGACCACGTGCTCCTCCTTGCCACCACGGCGCACCCGCGCGAGCCCAGGTTCGCTGTCCGAAGCAAGCTGCAGCTCCGTGACATGCCTGCCGTCACTGATTTGGTAGTGGCGGGGGTTGAGCACGCAAACCGTCATGTCAGCGGCACCGGCGCTGGTCTCGAGTCGAAAGGGCCAGGCTATGGCGCCGCTGGACGCCCAGGCCCGCGCCGGATCGTGCCCTTGGCGGGTGGCGCTGGCTTCGAACCAGAGCGCCGCCGCAAGCGCTTGCGCGTCAGCGTCCGCGCGCGGGGGTGGGACCTTCGCAAAGGTCACCGGCACGAATTGCGTCGTTGCGTCACCCCCGGCAAACGCGTCGTGGCCGAGGCAATCAACCAGGAAGCCTCGATTGGTAGCGAGGCCTAGCGCAACCGTGTCCTGGACCGCCCGGATCAGGCGCCGGCGCGCCTCCTCGCGCGTGTCCCCGTGCGCGATTATCTTGGCCAGGAGCGGATCGTAGTGGGGACTGATCTCTTGACCTTCAGCAAGCCCGTGGTCGACGCGGATGCCGGCACCTGCCGGTGGGCGCCAGGTGACGAGGCGTCCCGACTGCGGGAGGAAGCCCTGGTGGGGCGCCTCGGCGTAGAGCCGCGCCTCGATGGCGTGCCCGGCAAAGCGAATATCCTCCTGGCGCATCGCTAGGGGCTCGCCCCTGGCAATGCGGATCTGCAGCTCGACCAGGTCGAGGCCCGTGACCATCTCGGTGACGGGGTGCTCCACCTGCAGGCGCGTGTTCATCTCCAGAAAGTAGAACGCACCATCGCCATCCAGCAAGAACTCGACCGTGCCGGCATTGGTGTAGCCGATGGCGCGTGCCGCCGCTGTGGCGGCAGCTACCATGCGGGCCCGCAACTCCGGGCTCACGGCCGGCGACGGTGTCTCCTCGATCACCTTCTGGTGCCGGCGCTGAACCGAGCAATCGCGCTCGCCCAGATGGATGACGCTGCTGGAGGCATCAGCCAGCACCTGAACCTCGACATGGCGGGCATGCGGCAGGAACCTCTCCAAGATCAGGTCGCTGGAGCCGAACGCGCTCTCGGCCTCGGCCCGTGCCCTGGCGAGAGCAGCCGCTAGGTCACTGCGGTCTTCAACGAGGCGCATGCCGCGGCCTCCGCCGCCAGCAGCAGCCTTCACCAATATGGGAAAGCCGATGCGCTCGGCCTCGCGCGCCAACGTTGCATCGGTTTGATCGGCGCCCTGGTAGCCGGGCACGCACGGCACGCCAGCCTTGGCCATGCGCCGCTTGGCCTCGGCCTTGTCGCCCATCGCCTCGATCGCACTTGCGGACGGACCGATGAACACCACGCCCGCCTCGGCGCAGGCACGCGCGAAGTCGGCGTTCTCGGAGAGAAAACCATACCCTGGATGCACCGCCTCCGCCCCGAGCCGCTTGGCCGCGGATATGATCGCCTGGACGTCGAGGTAGCTCGCTTTCGCTTCGGCCGGACCGATAGAGGCCGCCAGGTCCGCCAGGTGCACGTGCCGAGCGTCGGCGTCGGCCTGCGAATAGACCGCGGCGGTGCGATATCCCATCCTCTTGGCCGTGCGCATAACCCTGCACGCGATCTCGCCGCGGTTGGCGACCAGGATGGTGGTGAAGTCGCCCATCACAACCGCTCGATCTTCTCGAGCCATGCCGGTTTGCGCTTCTCGGTGAAGGCCCGGATACCCTCGCGGGCATCGCCGGCCAGGGCCGCGGCGAAGGTCTGAGCCGCCCCATCGAGCGTGGACCCCAGCGGCTCGCGCATAGACGCACGCACCAAGCGCTTGGTCTGGGCAACCGCCTCGGGCGCACAGCGCAGACACTGATTGACGGCCGCCGTTCCCTTCTGCACCAGCTCGCCATGGCCGTCGGCCAGCTCGTGGACGAGGCCGATGCGTAAGGCCTCCCGCGCGTCGAGGCGCAGTCCGAAGGTCGCCATACGCCGCGCGTGCGTGTAGCCGATGCGGTTCGCCACGAATGGGGCGATCTGGGCAGGCACTAGCCCCACGGTGACCTCGGGGGTGCCGATCTGCGCAGCTTGCTCGGCTATGGCCCAGTCGCTGACGGCGAGAAGGCCGACGCCGCCGCCCATCGTTGCACCCTCTATCAGGGCGATCACCGCCTTCGGCAGCGCGTCGATCGTCTCCAGCAGGGCGCCAAAGCGCCGGTTGGAAGCGGCGATTGATGCCGCGCTACCGGCGTCGGCGGAGGCGCCGCGCTCCTTCATGCCCTTGAGATCACCGCCGGCGCAGAAGTTGCCGCCGGCGCCCATCAGCACGACGACGCGCACTTGCGCATCGTCACGCGCGTGGTCGAACACGTCGACGAGCTCGCTCACCATTTCCGGAGACAGCGCATTACGCACCTCCGGTCGGTTGAGGATGACCTTCAGCACGGGTCCGTCGCGCTCGACGAGGATCGTTGCGGTGGGCATGGGCTACCTGTTGCGCTTGCCTGGCAGCGTGCCCATGTGCTTGCAGATTATGGACAGCATGATCTCGTCGGCGCCGCCGCCGATGGATCCCAGCCGCGAGTCGCGATAGGCGCGGCTGATGGGCGTCTCGTTCATGTAGCCCATGCCACCCCAGTACTGCAGGCACGCATCGGTGACCTCGCGCCCCAGGCGACCGGCCTTCAGCTTGGCCATGGACGCCAGCATGGTGACGTCCTCGCCCTTCAGCATCTGCTCCGCCGCGCGGTAGACCAGCGAGCGCAGCAGCTCAACCTCGGTCTTGAGCTCGGCCAGGCGGAAGTGCACGACCTGGTTGTCGAGGATGGGTTGGCCGAAAGCCACGCGTTGGCCGGTGTAGGCGATGGTGTCCTCGATGTAGCGCTCCATCGCCACCAGCTTCGCGGCGGCGCCCCACAGCCGCTCCTCCTGGAACTGCTGCATCTGATAGGTGAAGCCTTCGCCCTCCTTGCCGATGCGGTTCCTCTGCGGCACGCGCACGTCCTCGAAGTAGATCTGCGCCGTGTCGGAGGAGCGGGTGCCGAGCTTGTCGAGCTTGCGGGCTATTGCGACGCCCCTGGTCGTCATCGGCACGCAGATCAGCGACTTGTTCTTGTGCACCGGGCCGTCGGAGGTGTTGGCCAGCAGACAGATCCAGTCGGCTTGTGTGCCGTTGGTGATCCACATCTTGCCGCCGTTGATGATGTAGTCGGCGCCGTCCTTGCGGGCGCTGGTCTTGACGGAGGCGACGTCGGAGCCGGCGCCCACCTCGGACACACCAATGCAGGCCACCATCTCGCCCTTGATGGCGGGCACCAGGAACTCTTGGGCCAGCTCGTCGGAGCCGAAGCGAGCGAGCGCGGGCGTCGCCATGTCGGTCTGCACGCCGATCGCCATCGGCACGCCGCCGCACTTGATATGGCCCAGCGTCTCTATGAACGCGAGCTGATAGGAGTAGTCGAGCCCCATGCCCCCGTACTTGGTGGGCTTGTTGATGCCGAGATAGCCCTGCTTGCCCATCTTCTTGAACAGGTCGTGGGCGGGGAAGATGCCGGCCGCCTCCCATTCATCGACGTGCGGGTTGATCTCCGCGTCGATGAACTTCTTGACGTTGCGACGGATGCCGTCGTGTTCTTGCGGTGAACTCCATCGGGCTCGTTCCTCCTCACATGCGGGCGACGCCAAACGTGTTGGGCTTGAGGCTGCGCACTAGAGCTTCGCGGCAGATCGACAAGCAGAAACTCAATACCTTGCGGCTGTCGCGCGGGTCGATCAGGCCATCGTCCCAAAGGCGCGCGGTGGCAAACAGGGCGGTACTTTCCTTCTCGATGCGGCCGGCGACGGCCTCCCGCATCGCGGCGAGCTTCTGCTGGTCGACCGGCTTGCCGTCGCGCTTGAGCTTTTCCTCGGTGACGATGGCAAGCACGCCGGCGGCTTGTTCCGGCCCCATGACGGCGATGCGATTGTTGGGCCAGGCGAAGATGAACGCCGGGTCGTACGCGCGCCCGCACATGCCGTAGTTGCCGGCACCGAAGCTGGCGCCGATGTGCAGGGTGAGCTTGGGCACTCGGGCATTGGCAACGGCCTGGATCATCTTGGAGCCGTGCTTGACGATGCCGGCACGCTCCGCCTCACGGCCCACCATGTAGCCGGTGGTGTTCTGCAGGAACACGAGCGGGGTGTCGGCCTGGTCGCACAGCTGAATGAACTGTGCCGCCTTCACCGCACCCTCGGCGTCCAGCGGCCCGTTGTTGCCGATGATGCCGACAGCCTCGCCGTCAATGGCCGCCTGACCGCACACGGTTTGTGCGCCATAGAGCGCCTTGAAATCGAGAAAATCGCTGTCGTCGACCAAGCGCGCGATCACCTCCCGCACGTCGTATGGCTTGCGGTAGTCGACAGGAAAGACACCGCAAAGCTCGTCGGGACTGTAGCGTGGCTCCTTGGACGGCTTCTTGCGCAATGCCGGCAGGCGCTCGTTCCAGGGAAGCTGCGCCATGATCTCGCGTGCGATGCGCAGAGCGTCGGTGTCGTCCTCGGCGAGGTACTCGGCAACACCAGACACCGTGGTGTGCATTTCGGCGCCGCCAAGCTCCTCGTCGACGGCGATCTCACCGGTGGCGGCCTTCAGCAGTGGCGGGCCCGCGAGGAAAATCTTGGAGCGCCCTTTGACGACGACCACGTAGTCGGACAGTCCCGGATGGTAGGCGCCGCCAGCCGTAGATGAGCCGTGCACGACGGCGATGTGCGGTATGCCCAAAGCCGACATGCGCGCCATGTTCGCAAAAGTGCGGCCGCCGTCGACAAAGATTTCCGCCTGGTAGTTGAGGTTGGCGCCGCCCAATTCCACCAGCGAGATGAAGGGCAGCTTGTTGCGCATCACGATTTCCTGGAGGCGCAGAGACTTGCGCAAGCCCATGGGCGCCGTGGTGCCACCCTTGATGCCGGAATCGCTGGCCGTGATCGCGCAGCGCACGCCTGAGACATAGCCGATGCCGGCGATGACGCCGCCGCCCTGGATGTTCTCCGCGCCGTCGTCGTCATGCATGTTCAGCCCAGCCAAGGTGGAGAGCTCGAGAAACGGCGAGCCGCGGTCGAGCAGATGGGCGAGGCGCTGACGCGGGGCCAGTTGGCCCCGCTTCTGAAACATCGGCAGCTTGGCGTTCGAGGTTTCGCGTACGCGTTGCTCCAACGCTCGAAAATCCCCGATCAATGCCAACATGTCGCGACGGTTGGCCTGAAAAGCCTCGGAGCTGGGATTGATCTGGGACTTGAGGATCGCCAAGCGTCCACCTCTTCTTGCAGGGGCACTTTCTCCCGATGCCAATCCAGTTCAGGGCACCTTGATCCCGGCCTTGTCGATGACCTTCGCGTAGGCGGCACGCTCGTTCCGGAGCGCCTCGGCGTAGGCGGGGCCAGGCAGCTCCGTCTGCAGCACGCCGAACTTCTCCAGAGCCGTGCGGACCTCGGGCACCTTGCCGATGGCAATCAGCTCATCGGTCAGCTTCTTGGTGATCTCGGCAGGCATGTTCGCCGGGCCGACCCAGCCGAAAGCAGCCATCAGCTCGAAGCCAGGCAGCGTCTCCGAGGTGGGGGCGATCTCCGTGGCGAGCGGATAGCGGCCAGGCGACGTGATCGAGATGGCGTTGAGCTTGCCGCCTTTTACTTGCTCATAAGCCACCGCGAAGTTGTCGCAGGCGAGCTTGATCTGGCCGCCAACCAGATCCTGGATGCTTTGGTTGGAGGCGCGGTAGGGGACCGGCGAGATCTTCACGCCCGTGGCGTCCGCCAGCATCTCCCCGCAGATGTGTTGCGTCGTGCCGATGCCGGAGGTGGCATAGGGTGTCTCCGGATTCGCCTTCAGCCAAGCGATCAGCTCCGGCATGGTCTTGGCAGGGACCGACGGGTGAGCGAGCCAGATGTTCGGCTGCGCGGCCATGCCGTAGAGATAGGTGAAGTCCTTCTCGACGTTGTAGGGAATCTTCTCCTTGATCAGCACCGGATTGATGGCGATGCCGCCCGAGGTTGCGACAGCGATGGTGTAGCCGTCAGGGGCTGCCTTGGCCATGCTATTGAGGCCGGTGACGCCGCCCGCGCCGGCCTTGTTCTCGACGATGAACTGCTGCCCGAGCCTCTTCGACAAGTGCTCGGAGAAGATGCGCGCCATGACGTCGGTGTTGCCGCCGGCCGCGAACGGCACGATGATCGTCACGGGTCTCGCCGGCCACTTGTCCTGCGCCAGTGATGCTCCGGCAAGCAGGCCGAGAATTGCAGCGGCGGCCGCGAGCCCGGCCAGAGTTCGACGCGGCATTTTCCTTCCTCCCATAGCTGATGAACGATGCACCGGCGTTCGCTCGGCTGTTCTTGCGGTCTGAGCCTAACGTGTCTGGAGCGTGGACCAAATCTTTTTGCTGATCTGCGTCGCTGTAGCGCAGATCCGCCCGGTTGCCGTTGCTGTGCGGCGGGCGGCAGCGTAGCCTTGCGCATGCGACCGCTCTGCCCAGAGAAGGTGAGCGATCATAGAACCGAGAAACGGGAGGTGGCGACCATGATCATTGGGCTTCGCACGCGCGTGCTGGTCGGCGTCGGCCTTGTGCTTGCCGGGCTCGCGCCGGCGGCCGAGGCGCAGGCAATCTCCAAGACGGTAACTCTGGTGGTGCCGTACGCGGCCGGCGGCGGCACCGATACGGTGGCACGCCTGATCGGCGATCAGATGTCGCGCGTGCTCGGTCAGTCAGTCGTCATCGAGAACGCGGTCGGGGCCGGCGGCACGTTGGCGAACGAGCGCGTTGCCCGTTCCACCCCCGACGGCTCCAGCGTCCTCATCAATCACGTTGCGCTGCTGGCGGCACCGAGCCTGTTCAACAACCTGCGCTATGACACGCAGACCGCCTTCGAGCCGGTCGGCCTCGTCAACAACGCGCCGATGGTGCTGATCGGCCGCAAGTCGATTCCCGGCGCAGGCCCGAAGGACCACGTGGGCTGGATCAGGGCGCAGGGCGCGAAAGCGAACTTCGCGCACGGCGGCATCGGCACCAACAGCCACCTGTGCGCCGTGATGATGGGCAATGTGCTCGGCTTCAAGCCGACGTTCGTGGCTTATCGCGGCTCGGCGCCGGCCATCACCGATCTCATCGCCGGGCAGATCGATCTGCTGTGGGACCAGGTGACCAATGCTCTGCCGCAGATCCAGGCCGGGACGCTGCACGGCATCGCCATCACGTCGGCGGAGCGGCTGGAGCAGCTGAAGGACGTGCCGACCACGGCCGAGCTCGGCATGCCCGAGCTCAGCTACACCATGTGGCATGGGCTCTACGTGGCGAAGGGGACGCCCAAGGAAACGGTCGGCGCGCTGAACGCGGCCCTGCGCAAGGCAGTCTCCGACCCTGGCATCATGGCCAGGCTCAAGCAGCTCGGGACCGTGCCTTTCCCGGAGAAGGACCTGACGCCGGAGGCGCATGGGCGCTTGTTCGCGGCCGACCTGCCGCGTGTGGCAAAGCTGATCGAAAGCGCTGGCGTCAAGGCCGGCGAGGCCAAGTGAAGGGCAGTGCATGAAGCAAGGGCTTCCGATCCGATCAGGGAGAACGTCTCAATGAAGGCCGTCATCATGGATCGCCATGGAGGTCCCGACGTTCTGCGCTATGGAGACATGCCGGACCCGTTGGCCGGACCGGGAGAGGTCGTGGTTGACGTGCACGCTGCAAGCGTCAACGGCGCCGACATCAAGATCCTCGAGGGTACATATGCCCCTATTGCCACGTTTCCGTACGTGCTCGGTCGCGACTTCTCCGGCGTTGTGAGCGCGCTGGGAGCTGGCGTCAGTGACTTCAAGCTCGGTGAGGCCGTGTTCGGCGTGCTGGCAGGCGGACGCGATGGCACCTACCAGGAGAAAGTCGCCGAGAAGGCGGCGATTCTCTGCGCCAAACCGCATTCTCTCTCGCACGTCGAGGCCGCGGCTCTTGCGCTCACGGGCCTGACGGCGCTCGTTGCAATCGAGGACACGATCAAGCTGAAGAGTGGCGAAACCATTCTCATTCAGGGCGCCGCCGGTGGCGTCGCCGGATTTGCCGTCCAGCTCGCGAAGCATATTGGTGCCCGTGTCATCACCACTGCCAGCGCGGCCAACCACACTTACGTCAAGGGCCTCGGTGCCGATCAGGTCATCGACTACAACAAGGACGACTTCACCCGCGTGGTGAAAGACGTCGACGCGGTCTTCGAGACGGTCGGCGGCGAGGTGGCGACGCGCTCGTTCTCGGTCGTGAGGCCGGGCGGACGCGCCGCCTTTATCGGTTCGGGAGCCAAGGCTCCGGCCTCGCCGCGTCCTGACGTACAGTCTTTGCGCCCCGCAGTCGGCCGCGATCGCCCGCATCTCGAGCGCATCGTTCATCTGCAGGCGACAGGTGCTGTGCGTGTGCCGGAAACGCGCGTGTTTCCGCTGCACGAGGCCGCCGACGCGCTCCGCATCAGCCAGGCGCGGCATTTCCGCGGCAAGCTGGTGCTGAGAGTGAGATAAGCGGCCGCAAGCTTCCGGCTGGACGACCACTTCGACGTAGGCAACTCACAGCCGCCATGAGGTTCGCAACGCCGCTGCCGATTGACGCCGCCCTGGACGACTTGCGTTCGTCCTTGGCCTTGCGCAACTCGGCCGTCCTCGTCGCGCCGCCCGGGGCCGGCAAGACGACACGCGTCCCCCTCGCTCTGATGGAGGAAAGCTGGCTCCAGGGTAAGAAAATCTTGGTGCTGGAGCCGCGCCGCATCGCCGCTCGGGCCGCCGCCGAGCGCATGGCGCACTCCCTGTCGGAGGCTGTCGGTGAGCGGATCGGATTGCGCGCTCGCCTGGTCTCGAAATCGGGACCTAGGACACACGTCGAGGTCGTCACTGAGGGCGTCTTCACCCGGATGATCATCGACGATCCCGAGCTCTCCGGCATCGGTGCGGTGCTTTTTGACGAGTTCCACGAGCGCTCGCTCGACGCCGACGTCGGGCTTGCCCTCGCGCTCGAATGCCAGCGCGGCCTGCGCGATGACCTGCGCATTCTGCCGATGTCGGCGACGCTCGACGGCGCGCGGGTAGCGCAACTGCTTGGCGAAGCCCCCGTTATTGCTAGTGAAGGTCGCGCTTTTGCGGTGGAGACCCGATATCTCGGCCGCGATGCCAATGCGCGCATCGAGGACCAGATGGTTGACGCGGTGATGCAGGCGCTGCGAATGGACTCTGGCTCCATCCTGGCCTTTCTGCCCGGGCAAGGCGAGATCCGGCGTGTCGAGGAGCGGCTGAAGGAGCGCATCGATGCTTCGGCGGTCGTGCTTGCGCCCCTCTACGGCGCGATGGACATCGAGGCGCAAGACCGTGCGCTAATGCCAGCGCCCAACGGCCTCCGCAAGGTGGTGCTTGCCACCTCGATCGCCGAGACATCAATCACCATCGAAGGCGTGCGTGTGGTCATCGACAGCGGCCTTGCGCGCGTTCCGCGCTTCGAGCCCGATGTCGGCGTGACCCGGCTCGAGACCGTGCGTGTGTCTCGCGCGGCCGCCGACCAGCGGAGGGGCCGTGCCGGCCGTACCGAGCCCGGCGTCTGCTATCGCTTGTGGGACGAGCGGCAAACGCAGAGCCTTGCTCCTTTCGCCGAGCCGGAGATTCGTTCCGCTGATCTTGCAGGTTTGTTGCTGGACTGCGCGGAATGGGGAGCAACCGATCCGCGCTCTCTGCCCTGGATCGATCCGCCCTCGTCCGCGGCCATTGATGCCGCCCGCGAGGAGCTGACAGAGCTGGAGGCGCTCGACCCGGACGGCCGGATCACGCCCATCGGCAGGCGGCTGAGGGCGCTGCCGTTGCCGCCCCGACTTGCGCGCATGGTGATCTCGGCGGCGGAGCTGGGCCACGCGCAGGAGGCAGCCGACATCGCCACGGTGATCGTGGAGCGCGGACTGGGCGGCAACGATGCCGATCTCGCCCATCGGCTGGACGAGTTTCGCCGTGACCGCTCGCGCCGCGCGCATGACATGCGGAGGCTGGCGGGGGGCTGGGCTCGGATGGCGGGCGCGGGTCATTCCACGCAGAAGCCAGCTGAGACGATGCCGATCGCACGGCTGCTGGCGCTTGCGTATCCTGAGCGGATCGGCAAGGCACGCGGCACACCCGGCCAGTTCCTCCTAGCCAATGGCCGCGGCGCCAACCTCGACGCGACGCATCCCTTGGCGCGATCTCCTTTCCTCGTCGCGGCCGAGTTGTCGGGCGCGGCGGCGTCAACGCGTATCCTGCTCGCGGCCGCAGCTGACGAGGCTGACATTGTTGCAGCGGCGGGCAAACGTATCCGCGAGTCGGACGAGGTTGGATTCGATCAGGACGCGGCCGCGCTAAGGGCGCGCCGCGTGCGCCGGCTGGGGGCCATCACAATGGCAACGGCGCCACGCGCGGTGGTGGCGAGCGAGGAGACAGCACGCCTGCTTGCCGAGGGAATCGCAATGCTCGGATTGACCCGTCTGCCGTGGAGCAAGGCGCAAATCCAGCTCCGCCAGCGCGTCGAATTCTTGCGTGCGGCCGGAGGGGAAGTATGGCCGGACCTGACCGATGCCGCGCTCGCCAATAGGGTCGCGGAGTGGCTTGCCCCTTTCCTAGCCGGCAAGACAAAGCTGTCCGAGATCGGCGCCGATGACCTCGGCGCAGCGCTCGATGCGCTGCTGCCATGGAGCTTGAAGCGGCGTTTGGATGAGGAAGCACCGACGCATTTCCAGGCGCCCACGGGCAATCGTCACGCCATCGACTACGAGGGCGCCGGTGCACCCGCACTCCACATCCGCGTGCAGGAGCTGTTCGGGCTCACGCGGCATCCTTCGATCGCGAACGGAAGACTGCCTCTCACCTTGCACCTGCTCTCGCCGGCGCAGCGGCCGATCCAGATCACGCGCGACCTTCCGAGCTTCTGGAAGGGATCCTGGGCGGCGGTTAGAGCAGAGATGAAAGGGCGCTATCCACGTCACCCCTGGCCCGACGATCCGGCCTCGGCAATGCCCACCGCACGGGCGAAGCCACGCGGTACGTGATCGGATGAGCAAGTCGGTGCCATGCGAAGGGCGATCGGTGCGCCTACAATCGGGCGAGGTCCCGGTGCCTCTTACTTCCTATCGCCTTTCGACACCATTCTGCGCGAGTTCGGACCGCACACGCCCTGAACTCCATCAGGTAATCGCCCAACCATTCGGCAAACACAAATATAAAAGCAAACGAGTTGAAACCGTGGCTCAGGGCCTTCGCTCAGCCCTTCAGTTTTGCCCGGATCAACTGGACGAGGTGTCCTATGTTCCTAAGCTCCTCGACCTCCGCCGTGTGGAACTTGATTCCGTAGCGCAGCTCGACGGCGACCAGGATGTTGATGTGATTGAACAAGTCCCAGCCTTCGACATCCTCCGCTGTGGTGTTGAGTGTCAGCACGATGCTGTCATCGGCGAAAACCTGACGACATATGTCAGTGAGGTCTGCCAGAAATCTGTTCGTCGGTCACGGTTGCATCAGCCTTGTTGTATTTGGATGAAGGTGGGATTGGGCACGAAGTCGGTGACGGCGCGGGCCCAGCGCGTCGTGCGATCCGCCCCCGTGGCGGTGATGGAGAAGCCGAGCTTGGCATAGTGCTCGCGCACCATGTCATTCTTGGCAGTGGGGCGATACTCGCCGATCAACTTTCTTCAGTCGTGATGCGGAGCACTTCGAAATACCCCGCATCGGCGACGCAACGAGCATAGAGCGCCGGATCCTCCGGCAGCTCGGGAACGCCCACCATCGGAAGCTCGCGCCGAACCATGTTGCGCTCGAACGGATTGTCGTCGGCCAGAACAAGCGAATCCAAGCCGATGTTCAGCGTCTGCGCGATCGCGCGCAGGTTCGCGGGCTTGTCCTGCCAGTTGGCAACGAAGCAGGCGATGTCGGATCGCCGAAGGACCATGTCGGGATGCTTTTCGAACGGTGCCAGCGCGTTGGCTTCATCGTTCTTGGAGCAGACGGCGAGGATCACGCCGCGCCGCGAAAGCTCCTGAGCATAGCTCTGGAAAGAGACAAAGGCCTCCCCAAGCGCGCTGCCCTGCCCAAGCACAATGCCGTCGAGCCCGTCGTCGCCAATGACCCCTCCCCAAAGCGTGTTGTCGAGATCGAGCACGAGGCATTTGCTGGACCGGCCCTGCTGCGCCGCCAGCAGGCGGGCCACCAAATCGCCGTAGAGCGGCGTTGCAATCGGCGAAATCTCCTGCTTCGCGCGATGCCAAAAAACGGGATCATGCCAAGCATCGAGGCCGTCTTGGGTAATGCGATCGTCCAAAGCGAGGATATCGACGCCGTCTAGCTCGGCCGCCTCGCGCAAGCGAGCGTTCAGGCGCTCGATCATCGCGCGTTGCGACCCGGGCAGACGATGCTCGTTGCTGCCGAGAAGGGCCGGCGCCATGGGAAGCACGGTCTGTTGAATGACTTGGCCACGACACGCCTCGGTGGCCAAGCGCCACATCTGGCGCAGCTTTTCGATGGCGCCATCGATTGCAAGGGCGGCGGACTTCATATCCCGCGCGGCGTCTGGCGCGCCAATCAAATTCACCGCTTCGAACGCAAACAGGACTGCGGTTGGCTTGAAGGGGTATAGCCGCGAGTTGCGGTCATTCAGCTCCTGCAGATACTAGCCATAGTCGCCGATGTACGTCGTCAGGAACAGGCCTCGACGCAGTGCTCCGACTCGGAGGCCGGCAAGCAAGTGATCAGCGGTAGACGACGAAAGGATCGCTAGTCGCACCGGCTTCGTGTCGAGACCGGATGGCAACTGCTCGCCTGACAGATGGCGCTGCAGTGTCTTGTCGAGGATGTTGGTGCGCAGGAAGTCCAAGCGCGCATTTGCGAGCGCACGCAGCTCAGGCCACGCCTTGTCGGTGCCGTTGACGGACTTGAGGGAGGTCGCCCAATTTGGGAGTTCGGGCAGCCAGTATAGGTCAAGCGCACTCATTGCCAGCCAAGACCCCGCGTGCCGCTTGCACGGCAATAACTCGACCTACCAGGACAAGCCGAGCGACGACGTAATCCCTTTCCATGACAACAAAAATCACGTCTCGAGCAAGGGGAAAAGGTAGCGATGGCCAAATCCGTGCCTGCGCTATTGCGCCTCAGCCGACAATGCGTGCCACGACCGTGGCCAGTCGAGTTTTCGTAAACCAGTCTGCCACAAACCGCATCATCCACGCGCGCAAAATAGTTAAGAGCCAGAGGCGGCGTGCGGCACGCCGACGTCGAGTGAAAGCTTTGTCACGGGATCGGCTCACCGTCCTCGCATCTCGCGAATGATCGGCAGTAGCACCTCGATCGCGGACGCGCTCTTTTACGGGCAGCACCGACGCCGTCTGATCGGTGAGGATTCGCGGCAGCCGCTTCACGACCACTCGCCTGCTAGGCATGCTGCGGGCCAGCTCGGCGCATAAAATCTCCCCTGCCGCCTTGGCCATCGCATATTCGGCGAGGTCGCGCGGCCGCTGCTCGACGGCGATCGACGAGGGATAGAAGATTGCGAGCGCGCCGCCACTAGGTGGCGAGAGCGACGCGCACAAGTTGTAGAAGCCGGAGACGTAGATGGCGCAGAATTCGCGGAAAAGATCCTCTTGGAAGACCTCACTCTTGCGTCTGAAGATCTGGCCGGTTGCATAGTAGTAGAGCTGAGTTGGCGGCTCGCGTAGCGCAGTCAGCTGCAGCGCCGCCGGCTGGGTTGCATCGTAACGCAGCACGTCGCAACTCGCGCCAAAGTCCAACTATCTCGCGCTGCAACACCTCGGCGTCGGCGATGCCGCGCGCGTAGGTTATGATCGGATGTCCGCCGCCCGCCGCCGTCACCTTGGCTGTAAGCTCGCCCAGCCCGCGTGAGCCGCCGACAATCAGGGCACGCTGGCCAGCAAATTCGCCGCGGGACACGTACCTGGAAACGGACGCCATGGTCATCTGAGCCACGGGAGGCAGCCGCGCGAAGGCCTCGACCGTGCCTATCAAGCCCGCGCCGTTGATGCCCATGCGCACCAGATTGACGCGTTCGTCTGCTGTCGTAACCGTGTAGTCAATCACTGGCGCCCCGGACGACGGCGCGAATTCCACCGCGGCAGTTCCGAAGATCGATTGCAGGCCCGGGCACTCCATACCAACAAGATAGGAGAGCATCGCAAGGCCGAGGACGCGGTCGGCTCCCACCCAAGCCGTGGCAGCAGGAAAATGATCTGCTGTGTCACTCGCAGTCGCGGCGCAGCCGACCGTCCCGGATCGTCCAGCCGAATCTTCAAATCGAAGCTCGCGCGGCGAGCGAGCCGGTGCAGGTGCCCCCGAGCTATTGCCATGGGGCCGCGCTGGGGCGGCGGGCCCGGCGCGGTCGACAAACGAGACGCGCACGCTTGCCATGAGCGCGCCCGCCACCTCGATCCGTGCTGTTACGTCCTGGTCAGTGCGACGCCCGAGCCGAACGCATGCCGTCTCGCCGACGTATACAGGCTTCTGGAACCGCGCTTGGACTCCAGACGGGCAGGCCGCAAAGGACGGCTGGCTGGCGATGCGGTCCAAGCACCACAAAACGAGATGCATGCCATGCACGACCGGCGCACCCATCTGCGTGCGCCGTGCCGCCATCGGATCCATGTGCATCGGGTTGCGATCGCCCGAGAAACGCGCAAACAACTCCTGATCCGCTGTCGAGAAGTTCTTTGTTGCCAAGATGGTCGGGTCAGCAGCATCCATTGGCACACCAAAACTCGGCCCGTCACGCAGCAGCCTTAGAGCGCAGACCTGGAAATTGTGCCACAAACGCGTCGACAAGGCCAAATCGTGCATTTTCGCCGCCGGCCTGCGCGACCGCCGACCCAGCGCTATTGCGCTCTGCGGTGCCCCAGGAAGCCGCGTCCATTTGCGCCACCGAGCAGTGGTAAGTCATTGCGGGATGCGCGATAAAAAAGTCAGCGAGGGCTGAGGTGCGCGGTCGCAGCCGCGGAGCTCCAGTGCAAGGTGTGGCTTCGCTATTTTGGATAGGGAGCGTTGTTCAGCGGAGTGAGGCCCGAGTCGAAGAAGAAGCCGCTGTCGAACGGACCGCCCGGCGACTGGTTCACCACTGCGTATGGTGCTCGCCAGTAGCCAAACGGCATTGCTACGTCGGACTTGCCGTAGGAGTAGCCTCCCCGCATGAGGAAATTGCCGCGCCCCGCGGTACGCTTACGAAGGAGGATGACCTTGTGCTGGCCTACCGCCGGCGCCGCCGTTCGTGCCGCCTTGCGCTCGGCTGCCTGGCTGGCGCTGGCGTAAGCCAGGAGCGCAACGAGCCCTAGCAACGCGATATGCAAAGTCTTGTGCTGGTGCATAACATTTACCTTCAAGTTGAAGTGTCGCGACGAACGCAAGAGCAGGAGAGGTGTGCGTCAGCAGCCTTGTGGCGTTCAAGGCTGGAAATTTTCCGTAGGGTTCGGGTCTTGGGTATAGGCAGTTACACTGAATTGGCGCGAAGCTTACCAACCCGTATGGCACGTGCCGGGGCGCAGGATCTCAAAGCGCGCCGCGGCTTCAGAACTTGACGGTCGGCCCCATGATCGGCCCATGCTGCAAGACATCGTATTCGTACGTCGTGAGGCCTGAGCCTCTTTCGTAGTCCACGCTCAACAGCCGATATCCAAGAATGCCTTCGTAGCTCACGCCCTGGCGAGCGCCGATGGTCCAACTGTAGGCGCCGAGCAGGTTCCACGAAAACCTGCTTCCAACATCAAAACCGCCGATATCGCCACGTAGCACCAATTCCTTACCGGGCGCCAACTGGTGGCGCACCCTTGCTCCAACTAGAGGATCGACCCAATCCACGGAGCCTGAGCGAGCGATTGCCCGACCTCCGGTCAGGAATAGCCCGGTAGTGTTCAGCGTTCCCGTCAGGGCGAGACGCAGTGACAGGTCCTGGTGCCAGTATCTGGCCCCGGCAAGCACATCGATAGCGGTGGCGTGTGAGCCGCCGCCTGACGACCACTTGGCAATCTCGTAGGTTCCACCGACCTCGATGATTGTTTGAGTGAAATCGAGTCCAAGCGTCGCATCCAGCGTGGCGCCCCCGAAGGTTCTTGCTCCGCCTACGTCGATGCCGAGCTTGGCAAGGAAAATGTCGTTGTAGAAGGACAGCCGACCGCTACGCGCCTCGATGTAGCTCATCCACGGCACGGCATCGAGATGTTCAAGCGCCTCCCACGCACTGACGTCAACTTCGGCGGTGCGACCTCTTACAGCGGCATCACCCTTCAAAAATGTTAGCCAGCTATAAGGTGTGACGCCTATCGTCCATGGCGAGGGAGTAGCAATCGGGGGCGCAGAAGGCGCCGATCCCAAGTCTGCACTCAAGGCCGGTTGCGCTGCGCCCACGGTTGCGCATACCGCTGCAAAGGCACCGACAAGGCAATTGCGCTGCGAGCAGAACATCTTGCACCCCTCTATTGCGTCTGCCGGAAGAGACGCCGACTGAGGAATGGCTACGTGCCGAATTGATTCGCGGCAAATCACTCCGCGGAAATGTATTGTCTGCCACCTTGAGTTGGTGCGCGATCGTTGCGCTCCGGCAACTGCATGATGCCCCGGGTGAGGTCAGTCACCGAAAGCTGCCGGTGCGTAAGCATCTATCGAAAGCGCTGCGATCTTCCCTGGTATCGCCGCTGCCAACCGCGAACTGAAGGGGTTTGGTAGTAGTAGTAGCTAGGTGCCGATCCAAAGAGCGAAGGGCCGGGGCCCGGCAATGCGCTGCCCATGATGCCCGCGGCGGAAAGAAAACCAGGGGGCTGCAGGCCGGCGTTGCCTCCGGGCGGAGGCGCTGCTCCTATAAGGTCCGCGCGGCTTAACCCACGCACGCGCGCTTTCGAGCGAACCTGCTTCGAATAGCCATAGACACGCGCCGGATTGCGATAGCCGTAGCCATCGCGGCAGTCCCACCACCCGCAGGCGTACGCCGGTGGGCTGCCGAGCACCGCGAAAGCAAGAATTGCAATCAACTTGATGTTGCGGTCGTGCGCCATTCGCGAGCTCCCGATTACCAAACGGCCCAGCAATCCCGAAAGGGCGTGGCTAGCGAAGTGCCCTGCCTCCAACACCCTGCAGGTTTACGCCGGGAGGAAAAATCTGGTTCCAGTCGTCCTTCATGCTGGCGACGGTCCAGCGGTTCAGGTGAGCCGCATCAAGGGCCAGATCCAGCCGGCCGAATGGCGTGTGGCGGTCGTAGGCATACTCGCGGTCGGCGTCGGTGTGGTGGACGATGAGACCGAGACGTCGACGATCACCTGCAAGGGTGGTCCATTGCAGCATCTCGAGATCTCCGTCCGAGTTGCCGAAGGCAGCGATCGGGCGCCGGCCGATATGCTCATTGATGCCGACCGGTTTGCCTGCCTTGTCATCGATGAAATTGACCTGGGCCAGGCGAAACAGAGTCGGTGCTCCGTCCCGCATCTGGAAGCGGGTCTTAATGCTGGACCCAACCACCTGCTGGGGCGGGACCCCGTAGACCCGCTCGGTCCATGGCCGCATGAACTCGACGCCGCCGCCCGAGACGATGAAGGTCTGGAAGCCGTTGGCTCGCAGATAGGCCAGCACTTCGAGCATCGGCTGATAGACGAGGCTGGTATATGGCTCGTTGAATCTGGGATGGCGGGCCGAGGCCAGCCATCGCATGACCACCGCCTCGAAGGTGTCGGTGGTCATGCCGGCGTGGCTTACCAGGATCAGCTCGAGCAAGCCGCGCTCGCCCGACGCGGCCAAGGTCTTCATGTCGCCGTCGAGCACCGCCTTGAAGGGCTGCTTGGTCTTCCAAGCCGGATGCTGCTGGGCGAGTGCTTTCACGCGGTCGAGCGCAAACGCCAGCTGCACGTACATCGGCTGCTCGATCCACAATGTGCCGTCGTTGTCGAAGGTGGCGATGCGCTCCGGGACGGGCACGAAGTCGGACGAACCCTCTCGGGTCACCGCTGCCACGAAATCCAGGATGGACTGCTTGGCGCGACCATCGTTCCAGGATGGCAGCGGATCGGCACCTTGCGCCCGTGCGGATGTGCGCGGCAGCACTCCCGCAGCGACAGGAAGTGCCGCCAAGGTTGAGAGGATAACTCGGCGGCTGACGCCACCAGTCGGGGTCGAGGTCATGGCGCTCGACTCCCAAGCAGGAGCGGGGCGGCAAACTACTGTCCAGGCTTGTTCCTGATCGCGCCTCGACCTGCTGCTTCACCGCCTCCAGGTTGAAGGACGCCGGATCCTGCATCGGCGGGAATTCGATGGCTGTCTTGGCCAGCTCCGCGACCTTCTCCTGGACGAGGACGAACCGCCAGAACTCCCGGGCATAGAAATCGTTCATGTAGCCGCCGGCCGAGATTGTTCAGGTTCTCGGAGTTGATGGACGGCGTTCGTTCAAAGGGGTCCTGGCGGATGTTCACCATGCCCGGCATGTCGGTGGTGATCTTCGCGCCGGGCCAGCCTCCCGGCTGGCGGAAGAACTGGAACTTGAAATCATCGAGGCGCAGGGCGCCCAGGTGTGGCCCTGCGAAGTAGAAGTACTCGCGGCGCCGGGAAGGCCCCTTGTCCTGCAGGAGGTCCGTCTGGTCGTAGCCGTCGAGGTGGTTCTTGTAGGTCCGGTCGCCGAGCCTGACGCCTTTGAGCAGCTGCTCGGTGATGTTCGGGTTGCCGGCCGCTGCGACGAGGGTCGGGAACCAATCGAGGCTGGAGAACAGGCCGTTCTGGACCGTGCCGGGCTTGATCCTGCCCGGCCAGCGGACGATGCACGGTGCGCGGAAGCCGCCCTCATAGGCGGTGCCCTTGGTGCCCTTGAAAGGCGTCATGCCGCCGTCAGGCCAGGTGAACACCTCGGCGCCGTTGTCGGTGCTGAAGATGACGATGGTGTTGTCGGCCTCGCCGATATCCTCCAGGTGCTTCATGAGGGCGCCGACAGAGTCGTCCAACTGCTTCATTCCGGCTTCCTCCAGGCCGAAGTTGGTCTCGTTGTTCATCATGCGATTTGTACTTCGTCGGAGAGGAAGGTCCACACGTGCATGCGCGTCGTGTTGTGCCAGAGGAAGAACGGCTTGCCCTCCTTCACCGCCCTGTCCATGAAACGCTTCGAGTTGTCGACCAGGACCTCGTCGAAGGTCGTCATGTTGTACTTGGCCTTCTGGAAACCCTCCCACATGTTCGGCACGTTGGACATGTCCGGGAACGGAGCCAGCGGCCCCTCGTCCTCGATCCGCTGCTTGCCGACCCTGCCCCAACGCGGCATCACCGTCGGGTCGTCGGTGTCGGTCGCCGTGCAGCGGACAAGGTTGCGCGGCCCGTACTTGTTATAAAAGGCAACGTCCCTGGGGAAGGAGTACCAGTAGGGGTCCGACATGGCGTCGAGGTGGTACAAATACCCGAAGAACTCATCGAAGCCATGTAGCGTCGGCAGGAACTTGTTCAGGTCGCCCAGGTGGTTCTTGCCGAATTGTCCGGTGGCATAGCCTTGCGCCTTGAGCGCGGTGGCGATCGTGCAGGCCTGGGCCGGCATGCCGACGTCGGCGCCGGCCTGGCCGACAGTCGTCAGGCCGGTGCGCAGGGGGATCTCGCCGGTGATGAATGCGGCCCGGCCCGCCGTGCAGCTAGCCTCTGCGTAATAATCCGTGAACAGCATGCCCTGCGACGCCAGCCTGTCCAGGTTGGGCGTCTTGCCCGACATCATGCCTCGGTGGTAGGCGCCAATGTTGAACCAGCCGATGTCGTCGCCCATGATGAAGACGATGTTCGGCCGCCGCCCTGATCGCTGTGCTGACGGTGCCGGTGTCTGCTGCTGGGCTTGGGCCGTCGACGTAAAGCCGGCGCCTGATACTGCCGATGCCGCAGCCAGAGAGCCCCCGATTAGCAGCATGTCGCGCCGGTCTACCTCCAATCCTTCGCCTTTGTTGTGCGCGGTGTCTTGCGGATTGTCGTGGGGACTGTCGGTCATGGGATTCTCCTGCACCTACAAAAAACGGTGTGCCTCACAACGTTGCCAAAGACGCGCAGGCATGCCGTGGACGCTGGGACCGTAAACACCGGTGAGCGGTAATGCGCTCAGGATGAACCCGAGAAATCAGTATGGAGATTCCCTAGCCAGCGGCGTATCTGCGGGATCGGGCTTGCACCATCTCGGGGGTGCGGACGCCTCGTGGGGCGTCCGCCAGGTCGCGTCACGTCGCTCAACGCCGGCTAGTCGGCGCGACCGCTCGTTCTCATTTCCCGGACCTGCTGCATGACCTGTTCCAGATTGTAGCTCGACGGGGTCTGCAGTGGCGGGAAGTTGACGTAGGTCTCGAGCTCCTTCAGCCACATCTGCTGGCCGATCGGCAGGAGGTTCCAGTCATACACGTAGGCAGTGACAGGTGCTGCGATCGCTCCGCCCATACCAAAGAGCGTCTTGTTTTGCGAGCCAATGGACGTCTCGAAGGGATCGCGTTTGATGTTGACGACCTGGGTCCAGTGGTAGGGGACCACGCCAGTAACGAAGCCCGCGGGTGCGTCGGACACCATCGCAAAGTACATCTTCCAATTCTTGTACCGGACCGCCGAAGGGTCCTTGCCGGAATAGTAGAAGATGTAGTCGCGCGCCGATTTCGACTTGCCTTCCAGGAAGTCACGCTGGTTGACGCCGTCGAGCGTGGTCTTGGTAAAGCCGGAGTACGCGCCGGCCTCGATCTGCTTCTTCAACGCGTCGGCCTTGGGCCCGCCGGCGATATCGACAAGCGTAGGCATCCAGTCGAGGCCGGAGAATATCTGGTTGTGAACCGTGCCCGGCTTGATGACGCCCGGCCAGCGAATGACCATCGGCGCGCGCATGCCGCCCTCCCAGGTGGTCAACTTCCCGCCCTTGAAGGGGGTCGTGCCACCGTCCGGGAAGGTGATGGTCTCGGCGCCGTTGTCGGTGGTGAAGACGACGATGGTGTTATCGGTCTGGCCCATGTCGTCGATCTTCTTCAGCACGAGGCCGATGTTGTCGTCCATCTGCTTCATGCCGGCTTCGTTGACGCCCCAGTCCTTGCCGCCGCGCTCACCCACCATGGCCATGTACTTGTCCGACAGCACGGTGGTGATGTGCATTCGCGCCGGGTTGTACCAAACGAAGAACGGCTTGTTGGTCTTTCTCGGGTCGTTGCGGTCGAGGAAGTCGACGACCTTGGCGGAGATTTCCTCGTCCACGGTTTTCGAGCGCTCGAGCGTCAGCGGGCCCTCATCGGTGACGCGCTGGTTCCTCGCCGTGCCGTCGGGGGACTTGCACGACAGCACGTTGCGCGGCGGCGTCAAGCAAATCGTCGTCCTCGGATCCACGGAGCCGGGGACCTCGACCAGGCCGGGCATCGGTGTGTTCCTGCAGGGTGGAGCAACGGTCTGCTCGGTCGGTGTCCTGTTAATGTCAAGGAAGCTCACCCCCTGCATCGCGTCGAGGTGATAGAGGTAGCCCCAGAATTCTTGGAAGCCGTGCGCCGTCGGCAGCGCGTCGGTGTGATCACCGAGGTGGTTCTTGCCGAACTCGCCAGTGGTGTAGCCGAGATCGAGCAGAACCCTGGCGATCGTCGGGGTGCCGGGCTTCAGATATGACGGGCTGCCGGGGAGCTGCGGCATGATCATGCCGGCTCGCAGGGGATTCATTCCGGTGATAAAGGCACAACGCCCCGCCGTGCAGCTCTGCTCGGCATAGTAGTCCGTGAACATCGCGCCTTCGTGTCCGATTCGGTCGATGTTGGGCGTTTCGCCGACCATCAAGCCGCGATGGTAGATGCTCGGCTGCATCCAGCCGATGTCGTCTCCCATGATGAACAGGATGTTCGGCTTCTGCCCCGGCCGGGCGGCCGGTGCCGGAGCTTGTTGCTGGGCTTGCGCCGTCCTTGCGAGGCCGGCCGCCGACAGGGCCGACGCGGCCGCGAGGGAGCCTCCACTGAGCAACAGATCACGCCGTTTTATTCTTCCACCGTTGTGCTGCGCCGTGTCTTGCGGTTTGTCGTGGGAGCGGTCGGTCATGGTGTTCTCCTGCTGCTCAAAAGGTCTGGCGAAAACGCAGATATGAGTACCCGCCCCACGGCTGAAGGTGCGCGGCGTGTGGCGCATGACGGCGGAGGTTATGGTTGTCCGAACAGCAATTCGCTCGGGATGAACCCGATAAATCAGTATGGAGATTCCCTAGCCACGGGGCGTATCTGCGGGATCGGGCTTGTGCACTCGGAGGAACGCCGGCGACATACCAAGAGCTCGATCGGCCCCTGCCGCGGCACTCACTCGGACCGGACGAAACCCCTCAGCACTTCAGCCGGTATGGAGACCACGTTGGGGGTCTGCCACGCAGTCGAGACTCGCACCGCACCAGACGGCAGGCTCACCGTCTGTGTGATGAGCGTGCTGACGACTGCCACCACTCGGCCGCTGCAATCCAACACGGGTGCTCCCGAGGCACCATGATCGAGCACCAGCCGGTCGTTCCCGTCGTGCATTTCCAGCAGCGCCGCACCGGCAAATTTTTTGTCGGCCCCGTATTCAACGAACCGACCGCCGGCGAAGCGCAGACGACTGTTGGGATAGCCAAGGCTGACTACATGCTCATCCGGAATGAGACGGTCCGTCCTGATCCGAAGGGCAACGGCACTGGGAAACGCTGTCTTTAGTTCGACAACGGCCATTTTCTCGGAGTGCTCGCCCGCAAGCCCGAGGATGCGGACGGAGAGCAATCCCTTGCTCTCCCTTTCGCGAATCTCGATCTCCTTCCAGTCTTGTGTTGAGAGATGCATGGCCTCCACAACATGCGCTGCCGTTACGATCAGCCGAGGGGAAAGGAACCAGCCGGTGCCGCGTATGCCAAGTATGCCGGGCGTTTCCTTTCGCTCTGCCTCGCCGAAGTCCCTGGAGATGTTCACTGTGGAGTGGACGAGCGTCGAGGGATCCACACATGATGCTTCGACACCAGTGAATGTCGAGACCAACGCAAGAACGGCAAACAACCCCCCGCGCATCGCGCCATCCCCCGATCGCATTTGCTACACCCCTGGAGGGACCAGAAAAAATCCGGTCCAACCAAGGATAAGAATATCCCCACGGGGGAGCCGAGACTGTGATCAATGTGCAGCAGCCGACGGGGATTTCACTGCGGAGCCAGCGACGTCAAATCGAAGTGCCACGCGGCCACCACACGAGGCGGCGGGCGTTGTTGAACGGCGGTACTCAGGCGTGGCCCCGGCATTGTCGGGTGTTTCTACCGATACCGCACGAGGGGCTGCACATGACTATGGTCAGGCAGGCTTGATTGCCTGATGTGCAGCCAAACCAATCGCGCAGGAGCCGTTCATGTTCGCACGCAGCATCACTCTACTTGCTCTGGGGGCAGCAATCGGATTTGCCGCCTCGACGTCAATGCTTGCAGTCTCGGCGCAAGAACGAGCGAAACTCGGTGCTCTCAAAATCAGCGAGGGCATCCACGTGGATCCCAAGACCTTCAACATCGTAAAAGGGACGGCAAAGACCGATCCGACTGCGCATCTGGCGAAGCTGGGAGCGCAAGAAGTGAAGACAGGAGCCATCATCGTTCGAGCCGGCGACAAGCTCTACCTTGTGGACACCGATCCTGCCGGCGGCAAGAGCTTCTTGTACACTGGCTGGGCGGCGGAAGCATTTTCCGGTGCTGGCGAACCGTGAGCGTTCGAGCCTCGTCCGCTTGAGGACGCCAATAGTGCATGATGGAGGCGGCTACGGCAATTTCGTTCCGTAGCCGCCAGTCCGACCCAAGCGCCCGGCCACCGCAAAGGTCGCCACTAACGGTTCAGCGCTGTTGGCGCCAGGGTTCAGCCGAATAGGCCGCGAGCAATCATCCTCTGAACTTCTCGCAGCGAGCCGCAGCGAAGCGGTGTCCGGCCCTCATGACCCGCATCTTGATCGCCGACGACCATGAGGTAGTGAGGTCCGGCCTCCGCAGAATCCTGGAATCCCAACCCAAGTGGGAAGTGGTGGGCGAGGCCTTGGACGGCAAAGAGGCTATCGCAACCGCCCTTGAGCTCAAGCCCGACATTGCTGTTCTCGACTATGCCTTGCCGTCGGTCAACGGTATAGAGGCGACGCGGCAAATCCGTGCGCGGCTGCCACGGACGGAAGTGCTGATATTCACCATGCACGACAACGAAGCTCTCATCTGCGACCTGCTGGCCGCCGGTGCCCGCGGCTTTCTGCTCAAGTCGGACGCATCCCGCTTCCTGATCGCCGCGATCGAGTCGCTAGCGCAGCACAAGCCGTTCTTCACCGCCAAGGTCTCGGAAGCTTTGCTCGATTCCTTCCTCAAGAAGCCGGGTCAAGACCGGTTCGCGCTTACACCTCGCGAACGAGGTGTCGTGCAGCTGATTGCGGAAGGACATAGCAACAAGCAGATTGCCAGCGTGCTCAACATCAGCATCAAGACGGTGGAAACGCACCGCTCCGCAGTGATGCGAAAGCTCAACCTGTCGTCTTCGGCCTCGCTCGTGCGCTACGCGATCCGCAACGAAATCGTCGAGGCCTAGGCGCGTCGCGGGCGGACAGGCCGAGCCGCCGCAGGACGCTTGGAAGCGATCGGGTCACGTGCGAGGTGGTGTCAGTGCTTTCACCGGTGTTGCGCTCATTGGCCTGCACGTAGGGTCAAGCCGCAGGGCCGACCTCACGAGAACCAACTAGCCGAAGGCCTGCCAAGGCAGGCACGAGGAGTGCAGCGATGTATGCTTCCAAAACGCTGTTGATTGCTGGCTGCATCGCCCTGTTTGACATGGTAGGTGCCAATGCCGCCTCCGACTTTCAGTCAAGTCGCATCCGCATCGAGTATGTCGTCCCCACGAACCCGCAGCATCAATACATTTACGAAATGCTCAAGAAGCGAAAGGCGCTCGAGAGATTGCAGGAAATTTTCAGTGCTGTCCGGCTGCCGACCGAGCTAACCCTCAGAATGGTGGGATGCGATGGAGTGGCCAATGCCTGGTACCAGCGGGGGGTCATCAGCGTGTGCTACGAGCATCTCGAGCACATCAAGAAGACCATGCCGAAGCAAGTGACTAAATCCGGACTGACGCCGGACGACGCCGTTGCCGGCCAGTTCTTCTATGCCTTCGCCCACGAGATGGGTCATGCCGTCTTCGATCTGCTCTCCGTGCCGAATTTCGGAGGGCAGGAGGATGCCGCCGACAGGTTCGCGACCTATATCATCCTGAATCTAGGTCCCGACGACGCCAAAAGGCTGATCCTGGGCGCGGCCCATGGCTACAGGCCCTTCATCGAGAATCCGAAGGTCAGCGTACCGCTGAAGGTCTTCTCCAGTGAGCACAACCCGCCGCCCCAGCGCTTCTTCAATCTTCTTTGCATCGCCTACGGTGCCCATCCCCAGCTCTTCGCGGAATTTGTGAGGAAGAACTACCTGCCCGAATCGCGCGCAAGGCGATGCCGGGTCGAGTATGGCGAGGTGCACTTCGCCTTCCAGCAGACCGTTGGCCCACACGTCGACCAGGAAATTGCAAAGCGTGTGATGCAGCGCGATTGGTTGCCCGAAATAAAGACCACGAGCGGGTCGAACTAGACTGCTTCCCTTCCTCTCGGAGCGGCCAGCCGCGCGCCCTGCGCAATCCTCACAGCGTCCGGAGCATCCTGACGAAACTCAAAGGTAGTTCGCGCCCTTTCTTGCTTCTTCATGGCATCCCGGAACGCCGCGGCTGACGTCTGAAAGTGGCAGTTTCGTTGCAGAAGTCGGCTGAGGGATAGCTTGGCCGCCGCGGTGCCGCCCGTTCTCGCCACTCGCTCCAGCTGGAGCGGCGGCCTGACGCCCGGTATGGCACGAGCCGTCCCCAAGTGCAGCTGAGGCAAAACTGCGCCACGCCCGGCACGCCGAACAGTGGCGCAGCTTCCGCTTGCGAGTGCGATTCAAACTCCCAAAACGGCCTAGAAGAGCGCGTTTGGATTGTAGAGCTGCTTGGCGTTCTCCGGGTTGACCACCTGCACCGGCGGCGTCGAGTCCTGCTGCGCGGGCTTCTTGCCTGCGAGCAGATCCATCATGGTCTTGAAGCCGGCCTTGGCGATCGCGTCGGCCGAGTTGACCCCGGTGGCGATGAAATTCGAACCCTTCATGATCTGCTCGATGGCTGCCTTCTGCCCGTCGAAGCCGAAGATCTGGATCTCCTGGGTGCGCTTGGCGTCGGCGATCGCCTTCTGCGCGCCCAGGCACATCACGTCGCCCTCGCAGAACACCGCGTTGATGTCCTTGTGCTTGGTGAGCATGTCTTCCATGACGCGGATGCCGCCGTCCTCGGTCCACTTGCCGAACTCCGGCGCGAAGGTGACCTTGATGCCCGTATCCTTCACTTTCGACAGGACGCCGTCGCGGCGCGCGTTGCCGGTGCTGTTGTCCTCCGGCCCGCCGCGGATCATCAGCAGGTTGCCCTTGCCGCTCATTCGCTTGGCAATGACCTCGCCCACGCCCGCCGCGGTGTTGAAGTTGTCCACGCCGATCCAGGCGTCGTACTCGCCGCCCTTGAGCTTCCGGTTCACCAGCACGAGCGGCTTGCCGGCCTTCTTGATCGCGGCCATGCCGCCGGGCAGGGCTTCGAGCGGGCTGATGTTCATGATCAGGCCGTCGACGCCCTTCGCCAGCAGGTCCTCGATGTCGGAGTTGACCTTGGCGACGTCGCCGTTGCCGTCGGCGACGAAGGTACGCACGTTGTGTGCACGGCCTTCGGCCTCCAGCGCCCGGACCATGGCGATGAAGTACGGCGCCTTCATTTGCAGAGTGACGATGCCGATCCGCGTCTCCTTCTGCGCAGCAGCGGGCGCTGCGAATGCCAGCAGGCTGCAAAGACCGACGATCATTGCTGTCCAGTATTTCATTGTCCTTCTCCTCCCATTGAGTGGATGAACCTTCATTGTTTTTCTCTTTTTGTCGCGACCAGCAGCACGGCGAGGATGATCACCGCGCCCTTCACGATGTCCTGGTAGAAGGATTTCACGCCCACCAGGTTGAGCAGGTTGTTGATCACGCCGAGCGTGAGCACGCCGAACAGCGTGCCGCCGACGCTGCCGGCGCCGCCGCCGAGCGCCGCGCCGCCGATCACGCACGCCGCGATCGCGTCGAGCTCGTAGGCAATGCCCAGGCTCGGCTGCGCAATGCCCAGGCGCGAGACGAGAATCGCGCCCGAGAGCGCGGACAGCGCGCCCGACAGCATGTAGGCGACCACCACTGTGCGCTGAACGTTGACGCCCGCGAGGCGCACCGTCTCCTCGTTTCCGCCGATCGCCACGGTGGCGCGGCCGGCCGGCGTGCGGTTGAGGTAGAACCAGACGAGCGCGTAGCAGCCGAGCATGATGATCATGCTCAACGGCACCGCCCCGACCAGGGTCGCGCCGAGGTCGCGAAAGCCGGGATGCGACGGCGATAGCGGGACCTCGGTGTAGAGGTAGACGCAGCCGCGCACGATGCCCATCGTCGCAAGAGTGATGATGAAGGACTGCAGCTTGAAGCGCGCGATGATCGAAGCCGTTCACCAAACCGGCAGCGGCACCGGCGGCGATCGCGACGGCGAGCGCGGCGCCGATGCCGAGCTGGTCGGCGATGCCCGCGAACAGCGCCCCGCCGAGCGCCACCACCGAGCCGACGCTGAGGTCGATGCCGCCGGTGAGGATCACGAGCAGCATGCCGAGGCTGATCAGGCCATTGGCGACCACCTGGCGCATCAGGTTGCTCATGTTGCGCTCGGTGAAAAAGGCCTCGGCGAACCAGGCGCCCGCGAGCAGCAACG
This sequence comes from uncultured Alphaproteobacteria bacterium, assembly GCA_963756735.1. Classification (GTDB taxonomy): domain Bacteria; phylum Pseudomonadota; class Alphaproteobacteria; order Rhizobiales; family Hyphomicrobiaceae; genus AWTP1-13. The sequence goes on from CAVWOY010000001.1 coordinate 48,821, forward strand.
CGACGAAGCCCAAGATGAGGCCGAGGTCGAGCGCGCTCAGGCGCGGCTCACCGCCGGCGAACCACCATCTTCCGAAGCGCGCCACGCTGCCCTCAGCCCGCATGCGCCGCCTCCGCCCCGCCTGCGGCGCGCGCCAGGATCTTCTCCTCGGTCGCCTCCGCGCGCGTGAACTCGCCGACCAGGCGGCCTTCGCGCATGACCAGCGTGCGGTCGCACATGCCGAGGACCTCCGGCAGCTCCGAGGAGATCAACAGGATCTCCAATGCCGCGCGCCGCGAGGTCCGCGATCGTGGCGTAGATCTCTTTCTTTGCCGCAACATCAACCCCGCGTGTCGGCTCGTCGAGCAGAAGGACGCGCGCGTTCGTGAGGAGCCATTTCGCGAGCACCACCTTCTGCTGGTTGCCGCCGCTCAGCTTGCCCACTAGCCGCTCGATGTCGGGGGGGCGCACGTCGAGCTCGCGCACCTTCGCCTGCACGAGCGCGCTCTGCCGGCGCCGATCGAGTACTCCCCGCCGGCTCATGGCGGGGAAGCTCGCGAGGCTCACGTTGTCGCGGATCGGCAGGCCCAGAACGAGGCCGTCGCCGATCCGGTCCTCGGTAAGCATGGCGATCCCGGCACGCAACGCATCGCGCGGCGACCGCGGGCGCAATGCGCGGCCCATCATGCGGATCTCGCCAGTCCCCGACCGGTCTGCACCGAAGACGCAACGTGCGACTTCGGTGCGGCCGCTGCCCACGAGACCGTACAACCCGACGATCTCGCCCTCGGCCACGGTGAGCGAGACATCCTTGAAGCTGCCGGCACGACCGAAGCCGCGCAGCGACAGCAACTCGCGACCGAGTTTCGGATCCCGGCGGGGAAAGATGTCCTGCAGCGGGCGGCCGACCATGAGGCGGATCAGTTCGTCGCGCTGGGTGTGGCGCGGGTCCACGGTGCCAACGAGTGCACCGTCCTTAAGCACCGTAACGCGGTCTGCGATCGCGAACAGCTCGTCGAGACGATGCGATATGTAGAAGATCAGCACGTTCTCATCGCGCAGGCGCCGGATGAGCGCGAAGAGCTTCGTCAGGTCTTCCTGCGCGAGCACAGCCGATGGCTCGTCCATGATTAGGATCCGCGGCTTGACCGCCACGGCTTTGGCGATCTCCACGACCTGGCGCTGCGCTGCGCTGAGGCGCGCGACGCGCTGGCGCACGTCGATTCCCTGGAAGCCGATGCGTTCCAGAACCTGTCGTACCCGGCGGTGCGCGGCGGCCCAGTCGATCCACCAGCCGAAGCGGCCTGTCGGCATGGTGCCGAGCAGGACGTTTTCCGTGACGCTGAGATTGGGCACCAGGTTGGCGTGCTGGGCCACCATGCGGATTCCGAGCTGCTGACCGCGCAAAGGGCTTGTGATCGCCTGCTGCTCGCCGCCGAGGCGGATTTGGCCCGCATCGCACTGCACTGCGCCGGTCAGGATGCGCGAAAGCGTGCTCTTGCCCGCGCCGTTCTCGCCGACGATGGCGTGCACCTCGCCGCTCTCGGCGACCAAATCGACCGAGCGCAGCGCTTGCGTCCCGCCGAAGCGCTTGCTGATGCCGCTCATTTGTAGAAATGGGGTCACGCTGGGAACACCCCACTCATCGAATCTCGTCCACGCGACCGTCGGCCGCATCGACCCGCTCACCGTCGATAAACATTTGCATGGCGCGATGTCCCCTGTATGCACAAATAAAACAACATGTGCACTAATAGTGCAACACTTGCTGCGGTGCTTTCTTTTGCGTACGAATATTGTTCGATGCACACCCAGCGCGAAGCCGTCGACACAAACAAGAGCGCTACCGCATTGCGCGCGCTGAAGGTGCTGGAAGCACTTGCGCAGTCGCGTGACGCTCTTTCCGCGGCCGAGGTGGCCGGCATCATCGGTGCCGAGCGCACTACCGCATATCGCATGCTCATGACGCTGATGGAGGCTGGCTATGTGGTGCGTGATCAGCGCGCGCGTGCCTACCGCCTCGGATACAAGGTTCTGACACTCAGCCGGGCGCTGCTGAGTGGCAATGAGAAGACCGAGCTGGTCGCCGCCTGCCTACGAGAGATCTCGTCACGCACCGGGGAGGCCGCGCACTTCTCGGTGCTGGAGCGAGATTGCGCAGTGTTGGTGCAACGCGCCATGGGCACCCAGCTTGTGACGATCGACTTCCAGATCGGCGACCGTGCGCCTCTCCATTGCACCTCGATCGGCAAGGTGCTGCTCGCCTACCAAGAGTCGGCGGCGATAGAGGCGGCGATCCTTCGGGGCCTACCCCGGTTCGCGCGCAACACGATTACCAACCCCACGCGCCTGCGCGCCGAACTGCGCAAAGTGCGAGCACAGCGCTATGCGTACGATGACATGGAGTTTGCAGACGACATGCGCTGCGTCGCCGTGCCGGTGACCGAGAAGGATGGGCACGTGACCAGCGGCATCAGCCTCTCGGGCCCGGCCTCGCGCTACAGCCGGCAAAAGTTGCGCGAGCTGCGCGATTGCGCGATGGACGCAGCGGGTAGGTTATCCCTTAACCTCGGCGGTACGGTGACCGATGGAGACGAGATGCCGCGCTCAAGGAAATCTCACAGCCGCTCTTGATGCGGCCGGCGAAGCCAGCTATTGGGCTCGCGAAAAAGTCGGGCCTTGTGCAATCCCCGGCACCTTCACGCGCAGGCGGTAGATCGATGTGGATGCGGTAACGAACAGCGAGCGAAGGTCGCTTTCGCCGAAACAGAAGTTGGCCGTGTACTCCGGCATGGCGATCACGCCGAGGCAGGTCCCCTGCGGATCGAAGACGTGGATGCCGCCTGGGCCGCAGCAATAGATGTTGCCCTCGGTGTCCATCTTCATGCCGTCGGGTGCGCCTGCTCCCGAACCCGTCGTCTCCGCCCACACGCGGCCGTTGGCAAGGGTTCCGTCCGGGCTCACCTCGAAGACGCGGATGTGCTGGCGGTCCGTGTCGTTGACATAGAGCTGCCGCTCATCGCGGGAGAAACACAGGCCGTTGGGTTGGCCGAAGTCGGTGGCCAGAGCCGTCAATTTGCCGTGCTCTGGCTCGACGCGATAGACGCCGCGGAAATCGAGCTGGGTAGGTCGCGGGTTGCCGTAGTACTCGGCCCGGCCGTAGGTGGGATCGGTGAAATAGATGGCGCCGTCAGACTTCACCACCACGTCGTTGGGGCTGTTGAGCTCCTTGCCGTCGTGATGGCTGGCGAGCGTGGTGCTGCGGCCGTCCGGCTCGGTGCGGGTCAGCCGGCTCGTTGCGTGCTCGCACACGATCAGGCGGCCCTGGCGGTCCCAGGCCAGGCCATTCGACTGCGCGCACGGCTTGCGGAAGGTGGACACGCCGTCGCGCGCCGACCACTTGCGCATGTGGTCGCCCGGCATATCGGAGAACAGCAGATACTGGTCGCGCGCGTGCCAGAGCGGCCCCTCCGTGAACAGGAAGCCGGTGGCGAGCTTCTCGATCTCGACCGGATCGCCGACCACCGACCGGAACTTGGGATTGCGAATCTCGACGCTCATTTGCCGGCCGCCCGCTTCTTCAGCTCGCTTACGCGGGTGGGGCCGACGTACCAGTCGTCTCCCGACACATCCTCGAAAACGACCCAGATTGCGTCCGGCGGCAGCTCCGCCAGCTCGCTGATGGCTGCCGTGACGCGGCGTGCGATCTCGTCCTTGCGCTCGGGCGGATGGCCCTCGAGGATCTGGATGTTGACGAACGGCATGGCTTTGCTCCTTGGTTGGTCGCCCGATCTAGTGGGAAGACAATGCGAGCAGCTCATCGCGCTTGGCCGGATTGTCGCGAAGCGCGGCCGCCGTCCCCGAGAAGCGCACGGCGCCCTTCTCCAGCACGTAGACGCGATCGGCAAGGGTGAGCGAGAACGTCACGCCCTGCTCGGCAAGCAGAATGGTCAGGCCGTCGCGCTTCAGCTGGCCGACTTGCTGCAGCAGGTGCTCCACCACCAGCGGCGCGAGGCCCTCGGACGGCTCGTCCAGCAGCAGCAGCTCCGGATTACCCATCAGCGTGCGCCCGATCGTCAGCATCTGCTGCTCGCCGCCCGAAAGGTAGCCGCCCTGCCGGCCGGCCAGCTCCGCAAGCTTCGGGAACAGCGCGAATACCGCATCGATGGCCCATCGCCCCGGCCGGCCGGCAGCGCGCGCCGCGACCTCGAGGTTCTCGCGCACGGAGAGCTCGGCGAAGATGCGCCGGTCCTCGGGCACGAAGCCGATGCCGGCGCGCGCGACACGGTGCGGCGGCCAGCCGGCAATATCCTTCGCCTTTCCAGACCACCCGCCCCGACGTCGGCGGCGTCAGCCCCATGATGGCGCGCATCGTCGTCGACTTGCCGACGCCGTTGCGGCCCATCAGGCACACGCATTCTCCGGCGGCGATTTCCAGCGAGATGCCGAACAGCACGCGCGAGCTGCCGTAGGCGGCGTGAACGTCGTGCAGGGCGAGGAGGCTCATGACGCGCCTCCGAGATACACCCGCCGCACCTCGGCGTGGCTGCGCACCTCGGCCGGACTGCCCTCGGCGATCAGCCTGCCCTGGTGCAGCACGGCGATCTTCTGGGCGATGGAGAACACGACATCCATGTCGTGCTCGGTGAACAGCAAGGTGAGCTTGCGATCGCGCACCACGCGTTCGAGCAGCCCGATCGCCTCGCGCGTCTCGGTGGCGGACATGCCGGCCGTCGGCTCGTCCAGCAGCAGCAGCTTGGGATCGCTGGCGAGCGCGATGCCGAGCTCGAGCTGCTTCTGGTTGCCGTGCGAGAGGTAGTCGCTGACCGTATCGGCGTGGGCGGCGAGGCCGAGCTGCTGGAGGATGCCCATGGCCTCGTCGCGATGGAGCGCCGCGCTGGCGCGCCAGAAATTGCGCGCCTGGCCGTGATGCGCGATCAGGGCGACGCGGATGTTCTCGAGCACGGTGAGCTTGCGGAAGATGTTGGTGTGCTGGAACGACCGGCCGATCCCCAAGCGGCAGATCGCGTGCGGCGCCGCCCCCGTGATGTCGCGGCCCTCGAACGCCACGCTGCCGCCGTCGGCGCGCACATGGCCGGTGAGCAGGTTGAACAGCGTCGACTTGCCGGCGCCGTTGGGGCCGATCACCGCGGTAATGGCCTGTGCCGGCACATCCAGGCTGACATCGGCCACCGCCTGGAAGCCGTTGAACGATTTGCAGATGTTGCGGGCGCTAAGCATCCTTGCCCCTCCGCACGCGCATGAGGCCGGCGCGCAAGGTGCCGAATACGCCGTTGGGGAAGACGAACACCAGGACGATCAGGATCGAGCCCAGGATCAGCGGCCAGAACTGGGTGTAGGCGTTGATCTGCTGGTTGAGCAGGATGAGGATGGCGGCGCCGACGGCCGGTCCCCAGAAATGCCCGATGCCGCCCAGGATGGCCATGATCAGCACCTCCGCCGACTTCGACCAGTGCGCGAAGTCGGGGAAGACGCCGCGGTTGAAAATGCCGAACAGCGCGCCGGCCCAGCCGGCGAACGCGCCCGCGACCACGAACGCGGCAAGCTGGTAGCGCCGGACGTCGATGCCGACGAACTCCGCCCGCTCCGGGTTCTCGCGAACGGCGGTGAGCACGCTGCCGAAGGGCGAATCGACGATGCGTCTGAGCAGCCAGAAGGCCAGCCCCACGAGCAGCAGGACCAGCAGATAGAAGTGATCGCTCGAGCGCAGCGCGCCGAGCCCCGGCACCGAGGATATCCATCCAAGGTCCGGGTAGGGCACGTTGGAGAGGCCCTGCTCGCCGCCCGTCACCGAGTTCCATTTGAAGCAGATCGCCCACACGATCTGGGCGAAGGCGAGCGTGAGCATGGAGAAGTAGATGCGCGTCGAGCGCACGCAGAACAGCCCGAACACCAGCGCGCACAGCGCCGCGTTCACCGCGGCGGCCGCAAGGGCGATCGCGAACGAGACGCCGTAGGTCTTCATCAGGATGGCGCAGGTGTAGGCGCCGACGCCGAAGTACGCGGCGTGACCGAAGGAGACGAGGCCGGTGTAGCCGAGCAGGAGATTGAGGCTCGCGGCGAACAGGGCGAGGATGGCGATGTCGGTCGCCAGGAACGTGTAGTAGCGCGAGCCGAGCCACGGCACGCTGGCCGCCGCGACGAACACGAGGACGGCCCAGGGCACGCGCCGGAGGGAGCGCACGGATTTCATTTGAGCGGCCGCCCGAGCAAGCCCGCCGGGCGCACCACCAGCACGAGCGCCATCAGCACGAACACGGCGAAGATGGAGAATCCGGGCAGCACCAGAATGCCGAATGCCAGCACCTGGCCGAAGATGATGGCGCCGAGGAACGTGCCCCAGAACGATCCCAGCCCGCCGATCACCACCACGATGAAGGCCTCGACGATGATGTCGACATCCATGCCCGGCACGATGCTGCGCACGGGCGTAACCAACGCGCCGCCGAGGCCCGCCAGGAACGAGCCCGCCATGAACATGATGGTGTAGAGCTTGCCGACATCGGCCCCCAGCGCCGACAGCATCTCGCGGTCATGGGCGGCAGCCCGGACCATGTGGCCGATGCCGGTGCGGCTCAGCAGCAGCCAGCAGCCGAGCGCGATCAGCGGCCCCAGCACGATTATGAACAGGTTGTAGTGCGGCAACACGATGCCTATGACCTCGAACCCGCCGTCGAGGCCGGCCGGCCGCGGGACCGTGAGCTGCTGCGTGCCCCACAGCACCTTGGCGACGTCGCCGAGGATCAGGACCAGGGCGTAGGTAAAGAGGAGCTGGTAAAGCTCCTCGCGCCCGTACAGATGACGCAGGAACAGGCGCTCGATGACGCCGCCCAGCAAGGCAACTGCCAACGCCGCGCCCGGGACCGCGATCCAGAAGCTGACCGATGCGGCGCCCGCCCAGTGCATGATCTGCCAGGCCATGTAGGCGCCCAGCATGTAGAAGCTGCCGTGCGCGAAGTTCAGGACGCGCAGCACGCCGAAGATGAGCGAGAGGCCGGACGCCACGATGAACAGGAACATCCCCGCGGTCAGGCCGCTCAAGCACTGGGCTAGCAGGAACGCGGGGTCCAGCACGATGGGCTCACGAGGTCTCGATCAGGCCGAGCTGCTGGGAGATCAGGGCGGACTTCTCGCACAACTGATCGCTCCAGCGCGGGATCAGGGAGCGCTTGAAGCGCATCTTGGGCATGGCGATGCTGATCGCGGCGATGGTGCCGCTGCCTTCGCGATCGTGCACCGGAACGCTCAGGCAGCACAGGTTCGGCACGAACTCCTCGGTGTCGACCGCAAAGCCGTTGCTGCGGACCTTGGCGATCTCCTGGCGCAGCTGGGTTCGGTTGACGATCGTCTGCGGCGTGAAGGCCTGCAGCTGGACGCCGGCCAGGTAGCCGTCGAGTTCCTCGGGCGCCAGGCCCGCGAGCAGGACCTTGCCGGTGGCGGTGCAATAGGCCGGCTCGCGCACCATGGGGCGAACGGAGGCGCTCACCGCCTGCTTGCCGTCGGCCTTGCACAACTGCACGATCTCGCCGCGGCTGAAGATGACGAGGTACGCGGTCTCGCCCACCGCGTCGCGCAGCGCTTCGAGGTGAGGCCGGGCGATGCCCGCAAGGTCGCTGCCTTGCAGGTAGGCGCTGCCGATCTGGAAGAAGCGGGGCCCGAGGACGTAGCCGCGGCTGCTGCGATCCTGCTCGACGTAGCCGCGCGTCATCAGCGTCTGCAGCAGCCGGAAGGCCGTGCTGACGTTCAGTCCGGTTGCGCGTGCGAGCTCCGACACTTTGACCGCCGGCTGGGCGGAGCCAAGGTGCTCGAGGATGTCCAGCACCTTGACCACGCTCTTGACTGAGTCAGGCTGCGTCTTGCCTCTCGGCCGTCCCCCTGGCATGCGCTCCATCAATCCATGAATGGTGCCGGATCGATGTAGACCGGCGGGCTCATGACCGCGAACGGGTATTTCGGTTCCTTCGTCATCTTGCCCCAGAACTGCGCCCGGTTCGCCTGGTGGTCCTTGGCCCGAATGGTCTGCGGGCCGATCGGCGTGTCGACCGTGATGCCCAGCATCGCCTTGGCGACATTGTCGGAGTTGGTGTTGCCGGCCTTGGCGATCGCAGCCGTGAGGATCTGCATGCCCATGTAGCCGGTGATCGGCCACGACGAGGGATGCTCCTCCTTGGTGTAGGCGCGCAGGCGGGCGATGTATTCCTTGTGCGCCGGCGGCCCGTCCCAGTTGAAGGCGTCGTAGGCGTTGGCCCAGATGCCGTAGGGATAGTCGTCGCCCATGGCCTTGGTGGTCTCGATGGCGCCGGCTTCGCCAGCGCCCAGGAAGTTGAACCCGAACAACTCGAAATACTTGAGTGCTTTCGCCTGCTTGGCGAACGTCACGAAGTGGCCGCCCCACAGGCTGCTGAACACGGCATCGGGCCTCTTGGCCATCTGGGCGTTGATGAAGGGGTTGTAGTCGGCCTCGCCGAGCTTGGGCCACTGCTGGTCGGCGATCTCGATGTCGGGGCGGATCTTCTTGAGGTGCGTGACGAAGGCCCGCGTCACGTCCTGTCCGAACGCGTAGTCCGGGCTGATGGTGCCGACGCGCTTCACGCCGGGCCACTTGGCCATGATTTCTGCGGCGGTCCGGCCCTCGATGGTCGTGTTGGTCGCGGTGCGGAACACATAAGGGTGCAGGTTCTCTGGTGCGAGGAGTTGATCGGTCTTCACCACGGGAACGACGAAGACGATCTTGTTCTCCTTGGCGATCGGCGAGACCGCCGGCCCTTCCGCCGACGTCAGCGTGCCGAACAGGAAGTCGACGTTCTCGCGCAGGATCAGGTCGCGCGCCACGCGCACGGCCTCGTCCGCGTTGCCCTTGGTGTCGCGGATCACCAGCTCGATCTTGCGGTTGAGGACGCCGCCCTTGGCGTTGATCTCCTCCACGAACATCTGCGCGCCCTTCATCGACGGCTCGCCGATGAGTGCGCCGGGTCCCGACAGGATCACCGGGTATCCCACCTGGATGGCACCCTGCTGCGCCGCGGCCGAACGCGCAAAGGCGATGCTCGAGATACCGACAACCGCTTGGCGTCGCGTGATGGTCATCATGTCCTCCCTGACAAGGTTCGCGTTTTTTGCGATACGAAAAATCTTTTTGATATGTGAAAAAATACTGGTCTGTTGGGTGCGTGTCAATTGCTTGTGGCTCCGCCGACGTCGCGTGCGCGAAGCAAGAGAGAAGGTTGGATTGGGTGCCCACGTCACACTTGACGCATGTCAGCATGGCGGGCTGACAGAGGAGGCAGATGCCTCGGCGACGGAGCAGCAGCTGCGTGCAATGGCGCTCCCTGGGGAGTCGAACCCCTCTTTTCAGATTGAAAATTTGGCGTCAACCTAGCGCCAACAACGTCCATTCTGACATTTCGCGCTCTGTTCACGCCATTGCGGGTCAACGGTTTGGCTGCGGTGTCAGAACAGGGGGCGGGGCACGATGGCACGGCTGACGCCGAAAACGCGCGCGAGCGGCGCCAGCCTAGCGGCCCGCTGGGACGCCTTTGAGGCATCGCTTGAGCACGAGACGGGGCGATCGCTCGACGCGTGGGCGGACAGTGTGCGACATCTGGATCTGCGCCCGGCACTCGACGTGCTCCAGGAGGCGGGCTTCCCCTTCGAGCAGGCCTCATGGATTGAGCGGTACGCCCGGAATGGCCGGAACCCGTTTCGCGTGGCCGATGCAACTCGCAAGGGGCAGCCCAAGCGGCGCGGTTCGGCAGCGGAGACCGACGCCCTCGGCACGCCTCAGGTCGTGACCGCCCGTAAGGCGGCGCGGATGGCGCAGGTGCACGCGCATGCCCTGCTGCTCGAGCTGCAGGCCTCGCGAGCTGGGGACGAGATTCCTCGCCCGCGAGTGCGAGGTTTGGTACCTGGAGCAGTGCGAGGAGAACGGCTGGCAGCCGCTCCGGTGGGCCCACAAGAATGGCGTGGGGCACCATCTTCGCCTGCTCACCGGTGGCGCCAAGGTTTATCGCGATGTGCTCACGGGACGCGGGGCGGCCAAGCGCCGCCAGCGATTGTGCGTCTACGTTATCCCGCCAGCGGCGCCGGCTCTCCGACGGTCGCAGGGGACGTCAGGTGGTCGCCGATGTAGACTCCGATGCGGGTGGTGGCGACCGTGGCGGCATAGGCCTTTGTCGCGTCAGTTGCGTGCGTCAGTGCAGGCGTCTCTGCCGAGGGAGCGAGACATGACGTAGCAGGGGCTGATGCCTGAAATGCCAACAGCGCCGTTTGCCGCGGCGCTGTTGGGATGGGACAAGTGGTGTGCGCATCGAGAGGGAAAGACTGACACCCCTGCCAGGGTGTTGGTGGGCGTACGTGTTGCCCGGAGCGGTATGTACGGCGCTTCGCGGGTCACGTCCAGCCCTTCCATTTCTCCTCTCGCTGTATCCACAACAGACAGCCGGCGCGGGTCTCCGCGCGGCGGGGGAGCATGCACGTGAGCAACAGGGTGCAGGGGCTCATCTGGGACATCCCGTTCCCGAGCCCAGTAGCGAAGACGGTTGCTTTGAAGTTAGCCGACTATGCGGACGATGAAGGTGGATCAATTTTTCCGGCGACAGCGACCATTGCCGAGCGCACCGGGTACGCGCGCTCAGCGGTCTGCAAGTGGCTCTTTGCGATGGAGAACTGTGGGCTGCTGAGGGTGGTGAGACGTAGCAAGGGTGGCACGCGCCCACGCGGCCAGCGGTATGGGAACACGAGCGAGCGGGCATTCGACATGGCCCTGCTCCAGCGGCTTGTGCCGCCCAAGAAGGGGCAGGCCGAGGTCGAACTGCAGCTCGATACCATCAAGCGGCGATCGCCCAAGAAGACCAGAAAGGCCAAAAAGGGGGCCTGGGTGGAGGTCCCCGTGTTGGTCATCAAGGCGAGTGTCCATCAGGAGGACACTTGCGGTGAAGTGTCCGCCACACGGACACTGAGTGTCCGTCAGGAGGACACTGAGTGTCCGCCAGGAGGACACAAACCTTTCAGGGATCCCTTTGAAGGAATTCCTTCACTCCCCCCCTACCCCCCGTTCGCGCAGCTCACGGGGGGAGAGAGAGCGAGATCTCATTCTGGGGATTCTCGATGAGCTACGTCAGATCGAGAGCTGCGCTGCGGTGGAGCGGCTGTTGCTGGGGCCCGTGCTCACCAGCCGGCGCTTCGACCCTGCGTGTGTCGACCCACGGCGGACGCTTACAGAGTTCGCGGTCTGGGCGTCTCAGTGCTCTCCAGCAGTGCTTCGCAACGCCGCGCTGGCCTTGAAGAAGGGCCGCGACCGAAAGGTTTTTGCGGCCGACCTCGAGAAGGCGGTGCTCAAGGCGGCCGACAACGCTGGGGAGCCCATCGTGAGCAGCCTGCCGGGCGTCGAGTACGACCACAGCGGCGTGATGATCACGCGGCAGGCCAAGCCTCAGCAATATGAGGCGTGGCTACGATTCCACACGGCGGAGCGCACCGCGAGGAGGCCGAGCAAAGTGGGGCAGATGGAGTCCCATGGGTTCATCATCGCGGACACCGAGTGGCCGCCAGGGATGTCAGCAGGAGGCGCGACATGAGACTTCGACAGCAGGCTGAGCCACGCGGGCGGCAGGAGATTTCCAAAGTGTCGCATGACCCATTGACAAAGAGGGTGACCACACAGGCGACACGGAAACCGCGGGGGCCCACGTACTATCCGATCTCCGCCCTCACCGTCGATCACTGCCCCGTGCTGTTCCCAATCGGCCCTATCCGCCTCAGAGGCGGCGAGGTCATCGCCGCAGCGGAGGTGCCGGGCTTCCGCAAGACCCATGCGCAAAGGGCACGTCAGCGAGCGCGTGGTCTACCGCGTCAAGCGGGCCGACGGCTCGACCGAGGACCTGCCATCCATCTGCAGCCGACGCTCTTCCGGCCGGCCAATCTGGAGCGGTACCCCAATTCGCTGCCGGTCTCGGCGACCCTTACCGGTGACGTTCGCTGGCAGAGCGAGCACCCCCAGCCGGTCGAGCCCGACGAACGTGAGGAGACCTGGCGTGGCCGGCAGCCGTCTACTGCGGGTCAGGGAAAATCACCGAGCGGGAGGCGGAGGTGCGCATCCTGCGGGCCTGGAAGACGCAGCGGGTCGCCGACGTCGACGGGAAGGGCCTGGGCGGGCCGTCGGGGTATAGGGCGGGGCGAGCATTCGCGACGGAGGAGGTCCAACTCGTGGGTTGGCAGCCCACACGCCGCGACGTCACCGACTGGCCGTGGCGATGGGCTGGCTCGTGCGGTTGCGCAACCCCGACCATCGGCAAGCGATCGAGCTGCGATCTCTCGACTGCTCATTCCGGCAGATCGGCAAGCGGCTGAAGAAGGGCACGACGGCTGCGTATCAAAGCGAGTGGGCGCGCACCACATACCGGCGCGCCATCACCGCGTTGACCAGCGATCGCCAACCGCTATCGGCGAGGTGCGACGCGATGACTCATGGAGCCAAGCGGCCGCGCATGCGAATCGTTGAATAGATTCGTACAGCTATGTGCACAGCCAACAACCCCGCCGGCACGGCCGCGCGGGGTTTTGCTTTTCCACCATCCAGGAGGACGAAATGCAGACCGTTGCGCTGACGCGCGAGGCGATCGAGCTCGTCTCGCTGCTGAGCGGCTGTCAGCATGCTCGGACTGAGCGAGGCGACGGTGCACCGGCACATCCGGGATCCGCGCTTCGACACTCCTCGCCCATTCAGACTCGGCGGACGTTGGCTATGGCGGCCGCAGACATCGTGGCCTTCATCGAACGCAAGGCCATGCACGCCCAGGCTGTCGCCCTGATCGCCAGTGGCGATATCCCTGGCGGAGGCAGGCTGCATAGGGCGATGGCCACCAATGGAGGATCGCGAAATCGCCGAGATCGTGCCCATCGAGGTCCAGCGGCGACTGCTGGCTCTGGCTGCGCGTTGGCGACCGGCCGCTGATCGGGGAACCGCTGCGGAGCGCCGGCACGGCCGACGGAGATCATGCTCGGCCGGCCAGCGGATGCTGGAAGCGCTGGCTGCCAGAGGCTCGCCTGCGCCGCGGCCCTGCGCACACCACGGATAAGTAGATTTTATTCCGAGCCAGACGCTCAGAGCCAAGCAGGAAGCCATGTCGACGATGCGAGAGACAACAACACGGGCCCGAGCCCTGGCCGCCTTCAAGGGCTATGCGCCCGCAGAAGACGAGGGACCTGGCCGAGGCCAAGGCGCCTCGGACCGTCATCCAGGTGGGCTACCGCTGGGGGGTGTGGTTGCGCTGGTGCGAGGGGAGCAAGGATCGGCGCCCATGCCCGTTACCCCCCAGCAGCTGCGCGCCTACGTGAAGCACCTGGTCGCCGAGAGGCGCTCGCCTACCACGATCGACGCCTACGTTGCAGCGGTTGCCACCGTACACCGGCACCACGGTCACGCCATTCGATCGCACGATGATACGTCGAGCACCTGAAAGCCGACAGCGCGCCGGCGGGCGGGACCGGCACGGCGGCGCTCGGCCGTTGATTGGCCGTGAGTTGAAAGCGGGTGATCAGCAGGCTAGACCCTGAACGCCAAACGCGATGCCCGTGATGGCGCGATGATGCTGCTTGGCTATGCCGCAGCGTTGCGCGGCATCGAGCTCGTGGGATTGGACTGGGCAGCGTGCCGGCGGCCGAGCCTATGGCGGCACGGGGTTCGTTTCTGCGGAGCCAGCGAGGGCTTGTTGGTGGACGCTGCTGACGTCCAAGGCCTCGCAGCTCACCCCCGTTCAACTCGCCATACCTGATCGCGAGATGCCTACGCTGCGTACCTGGTTAGACCAGTGGATCGCCCACGCACGGGGTGCAACTCGGCGAGCCGCTGTTCCGGCCCATCGATCGGCACCAGCGTGTGCAGCCAACCAGGCTCGCCGGCGAAAGCGTAGCGGCCATCGTGCGCTCGCGAATGCTGGCCCATGCGACGGCAGACGGGGCATGGCGGCTGAAGATGCGATCCTTCTCCGCTCGGCAGTTCAGCGCCCACAGCATGCGCCGGGGCTACTGCACATCGGCGGCAAATGCGCGGGGGTCCCGCTGTCCCAAATCCGCCCACGGTCGCGGCACACAAGCGACGCGACGCTGGGCAAATACATCGCATCGGCCGAGGGGTTGGCACGGTTCAGGCTTGGAGGGGGTGGGGTTCTGACATGGCAATCCGCCGCCCGAAGACTCCCGTGCGTGCAAAGGAACACTACGCTGGCACTACGCGCGGGACTCCGAAGGCGTGCACGCCGAAGGAGCGGGCATTTGCGCACGCCTGGGCGGAACTCGGCGCCCCTGTGGAGGCCTACAAGCGCGCGTACAAAGCGACGATGAGGCACGACGCGCTGCGCGCAAACGCCCACCTCGTCGCGCGCCGGCCGCACGTGCGGGCCGAGTTTCTGAAGCGCAAGGCTGCGCTCGATGCAACAGCAACTCGGATTGCCGAGAAGAAGCACGGCGTGACCATCGATGGCCTTCTGCGGGAATACGCCAAGCTCGGCTTCTCCAACATGCTGGACTACATCGACATCCAGCCGGGCGGACGGGTGCTACTCAACCTCGGCAAGGCCACGCGCGAGCAAATGGCCGCGGTGGAGACGCTCAAGGCCGAGGTGCTGCTGATACCCGCGCACAAAGTGTTGGCGTTGTTGCAGGCGGCGGGCCCTGAGAGGGCGAGCGTGAAGGTGCCGGTGCTCTCGTTCGAGTTGAAGCTGTTCAACTCGGTGCGCGCACTGAATGCGATCGGGAAGCACCTGGGCATGTTCAAGGCACACAACCGCCAGGTGGCCTAAGCGGCGGAGCGTGCTGCCGAGACGCAGCGGGCGTAGGACGCCTTGAGCACCGAGTGCCTGTGGGCGTCAAAAACTCAACTACGACCATCGGAATGTCCGTCGAGGGGTAAGCGGACTAGACCGCGATAGCTACCGCAAGTCGCGTTGACCCGGAGCTGCCGAAGTTGCAGCGCGGCATCGCACTGTGGCCGATGTGTTCCACAACGCGTCGGCTCGTGCAGGGGAATCTCGGGGGCCTCATGCCGAAGCTGCTCGGCGCCGCCGCCTGAACGGCCCCAACCCACCCGATAGGCGGATCGACAGCAAAACCTCGGCCTCAAAAAAATAGCGCTCGGGCTTCCCAAGCGGCATACGGTCCTACCCAGCCTGGATTTTCAGCGGCCTGTTAAAAGTCGATAGGGTCCCCGCGGGTGGGCGGGCTCAGCCCCGCGTCACGCTCGCGCTATCTTTCGGAGCCTGCTCGTGGCGTTCGCTCATGCCGTAGTCGCGAATGACGCCGGCGACGCGCAGGCGGTAGTGACTGAATACGCCGGCGCGCCCCTTGATTTGTGTGCCGGCAGGCGCGCTTGTCGCCGCAGGTTTTGGCGTGCTGCTCAAATCGCAAAATCTGGCCGCGGCTTAACCGTGGCATTCTGAGAGCGAGCCCAGTCTTGGGGCATCGCAATGTTCCCTGTGGGCGCCTAGGAGCGATGAGTGAGCTGAAGTGGACATGCTGTCGGATCGCATGCGCCAATTCTTGGCTGATCGAAGGATCGCCCATCTTGCTACTGCTGATCGATGCGCAATCCCCCATGCAGTACCGGTGTGTTTCGCGGTGCGTGGCGATACGCTCTACGTAACGATTGACGAGAAGCCAAAACGCAAGCCTAGCTCCATGCTCAAGCGCTTGAAGAATATCGCCGAGAACCCGGCGGTTGCGGTGGTCGTCGATCGCTACGACGAGGATTGGTCCAGGCTCGGATGGGTCATGCTGCACGGGCGCGCGGAAATTTTGATCCGAGGGACGGAGCATGATGACGCGCAGCTGCTGCTCCGTTCCCGCTACCTTCAGCTTGAGGCCATGCAGATCGCCGACCATCCGGTCATCGCGGTCCGCATTCAACGAGCGACGAGCTGGGGCAACCTTTCCGTCCAGGAGGGAGCCTGAGGAAAGGCGCGCTGATCGCAGATGCGTGCATGGCGCCGTTGCGCCCAAGCACGCCCGCGGCGGCCATGCCGACCTGAGTGAAGGGCATAGGCATGGTTGCCAAGAGTGAGCGGAACCTGCGGCAGGGCGAGAAAGATCGTGCCGACAATGAAGTCGTTGAGCGTCAGGCTACTTAAAGCAAACGTCGGCAGGCGCAGTTCCATGCGGACATCCCGGAGTGCGCCGATTATATGTGGTAGGCTGCTCAGATGACCAAGTTGCTCGATGAAGCTATCGGCAAGGTGCGTGAGCTCCCCGAGGAGGAGCAGGAGTGTGTTGCGGAGTCGCTCATGATTTTCGCGGAGCTCGCGAAGCAGGGCGTCTGCAAGCTCTCGGGGGGTCTATAGCGAGGGGACGCCCGGGGCTACAGTGTATCTGAAATATACGTTGCGACCCGCAATCGGTGCCGTTGATCGACGTTGTCGATGATGAGCGCGCCAAGAAGTTCAGCAACCTGTTTTGGTGGAAGGGTTGGAGTGATGCAACTCATGACCGCCGAAACATTCCTCCCCTCGTCTGGATTGCCGCACTATTTATCATCTCGGCCAGCGATTACTCGCAAGTGCTTCGGCACGTACCTGAGTGCCTCGTGGAGATGATGCGTTGCTGATCTGTAGTCCTTTTTCCGGCGTGCCTCTTCATGAC
>CAVWOY010000002.1:0-39737 GCA_963756735.1 uncultured Alphaproteobacteria bacterium
CGAGCTGCGGCGGCGGGGGGTGGTGTTCGAGGAGGTCGACGTTCCAGGTCTGCGGACCGTGAACGGCATTGCCGAGGTCGAGGGCAACTATCGATTGGTCGGCCATGACGTGTGGATCGGTCATGCGCCATCGTCCTGGCCGGCAGGACGGTCGGCAACGGCGCGGTGATAGCCGCCGGCGCTATCGTCACCAAGGACGTGCCCCCCTATGCTGTCGTCGCCGGGTACCGGCCAGGGTGGTCAAAAAGCGCTTTGCGCCAGAGACCGCGGCGCCGGATCGAGGCATCGCGTGGTGGGACTGGAAGCACGCGCGGCTGCACGCAGCGCTCGCCCATTTCCGTTCGCTGACGGCGGAGCAGTTCGTCGAGAAGGCGGGGAGAGTCTCATTGCCCTGACCGCTGGCAAGCGGATCCAACGGCAAGTTCGTGCCGAGCGCGCAATGAAACTCAGAACTCGGGGCGGCAGTGAAATAAAGCGACATCCAAGAAATCTGCATCCCTCTCTACTGTGCATTATCGTGCGTCACGGCGCAGGGTGCCGTAGAACACTATGCAGCGGCTTTTTTTGACGCAAAAGTAACGCTCATTTCGAACCTCGACGCAACAACACCGTGCGCCCGGCGCATGCTTGATTCAGGTTAAGGCCGGCCAAGGCTGCCAGCGCTTTATTTGTCGCGCACGGGCAGCCACAGCGTGACCCAATTCTTTGAACACACTGTCCGGCTTCGCCAATGCTGGCGCCCGCGGGATCCGACTGATGCAATGGTGGTTTGATCGCCGTGGAGACGTCGAAACTCCAAGCATGACGTCACCCTTGCAATGCTGGTGGCAGAACCCGATGCAGGCGATGCGTCAGGTTCAGTCAAGAGCGCTCGCCGTCGTTGCCGTCTTGGCGGTGCTTGCTTTGGGTCTGTGGTGGTGGCTGCGCCTCGGCCCCGAGGTCGCCGCCGTTGCGGCACGCGCGGCACGGCGGCCGAGATCGTCTATGCCACGGGCGCGGTCGAGCCGGTGCGCTGGGCCAAGGTCGCGAGCCTGATCCGCGACCGCATCATCGAGATGTGCGATTGCGAGGGCAAGACGGTCGCCAAGGGTGACGTGCTTGCGCGGCTCGACGATCGGGAGCTGCGCGCGCAGCTCGAGGAACTGCAGGGCGCGCGAGGAGTTCGCCAAGCGCGAGCTGGAGCGCGTGACCGAGCTGATCGGCCGCGGCGCGGCCACGATGCAGGCGCATGAGCGCATCTCCATGGACCTGCGCCAGGTCCAGGCGCTGATCTCGGTGCAGATGGAGAAGCTCGCCTACTACACCATCACCGCGCCGATGGACGGCGTGGTGCTGCGGCGGGACGGCGAGGTCGGCGAGATCGCCGAAGCCGGGCAGGTCCTGTTTCGCGTCGGCGTGCCGAAGCCGCTGCAGATCGTGGCCGAGGTCAACGAGGAGGACATCCCGCGCGTGGCCGTCGGCCAGAACCGTATTGCTGCGCACCGATGCGTTCCCGGGCCAGCGCGCTCGAGGGCACGCGTGAGCGAGATCACGCCGATGGGCGACCCGGTCGCCAAGACCTACCGCATCCGCATCGCGCCTGCCCGACGACACGCCGCTCATAGCCGGCATGAGCGTCGAGGCCAACGTGGTAACGCGCGAGAAGGCCGGGCGCGCTGCTCGTTCCGGCCGATGCGGTGCAGGGCACGACGCGTTTTCGTCATCGACGGCAGAGCGCGCTGAGGCGGCGCGCGGTCGACGATCGGCATCCGCGGCACGCGCGCGATCGAAGTCGTCTCGGGCCTGCAGCGAGGGCGAGAAGGTGGCCTCCCCGGCACCGACGGGCTGCGCCGACGGCAGACGCGTGCGCGCCATCGACGCCGGCGAATGAGATACAATGAAGCTCGTCTTCGACATCGCCTGACGCACGTGCGCTCCCGGCTGCGGCAGACGCCTGGTAGCGGTCGCCGGGGTCGCCACCGGCGTCGGCTTCTCGATCATGATGGCGGCGCTGATGGAGGGGTCGCAGAACGACTTCATGCGCCAGCTGATCAACGCGCTGCCGCACATCACGGTCTCGGACGAGCTGCGGCGGCCGCCGCGCAGCCGGCCGAGACGGTCTTCGCCGCCGCCGAAATCCACGGCCTGACGCCGGAGATGCGCCGGCGCGGCATCAAGAACCCGATGGCCATCATGGCCACGCTGGAAGGCTGGGTGCCCGGCGCGGTCGCGCCGTCGGTGAAGACGCAGGCGCTCATTCGCTACGCCGGGCGCGACGTGCGGCGCCAGCATCATCGGGATCGATCCCGTCCGTGAGCCCAAGGTCTCGCAGCTTGCCAGGCAAATGCGCCAGGGCACGCTCGCCTCGCTCTATCGCGCCACCAACGCCATCATCCTCGGCGACCGGCTGGCCGAGAAGATCGGGGCGCGCGCTCGGCGCCAATCTGAGCGTGCAGGCGACCGAGGGCGTGCGCATCAACGCCCAGGTCGTCGGGCTGTTCCGCTCCGGCATTCGCGTCGATCGACGAGGGCACGGCCTACGTCCTGGTCAAGACCGGGCAGATCCTGGCGCAGCAGACCGGGCCTGGTGAACGAGATCCGCGTGCGGGTGAGCGACCCGATGGCGGCCGCGCTGTCGCGCAGCGCATCGAGCGCGAGACCGGCTACAAATCGGTGTCGTGGCAGGAGGCGCAACGAGGACCTGCTCAGTGCCTTCATCATCCGCAACATCATCATGTACACAGTGGTCGGCGCCATCCTGCTGGTGGCGAGCTTCGGCACCTACAACATCATCTCGACCATCACGCACGAGAAGACGCGCGACATTGCCATCATGAAGTCGCTCGGGCTCAGCGAAGCGCACGGTTCGCAGGATCTTCGTGCTGGAGGCTCTGGTGATCGGCCTCGCCGGCGCGTTTGCCGGCTGGGTGCTCGGCTATGCTCTGCCTCGGGCGCTCGGCATCGGTCGAGATCAGCAATCCGATCATGGACATGACCCGCCTGCCGCTCGCCTACTCTCGCTGCACTACGTCATCGCGGCGGGCGTGGCGCTCGCCTCCTCGCTGGTCGGCCGGCTACTTCCCGGCGCGCAAGGCGTCGCGGGTTCATCCCGTCGACATCATCCGGGGAGCGACGTGAGCGCGCCGCTGACAGCTCGAGCCGACGCGGCTCTGATCGTCGCAAGCAGGGTGACCCGCATCCTGCCCGGGTCGTGCCGACGACGCTGGTGCACGACATCGACCTCGCCATCAGCGACAACGAGTTCGTCGCCATCACCGGCCCGTCCGGCTCGGGCAAGTCGTCGCTGCTCTATCTCCTGGGGCTGCTCGACCTGCCGACCGCGGGCGAGGTGCGCATCCGCGGAAGGGCGACGGCGCACATGGACGAGGAGGAGCGCGCGCTGACGCGGCTTCCACGCTGGGTTTCGTGTTCCAGTTCCACTTCCTGCTGCCGGAATTCTCGGCGCTGGAGAACGTCATGCTGCCGATGCGGGCGCTCGGCTACGCTGCCCGCGAGGCGCATGCGCGAGCGGGCGCGCAGGCGCTGCTCGACTCGCTCGGCCTCGCCGATCACGCGCTGAAGCGGCCCGACCAGCTCTCCGGCGGGCAACGCCAGCGCGTGGCGGTGGCGCGGGCGCTCGCCAACGATCCGCCGATGATCCTGGCCGACGAGCCGACCGGCTCGCTCAACTCGAACTCGAGCGAGCAGGTGTTCGAAATCCTGCGCGACCTCGTCGACGAAGCCGGCAAGACCGTGGTGGCGGTCACGCACGATCTCGGGCTCGCCGCGCGCATGGACCGACGAATCCACCTTGCTGATGGCGCCATTGTCTTGGATGAGAAGTTGACCCACTAGCCCTTTGCCGCAAGGCGTCGATTTGCGCTCTGAGATCCAAGTCTGTCGTCAGGAAATGCATCCGCGGCCTCAGGACGGCTACGAGCACCCATGCTGGCTGTCCGCCTTGTCAGAAGTGACCGAATGTCAGCCGACATGCAGTGGCTAAGCGATTGGTGCACCGCAATGGATGCCTCGCGCCTACCGTAGAGTTGGGTCAACAGCATGCGTTCCGGGTGGTGCACCGAGACGTCAGAAGTACCTCCAATTGCGGACGGAAATCGAGCCCGGGATCAATGCGCAGTCGGCGCCATAGCACCGGGTCGAGGCAACGCCTTGGGCGGTAGCGCCAGGTCGGCATAGCCCTCAGCAAGCTCGCAATCCAGGTACCAGACGATCCCGCCGATCCGATCCTTCCGCCAGCGCGCCAGTCCGGCCGAACATGGCGTGCGACACGTGCTCCCGACCGCGGTCGGCGCACCACTGCTTATAGGCGGACCACACCGTCTCCGATTGGACGCGGCCGTTAAGCCGTGGGCGCACGACATCGAGGAAGAACCGCTCGATGATCTCCGCCGGCTTCTCGTCGATGACCTGAAGTTCTTGCGCGCCCTCGCGGTCGATCGGCACCAGCGCCGTTGACGTGGGGGCGGTCTGCGCCTCATCGCGCCGCGCGCGGCGCTCCGTGCCCGAACACCAGCCAGAAGCCGACGCCGCTGCCCAGCTCGATGGCAATGGCGAAGACGGCATGCGACAGCGCCGCGATCAGGTTCTGATCGGCGCCGATCGCCTTGGCCATGCTGGCGGACTGCGGGTCGGCCTCCTTGATGGCGGCTTTCACGTCCACCGCGCCGAGGTGCGGCTTCGGCCGCCAGCGATCTTGGCATCGAGATCGGCCGCCTTGATGGTGGCCGGCCCGGTTGCCTTGCGCCAGCAGCAGCGCCGCGCGGGCCGTGCGCTCGTCGGCCTCGCGTTCCCGGCACAGCTTGCCGCAGTACCCGCGGTCGCGCTCGGCGTCGGCCTGCTCGGTTGCGGCGGCAACGGCATCCTCGGCTGTCTTGACGGCGTCCGCCGATGTTTCGGTGAAGGCGAGGCGCATCGCGCTGCTTGCGCAGCCGGTCGAGCGTGGTGGCCTGCTTGCTG
Source organism: uncultured Alphaproteobacteria bacterium (assembly GCA_963756735.1). Classification (GTDB taxonomy): domain Bacteria; phylum Pseudomonadota; class Alphaproteobacteria; order Rhizobiales; family Hyphomicrobiaceae; genus AWTP1-13. Next base: position 4,957 of record CAVWOY010000002.1, read on the forward strand.
GTCTGCGCCACGGCGGCCACGGCCTGGTTGGCGAACCTCTCGGCGAGCTGCGTTGCGGTCGTGCCATAGGCGCACCAGAGCGACAGGCCCGTGAGCACCGTGAACACGAGCCAGCAGGTCACCGAGCGCGCGGGCATGCTGTCGTGCCAGGCCAGGGCGCCGAAGATGGGAAGCCCGGCCTTCAGCAGGTCGAGCGCGACGCCGGCAAGGGCGTAGGTCCAGCGGTGCACGTCGGTCGCGCCCCGCGTCCAGCCGAACTCGAAGGCGAACGTTGCCGATGCAGCGATGCAGCCCAGCACCGCCACTGCCATCAGGAGCCGGAAGGCCCACATGCTCGAATTTCCCCGCCTTGCCCCCAGGACGGTCGCCAGGACGAAATCAGGAGGATTTTCAAACCCTCCTAGGACAGTTCCGCAGCATCAACGCCTTGGCGTTCCTGGCGATTTGGGACATACCCATTGACAGTCAATGTGTCAACATGTCATACGAATTGCACACATGTCATACGGGCCAGGAGGGTTGGCCGATGCGGATCTGGAGCTTCGTTCAGCAAAAGGGCGGCTCGGGCAAGAGCACGATCTGCACCAACCTCGCGGTGGTCGCCGAGGAGAACGGCGAGACGGTGCTGATCGTCGATCTCGACCCGCAATCGAGCGCCACGCTGTGGCACTTCAAGCGCGGAACCAACAAGCCCAACGTGCTCGATGCGATTCCCGACAAGCTGACGAACATCATCGAGTCGGCGGCAACGCTCGGGGTCACGCTCTGCCTGGTCGACTCACCATCCAAGCTCGACGCGACGGCGCTGGCGGCGATCAGGGCGGCGGACATGATCATCTGCCCGACGCTGCCCGACCTGTTCAACCTGGGGAGCCTGCAGGACACAGTTCAGCTGCTCGAGACGGCCGAGAAGCTCGATGCCACGGTCGGCGTCATCAACAACGTCGACGAGGCGGGCGCCGAGCCAAGGATCGGTGAGGCCAAGGCGGCAATCGAGGGCTTCAAGCATGCTGGCGTGTCCAGCCGTCATCTATCATCGCCCGCAGTTCCAGACGGCCGTCGAGAAGGGCAAGGGCGTGACGGAGGCCGGGCCAAGGCGAAGAAGGCCGCCGACGAGATCCGGGCACTGTGGGCCTTCCTGGACAAGCGCGCCAAGCAGCTGGAGGCGGGCAAGGCGAAGACCAAGGTACGGGAGGCCGCGAAGTCATGACCAAGAGGAGCACGCAGGAGCCCGATCGAGCGGGCATTGTTGCCACGTTGGGGCGCTGGAGCCGTGGCAAGGTGCTGCGCCGGCAGACAACGGCGCCAAGCCCTACGTCGCGCCGAGCCGCAAGAACCGGAAGTCCATGACGACCTGGCAGGACGAGGCGGCGCTCAAGGAGCTGCGCGTTATCGCCAGCGAAACGGGGATCAGCCAGCAGGCGCTGATCGCTGAGGGGCTCAACTACGTGCTGGCGAAGTACCGGAAGCGCTCCGTGGCGAGGTGAGACTGCGAATGGCACCGTTGGCAGCGCCAGAGCGCGTCGGGAGGCAAGAGCCACGCTTTGCGGACACAGTGCGGACACCAAAAGCTCCAGAAAGACTGATCCGGCAACGGCATTTATAAATAATTGAAATCGCTGGAGTTTATGGTGCCGCAGGAGGGAATTGAACCCCCGACCCACGCATTACGAATGCGTTGCTCTACCCCTGAGCTACTGCGGCTTGGGCGGCGTTCACGGCGGCCCATAAGCGCATTGGGCCGCAGGCCCAAGCGCCGTCAAAGCCGGCGCGATCGGGCAATCGAGCGACCGCAACCGGGATCGTCATAGGGGAACCGCACTGCCACGGCAAGCCCTGGGCAACGGCCTTGGCGCGACACGCCTGGACCGCAGGGCAGCACGCCCGCTCGAGGATTGCTGCAATGGGCGCAAGGGGCTAGTTTGCCGCCCGCTTGCAATGCGGCCGGCCGCAGTGACCCGCCGCGCAGCTTCCGGAGAAAACATCATGAAGCGCGTAGTCGTAGCCGCAGTCGCGGTCTGCCTCGGGGTCTGTTCCGTCCTGGCCGCCAGCCCGAAGATCGAGGCGGCGCTCAAGACGTTCAAATCGGTTGCCGCCGATCCCGGCAAGCTCAAGACCTTCTGCGAGATGGACAGCGCGATGGAGGCGGCCTCCGAGAAGGGGGACAAGGCGGCCGGCGCCAAGGTCGAGGCGCTCATGAAGCAGCTGGGGGCGGATTTCCTGGCGGCTTGGAATGCCGGCAACGACATCGATGAGAAGTCGGCGGACGGGAAAGCCTATGCCAAGGGCATCGAAGTCGCTGATCGAGAAGTGCCCCTAGATATCGGGCGGGCTCCTCAGTTGCTCAAAATACAAGCCGCACAAACGAAAAGGGCTGTCCCTGGTTCAAAGGGACAGCCCGAATCTCATAAGGCAGCTGGATCGCTTGCCTGAGTGCTCAGCACTCAGCAGGGGACCCAAACCGGCCCGAGCCAGAACCCGCAACGACCGCGACGGCCCCGGCGACCACGACGGCCCCGGCGCCCACGACGGCCCCGACGGGCCTCAGCAGACGTAGTCGTTGCAGTGACGGCGAGACCCGTAACCGCGATCGTCTGGAGGAAGTAGACCCCTACCATGGCAATCGCGGCTAAGACTTGGGTCACCGCCTTGAGACGCTTCCCACCCGACATATTTCCTGCCATTCGCTGAATTCCCTTCTTCGTCAAGTCTTGATGGCAACCCCGGCGTTCAAACACACGTCACGCAACTGGCTGTCGCGCAGGCGCTCGACAGGGCAATTTGGCAACGCGAAATGTGGATTTTAAGTCGCACTTTCCCGGTGGTCAAGGTTCGGCGTTGTCCGCGCGAGCGGCTCTGCTGCGCGCTAGCTGTGCCAATCCGGATCAGCGCGCTTGACGAGGGTGTTGCGCGAGTGCCATCACGACGGCCGCGAAATCACCCCAATCACTGAGAAATTCAGGGTTTTTCGCTTGGCGCGCACGAAGAGGCCCCATGCCCAAGAACCATGCCTACGTACTTGGGATCAACGCCTACGACCACGACGTCAGCGCGTGCCTGCTGCGCGACGGCGAGATCGCCTTCGCGATCGGCAAGGAGCGAATCACCCGCCAGAAGCACGCCACCGGATTCCAAAGGAGGTCATCGACTATTGCCTGCAGGCCGAGGGCATCACACTCGACGACGTCGATCTGGTGGTGCGCAACTGTTACGTGCTGCCGGTCGAGGAGATGGAAGAGCGCCTGCTGTACCAGGACATGCCGGACTTTCTGAGGCCAGGAGGAGCGGAGCAGGCCGCAAAGCACCCGCTCTTCTGCTCCACGTCCGACAAGGTGGTGACGGTCTCGCACCACCTGGCGCATGCCTACAGCGCCTTCGCCGCCTGCCCCTTCGAGGAAGGCGTGGTGATGGTGGTGGACGGCGTCGGCAGCTACGCTCCGACGTCACGGAGACGAACCGGCTCGCCAAAGACGTCAATCCGCTCGCGCGCGAGTCGGAGAGCTATTACAGGTTTCAGGGCTCCGAGATCGAGACGCTGAAGAAGGTCTGGATGGAGCCCAGTCGCGGCTTGCTCAGCGACGAATTCTACAACATGCCGGGCCTCGGCGCGCTTTACAGCCGGGCCTCGACCTACGTGTTCGGCGACTGGAACAAGTGCGGCGAGTTGATGGGCCTGGCGCCCTACGGACGCCCGGGCAGCATGAAGCCGCTGATGGAGATCAAGGACGGCGAGCTCGACGTTCCCGAGCTGGCCGGCCGAGTTCAAGCAGCCCTGTCTGCCGGAGAGCCGGACAGGAATGGGAAGCAGCCCGTCCATGCCGCATTGGGAGGATCTGGCCTGGCGGGTCCAGGACGACACCGAGACGCGTGCTGCTCGACGCGGGCCAGATGGCTGCGCGAGACGACCGGCGCCAAGAACCTGTGCATCGCCGGCGGCGTGGCGCTCAATTGCGTCGCCAACGGCCGGATCGCGCGCGAGGCCGGATTCGACAACGTCTGGATCCAGCCCGCCGCCGGCGACGACGGCATCGCCATCGGCTGCGCGTACTACGGCCATCTGGCGATGCAAAAGAAGCCGCGCTCCTTCGTGATGGACCACGCCTATCTCGGCGTCGACTACACGGACGAGGACGTCGCAAGCCGCCATGGACCGACGGCTGGTGCGTCTCGAGACGACCAGGACGCCGAGCGAGGACATCTGCGCCGACACAGCGAAGGTGCTGGCCGAGGGCAACGTCATCGGCTGGTTTCAGGGCCGCTCCGAATTCGGGCCGCGCGCGCTCGGCAACCGCAGCATCCTGGCCGATCCGCGCACGGCCGAGATGAAGGACATCCTGAACAAGCGCGTGAAGCTCAGGCAGCCGTTTCGCCCGTTCGCGCCGATCGTTCTCGCCGAGCGGGCGAACGAGATCTTCGAGGGCGACGAGGAACTCCCCGTACATGCTGCTTGCCAAGCGCGTGCGTCCGGAGTGGCGAGACAAGATCCCGGCGATCGTTCACGTCGACGGCACGGCGCGCGTGCAGACGGTGCGGCAGGAGCACCAACGAGCGCCTCTACCGGCTGCTCAAGGAGTTCGAGGCGCTCACCGGCGTGCCGGTGCTGCTCAACACGTCATTCAACATCAAGGGCGAGCCGATCGTCGAGACGCCGCAGGATGCGATCGAATGTTTCCTGACCACCGGCATCGACTATCTCGCCATGCATGACATGCTGATCGCCAAGACGCCTGGCACCGGGTCATGGCGCCGGTGGTCAAGGTCTACAGCGACGTCAGCATGATCGTGCGCGCCGAGATGGGAGCGAAGTGACCGCCCGCTGCGGGCGGCGCGGTCGCTTCCAGTCCTGCTGGGGCGATGCGCTCACTCCGTCGACTGGTTGCCGTCCGGCATTTGACGGGGCCGAGCGCACACTGATCTCGGATCTGGGATGCACGACTGACGCTTTTTCATCCCGAGAGTTGTGCCGAGATTGACCCATATTCCCGTGCGTTTCGCGCGCCGTTGCAGCCCACCTTTAGGCGAGCTTGCGGATCACTCCCGAAATGTCCGCAGGCGGCGCGATGTGTCTGCGGCAAGAGCCTCGACGAGGGTTGCCGCGTCGGTGTCCCTGGCGAGCGCGGCCGACTGCCCGGCGAAGAGCGCGGTCAGCTCCTTGTCGCCGGTCGTTCCCAGCGGCGCGGTCAAGGTCAGCTGCGCCGGAAAGGACACCGGCTCGAGCCCTGAGGCGATGAGGTCGTCGGTGAGCTTGTTTCTGATGTAGCGGGCTGGCCTGCCCGTGATCACATCGGTCACGACGGTGCAGGCGTCGCTTGCCTCCCGCAATGCCGCGCGGTGCGCGTCCTGCACATTGGCTTCCTCGCATCGCAGGAACGCGGTTCCCAATTGCACGCCGCTAGCCCCCAGCATGAAAGCAGCCGCCACTTGCCGTCCATCCGCGATGCCGCCAGCGGCGATCACTGGTACTTCACTGCGTCGACGACCTGGGGAAGCAACGCGAACAGGCCCGGCTGCATGCCCATGTCCACGCCGGTAAAGGTGCCGCGATGTCCTCCCGCTTCGGTGCCCTGGGCGATAACGGCGTCGACGCCACGCTGCTCCAAGATCCTTGCTTCGGCCACCGTGGTCGCGCTGCAGATGACGAAGATGCCGGCACCCTTGATTGCTTGCACGACCTGCGGGGGCGGCAAACCGAAGTGGAAGCTCACCATCTGCGGCTTCACCCGGAGCAGCATGGCGAGGTGCTCGCGACTGACCTCGCTTGCCGCTCCCTCGGGCTTCGGCACCGCGCCTAGGCCCTTGACGTCATAGTGGGGCTGCAAATGCTTCGCATCGCGTCGCTCGCCTCCGGAGTGATCTGGGCTCCGGCCAGAGCGGATAGTTGACATTCAGGCTGCCGGCGCTTTGCTGGCGGAAGCCCGCGACGCGGCGCTCGGCGTCCTCGGCGGAAAAACCCCACATGCCGAGGCCGCCCAAGCCGCCGGCGTTGCTCACGGCGGCGGCGAGCGCCGGGGTGCTGAGCCACCCCATTGGCGCCTGGAGGATGGGCCACTTGAGGTTGAGCCTCTGGGTGAATGCGTTCTGGGGCCACATGGACTTCCCCGTGAAAGCGCCGCCAGGCGCGCAATGGTGTCGAATTCTTCGCCAAATCGGGCACGGCACTTGTCGCGCCATGCCCAGTCTATTCTATCAGGGTGTGATGCCTTCCGTCCGCGCGCTTCGGCGCCGGTGGAGAGCTGCGGCAAGCGCGAGGTGACAGCGGCGCGTCCGTTGGAACCGGACACTGGTTAACCGCTCAGCCGCTGCCGCAATGCGGCGGATCGCCAAGCCGCAGGGGGTAGACGCGCCCGGCGGAGTGTTAGTTTGGCCGGCTCAACCTAGTGTCCTGATCGCGAAATTCGTCTCACTGTGTGGCGAACTCGGAACGAATTTCGCGATCTGAAGGACACTAGCAGAAGCCATCGGTGCTAGTGTCATTCGGATCGAGAAGTCCGCTCCCGAACCCAGCCCAACGCGACGTGGCGGACTTCTCGATCATCACACTAGCCGAGCTGGCCGATGACCTTCGCCGAGCGCTTCGCCCCTTGGTCGGACGAGCAGAAGGACGCCGCCGCGCGCGTCCTGCGGCAAATCGAGCAGCACGACCTCGAGGTCGTGCGCGTTGTTTTCCCGGACCAGCACGGGCTGTTGCGCGGCAAGACCCTGATGGCCGGCGAGACGGCCGGCGCGCTTGCCAATGGCGTCAGCATCACCAGCTCGCTGTTCGCCAAGGACACCGCCAACCGCACGGTGTTTCCCGTCTGGAGCGCGGGCGGCGGGTTCGGGCTCCCGGCGTTCGAGGGGGCGGGCGACGTGGTGATGATGCCGGACCCTTCCACCTTCCGCGTGCTGCCCTGGGCGCGCAAGACCGGCTGGCTGCTGGCCGACGTCTATCTGCCGGACGGCCGGCCCGTTCCCTATGCCACGCGCCACATCTATCGCACCGCGCTCGAGCGTCTGGCGGCCGCGGGCTACGACTACGTGGCCGGTCTCGAGGTCGAGTTCCATGTGTTCAAGCTGGAAGCGATCGCATGGCGCCGGAGGCCTCCGGCCAGCCCGGCACGCCTCCGCCGGTCTCGATCCTGACCCAGGGCTACCAGTATCTCTCCGAGCTGCGCTTCGACCAGCTCGAGCCGGCGCTGGAGATCATCCGCGCCGACATCGTCGCGCTCGGCCTGCCGCTCAGATCGGTGGAGTGCGAGTTCGGCCCCAGCCAGTGCGAGTTCACCTTCCAGCCGCAGGCCGGGCTCGAGCCGGCCGACACCATGGTGCTGTTCCGCAGCGCGGTGAAGCAGATCTGCCGCCGCCACGGCCTGCACGCGACCTTCATGTGCCGGCCGCGGATCCCCAACGTGATGTCGTCGGGCTGGCACCTGCATCAGTCGCTGGTCGATCGCAAGACCGGCGCCAACGCCTTCATGCCGGCGCGCCAGGGCGAACTGCTGTCCGATGCGGGCCGGCACTTCCTGGCCGGCCTGCTGGCGCATGCGCGCGCGGCCTCCGTGTTCACCACGCCCACCCTCAACGGCTACAAGCGCTTCCGCGCGCATTCGCTGGCGCCGGACCGCGCCGTGTGGGGTCACGACAACCGCGGCGTACTGGTGCGGGTGCTGGGCGGGCCGGAGATGCCGCGACGCGGCTCGAGAACCGCGCCGGCGAGCCTGCCGCCAACCCCTATCTCTACATGGCATCGCAGGTGCTCGCCGGCCTCGACGGCCTCGAGCGCCGCCTCGACCCCGGCGCTAGCGCCGATGCACCCTACGACACCGCGGCCGACCTTTCCTGCCCAAGAGCCTCGGCGAGGCCGTCGCGGCGCTCCGCGGCGACGGCTTCTTTCGCGGACAAGCTGGGTGCGGGCTTCGTCGACTACCTGCTGACCATCAAGGACGCCGAGATCGCCCGTTTCCAGGCCGAGGTGACGGACTGGGAGCAGCGCGAGTACTTCGAGGCGTTCTGAGCGTCGAGCCACAGATAGAAGCCGGCTAGGCCGCCGACCAGCAGGCCGATGCCGATGGCAATGCCGGCGATGAATCTGATGGCGGGGCTGGCGTTCGCCCAAATGCGGGGATACCGATCTCCCGATGCCAATGCCCGGTCCGCCAGTCCCGGCCTCCCCGGCGCGCTCCGGCCTAGCTGCCGCGCTGCGCACGGTGGTGCTCGCCGCGATCCTGCTGCTGCCCGTGGCGTTCCTGATGGGCGCCTTCGACCGGCTCGGCATGGCCTCCAGGACCGGCGGCGACTGGGACCGGACGGGATCGGCGGCGCTGCAGGGCGCGGCTCGGCACCTGCGGTCGCTGCCGGCCAGGACCGGAGTGCTGGCGCTGGCGGCGGAAGCCACGCCCGAGGGACATTGGCGGTTCATCAGCGTGTCCGGCGAGGTCATCACCGCCGGCACGCCGGAGGAGATGAAGCGGGCGATCCCGCTGCTGCACCCGGAGGCCAAGGGCAGCGCCCGCCTCGTCCTCTACCTGACCGAGGACACCGTCATTCGCCAGGCTGCGGCAGTGCGGGCGCTGCCCGCCAACGCCGATCTGCACGTCTTCTCCGGGACCGAAAGCTATCGCCTCGTGCGCCGCACCGACGGGCCGCTCGAGCGCTTCTTCGCCGAGGTGCGGCCAAACCTCGTGGTCGAGATCGCCGATGGGCGCCTGTTCCGCGAAACGGTTTGGCAGCTGGAGCGTCCGTTGCGCAACGCCGCCGTGCGGGTGCTGGCGCTGGAGCCAGGCGGCCCCTCCAGCCTGTCGGCGAGCCCGCGCTTCGATGCCGCCAGCAGGCGCCCGCTGGTCGATACCATCGATCCGGCAACGCTGCCCGCCGGCATGCATGCGGTGAGCGGGCAAACCCTGTTGCTCACCGGCCGCATCGAGCGCGATCTCATGTATTTCAAGCCCTCCAGCGGGCCGGAGCGCGGCTTGGCCCTGAAAGACCTGTTCAAGGCCGCCGAGGCCGCCGACGTCAATCTGCTGGTGCTGCATGCCGCCACCACGCCGCGCCAGCCGGGAGGGCGCAACTGGCTGTGGCAACGGGTGGAGGTGGCGGGGCTCGAGGAGGGGCTGGAGCGCTCGCGCCTGGCGGATTTCCTCAACGGGCTCGGCGCGCCGAGCCGCCGCATGATGGCGATCGCCCTACCGCTCGGCGCGCGCGCGCTGCTCGACCTGACGCCTGCCGGCGAACTTTCCTCCGCGCCGCCGGCGGCAACGCGCGGGCTCGGCGATCTGTTCTCCGGCATCGTCGCCGAGCTCACGGGCCGGGTGGTGGCGAGCGGCGTCAAGGCCAATCTGCGCAGCGCCGAGCGCCAGCAGGAACTCGACCAGCGGCTGCTGCCGGGCGTGCCCTCGGCCGTGCAATTCGGCTATCTGGCGCTGATGCTCCTGGGCCTGCTGGGCGTGCCGCTGTCGCGCAGCTGGTGGATGCGCCTGTGGCCGCCGGAGGTCGCCTCCGAGTACGCCGGCCGCACCGGTTTCTGGGCGGCGTGCGCCGTGCGCGCGCTCGCCTACGTGCTGATCTTCCTGCCGCTGACGGCAATCGTCGCCGCGCCGCACAATCTCGCCGTCCAGATTTGGGACGGCATCACGGCGCCCGCGCGCTGGTGGCGAAGGCTCGCCGGCGGCCCGCGTGCGCCACCTGGCTCGGCCCCGCCGCCGGCCATCGGCGCAACGCCCGCAGCCGGCGTCACCCACCAGCACGACCGCGACTGGCCGCACGCTCGAGCGCCCCGCGCTTCCGCGCCGGCCGAACCGCTGACGCGGGGGGCTGGTGCTGCCGCCGGCCAGCGCCGCATCGCGCCGCCTCAGCCGGCTTGCGCGAGCGTCATGGCGCGCCCGCACGAGCTGCCGCAAAGACAGCGCGTGGAGGAGGATCGAGCTCGGAACGGCGAAGGCTGGGATCATGACCGCGGGGAAGGTCCCAAGCTGCGCGTTGGGCCTGTCGGGAACGATGAGCTGCAGTGGCCCCGGCGCGCTCAGAATGCCGATACCGATGGCAATCGCAAAGTCGACGAGGCCGAGCACGTTCCAGGCAATGCCGAACCAGCGCGCACCCGGGGCGCCGACGTGCAGCAGATAGGCCACGGGCAGCGCCAGCAGGCCGACGAGCACGTCGCCGCCGCCGGCCGGCAGCGCAAACGTTCCCGATATGCCGCCTCTGCTCCAGGCCACGAGAAAGATGCCGCCGAACACGCGATAGACCTGGAGGCCGACCAGCCACGACCTCGGAGCCGCATCGAGCAGCGCGCCGATGCGCCTCGAGCGGAGCACGAACGGGAGCCCGATCAGAACCGGCAGAAAGATCGCGATCGGCAGCGCCGGCGCGGGCGCGCCAGGGCGCGGGCGGAACGCACCATCGACCGCCAGCCACCAAACAGTCGCCAGCCAGGCGGTGAACGGGATGACGATGGCGAGCCAGACCGGATGCGCGTGCCGGTGTCGAAATCGGTGCGCGTCAGCGCCAGCCACAGCCCAGCGAGCATGGTCGCGTGGATGACCAGGCGGATCACGACCGAGGGGACCCCCGTGGCTTGAAGCAGGCGGATCACGACGGAGGGGAGCCGGTGGCCTGGAGATCGGCGAACGCAAGGTTGAGGCCAAGCCAAGCCGCCGTGAAGATAACAGCAAGTAGGAACAGGCCGATGACGCCCGTCGAAACAGATGGATGCGACCGGGGCAAGATCGTGCTCATTTCGCGAACTCCCGTCAATGTAAAGGTCTATTACATCTATTAACTCCAAAATATGGAGTCACTACACGAAATCGAGAAAATTGTTAAGCTGGCCAGAGCTGCTTGGGGGCTGCTGGGGAGCGGACGCGAGAGCACTCGGAAGGCGGCGATGCCTGCAGGCTACGATCTGAAATGCCCCGTTGCCCGCACGCTCGATATCATCGGCGAGCGTTGGACCATCCTGATCCTGCGGGATCTGTTCCTGGACGGACCGCGCAAGTTCCAGGACTTCCAGCAATCGCTGAGGGGCATCAGCGCCACCACGCTCTCGGAGCGCCTCAAGAAGCTCGAGGAGCATGGCATCCTCGCCCGCCGGTTCTATGCGGAGCATCCGCCCCGCGCAGAATACGTGCTGACCGACAAGGGCCGCACCTTGGGTCCGCTGCTCAAGATGCTGCTGGATTGGGCACGAGCACACGCTAAGCGCTGCGCGCTCCAGACCGGCCACCCGTGGATGCTGGCTCGTCAGGGTGATGCAGCAGAGGCTATACTGCGGGCACGCGAGGTCGCCATAACGCACAGGGGATGCACATGCCAACGCGCAGCAACGAGCGGGTCGCCTGGTTCAACGGCAAGTTCATGCCCGAAAACGAGGTGCGCATCCCCTTCCGCGACTTCGAGCTGGGTCTACGGCGACGGCGGCTTCGACATGACCCGCAGCTTCGGCCATCGCCTGTTCAAGGTGAAGGAGCACGTCGACCGGCTCTACCGCTCGCTCAAGTATCTGCGCATCGATCCGGGCTTCGGGCCGGAAAGAATGTGCGCGCTCACCGAGGAGCTGTTCGAGCGCAACCGCCACCTCTTGGCCCCGACGACGACTACTGGGTCGGCCAGCGCATCAGCCGCGGCGTCAAGGAGGCGCCAGGCGACAACCTCGACTACCACGGCCCCAACGTCGTGCTCGAATGCTCGCCCCTGCCGCTGGTGCAGCGCGCCAAGCTGTTCAAGGATGGCATCAAGGTGGTGATCCCCTCGCACCGCCGCGTGCCGCCCGATTCGCTCACCCCGCGCGCCAAGACGCACAACTATCTGAACCTGATCGTCGCCAACCAGGAGGTGCAGTCGATCGACCCCGAGGCCTGGGCGCTGCTGCTCGACGTCAACGGCAACCTCTGCGAGGGCATGGGCTCCAACATCTTCACCGTGCGCGACGGCGAGATCCTCACGCCGCGTGAGAAGTTCGTGCTGCCGGGCGTAAGTCGCCAGACAGTGATTGACCTGGCACGCAAAGAGGGGCTGGCCCTGCGCGAGACCGACATCGATCTCTACGACGCCTACAACGCAGACGAGGTGTTCCTCACCTCCACCTCGCTGTGCATCTGCCCGGTGACCAAGGTGAACGGGGTCGAGATCGGCCCCAAGGGCCAGGTGTGGGGCCCCGTCACCAAGCGCCTCGCCGACGCCTACGCGCGTTTCGTCGACCACGACTTCGTCGGCCAGTACCTCAAGCGCTACGTCGACGGGCATGGAATCCCGCGCGTTCTGAAAGACAAAGCAAGGGGAAACGCTCATGGCAACGCTCGCGGGCAAGACGCTATTCATCTCAGGAGCAAGCCGCGGCATCGGCCTCGCCATCGCGCTGCGCGCCGCCCGCGATGGCGCCAACATCGCCATCGCCGCCAAGACGGCCGAGCCGCATCCCAAGCTCGAAGGCACCATCTACACCGCCGCCAAGGAGATCGAGGCGGCGGGCGGCAAGGCGCTGCCCCTGATGTGCGACATCCGCATGGAGGAGCAGGTGGCGGCGGCGGTGGACGAGACGGTGAAAGCGTTCGGCGGCATCGACATCTGCGTGAACAACGCCAGCGCCATCTCGCTCACGCCCTACACCGCAGACCGACATGAAGCGCTACGACCTCATGCACGGCATCAACGCGCGCGGCACCTTCCTCGTCTCGCGCAACTGCATCCCGCATCTCAAGAAGGCCGCCAATCCGCACATCCTGATGCTCTCCCCGCCGCTCGACATGGCGCCCAAGTGGTTCGCCCCGCACGTCGCCTACTCGATGGCCAAGTTCAACATGAGCATCATCGCGCTCGGCCTCGCCGGCGAGCTGAAGGGCGATGGCATCGCCGCCAACACGCTGTGGCCCCGCACCACCATCGCCACCGCGGCGGTGAGGAACCTGCTCGGCGGCGACGAGCTGATGCGCCGCAGCCGCACGCCGGAGATCATGGGCGATGCCGCCCACCTGATCCTCACCCAGGACGCCAAGACCTTCACGGGGCGCTTCTGCATCGACGACACGCTGCTCTACGAGCACGGCGTGAGGGACTTCGAGAAGTACCGCGTCGACAGAAGCGTCGAGCTGGCGCCCGACTTCTTCGTGCCGGACTCGATTCCCCCGCCGCCCGGCGTCACGCTCGCCGGCCGCATGCGCTGATCTCTCGCCTCTCCCCGCTTGCGGGGAGAGGGTCGGGGTGAGGGGCAGCCAAGTATTCGAGCACCGCAGCAAGCTTCTGCCCCTCACTAACCCTCTCCCCATGAAGAATGGGGAGAGGGAACGCAGCCGGCGTACAAGGACGCAAATGAACCCCACCATCGAAATCACCGGCATCCGCATCCGCCGCGCGCTCGTGCCCGTCAGGCGCGTGCTCAACACCCGCGTCGGCCGCTTCACCAAGGGCCCGTTCCTGCTGATCGACCTCGAGCTGAAAGGCGGCGGCTACGGCCGCGCGCTGTGCTTCACCTTCATGCCCATCGGCCTGGAGGTGGTGCCGATCCTGCTCGAAGACCTCGTCAGCTCGGTCCGGGGCCGCAAGATCGCGCTTCGCCGACGCCCCGGCCATCCACGACGCCTGCCAGAAGCGCCTCACGCATCTGGGCCACGAGGGCGTGGCGCAGATGGCGCTCTCCATGCTCGACATGGCGCTGCACGACGCGCTGGCCCGCGAGGCCGGCGTGCCGCTCTGGCAGCTGCTCGGCGGAAGCAACGCGCCGCTCCCGACCTACCACAGCTGCGGCCTCGGCATCGCCGAGCCGACCGACGTCGCCCGCGAGGCCAAGGAGATGGTGGCCGAGCACGGCGGCTTCACCCACATGAAGCTGCGCATGGGGCGCAACGATGCGGCAGGCGAGGTCGCCGCCTACAAGGCGGTGCGCAGCGCCGTCGGGCCCGACATCGCTGATCTCCTGCGACTTCAACCAGGGGCTGCCCGCTGCCACCGCGCTGGAGACCTGCCGCGCCATCGACGGCCTCGGCCTCGCCTGGATCGAGGAGCCGGTCGCCTACGACGACTACGACACCCAGGCCCGCCTCGCCACCAAGCTCGCCACGCCCATCCAGATCGGCGAGAACTGGTGGAGCTGGCGCGTCGGCAAGGCGGCCATCGAGATGGGTGCCTGCGACTACATCATGCCGGACCTGCTCCGCATCGGCGGCGTCACCGGCTGGATGCGGCTCGCCCGCGTGGCGGAGGCGCGCGCCGTGCCGTTCTCCTCCCACCTCTCGCCCGACTACTCGGCCCACGTGCTGGCCGCCACGCCCACCAAGCACTGGCTGGAGTTCATGGACTGGGGCCAGGAACTGATCCGCGACCCGCTGCTGCCGGTGAAGGGCTTCACCACACCGCCCGATACGCCCGGCACCGGCATCGAGTGGAACGAGGCGGCCATCGCAGGCAACCTGGTGGATGCATGAAGGTCGCTGCGGTCAGCACTGCGTTCCTGCTGGCGTTCGTGCTCGCTATGTGCGGTGGGCCGCAGTTCGTCGCCGACCTGCTCAAGCCTAGTTTTGGCCAGGTGGGAGTTTGGGCTGCGTTCGCACCGCTGCTCATAGCCGGCGTTGGTGCATTCTATTTTTGGGAACTCCTGCCAATGCCCGCTGGCTATGTGCACCAGCGGTTCCCATGGGGCACCTCCACCGTGCTCGCAGGGGCCTGGGCATGCTGCCCCTCACCTTGATGAACGCCTTCACGCTATGCTGGTTGGCCGTGGGTTCCGGCCATCCGAACCAATCGCTCATCATTTTCGGTAGCCTTGTGGGAATGCTGCTGGCGGCGGTGTATTGCCGCTGGCGCTGCAATACCTCCGCTTGCCCCTCGAGCTTGACCGCCGCACCGCATGGTGCCTGGCGCCGGCACTGAGCGCGCGATTGGTGCTCTCCGATACCCTAGCCTACCTCGCATACTCCGGGTACCGACGGCCGCCCGGTTTCAATGGTGAGGGTCGAGTTGCCTTCATTCTCCAAACCGAGGATGCCGGAGTCAGCTGGACGCAGATCCCGTGGCGCAGAAGCATCTGGTCCAGCGCTCGCCACCCCTTTCCGACATGGCCACCCGAGGACATCATCTCCATGGAGCACACGCCTCAGGGCCTCCGAGTCACGCATCGAGACGAAGAGGGGATGTTCGAGCCGGGCGGGCAACCGCTCTGGCAGAGCAGGCTCGTCGACGGCAAATGGAGTGTGAGACGGCTGCGAGCCATGGACCCGCTGCCGGAGCTCCGTGATCTGCCGCCGGGGATGCAGCCGCCGCAGTTCGGGAACATCGCGACCATCGTGCAGACCTGACCAGTCCTTCGATTGCGCTTTAGCGCCACCAGACGCTGCCCTCGGCGGGCGCGCTCAACTGGCTGGAGTTCATGGATTGGGGCCAGGACCTGATCCGCGACCCCCTCCTCCCCGTCAAGGGCTTCACCACCCCGCCCCAGACCCCCGGGACGGGGATAGAGTGGAACGAGGCGGCCATCGCGCCCCACCTCGTCCAAGCCTGATATTTCCTGCGCCCGCACGCTTATCCCCGCCCCCCCCTCGGGCCGTGCGACAATTCCCTCGCCGAATGCCGGCGCACGTCCCAGCGGGGCGAAACGCAGGCAGTCGGCCGGACGCCCGCAAGGGTGCCCGCGCTCTTTGACATCGTAGAGAAAACCGCCGGCGGGCCGCCTTCGGCCGCAACGGCACCCGTGTGCCTACTCCACCTCAACCGTCAGCCGCATGGAGGGGTGGATGCCGCAGAAGGCCTGGTAGGTGCCGGCTGTCGCAAACGGGATCGTCACGCTCTGCTTGGGCTCCTGGGCGCCGGAGTTGAAATCGAGTTGGGGCGTGAAAATCCGCACGTTGTGGGTGCGGCGTGTCGTCGTTGAGCACGGTGAGCGTCTGCCCGGCCTTGACGCGCACGTGGCTTGGCCGGAACTGCTTGTCGGCCTGGCTGATCACGGTCGTGTCCTTGGGCGGCGGCGGCCTGCACCGGCTGGCCCGAGCCGACCCACGCCTCCGTCGACGGCTGCGGGCGGCGTCTTCGCTGGAAAGGGTCTGCAGGAAGGCGACGAGGTCAGCCCGCTCCTTGGTGGTCAGCTTGAGGTTCTGCGGCAGGTCCTTGCTGCGCGTCGGGCGCCGCACGCCGCCCTTCTCGTAGTGGCGCACCACGTCCTCCAGCGTGGCGAGCGAGCCGTCGTGCATGTAGGGCGCGGTCCAGGCCAGCTCTCGCAAGGTCGGCGCCTTGAAGGCGTGGTCCGCTGCCGCGAGGCCGATCTCCTTGCCGCGGCCCTTATCGGCGCCGGGCAGGCCGATGTCGTAGAAGTTATGGTCGGTGAAGGCGAAGCCGCTGTGGCAGCCGATGCAGCGGCCCTTGCCGGCGAAGATGCGAAAGCCGGCGATCTCGGACTTTCGTCAGCGCGTCGGCCTGGCCGGCGACCCATTGATCCAAGCGCGTCGGCGGCGAGATCAGCGTGCGCTCGTAGGCGGCAAGCGCCTTGGCGATGTTGGCTGCCGACACCTCGCCGTCGCCGGGAAACGCCTCGCCGAAGGCGCGCACATAGTCGCCGTCCTTGGCCAGGCGCAGGGCGGCGCTCTCCAGGCTGCTCCCCATCTCATCGGGGTGGACTACGGGAAACCGCACCTGCGCCTCCAGGCTCGCGGCGCGCCCGTCCCAGAACAGCAGCGGCGCGAACGCGACGTTCCACAAGGTCGGCGTGTGGCGCTCCAGCGGCTTGCCCGTGATGCCCTTGCCCTTGATCTCGCCGTCGCGTGAACGACAGCGTCGGATCGTGGCACGATGCGCAGGCCACCGTGCCCGTCGCCGAGATGGCCTTGTCGGCAAACAGGCGCCTGCCCAGCGCTATTCTTGCGGGCGTCGGTGGATTGTCGGCCGGCTGCGGCACGAACGTCGGCCGCGCGAACTTGGCCTTCAATGCCTCGAACGGGTCGGTGGCTTGCGCCTGCGCCGGCTCCGCCACGGGCCACAACGCCACCGCCGCCAACCCGAGGAAGCCCGCCAGCACGCTCGCTGCAAACGTGAGCGCCGCCAGCCGATGTCCCCCTCTCCCCGCTTGCGGGGAGAGGGCCGGGGTGAGGGGCAGCTGCATGTTCGGCGCGTCAGGTGGGGATGGCATGCTCGCTGCCCCCTCAATACCTCGAAACGTGCAGCTCGATATCCGAGATGATGGCCGACATCTGCCCCGCCTCCATCAGCGGCGCCGGCGGCGGCATGGGCGCCGGCCAGGCGGCCTTGAGCTTGGCGATGCCGGCGCGAACCTTGGCGAGCGCCTCCTTGTCGAGCTTGGCGAGCTCGCCGGCCGCGCCCTCGATCATGCGCTCGGCCTGCCACACGAAGCCGCGGCTGTCCTGATACTCCACCGGCTTGGCGAACTTGCCGTCCTCGATCGAGGCCTCGTACTCCGACTGCGCCACTCGCAGCATCTCCACCGCCGATTGCACGGTAAAGCGGCGCACCGGCGTCATGAGCTTCTTGGCCACGCCAAGCGCCCCATCCAGCCGCTGGTCGACGACCTTCAATGCCTCCTGGTAGGCGCCCTTGCGCTTGGCCTTGACGGTCTGCGCCAGCGCCTGCAGCTCGCGGCGGAAGGGCTGCATGTTGTGCAGCTTGATGTACTTCTCGATCAGCCCGTAGAGCTCCTCCGTCGGATGCAGGAAATGCGGCATCGCCTCGTCCCACAGCTCGAGCTCGATCAGCTGCTGGCCCACCAGCAGGTGCCCGCGCATCAGCTCGATGTCGCGGTAGAAGCGGATGCGGGTATCGCGCGGGCCGCCGTCCGTCAGGTAGGCCTCGCCGCCTTCGCCGGGATTGGTGGTGGCCTTCTGCGCCGGTGGCGCGCCATGGCCCTTGTGGCCGCGCGTCCTGCGCGCTGGGAGTGCCCGTCACGGAGGCGCCGACCAGGCTCGCCGCGCCGATGCCCACCCAGAGCTTGCGGGTCAGCTTGGCCATCGTTACTCCTCCGCAGGTGCCTCTTTGGAAGTATACTCTAGCTTTCAGGAATTGGCTCGACGCTGGGTGCCATGATTTTAGCAATCGCCGATGTCCTGTCCGCAACCGACGTCGAGCACGCTGCGCGCCGGGCTCGCAAGTGCAGCGTTCGTCGACGGCAAGACTACCGCAGGCTGGTCGGCCAAGCTCGTCAAGTCGAACCTGCAGGCCCGGCCCGATGCCGCCGTCGCTGCTCTGCGCGAGCTGGTCGAGGGGCGGCTCCTCGCCCATCCCGTGTTCGCGCTCGCCACTCGTCCCAAGGCCATCATCGGCCCTCTATTCTCACGCTACCAGCCGCGGACACGCGTACGGCGCCCACGTCGACGATGCCCTGATCGCGGGACAGCGCACCGACGTCTCCTTCACGCTGTTCCTGTCGGACCCGGCGACCTACGAGGGTGGCGAGCTCGTGATCGACACGCCGTCCGGCCAGGAGGCCTTCAAGCTGGCGCCAGGAAGCCTGGTCAGCTATCCCGGCCACCACACTGCATCGCGTCGCGCCCGTCACCAGTGGCGAGCGGCTGGCGGCAGCCGGCTGGGTGCGCAGCTACCTGCGCGATGCTGCCCAGCGCGAGCTGCTGTTCGACCTCGAGACCGCCCGCCGCCGCCTGTTCGAGCGCGAGGGCAAGACCGAGGAGGCCGATCTGCTTGCCAAGTGCGCCGCCAATCTCATGCGCCTGTGGTGCGACGACTGAGCGCCAGGCCGGACCAAGTGGTCAGTCCGCGCGGGCTGCCGTACTCTCGATACCTCTGCAGCCAGTGTGCAAGGACGCCCCATGAGCGAAGATGCCGTCACCTACCTGTCTCGGGATCGCATTGCCACCATCACCATCAATCGCGCCGAGCGGATGAACCGGCTGGACGACGCCATCGTCGAGGGTTTGCACCAGGCTTGGCGCCGCTTCATGGCTTCCGAGGAAGACCGTGTGGCGGTCCTGACGGGTGCCGGCGACAAGGCTTTCAGCGCCGGCGCCGATCTCAAGGCGGTCCCCACCACGCTCTATCGCGGCATCCCCGGCGTCGGCGTGCCGGTCGACAAGCCCGTGGTCGGCGCGGTAGCCGGCTGGGTAGTGGGCGGCGGCATGGTGCTCACCACCATGTGCGACATCCTGATCGCCGCCGACAACGCCCGCTTCTCCTATCCGGAGGTCAAGGTGGGGTTCACGGGCGGCATCATCAGCGCGCTCGCCACCCGCATCCCACACAAGATCGCCATGGAGCTGCTGCTGGTCGGTGAGGCCATCGACGCGCGGCGCGCCTACGAGGTCGGATACGTCAACAAGGTGGTGCCGCTGGCGGATTTGATGCCCACGGCGCTGGACTACGCCCGCCGCATTGCCGACACTGCGCCGCTGCCCTCGCGCGCGCTCAAGCGCTTCGTCGCCGAGACGCTGCCCAAAGGGCCGACCGAGCTGGCCGGCATGGCACGCGCCCAGACCGATACGATCTTCGACAGCGAGGATTGGGCCGAGGGGCGCGCGGCGTTCGCCGAGAAGCGGCCGCCGGATTATCGCGGACGGTGACTGCCACCGCCGTGCCATTCGAGCGCGAGGGCAAGACCGCGGAGCCCGACCCGCTCGCCAAGTGCTCTGCCAACCTCATACGACCTGCGGTGCGATGACTGAGCCGTGAAGCAGTCACCGCCCCGTGATCGGGTCGGCACCCCAGGAGAACAGAGGCTTGCCGCCGTCGGCGCTGATCTCCACCACCTCCTCGCACCAGGAACGGTCGAACTGGCCGCCCGGGTAGAGCAGGTGGATGGGGGCCACCATCCCCTCCTCGAGCACCCAGTCGCCGCCTTGCACCGTACCGTTGGAGGTCATGAGCTCAAGCTCCATGTGCGAAAGCCCCAGGCCGTGGAAGAAAACAATGGCACGGTCGGGATCGGGGACGCCGGCTTTGCGGTACGTGGCCCGGGCCAGCGTCTGCAGCTCCTTGATGCGCGCTCCGGGCCTCATGGCGCCGAGGAGCGTCTCAGCGACGGCCGACGTCGCCTTGGCCCAGCGCTTGGCCTGGCCCTCGGGCTCGCCGTCGACCACCCAGGTCTTGCCGCCGTCCCAGCAGTAGAGGTCGATGGTGCCGTGGCAGTCGAACATGACGTGGGTGCCTGCCTCCACCTCGCTGTCCTCGAACCCGGTGGCGAGCATGATGGTCGCATCGGTGCCCCGCGGATGGCCCCAGACCATGCCGCCTGGATCGCGTACGAACCCACCAAGCTCGGCCACCGAGCGGGCGTAGGCAATGTTGAGGTCGCGCCATGTCGCGCCCGGCTGCCAGCTGGCCACCGTTGTCCGTATTGCGGTCTCGTTGAGACGCGTCGCGCGGCGGATGAGGTCGAGCTCCGCAGGCGTCTTGATGGCGCGGGCAAACATCATCGGGTCATAGCCGTCGGCGATCGTCAGGCCCTCTATACCCAGCCGCAAGCCGAAGCCCTGGTCGTCGAAGGCGACCCGGGCGCGGTCGAGCTTCAGCTCCCCGAGCGCATCCTTGAGCGAGGTCGCCATGTCGAATGCGTATCGTTTGCGCGCATTCTCGATCCACGCCACGCCGGCGCCGGCCGAGGGAATGAAACGGTCGATGTCGGATGTTTGCGCGGGAAGATCGAGCGGCATCATCACGGCGCGGAACGGCCGGATGTCCTCGATCCAGGTCGGCTGCACGAGGAAGGCGGCAAGGTAGTAGTCGGCCACTACCATGACCGGATGCTCGGGCGCGTGGCGCGAGAGGATGACGGCGCATACGCGCGGCTCGTCGGACTTGTGGGCAATGCCGTTGAAGCCCGAGAGGTAGAACACATTGGCTGGCAGAGTCGCCACGATGCCGTCGAGGCCGCGCGCCTTCAACGCGTGGAACACGCGGTCGAGGTTGCAGAAGCGTTTGGGAAGGGGCTTTCTGGAGAATGCGTCAGACGGTGCGGCGCTGGCGGACATGTGCCTCTCCCTGGCTGCGGCAAGCGAAGGAGCCCATGCTACGCGCCTTCCCCCTATGCAGCCACCACCAGCAGTGGGCCACGCGGCCCTCGGCCCCGGTGCGGGCGCCTGGGTCGCAACTCCTGCCTCTACTCCACCTCGTCCGCAGGGCCGGACTGTAGCTGGCCGTAGTTCTGCACGCCGATCTTGTCGAGCAGGTCGAGCTGGGTCTCCAGGAAATCGATGTGGCCTTCCTCGTCCTTCAGCAGCTCCTCGAACAGCTGCATGGAGACGAGGTCGTCGTTCTTGCGGCAGAGCTCGCGGGCGCGCGTGTAGGTGTCGCGCGCAATGTGCTCGCCCTTGAGGTCGCACTCCAGCACCTCCTTGATGTTCTGCCCGATCATCAGAGGCGCGACGTGCTGCAGGTTCGGCAGGCCTTCCAGGAAGATGATGCGGTCGACCAGCTTGTCGGCGTGCTCCATCTCCTCGATCAATTCCTTGCGCTCCTTTTTGGCGAGCCGCGTGTAGCCCCAGTTGTCGAGCATGCGGTAGTGCAGCCAGTACTGGTTGATGGCGCCGAGCTCCAGCTTCAGGGCCTCGTTCAAAATGTCGATGACCTCTTTCTTGCCTTTCATGCCGCTCTCCCGTGCCTGGCTCGGTTTACTGGGTTCGGTGCGCGCATGCCGCTTCGGCGCGCTCCCAAGCGTCCTACGACACTTGCGCGCCTCGGGCCAGAGCGTCTCCCCGACAATCCGAGCGCTCAGCTAGGAATTAGCCGCATTGCACCGAGCCCGCGCCGCCTCGCCTCAGGCCTCGCAGATGAAGCTCACGGTGCGGATGCGGCGCTCCTGCAGGTTCCGCACCTGGTTGCGCGTCATTGCCGGAAAGTCATTGCCGAGAAAGGTTTGGAACGTCACCGCCGGGGTCCGCCCCTGTGCCAGGCGTGCGGCCATTGCCTCGAACCAGGCCTGACTTTCTTCTGTGGAATTGATCGTGCTCAAAATCCTGAAACCTGCGCTCACCAGCAGTGACTGCATGCCGTCGGTGGTAGCGAGGTGACTGATGGAGGGCTCGCGCGCCCAGGGCACGGGGAAATGCACCTCGCCGCCTTCGCCCTGCAGCACGTCGTAGACAGCGAAACGCCCGCCGGGTTTCAGCACCCGCTTGGCCTCGGCGTACATCTTGTCCTTGGCGGCGATGTTCATGGCCACGTGAATGGTCATGGCCGCATCGAACTGGCCGTCCGCGAACGGCAGGCTGGTCGCGTCACCCTGGCGGAAGGACGCGCGATCGCTCAGGCCCACCCAGCCGCTGAGGGCCGTGGCCGCATCGCAGAACGCTTGCGTCAGGTCGATGCCCGTCACCCGGCATCGGTAGGTCTCCGCGAGCGTGCGCGCTGGCCCGCCCAGCCCACTGCCGATGTCGAGCACGTGCGAGGCGGCGCTCAGGTTCAGTGGCTGCGCCAGCTCCAACGTCGCTTTGCGACCGCGGATGTGAAACTCGTCGACCGATGCCAGATCGGCCGTCGTCAGCTTGGAGAGGTCCTTGCCGGCCTGCCGCAGGCTTTCTGCGATCGCGCTCGCCAAGTCACCGCCACCCGCGTAGTGGCTCGCCACCTTGTCGGCCATCGCCTCGACCTCCCGGACCAGCGCGCGCGTTCGGCGTCGCCACGCCGAGCGCGTGGGCCCACTCTATATGCCGACCGGCGCGTCTGGTAGCTCTGTAGAAGAGGCGGCGAAGATCGGATAGATTTGTCGGCGAAGCAGCAGATGGAGATGGCATTGTCCAAGACCGTCGATCCGCTGATCCTCGACCTCGTCGAGTGGGTGGCAAAGGCGCCCCGCCCGTACGCCGAGGTCATGGAGGCTTGGCGTACCTCCTGCCCCCGCCTCACGGTCTGGGAGGATGCCGTCGACCACGGCTACCTGGTGCGCGAGCGCACAGAGGGCGGCGAGGTCGTGGTGAGCATCACGCCGCTTGGCCGCCGGCACTTGCGCGACAACGGGCGCCTGCCAGCCGAGACGGCAGCGGTATCTTCATAACAGGCCGATGGTAGGAGCCGGCGCCTACTCGGCGGCCACCAGCACGACCGCAGCGGCGGCGGCTGGCTCGGTCCGCTGCGGACGGCTCGGCGCCCGCGCGATGAGCTGCATGGCCGGCGTCTCGCTGGCACCCTTGAGCAGGCGGCCTTGCGCGCACGCGCAGGCGTAGGGGCACACGATGCCCCGCTCGGCCAGCTCGTCGATCTTCTGATAGATGGTGCTGACCGCCAGCGGCGAGCATCCGCAGCACACCATCTGCTTCTCCAGATGCCGGTAGACGACACCAGGTGTCGGCAGGGGAGCGCCGGGCTCGCTCATGATCTCCACCAACGCCTTCTCGATGTCGGCGTCTGAGATGGCTGCGCAGGAGCAAACGATCATAGGCGCGTCTCGCCCTTACTGCCGCATGGCGCTGGCTGCCGGCATCGCCGCTAGCAGCGGCAATTGCTGGGCATGGCTCGCCGACAGCACCTGGTCGGCACCCCGCATGGTCTCGGCGAAGCTCTCCGCCACGTTTACCACCTCGTCGATCAGCGAGCAGCCGAGCAATGCGAACGCGCATGCGCGCATCGCAGGGCAGGCATGATGCTGGCAGGCGGCGATCATCGCGATCGCCACGCATTCGTCGCGGCAGAAGCTGGCGCAATCGGCGGCCGATGTCTCCAGCGGTCGATGCGAATGGTTATGGATGGTCCGCACCCAGCAGGACAGCTCGCTGACCGCGCTCTTGGCGGCCGCAGCGCCCATGACGCTCGAATAGGTGCACCAGGCCTTCTCCCAGCTCGAGATGTCGCCGCTGCGATAGCCGTCCAGCCAGTAGCGGAAACCCAGTCCCACAAGCCGTTCGGGACCCGCAAAGATCGGCGCGGTAGCTTCCCGTCGGCCGGTGCTCGGATGCTGGCTGACCCGCTTCATGGGCGCCCCCCGGCTGCGGCAGAGAAAGCGGCGACGCATGCCGCAAACGCGCTCGGCGAGAGGATCGCCCGGATCATCGTGTGTGCTCCAATTGATGGGGTTCAAGGCCCCACATCGGATGGTATGCGCGCCTTGTTGAGGCGCATCGTCGACATTTCCGCGCGGACGGGCAGCGCTGTCAAGAGCGCGGCCTCACATTAGAATTCGTCTTAGAAAGCATCCAAACCCCGGCCGACGCAATGCCGCATCCTTGCGGCGCGTCAGTTGCCGTAGGCCGTGCGGCGCGTCCGCGTGGCCGCGAACGAGGCCTTGCGCGCGCCGGGCCTCGACTTGCGCTCGGACGCAGGCACCGCGGGCGGCTGACTCTTGGTCATGTCGGCGATGGTGTGCTGATCGAGCACCTCGATGAAGGCCCCCAGCGCATCGTCGAGGATGCGGTTGACGCCGTGGCCGCGGCCGCGCTTCGCCGCCGGCGCCCCTTCCTCGATCTCCACGTGCGTGACCTCGGTGGCGCGCACCACGTCGCCGATGCGGATTCTGATCTGCCGGCCGCGCCAGGCGCACGCCGCCATGGCGCCCGCGCATCGCCTCCACCAGCCCCGCCTTGGTGAGAACGTTGACGATCTTGAATACGTTCTGCTGGGTGATGCCGAGGCGCTGCGACAGGGTCGCGACCTTGGTCAGCTCGCTGCCCGCGCGCGCGCAATCGATCAGAATGCGGATGGCGTGGCTCGTCGACTTGGTCAGGCGCATCGGTGGGTTGCTCCTTGGCTGTGCACCTAGTTCAGCACAGCTCTCAGTTTTCCTCAAATGCCAAGGTGTTGCGGGGTTTCCGCAGCTGTGAATGCGGCCGGCGGCAGCACGAACGAGCGGCCCGCTCCAGGGGTCTGGTTGGTGCGCACCCGGCAGCCGTAGGCGGCCGACAGCAGCTGGTCCGTCAGCACGCCTGCGGGGCTGCCTGCGGCCATCACCCGGCCGCCCGCCATCAGCACCAGATCGTCCGCCAGGGCGGCGGCCAGGTTGAGATCGTGGAAAACGGCCACCACGGCCGTCCCGATCTCGGCCTGCGCGCGAACGGCGGCCAGCACCAGCGACTGATGCGCAAGGTCGAGGCTGGCGGTGGGCTCGTCCAGCAGGAAGCACCGGGTCTCGCCGGATCGCTGGGTGGCAAAGCTGAGCTGGCTCAGCGCGCGGGCGATATGCACGCGCTGGCGTTCCCCGCCGGAAAGGTGCACGTAAAGGCGGCCGGCGAGCGCGCGCAGGCCGACGGCATCGAGCGCAGAGAGCGCGGCGGCGCGGGCGGCGCTGGGGGCGGTCCCGAAGCCCGGCACGCTGACGCCCAGCATGGCCACCTCGAGCACGGTGAAGGGGAAGCCCAGCACGCTCGCCTGCGGCACTACGGCGCGGCGCCGCGCCAGCTCTGCGGCCGAGAACCTGCCAAGAGCGCGCGCATCGAGCAGCACGCTCCCCCGCGTAGGCTGCAACTCGCCGGCCAGGATGCGCAGCAGGGTCGACTTGCCGGCGCCGTTGGGGCCGATCAGCACGGTGGCGCGGCCCGGCCGCACCTCGATATCCACGCCCGCAACCAGCGTATTGCCGTTGACGCTATAGGTGAGGTCGCGCGCCTGCAGCATGGCGGTCAGCTCGCCGCCATCCCGCGCCTGACCACCATGTGCAGGAAGATCGGCGCGCCGATGATCGCCATCACCACGCCGAGCGGCAGCTCGGCCGGGCGTACCAGCATGCGGGCGAAGGTGTCCGCCACCAGCACCAAGGTGGCGCCCATCAGCGCGCTCGCGGGCAGCACGACGCGATGGTCGGGCCCGGCCAGCAGCCGCACAAGGTGGGGCACGACGATGCCGACGAAGCCGACGATGCCGGAAACGGCCACGGCCGCTCCCACAGCCGCCGAGGTGATGAGTGCGATCAGTCGCTTGGTGCGCTCCACGTCGATGCCGAGGTGGAAAGCCTCGGCCTCGCCCAGCAACAGGCCGTTGAGACCGCGGATCAGCCCCGGCAGGCAGATCGCAACGAGAGCCGCAAACGGCAGCACGGCAAACACCTTGGGCCAGCTCGCGCCCGAAAGGCTGCCGAGCAGCCACAGCGTCAGGTCGCGCAGCTCGCGGTCGTCGCTGGTGAAGGCGATCAGCCCCATCAGCGCCGTGTTGAGGGCCGCGATCGCGATGCCGGCGAGCAGCAGCGTTCCGATCGCCAGCTGGCCCTGGCGGCGGATCAGGCCGACCAGAACGGCGGTAGTGGTGATGCCGCCGAGGAACGCCGCGACCGGCAGCGCGTAGGCGCCGAAGGCCTTGATCCACGGGGCGGCGAGACCGTTGCCGAGTGCGATGGTGGCGACGGCGGCGAGCGGCCGCCCCGGAGGAGACCCCGATCAGCCCGGGGTCGGCCAGCGGGTTGCGGAACATGCCCTGCATCATGGCACCCGCCACCGCCAGCGCGGCGCCCACGAACATGCCGAGCAGCAGGCGAGGCAGGCGAATGTCGATCAGCACCAGCTGCTCGCGCGCCACCTCGGCCTCGGCGCGCCCGGTGAGCATGGCCATCAGAACGCGCGGCAGGGCGGCCAGCGTGATGCCGGTCGGGCCGATCGACAGCGCCAGGAACGCCGCCACGCAAAGGCCGGTCGCCGCCACGCCGATGAGGAGCTGGTGGCTTGTCGCCCGCACCTCGCCGGCGCTGCCTGTCGCCTGCAGCGTGGCCGTCATCGCGCGGCGCCCCCAGCATTGGCGGCCAGGTCGGGATAGAATTGCGCCATCAGATCGCGCGCGGCCGCCGGCGCCCGCGGGCCGAAGCCCAGCAGATACAACCCGTCCATTGCAACGATGCGCTTGGCCGAGCCGGCGGGGGTCGATTGCACACCCTTGAGGGTGAGCAGCTGGGAAAGGTCGTGCGCGTCCTGGTCGCTGGAGCGGCGCATGGCGACGATCGCATCCGGCGCCATCTCCACGATCGCCTCGTCGGCCACCGGGCGGAAGCCGGTCACCGCCGCCGCCACGTTGGTCGCGCCGGCGAGCTTCAGGATCGCATCTGCGCTGGTGTGCTGCCCGCCCACCATCACGCGCCCGTTCTGCACGCCCAGCACGAACAGCGCGCGCAGCGGGCGCTTGATCTTGGCCCTGACCTCCTCCAGCGCCTTGAAGT
Organism: uncultured Alphaproteobacteria bacterium; assembly: GCA_963756735.1. Classification (GTDB taxonomy): domain Bacteria; phylum Pseudomonadota; class Alphaproteobacteria; order Rhizobiales; family Hyphomicrobiaceae; genus AWTP1-13. The sequence goes on from CAVWOY010000002.1 coordinate 31,937, forward strand.
CCGCGACCACCTTGGCGGCGAGCTTCTCGCCCTCTGCCTCGGCGCTCACCGCCTTGGCGATCAGCCGGATCTTGCCGACAATGCCTTCCTGCGAGTTCTGGTCGGCGATCTCGACGTAGGGCACGCTGGTGGCCTTGAGCGTCTTCACCACCTCCGGCGGCCCCGAGCGCTCGGAGGCCAGCACCAGGGTCGCGCCGATCGAGATGACGCCCTCGCTCGACAGCGCGCGCATGTAGCCGACGCTCTTCTTCTCCTTGAGCGCCTCGGGCGGAAACTGGCTGGTCGTGTCGACGCCGACGATGCGGTTGCCCGCGCCCAGCGCGTAGACGATCTCGGTCACGTCGCCGCCGATCGCCAGGATGCGCGAGGCATCGCTCACGCGGACGTTGCGCCCGCCCGCGTCGACCACGGTCACCTCCGCCAGGGCCGGCCCCGCCAGCAGGGCCGCCGCGAGCGCGAGCGTGCGTGCGGCCAGTGCGCATCCTCTGAGGGCTTGCATTGGTCTGTCTTTCACTTGGTGAGGATCAGCTTGCCGTTGGCGGTGATGCGCAAACGATAGTCCTGCCCGCTGTGCTCCAGGATGGCCTCGCGCTCGCCGGCCAGCAGCTCGCTCACCTTGAGCCTGCGCAGTCTGGTGGCCGCTTCGATTGGAGGCTGGCTCGGAGGCTCGAGAGGGCGGTCGCTTACCGGCATCGGGCAGGCACTTTCGCTTCGGTGTTGCTCAAAAGCAGCGTCCGCCTTGCTGGTCGCGAAGCGCGCGCTCGCATATTGTTGACTGAATAGGTCAACAAATACTAGTTTTGCAAGCCCTCTCGATGCAGGGGGTGATCTTGGCGCAGCCCGCAGGGCGCGCCGAGCACAGCAAGCCCGCCAGGAGCGCCACCGGCGCCCGTCAGCCAGCTAGCCGCGTCTTGGTCCGGTTCAAGAGTTGGGACGGGGGTTGGTATGGGTAGGCGTTGGTCGTGTAGGTTGGTGTGGAGCCTGTCGGCTCTGCTTGCTGCAGGTGGAGCGGCGTTGGCACAAGGGATTCCGCTGGAAGGAATCGTCGTCACGTCCACGAAAACTTCCGAAGCCGCCATCGATGCGCTGAGCGGCTCGAGCGTGCTGACCAAGAAGCAGCTGGATGAGCAGTTCCAGGCGGATAACCCGTCGCAGTTCCTGATGACGATCCCGGGTGTGACGACGGCCGAGACGGCGCGCGACTCCGCCCTTGCGGTCAACATCCGCGGCCTGCAGGACTTCGGCCGAGTCAATGTGCTGATCGAAGGCGCTCGGCAGAACTTCCAGCGCAGCGGCCACAACGCCAACGGCGTGTTCTACATCGAGCCGGAGATGCTGAAGGGCGTCGATATCACGCGCGGTCCCACCTCGGTCATCTACGGCTCGGGTGCCATCGGCGGCGTGGCGGCGTTCAACTTGCTCGATGCCGATGACATCCTGAAGCCGGGAGAGAGTGGCGGCGGTGCGCAGCCGCACGCGCTATTCATCAAACGGCGAGGGCACCCTGTTCAGCCACACCGGCGCGATGAAGGTCGGGCAACTTCGACGTGCTGGGACAGTTGAACTACCGCTCCATCGGCAACTACGAGGACGGCGCGGGCAAGCTGGTCACGGATTCGGGGCAGGATACCAACTCCAAGCTCATCAAGACGCGCTGGCGCGTGGCACCAGGCCACCAGATAACCGGCACCATCATCGACTACAATTCGGAGTTCGTCGACCGTCCCTCAGCCACCAGCGGGACGCGGCGCGCTTCAGAGGTGCAGAACGAGCAGTACACCCTGGGCTACACTTTTGCCCGACCGGACGTTCCCCTGGTCGACTTGAGCGTCAAGGCCTACAAGGTCCACACCAATCTGGCCCAGAGGCGCCTGAGCGGCTCGGAGCCGCCCGGATCGTTCCGCACCTTCGACATCGAGACGGAAGGCTTCGATATCTCCAACACATCGCGCTTCAAGTTCGGCAGCACCAAGCTGGCGCTCACTTACGGAGCGGATGGGTTCATCGACCGGGTGGAGACCACCGATACCTTCGGCAGCTCCAACAAGTTCACGCCGGGCGGCGAGCGGACCGTCTCTGGTTCGTTCGTGCAGGGCCAAGCGACATTCTTCGACACCATCGATGTCATCACTGCGCTGCGCTACAACTCCTATGAGCTGAGCGGCGCGTCTGCGGATATCGACGGCAGCCGGGTCTCTCCCAAGATTACGGTGGGCTACACGCCGCTCAAGGGCATCACGTTGTTTGGCACCTATGCGGAAGGCTATCGCGCGCCGGCCATAACCGAGACGTTGATCGTTGGTTTCCATCCGGCGCCGCAGGTGTTCGAGTTCCTGCCCAATCCGCTGCTTCGGCCGGAGGTGGCGCACAACCTGGAAGGTGGCGTCAATCTCAAGTTCGATAACATCCTCAAGAAGGGCGATGCCTTCCGCGGCAGGGTCGTGGTGTTCCGCAACGAGGTGGACGACTACATCGAGGGCGTGTTCGACCAGAAGGCCAATAAGTTCCAGTACCAGAACATCGCCAATGCAACCCTGGAAGGCATCGAGATCGAGGGCCTGTACGATGCACGCGCCTGGTTCTTCGGGCTCGCGGCGCATCGCATTCGCGGCACCAACGATGAGACGGGTTTCGGCCTTCTCACGGTGCCCGCCGACCGCATTACGCTCACTGCAGGCTTCCGCGCATTCGACTACCGGCTGATCTGGGGCGGCCGGCTGCATCTAATCGCCGAGCAGGACCGTTTGCCGCCGCCGCCCCCGGGACCGCCGCCAACGATAGTCCCCACCGACGGCTACACGTTGGTCGATCTGTTTGCGCAATACGAGGTCAACCCCTGGACAACGGTCAACCTCAACATCGACAACCTGTTCGACAGGAACTACCGCCAGTTCCTGGATCAGTCTAACAGCCCCGGCTTCTCCGCCAGGGTCGGCCTCACCATGCGGTTCGGAGCGACGCCGCCCGGAGCGGCGCCGTAATAGGAAGGAACGTGGCGTCGGCAGAAGCGCCGTTGGATCTGCTTTGACGCTGTGCAGCAGCGGGTGACCCGAAATCACCCGCTGCTTACTACTGTTTTCGGTGCGGGTCTGCCGCTCGAAGGTTCGGACATCAAGAGGAGATGCGGAATGTTCATTGCCATGAACCGGTTCAAGGTGCTGAAGGACTGCACGCAAGATTTCGAGAACGTGTGGTTCAGCCGGGAAAGCTACTTGCACGAGATGCCGGGCTTCGTTGCCTTCCACCTGCTCAGGGGTCCGGAGCGCGAGGACCACGTGCTCTACTCCTCGCACACCATGTGGCGCAGCCACGCCGACTTCGAGGCCTGGACCAAGTCGGAGGCCTTCCGCAAGGCGCACGCGCGCGCCGGCAATCAGAAGCCGACCACGCTCGGCCATCCCGAGTTCGAGGGTTTCCACGTTTTGCAGGAGGTGACCGCCGACGGGTCGGTGCGACGCGTAGCGGCAGAGTGAGCGGGGCGCCCATGAACGATACGATAGCGGAGCGTCCTGCGCTCGCCGAGCGGCTGCGGCAGAATCCGGACGGAATCCTGGAGCAGATCGCCCGCGACTACGGGGTGAGCACGTTCGACGTGGTGCGGGCCCTACCCGAGGAGCACAGAGCCATCCTGCCGGGCTCCATGTTTGCCGAAGTCCTGAACGCACTGACCGGGTGGGGCGAGGTGCTGTTCATCGTGCACACGCCCGACATCGTGCTCGAATGCGCCGGCACGATCCCGCCGGGAAGCTTCGCGCGCGGGCTATTTCAATCTGCATGGCGACAGTCCCATCGGCGGGCACATCAAGGCCGACCACTGCGCCCACATCGTGTTCGTCAGCCGGCCGTTCATGGGGCGCCCGTCGCGCTCGCTGCAGTTCTTCAACGCGGCGGGCGAGGCGATGTTCAAGGTCTTCGTGCGCCGCGACAAGGAGCGCAATCTGCTCGCAGAGCAGGTCGAGCGGTTCGACGCCTTGCGCGCGCAGCTGGCTGGCGGCGGCTGACGCGGGGTCTCCCGAGGGGCTGCGGGCCCAGGGATCGTGCACGGGCGGGATAAGGACGTGCAACGGCATATCGACAGCGCGCGCGAGGAGGAGGCTCTGGCCCCCGGTGTCGCCATTGCGCGAGCGCTTGCCTCGCTTGGAGCGCTGAAGCCCCGCAGGCGTGGCAGCGAAAGCGTCGAGGCGACGAAGGTTGCCGGCAGGCTCGAGTTGCCGTTGATGACGCCGGCGCGGCGCCGCCGGCGCGTCGCGTTCAGGGTGGCCGCGGTCTTGTCGTTGGCGCTGCATGCGGGGTCGCTCTATGCGTTCCTTTCTTGGCACGGCAGCGCAGATACCGGTGCGCTGGACCGCTCCAGCGAGGCCATCAGCGTCGAGATCGTGGAAAGCCTGACGCTCGAGGCTAGGGAGCCGCGGCAGGCGTCCGAGCCCGCGCCTTCCGTCGCGGCAACGGCGCCCACCGAAGGCAGCACCGAGGCCTCCGATGCGCAACCTTTGCAGCCGGAGCGCAAGGTGGAGCCGGAGCCGCACATCGTCGTGCCGCAGCCGCCTCTGGTCGTCCCCGACGCGCAAGAGCAGGTGATGCGTGCGGTGAAGCGGGAGACGCCCGCCCAGGCCGAGGCGCCGCCCGTTCCAGAGCAGGGACCAACGGAGGTAGTCCCGCCGCCGCCCAACAGTGGGTCCAGCGAGGACGACGCGCCGGCCAAGCGCCGGCCGCAGAAGCAGGAGGTGCGCGAGCAGGCGTCACCCCCCGCCCCAAAGGGCGGCCAAATCTCGAAATCGAGCGATGGCAAGGGCCGGGGGGGCGAGCGCGTATCGGCAAGCAGCGGGGCCATGTTGAGCTATGCCGCCGAGGTGCGCGCGCGCGTTGCCGGCAACAAGCCGTCGGGCGGCGGCCTGCGAGGCACCGCCGTGGTGGCATTCAGCATCTCGCACTCCGGAGGATTGGCCTACGCTGGCCTCGCCCGTTCATCGGGCGATTCCCAGCTCGATCTGCTGGCGGTCGCCGCGGTGCGCGGCTCGGCGCCGTTTCCGCCGCCTCCGGCAGGGGCGACGTCGGCGCAACTGCGGTTCTCGATCCCGTTTCACTTCCAGTAGGCCGTCAGCCCCTGCCGCCGCCGGGCGGCTTCGGCCCGCAATGGCCGACGCATTCGGTAAAATTGCAGGCATCGGCTTAAAGGGATCGCAAGCCGGCCCGGGGTATGTCGGAGAGCCACAGGAGAGAGTTGCATGCGCTGCAAGCCCACCGTTCTCGACGATGCCCTGGTCGCGCTGTTCGTGAGCGCCGTCGTGCTCGGCCACATTGTGTATTTCGTGGCGGAGGGGTTGCCCTCGTTCCTGTGGCGCACCTAGCCCGGGCGGCCAGCCCCGGCGTGGAGCGTCGCGGCGAACATTAGATTTGCAGCCTCGCCCACAGCGCGATATGCGCTCCAAGGACGAGCCCCGTTGCCGTGCGCCGGCAGCGAAGTTCTCCACAGGCGCCAGAGAATGTTGCGGCAGCAACAGTGCGCGCCTGCACCCGTGCTATCATCAAACTGAAGATTCGATTGTTGCTGTTCGCGGGGAATGGCGTGACATGATTGGGCCGGACAGCAATCCGCTGGTGGTGACGGCGTTGGCAGTGTTTGCCTGGGTGGCCCTGGTGGTTATCGCCAGCTTGCCGCTGTAGTGGGCGCCCGTTTTTGGGGTCGTCCCACCTTTCTGTCCGGGTGTGCACCGCAATTTGAGGCCGGCGCGCCGTTGCGCCAGGGTGGTGCCGGCTGAGGGACTTGAACCCCCGACCAACGGTTTACAAAACCGCTGCTCTACCGCTGAGCTAAGCCGGCATGCCAATAAAGTCAGGCACTTACGAGAGCGCCTGCCTCAGAAAAGTGGAAAATTGCCACCGGATTGCCACCGCGAGACCCTTATCACCGTTCGCTCCTCGTTCGCAACGCCGCCTCGATGGCATCCACCGCCGCGCTGTCGTCCTTCTTGAACAGGTGGCCATAGGTGTTCAGGGTCACTGTCGGGTTCGAATGGCCGAGACGGCGGCTGATCGCCACCACGTCAAGGCCCGCGGCGATAAGTGCCGAGGCGTGTGTGTGCCGCAATGCGTGAAACGACACGCGGGGCAGCCTGACGTGACTTGCAGGCCGACCGCCACAGCCAGCTCAGCTGATTCGGTCGCATGGGCGACCCGTCCGCTTGGCCGAACACTAGCGTGTCGGTATCAGGCCTCCCGAGCCCCAGCTGGAGGCGCATCTCAAGGAGCTTGCGCCGATGTTCCCGCAGGACTGTGAGTGCGCTCTCGGGCAGGGAGATGCTACGCCGCCCGTGGGCAGTCTTGGGAGCCTTGAACCGCAACCCGGCCTGGGTTTCCTCAAGCGACCGCTCTACGCGGACCGTCCCAGCGTCGAGATCAACATCGGCCAGAAGGCGCAGGGCGAGAAGCTCGCCGCGGCGCATGCCGGTCGCCAAGCCGACAAGAAGACCAACCTTGCAACGGGTTACTCAGGCAGCCAGATTCGTTGCTGCATCGGCGGCACGACTTGGCCGATGGGTGGCCAACATGAGCTGAGCGCGCGTAGACTCCGCAGACCGGCCTCGACAAGGTTCCCGCACACTCTTATTGCCAGGCCTCGCACCACCACTGGCAAGGGCGAGCTGCGGAGATCGACGCCTGGTGCGCGTAGCAGGATGACCGGACAAGCCGTCCCGAGGGCATTCGCAGGCTGATCCGCGCAGGCCTGATGCATTCAGCGCAGAAGAAGCCCCACCAGGAACGGTGAGATGAGGACTATCCCCATTACGGCATAGTCTGTCACGAGAAGCCCAGCAAATTGCAGCACGACCCCAACGGCAAGCAGGGCACCTGCGCCTACCAGGGCGCTGCCAGCGTACCCCTTGAACAGCGTCGCGAATGTCTCTCTGCTTTGCCGGATCAGCATTCACTCACTCCCGGTAGGGCGCCGCCATGCGGCCACCCCTCAAAATTGGGGGAACAGCGTGTTACTCCGCAACCCATTGACCTCCCTCGATGCCTTTTACATTCGCGCCCAGAACGGCCCGCGTGTTTCCCGACCAATCCGACGCAAAAGTAAAATCCGCCACGCCCGCGCAACTTTCCCAGACACCGCCGCGCAGATAGCCGTGCCAGTGCCCGACCCAATGGACGCTCGGCGTCAGGGTTGGTTTCTCTATGTTGCCATCCCATTGCCATGCTGGATCGGCCGTCTCGTCGCGCTCGAAATGCAGAGGTGACAGAGCACCACAACCACACGGGCAGATGAAGTTCATTCCAGAGGGCCCGTTGCCACCGGAGTTGAAGAACTTGAAGGCGCCAGGGATGTGCGTCGAGCGGGTAATGTCATCAACTCGCGTGGCTACAATCGGCCTGGTCTTGACCTCGGTCATGGGAGGTTCCTGTGCTACTGCACCGCGGGCGCGGGCCCGCCATGGCGCGCAGCGCCTAGCTGATCACCGCAGGCGGTGGCGATCCAGTTCTTCGCGAGACCAAGCTTAACGCACGCGCACAGGTGGACCACCGGTGCGTGTCACCGTGCCAGGAAAAGCCATTGTCGGGGGTGCAGCGACAGAATGAACATGTCGGTGCGGGAATCGTGGGTCAGAGCCGTGAGGGTGATCATCGGCATTTTAACCCTGTTTGCTTTTTGACGCCTTCGGGCTCGACGATGATGTGCCGCCGTGGCTTGTCGACCGGGAACTGCTTCAACGGCCGGCTTCCGCGCTGCAGCGATTCCGTCCGGAATTGGGGGGTCAAACGACTCTCGACAGACGTGGCCGCGAGGACCGTTCGTGACCGT
>CAVWOY010000003.1:0-315183 GCA_963756735.1 uncultured Alphaproteobacteria bacterium
TTGCAGAAGTCGGTTGCGGTGAGCTGCGAAGCGTGATTCACGGCGTGCGAGGCGACGCGGCAGCGGGGGCTGGCGATGATGGGGCGGCTCAGACACGACCAGGGGAAGCTGTTCTATTCGTTCTGTCTTGAGGACGTCGTCCCGAGCGATCATCGCGTGCGCGAGATCGCAGCCGTTCTGGACCTGTCGTGGGTGCACGGCGAGCTGGCGCCTTACTACTCCAACCTTGGCCGCCCCTCGATCGATCCGGTTCTCATGATCCGGATGCTCATCCTCGGCTACGTGTTCCGCCATTCGCTCGGAGCGGCTGCTGTGCCGCGAGGTGCAGGTGAACATGGCATACAGGTGGTTCTGCGGCCTCAGCATCGAGGACAAGATCCCGGACCACTCGGCATTCTCGCGCGCTCGCAACGAGCGCTTCCGCGACAGCGACATCTTCCGGCGCGTGTTCGAGCGGGTGGTGGAGGCGTGCATCGCGGCAGGCTTCGGCGGCGGCGAGGGCTTCGCGGTCGATGCCAGCCTGATCGTCGCCGACGCCAACAAGCAGCGGTCGATCCCGGGCAAGGAGTGGGACAAGAACCGCGACCCGGAGACGGCAAGCCGGGCGGTGAAGGAGTACCTTGCGACGCTGGACGACGCGGCCTTCGGCGCGGCAAGCGATGTGACACCGAAGTTCATCTCACCGTCCGATCCGGCGGCGCAGTGGACGGGCGCGATGCGCGGACCGGCGTTCTTCGCCTACGCCGACAACTATCTGATCGACGTCAAGTTCGGCATCATCATGGATGTGGAGGCCTCTCGTGCCATCCGGCAAGCCGAGGTCGGCGCAGCCAAGACCATGATCGAGCGCACCGAGCAGCGCTTCGGCATCAAGCCCGATCGGCTGGCTGCCGATACAGCCTACGGGTCGGCAGCTAACCTCAACTGGGTGGTCAACGACAAGAAGATCGCTCCGCATATACCGGTGATCGATAAGTCCAAGCGCGAGGACGGGACTTTCTCACGCGAGGACTTCACCTTCTGCAAGGAGGGCAACGTCTACATCTGCCCGGCGTTCAACACTCTCACCACGACCGGCAAGGTCATGAACGATGACATGGTGTTCTACCGAGCCAGCACGCTTGATTGCTCTGCGTGCGCCTTCAAGTCGAGATGCTGCCCGAAGGAGCCGGCCCGCAAGATTTTGCGCAGCATCTATGAGGAGGCTCGTGACGTTGCGCGTGCGCTCGCCAAGACCGAGGCCTTCGAGCGGTCGTGCCGTGAGCGCAAACGCATCGAGATGCTGTTCGCGCACCTGAAGCGCATCCTGCATCTCGGCCGGCCTGCGGCTGCGCGGACCGCGTGGCGCCCAGTTCGAGTTCACGCTGGCGGCCACCGCACAGAACCTGCGCCGTCTCGCGAAGCTGATGGCGCGACCGCCGCCCATGGTCACCGCGTGTGTTGCGTGAGCGTCGGCGGGTAGCGTCCGGTAGCGTGGCGGGCGTCAGGACCAGAGCGTCACAGCCGCCGCTCCTACCGGAGCGAGCGGCCTTAAGGGGGCACACCGACGCTTGCAAAGCTCATCGCCGATCTCGCAACCGACTTCTGCAACAAAATCTGCCAATAGCTGAAGTTGAATTGACGAACGGTTCATCACATCGGGTCTGCTAGCCATTCCGACTTAGGCGGCTTTCCGTTCAAGTTTGGAAAGCAACCCGAGCACGTGCGCTCCCCAGCGTTCGAGTGCGTCCCTTCGTTCTGCTAGGAACTCGTGCCGCTGATATACAGCCGCGACGCCTGATATGGTGCCGCTCTGATGGTTGAGGACCTTGTCGGCCACGTGAGGCGGCACGCCTATCCGGGCCATGCCCGAAACGCATGTTCGTCGCAGATCGTGCAATCGCCAGTTTGTGACACCCGACAGCTGATCGAGCTGGCGTTTGGAGGGGCCAAAGCTCTGGAACGGCCTCTTACCCGTTGAGGAGAATACGAAGCTACCCCTCAACGGCACTCGACTGAGTACGGAAAGCGAGGCGGCAGACAAGTGTACGATGTGGGCCTTGCCGTTCTTGGTGCGGAAGCCCGAAAGCTTCAGCACACGGTTTGCAAGATCAACCTCATCTCCCACAAGAGCTGCAATTTCTCGGCGGCGCTGACCAGTAAGCGCCAGCAGCTCGACAATATCGCCATAGGGATTGCCGATCTGTCGGGCTGCCAGGATGACCCACACCAGTTCCTCATCCGAAAGCACCCGGTCACGCGCAATTTCCTTGGCAGGAGACCGCAAACCATGAGCGGGCGAGACCTCGAGGATGGCCCTCCCCACACACCAGGAAAGGAAGCTCTTGGTGACCTTAAGAAGCTTATTCGCGGCGGCAGGTGTTCCGCGTGCCATGACCTGCATGACAAGCTCTATGATTTCTATCTTCTTTACCTCGTGCACGCTTCGCGCAGCCCAGTTGGCAGCCAGCTCGCGCCGCAACAAGCTGGCAATCTCAGGGCCTGATCGGTTCTTAGAAACGTGCTCTGCGACATAGGTCTCAATCAGATCCCCGACGCAGTCCGCGACATGGCGGCGGCGGGCTTGCCGCTTTTCAGCAGCGGGGTCTCGCCCCTCCAACCGAGCCGCGAACACGCGCTGGGCCGCAATCCGCGCCTGATGCAGTGTAACTTGGCCGAGGGGACCGATGGTGTACTTGCGTACCCGAGACCCTGCTCCAGCAACTCGGTACAGCACCACAAAGACCTTGCGTCCTTTGGGTGTGACTTTGACCCCGAACCCGGGTTGGGCGCTGTCCCAATAGATGATGTCCTTCGAGGGGATTGGCAGCGCATTGATGGCGCTCTTCGTGAACTTCACCTTGGGCATCGCGCTTCCCCTCCATGCTGCGTGCTACCTGCGCCACAAATAGGTAGCGGCGAAGGGCAATCGCAGTCACAAACGGTGACGGTTAGTCTCCAAGACTGCAAGCACATTCACGATGTTATCCATCTTGAGGTAAGGCCATCAACGTTGGTACACGTGTCTCCCTCTCCCCATGAAGAATGGGGAGAGGGGACGCACACGCTGCGGTGGCGCTATGGTGTCAGACCTGGAGGGTCTGACACCTCGCAAGGCTGACACCAAGGAGCCCCATGAACCTCTCCTCCATGCTGCGCGAGCGCGCCGCCGCGGGGCGGCCGATCCGCATCGGCCAGATCGGCGCCGGCAAGTTCGGCACCATGTTCCTGTCCCAGGTGCGGCTGACGCCGGGCATGCATCTCGCCGGCCTCGCCGACCTGATGCCGGCGCGGGCGCGCGAGCGGCTGACGGGCGTGGGCTGGCCCAAGGAGCAGATCGCGGCGACGTCGATGGGCGATGCGCTTAAGTCGGGCAAGACCTTCGTCACCGACGATGCGCTGGCCGTGATCTCTAACCCCGACGTCGACGTGGTGATCGAGGCCACCGGCGATCCCGCAACGCGGCATCAAGCTGTGCCTCGGCCGCGATCCGCCACGGCAAGCACATCGTCATGGTCAACGTGGAGGCCGACGCGCTGGCGGGGCCGCTGCTGGCGCGGCGCGCGCGCGAGGCCGGCGTCGTCTACTCGCTGGCCTGGGGCGACCAGCCGGCGCTGATCTGCGAGCACGTCGACTGGGCGCGCGCCTGCGGGTTCGGCGTGGTGTCGGCCGGCAAGGGCACGCGCTATCACCCGAGCTACCACCAGTCCACGCCCGACACGGTGTGGGACATCCTGGTGCAGTACCTGCCGATCCAGGATCGCAGCCACATCAATCCCAAGATGTTCAACTCGTTCCTCGACGGCACCAAGTCGGGCATCGAGATGACGGCGGTGTGCAATGCCACGGGCCTGGTGCCGCAGTCGGGGGGCCTGGGCTTCCCGCCGGCCTCGCGCTTCGAGCTGGCGGAGGTGTGCAAGCCCAGAAGCGAAGGCGGCACGCTCGGAGAAGAAGGGCGTGACCGAGGTGGTGTCATCGCTCTATCGCGACGGCAAGCGACGTGCCGCACCACATCGCCATGGGCACCTACGTGGTGATCGAGAGCGAGAGCCCGTACGCGGCGCAGTGCTTCGTCGAGTACAACTGCCTGCAGGACAAGAGCGGCCGGTACGCCACGCTCTACCGGCCCACGCACATGATCGGGCTGGAGCTGGGCATCTCGGTCGCCTCGGTGGCGCTGCGGAAGGAGCCGACCGGCACCTCCATCTGCTTCAACTCCGATGTGGTGGCGACCGCCAAGAAGGCCCTGAAGAAGGGCGAGATGCTGGATGGCGAGGGCGGCTTCACGGTGTGGGGCAGGCAGGTGCCGGCGGAGGTGTCGCTGGCCGAGGGCTATCTGCCGCTCGGCCTTGCCAGCGAGGTGAAGCTGACCCGCGACATCGCCGAGGGCCAGGCGCTGCGCTGGTCGGATGTCGCCATCGATGCGACTTCCCAGGCGGTGAAGGTGCGGCGCGAGATGGAGGCCATGTTCGCGCGGTTGTAATGAGTTGGGTTAGGGCGCTAGCCCGTAACCCAACACTTTGTTATGCCCGGAGATGTTGGGTTACGCGCTGACGCGCTAACCCAACCTACGTCACCACGCCTACGCCGGCGGCCAGTTGGCCTTGGTGCGGATGGCCATGACGGCATCGTTGGCGTCGCGCACGACCTTGGCGTGGTCGAGCGCGGTGAACTTGTTGCCGCGGCGCAGGATGCGGCCGTCGACGATGACCGTATCTACGTTGGTCGGCTGCGCGTGCGAGACGATCGACTCGTAGGGGTCGCTCGGCGGCATCATGTTGATGTCGGTGGTGCGCACCAGGATCATGTCGGCGCGTTTGCCGGGGGTGAGCGAGCCCGTCTTGTCGGCGATGCCGAGATCGATGGCGCCGTCGAGCGTGGCGAGCTGCACCATGCGCCTCAAGGTCAGCGGCACCTTGGCGCCGACGCGGTGCTGGTGCAGCATGAACAGCACGCGCATGGCGACGAACGGATCGCAGTTGTAGTTGGTGGTGTGGTCGGTGGAGAGGCTGACCTTGACGCCGGCTTCTAGCAGCTCAGCGAGCTGGATGACGCCGACGGCCGCCGGCCTGCGCGCCTCGCCCATGGGCGAGGTCGAGTAGCTCACCCCGCGGTTCTTGAGGATCGTGCGCTCCTCGGCCGTGGTGAGCAGCGGGTGCACCAACTGCACGTCGGGCCCGAGCAGGCCCGCCTGCTCCAGCGCCATGATCGGGCTGTCGCCCGAGGTATGCACGGTGATCGGCAGGCCGAGCTCGCGTGCGCCGCCCCAGTCGCGCCTGGCCATGTCGATCGAGAGCGTCCCGCGCACGGCTGCGCCGCCGACGTTCATGGCGCCGATGTTGCGCGAGCAGATGCCCATGGTGAGGAGGCCGTCGCCCGGCATCCAGTCTTTCTTCACGCGGGCGATACCCGCCATGTCCATGGGCTGGTCGTCCGGCATGCCCTGCGCCGGGCCGTAGGCGAAGCGGCCGCGGATGCCGGTGTCGCGCATGGCGGCAAGCTCGGCGTCGGCGTGCTCGGGGCTGGCTATGTTGTGCGCCCAGTTGTGCACGGTGGTGACGCCCGCGCTCAGCGCCTCGGCGATGCCGAGCTGCACGCTGCGGTAGCTGTCCTCCGGCGCGAACAGCCGGCCCAGGCGGCTGGTGACGGGGAAGTAGCCCAAGCGGGCCTGCGTCGGAGCGCACGAAGGGACGGAAGAAGCTGGTCCACAGGTGCCAGTGGGTGTCGACGAAGCCCGGCATGCAGATGGTGCCGGCGCCGTCGACGACCTCGGCGCCTGCGGCCTCGATCTTCGGGGCGACGGCGACGATGGCGCCGTTGCGCACGTGCACGTCGCCCGCGGCCAGGTCGCCGATGGCGGGGTCCATGCTGAGCACGGTGGCGCCGCGAATGATGAGCTCGCCGCGCGGCGGCAGTTGCGCGCCGGGGCCAGCGACGGTGCGGGAGGCCGACTGCGCCAGCGGCCGGGCGATGCGGCAGCCAGTGCGCCGAGCGCGCTCGCACCCATGAGCATGCTGCGGCGATTGAGATGAGTGCCCGTCATGCGTAGCCTCCCGGTCCGACTTTTGCGGTCGCAATTTCCCGCAGGATAGCGCGAGGGCACGCCGGCCGGTCAAGCCAATCGGGCATGGGCTGCCCTGAGGCCGCCGCATGCCGGGGACGCTCCCCACCGCGATGACCGAGCCGGGCCTGATCGCAGCGAACTCGCGCAACGGCCGTCGCCCGGCGTATACTCGTGCGGGTCGGAGGAAATTCTCGAGGAGCGCCAGGGTATGCCTGCATCATTGTACGATCTCAGCGTCACCAGCTATCTGCAGACGGTCGACGCGGTGGCGGGGTTTCTCAACAAGGGGCTGGATCATTGCCAGGGCTGCGGCGCCGATCCCGCCAAGATGGTGGAGGCGCGCCTCGCCGAGGACATGCTGCCGTTGCGCTTCCAGATCGTTTCTGTCGCGCACCATTCGCTGGGCGCCATCGAGGGCATGAAGACGGGTGTGTTCTCGCCGCCAGGTAAAAGCGAAGCCCTGGACTACGCCGGCCTGCAAAAGCTGGTCGCCGATACGGGAGAGGCCCTGCGCAGGCTGAGCCGCGAGGAGGTAGAGGCGCTCTCGGGCCGCGATATGATCTTCCAGATCGGGGAGCGGAAGGTGCCGTTCACCACCGACAACTTCCTGCTGTCGTTCTCGCTGCCCAACTTCTACTTCCACGCCACCACGGCCTACGACATCCTGCGCACCAACGGCGTGCCGCTGGGAAAACGCGACTTTCTGGGCCGGCTGCGCATCAAGACCTGACGCGCTAGTGTCTCGCAAATGCCTTCCCCTTTGCGGCCAGGTTCTACAAGGCATTTGCGAGAAGTAGACCACACTAGAATCATAGTTTTTCTAGTATCCTTTTGTCTCCGAAATATCGCCCAACTGTGCCGCGAAGGCTGACGATATTTCGGAGACAGGACACTAGGAGGGGGGCATGACGAAGGTCGACGAGCTGAGGCGCATGATCGGTGAAGCCGACACTATCGTCGCCTTCACCGGCGCGGGCATATCGACCGAGTTCGGCATCCCCGACTTCCGCTCGCCCGGCGGCATCTGGACCAAGTACAAGCCGATCGCGTTCGGGGACTTCCTGGCCTCCGCCGAGGCGCGGCGCGAATCCTGGCGGCGCAAGTTCGCAACCCAGCCGACGCTCGACAAGGCGACGCCCAACGCCGGGCATCGGGCGCTGGCGCGCCTCGTCGAGGAGGGCCGCATGAGCGCCGTCATCACCCAGAACATCGACGGCCTGCACCAGGCCTCCGGCGTGCCCGAAGCCAAAGTGATCGAGCTGCACGGCAACACCACCTACGCCGCCTGCATCGAATGCCGCCGCCACTACGAGCTCGACTGGGTGCGCGCCATCTTCGAGGACGGCGAGCGGCTGCCGCAGTGCTCCGAGTGCGACGGCCACATCAAGACGGCCACCATCTCGTTCGGCCAGTCGATGCCCGAGATGGAGATGGCCCGCGCGCAGGAGGCGACCTTGGCGGCCGACCTGTTCATCGTGCTCGGCAGCTCGCTGGTGGTCTATCCGGCGGCGGGCTTCCCGATCATGGCCAAGCGCAACGGTGCGCGCCTCGTCATCGTCAACCGCGAGCCGACCGACCAGGACGACATGGCCGACCTCGTGATCAACGCCGAGATCGGCTCGACCATGGGCCGGGCCGTCGGCGTGAACTGAGCACCCGGGAGGCGCGCATGACGAATGCCGAGACCAGGGCGCGCGTGGCGCTGATCACCGGCGGTGCGTCGGGCATCGGGCTCGCCACCGCGCAGCGGCTGCTGGCCTCCGGCTGGAAGGTCGCCATCGCCGACCGCGACGCGAAGGGCCTCGAGGCCCAGCGACGCGCCTGGGAGGGCAATCGCAACGTCATCGTGGTGCTGCTGGACGTCACCGACGAGGCGGCGGCCGAAAGCGTAGTCGGTCAGGTGGTGCAGGCACTCGGCGGCCTCGACGGCGTGGTCAACTCGGCGGGCATCGCCGCCGACGTCCCGGCGCTGGACACCCCGGTCGATCTCTTCCGCCGCATCATGGACGTCAACGTTACGGGCACTTTCATCGTCGCCCGCGCCGCAGCACGCGTCATGAAGGACCGGGGCGGCGGCGCCATCGTAAACCTGGCTTCCGTAGCGGGCGTGCGCGGCAGCAAGGGCCGCAGCGCCTACGGCACCTCCAAGGGCGCGGTGATCACGCTGACCCAGGCGCTGGCCATCGACCTCGCCCGCTATTGCATCCGCGTCAACGCGGTGGCGCCGGGGCCGGTCGACACGCCCATGATCAAGACCATGCACACTCCCAAGGACCGCGCGCTGTGGACGCGCCATGTGCCCATGCGCCGCTACGCCGAGCCCGCCGAGATCGCTCATGTCATCGAGTTCCTGCTCGACGGCACCAAGTCGAGCTACGTGACGGGCGAGATCGTGGCGGCGGACGGCGGCTTCCGCGGCGCCGGCATCATCGCCGACGATTAGCGTAGGGCGGAATAGCCGAAGGCGTATTCCGCCGGTTGGCGGTCGCTCGGCGGATTACGGCTGGCGCCTAATCCGCCCTACAGCCTGCGCGTCGGCGCAGATCCATGGGATTTGGCGGCGGGGATAAGTTTCGCGCTTCATAATGTATGTAGACGGAGGATGACGCGGGCGGCGCGCCGTGCTTTGGTGATGCTGCCCCGGAGATGGGATGCGCGGTGAACCTGGAGCCGCCTCTCAGCACAGGAGCCGGGGGCGGCAGTCCGAAGCCTCGCCTGGCATGGTGGACAGATCATCCAAGCGTCAGGTGTCCCTGGGGACAAGCCCGAGGGCAAGGGGGCCCGCATGCAGCGAAGTCGTGGACGACAAGCCTCTTCGGCATGGTGAGCTGACCTAGCAAGCGTCGAAGGCGGCCCGGATGCGACCGAGCAGGGCGTTCTTGCGCTCCGTAGCCGGCATTAGCGATCACTCAGGTCATCGGGCGCAGCCCGAACGCCCTGCTTCTCCTCCCAAACCCTCGAGGCCCCAGGCCTGCGAGGCTCGAGGCATTTTCTGCGCGGTTAGCTTATCCCCGGGGTGGGAGGCGCGGTTCGGCTTCCGATCGGAATGGCAGCTGCTCGCACGAAGCATGGGTCGCAGCTTGTCAGGAGCCGCAGCGTGCACGACGAATTGTGATCAACGATCTTACGTGCGCCAATTAGGATGGCCGCAAAGGCCCGAGGAGATACGCCCATGCCAACCGTTGCCGACAAGCGCGCCACCTTCCGCCGCCTGCACGAGGCGGGCTGCTTCGTCATCCCCAACCCCTGGGACATCGGCACCACGCATTTCCTGCAGGGCATGGGCTTCAAGGCGCTCGCCACCACCAGCGCGGGCTTTGCCTGGTCGCGGGGGCACAGCGACGGCCGCATCACGCGCGAGGAGGCGCTGGCGCATTTCGCCGAGCTGTCGGCCGCCGCCGACGTGCCGATGAACGCCGACTTCGAGGGCGGCTTCGCCGATGCGCCGGACGAGGTGGCGGAGAGCGTGCGCCTGTGCGTGGCGACCGGCGTCTCCGGCCTGTCGATCGAGGACTTCACCGGCGACCGCGCCAAGCCGCTCTACGACTTCGACCTGGCCGTGGCGCGCATCAAGGCGTCGCGCGCAGCGATCGACAAGGCCGGCGGCGGCGTGCTGCTCACCGGCCGCAGCGAGGGCTTCATCCGCGGCAAGCCCGACCTCGACGAGACCATCCGCCGCCTCCAGGCCTACGCGGCCGCCGGCGCCGACTGCCTCTATGCGCCGGGCATCTCCACGCGCGAGCAGATTGCCGCCGTGGTGAAGGCGGTGGCGCCCAAGCCGGTCAACCTGCTGATGGGCAGCCCCAGCGATCTCACCGTCAAGGACATCGCCGATCTCGGCGTGCGCCGCATCTCCGTCGGCGGCTCGCTGGCGCGCGCGGCCTGGGGCGGCTTCATCCGCGCGGCCAAGAAGATCATGGACGAGGGCAGCTTCAACGGCTTCGCCGATGCCGCGCCGGGGGCCGAGATCAACAAGGCGCTTGCGAAGTAGCCCGGGGACCGAGCGCGTCCGGACGGCCGAGCGGGTGTGCGGGACACTAGCCGCACCGGCTGGTGGCGGCTCGCCGCTACTCCGGCACACCGGCCAGCCGCAAGCCCTCGGCCAGCTTGGCGAGGCCGTCCGGCTGAAACGGCGCGCGGTCCTTGAGGTTGGCGAGGCTGAGCGCCGGATCGGCGTCGCGCAGCAGACGCAGCGCCTTCTCCGCCTCCTGCGTGCGGCCGGTCAGCGCCAGGCTCGCCACCGCCACCCGCAGGGCGGGTCCGAACAGGGGTTGATCGCGGATTGCCGGCTCGGCCCACACGCGCGCCTCCTCGTAGCGGCCGGCGATCAGGTGCGCCGAGGCCATGCCGGCCTGCACGTTGAACATGTGCGGGTCGACCGGGCTGAGCCGCATCGCCTGCGCGAAACGGCCGATCGCCTCGTCGGCCTCGCCCAGCCACACGCGCACCCAGCCTGCCGACAGATGTGCGTGGGTGAGATTTGGGTTGAGCGTCAGCGCCCGATCGATCAGGCCGCGCGCCGGTCTCCAACTCGCCGGCCATTCGCGCAAAAGCGAAGCCCGCCATGCACAGCGCAATCGCGTCGTCCTTGCCCAGGTCCACCGCTCGCCGCGCCAGCCGCATGGCCTCGGCGGTTTCCGTCTTGCGATCGTCGGTCCAGCCGTTGGTGGCGCGCCAGTTGTAGCAGCGTGCCGCCATGGCATAGGCGGCGGCGAACTCCGGATCGATCTCGGAAGCCTTAGTGAAAGACCGCAAGGCGTCGCTGTGCGACTGCTTGGTCCACAGATAGACCGAGGCCATCCCGCGCAGATAGTAGTCGTAGGCGTCCAGGCTCTCTGTTGGCTTGCGCTTGGCCCTGGCGATCTCGGCCTTCTCCAGCTTCGGCGCAATCGCACCCACCACGCTCGCTGTCACCTGGTCCTGCAGGGCGAAGATGTCGCTGACGTTGCCGTCGAAGCGCTCCGCCGAAAGGTGCGCGCCGGTTGCGGCATCGATCAGCTGGGCCGTGATGCGCACCCGCTGGCTGGCCTTCTGCAGGCTCCCTTCCAGCACGTAGCGCACGCCGAGCTCGCGGCCGACCTGCTTCACGTCCACCGCGCGGCCCTTGTAGGTGAAGCTCGAGTTGCGGGCGATCACGAACAGCCAGCCCATGCGCGACAGCCCAGTGATGATGTCCTCGACGATGCCGTCGGTGAAATAGTCCTGCCCTGCGTCGCCGCTCAGATTGGCGAACGGCAGCACCGCAATCGAGGGCTTGTCGGGCAGGCTCGGCGGCGATGGCTGGGCATCGCCCACGCTGTTCTTTGCCGTCGCCTCGCGCACCTCGCCGACGAAGCGCACCCCCTTGCGCGGGATGGTCTTGATCAGGCGCTGCTGCTCGCCGCTGTCGCCGACGGCGGTGCGGGCGGCGTTGATGCGGGTGGACAGTGCCGATTCCGACACGATCCGCCCCTTCCAGACCGAGGCGATCAGCTCGTCGCGGCTCACCACATGGTCGCGATTGCGGACCAGGTACTCGATCAGGTCGAACACCTGCGGCTCCATGCGGATGAGGGCCGTTCCCAGCCGCAACTCGCGCCGGTCGGTGTCGAGGCAATAGTTGTCGAACAAATAGCGCAAGCGTCCCTCAGCGGCACGTCGATCCAGCTCGAGGATACCACACACCGGATAGGGGAAAATCATGCCGGCCGTAAGCCTGCCGTAAGGAAAATGAAGCCGTCCTGAAAGCGCGTGCGCGCCTGCGCCTGCATCCTCGCGACGGTGCCAATGCCCGGAGACGATGGAGGAGACCATGCGGCGCGCCGGCTTTATCTGCTCCCTGACACTTGCTGCATTTGCGACTGCGATTGCCTGTGCTCTGCCCGCGGGTGCGCGGGACTATCCGGCCAAGCCCATCAAGCTCATTGTCCCGTTCGCACCCGGCGGCAACGCCGACGTGGTCGCGCGGCTGGCGGCAGCCTACATGCAGAAGGCGCTCGGCGGCGCCACCATCGTCATCGAGAACCACGGTGGTGCCGGTGGCATCGTCGGCACGGCGATGACCGCCAAGGCCGATCCCGACGGCTACACGCTCTGCACCTGCAGCATCGGCGCCATCTCGATCGCGCCCTCCACCCAGGAGTTGCGCTACGACCCGCTCAACGACCTGGAGCCGATCAGCCTGCTCAGCACCAATCCGCTGGTGCTGCTGGTGCACCCCTCGGTGAAGGCGAACTCGGTTCAGGAGCTTATCGCTCTCGCCAAGGCCGCGCCGCAGCCGCTGACTTATAGCTCCGCCGGCGTCGGCGCGCTGACGTATTTCTCCGCCGAGGTGTTCAGGATCAAGACCGGAATCAAGCTCACCCATGTTGCCTACCGCGGCGGAGCACCGGCCACCATGGCGCTGGTTGCCGGCGACGTGCAGCTCACCTTCGCCAACATGTCCGACGCCCTGGGCCAGCTCGGCACCGGCACCGTCCGTGCCCTCGGTGTGACCACGCCGAAGCGCAGCCCCGCCACGCCCGACATCCCGACGATTGCCGAGCAGGGCATCGCCGGCTACGCCACCGAGCTTTGGGTCGGGCTGTTCGCCCCCAGGGGCACGCCGCGCGCCATCGTCGATCGCCTGGCCGGCATCGCCGCTGAGATGGTGAAGGACGAGAGCATCCGCGGTCGCATGGCCCAGTTCGGCTCAACGGCTGTTGCCAACCGCCCCGACGAGTTCGCCAAGATGCTGCGCGAGGAGACGGCACAATGGGCTGGCGTCGTGAAGCAGCTCGGTGTGAAGTAACAGCGCAGGACCCGGAGACAGATGCCATGACCATTCGAGCAAATATCGCCATCGTCGGCGCCGGCATTGGCGGGCTGGCGCTGGCCGGGCTGCTGTCCCGCCGGGGCGCCAGGGTGCGCGTCTACGAGCAGGCCAGAGAGTTCCAGCGCATCGGCGCCGGCATCCAGATGAGCCCCAACGCCATGCGGGTGCTGGCGGCGCTCGGTCTGGAGCCGCACTTGAAGCGCATCGGCTTCGCGCCCGGAACCTGGACGGGCCGCGTTTGGGACACGGGAGAGCAGCTCGGCGTGCTCGACTTTGCCGCTGCCGAGACGCGCTATGGCGCGCCCTATCTGCTCCTGCATCGCGGCGACCTGCACGCCGCCCTGCACTCGGCCGTGCCGACCGAGCTCATCAGCTTCGACAAGAAGCTGGTGGGCCTCGAGGCCGGCGCAGCGGGCGTGATCTTGCGTTTTGCCGACGGCAGCAGCGCCGCCGCCGATGCCGTGGTCGGCGCCGACGGCGTGCACTCCAAGGTGCGCGAGTTCCTGCTCGGCGCCGAGAAGCCGAGGTTCACCGGCCGCGTCGCGCACCGCACCGTGTTCCCGACCGCGCGCGATGGGCGGCTTCGCGCTCGACACCTGCACCAAGTGGTGGGGACCGGACCGGCACATCGTCACCTATCCCGTCACGGCCTCTCGCGACGAGACCTACTTCGTCACCAGCGTGCCCGACCCCGATTGGAACGTGGAATCCTGGTCGACCGAGGGCGACATGGCCGAGGTGCGCCGCGCGCTCGCCGGCTTCCACCCCGACGTGCAGCGGGTGCTCGATGCCTGCCGGCGCGTCCACAAGTGGGCGTTGTTCGAGCGCGATCCGCTGCCCGCCTGGTCGAAGGGGCCGGTGGCCCTCCTGGGCGATGCCTGCCACCCGATGATGCCCTACATGGCGCAGGGCGGTGCCAGCGCGCTGGAGGACGCCGCCATGCTCGCGCGCTGTCTCGAGGCTGCCAGCGACCCTGCGAGGGCATTGCGCAGCTATGCGGCGACGAGGCTGCCGCGCACGACGCGACTGCAATTGACATCGCGCGAGAATACCTGGGGCACGCAAGGCACGGACCCCAGCTGGGTCTATGCCTACGACGTGTGGCAGGCGCCGATCGCCGATCCCGACGCCGCTCCTTCGCCGCTCGCAGGCCCCGACCTGGCTCGCCGCGCGTAGCCCAGGTAGGCCCGGCATCACGCAGTCAGCGGGAACCGCATCGATTGTCTTGATTTCGCTGCGTTTCTTGCAATGTTCCGACATCCTAACGCCACGCTTCGCCCGCACAACGCGCTCTCGGGGCGCGCATGCAACTTGGAGGAGCAAGCCAAATGGCGATGGTGCATTTCCGGAACGTGGTGCTGTCGGTGAGGCTCGCGCTCGCGATGGTCGCTGTTGCGACGCTGGCAGCTTGCGCGGTGCCTCAGGAAATAGCTTTGGCTGATGACCAGAGGTGCCAAGCCGACGGGATGAAGGCTGGGAGCAAAAAGTACGACAGGTGTCGGGCGGGACTGGAAACGGAGCGCAAGATAAAGAATATTGCTCAGCAGCCATGAAGCAGCGGCACCTTGGCACGTTCTGAGCACAACTAGCGGTCGGCGGGCGAACGGCTGCCCACGTAGTGCAGCGCGATCTCCCGGGTATGTGGCCGATCGCGGTGCTCGACGAGGTACACCGCCTGCCAGGTGCCGAGCGTTGGCCTGCCGCCCGTCACGGGAATGCCGAGGCTGGTGCTGGTCAGCATCGACTTGATGTGCGCGGGCATGTCGTCCGGCCCTTCGATGCTGTGGTGATAGCGCGCGTGCCGGGGAGCTGCGCGCTCCAGTGCATCGGCGAGGTCGCGCAGCACGTCGGGGTCGGCGTTCTCCTGGATCGTCAGCGACGCCGAGGTGTGGCGGATGAACAGGGTGAGGAGCCCATCATGGGCGGCGATCGACTTAGCCAGGCTTCGAGCTTGGCCGTGATGTCCGTGAACCCGGGCCCCCGCGTCTCGATCTCGGTGCGATGATGCGCTTGCTCCAGCACGTAGCCTCCTCGGGGCCTCCTCGGGCCGGCCTTGCTCTCGGACTGCCGCAGCGGCCCAACGCGAAATCAATGGGGGCGCAGAGCCGTCTGCGCAAGCTTGCGCGAAGATTGCGGCAAACACCGCCGGCAGCCGGGTTTTGGCTGGATCGGCCAAATCCTTAACGGAAACTTTACGCCCGGACGCCAACCCTGGCGTGCGAGAGAGATTTTTTCGACTGGGCGCGGCATCACCGGGCAGGTGGCGCATGCGCCCTCGCCGACGCTGGATGGAGCGGAACCTCAGACCGTTGCGTATGTCCAAAGGCGTCGGCCGCACGACTACCGTTCTGGGCTGCAGGGAAGTGCCATGCCGTCGTCCGGTCGCTCCGAGCGGAGCTCCGATCGCAGTAAGAAGCCGAAGCGCGCCGCCGGCCAAGCCGCTGCCGGCGAGGACGCCGCGGCACGCGCATGCGCAGCCGAGCCGGCCAAGGACATTCAGTGCGGGCGAGGATTGGGATGCGCAATCCGTTGAGGCCCTGACGAAGCTTTACGAGACGGGCGAAGCCTACCCGGAGCGGCGGCCGGAGAAGGCAAGGCCGCGCGTGTGGCAGCCGCCGCATGGCGAGCCCACCGCCGCTGCGCCGTCCTCCGCCCCGCCGTCCGCCACACCGCCGGCCGAAGGCAACGCGTGGCTCGAGGCGCACCTCTCGGACATGGCCCGTCGCCTGCAGGCATCGCTGGCCGAGCTCGACCCCGACAAATCGCTAGGCTCGCTCAATCGCCGCCTGGATGTGATCGAGCAGCGCCTCGGCGAGGCCCTGGCCGACGCTGCCCAGCGCCCGGACCTGGGCGCGCTCCGATTGATCGAGGCCAATGTGCTCGAGCTGGCCCAGCACATGGAGCAGACCCGCGGCCGCCTCGACCGGCTCGATACCGTCGACGAGCAGCTGCGCGATGTCGCGCGCCGCATGGAGGAGGGCGATCGGCAGCGTCTCGCCGCCCTGGAGAGGCTGCTGCAGGATCATTTTGCCGAGTGGCGGCGCAGCGACGAGCGCACGGCGAGCGTGCTCGGCACGCTGGAGGAGGCGGTCAATCGCGTCGGCGAGCAGGTTGAGGCCGTCGAGGCCAACAAGCCGGCACCGAGCCTCTCTCTGTATGCGCTCGCCACCCCTGAGCCCGGCGGTGCCGCGCCTGGCCGCGATCCCCTTTCGCAGGCCTACACGGACGCCGCGCTGGCGCTCGAGCAGCAGTCGCAGCGCTCGAGCCTGGACGCCACCGACTACGCCCCGCGGGCCGAGCCGTCGCTGGATGACTGGCTGCGCCCATCGCGGCAGGCGCCGGCAGCAGCTACCGAGCCGCCGCCGCTGCCGGTGCATGCCCAGGCCACAGGCGAGCCGTTGCCGTCGCCTGCCGTCCGCGCCTCGGAGTTGCGCGCAAAGCTGCGTCAGACCCAGCTGCTGGGCGTGGAGCAATCGGAGGACGACGCCGAGCCGGTGCGGGCCGCGCCCCGTGCCGCCAGGAAGGAGGGCGCCCTGCCTTTCTCCTGGTGGCGCAACCGTGCGGGCCTGCTGCTGTCGGTGGCCCTGGTGATGTTCGGGGCGGGCGGCTATCTCATGGTCGATGCGTTGATGACCCCGCCCATGCATCGCACGGCCGGCATCGAGCGCGGCGCCCATCCAACCGGCGCAGAGGACCCCGCATCCGGTGGGCCCCCAGGCCGCATCGACAGGGCGCCCGAGGGTGGCGCGGCGGCAGCCGATCCCGTCGGCGACGCGATGAGGATCACCTTCCGGCCCAAGACCCCGTCCGCGCCGCCGGCGTCCGAGCCCGCCGCGGTCCCGCGCAAAGACGCGCCGGCAAGTGACGCCCCGGCGGCCACCGCGACCACCTCGTTGCCGATGACGATCGGTCCCGCTTCGCTGCGGCAGGCGGCCATGCGCGGCGAAGCGCCCGCGCAGTTCGAGATCGCGGCTCGGTTCGCTGCCGGCCTGGGCGTGCCCCGCGATCTGCCGGAGGCCGTCAGATGGTATGGCCGGGCCGCCGCGCAGGGCATGGCGCTTGCGCAATATCGTCTCGGCATGCTGCACGAGCGCGGCTGGGGTACGGCCCCCGATCCCGAGCGCGCACGCGTGTGGTATGGCCGCGCGGCCGAGCAGGGCAACGTCAAGGCCATGCACAACCTGGCGGTGCTGAGCGTGAGCGGTGGCCGCTCCGACTACGCGACTGCCGCCAAGTGGTTCGCCAAGGCCGCCGATCTGGGCCTCGCCGACAGCCAGTTCAACCTGGCGGCGCTGCACCAGACCGGTCTCGGCGTGCCCAAGGACCTGCGGCTTGCCTACCAGTGGCTGACGCTCGCCGCGCGCGGCGGCGATCGCGAGGCGGCAGCCGGTCTTGCAGCGGTCCGGGCGCGTCTGTCGCCTGCCGATCTGCAGGAGGCCGATGCGCTGGTTGCCGCCTGGCGGCCGCGCACTCCCGACCCGGCCGTGAACGAGTCGGCCAGCCTGTCGATGGCTCCCTAGCCGGCCATGGTGCCGCTCGGCCTTGTGTGCCGGATGCGCGAGCAACCCCTGCTCGCAAAACGGGCATCTCTGCGTGGAAAACCGCTTCGGGACTACCTCGGCCGCTGGTAGGCTCAGCCGTTCAGGCCGCGTGCACCTGTGCCGATCCCATCGGCGCGGCGGATCGCCCTGGACGGGGGTGCAACCTGACTGCAAGGGGATTCATCGCAATGTCTGCTCAGAAAGCTTTCCGCGCGCTCGGCATGCTGGCGCTGGCGTCCGGCCTCATGATGGCCGCGTCTTGCGCCGCCCAAGCGCAGACGCCCGTCAAGTTCACCCTCGACTGGCGCTTCGAGGGGCCCGCGGCGCCGTTCACCGTTGCCCTCGACAAGGGCTACTTCAAAGCCGAGGGCCTGGACGTGACGATCGACACCGGCAACGGCTCGCGCGAATCGATCCCGCGCGTGGCGTCCGGCACCTACGACATCGGCGCCGGCGACGTGAACTCGCTGGTGCGCTTCCGCGACGAGAACCCCACGATCGATCTCAAGGCGGTGATGATGGTCTACGACCGGCCGCCGTTCGCCATCATCGGCCGCAAAAGCAAGGGCATTTCCAGCGACATCAAGAGCCTTACGGCCAAGAAGTTCGGCGCGCCCGCCGCCGACGGCGCCTTCGCCCAGTGGCCGATCTTCAAGACCGTCAACAAGCTCGACGACTCCACCATGAAGTTCGAGAACGTCGGCTTCCCCGTGCGCGAGCCGATGCTGGCCTCCGGCGAGGTCGACGCCGTGTTCGGCTTCGCCTTCTCGATCTACCTCAACATCAAGTCGCGCGGTGTGCCCGTCGACGACATCGTCACCATCCTGATGAGCGACCACGGCGTGGAGCTCTACGGCAACGTGCTGATGGTGAGCCCGAAGTTCGCCGCCGAGAAGCCCGAGGCGGTCAAGGGCTTCATCCGCGCCGTCACCAAGGGGCTGCGCGACACCGCAGCCGATACCGCTGCCGCCACCGCCACCGTGATCAAGCGCAATGACGTCGCCAAGGCCGAGGTGGAGAAGGAGCGGCTCGAGCTGTCGCTCACCCAGAACTTCCTCACGCCGTGGGTCAAGGCCAACGGCTACGGCGGCATCGACAAGGCGCGCTTCGCCAAGTCGATCGACCAGATCGGCCTGACCTTCACCTTCAAGAAGAAGCCGAGCGTGGAGGATGTGTTCACCGAGGCCTTCCTGCCTGCGCCCGCCGATCGCAAGGTGAACTAGCGAACGATTCCCTCTCCCCACTTTTCAGTAGGGAGAGGGTTAGGGTGAGGGGCAGCCGCATATGTCATCGCTCGTTTCGGCCCCTCACCCCGGCCCTCTCCCCGCACGCGGGGAGAGGGAGAGATGAGTGCCTTCGTCTCCATCGACAACGTCACTCACGCCTACGGCGGGGACAGCGGCGTCGTCGCCGTCGACCAGCTGTCGCTATCGATCGCCGAGGGCGAGTTCGCAGCCGTCGTCGGGCCGTCGGGGTGCGGCAAGTCCACCTTGATGAAGCTAGTCACCGGGCTGCAGTTCCCGCGCTCCGGCACCATCTCGGTGGCCGGCAACAAGGTCGTCGGGCCGCTCAAGATCGCCGGCATGGCGTTCCAGGCGCCCAACCTGCTGCCCTGGCGGCGCACGCTGGAGAACATCCTGCTGCCCTTGGAGATCGTGCAGCCGCACCGCAGGCGCCTGCGCTCCGAGCGGGCGGCCTATGTTGCCAAGGTCGAGGCGCTGCTGGCCCAGGTGGGCTTGGGCGGCATGGGCTCCAAGTATCCCTGGGAGCTGTCGGGCGGGATGCAGCAGCGCGCCTCGCTGTGCCGCGCGCTCATCCATGAACCGAAGCTCCTCATGCTGGACGAACCGTTCGCGGCGCTCGACAGCTTCACCCGCGAGGAGCTGTGGTGCGTGATCCGCGACCTGCACGCGGCGCGCCCCGTCACCATCATCCTCGTCACCCACGACCTGCGCGAGGCGGCCTTCCTGGCCGACCGCATCTTCTGCATGAGCTCGCGGCCGGGCCGCATCATCGCCGAGCGCCGCGTGCCGTTCCCGCGCCCGCGCAGCCTGGAGGTCACCTACACGGCCGAGTTCACCGATCTGGTGCACGACCTGCGCCAGCAGATCGCGACCGCGAGGCAGGCCGCATGACCAGCAGCGCCCAGCGCCGCGCCCTCGCCGCCGCCCCCTATGTTTTCACCATCGTGTTCTTCGTGCTCTGGGAGGCCGCCTGCCGGCTGTTCAAGGTGCCGGTGTTCTTCCTGCCGGCGCCGAGCGTGATCTACCAGGCGACCGTAGACTACTGGTGGCAGCTGCTGTTCCACTCCTTCCACACGCTATGGATGACGCTGGCGGGCTTTGCCATCGCCGTAGTGTTCGGCATCGTGCTCGGCATCGCGCTGGGTGCCTCGCGCATCATCAATGCCGGCAGCTATCCCCTGCTGATCGGATTCAACGCCATCCCCAAGGTGGCGGTGGTGCCGATCCTGATCCTGTGGTTCGGCGTCGGGTGGATCCCGCCGGTGATGACGGCGTTCCTGATCTCGTTCTTCCCCATCGTGGTGAATGTCGCCACCGGCCTCTCAACAATAGAGCCCGAGCTGGAGGACGTGATGAAGGCGCTGGGCGCCAAGAAGTGGGACATCATGGTCAAGATCGGCATCCCGCGCTCGCTGCCCTATCTGTTCGCGGCGCTCAAGGTTGCGATCACGCTCGCTTACGTCGGCTCGGTGATCGCCGAATCCAACGCCTCGCGCTTCGGCATCGGCAATCTCATCACGCGGGCGAGTGCCGACTTTAATGTTCCGCTGGTGTTCGCGGCGCTGATCGCACTGGCGGTCTTAGGTGTCGGCATCTACGCCGCCACCGTCGAGCTGGAGCGCCGCACCACCGGCTGGGCCCACCGCTCGGGTATGGCGCAGGGTTAGTGGAGCGAATAGCGAGTAGAGAATAGGGAGGGCCCCCGTCCTGCATCTTACTATTCGCTACTCCCTATTCGCTCTTGCTCAGCTCCCCCGGTAGGTGGAATAGCTCCAGGGCGAGACCAGCAGCGGCACGTGGTAGTGGCCCTCCGGCTCGGCGATGGCGAAGCGGATCGGCACCACGTCGAGGAACGCCGGGCTCGCTGCCGGCACGCCCGTGGCAGCGAAGTAGGCCGCGAAATAGGCGCCGATGTGGAACTCGAGCTGGTAGCGGCCGATGCGCAAGGGCGCGCCCGCGAGCAGCGGCTCGTCGGTGCGGCCATCGGCATTGGTCAGCGTCTCCTTGAGCGTGCCCTCGGCGCTGGCGCCGATCTCCTTCAACACCACCCTCACGCCCTGCGCGGGCTTGCCGGCAACGGTATCGAGCACGTGTGTCGAGAGGCGACCGTCGGTCTTGGGTTTGCCTGGGCCATCCACTGCATCGACGAGCCGTAGTCTTGTGATGAGCCCGATCTCGGCAAGCGCAGCCGCCCGCTCCTCGTCGGGGTTGTTGGAGAGCCGCCGCTCGAAGCTGTCGAGAATGGAATCGCGAGTGTGCCGGCGCACGCAGATGATGAAGGGAAAGCCGAAGCGCTGACGATAGGCCGTATTGAGCCGCTCGAAGCGGGCGAGCTCGGCATCGCTCAGGCGGTCGAGGCCGAGACTGCCCTGCTCGCTCACCGACTGCGCCGTCATGGCGCCGGCGCGGGCGATCCTGCCGGCCAGCTCCGGATGCCCGCCGATCAGCGCCAGCTGCTCGCCTGTGCCGGCCGCGGCAACGGCCGCCACCATGGCCTTGTGCAGGTCCGCCACCGTGGCGAACGGGCGCTCGGCAAAGGCGCGCTCCGCTACCCAGGGCGCATGCTCGAAGATGCCGCCGAGTGCGCCCACGAAAGAGGCACGATCCGCGCCGTTGATCTGGTCGAGGGTGGTTGTCACGGGGCTCCAGTGTGCATTGCGTGTGCCTTGTATCCGCCTTTGCGCCTGGCAGTGGTGTAGCGCACATTGTTGCGGGCGGGGAGGGCCCCGCGCTTGGCACCGGCGAGACTGCTCACTACCATTGCATCCATGGCGATCACGCGGGGCAAGACAAGCGGCAAGATTGGCGGCAAGCCGGGGGGCAAGCCGGCGAACGGCAGGCGTGGCGCGTTGCGCCACGGCCCGGCGCTGATGGCGCGGCTCGATCAGCTCGCGGCCTTCACCGAGGTGCCGGGCCAGATGACGCGGCGCTATCTGAGCCCCGCGCATATGCAGTCCATCGACCAGGTCAAAGCCTGGATGATGGGCGCCGGCATGAGCGTGCGCACCGACCCCTTGCTCAGCCTGTACGGCCGCTACGAGGGCAAGTCTTCCGGCGCGCCGGCGATCATGCTGGGCTCGCATCTCGACACCGTCATCGACGGTGGCCGCTACGACGGCGCGCTCGGCGTGCTGGCGGCGATCTCGGTGGTGGAGGAGCTCAACAGGCAGGGCGAGCGGCTCGCGCATGCCGTCGAGGTCGCCGCCTTCGGCGAGGAGGAGGGCTCGCGCTACTCGGCGCACATTCTCACCTCCTCTGCGCTGATCGGCGCTGTCAAACCCGCCCAGCTCGATCTGGAGGACGTGGACGGCATCAGCATTCGCCAGGCCCTGCAACAGGCGGGCGGCGACGCCGCCGCCTACGAGGCCTGCGTGCGCCCCAAGGGCGAGATCGCCGCCTACCTGGAGCTGCACATCGAGCAGGGTCCTGTTCTGGAGAGCACGGGCCTGCCGCTCGCCGCCGTCACCGCCATCAACGGCTCGGTGCGCTCGCGCGTGACGGTCACTGGCTTTGCCGGCCATGCCGGCACCGTTCCCATGAATGCGCGTCGCGATGCGCTGAGCGCTGCAGCTGAGATGATCTTGGGCGCCGAGGGGCTGGGGCGCGGGGTGGACGACCTCGTCGTCACGGTAGGGCGCATCAAGGCGCTGCCCGGCGCCCCCAACGTCATCCCTGGCCAGGTCGAGTTCACCATCGATATGCGCGGCCCCGTCGATGCCGTGCGCAAGCGCGCGCACGCCGCCCTGCTGCGTCGGCTCAAGGACATCGCCAAGGCGCGCAACGTTGGCGTGGACATCGACACCTACCAGGAGAACCCGGCGGTTGCGCTCGACAAGCGCGTCATCGACGTCGCGGCGGACGCCATCGCTGCCTGCGGGGCCGAGCCGCTGCGTCTCGCCTCCGGCGCCGGCCACGATGCCGGCATCATGGCCAAGCACTGCCCGTCCGCCATGATGTTCGTGCGCTGCAAGGGGGGCATCAGCCACAACCCCGCCGAGTCGATCACCGCCAGGGACGCCGACATCGGCGTCGCCGCCATGCTGGAGGCGGTGCGGCGCCTCGACACCCGTTTGCGTGGGCGAGGCTGACCTTGGCGCGCATCGCAAACGAGCAGATCGCTGCCCTGGTCGATGCCGCCTTCGACGAGGAGGTGGCGTTCCTGCGCGAGCTGGTGCGGGTGCCGACCGACACGCCGCCCGGCGACAATGCCCGCCATGCCGAGCGCGCCGCCGAGCTGCTGGGCGCCATGGGCTTCACGGTCGAGCGCTTTCCCGTCGATGCCGAGGCGGTGCGCGCCGCGGGCCTCACCTCCCTCACCAATCTCATCGTGCGCCGCCGCTTCGGCGACGGGCCCGTGATCGCGCTCAACGCCCATGGCGACGTGGTGCCGCCGGGCGACGGCTGGACCAAGCCTCCCTACGATGGGCTAGTCGAGAACGGGCGCATGTACGGGCGCGGCGTCGCCGTGTCCAAGTCGGACTTCGCCACCTACACGTTTGCCCTGCGCGCGCTGGAGAAGCTCGACTGCCCGCTCGCCGGCACGCGTGGAATTGCACTTCACCTACGACGAGGAGTTCGGCGGCCTGCTGGGCCCCAGCTACCTGCTGCGCACCGGCGCCAGCAAGCCAGACCTCGCCATCGGCGCCGGCTTCTCCTACGGCATCGTGACGGCGCACAACGGCTGCCTGCAGCTGGAGGTGACGGTGCGGGGCAAGTCTGCGCACGCCGCCATGCCCGAGACGGGCGCCGATGCGCTGGCTGCCGCTGTCGCGATCCTCAATGCGCTCTATAGCGAGCGCGAGGGCTACGCCGCCATTCGCTCCAAGGTGCCGGGCATCGACAGCCCGACGCTCAACGTGGGTCGCATCGAAGGCGGCATCAACACCAACGTGGTGCCCGACAAGATCACGCTCCGCCTCGACCGGCGCATCATCCCCGAGGAAGACCCCGACGCAGGTGGAAGCGCGCCTGAAAGAAGTGATCGAGGCCGCCGCTGCCGGCCGGCCCGGCATCTCGCTCGACATCCGCCGGCTGATGCTGGCGCGTGCGCTGTTCCCGCTCGCAGGGCCACGAGCGCCTGGTCGCCGCCATCGGCGCCCGCGCCTCCGCGGTGCTCGGCGAGCCCATCGCCGCCACCGGCACGCCGCTCTACACCGACGCGCGGCTCTACGGCGAGGCCGGCATTCCCATCGTGCTCTACGGCGCCGGCCCGCGCTCGATCCTCGAGGCCAACGCCAAGCGCGCGGACGAGAACTTGGCTCTGGAGGATCTGCGCCGCGCCACCATCGTCGTCGCCGGAGCGCTCAGCGATCTGTTGGCGCCGCCCTAGCAACAGCGCCCGCACCGGAGGGGCAACCGCATGGACATCCTGTGGGTCTGGGGGGAGGCCTTCCTGCGCTGGCTGCACATCATCGCCGGCATCGCCTGGATCGGCACCTCGTTCTACTTCATCCAGCTCGACTATTCGCTCAAGCGCCGTGATGGCCTGCCCGAGGGCGCCTACGGCGAAGCCTGGCAGGTGCACGGCGGCGGCTTCTACAACATGGTGAAGTACCTGGTGGCGCCGGCGCGGCTGCCCAAGGAGCTCACCTGGTTCAAGTGGGAGGCCTACACCACCTGGCTCTCGGGCTTCGCGCTGGTGATCGCCATCTACTACTTCCACGCCAGCCTCTACCTCGTCGATCCCGCCGTGCTCGACATCTCGCCGGCGATGGGCATCGGCATCAGCGTCGCGGGGCTCGTCCTGGGCTGGGTGCTCTACGACGGGCTGTGCCGCTCGCCGCTCGGCCGCAACGAGATGGCTGCTCGCCGTCGCCGGCTTCGTGTTCCTGGTGGTGCTGGCCTATCTCTTCAGCCGCGTGCTCAGCGCGCGCGGCGCCTTCATGCAGATGGGCGCGCTGATCGGCACCATCATGGTCGCCAACGTGGCGATGGTGATCATCCCCGGCCAGCGCAAGGTGGTGGCCGACCTGATGGCCGGCCGCGCGCCCGATCCCATCCACGGCCAGCGCGGCAAGCAGCGCTCGCTGCACAACAACTACCTGACCTTGCCGGTCATCTTCGTGATGATCTCCAACCACTACCCGCTGGCCTACGCCACGCGCTGGAGCTGGCTGATCCTGGCGCTGGTCATCGTCATGGGCGGCGTCATCCGCCACTTCTACAACATGCGCCACCAGCACCTGCCGAGCCCGTGGTGGACGTGGGGTGTGGCGACGGCCTGCGCGGTGGTCGCCATCTGGCTGTCGACCTTGGGCCCTGCCGAGCCGGCGCGTCCCAAGCGCGCCGAGGCACCTGCGGCGGCCGTCACCTTCGCCCAGGTCGAGGACATCGTGGTGAGCCGCTGCAGCATGTGCCACGCCGCCGAGCCCGTATGGCTCGGGATCGAGCGGGCGCCCAAGGGCGTGCTGCTCGACACCAAGGAGCGCATCGCCGCGCACGCGCGCGAGATCGTTGTCAGCGCCGCCTGGAGCAGCGCCATGCCGCCCTCCAATGTCACCGACCTGACGCCGGAGGAGCGCCGAGCTCTCGCCGCCTGGTTCGCCGCCGGCGCCAAGCGCTGATCGCAGGCGGAGCGGCTACTGAGCGCTCGCCGGCAGCGGCTGTCGCGGCCCGGCCTCGGGCGCCGGCTCCTTTAGGCGCCTCGAGCGGGCGCGCTGCGGTACGCAAAACGCCAGGGCATAGAGCGCCGGCAGGAACGTCATCGTCAGGATGGTGGCTGCCACCAGGCCGCCCATCATGGCGATCGCCATCGGCGCCCAGAACACCTCGCCGGCGAGCGGGATCATGGCGAGGCCCGCGGCGGCTGCGGTGAGCGTGATCGGGCGGAAGCGGCGCACGGCCGATTCCACGATCGCGGTGAACGTATCGTGGCCCGCCGCCATGTCCTGCTCGATCTGGTCGACCAGGATCACGCTGTTGCGCATGATGATGCCGGCGAGCGCGATCACGCCCAGGATCGCCACGAAGCCGAACGCCGCCTGGAAGATGAGCAGCGCGGCGGCGGCGCCGATCAGCCCGAGCGGGCCGGTCGCCATCACCAGCATGGTCTTGCCGAAGTGCTGCATCTGCACCATCAGCAGCACCAGGATCACCATCACCATCACCGGCATCTTCTCGTTGATGGAGGCCTGGCTGCTGGCCGCCTCCTCGACCGCGCCCTGCAACTCGATGCGGTAGCCCATGGGCAAGGCGTCGCGCAGCGGCTTGAGCTTGGCCAACACGGCGTTGGCGACGTCGGGCGACTGCAGGTGGTCCGGTATCAGGCCGCGCACGGTGATCGACGGCAGCCGGTCGCGGCGCCACTGGATGCCGGGCTCCAGCACCACCTTGGTGGTGGCTACCTGGCGCAGCGGCACGGAGGTCCCCGTGGCCGTCTTGACGTAGACGTTGTCGAGCGCCGACAGCAGGTTGCGCGTCTCGCGACGGCTCGCGCAGCATGACCTTGATGGTCTCGTCGCCGTCGCGGAACTCGCCGATCTGGAAGCCGGACAGGATCGCCTGCAGCGAGCGGCGCACGGCCTGCGACGTGACGCCCAGCGCGCGGCTGCGGTCCTGATCGATCTCGAGCTTGAGGCTCGGCACCGGCTCCAGCCAGTCGTCGTGCACGGTGCTCAGCTCCGGCGTTGCGCGCATGACGGCCGCCGCCTCGTCGGCCAGCCGGCGCACCTCGCCGCGCTCGGGGCCGGTCACGCGCACCTGCACTGCCCAGCCCACCGGCGGGCCGTTGAACAGGCGGTCGGCCTTGAAGCGGATGTTGGGGAAGTCCCGCGCCAGCATCTCGCGCACCTTGACCAGCATGCGCTCGCGCGCCTCGATCGACTTCGACATCAGGAACAGCTGGGCGAAGTTCTGGTTCTTGAGCTGCTGGTCGAGCGGCAGGTAGAAGCGCGGCGCGCCCTCGCCGACGAAGCTGGCGACGTACTCGAGGTCGGGGTCCTT
The DNA here is from genome assembly GCA_963756735.1 of uncultured Alphaproteobacteria bacterium. Lineage (GTDB taxonomy): Bacteria > Pseudomonadota > Alphaproteobacteria > Rhizobiales > Hyphomicrobiaceae > AWTP1-13. Next base: position 26,563 of record CAVWOY010000003.1, read on the forward strand.
GAGCAGCCGCTGCTCGACCGCCTTGGCCTCGCGCTCGGTATCGGCGAACGCGGTGCCCTCGGGGAGCCACAGGTCGACCAGGAGCTCCGGCCGGTTGGAGGTCGGGAAGAACTGCTGCGGGATGAAGGCGAAGCTGGCGATGCTGGCGACCAGCGCGCCGACGGTCAGCGCCACCACCGTCTTGCGCCAACGAACGCACCAGGCGACCAGCGCTCGAATGGCACGATAGGGCAGCGAGTTGAACGCTTCGCCATGGTGCTCGCCGCTGCGACGCACCTTGAGCAGGCGATAGCCGATCCAGGGCGTGAAATAGACGGCGGCGAACCACGAGATGACGAGCGAGATGCCGGTCACCCAGAACAGCGCGCTCACGTACTCGCCGGCCTGGCTCGCCGCGAAGCCGACCGGAATGAAGCCGGCAACCGTGATCAGCGTGCCCGTCAGCATCGGGAACGCGGTCGAGGAGTAGGCGAAGGTCGCCGCGCGGAGCTTGTCGTAGCCCTCCTCCAGCTTGCGATCCATCATCTCCACCGCGATCATGGCGTCGTCGACCAGCAGGCCGAGCGCGATGATGAGAGCGCCCAGCGAGATGCGGTGCAGGTCGATACCCATCAGCTGCATGACGAAGAACGTCGCCGCCAGCACCAGCGGGATGGTCAGCGCCACGACGAAGCCGGCGCGCCAGCCGAGCGCGAGGAACGAGACGACGAGCACGATGCCGATCGCCTCGGCGAGCGCGCGCAGGAACTCCCTGCACCGACTTGCTGACCACCTGCGCCTGGTCGGAGATCTTGCCGAGCTCCACGCCCACCGGCAGGTCGCGCTCGATGCGCTTGAGCGCCTTCTCGACCTGCGGCGCCGACCACGGTGACGTTGTTGCCCCGTGCCATGGTGGCGCGAGCAGCACCGCCTCGCGGCCCTGGTAGCGGGTCTTGGCAACGGGCGGATCCTCCAGCGCGCGCTTGACCTCGGCGATGTCGCCCAGCCGGAACACGTGCGGCGCCGGCGCGCAGGCGCAGCTCGCGAATCTCCTCCACCGACTTGAGGCCGCCCTGCACGTCGATGCGCACGGAGCGCTCGCCGGTCTCGATGCGGCCTGCCGGGTCCATGGCGTTCTGGCCGGTCAGCGCCGCCTGGATGTCGAGGGCGGTGAGGCCGCGCTCGGCCAGCGCTGCCGAGGACATCTCGATGAAGACGCGCTCCTCCTGCGTGCCCAGCAGGTCGACCTTGGCGACGCCGGGAATCCGCAGCAGGATGTCGCGCGCGCCCTTGGCGAAGGTCTTGAGCTCGGGATAGCCGTAGCCCGGCCCCGTGACGGCATAGAGCGACATGTAGGTATCGCCGAACTCGTCGTTGAAGAACGGCCCCAGCACGCCCTCGGGCAGCGTGTGGCGGATGTCGCCCACCTTCTTGCGCACCTGGTAGAACGCGTCCGCTACTGCCTCCCCGCGCACCGTTCCCCTCAGGTTGACGAAGATGTTGGCGGAGCCCGCGCGCGTGTAGGAGCGGAGGAAGTCGAGGCCCGGCGTCTCCTGCAGCTTGCGCTCGATCTTGTCGACGACCTGCTCCTGCATCTCCTGCACGGAGGCGCCGGGCCAGACCACCTGCACCACCATCACGCGGAAGGTGAAGTCGGGGTCCTCCTTCTGGCCGAGTGTCATGAACGCGTAGCCACCGGCCGCCAGCAGCAGCACGATCAGGAAGGCCGCGAAATTGCCGTGCGCGATCGCCCATGCCGACAGGTTGAACCCCTTCCTCGGCTCGGGCACGGGTGGTTGGTGCAGGCTTCCATCGGCGGACATGGGAGGTGCTCCGGTACGCTTGGTGTTCGTCAGGTTGATTTGCGGGGCTCGGCCAGCACGCGCTCGCCGGGCAGGCGGACGCGCATGCCGTCGCGCAGGAATTGCACGCCTGCGGTCACGACCAGGTCGCCGGCGTTGAGGCCGCTGGCGATCTTGATGCCGTGATCGGTGGTGGCCGCGACGACGACGGGCGTCTTGCGCACCGTTTTGGTCGTGGCATCGACCACGAACACCACCGGGGTGCCGTCGGCCTCGGTCAGGGCCGTGATCGGCACCACCATGGCGGCGGCCTCCTGCTCGATCTGGATGGCGACAGTGGCGGTCATGCCGAGGCGCATGCCTTGGGGCGGCGCGTTGGTGGTGATGCGCACCGCATAGGTGCGCGAAGCCGCGTCGGCCTGGCCGGCGATCTCGCGAATGCTGCCCGGCGACGGCAAGCGCGCGGCCCCGCCCACAGCGAGATTCTGGCGCGGCTGGCCCACGGCGATGCGCCCGGCATCCTGCTCGGGCACGGCGATGGCGACCTCCGTCTCGCCGGCGTCGGCCAGCGTGATGACCGGCTGGCCTGCGCTCACCACCTGCCCGGGCTCGCCGGTCACGGCTGTGACCATGCCGGCCTTGTCGGCAACGAGCGTCGCATAGCCGACGGCGTTGGCGGCCTGCCGCAGCTGCGCCTCGGCCGACTCCAGCGCGGAGGTCGCCGCGTCGAGCTCGTTCTTGCGGGTATCGTAGGCCGATTGCGAGATGATCGCCTTCGGCAGCAGTGCCTTGGCGCGCTCCAGGTTGTCGTTCGCCACATCGCGGCGCGAGCGCGCCGCCGCCGCCGCGGCCTTGGCGCTGTTCTCGGCAAGCTTCAGATCGGTATCGTCGAGGCGGGCGATCGCCTGGCCGACCTCCACCCGATCCCCGACGTTGACGGCGCGCTGCGACGATCTTGCCCGCCACGCGGAAGCCGATGGGGCTTTCGATTCTGGGCCGCACCACGCCGGAGTAGGTGAGCGTCCGCCCGCGCGCTGCAGCCTCCACCGCGACCACCTTGACCGGCCGCACCGTCTCGCGCTCGACCTTGGCCTCGCTCCTGCACCCGGCGAGCAATGCCGCCACGCCGAGCGCGGCTACCAGCGGGAGGGCGATTGTTCTGAACCTTTTGCCCCCGGGCGCGAGAGCTGCGTTGAATTGTTGGATGCTCATGACCATCTCCGAGGCGCTAGGCTTGTTATGTGAACTCCGCTAACATGTGTTAGCGATGCTCACATTGCAAATTTCCAGCGGACAACTGCTTCTCAATTCCTTGTGAAGCGTTCATGGTCACGAAAATGGGCGAGGCAAGGCGAAAAACAGTGCGGGGCAAGGCCCGCTATCACCACGGCGAGCTGCGCGAGGCGCTGATCGGCGCGACGCGAAAGCTGGTGGAGGAGCGCGGCGCCGAGAACTTCACGCTGGCCGACGCCTGCCGTGTCGCCGGCGTCACCACCGCCGCCCCCTACCGGCACTTTCGCGGCAAGCAGGAGATCCTCGAGGAGATCGCCTCACGCGGCTTCGACGGGCTGCGCAAGCGCTCGATGGCGGCCGCTGCAGAGAAGGGCGAGGGCACGCTGGAGGCCATCGTGGCGATGGGCCAGGCCTACGTGGCATTCGCCTCGGAGGAGACGGCTGTGTTCCGCCTGATGTTCGGGCAACAGCCGTCGCTCAAGCGTGCCGACCGCGTGCACGCGACCGGCGAGGACTGCTTCGCGAACGTCATCGATCAGGTGGCGCTCTACTGCAAGCGCAGCAAGGTGCGCGGCGACCCGCAACTGATCGCGCTCAAGCTGTGGACCTTCGTGCACGGCGCGGCATCGCTGCTGATCGACGGCGACTACGAGGGCGTCGCCCCGCAGATCGACGTCGATGCGCTGATTGCGGCTGCCGCCCCCGGCCTGCTCGCGCCGTCGAAGCCCTAGCAGGCACGCCGTCGGCGTCAGCGCTTGTGGTTGTCTGGATACCGGGGACAAGCCTGGACAAGCCCCGGTATGACAAAGCAAGCCGCCAAGCCGCTATGTGAAGCACACCGCTAGCGCGGCGCCAGCACCATGACCATCTGCCGGCCTTCCATGCGCGGCTCGGACTCCACCTTGGCAATGGGCTCGGTGTCCGATTTCACGCGCTGTAGGACCTGCCAGCCGAGCTCCTGGTGGGAGAGCTCGCGGCCGCGGAAGCGCAGGGTCACCTTGACCTTGTCGCCCTCGTCGAAGAAGCGCCTTATCGAGCGCATCTTCACGTCGTAGTCATGGTCGTCGATGCTGGGTCGCATCTTGATCTCTTTGATCTCGACGACCTTCTGGCGCTTGCGCGCCTCGGCGGCCTTCTTCTGCTCTTGGTACTTGTATTTGCCGTAGTCGAGGATCTTGGCGACCGGCGGATCGGCATCGGGGGAAATCTCGACCAGGTCGAGGCCTGCCGCAGTGGCCTGAGTCAGGGCATCGCTGGTGGCGACGACCCCCACGTTCTGCCCCGTTTGATCGATCAAACGAACTTTCGGGACCCGGATGTCTTCATTCATCCGCGGGCCTGAGGACGACGATGCGCGCTCGGGCGCACCTCTCATTGGACGACGTATGTTGCAGTCTCCTACGATTGTTGCGTTGAAACGGCCCGCACACCCGTAGCAAGCACCGGCGTCCGGACAGCTAGAGAATCGGAGAGATGGGCGTCGAAGTCAAGGTTTCGGGCCTCATTACGTTAGAGAATGCTGATGCTCCGTGTTGCCGGCAAATCTCGCTGCCAGCGGCGTGCCCAGCAGCCGGTCGTAGACCGCAAGGGTCTGGTGTTGCATGGACGCCGTGGTGAAGTTGGCAAGCACCCGCTGGCGCGCCCGCATGCCCATGTCGGCGCGCTCCCGCGGCAACAGGGCGAGGGCCTCTCCCAGCGTCGACGCCAGCTTCCCGGCGTCCCCGGGCGGCACCAGCCAGCCGGTAATTTGCGCATTTGCAGCAACAGGTTGCGCCAGCACGATCTCGGAAGGCGCGCCGATCTCGGTGGCGATCACCGGGCAGCCGACGGCGGCCGCCTCCGCCGCGGCCCGTCCGAACGCCTCGGGCTCGGTCGATGCAACCACCGTCACGTGCGCGGCCAGATAGGCGGCCGCTATGTCCTCGACGTGGCCGACCAGCCGGACATGATCCCGGAGCCCGGCCCCCTCTATTTGCGCTTGCAACTCCTGGACGTAGCCCGTTCGCCCCTGCGCGTCGCCGGCAAGCACCGCGACCGCCGACTGCCATTTGCCCTGCCGCGCCAGCTCGGCGACGGCATCGATCAGCACGCTCTGGCCCTTCCAGCGCGTCAGGCGGGCGGCGTGCAGCACGATACGCAGGTGTTGCGCCACCCCCCAGCTCTGGCGCAGACGGGCGATGCGGTCGCCAGCTATGGCGGCGGGATCGTAGGCGCGGCAGTCGACACCGCGATGCACCACCTCGATGCGCGAGCGCGGGGTGGCGTAGCGGGAGGCGATGAGGTCGGCCGTGTAGCGCGAGTTGGCGATCACCACGTCGCCGCGGGCCATCACGCCGTTGTAAAGGTTTTTCAGCGCATTGGTCTCGCCGTAGGCGCCGTGGTAGGTGGTGACGAACGGCACGCGCCTCCGCCGCGCCGCGATCAGCGCGCTCCAGGCCGGTGCGCGGCTCCTCGCATGCACGAGATCGACGCCCTCGGATTGCACCATGCGCGCGATTGCGCCGGCGTTGGCCAGCATCTGGACGGGGTTCTTGGTGGCGGCCGGAAACGCTTTCGCCTCCGCGCCCACGGCTTGCAGCCGTGGTGTCAGGCGTCCGGGCTCGGACAGCACGATGGCGCGCCCGCCCGCGCGCACGATCGCGTCCGCTATCTCCACCGTCGACAATTCGGCGCCGCCGGCATCGAGCTGCGGGATGATCTGCAGTATGGTCGGCCGGTTCTTCACCGCAGGCGGTCTCGTCGTTGCACGTGATGTTTCGCAGGATGGCATAGGATGGTCGGCAGCAACCCGCAATTCCTGAGTGTCGGCAGCGGCAGCGAGAAGCGCCGCATCGCCTATCTCGCCGAGCCTGCGACGGCAGCCGGCAAGCCGGGCCTCGTGTGGCTGTGCGGCCTCAAGTCGGACATGACCAGCACCAAGGCGTCGGAGATCGCCGAGTGGGCGGCAGGTCAAGGCTGCGCGTGTCTCAGGTTCGACTATTCCGGGCATGGCCAGTCGGATGGCTCCTTCGAGGACGGCACGGTCAGCCGCTGGCTGGAGGAGACGCGTACCGCGTTCAGCGGCCTCACTCAGGGGCCGCAGGTGCTGGTCGGCTCCAGCATGGGCGGCTACATGGCGCTCCTGCTGCTGCGGGCCTTGCTGGCGGAGGCGCCGCAACAGGCGGCCCGCATCGCCGGCCTGGTCCTCATCGCGCCGGCCTGGGACATGACGGAACTCATGTGGCAGCACTTTCCCGAGAGCGCGCGCAGGGACATCACGCAGAAGGGCGTCTACCTGCGCCCGTCGAGCTACGGCGACGGCGCCTATCCCATCACGCGCGCCTTCATCGAGGACGGGCGCAAGCACCTGATCGGCTCGCAGCCGCTCGACCCCGGCCGGCCCGTGCACATCCTGCACGGCCTGCAGGACCCCGACGTGCCGTGGGAGCACACGCTCGACCTGGTGGCGCATCTCTCCGGCGACTGGACCAGGGTCGCCGCAGTGCCGGACGGCGAGCATCGTCTCTCGCGTCCGCAGGACATCGCCCTGCTGCTCGACACCATCGCTGCCGTGTCGGCGGCCGGGACCTAGAGCTTGGCCTAGCTAGTGTGTGAGTGAGAAGTGTGCCGCGGCGCAACCGACCCGCAGGTATCGGGGGCTTACCGAGCAAACTGATTGCGTGGCGCAGGTGAGCCCAAACCGAAATCAGCCGTCGATCACAAGAATCAACGCGGTGCTGACGGATTGATTGTCCGAGCCGCGCGGCACGTGCTAGCCTCCTAAAAAAAGCGACGCCAAGGAAAAAGAGCGACGCCAAGGGAGGAGTCGTGCACCGCGGCTGGCAAGTTGCGTGCGTTTGCTTATTGGGCGTATTCGTCCCCGCCCTGATTACTTCGCTTGGGTACTCGCTGACTGACGCCCTGGGCCCGGGTCCCGGCTTTTTCCCATTCTGGCTGAGCGCCATCGGCATCGCGCTCACCGGCGGCATGCTGGTGCAGCTCGCGCGCGGCAGGCATCGTCTCGGATGACGCGGTCGCCCTGCTGCCGAGCCGGCAGGCGGCGCTGCAAGCGGGCGCCGTGCTCGTCGCACTGACGGTGGCGGCAGCTCTCCTGGAGCCCCTCGGCTTCCGGCTCACCATGCTGCCCTTCATCGCCGGCCTGCTGCTCGCGCTCGGCGCGCGCTCCCTGCTCGCCATTGCGCTCACAGCAGTCGCGGGCAGCTTCGGCGTGTTTCACGTCTTCTACTATTGGCTCAAGGTGCCGCTGCCGATCGGCGTGCTCGGGATTTGAGGGAATCGACGGTGGACACCCTGCAGCACCTGATGACCGGCCTGGCGGCGGCCATGAGCTGGCAGAACCTCGCCTTTGCGCTGATCGGCTGCATCCTCGGCACACTGATCGGCGTGCTGCCGGGGCTCGGCCCGGCGGCGGGCACCGCGATCCTGATCCCGCTCACCTTCCGGCTCGACCCGACCGGCGGCCTCATCATGCTGTCCGCCATCTACTACGGCGCCATGTATGGCGGCACCATCACGTCGGTGCTGATCAACGTGCCGGGGGAGGCGGCCTCGGTCGTCACCTGCTTCGACGGCCACCAGATGGCCAAGCAGGGCCGCGGCGGCACCGCGCTGGGCATTGCCGCCATCGGATCGTTCGTCGGCGGCATCACCGCCACCATCGCGCTCGTCGTGGTCGCGCCTCCGCTCGCGCGGGTTGCGCTGAGCTTCGGGCCGCCGGAGTTCTTCGCCCTCATGCTGGTGGGGCTCGGCCTCGTGACCAGCCTTGCCGGACGCTCGCTGCTGGCCGGCCTGGCCATGGCCGTGCTCGGCCTGCTGATCGCCATGGTCGGCATCGATCCCGGTACGCGGCGCGCCGCGGTTCACCTTCGGCATCCCAAGCCTCTACGACGGCGTGGGCTTCATCCCGGTCGTGATGGGCCTGTTCGGGGTCGCGGAGATCCTGCTCACCATCGGCGGGCCCGCGCGCCAGGTCGTCGCCACCAAGCTGACATCGCTGCTGCCGTCGCGCGAGGAATGGCGCCGCGCCTGTGGGCGCCATCGGCCGCGGCACCGGCATCGGCTTCTTCCTGGGGCTGATTCCAGGTGTCGGCGCCATCATTCCGACCTTCGTCGCCTACGTGCTCGAGAAGCGCATCTCCAAGACGCCCGAGAATTTCGGCCAGGGCGCCATCGAGGGCGTGGCCGCGCCCGAGATCGGCCAACAACGCCTATGCCAACGCGGCGATGATCCCCCTGCTCACGCTTGGCATTCCAAGCTCGCCCACCATCGCCGTGCTGATGGGTGCGTTCATCGTCAATGGCCTGACGCCAGGCCCGTTCCTGTTCCAGGAGCGTCCCGATCTGGTTTGGGCGGTGATCGCCAGCTTCTTCCTCGGCAACATCCTGCTCCTGGTCCTGAACCTGCCGCTGGTCGGGCTGTGGGCGCGCATTCTGCACCTGCCCTATCAGTACGTGTGCGTCGGCACGCTGCTGTTCTGCATGCTGGGCGCCTACAGCCTGCAGCAGAACGTGTTCGACGTCGGCGTCATGATCGTCTGCGGCATCATCGGCTACGGCATGCGCAAGATCGATCTGCCGATCGCACCGCTGGTGCTCGGCCTGATCCTGGGACCGTTCATCGAAAAATCGCTGCGCACCTCGCTCGAGATGTCGGGCGGCGACTTCTCGATCTTCTTCACCCGGCCCTTGTGTCTCGGGCTGCTCATCGTCGGCGCGTTGATACTGCTCGGCTCGGCGATGCGATTGGCTCCGCCCGAGGTCCGCGAAACGTCCACCAACTGAAGAAGCCCACATGAGGAGGAACGCCAGCATGTCACGCTTCGCCACAGCTGCCTTCGGCGCCGCCCTTGCGGTCGCCGCCATCGGCGGTGCCGCCGCACAGCAGGACTACCCCACCCGGCCCATCCAGCTCATGGTCGCCTTCCCTGCCGGCGGCTCGACCGATATCGCCGCCCGCATCGTGGCCTCGATCGCAGAAAAGGAGCTCGGCCAGTCGATCGTGGTGGTGAACAAAGGTGGCGCCGGTGGGCAGGTCGGCTGGACCGATTTCGTTCGCCAGCGGCCGGACGGCTACTACATCGGCTTCATCAACCTGCCTGCCACCAACACGGTTATTCTCGATCCCGAGCGCAAGGCCATCTTCACGGAGAAGGACTTCACGCCGATCATCAACCAGGTGCTCGACCCGGGCGTCATCTGGGTCAAGGCGGATAGCCCCTACAAGACGGTGCAGGAGCTGATCGATGCCGCCAAGAAAGCGCCCAACACCATCCGCGCCGCCACCACCGGCATCCTGTCCGATGACCATCTGGCGATCCTGATGACCGAGGAAGCGGCCCCCGGCGCCGTGTTCCGGCTCGTGCACCTGGAGGGCGGCGCAGCGCAGTTCAAGGAGCTCATGGCCGGCAACATCGAGGTCGCCTTCGACAACGTCGGCAGCATCGTGCCGCGCGTCAAATCTGGCGAGGTGCGCGCGCTCGCCGTGACCGACGACGTGCGCTCGAAGTTCCTACCCGACGTGCCGACCATGAAGGAGCTCGGCTATCCGACGGTCATCTCGAGCTCGACGCGCGGCATCGCCGCGCCGAAGGACACGCCGGCCCCGATCGTGGCCAAGCTGCGCGACGTGCTCAAGAAAGCCATGGAGCATCCCGACCACGTCAAGAAGCTCGAGGACCAGGGCATTGCCATCAAGATCATGGTCGGCGAGGAGTATGCCAAATATTTCGCCGACACCCACGCCAAGGCCAAGAAGTACACAGAATGGGCCAAGACGCGCCCGATGAAGTAGCGCAAGCGGAGCTTGCCAAGAAAACACTCCGGCCGCGAGCAGTGGAGCTCAGCGGCCGGTCGAGATCTCGAGTGGCACGAATTCTGGAGATGTTGCCCTGACCCCAAGTCGCTCGTTCGACCAAGGTTGCGGGTGGCTGGAGGGAACTGACGATCTCGCGCGCCGCTCCTTGCGGATCGGCCAGGCGGCGGGCGGCGAGTATTGTTGGAGACGTTGTTACGGGCCGACGAGCGACGCTCCTAGCGCGCGAACTCACGAGCGCACGGCTGCGACATCGCGAGGTCTCGAGCACCCCGATAGCTGAAGCAACTGCTGCATCACAGAAAACGCCCGAGCGGTACCGACAACGGCCGTTCCGGCGATCAGCCCGGTCGGGCCCTGGCCTCGGCAGAGCTTGGCCAAGCTAGGGCGTGAATGGGAAGTGTGCTGCGGCGCAACTGGTCGGCAGGTATTGAGGGCTTTACCGACGCAACCTGATTGCGTGGGGTAGGCGAGCGTTTGACTTGAATCGACCGTGTTGACTCCAGCGTCGCATGCTATGCCAGACTAAGCCTCCTGAGACCCAGTGCAGTTCCTTCAGGTCCGTCGGGATGTTGCTAGATCAGTGCTCTACCGTGGCTCGTCGCTTCGGAATCGGAGTGGTGGTATGCGCCCTCCTAACCCTCGCGGTCGATCAGGCAAAATCACAGCCCCTATCGGAGCTCTTCCCCGAAAGGGACAAACTCAGTGACCTCCTGCCTTTGGCTGAAAAGGGAGACGCTCGTGCCCAGTTTCAGCTGGGAACGAAGTACCTGAGGGGCAGAGGGGTCAACAAGGACCCCGCCGAAGCCCTTCGCTGGCTACGTGCAGCTGGCGACCAAGGGTTCGTCAAGGCGCAACTGTACCTTGGAAACTATTGCGCTGACGTAGCGAGCGACGATACTTCTGCGTTGGAGTGGTTTCGTCGTGCCGCCGCGAACCTCTCCGATCGCGATGGTGTCATTGGTGCGCGAAAGGCAGGTGTAATTATTTCCCGCGATGCGAGCAGGGCGAGGGAGGCGGCCGCCTATTTCCGCCGAGCTGCGGAGCGCGGTGATCCGCAGGCCCAAGTGCTCTTGGGAACCCTGTATCTCGACGGAAGCGGGCTGGACAGAAATTTCGCCGACGGCCTGAAGTGGATCGAACGGGCGGCGACGGAACGCTACGTCCTGCCCAAGTACGTGCTGACTTTCATCTTTGCGGAAGGATTCGGCACTCCGCCGGACGTTCAAGAGGCCGCAGCGCGGCTGTCGGGTGTCAGAAAGGTACGCACGGACGCGCAGGCATCGTACTTCATCGCGACGTTCTACCAGCGCGGGTTCTGGGCCGAGAAGGAGAACCGGCCGATCCTGTCCTGGCTTTTCAAGCATATGGGTTTCGATGACGAGGCGATCCGCAGATATTTCGAAAGGCGGCGCATAGGCTCTAGCTATCGGTGGGCCGACGAGGAACGGGCAATCGCCTGGTACAGGAAGGCCGCAGAAGCTGGAGACATCGGGGCCGAGGTCAATCTCGGCATAATTCATTTCAATCCCAAGGGAAGCAACTGGGATTGCGCGGAGGGCATGAAGTGGACGCGCAAGGCCGCTGATCGCGGCGATCCAACGGCTCAGTTCAATCTTGGGTACTTGTTTCTCCAGGGGCCGTATCAATCAGTTACGACCATCGGCTTGGCGGGGGAAAACGTTGCCGAAGGCGTCAGGGTCGAAACGGTCGAAGCGGACGGCGCTGCATCGCGGGCGGGCCTTCGGGCAGGTGACATCATCACTAGTCTCAATGGGAATGCTCTCGCGACCTACGGCATCGAGGAGTTGGAGGGGGCGGTGGAGCAAAGACCGATCTTGAAGCTCCTTGTCAAACGCGGCGGCGAGGACGCGGCGCGATCGATCGACGTGGTTCCGGGAGAGTTTCGTTGACTTGTCCAGGCACCGAAGCACTTGGCTTGCGTGCGGATGCAGCCGAAGCGTTTCGCTGGTTCGAAAAGTCTGCCGCCGGGGGCCATGCATCCGGGCGGTACTTTCTTGCTGGAGCCAATCGCGAAGGAAAGGGCACGGCACGCGATCCGGTGAAGGCGATGGAGCTCTACCGCAAGGGTGCCGAACGCGGCGACTGGCAGGCAGCCCAGGCGATCTCGCAAATGTACGGCAACGGCGAAGGTGTCGAAAAAAGCAAGGAGCTATCCGAGCAGTGGTTTGCCAAGGCTGTGCAGCTGAGGCATGAGGCCGCCCGCCAGCATTGAGATCGATGTCCAGTGCAGAGTAGGTAGCACTCCCGATTCGCACTTCAGGAGCGTCGCTCGTCGGCAACGGCCGTTGTGGCGATCAGCCCAGCGGGGCCCTGGCCCAAGGTCTGCAGGCGCAGCTGCGTATCGGCTCGGCGCCGCCCGAGCGCGGTGCGCGCGATGGCGCTCTCCAACACCAGGCGGCGGAACGGCTCCTGATGGCGTGTGCCCGCCAGGAACTCCAGATAGGGAGCCCAAAGCTTGCGGCGCGCTTCCATCCGCTTGGATGGCCTGATGGCGTTGCGGTCGGGGGCCAGCGGCTCCAGGCGCTGCCCGCCGAGCCAGGCATACGTAGCCTGCCACACCTCCGGCGGCGCCCGGCGGTTGCGGGCGGCGCGCAGCTGCACGATGGCAGGCATCGTCACCTCCGCGTCGTGCAGCCCTATCTCCACGCAGGCGACCCTGCGCGCGACCCTTGCGCACCGAGAAGATGGCGCTGACCCCGGCGTGCATGCGGTCGGCGTACTGATCCAGGCAGTTTTCCAAGGCCTGGCTCTCGGCGACGAAGTCGTCGACGGTGCGCAGCGCCACGAAGCTGTAGCCGCATGCCGCTCCATCCGCGAGCCACGGCGTCTCGATGCCGGACCCCAGGCATTCCAGCAACCGCAGGCGCTGGCGCCATACGCCGAGCTCCTCGCGCGCGCGCCTGAAACTCATCTCGCCATGCCAGGGTCGGCGCAGCAGCCGGTTGCCCAGGTGGCCCTGCGCGCTCGCCGAACCAGGCCCACGCCGCCAGATACATAAAGAACTCCTCCGGCGGGGCGGCCAGCTCGCTCTGGCGGGCCAGCCACAAGGCATAGTCGGGACCACATGCCTCCACAGCGTGGGTGACGCGCATCAGCCAAGTCGGCGTCAATCGCGGCTCGCGCGGGATCATGCCGGTGATGCGGAAGGTGAATTCCGGCTCGGCCGGCAGCCTCGGCAGTGGTGCCATGAAGGCCTGCGGCGGCAGCTTGCGCAGCCACCAGGGGACGCCCAGCACATCGGCCGCCTCGCGCAGAGGCGCACCGGCCAGGATCAGCTCGAACGTGCGCTCGCGCCGCGCCGGGGTCGCATAGCCGGTCGCAAGCGCAAACAGCAGTGCCGGAAAGCTGTCGCACAAGTCTTCCAGCGCGGGCGAGCAGCGCGTGAGGTCGGCGACGAAACGGCGGCAAGTCGGTTGGAAGGCGTCGACGCGGCGTCGGCGGCGGGCGGCATCGTTTTCCTGTAGTGGTGCACACGCGTCCTTGTCGGTGACGACAGTCATGTTGCTACAGCAATTTCCAACGCATCTCGTCTGCCCATCCACTTGCAGCACGTTAGCGTGACAGTGTGGCGAAAACGGGAGGGACGCAGCGCAGCTCGCCGCTGGTATTGCGGCTGACTCTATTGGCGACACACAGAGGTGCCGGCCGCAGCTTCGGCGCTGACGCGGCACGTGGGCAGCGTCTGTGCCGCTCAGCGCAGGCCGTTGAGGGCTTGGCCGAAGCCCGCAAGCGAGATCGGGATGCCGATGCCCGCCTCCTCGCTCTGGAAGATGATGAACACGGCGCTCTTGCCGTTCTTCAGCTGCTCGATCAGCGGGTCATCCACCACCACCTGCGCATAGCAGGCGAAGGCATTGCACCTGACGAACGGCGCGTGGCCGACATCCTTGTTGTCGATCTTCAGGCCGAGGCCAGGAGGCAGCAGCACGCCCAGCGGCGCAAACACCCTGAGCACGCGGCGCCCGTCGGAGAAGCGCTGGAAATAGACGGTCAGGCCGACGTTGTTGCGGTCCTCGGCGGTGACGCTCTGGACGATGGCGCAGATCTCGTTCTTGGCGCCCGGCGGCGGTGCCTTGCACACGATCTGCCAGTCGCCGAACTGACCTTTCACCGTGCCGCCCTCGAGCGCCTGCGGGTGCGCCTGGACGACTGGCAGGATCAGAAGCGCCAGGAGAAATGCAGCCGGCACCCGCCAGTCGAGCCCGGTCGCGCCGAGGCGGCGGTGCATGCTGCGGAGGAAGACGGTCAAGCGCTACTCCCGGCTACGATCGGCGCATTCTCCAGAGAATCGAAGTCCGCGCGAGCCTCGCCAATCGCCCTTGCCCGCGCAAGATGCCGGGCACGCTGATCTCGGCAACGAATCCGGCCAAAATGCGGATCAGGTTTCAGGGGTCCAGGGGGCAGGGATCAAAGAGCTGGCCGGCGGCCCTGAAACCTGCAACCTGAAACCTGATCGCGTACCGCAATTCGCGCGTGGATATGCCGCAGCAAGGCGCCCTTGAGTAGCTGCTGGCCATTGTGTTTGGTGGCGGCGACGGCGCAAGATTTGGCGTGTGTCCGGCGACGGGCCTCATGCCGGTGCGCGATGGGCCGCGGTGCCGCTCCGGTTCTGTCGAAAAGGCCCGCCAGGGTTGGGCCAGGGTTGGGGACGACAGCACGGCTCGTACGCTAAGCTATAGGCAACGGAAAACCATAGGCAACGGATGACCGCTTGCAGCGTACCCGCGCGCCGGGGCGCTGCCGCCGGGGCTGCGGCGCCAGTACTGGGGATCGGGCCACTAGGGATCGGGAGCTCGACTGCATGGAGAAAGCAAGCCGCAGCGGAGGCAGGTTCGCTGCTCCCCATTGCCGCACTGGCAATGGGCCTCGGCAGCACTTCGGCGCTGGCGTGGCTCGGGCCAGCCTTCGCCGGGACAGCTGGGCTTCCAGGAGGCGGTGACCCCTATCGCGGAGCAGATTCAGACCTTCCACGACTGGGTCAATATCATCATCTTCGCCATCACCGCCTTCGTCATGCTGCTGATGCTCTACGTGATCTGGCGTTTCAACGAGAAGCGGCATCCGGTCCCAACGAAGACCACGCACAATACCACCGTCGAGGTGCTGTGGACGGTGATCCCGGTGTTCATCCTGGTGGTCATCGCCATCCCCTCGTTCAAGCTGCTTGTACGCGCAGTACACCTTCCCGCCGCCCGACGTGGTGCTGAAAGCCACCGGCAACGCCTGGAACTGGACGCACGAGTTCCCCGACCTCGGCTTCAAGGTCAATTCGGTCATGCTGCAGGACAACGAGCGCGAGGAGGTGATCAAGTCGGGCATCCCGGCCGATCAAGTGCCGCGCAACCTGGCCGTCAACAACGAGGTGCTGGTGCCGGTGAACAAGGCGGTGCACGTGCTGGTGACCTCCTCCGACGTGATCCACGCCTGGACCATCCCCTCGTTCGGCTCGAAGGTGGACGCCGTGCCCGGCCGCATCACCGCCACCTGGTTCAAGGCCACCAAGGAAGGCATCTACTTCGGCCAGTGCTCGGAGCTGTGCGGCAAGGACCACGCCTTCATGCCGATCGCCATCCGGGTGGTGAAGGACCAGGTGTTCAACGACTGGTCCAAGGCCTGGAAGGAGCGCAACCGCAACCGGGTCAGGGAGATCATTCGCCAGGTGGCGAAGGAGCACGCCGGCCAGAACAAGACCGCGGCGCGATAGGCACCAAGATTGGCGCGCATGCGCAGAGTCCAACGCTAGGGCGAAAGCGAAGGTAGGCAAGATGGCGAGCAAGGCTCACGCGGAAGGCGATCACAGCCACGACCACACGCCTTACTTCGTGCCGCGATGGCTGTTCTCGACCAACCACAAGGACATCGGCACGCTGTACCTGCTGTTCGCCATCATCGGCGGGCTGATCGGCGGGTTCCTGTCGGTGGTGATGCGCATGGAGCTGCAGGAGCCGGGCCTGCAGTACTTCTCCAACGGCCACATGTTCAACGTGTTCGTCACCGGGCACGGGCTCATCATGGTGTTCTTCATGGTGATGCCGGCCATGATCGGCGGCTTCGGCAACTGGTTCGTGCCGCTGCAGATCGGCGCGCCCGACATGGCCTTCCCGCGCATGAACAACATCTCGTTCTGGCTGCTGCCGGCCTCGTTCACGCTGCTCCTCATGTCGATGTTCGTCGAGGGGCCGCCGGCCATGAACGGCGTCGGCGCCGGCTGGACGGTCTATGCGCCGCTGTCAACCAGCGGGCATCCGGGGCCGGCCATGGACTTCGCCATCCTGTCGCTGCACCTGGCGGGTGCCTCGTCCATCCTGGGCGCGATCAACTTCATCACCACCATCTTCAACATGCGCGCGCCGGGCATGACGCTGCACAAGATGCCGCTGTTCGTGTGGAGCGTGCTGGTGACGGCGTTCCTGCTGCTGCTGTCGCTGCCGGTGCTGGCCGGCGCCATCACCATGCTGCTCACCGACCGCAATTTCGGCACCACCTTCTTCAATCACACCGGCGGCGGCGATCCGATCCTCTACCAGCACCTGTTCTGGTTCTTCGGTCACCCCGAGGTCTACATTCTCATCCTGCCGGGCTTCGGCATGATCAGCCAGGTGGTGTCCACGTTCTCCAAGAAGCCGGTGTTCGGCTACCTCGGCATGGCCTACGCCATGGTCGCCATCGGCTTCATCGGCTTCATCGTGTGGGCGCACCACATGTACACCTCGGGCATGGGCGTGGACGTGCAGGCCTACTTCGTGTTCGCCACCATGGTGATCGCGGTGCCGACGGGCGTGAAGATCTTCTCATGGATCGCCACCATGTGGGGCGGCTCCATCTCCTTCCGCGTGCCGATGCTGTGGGCACTCGGCTTCATTTTCCTGTTCACGCTCGGCGGCGTGACCGGCGTGATGCTGGCCAACGCCGGCGTCGATCGGGGCATGCACGACACCTACTACGTGGTGGCGCACTTCCACTACGTGCTGTCGCTGGGCGCCGTGTTCGCCATCTTCGCCGGCTGGTACTACTGGTTCCCGAAGATGACGGGCTACATGTACAACGAGGCGCTCGGCAAGCTGCACTTCTGGCTCACCTTCATCGGCGCCAACGTGCTGTTCTTCCCGCAGCATTTCCTCGGGCTCGCGGGCATGCCCCGCCGCTACGTCGACTACCCCGACGCCTACGGCTACTGGAACTGGTGGTCGTCGGTGGGGTCCTACATCACCGCCGCCGCCACGCTGATCTTCGTATCCAGCATGCTCTACGCCTATTTCGTCGCCCGCCGGCGGGTCGGCAACAATCCTTGGGGCGAGGGCGCCACGACCCTGGAGTGGACGCTGCCCTCTCCGCCAGCCTTCCATTCCTACGAGACGCTGCCCAAGCTGAAGGAGACCGCGCACCACTAGGCGCTGAGCCTCGGGGTGCGCCCGACAGTCATGGCCGAGCTCGGGATGCAGACGCGAACGTTGCACCATACCGATATCGCCGGCGCCAACGTCGGCGATTTCATCGCCCTGATGAAGCCCCGCGTCATGTCGCTGGTGGTGTTCACCGCGCTGACCGGCCTGGTGCTGGCGCCGGGCGGACTGCACCCCGTGCTGGCCGTCGTCGCGCTCGTGTGCATTGCCGTCGGCGCGGGCGCCTCGGGCGCGCTCAACATGTGGTTCGATGCCGATATCGATGCCCTGATGCAGCGCACGGCGAGCCGCCCCATCCCGCGCGGCCTCGTCACGCCGCAGGAGGCGCTGGCCTTCGGCGTGGTGATGGCGATCGGCTCGGTGGCAAGCCTCGGCGTGCTCGTCAACTGGACGGCGGCCGCGCTGCTCGCCCTCACCATCGGCTTCTATCTCTTCATCTACACCATGTGGCTGAAGCGCAGGACGCCGCAGAACATCGTCATCGGCGGCGCTGCCGGCGCCTTTCCGCCCATGATCGGGTGGGCCGCCGTCACCGGCTCGGTGAGCCTGGAAAGCATCGTCCTGTTCCTGATCATCTTCATGTGGACGCCGCCGCACTTCTGGGCGCTGGCGCTCTACCGCTCGCGCGACTACGAGCGCGCCGGCGTGCCGATGCTGCCTGTCGTCGCCGGCCCCGACGAGACGCGCAAGCAGATCGTCATCTACGCCGCGCTGCTGGTGCCGCTGGCGCTGCTGCCCGCGTTCATGGGGCTCGGCGGCCCCCTCTACGCGCTCGCCGCCATCGTGCTGGGCGGCGTGTTCCTGGCGCTGGCGCTCACCGTCAACAGCGTGCGCGAGGGCCGCGAGGCCGATCAGGCTGCCAAGCGGCTGTTCGGCTTCTCCATCCTCTATCTGTTCGGCCTGTTTGCCGCACTTCTCCTCGAGCGGGGCGTTGCCGTATGGATGGGGTGAGCGCGGAGGTGACCGGACTTGCAAGAGCGCGAGCAACAGGAAGCGCAGCGGCGCCGCAAGATGCGCTCGATCGCGATCGCGCTGGTGCTCGGCGGCCTGGTGGTGATGTTCTATGTCGCCACCATCGTCCGCCTCGGCGGCAACGTGCTCAACAGGCCGCTCTAGTGTTGCGACCCACTCATATGGCGCCAGCGCTGGTGCGTTCATTCGCTGCGCGAGAAGGGCTGCCGCCCTTCAACCCGCTTGAGGGGACACCCCTCAAACTCCCCGTGTTTGACGACAAGAGATCAGGTGGTCTGGCGGGCGTCCCGCCAGCGGGGCGCGGGGCTGGCCCCGCTCGCGAAGCGAATTGGTGCGTGACGCATATGTCCGGTGCCGGAACACTGGGACTATGAGCACCCCGTACAACAATCACGCGTTGCAGCGCCGGCACCGCAAGCTGGCCGCGGCGTGTGTGGCCTTGGTGGTCGGCATGGTGGGCGCCGCCTACGCGGCGGTTCCGCTCTACCGGCTGTTCTGCCAGGTCACCGGCTTCGACGGCACGCCGCGCATCGCCACCAAGGCGCCAGCGACGGTGCTCGACAAGACCGTCGTCGTGCGCTTCGACGCCAACGTAACGCCCGGCCTGCCCTGGCGCTTCGAGCCCGTGCAGCAGACCATGGAAGTCAAAATCGGCGAGACCAATCTCGCCTTCTACCGCGCCACCAACACCTCCGACCGTCCCGTGCGCGGCACCGCCATCTACAACGTGTTGCCAGAGATCGCCGCCGCCTACTTCAACAAGCTGCAATGCTTCTGCTTCACCGAGCAGGTGTTGGAGCCCGGCCAGTCGATGGAGTTCCCGGTGAGCTTCTTCGTCGATCCGGCGATCGTCAACGACAGGGACGCGCGCGGCGTCACGCATATCATGCTGTCCTACACCTTCAATCCCATGGCGCCGCCTCAGCCGAGCTAGACTGCATACCAGGAGCATTAGATGGCCGACACGCACACCAAGCACCACGACTACCACCTGGTAGACCCGAGCCCGTGGCCGGTGATCGGCTCGATCTTCGCCTTCGCCATGGCCGTGGGCCTCATCATCTGGATGCGGTCGATGGGCGGCGGCCCCGGCCTGTTCGGCCTACGGGGATCCACCGTGTTCTTCGTCGGCGCGGCCGGCGTCGCCCTGACGATGTTCGTGTGGTGGCGCGACGTCATCAAGGAGGCGAACCGCGGCGACCACACGCCGGTGGTGCAGCTGCATCTGCGCTACGGCATGATCATGTTCATCGCCTCGGAGGTGATGTTCTTCGTCGCCTGGTTCTGGGCGTACTTCGACGTCTCGCTGTTCCCGGCCGCGGTCCACCCGCTCGAGGTGACCAATCCCGACGGCACGCTGACGGCGACCAAGGAAATGATCGGCATGGTCGAGCGCAATGCGCTCACCGGCGGCAAGTGGCCCCCCAAGGCCAGCGAGCACTTCCACGGCACCTTCGACCCCTGGGGCCTGCCGCTCGTCAACACGCTGATCCTGCTGACCTCGGGCACCACCGTCACGTGGGCGCATCACGCCCTGCTCGAGGGCAACCGCAAGGGGCTCATCTGGGGCCTCGTGCTCACCGTCATCCTGGGCGTGCTGTTCACCGCCTGCCAGGCCTACGAGTACGCGCATGCCGGCTTCAATTTCGCCGGCCACATCTACGGCTCCACCTTCTTCATGGCCACCGGCTTCCACGGCGCGCATGTGATCATCGGCACCGCCTTCCTCATGGTGTGCCTGTTCCGGGCGCTCAACGGGGCCTTCACCCCCAAGCAGCACTTCGGCTTCGAGGCGGCTGCCTGGTACTGGCACTTCGTCGACGTGGTGTGGCTGTTCCTGTTCACCTGCATCTACGTGATCGGGGCCGGAACGCCGCTGGCGCACTGAAGCGGCTCCAGCCGCGGACGCCGCGGGAATATGGTTAATACTGAACGCTGGATTGTTTCACGTGAAACAATCTCAGTGGGCGGAGTTTAACCTTGTCGGCGGCCGGGCGCTGCCGGTACCGGTGCGCATCCGCGCAAGCAGGCTTGGCAGAAGGACATGGCCCAGCAGGCACCATCCACGTCGCCGGCCGTCGCCGGCCTCAAGGCGCGCTGTCCCCATTGCGGCTCCGGCGCACTGTTCCGCTCGGGCCTGGTGCTCAAGGAGAAGTGCGAGCGCTGCGGGCTCAGCTACGCATTCGCCGATTCGGGCGACGGGCCGGCGGTGTTCGCGCATTCTTCATCCTGGGCTTTGCCGTGCTCGGCGCCGCGCTGCTGGTCGAGTTCCGCCTCGGCCCGCCGTTCTGGGTGCACGTGGTGCTGTGGGGCCTGGTCACGCCCGCGCTCGCCTTCGTGCTGCTGCGCTCGCTCAAGGGCGTGCTGATCGCGCTACAGTACAAGCACCAGGCCGGCGAAGGTCGCCTCGGCCTCGACTGAGACACCCGTCATCCCGGATCTGCGCGATCGCGGCGTAAAGCGCGATCGCTGGGCCGGGATGACGGGTATATGCATAGGGGATGCTCGAAAAACTGCGACATGCCGGGCTGATTTGGCCGACGCTGCTGGCGATCGCCGGCCTCGCCGTGCTGATCTCGCTCGGCACCTGGCAGCTCGAGCGCAAGGCCTGGAAAGAGGCGCTCATCGCCAAGATCGCGGCGCGCGTCGGCGCCGCCCCCGTGCCGATCGGCTCGACCACGCAGACGCTGCCCCCCGGCGAGGACTTCGAGTACCTGCATGTCGCCGCCACGGGCCGCTTCCTGCACGACAAGGAGCGCTATCTCTACGCGCCCTCGCCCCGGGGCCTCGCCTGGCACGTCTATGCGCCGCTCGAGCTGGGTCCGGGCCTCGTCGTCTGGGTCAATCGCGGGCTGGTGCCCGACGCCCAAAAGGCGCCCGCCACGCGCGCCGCCGGGCAGGTCGATGGCCTCGCCGAGGTGCGCGGCGTCGTGCGCCTGATGCCTACCCCGACCATGTTCACCCCCAACAACGACGTGGCGGGCAACCTGTGGTACTGGCCCGATATCAACGCCATGACCGCCTCCGCCTTCCCCGACGGCTCGGTCAAGGCGATGGGGCTGTTCGTGGAGGCCGATGCCGAGCCGGGGCCGCCCGGCGGGCTGCCCAAGGGCGGCGTCACCCGCGTCTCCCTCCCCAACCGCCACCTGGAATATGCGGTCACCTGGTATGGCCTCGCCGCGACGCTGGTCGGCGTCTATTTGGCCTTCGCCATCAGCCGCTTGCGGGTCGCCGCCGGCGGCTAGCATCGACAACCCAGCGCTTTTGCGTACCCTTGCCGGTCAGTTGCCTTGTTCGGTCCTGGCTTGGCGCCGTAGGGTGCCAGCCGGTCGTGTCCACCAGCCCACGAAAGCCCGATCCTTTGCAGTATGTCAGCACCAGAGGCGAGGCCCCGGAGCTTGGATTTGAGGATGCGCTGCTCGCCGGGCTGGCGCGCGACGGCGGCCTCTATGTGCCCGCGCAATGGCCGCGGCTGACGCCCGAGGCCATCGCCGGCTTCGCCGGCAGGCCCTTCGCCGAGGTCGCCGCATCGCTCCTGGAGCCGTTCGTCGGCGGCGCGATCCCCAGGGCCGAGCTGCTGGCGATCACGCGCGACGCCTACGCCCGCTTCGGCCACCCCGCGGTGACGCCGCTGGTGCAGCTCGGCCCCAATCTGTGGGTGCTGGAGCTGTTCCACGGGCCGACGCTGGCCTTCAAGGACGTCGCCATGCAGGTGCTGGCGCGCCTCATGGACCGCGTGCTTGCCGCCCGCGACGCCAAGGTCACCATCGTCGGCGCCACCTCCGGCGACACCGGCGGCGCGGCCGTGGAAGCCTTCCGCGGCTCGAGCCGGGTGGAGGCGTTCATCCTGTTCCCCGACGGCCGCGTCTCCGACGTGCAGCGGCGCATGATGACTACCGCCGCCGAGGAAAACGTGCACGCCATCGCCATCGACGGCACCTTCGACGACTGCCAGGCGCTGGTGAAAGCGATGTTCGCCGACCTGGCCTTCCGCGACCGCCACCGCCTCGCCGGCGTCAACTCCATCAACTGGGGGCGCGTGGCGGCGCAGATCACCTACTACGCCGTCGCCGCAGCCGCGCTCGGCGCCCCGCACCGGCCCGTCTCCTTCTCGGTGCCCACCGGCAACTTCGGCGACGTCTTCGCCGGCTATGCCGCCAAGCGCATGGGCCTTCCCGTCGACAGGCTCGTGATCGCCACCAACGAGAACGACATCCTCAGCCGCACGCATGCGAGCGGCACCTACGAGCTGCGCGGCGTCGTCGCTACCACCTCGCCGTCGATGGATATCCAGGTCTCGTCCAACTTCGAGCGTTATCTGTTCGAGGTCAGCAACCGCGATGCGGCCTGGGTGCGCGCCAAGCTCGGCGCGCTCAGCCAGTCGGGCCGCTTCGATCTCACGGGCGAGGTCCTGGCCAGGATGCGCACGGACTTCGACGCCGCCACCGCCAGCATGGACGAGGTCGCCGCTTGCATCCGGCGGGTCAGTGCGGAAAGCGGCTACCTGCTCGACCCGCACACCGCCTGCGGCGTCGTCGCGCTGGAGAAAGCGCCCGCTTTCGACCGCGCGCCGCGCGTCGTGCTGGCCACGGCGCATCCCGCGAAGTTCCCCGATGCCATGCAAGCCATCACCGGCGAGCGCCCCGCGCTGCCGCCGCGCCTCGCCCATCTGATGAGCGCCCGCGAGCGCTTCTCCGTTCTGTCCAACGAGCTAGCCGCCGTGCAGCGCTTCATCGCCGAGCGCGCGGGTGCACGCCAGGGAGCCGCCGCATGACAACGCAGCAAACCACGCTCGCCAACGGCCTGCGCGTCGTCTCCCACCGCATGCCGCATCTGGAGACCGTGTCGATGGGCATGTGGGTCGGTGTCGGCGCGCGCCACGAGGACCTCTCCCAGCACGGCATCTCGCACCTGCTGGAGCACATGGCCTTCAAGGGCACCAGCCGGCGCAGCGCCCGCGACATCGCCGAGCAGATCGAGGCCGTGGGCGGCGAGCTCAATGCCGCGACCAGCCTCGAGACCACCGCCTATTTCGCCCGCGTGCTGGCGGCCGACGTCGAGCTCGGCCTCGACATCCTGTCCGACATCCTCCTGAGCCCGCGCCATGCCGAATCCGAGCTCGCGCGCGAGCGCGAGGTGATCCTGCAGGAGATCGCCGCCACCCGCGACAGCCCCGACGAGATCGCCTACGAGCTGCTGCAGGAGGCGGCCTTCCCCGAGCAGGCCATCGGCCGGCCGATCCTCGGCACGGCCGCCAGCGTGAAGAGCTTCGATCCGGCCGACCTGCGCAAGTTCATGAAGGCCAACTACGGCGCCAAGCGCATGGTGCTGTCGGCGGCGGGCAAGATCGACCACGACAGGCTGGTGCGCCACGCTGAGGCCCTATTCGGCGGCATGAATGGCGGCAAGGGGGGTCGATTCGAGCCGGCGCGCTACGGTGGGGGCGCACGCTCTTCGGCCAAGCCTTTCGAGCAAAGCCACCTGCTGCTGGCGTTCGAGGGTCCATCCTACGGCGCCGCCGACTACTACGCCGCCCAGGTGTTCTCGGCGCTGTTCGGCGGCGGAATTTCCTCGCGGCTGTTTCAGGAGGTGAGGGAGCGGCGCGGCCTCTGCTATTCTGTGTATTCGACCTTCTGGGCGTTGGCCGACACCGGGCTTTTTGCAATTCACGCCGCGACGGGGCAGGAGATGATGGAGAAGCTGATCGAGGTGGTTTCCGCCGAGCTGCGCCGCGCCGCCGAGGGCGCGCCGACGGAGGCGGAGACATCCCGCGCCAAGGCCCAGATCAAGGCCGGTCATGCTGATGGGGCTCGAAAGCTCCTCGGCGCGGGCCGAGTACATGGCGCGGCAGCTGTTGCTGTTCAACCGGCTGATCGACACGCGCGAGATCGTCGAGCGCATCGACGCCGTGACGCCCGAGGCGGTGCGCGAGGTGGCGGCCAAGCTGCTGACGCGCGCGCGGCCCTCCGTCACCGTGGTCGGCGCCGGGCGCAAGGGTGCCGCCTATGCCCGCACCGCCGAGCGCTTGACGCAGGCCGGAGCAAGCTTGAGCCTCGCTTGAGCCGCGCGGCGCGCAGGGAGTGCAGATGGCGTTCCTGAGACCCACGCTGGTAGCCGAGCCGGACCCCGAGATACGGGGCGCGCGGGTATATCTGCGTCATCCCACCATGCAGGACTACGCGCCCTGGGCCGAGCTCAGGACGCAGAGCCGCGCGCATCTGACGCCCTGGGAGCCGCAGTGGTCGCGCGATGAGCTGACGCGATCCAACTTCCGGCGGCGCCTGCGCCAGTACCATCGCGAGATGCGTGAAGACGAGGGCTACGCCTACCTGATCTTTGCCGAGGCGGATGCCCGCCTCGTCGGCGGTCTCAATCTCTCCAACGTCCGCCGCGGCGTCGCCCAGGCCGCCGCCATCGGCTACTGGATTGGCGCACCCCACACCGGGCGCGGCCTCATGACCGACGCCGTGCGCGCCGCCGTCGGCTTTGCGTTCACAACCTTGCGGCTCAACCGCCTGGAGGCCGCCTGCCTGCCGAGCAATGCCCCTTCCCAGCGCGTGCTCGACAAAGCCGGTTTCACGCGCGAGGGCAGAGCCCGCCGCTACCTCAAGATCAACGGGCAGTGGCAGGACCACGATCTCTTCTCCCTGCTGCACGACGATCCGCGCGGCTAGTGTGAGGAGCCGATGCTGAGACACGATGCCATCGCAGCGCCAGCCGCCGCCAAGGCCTTGGTGCGCGGCGTGTGCGTGCTGCTGGTGGCGCTCGTTTGCCTCGTGTCGGCGCATGCGCCTGCTGCGGCCGCGCTCAAGGTGATCGATGTCACGCCCGATGCCGATCGCATCGACATCTCGGAGGCCGGCGAGTACTACGAGCCGCAGGGCGACCAGATCACCATCGAATCTGCGCCGGGCAGGGACAGCGTCACCCAGCGCGTGCAGGCGCAAGCCTCCAGCCCGGACACCAATCCCGGGTGGTTCGCGTTCGCGCTGCGCAACAACACCGACAAGACCGTCGAGCGCTGGCTGGTGATCGACCGCTACAGCATGGCGGGGTCGGGCGTGGTGTGGCCCGATCTCGACGCGCGGCGCGTCGAGAAGATCTCCCACTCCGTGGGCTACGTGCCCGAGCGCATCAAGAGCGATCGGGCCGACGTCTTCCGCCTGACGCTGGAGCCGGGGCAGACCGTCACCTACATCGCCGAGCTGTCGTCCGACCGCTTCGCTCGCATCCACCTCTGGAACCCGCTGGAGTACGAGCACAAGAGCCGCGACCGCCAGCTCTTCAACGGCGTCATGCTCGGCATCACCGGCCTGCTGGCGATCTTCCTGACGGCCGTGTTCGCCGCCAACCACAAGGCGATCTTCCCGTCGGCGGCCGTCTTCACCTGGTGCGTGCTGGCCTACCTGTGCGTCGATTTCGGCTTCTGGGACAAACTGTTCAGCATCAGGCCCGAGGAGAACGCGCAGTATCGCGCCGCGGCCGAGGCTGCCATGGCGGCGAGCCTGCTGGTGTTCGTCTACATCTTCCTGCGGCTGGGTGCGGGCAATGCGTTCCTGCGCATGCTGCTCGGCCTTTGGATCGCCGCTCAGTGCGCGCTCGTCGGTGTCGCCTTCATCGACCCCCGCCTCGCCGCCACCTTCGCCCGCCTGTCGAGCGTCGGCATCGCCGGCGGCGGCGCCGTCGTATCACTGTTCCTGGCGCTGCGCGGGCAGGACCGTGCGCTGTCGCTGGTGCCGACGTGGATGCTTCTGCTGGTCTGGCTGTTCGGCACCGGCATGACGCTGATCGGCCGGCTGGCCGGCGACTCCGTCATCTTCGGCTTGGTCTCCGGTCTCGTGCTGATCGTGGTGCTGATCGGCTTCACCGTCACCCAGTACGCCTTCCGCTCGGTGGAGCCGCTCTACGGCACGCAGCCCGGCGAGCAGCAGCTGCGGGCGCTGGCGGTCGACGGCGCCGGGGCGGCGGTGTGGGAGTGGAACTCGCGCCGCGACGAGGTCAAGGTCAGCCCCATCGTCGAGACCATGCTGGGGCTGAAGGCCGGCGAGCTCTCGACCAAGGCCGACGACTTCACCTCGCACATGCACCCGGCCGACCGCGAGCGCTTCAAGCTGCTGCTGTGGTCCATGAAGGAGCGCTCAGGCGGCGACATGCGCATCGAGTTCCGCATGCGCCACGTCGACAACTCCTACCGCTGGTTCGAGCTGGAGGCGGCGAGCGTCCCCACCTCCGACCGCCGCAACCTGCGCTGTGTCGGCCTCATTCGCGAGGTGACCGACAACAAGCGCGCCCAGGAGCGGCTGTTGCACAATGCGGTGCACGACAGCCTCTCGGGCCTGCCCAATCGCGAGCTGTTCCTCGATCGCCTGGCGATTGCGGCCAAGCGCGCCACGCTCGAGCCGCTGGTGCGTCCGTCGCTGCTGTTCATCGACATCGACAAGTTCAAGGCCGCCAACACCGCCTTCGGCCTGGTGGTGGGCGACAGTGTGCTGCTGACCGTCGCGCGCCGCCTCGCCCGCAATCTGGGGCCGCAGGACACGCTGGCACGCGTCGGCGGCGACCAGTTCGCGATCCTGCTCCTCAACCAGACCGATCCGCGCGAGCTTGCCATGCTGGCCGAGCAGGTGCGCCGCTCGGTGCGCTCGCCGATCACCATCGCCGGCCAGGAGATCGTGCTCACCGCCTCGATCGGCATCGCCGTCTACGACGGGCCCGACGAGGATCCGGCCGAGCTGTTGCGCGAGGCCGAGATCGCCATGTACCGGGCCAAGCGCTTCGGGTCCGACCGCGTCGAGATCTTCAACGCCGAGATGCGCGGCGATCAGGACGGGCGGGTGGCGCTGGAGGACGAGCTGCGCGCGGCCATCGAGAAGAAGCAGCTCAGGATCGTCTATCAGCCGATCTTCTATCTCCCCACCGAGACGCTGGCCGGCTTCGAGGCGCAGCTCAACTGGGAGCATCCGCGCCTGGGACTGCTCAATCCGACGCACATCGTGCCGGTGGCCGAGGAATCCGACCTCATCATCAAGCTCGGCTCCTACGTCCTGGGGCGCGCGGTGCGCGAGGCGCAGCGCTGGCAGCGCGAGCTGCCCAGGCCCGATCAGCCGCTGTTCGTCAGCGTCAACGTGTCGAGCCGCCAGCTGTTCCGGCCGGAGCTCATCAACGAGGTGCGCCACATTCTGGGCCGCGCCGTGCTGCCGAAGGGATCGCTGCGGCTCGAGGTCACCGAGGCGCTTACCATGGAGAACCCCGAGAAGGCGGCGTCCGTGCTGGAGCAGCTGACGGCCGCCGGTGCCGGCCTCTCGCTCGACGATTTCGCCACCGGCTACTCCTCGTTCTCCTACCTCACGCAGTTCTCCTTCGACACGGTCAAGGTCGATCGCGCGTTCGTTCAGGTGCGGGGGCTGAACGGCTCCGGTGCGGTGGTGCTTCGCGCCATCATCGCGCTCGCCCACGAGCTCGGCAAGAAGGTGGTGGCGGAGGGCGTGGAGGCCGAGGACGATGTCGCCTTCCTGCGCTCGATCGGCTGCGAGTACGCCCAGGGCCACTACTACGGCGATGCCATGGCCGAGCGCGACGTGCTGCAGCTGCTCAAGGTCGTGCGCCGCGCCGAGCGCAGGCTGCGCAAGAGCAGCCTGTTCCGCCAGCGTGTGCGGGCGCGCGCGGAACCCGCCGCCGAGGCTCTAGCCCCAGTCGCCGCGCCCCAGCCGCCGCCCCGGCGCAGCGCGGGGCCTCACCCTGCGGCCGCCAACGGCGCAGGCGGCAGGAGGCCCCCCGCGATCCCGCAACCACCTCCGCGGGCGCCGGCCATGCAGCCCAACGGCGCGCACGCGCGAGGCGCCGGCCCGCCGCCGGTGCCGCGGCATGCGCCAGCCGCGCCGCCGGAGGCCAACCCCGGCGCCGCCCAGCTGAAACTGCAGCCGACGCCCGTGCGCTCCGGCACACCTCCTCTCGCGCACGAGGCTGACAAACCCGCGCCGCGGCCGCCCCCGCTGCTGCCGAACGCAGCGCGCCAAGGCGCGATGCGCCCTGCATTGCCTCAAGAACTCCCGTCCGCCTGTCCAATCGCAGCGTGGCGCTCCGCCGCCGCCGCCGCGCCCCGCGAACCCTCGCCCGCCGCCGGCGGACTTCTCGCGGCTGCCGCCGGCCATTCGCGCGAGCCTGGCGAAGCTCGCCGGCGAGATCGGCGAGGAGCAGACGCCACCCGACCCGCCGCTGCCCGGCAAACCCAGCGCGAGCTGATTTTTCCGATGATGACGGGGAGTGGGGCTACGCGTGCCCGGCTTCGCTCACCAGATGCGAAGGGTCGACGCCGATCTTGGACATCGCGCGATCGTACTTGTGCTCGAGATCGCGGTCGAACAGCAGATCGAGGTCCGGCGGGCAGTGCAGCCAGCCGTTGCCGGCAATCTCGCTTTCGAGCTGGCCTGGCCGCCAGCCCGCATAGCCGAGCGCCAGGATCGCCCGGTTGGGGCCCTTGCCCGCCGCGATGGCCTTGAGGATGTCGATGGTGGCGGTAAGCGACACGCCCTCATCGATGGTCAAGGTCGAACTCGGCTGCGAAATAGTCGGAGGTATGCAGCACGAAGCCGCGGCCGGTCTCGACCGGCCCGCCCACGTGCACATTGATTTCGCCGAGGTCGGCCGTCGGCGGCTCGCCCGCGCTCTCCCCGCCCTTGGCGGAGATGCTGAGCTGGCCGAGCAGCTCGGGAAAGGTGATGTGCGAAGCGCGCTGGTTGATGATCAGCCCCATGGCGCCTTGCCCGGAATGGGCGCACATGTAGATCACCGACCGAGCAAAGCGCTTGTCGGACATGGCGGGCATCGCGACCAGGAACTGCCCGTCGAGATAGCCGGCCTGCTCGCCTTTGCGGCCTTTTCCCATGGTCTGCATGATTTAGACTAGCGCGTGCGCGCCGCCCCTGGAAGGGGCAGCAATCCGCTTGGTAACACCGGCGCGAAATCTGTTGAATTGCGCCCGCCGATCCGCCGCCTATGCTGGCGGGCATCGAGGAGAATCATGCGCGCAAACCCGACATCCCGCTCGATGGGCCTTTTGCTGTCGTGCCTTGTGCTCGTCGCAGCAGCAACCTCAACGCGCGCCGAGCTTGTGGGCTCGGCGTGGGCGGAGCAGCACGCCTCGCGCGTGCGGCTGGTGGCGGGAGGCGCCAAGGCTGCGGGAGGTCCGAGCCTAGCCGGCCTGCAGATCGTGCTGGACGAGGGATGGAAGACCTACTGGCGCCTGCCGGGCGATGCCGGCGTCCCGCCGACCTTCGACTGGGCCGGATCTTCCAACGTGGCTGCAATCACGGTGCTCTATCCTGCACCTCAGCGCATGCCCGAGGCGGGCGGAGTCGCGGTCGGCTACAAGCAATCGGTGCTGCTGCCGATCGAGGTCACGCCGCAGGATCCCGCCAAGCCGGTCGCGCTGAAGCTTGCGTTGGAGTTCGGCGTGTGCCGCGAGATTCTGCATTCCCGCCACGGCGAGCCTCGACCTGGCAATCCCGGCCGGCTCGAAGCGCGCGCCCCCGCCCGAGCTGCTCGCCGCGCTGGAGCGGGTGCCCCGTCCGCAGGCGAGCCGGCGCAAGACCGACCCCGAGCTCAGGCACGTTGCAATCCATGCCACGGCCGGCTCGCCGCGGCTTACCATCGAGGCCGTCTTCGGCGGCCCGGCGGAAGCGACCGACGTCTTCGTCGAGGCGCCGGCAGGGCTCTACGTGCCGTTGCCGCGGCGGGTGGCACCGGGAGGTGCCGACGGCGTCCTTCGCTTCGAGACCGATCTGGGGCGCGACCTGGCCCAGGATCTCAGGGGCAAGACGCTAACAATCACCCTCGTCAGTGCGGCCGGTGCCAGCGAGACGCAGTGGACAGCGCCCTGAGCAAAGAAGGACAGTTGATGCGCGCTGCTCGGCGGCCAAGACTGATGCTCGAGCGGGCCATGACGCAGATAGCGTCGGTGCACTGTTGGGGGCGTGCAATTGGCATCTAAGCAACTAGTCTACGCCCTTCCGAAAGACTATGCCCGCACGACAGGCGGCTTCATTTACAACGAGCGCCTGGTAGGCGAGCTCACGAAGCTCGGCTGGGACATTGCTTGGCTGGAACTGCCAACCGGCTTCCCTATGCCTTCCGCCGATGCCAAGCGGCGCACCGCGGAGCGTTTCGCGGCTCTCCCCGAAGGGGCTTTGGTGCTGAGCGATCAGCTTTGTCTGTCGGTGCTCCCCGACTTGGTCAGGAGCCAGCAGCGGCGGATGAAGCTGGTCATCATCGTGCATCACCCACTGGCGCTGGAGGGCTACGATCTCGAAGCAGCGCCGGGCGTTTTGATGCAGCTCGAAGCAGGCAGTCTCCGTAACGCTGCCCTCGTGATCGCCACGTCTGCGACCACCAGTCGAACCCTGATCAGCGAATACGCCATCGATGCGGGCAGGATCGTGGTTGCGCCTCCCGGCACCGACCCACAGCTGCCGGCCGTGGGAAGCGATGGTCAAACCGCAAAGGTTCTGAGCGTTGGCGCGGTAGTGCCGCGAAAAGGGCATGACCTGCTGGTTCGGGCGCTCGCAGATATCTCGGACCTCGCCTGGCAGGCCGTCATTGTTGGAAACCTGGACCGTGCGCCTCGACACGTATCGATGTTGCGCCAGCTGATCTCGTCATTGAACCTCGGGTCTCGGGTCGAGCTTGCCGGTGAGTTGACTGCTGGCGAAGTCGAATTGGAATGGAGCTCGGCAGATGTGTTTGTGTCGGCTTCTCGCCACGAGGGCTTCGGCATGGCCGTATCCGAGGCGATGGCTCGCGGTTTGCCTGTGGTCACGACTCACGCCGGCGCGGTCGGAGATCGGCTGTCGGCCGAGACGTGCTGCGTTGTGCCGAGCGGCGATGGAGAAGCCCTGGCAAGGGCTCTACGGCGGGTGGTGGCAGATACCAGCTTTCGGGCCCGGCTGCGGGATGCTGCCCGATCCTACGGTCTTGGTCAGCCGGGCTGGGAGCATACGGGCAGAATTGTAGACAGTCGGCTCGGCGTGCTCGCGCGCGCCGGCTCTGACTGCGGACGCGGTCTTGCTTGCTAAGCGTCGGCTTGCGAGCATTTGGCTCTGCCGGCAGCGACCCGGGTTAGGTCGTCTACGCAATTGTGAGCCGCCCGGCCGTGTCAAGCGAACGACCTCGACACGGTCGATCCACCCCAATAGCGGACCTTGCCGAGCTTCGCTTGGAACGGCAAGTTTGTGCCGATTTTGTTGCGAAAGTCGGTGGCGAGATCGGCGATGAGCTTTGCAAGCGTCGGTGTGCCCCCTTTTGGCCGCTCGCTCCGGTAGGAGCGGCGGCTGTGACGCTCTGGTCCTGACGCCCGCCACGCTACCGGACGCTACCCGCCGACGCTCACGCAACACACGCGGTGACCATGGGCGGCGGTCGCGCCATCAGCTTCGCGAGACGGCGCAGGTTCTGTGCGGTGGCCGCCAGCGTGAACTCGAACTGGGCGCCACGCGGTCCGCGCAGCCGCAGGCGGCCGAGATGCAGGATGCGCTTCAGGTGCGCGAACAGCATCTCGATGCGTTTGCGCTCACGGCACGACCGCTCGAAGGCCTCGGTCTTGGCGAGCGCACGCGCAACGTCACGAGCCTCCTCATAGATGCTGCGCAAGATCTTGCGGGCCGGCTCCTTCGGGCAGCATCTCGACTTGAAGGCGCACGCAGAGCAATCAAGCGTGCTGGCTCGGTAGAACACCATGTCATCGTTCATGACCTTGCCGGTCGTGGTGAGAGTGTTGAACGCCGGGCAGATGTAGACGTTGCCCTCCTTGCAGAAGGTGAAGTCCTCGCGTGAGAAAGTCCCGTCCTCGCGCTTGGACTTATCGATCACCGGTATATGCGGAGCGATCTTCTTGTCGTTGACCACCCAGTTGAGGTTAGCTGCCGACCCGTAGGCTGTATCGGCAGCCAGCCGATCGGGCTTGATGCCGAAGCGCTGCTCGGTGCGCTCGATCATGGTCTTGGCTGCGCCGACCTCGGCTTGCCGGATGGCACGAGAGGCCTCCACATCCATGATGATGCCGAACTTGACGTCGATCAGATAGTTGTCGGCGTAGGCGAAGAACGCCGGTCCGCGCATCGCGCCCGTCCACTGCGCCGCCGGATCGGACGGTGAGATGAACTTCGGTGTCACATCGCTTGCCGCGCCGAAGGCCGCGTCGTCCAGCGTCGCAAGGTACTCCTTCACCGCCCGGCTTGCCGTCTCCGGGTCGCGGTTCTTGTCCCACTCCTTGCCCGGGATCGACCGCTGCTTGTTGGCGTCGGCGACGATCAGGCTGGCATCGACCGCGAAGCCCTCGCCGCCGACGAAGCCTGCCGCGATGCACGCCTCCACCACCCGCTCGAACACGCGCCGGAAGATGTCGCTGTCGCGGAAGCGCTCGTTGCGAGCGCGCGAGAATGCCGAGTGGTCCGGGATCTTGTCCTCGATGCTGAGGCCGCAGAACCACCTGTATGCCATGTTCACCTGCACCTCGCGGCACAGCAGCCGCTCCGAGCGAATGGCGAACACGTAGCCGAGGATGAGCATCCGGATCATGAGAACCGGATCGATCGAGGGGCGGCCAAGGTTGGAGTAGTAAGGCGCCAGCTCGCCGTGCACCCACGACAGGTCCAGAACGGCTGCGATCTCGCGCACGCGATGATCGCTCGGGACGACGTCCTCAAGACAGAACGAATAGAACAGCTGCCCTTGGTCGTGTCTGAGCCGCCCCATCATCGCCAGCCCCCGCTGCCGCGTCGCCTCGCACGCCGTGAAATCACGCTTCGCAGCTCACCGCAACCGACTTCTGCAACAAAATCTGCCAGTAGCGGACATCGCTTGCTCGTAGCCTATCCGGTAGTTCTCGCGTTCGAGAGGAGAAAGATTGCTCGCATCTTGTTGATGGTCGAGCGAGACGCAGCGAACAGCCCGTGGCGATGCTTTTCACAAAAATCCCCGAACCACCATCGTCACGCCGAGTGCGAGCAAACCTGCAAAAACTAAGTTCTGAAACGCCGCCGACGCAAGCCTCGCGCGCAAGACCTGTCCTATTGTCATCCCCCCAATCGCGGCAATGAGGGCGACAATGCCAGAAACGAAGATGGCGGGATCCAGCGCGCTGTTCAGGCCCAGGCCAAGCCCAAGGGCCACCGCGAACACAAACGCAGACGCCGCGATCGCTTGAACAAACTCGTCCTTGTCGCGATGAACAGCTTGAAGATAGGGAGCGGAGGGAATTACGAATACGCCGGTGGCGCCATTCAAGATTCCAGCGACCAAGCCAACGATCTGTCCGAGCCAGAATTCGGACTTCCCACGAATTACGAAGCTCCATCCCGACAGCCCGACGGTCGCGTAGCTGACGAGCGCGAGCCCGAGCAGCGCAGTCGTAACGCGAGTATTGGCGTGGGTAATGATGCGTACCGCGAGCAGTGTCCCTAGTACCGCAAACAAGTACATCAGGAAATGCCTGCGCACGATTGCCACGAGATCCGGACCAGCGGCCATCTGCCACACGTTGGTCAGGAGTGCAGGTAGAATGAGTATCGCCGCCGCTGTGGAAGGTGGAAACCAGGCGCCAAGCAAGCCCATTGCGATCGTCGGCAGACCAAGGCCGATTGCGCCCTTCACCAAGCCCGCCAGCACGAACACGGCGATCAAGATTGCGATATCTGGTAACGACAAGGCCATCGTTGTCTCGATCACCCGAACTCGCTTTCAGGCAGGTGGCGTTTGGCCATGCGTGCGAACCAGGAGAGCAATGACCCAGACTTTAAGCGCGAGCATGTCATGGCGCGGACCGCGAGATGGGCCAATCCGGCAGACCCGACCACCACGATCTGCTCAATTCCTGCGACGAAGTCCAATGTCCGCATTGGGTAAGAATTCGCCGATCGCGCAATGGCTTTGACACGTCTGATCATTCACCCAAAGCGGACGTCCAGGGCGATCTAACGGACTTGTGACCGGACAACGTCAAATGACCTCGCACTTGCTCGCAGGCACTGCTTTATCGCATGATTGCGACCGGGCATGCGCATCGGCTTGGGGCTAAACGCTAACTTCGCGGACCACGTATCTCCGGCCGCCCATGTCGCATCGAAGACAGATGTTTTGCAGGGAGGAAACCACATGCCGGTCATTGAAGGATTTGATCAACTGGCGGCAGTAGCAGAAGAGCAAATCACGGACAAGATCCGACGCCGCGTCGTGTCCGGAAAACAAGGTACGATGGTCTATTGGACATTAAAGGCGGGGGCAAAGGCCGCCGCACACAGGCATCCGCATGAGCAGTTCGTGTGGATGGTCAAAGGCACAATGGATTTTCGTATTGGCGCTGAGAAGCGAGCAATGAAACCCGGCGACGTCGCGGTGATCCGTGGCGGCGTCGAGCACGAAGCCTATTTTCCCGAGGATTCGGAAGTGATCGATTTTTTCGCGCCGGTACGTGACGACTTTCTCACCGGTGCACCGCCATCCTACATGGCCAAGCGCTGAGCCGTCCTTTCGCCCGGTGCGTCCTGGTTCCTGGTTCGCCGACTCCCGCGATGCCAGGGTCGGTGCCGCAGGTCCGTTGCGGGTCAAATGCAGCAAGACCCTACCTGAGCACAATATTCCGTTTTAGACCCAATAGCAGACACGAGACCGCCCAGTCGCATGCCGGCAGATGGTCCGTTCCTGTAGTTGAGTACATTACCTAGCCTAGTACCCCGGTTTGAACCTCGGCTCGCGATCTTCGGCACGTTGGGGAGCCGCTACCGGGTTGCTGCTCCAGCTCGCGCAGTCACGATCCAGACGGCAGCCATGAGTTGTACCCTGGAGGGGCCGCCCAAGGCAGCCAGGGCCGCACGCAATCGAGGCTCGGCGGCCGCTCGCAGCGCGGGGTTCTCGCGAACGATCTTTCCGAGCGGTCCCACTTTCAGAAGCACCGAGGTCATCGCGTCGAGATCACCGCTCGACACCTTTTCATCGTGCGCTTGGATGATGATCTCGCCGAACCCAGCCGCCTCGAGTGTGCGGCGTATGTGTTCGGGGTCGGCGAAGCTGAAAGGTCCCTCGTCGACAGCTGACTGGAATCCGGCCGCGGAAAGCGGCAGGTGATCCAGCTCGTTCTCCTGGAGGGAACGCCAGCAGCTGAACGCCAGCACGCCTGAGGACTTGAGAATTCTACGGAAGTTGGCGAAGGCCGCGACCGGATCGCTGAAGGTCATCACGCCGAACCGAGAGAACACGGCATCGGTACTCTCAGACGGCAAATCCAAGGACTGGGCGTCTGCCTGGATCAACCGAACCTGGCTGAGCTGCTCCGTCCGTCGCTTGGCGATCTCGAGGAGCAACGGGGCCACGTCCACCCCGATCACCTGCCCTTCAGGTCCGACCCGCTCGGCGAGTTGGAGGAGGGTCTGCCCAGCTCCGCACCCTATATCGAGAACAATGTCTCCCGAGCCCACACCAAAGGCCTCGATGGCCCTCAGCCCTAAGGGAGAAAGCTGAAGGTCGATCAGCTCATACGCCTCGGCCCAGGCCTTTGCGTGGAGCAGCCCCGGAGACGAGACGTCGGCTGAACCTTGGCCAGGCATTGGAGGTCCATAGCAGGCGCGAAGGGCTGCGTCTGCACCGCACCCGTAGCCGAGATTCACACTGAGGCAGCACCGCGACCCGGCTTGGCTTGGGCGCCCCGAGCCCCTAGAGTTGCATGCGGGCGGTTGTGAGCGCCCACACCCTTCCGCCGTTTTTCAGCTCGAGAGGATATGTCATGTCGATCAAGGTCGGCGATCGCCTGCCGGAGGCCACGTTCAGGACCATGGGCCCTGACGGGGCACCCAAGGAATCCAAGACCGGTGAGGTGTTCGCCGGCAAGAAGGTAGCATTGTTCGCCGTGCCGGGAGCCTATACGCCGACCTGCCACAAGCAGCACATGGCGGGCTTCGTGCAAAACTACGACGAGCTGAAAAAGAGAGGGTTCGACACCATCGCCTGCACCGCGGTCAACGACGTCTTCGTTCTGGCCCATTGGGCCAAGGATTCCAACGCCGACGGCAAGATCCTCATGCTGGCCGACGGCAGCGCCGAGTTCGCCAAGAAGGTCGGTCTGGAGGTCGATCTGGGCCCTCGCGGCATGGGCGTGCGGTCCCAGCGCTACTCGATGATCGTCGAGGACGGCGTGGTCAAGGCGCTGAACGTGGAACCGGTTCCCGGCCACGACGTGTCGAGCGCAGCCAACATGTGCAGGCTGGCGTGATCTCGCGCTAGCTTCAACGGGTTCAGGTCCGTCATCGGTGGAGAGCGGTTGCCGGGCCTCCCCCGGCCGCGGCAGGCATCCTATATATGCCCGCACATGCGGCGTTGGTGGCCCAACGCGGTGGGGAGATAAATCCATGCAGCTATGGCGCAAAGATCGTGGCGGCGCATCCGAGGTGCGCGAGGTCACCGACGACGAGGAGCTGCTCGACGCATATTCGCACGCCATCATCGGCGTGGTGGAGCGCGTGTCGCCCTCGGTGGTGCACGTGCAGGTGCGCGGCATGCGCCAGAACCAAGGCGCGCAGGGCTCGGGCTCGGGCACGATTCTGTCGCCCGATGGCCTGGTGCTGACCAACAATCACGTGGTCGAAGGCGCCACGGCGATCGACTTGGCGCTGAACGACGGGCGGCATGTTCCCGCGCGCGTGCTCGGGCGTGATCCCGATACCGACATCGCCGTTCTGCGTGCCGAAACCGGCGATCGCCTGCCGGCGGCGCGGCTCGGCAACTCCAAGAAGGTCAAGCCTGGTCAAGTGGCCGTGGCCATCGGCAATCCGTTCGGTTTCGAGTTCGACGGTGACGGCCGGGATCGTCAGCGCGGTGGGCCGCTCGCTGCGCTCCCAGAGCGGGCGCCTGATCGGCGACGTCATCCAGACGGATGCGGCCCTCAATCCGGGCAATTCCGGCGGACCGCTGGTCAACTCGCGCGCCGAGGTGATCGGCGTCAACACGGCCGTCATCATGGGCGCGCAGGGCATCTGCTTCTCGGTCGCCTCCAACACCGCCCAGCACGTGCTCACCCAAATTCTGCAACACGGCCGCGTGCGGCGTGCCAGTCTCGGCATCGCCGGCAATCAGGTGCGGCTGCCGCAGCGGATCAAGGTCGCAACCGGCCTGACGCAGGATGCGGGCGTGCGCGTGGCCGAGGTTTTCCCGAACACGCCTGCGGCGGCCGCCAGGCTGGTGCCGGACGACGTGATCGTCGGCGTCGACAAGGAAGTTGTGACCGGCATCGACGACATTGCGCGCGTGCTCGACGGCACCAAGATCGACAAGCGCGTCACGCTGCACGTGCTGCGCGACGGGCGCCTGGGCGATGTCGAGGTCGTCCCCACCGAGCGGTCGCAGTAGTGGTAGGGCGCAATAAGGCGATGGCCGCATTGCGCCGATCGACCCACCACACGGTGCAATGCGCTGCGCTTATTGCACTCTACGAAGACGAGGCCGTCTTCATGACGAACGGGTTGCCGCCGCCGGGGCCGTTGTTGATCCACACGCTCTTGGACTGCAGGTAGCCCTCGATCGCCTCCGCCCCGTTCTCGCGCCCGAGCCCCGACGCCTTGTAGCCGCCGAACGGCATCAGGAAGCTCACCGCGCGGTAGGTGTTCACCCACACGGTGCCGGCCTTGATCTTGCGCGCCATGCTGTGGGCGCGCTTGACCGACTGGGTCCACACGCCGGCACCGAGGCCGAAGGCGATGTCGTTGGCGATCCTGACCGCCTCGTCCTCGTCCTTGAACTTGATGACCGACAGCACCGGCCCGAACACCTCCTCCTGGGCGATGCGCATCTTGTTGTCGACGCCGGTGAAGATGGTGGGCTTCACGAAATACTTGCCGCCGCCCTCCGCCGCAGTCGCCGGACCGCCGCCCAGCACGCACTTGGCGCCCTCGCCCTTGGCGATGTCGATGTAGGAGAGGATCTTCTGGTACTGCGGCGGCGTCGTCACGGGGCCCACCTGGGTCTCGGGCAGCGCGGGGTTGCCGAGCTTGGCGGTCTTGGCCATCGCCACCAGCTTCTCCACGAACTGGTCGTGGATGGTCTCCTGCAGCAAGAGGCGCGAGCCGGCGATGCAGGTCTGGCCGGTGGCAGCGAAGATGCCCGACACCGCCCCGCTCACGGCATCGTCCAGGATGCAGTCGTCGAACACGATGTTGGGCGATTTGCCACCGAGCTCCAGCGACACCTTCTTGAAGCTCTTGGCGGCGAGCTCGTTGACGCGTGCGCCCGTCACGGTGCCGCCGGTGAAGGCGATCTTCGCCACCTTGGGATGGGTGACCAGCGGCTCGCCTACCACCGCGCCGTAGCCGGTCACCACGTTGACCACGCCCGGCGGCAAGCCGGACTCCTCGATGACGAGCTTCATGAACTCGAGCAGCGAGGCCGACGTGAACTCGGACGGCTTGAGAACCACGGTGCAGCCCGCCGCCAACGCCGGCGCAAGCTTCCAGGCCGTCAGCATCAGCGGCGAGTTCCACGGCGTTATGAACCCGCACACGCCGACCGGCTCCTTGAGGATGTAGTTGAAGTGGTCGGGCCGATCGGCCGGCACCACCGCGCCTTGGATTTTGTCGGCAAGCCCGCCGTAGTAGTAGAACCACTCGGGCATGTACTTGGTCTGCGCTACCATCTCCGAGATCAGCTTGCCGTTGTCGCGCACCTCGATCTGGCCCAGGTGCTCGGCATGCTTCTCGATCAGCCCCGCGATGCGGCGCATCACCTTGCCGCGCGCGGTCGCTGTCATCGCCGGCCACGGCCCGCTCTCGAACGCCCGCGCCGCTGCCTCCACGGCGCGGTCCACATCGGCCTTGTCGCACTCCGGGATCAGCGCCCAGGGCTCGCCGGTGTAGGGATCGAAAGTCTGGAAGGTCTTGCCGGAGGCGGCATCGACCCACTTGCCATCGATGTAGGTCCTGTACTCGGTGAGCTTCGCTGGCCGATCCTGCATGGCGTCCTCCGCGACGATGGAACCTGTGGTTTGCCGCAAGGCTAGTGCGCGGCGCACTTGGCATCAAGCGAGGCGGTCGTCCGGGGTCAGACCCCATGCACCGTCGATAACCTCGAAGAGCTTGTGCGCCGAGGGTCTGACCCATCCCCATACTGCGCCCGGCGCTGCCCAGATCTCGACACACGCGTGATGTCCGCTGCTGTCAGCGCTGCCACCAAGGTCGAGGCGCACCCATGACCCTTCTTTCCCGTATCGCCGTTGCGGCGCTCCTGGCCGCGCTCGCCGGCTCGGCGGCCGCCCAGCTGCCGTTCCCGCTGCCGGGCCAGCCGGAGCCCGACCTGAGCCAGCGGCCGCAGTGCACCACGGACTATCGCAAGTCGGTCGAGCAGCAGATCGTCATGCTCGACAAGCTGCGCGCAACCGGGCCCGAGGCCGTCGGCCAGGTCTGCACCCTCATCGAGATGGGCAGCGATTGGCTGGGCGGCGAGCTGTCCGATGGCACCCGCAAGCAGCTCAAGGAGACGTTCGGCTTCGACATCGACCTGCGCTTCATCAGAGCGCAGTGCCGCGTCAGCCAGGGCAATCTCGACCGCGAGCTGATGACCCAGCAGGGCTACCTCAAGTCCGAGTTGGTGCGGTGCAACGACACGATCTGATTGGTGTTACCCGGCTGGGGAAAGCCGGGTTGCATGCTTGATCTATGCAAAGCAGACCTCGACCGCCTGCCGCAAGTTGGCCTACAGTCGATAAGTTTGGCAGGTGCCGGCGGGAGGGCATCATGCGCATGTGGCTGAAGGCCATTGTCGTACCCATCGTAATTGCGGTGGTCGCCGCAGGGAGCAGCTTTGCGGCTTACGCGGACGAGGGCGAGGTCGATGTGCTGCTGGTGCTGGCGGCCGACGTCTCGCGCAGCGTCGATGACAAGAAGTTCAAGCTGCAGCGCGAAGGCTACGCGGCGGCGATCATCGACCCGCGCGTGGTCAAGGCCATGACCGGCGGGCCCAAGGGGCGCATTGCGGTGGCCTTCATCGAGTGGGCCAGCGAATGGGAGCAGCGCGTGGTGGTCGATTGGACCGTCATCGCCAGCGAACGTGACGCCCGGCAGGTGTCGGGCCGTATGCTGGAGGCTGCCCGCTCCTATTGGGGCCGCACCTCCATCAGCGCCGCCATCGACGTCAGCATGCTGGCGCTCGGCCGCAGTCCGTTCCCGGCCCCTCGTCGGGTGATCGATGTCTCCGGCGACGGCACGAACAACAGCGGTCGGGACGTAACCGTTGCCCGCGACGCCGCCATCGCCCAGGGCGTGACGATCAACGGCCTGGTGATCCTGAGCGAGGTGCCGCTTGTCACCAACCCGAGCCACACCCACCCGCCGGGCGGGCTCACCGCCTACTACGCAAACAACGTGATCGGCGGGCCGGGCGCCTTCGTCCTCGAGGCGGAGAGCTTCGAGACCTTCGGCCAGCTGTTGGTGAGCAAGCTGGTCAAGGAAATTGCGGAGCTGCTGTTGCAGGCGCCGCCCACCTGAGGCGGCCGTCTCACCGAGTTCGGGGAACGGCATTCTCCTGCCGCTGCCGACAGCAGGCAGGCGTTCTCGCGCGGTGATGAGGCGGGAACGTTCTACCCAAATTGCCCAGAACGATGGGATGACATCCTTATTTGGCTGTGCCCATTGCTAGTTCTTAGGAAATATTTCTATTTAAGCCCTACAATGACGGCAAACTCGGCCATCGTCCGGCGACGCCGGCTTGGCTCGTCGGCGGTAGTCCGTTTTGCCGCGCGAAAACAATACGTTGCAGAGGGCTCATGGGCGTCGTCGAGGTCAACAATCGGGAGGGCGAGACGCACGCACGCGAAGCCGTGCCTGGCCGGAGCGTGAGGCCCATGCGCTATTTTCCGATCTTTGCCGACCTCGAGCACGCCGATGTTCTCGTGGTCGGCGGCGGCGAGCAGGCGGCCCAGAAGGTGCGCCTGCTTTGCAAGACGCCCGCCCGCATCTCCGTCGTCGCCGAGGCCGTGACCGGTGAGCTGGCCGATCTCGAGCGTGAAGGTGCGATCGCAATCCTCCGCCGCCCGTTCGCTGCTGCTGACTTGGACGGCAAGCGGCTGGCCTATGCGGCCAGCGGCGACCGGGCTCTGGATGCCGTCGTCTCGCGCGCGGCCAAGGCTCGCGGCGTCCCGATCAACGTGGTGGATGCGGCCGAGCTTTCCAGCTTCATCACGCCTGCCATCGTCGATCGCTCGCCGGTGACCGTCGCCATCGGCACGGAAGGCGCCGCCCCTGTTCTGGCCCGCGAGATCAAGACCAGGCTGGAGAGCTGGCTGCCGGCCAACCTCGGCGTGCTGGCCGAGCGTGCGCAGTCGTTGCGTAGTCGGGTTGCCCAAAGCATCGCCGATCCGCACGCCCGCCGGCGTCTGTGGGAGCGGCTGCTGCTGGGTCCCTTCCGCCGCGCGGTGCTGAGCGGTGCCGAAATCGAAGCCAGCCGCATCGCTGCCGCCGAGATCACGGGCTCCGCCGCTCCAGTCGAGGGGTGCGTGTTCCTGATCGGCTGCGGCCCCGGCGACCCCGATCTGCTTACGCTCAAGGCCTTGCAGCGCATGCAGGAGGCCGACGTGCTGGTGATCGATCGCCTGGTCAACCCCAAGGTCCTCGACTACGCGCGCCGCGACGCAGAGCGTATTTTCGTCGGCAAGATGCCGGGCGGCCCATCCGTCTCCCAGGCCGAGATCAACCGCATCCTGGTGCGCGAGGCCTCGGCGGGCCGGGTCGTGGCGCGCCTCAAGGGCGGCGACCCGTTCATCTTCGGTCGCGCGGCAGAGGAGATGGTTGCGCTGCAGGCAGCCCACATCCCTGTCGAGGTCGTGCCCGGCGTGACGGCTGCGCACGCCTGCGCCGCGCGCATCGGTCTGCCCGTGACGCTGAGGCAGCACGTGCGCCAGTTCTCCGTTGTTACCGGCACCACCTCCAGCGGCGAGGCCGAGCTCGACTGGCCGGCGCTGGCAGCCCCGGGCTCGGCGTTCGCGATCTACATGGGCGTCGGCAACGCGCCGATCATCCGCCGCAACCTGCTGGCGGCGGGCGCGCGGCCCGATCTGCCGATTGTCATCGTCGAGAACGGCACGCGCGAGAACGAGCGGGCCATCGCCACCACGCTGCACGACCTGACGCAGTGCATCGTCGATCTCCACGTCGCAGGGCCAGCAGTGATCTTCGCAGGCCTCGACTGGCGCGATGCGGGTCTGCGGCGCCCCGACACGGTCCAAATCTACCGCCGCCCGGCCGAGCCAGATCGCCGCGCGGCGCCACAGCACGATATCGAGCCGATCGCCCCCGAGGTGTTCCTATGAGCAAGCGCGCGCCGTTGCCCTCCGTCCTGACCGCCAACCGCCTGAGCGATGGCGCGTCCGTGTTCCTCGATTTCGAGGGCGCCTGGGGCGAGGACATTGCCGAGGCGCTGGTCGCGCACTCGCCCGATGAAATTCGTGCGCTCGAGGATCGCGGCACGCACGACGCCGCCCGCAACCTCATCGTCGAGCCCTATCTCGTCGATGTCGAGGAGGTGGCCGGCCGCATTGTCCCCGTCCGCTACCGCGAGCGCGTGCGCGCCGGCGGCCCCACCATTCTCGGCGATGTGCCTGGCTACGCTGCGCCCGCTACCGCCCCCCGCGCTCCTGACACCTCTCCCCACGCCACTTTGGCGTCTCCGCCTGCTCCAACAGCGCGGGGAGAGGGTCGGGCTGAGGCGCGGCAGCAAGCGTCAGAGCTGGTCGAGGCCGCCTGACGATGTACCGCTATGACGAGTTCGACGCGGAGTTCGTCCGCCAGCGGGTCGCGCAGTTTCGCGACCAGGTGGGACGCCGCGTTTCGGGCGAGCTGACCGAGGACGAGTTCAAGCCGCTGCGGCTGATGAACGGCGTCTATCTGCAGCTGCACGCCTACATGCTGCGCATCGCCATTC
Organism: uncultured Alphaproteobacteria bacterium; assembly: GCA_963756735.1. Lineage (GTDB taxonomy): Bacteria > Pseudomonadota > Alphaproteobacteria > Rhizobiales > Hyphomicrobiaceae > AWTP1-13. Next base: position 69,732 of record CAVWOY010000003.1, read on the forward strand.
CCTACGGCACGCTGTCGTCGCGCCAGATGCGCAGGCTTGCCCACATCGCGCGTACCTACGACCGCGGCACCGGCCATTTCACCACGCGCCAGAACCTGCAGTTCAACTGGCCCAAGCTCACCGACATCCCCGCCATCCTCGATGAATTGGCGGAGGTCGAGATGCACGCCATCCAGACCTCGGGTAACTGCATTCGCAATGTCACGGCCGATCATTTCGCCGGCGCCACCGCCGAGGAGGTGGCCGACCCTCGCTCCTACGCCGAGATCATCCGGCAGTGGTCTTCGCTGCACCCCGAGTTCAGCTTCCTGCCGCGCAAGTTCAAGGTGGCGGTCACCGCCGCCGAGCGCGACCGCGCCGCCATCCAGGTGCACGACATCGGCCTGCACCTCAAGCGCCTGGCCGGCGGCAAGCTCAGCTTTGCCGTCTACGTCGGCGGCGGCCAGGGCCGCACGCCGATCCTGGCCAAGAAGATCCGCGACGATCTCCCCGAGGAGCACCTCTTGAGCTACCTCGAGGCAATCCTGCGCATCTACAATCTGCACGGCCGCCGCGACAACAAGTACAAGGCGCGCATCAAGATCCTGGTGCACGAGGTGGGCGCCGAGGCGTTCGCCGCGCAAGTGGAGGAGGAGTGGCAGCGCATCCGCGACGGTGCGCTGAAGCTGCCGCAGGCCGAGATCGACCGCATCGCCGCCTACTTCGCGCCGCCGGACTTCGACCGGCGCCCGGCAAGGGCATCGCTGCGCGCGCCGGAGCGCGGCTTCGACCGCTGGGTCACGCGCAACACCGACACGCACAAGCAGCCGGGCTACGCCATTGTCACCATCTCGCTGAAGCCCATCGGCGGCATTCCCGGCGATGCGTCGGCCGAGCAGATGGACGTCGTGGCCGATCTCGCCGAGCAGTATTCATTCGACGAGGTGCGCGTCACCCACGAGCAGAACCTGGTGCTGCCGCATGTGCGTATCGAGGACCTGCGCGCCGTCTACGACGTGCTGCACGTCATCGGCCTCGCCGAGGCCAACGCCGGCCTCGCCACCGACATCATCGCCTGCCCTGGCCTCGACTACTGCGCCCTCGCCAACGCCCGCTCCATCCCGATCGCCCAGCGCATCTCCGAGCGGCTCGCCGCGCGGCAGAATGAGATCGGCGACCTGAAGATCAAGATCTCGGGCTGCATCAACGCCTGCGGTCACCACCACGTCGGCCACATCGGTATCCTGGGCGTGGAGAAGCGCGGCGAGGAGCACTACCAGCTGCTGCTCGGTGGATCGGGTGCGGAGGACGCGGCGCTTGCCGCCATCACCGGTCCCGGCTTCGGGCCCGACGGTATCGTCGATGCGGTCGAGAAGGTGGTGGACCGCTATCTCGAGCTACGCTCGGGTCCCGACGAGCCGTTCCTTGCCGCCTACGGCCGGCTTGGGCCCGCACCCTTCAAGGAGGCGCTGTATGCCAGCGCCATTGCCGCGTAGGCGCGATCCAATGCAGCTGGCCGAATCTTCTGTGCCCGGCGACGTGGATCCCCACTTCGCGGGCAGTCGACGACATCGCCGCAACGATCTGGAGGGATGGCGCGTTCCACCGCGATACGTGGGCGCGCATGGCCGATGCCGCGCCGCTGCCCGACGCCGCCGTCATCCTCTCCAAGGCACAGTGGCTCGCGCAGCGCGAAGGCCTCACCCACCGCACCGCCCTCCTCGGCCTGCGCCTGGAGCCCGGTGAGGCGATCGAGGATATCGCCGCCGATCTCGAGCGCTTCGCCCTGATCGCGCTCAGCTTCCCGAAATTCTCCGATGGCCGGGCGTTCTCCACCGCGCGGCTGCTGCGCGAGAAGCACGGTTTCAGGGGTGAGCTGCGCGCCGTCGGCGAGGTGCTTGCCGATCAGATCCCCTTCATGCGCCGCGTCGGCTTTGACAGCTACGAGGTGGCCAACCGGCCGACCCGCCTGGCCCTCGTCGAGGACCGCATTGCCGACGTGACCCTCCACTACCAGCCGGCCGGGTGCGCCGAGCCTTCCGCCGGCCCACGCCCCTGGCTCAGGCGCACGCCAACGTAAAACAAGGTAAACGCCGCCTGCGCCGGGCTGCCGCCTCCCACGCCCATGGTGCATCGCATATAGCTCCCCAAAAGCTCCCCAGTTTGCGCGTTCCACCCATGCGCCACGTGGGCTAAACTGTACGAGTGCTGAAACTGGGGAGGGACCTTGTGAAGCGGAGAGCGTTCCTGCGCACGGGCGCAGCAGCGGCTTTTGGAGGTGCCGTTGCCTCTCCCGCCGTTGCGCAAGCGGCGCCCGAGGTCAGGTGGCGCCTGACGTCCAGCTTTCCAAAGTCGCTCGATACCTTGTTCGGCGCCAGCCAGACGTTGTGCCGCTACGTCGCCGAGGCAACCGACAACAAGTTTCAGATCCAGGCCTACTCGGCCGGCGAGCTCGCGACCAGCCGCCAGGCGCTCGAGGTCGTCACCACGGGTGCGGTGGAATGCGCGCACACCCCGCTCGGCTTCCATACCAACAAGGATATGGCGCTCAGTTTCGGCAGCGGCCTGCCATTCGGTCTCAACGCGCGCCACCAGCACTCGTGGTGGATGTTCGCGGGAGGAGCCGACATCGTCAACGGCGCGCTCAAGCGATACAACGCCCTTGCCATGCCCGCCGGCTGCACCGGAACGCAGATGGGCGGCTGGTCGAAACGCGAGATTGCATCGGTCGACGACTTGAAGGGGCTGCGCTTCCGGATCAACGGCATGGGCGGCCCGATCCTCGGCAAGCTCGGCGTGGTCGTCTTCGACCTGCCGTCCGCCGATGTCGTCGGGGCGCTGGAGAACGGCGTCATCGACGGGGCCGAGTTCATCTGTCCGCACGACGACGAGCGGCTCGGGCTCGCCAAGCTGGCGAGGTACAACTACAACCCGTGCTGGTGGGAGAGCAGCGGCACGGTGCATTTGGTCGTCAATCTGGAGAAATGGAACGGTCTGCCCAAGGCCTATCAGGCGGTGCTCGGCCGCGCCTGCGACGCGGTCCGCCTATGGCTGTTGGCCAAGTATGACGCGGTGAACCCGCCGGCGCTCAAGCGTCTGCTTGCCGCCGGTGCCGTGATCAAGCCGTTCCCGCAGCCGGTGCTCGAGGCCTGCTATCGCGCCACCAACGAGCATTTCGCCGAGCTCGCCGGTAAGGATGCGTCCTTCAAGCGCGCTCTCAACTCGATCAATGCCTACCGCAGAGACCAAAATCTGTGGTGGCAGATCGCCGATCACGCCCTCGACGCCTTCACTGCGGCCGCGCGCGGGCGGTCGTAGCGCCGACGGTGCGAGGGTCCGTCGGATCAATCGATCTGAAACACGCGATCGTCGCGCGCGCCCGTCTCCAGGTATCCCGCCACCAGCTCCGCCAGCGCCGGCGCCATCAGGAACCCGTGCCGGTAGAGCCCGTTCACGTGGATCGTGCCGCCTCGCACGATGATCCTCGGCACGTTGTCAGGGAGCGCGGGGCGCACGCCGGCGCCCGCCTCCACGATCTCGGCCTCGCCGAAGGCGGGGTGCAGCGCGTAGGCCATCCCCAGCAGCTCGAGCGCTGAGCGCACCGTGATCGGCCCGGCATCGTCGCTCTCGATGACCGTCGCCCCGACCATGTGCACGCCATCGCCCCAGGGCACGACATAGATCGGATGCCGCGGGTGCAACAGGCGCACGGGCCTGCGCAAATGGATCTCGCGGCTCTTCAGGATCAGCCGCTCGCCGCGCACGCCGCGCAGATCTGTCAGCGCCTCGCGCGCGCCGAGCCCGCGGCAGTCGATGATCAGGTCGTCGGATGGCGTGCGGCCCGGCCATTCGACGCCGAACGCCACCTCGACGCCCGCGCGCCGCGCCGCCTGCAGCATGAACTGCATCGCCGCACGCGGCGCCACATGCGCCTCCTCGGCGTAGTAGAGGCCCGTGGCGAACCGCCCTTGCAGGTCGGGCTCCAGCCCGGCAATGCCGGCGGCGTCCAGCGGCGCGTGGCCCTCCGTCAGTCGCGCGAAATGCGCAATCTCGCCGGCATCGCGCGCGCCCGCGATCACCAGCGTGCCCTCCAGCACCGTGCCCGGGTAGGTACCTCGCCACAGTGCGATCGACTTGAGCCCCAGGTCGCGCACCACCGGCGCGTACACTTCCTTCTCGCAGAACGGCCCCAGCATCGCGCCGGCATAGAGGCTGGCGGCCCCGGCAAACGGCTCCGCCGATCTCTCGATCAGCCGCACGGAAAAGCCCTTGCGTGCCAGCACCAGCGCCTGCCACAGGCCGGTGATACCGGCGCCCGCCACTGTGATGTTCCGCTTGGGCATTGCCGGGTGCCGATCAGTCGCCGCGCGCCACGCCTTCGCGCCGCGGGTCTGCGCCGCCCTCCAGCAGGCCATCCTTGCGCCGGACGATCACGTGCGTGCCGGAGTTCAGCAGGTCGGTGCTGATCCGGTGGCCGTAGGGCTTCATTTTCAGCGCATGCCAGAGGGCCGCGCGCTGGTCAATCTCGATCTCGAACGAGCCGCCGCGGCTGCCGAAGTTCATCAGCGAGACCGTCTGCTGGGCGTCGAGCTTCCAGTCGATCAGCGCCACCAGCGTCTTGATGACGTAGAGAATGATGCGCGAGCCGCCAGGGGAGCCGAGCACCGCCCATGGCCTGCCCTGCTCGTCGAATACGATGGTCGGCGCCATGCTGCTGCGCGGCCGCTTGCCGGGCCCCACGGCGTTGGCGAGCGGCCGCCCGGCGCGGTCGGTCGGCCGGAAGGCGAAATCGGTCATCTCGTTGTTGATGAGGAAGCCTGCCGCCGACAGGCGTGAGCCGAACGCGGACTCTATCGTCGTCGTCATGGAGACGACGTTGCCCGCGCCATCGACGATGGAGATGTGGCTGGTGCCTTCCTGCTCGATGGTCTCGTCGGCGCCGGGCAGCGGCACGATGCGGCCGAGCTGCGGCGGTGTGCCGGCCTGCGGCCGCTCCATGGTCGCCTGCGGATTGATGAGCGCGCGGCGCCCAGTGAGATAGCCGGCGTCGAGCAGGCCGATCGGCACCTGAACGAAATCCGGATCGCCGACGTAGCGGTCGCGATCGGCGAAAGCTAGCTTCTGGGCCTCGGCTATGAGGTGCATGGCGGGCGCGTTCAGCGCGTCGGCGCTGGCCTGCCCGACGTCGAAAGGCTCGATCAGCTTCATTGCCTGCGCCACCGCGAGCCCGCCCGAGGAAGGTGGCCCCATCCCGCAGATGCGGTTGTTGCGGTAGGCGAAGCATAGCGGCTCGCGCTGCTTCACGGCGTAGCCGGCAAGATCGGCCAAGGTCATGTCGCCTTGGGTGTTGGGGGCATTGCGAACTGCCTCCACGATCGCCTCGGCGATGGGGCCTTGATAGAAGGCACCCGAACCTCCCTTGGCGATCGCGCGCAGGGTCGCGGCGAACTCCGGGTTTCTCAGCAGGTAGCCAGCCGGCCTGGCACTGCCGGTCTGATCGAAGAAATAGCGCCGCGGTGCCGGTGCAAAGCTTCGCGCGCTGTACCAGCTCAGCAGCAGATGCAGGCGCGGCGACACGCGGAACCCTTCCTCGGCAAGCTGGATCGCCGGCTCGAACAGTTGCGCCCACGCAAGGCGGCCATGACGCTTGTGCAGGGTCTCGAGCGTGCGCAGCGTGCCTGGCACGCCCGCACTGAGGCCGCCAAAGATCGCCTCGTCCATCTTCATGGGCCGCTCGTCGACCATGAACCGGTCTGGCTTGGCGGCTGCAGGTGCAGTTTCGCGTCCGTCGTAGCTCGCGAGCTGCTTGCTGGCGGCATCCCAGTGCAGGACGAAAGCGCCGCCGCCGAGGCCCGAGGATTGCGGCTCGACCAGATTGAGCACGACTTGTGAGGCGATCGCGGCATCGGCTGCGCTGCCGCCGGCGCGCAGCATCTGCAGCCCCGCTTCCACCGCCAGCGGATGTGCTGCTGCAACCATGTGCGACTTGGCGGTGGCTGCGGAGCGCGGCCACCAGCCCCAGCTCGTGGCTGGCTCGGGCTGCGGCTCGAATCTCTGCGCGAGCGCCGGAGAGCTTGCGAGTCCCAGCGCGACCGCAAGCTTGACCACGAGCGTGATCACGATAGGCGCACATCTGGGGAGCCCCGCGGTCGAGGGCATGCTGCAGAGCTCCAATTGCTTGGGGCTTATGGCGCCGCCGCGCCCTGCCCTATGTGTAGCGTGTCCGGCAATGCCTGCACGCTAATCGTTAGTCACAGCGCAAGCACATGTGGCGAAAAACGCACATTGGCACACAAACAAGTCACGCTAGGTTGCTTCGGGTCGGTGACGCGGCCACACTCCGCCCACTTTCGACCAAGTATGTGACGGACAAACGGGAACTGGGCCGTTTTCGTGGGGGTTGGGGCGTTGGGTGGCGGCCCAAATGAGGCAAGACCAAGAAGAAGGACAAATGAGATGACCATTCGAGGCGCACTGGGCAGCGGTGCCCTGGGGGCTGGCGCTTTGTTGGCGATCCTGGCGACGGCCGCGCCGGCTTCGGCGCAAGGGCTGATGTGGGACTGGGGCGGCGGCAATACCGTTGGCGGCAGCGGCCGCGAGGTGGTGCGCTTCAACCCGCAGTACGGCAAAGGCCAGATTATCGTCAGCTTCGGCGACCGCCGGCTCTACCTGATCACGCAGCCGGGTGAGGCGGTAAGCTACCCAATCGCCGCTCCGCGCGAGCAGAGCCGATGGCAGGGCGTGACCAGCGTCACCCAGAAGCGCGAGAATCCGTCTTGGACGCCGACGCCAGCCATGACCGCCGAGAACCCGCGCCTGCCGCGCTGGGTGCCGGGCGGCCATCCGATGAACCCGTTGGGAGTGCGCGCGCTCTATCTCGGATCGAGCATGTATCGCATCCACGGCACCGACGCACCCTGGACCATCGGCACTGCCGTGTCCAAAGGCTGCATCCGCCTCTACAACCAGGATGTGCTCGACCTCTATCCGCGCGTCAATGTCGGCACCAAGGTCACGGTCACCTATCAGACATTCACCACCAGCGGTGCAGTTGTTGCCAGCAAGGCGCCGCCTGTTCCGAGCAAGGGCATGGCCGGCGCCCCGAGCAGCAGCTCGCCCTTTGCCCTGTTCGACGACGACTACGACGATCCGCCGCCCGTCAAGGTGCGCCCACGCACGACCAAGTCCAAGGCCAGCCCCAAGGCCACGGCGACCAAGGACAAGAGCGCCGCGGTCGACCCGACGATCGGTCCAGAGCAGCAGCAGTAGGGCGCGGCTGCAAGTGCTGTCGAGGGCGGCCCTTCGGCCGCCCTTTGTTTTTGGTGCGGGGCTGTGGGTTCGCCAAGGCCTTGGCGCCGCTCGTGCGCGCGGCACGCAGCCACCACCAATTCACATCGAGGGTGTGTCCTCACCGCCGCGCGGCCGAAAAGCCTCTCATAGTTGACGGAATCGTGCGCTGCCGCGAACGGTGAATTCGTGCCAGGACGTGACTCATGCGCTGTGGCAACTGGGCTTGGGACTAGATGCCGCCTGGCGCATAGCCCTCTGCTGATCAACAGCTGCGCAACAAGAAATTCCCGGGGCCCCGGTCCAAGCGGGGCCTCGTGCCGCCGATTGAACGTATGTTCAACCGGTAGTGCTTGCGTCGATCCAACGACCTGGAATTTCCAATTGACAGTGTGCTCCCTCGGGTGTGAGCACGTGAATGACCTTACCTGCGAGTTCATGGGGGATAAGCTCGCAGATGACGCTGGTCCCATAGCCGGTTTTGCACTCGGCTTTGGCGGGGGGGCCGCCGGTCTCTCGCCATTCAATGACCAACCCGGCACTTGCGTCGCCGTTCAATTGCCGGCGCCACTCAACTGATACCCTGCCTTCTCGAGAAGAAAATGCGCCATGCTTTGCAGCGTTGGTGGACAGCTCGTGGAACACCATTGCCAGGGTTTGACCAGCCTCCGCGGTCAGGATCACTTCGGGGCCGCCGATCTCGCTATTGTTGCCTCTGCAATAGGGTTCCAGTTCCCGGCGCAGCAGCTCTCCCAGTGGTATGCCCCGCCACAGTCGCTCGCTCAGTAGCTCGTGCGTTTGCGCCATGGATCTGAGGCGACCATCAAAAGCGGAAACGAACTGTTCCGACGAGCTGCTCGCGTTCAGTGTCTGAGAGGCAACGGCGCTAACAGTTGCGAGAACGTTCTTAACGCGGTGGTCGAGCTCGGCGTTCATCGCCTGCAGATGTTCTTCCGCCCGTTTCCGCTCCGTAATATCAATGTGGACGCCGACCAAGCGCGTTGGGCATCCGTCGTCGTCGTAGGAAACGAGGCCACGCGATTCGATCCACCGCGCCTCGCCGTCTGCGCCGACAACGCGATACTCGATGTTAAGCTCGCGGCGTTGCTCGGCCAGAGTTCGGCTGCGGAGGGCTTCAAAGTGCGCCAGATCGTCAGGAAGCACACAGGCTCGCCATTTCTCGCAAGTCAACCCTTCGCTTTCTTCCGCCAAGCCGTGAATGGCCGCGAAGCCCGGTGAGGTCTGGATTTGTCCTGTGGCGAAGTCGATTACGAAGCTGCCTACGCGGGCTGCTTGCCCGGCGAGACCGAGTTGAGCCTCGCGCTCGGCGAGCGCCAACTCGGCTTGTTTGCGCTCGGTGATGTCCTCGCAAACGATGAAGAGCGTCTGGCCCCCGAAGCCGTCAACAGCGCGGGCCAATTTTCTCACCCACAGAATGCTGCCGTCCCGACGAACCTTGCGCATTTCCGCCCTGGAGATCGCACCTGCACTCTCCGCGCATGAGGCAAGCCATCGTCGCGCTTTTTCTCGATCTCCTTCGTGAATCATCTCCAACACCGACTGACCCACCAGCTCCGCAGGTGTGTAGCCAAGCTGTCGCGCACCGAATTCGTTGACCGACAGCACCGTGCCGGAAGCATCCACGGTGAAGTACATCGACGGATTGTCATCGTAGAGAGATCGATAGCGCGCCTCGCTCTCCTCGAGCGCAACCTGCGACTGCTTGCGTTCTGTGACGTCGATGTTGATGCCTACACATTGTTGTGGCTGGCCATCCTCGTCGTATGAAACGCACCCGCGCGATTCGATCCAGCGGACCCCGCCATCGGCGCGAATTAATCGGTAGTCGAACATGTATTCGTGTTGGCGATTGCCGAAGATTTGCTCGCGAAGCTTGTCAAATGCCGCAAGGTCGTCTGGGTGTACCCTGGGTCGCCAGTTACCGAGCGTCGTTTGGACCGTTCCCTCTGGCAACCCGTGGATGGTCACATAGCCCTCGGAGACTGCAATTAGGCCGGCCTTAAGATCGTTCGCATAGCAGCCGACACGGGCTGCTTTTGCCGCCAGGGCCAGCTGCGCGTTGCGCTCAGCCAAAGCGAGTTCGGCCTGCTTGCGCTCCGTGATTTCCTGGATAGTTCCCCGCAAGCCGACGATCCGACCCGTGGAATTACGGACGGCCGCACCGCGCGCGATGATCCAGATCGGTGTCCCAGTCCGGAAGGACTGCAGCTCCAGCTCGTAGCTGACACCCGTCTGCATCGTACTTCGCATCGCCGCCAGCAACCGTTTCCAGTCCTCGACTGGATACCAGCGTCCACGCTGCTCGCGGTACCCAGGAAGGTGCTGGGTGGCGGGATCAAGGCCAAAAATGCGAAGTAGCTCGGCGGACCCAACAATCACATCCGACTCGGCGTCCCAATGCCAACTACCGATACGGGCCAGTCGTTGCGCCTCGACGAGTTCGGTTTCTCTTTGATGCAGCGCGTCCTCGGCCCGCTTGCGGTCGGTAACGTCGACCTGGACGCCTATTCTTCGGAAGGCCCGCCCGACCTCATTGTATGAAATGAGGGCACGCAACTCGATCCATCTCACCTCGCCGTGGCGCAATATTCGAAATTCCGAGACGAGTTCGGTTTCGCGATTGGCCAACGCGCGGCGCGTGACGACGTCTAGCCGCCGCAGATCGTCCGGATGCACCAGGGCGCGCCAAACCTCGCGTGAAATCTCGAGTTTGCCCTCGGGCAGCCCATAGATGACTGCACACCCTGGGGAGAAGTCCGCCTTCTGCGCGGCATGGTCGTATGTGAAGCTGCCAATTCGCGCGATCTTTCCAGCCAGGTCGAGTTGCGCGTTGCGTTCTGCAAGGCAGGTCTCGGCACACCTGTGGTCACCTACATCGACAAGCATGTTGACGCCGATCTTCCGGTCGAGTGGAACAGCGGTGTTGGATGGGGGACTAAGGAACGCGTGCGCGCAACCGGGCCCTCAGCCATCCCTTCGTGTGCCCCAAATTTTGTCGCTTTGGTTCCCAGAACTCACCGTGAGCTTTCTCAGGCTTCAAATCCTGCGACAATCGGGATAAACCCGTAGACGCATAGCAAGCCGGGGCGCTTTCACCTGATGGTAAACAAGGTTCCTGTGACGTGATCGATCGATGGCGCAGCCCATCGTGCAGCGCCATCCGTTAGTCCAGAGAGGGTCAGACCCGGCAAGTCTCCGACTAGGCGAAAGCCTTCTGCTCTACACGCAGCAACAGACGTGAGGACGGCCTGTTTCGCCTGCGGGCCATTGCCGTTGCGCGTAGTTGAGTACGCGACCTAGTTTGCGTCCACCTTGATCTTGGCGTCGCGCACCACCTTGCCCCACTTCTCCAGCTCCACCTTGATGCGCTCGGCGAACTGGGCAGGCGTGTTGGCCACCACCTCGAAGCCCAACTCGTCGAGACGCTTCTGCACGTCGGGCTGTGACACGATCTTCACGATCTCGGCATGCAGCTGGCTGATGATCTCTTTCGGCGTGCCTGCCGGCGCCAGCATGCCGGTCAGCGTATAGGCCTCCTGGCCGGCGAGGCCGGCTTCCGCCGCCGTCGGCACGTCAGGAAGGCTGGGCACCCGTTTCTCGCTCGTCACCACTAGCGCGCGCAGCTTGCCGTCCTTGATCTGTGGCGCGGCCGGCGGCAGGGCCGTGAAGGCGATCGGCGTATGACCGCCCACCGTGTTTTGGATCGCCGGACCCGCGCCGGTAAATTGCACCGTCACCATGTCGATGCCCTGCGAGATGCGGAAGATCTCGCCGGACAGATGCGGCGTGCTGCCGGCTCCGGGGGCGGCGAAGCTGTACTTGCCGGGGTTGGCCTTGATCAGCTCGACCAGCTCCTTGACCGTCTTTGCCGGCACCGACGGATGCACCGTCATGACATTGGGCGACACGGCGATGTTGCTGATCGGGGCGAAGTCCTTGATCGGATCGTAGGGCACTTTGGCGAACAGGCTTGGATTCACCACGAAGCCGGTGCTGACGACGATCAGCGTGTGGCCGTCGGGCGGCGACGTGGCGACCTGGCCGGTGCCGGTGTTGCCGCCGGCGCCGGCGCGGTTCTCGACGTAGAACTGCTTGCCGAGATTGACGGAAAGCTTGTCGGCGACAATGCGGGCGATGACGTCGGTGGGGCCTGCCGGGGCAAACGGCACCACGATCTTCACCGGCCGGTCGGGATAGTTTTGCGCGCTGAGCGCAGCAGCCATTCCGGCGACGGTGCAGGCAGCAGCGATCAACCGAACAAATGCTTTCACGGCTTCCTCCCGGACGTTTATGCTTTTCAATCATCCTAGCACCTCTGGCGCACACGGCCAGCCGGATGCGTGCAAGCAGACGAAGGGAAGAACGCCTCGATGACCAGCACGCGCAAGCTCACCCGGCAGGACGTCGCCGCCGCCGCCGAGAAGTACAAGAACTGGGGCAAGTGGGGCCCCGACGACGAGGTCGGCACGCTCAACTACACGGCGCCGGAGGACATCGTCGCCGCGGCCAGGCTGGTCAAGAAGGGCAAGGTGATCTCGCTCGCCCTCAACTTCGACCACACAGGGCCCGCAGGGCGCCAAGAGCAAGTATCCGGCGCTCGGCCGCACCAACCCGATCCACACCATGCTGCGCACGGGCACCGACGCCTACTCGGGCGTGCTCGACAAGCGCGGCATCCGCGCCGCCGACGACATGGTGACCATGCCCCTGCAGTGCGGCACGCAGTGGGACGGCCTCGGCCACGTGTTCTACGAGAACCACATGTGGAACGGCTACGACTGCCGCGAGGTCACGTCGATGGGCGCGCAGAAGTGCGGCATCGAGAAGACCAAGAGCCAAGATGGTGGGCCGCGGCGTGTTCCTGGACGTGGCGCGCTTCAAGGGCGTGGAGTGGCTGGAGGACGGGTACGGCATCACCTGCAAGGACCTCGATGACACCGCCAAGGCGCAGAAGGTGGAGGTGAAGCGCGGCGACTACGTGGTGGTGCGCACCGGCCAGATGGAGCGCTGCCAGAAGCTCGGCTCCTGGGACGGCTATCCCGGCGGCGACGCGCCGGGCTTCGCCTTCGAGACCTTGGAGTGGGTGAAGCGCACCGAGCTGGCGGCGCTGGCCAGCGACACCTGGGGCTGCGAGGTGCGCCCCAACGAGACCGAGCCCGGCATCAACCAGCCCTGGCACTGGATCACCATCCCCATAATGGGCATGACCATGGGCGAAATCTTCAACGTCAAGGAGCTGGCGGAGGACTGCGCCGCCGACGGGGTGTACGAGTACCTGTTCGTGGCACCGGCCCTGCCGATCACCGGCGCCGTGGGCTCGCCGGTCAATCCCCTGGCAATCAAGTGAGGCAATAGCAAATGGCAGCCGCGACCAAGACCTACCCCGTCACCCGCACCGACGCCGAGTGGCGCAAGCTGCTCACGCCGGAGCAGTACGCCATCATGCGCCAGCACGGCACCGAGCGGCCGGGCAGCTGCGCGCTCAACTACGAGAAGCGCGCCGGCACCTTCTCCTGCGCCGGCTGCGATCAGCCGCTGTTCGTCTCCAAGATGAAGTTCGAGAGCGGCACCGGCTGGCCTTCCTTCAGCGATCCGGTGCCGGGCTCGGTCGAGAACGAGGAGGACAAGAGCTGGGGCATGGTGCGCAGCGAGGTGCACTGCAGCCGCTGCGGCAGCCACCTGGGCCACGTGTTCGACGACGGCCCGCCGCCCACCGGCCTGCGCTACTGCATCAACGGCGTGGCGATGAAATTCGAGCCGGAGTGACGGGCCGACCATGGCAGACTGCGGTCGAAACTGAACGCCATTTTGCTATTGTTTCACGTGAAACAATATGGTGTTCAGTATTAACCATAATTTGGGCGCACCGCGCGAAGCGGCGAGGCTGGCCGCCCTGTTTGTGAGAGCTCTCCACCATGCCCAAGATGACCGGCGCCGAGTGTCTCGCCGACATGCTGGAAGGCTACGGCGTCAGCCACGTGTTCATGGTGCCGGCCGTCCTGCGCCGCACGTTCGCGGAGATGGAGCGGCGCACCTCGATCAAGCGCATCCACACCCACGGCGAGAAGTCGGCCGCCTACATGGCGGACGGCTACGCCCGCGCTTCGGCCAAGCCCGGCATCTGCATGGCCCAGGTGATCGGCGCGCTCAATCTCGCCGCCGGCCTGCGCGACGCGTATCTCGCGCATGCGCCCGTCATCGCCATGACCGGCGGGCGCGACCCCAAGACCAAGTTCCGCAAGGTCTACCAGGAGGTGGACGACGTTCCGGCCTTCGAGCCGGTGACGAAGTTCAACGCCACCATCGACGAGGTCTCGCGCATCCCCGACATGGTGCGCCAGGCGTTTCGCGTGGCGACCTCCGGCACGCCGGGCCCCGTGCACCTGCAGTTCCGCGGCAACGAGGGCCAGATCGACCTCGAGGAGGCCGACATGGAGCCTCTGGTGGAGCCGCTGTTCGCGAGCGTGCCGCCGTTCCGGCCGGAGCCGGACTCCGCGAGCGTGCTCGCTGCCCTCAAGGTGCTGCAGGAGGCGGCGCGGCCGGTGATCGTCGCCGGCGGCGGCGTGCGCGCATCGGGCGCCGGCGCCGAGCTGGTGGCGCTGGCCGAGCGCCTCGGCATTCCCGTCGCCACCTCGCTCAACGGCAAGGATACGATCGCCGGCACGCACCCGCTGTCGGTCGGCGTGGTCGGCACCTATTCGCGCGAGAGCGCCAACCGCGTGGTGGCCCAGGCCGACACCGTGTGCTTCATCGGCACCGAGGCCGGCAGCATGACCACGCACTTCTGGGCCGTGCCCAAGATCGGCATCTCCGCGGTGCAGATCGACATCGAGCCGCAGGCGCTGGGGCGCAACTACCCGCTTGAAGGCCGCCGTGCTGGGCGACGCCAAGGTCGCGCTCGCGCGCATGCTGGCGCACGCCAACGCGGACACCTCGGGCCGCCGCAAGGCCTGGATGGAGCAGGCGCAGGGCATCTGCCGCGAGTATCGCGAGAAGTACGCACCGCTACTGACCTCGGACGCCGTGCCGATCCGGCCCGAGCGCATGTGCGGCGATCTCACCAGGCACATGCCCGATGATGCCATCGTCGTGGTCGACACCGGCCATGCCGGCATGTGGATGGGCGGCATGTTCGACCTGAAGAGCCCCAGCCAGAGCTACATGCGCAGCGCCGGGCACCTGGGCTGGGCCTTCCCGGCCGGCATCGGCGCCAAGGCCGCCTGCCCCGAGCGGCCGGTGGTGGTGTTCACCGGCGATGCCGGCTTCTACTACCACCTGGCCGAGGTGGAGACGGCGGCGCGCTGGGGCATCGCCTCGGTCACGGTGGTCAACAACAACCGCAGCGGCAACCAGTCCAAGCGCGGCTTCGACCGCGCCTACGGCGGCACCCAGACCGAGCAGGGCCGCGAGCTGTGGACCTACACCGACGTCAACTTCGCCAACATCGCCGAGAGCATGGGCGCGCTGGGCATCCGGGTGGAGAGGCCCGCCGATTTCGTGCCGGCGCTGCAGCGCGCGCTCGATTCGAAGCGCCCCGCCATCGTGGACGTGGCGACCGACATCGACGCGATCGCGCCGGTGGCCTTCGGCTGAGATTGCCCTGCAGCCCGCCCGGCGCTACGAGCGTTTCTCAGTTCGGTGTGATGCCCGCCGCCTTCATCGACCTGGCGAGTTCCTCTACGTCCTCGCGGAAGAGGGCGGCGAACTGCTCCGGCGAAGACTTGATCGGCTCGTACCCGAACGTTCGCATCCGTTCCCGCATTGCCGGTGTCTCCAGCACGCTCTGCGTCTCGGTATGCAGCCGCGTCACGATCTCGCGCGGCGTCCCGGCCGGCAGGAAGAACCCGATCCAGAACTCGAAGGACGAATTCTTCGAGACCCCAGCTCCGTCGAGGTCGGCACGTCGGGCAGCGCGGTGGAGCGCGACCGGGTGCTGACCGCCAGCGGCACCAGCTTGCCGTCCTTCACCAGCGGCAGTCCCACGCTGATCGGCGGGAAATAGAAGTCGATCCGCCCCGTGATGACCTCGGTCAGCGCATCGCTGGGAGCGCGGAACGGCACGTGCTTGGCGTCGATGCCGGCGGCGAGCCGGAAACGCTCTGCCGCCAGATGCGACGTGCTGCCTGGACCGGCCGAAGCGAAGTTCATGGTGCCGGGCCGCGCTTTCGCGGCCGCTATCAGGTCCGCTGCGTTGCCTATGCCCTTGCCCGAGGCCGTGATCAGGAGCGTGGGTTGCAGGCCGAGCGGGATGACCGGAATGAAGTCGACCAGCGCGTCATAGGTGCGGTTTGAATGGAACGATTGGTTGATCGCCAGCGTCGTGGAGTGGAAGAGCACCGTGTACCCGTCGGCAGGTGCGCGGGCCACGTGCGCGGCGCCGGTGGAGCCGCCGGCCCCCGCGCGGTTCTCGACGATGCACGGCTGACCGAGCCGCGCCGACAACTGCTCGAGCACGGGCCGCCCGAGTGTCTCGAGCGCGTTGCCCGGGCCGAACGGTATGACGAAGGTGACCGTCTTCGTCGGCCAGGCTTGCGCCAACGCGGGCATCGGTGCTGCGAGCACCGACACCAGGCAGACCGCAGCGATGGGCCGCAGAGCACGTCTTATTTCGCCGATCGCAGCCAAACCGGTCATTGTGCCCTCCCTGGCTCTGCCAATGTTCGTTGGCGCTACATTAGTCCGATCCCGCCCGATTGACCAACGTCATTCGGGCTCCAGCGGGGCCGCCGAGAGCGACGGACCACGTCTGAGAGCGAAGCTGCTTGCCGTTGCGATGCTTGCCTGCCGGTAACGCGATAGCACGACAGGGTTTTTGCGGTGCACAGGGCCGCACACAGGCGAAGGCCGGCGCGGCGCACGCCCTCGAGTTGGGAGCTCTACGCGATCGTGCCGGCTTTGACGGCCGCGATACCGAGTTGCGTGAAGCGTTCCCTGGTCGCCGCCACCGAGCCGCCGACGTCGATGCCGCGGCAGGCATCCTCGATCACCACCACGTCGAAGCCTTCGCGCCGCGCGTCCTCGGCCGAGTAGCGCACGCAGAAATCGAGCGCCAGGCCGGCGATGAAGGCGCGCTTGAAGCCCCGCTCGCGCAGATATCCGCCGAGCCCCGTCGGCGTCTTGCGGTCGTTCTCGTAGAAGGCCGAGTAGGAGTCGATGTGTGGGCAAAAACCCTTGCGGATCACCAACGCCGCATGCGGGATGTCGAGATCGTCGTGGAACTCGGCGCCGGCCGTTCCTTGGATGCAGTGGTCGGGCCACAGGATTTGCGGCCCGTAGGCGACCTCGATGGTCTCGTAGGGGCTGCGGCCGGGATGCGAGGAGGCGAACGACTGGTGGCCGGTCGGATGCCAATCCTGCGTCAGCACCACGTGGACGAAGCGCCGTGCCAGCGCATTGACCACCGGCACCACATCGTGGCCGCCAGGCACGGCCAGGTTGCCGCCCGGGCAGAAGTCGTTCTGCACATCGACCACCAGCAGGATGTCGCCGTCGCCGATGGTGATCGTCATGCGCTGTGCTCTGTCCGTGTTGGGTCTGCGCTTCGCTTGACCCAACCTACGCGCCGCGCCCCGGCAGATAGGCGAACCCGCCGGCCTTCTCCGCCACCCGGCCGATGAACGGGCCGGCGAAATGCTGCGGATAGACGCAGGCTGCCCTTGCCCGCCGCATGCTCCAGCACGCGCCGGCGCGTGCGCCGCGCCTGCTCTGGGTCGGAGCAGAAGGCGCTGCTCCAGTGCGGGTGATGGATCTGGATCGGGTTGTGCATGATGTCGCCGATGAACAGCGCTTCGGTGCCCTGCGACTGCAAGCGTGATCAGGATATGGCCCGGCGAGTGCCCCGGCGCCGGCGAGATGGTGAGCCCGTCGCCCAGCTGGTGCGTGCCGTCCACGAGCATGTCTTGCTTGGCCTCCAGGATCGGCAGCACGCTGTCGTTGAACACGCGCGCGTGCGCCTCGACCTTGCCGCCGGCGCCGCGCGTCGGGATCGAAGTAGTCGCGGTCGGTCTTGGAGAACACGTACTTGGCCTTGGGGAAGGTCGGCACCCAGCGACCGTTGTCGAGCCTGGTGTTCCAGCCGACGTGGTCGACGTGCAGGTGCGTGCACAGCACGTAGTCGATGTCCTCCACCTTCAAGCCGGCCTTGGCGAAGTTCTCCATGTAGGGCCGGTTCAGCATGTGGAAGCGCGGCTGGCCGGGGCGCTCCTTGTGGTTGCCGACGCAGGTGTCGATCAGGATGGTGTGATGGCGCGTCTTGAGCACCCAGCTGTGGATCGAGGAGACGATGCGGTCCGCCTCCTTGTCGTAGTAGGTCGGCGCCAGCCAGGGCAGATGCGGCTCGATGTCCTTGGCGTTCCAGTCGGGCAGCAGCACGTTGGGCTGGAAGCCGTGGCCCAGGCTTTCCTCCACCCGCAGGATCTCGATTTCGCCGACGTTGAACATGGGTGTCCCCTGTTGCTGTATCGTCCTTGAATATCTTGCACCCGCTACAGCCTCGCAATGGAAAAGGCGCAGCACGCTTGGCTGAGTGATCCGACGATGATGCGATTCAGGTCGCCACGGCGGCCGATGTGTCTCGCGACAGCGCACGACGCAGCGACAGCGCGAACGCCACCGCCAAGATGCCTCCGGCAGCAGCCAGGAGGGTGCCGCCGATCGGCTGCCAGAAGACGAGTATGGGATCGCCGCCCCAACCCATCATCGACTGTCTGATGCTCTCCTCGAGCCGCACGCCGTAGTAGAATGCTAGCAGCAACACCAGCCGGTTCCATCCGAAGATCTTGCTAGCGACGCCGAACGCGCCGAACAGCAACAGCAAGCCGATGTCCCAAACCCGCTCGAATACCCTGAAGGCCAGATAGCACGATGCCACAAGGACCAGCACGGCGACGATGCGCATGCCGATGGCGACCATGGTCGGAACGGCAGGGTCGCGCCGGCCGGCGATGCGTCGCGTGTAGGTTGCCAGCAGCAACGCCGGAGAGAACAGGCACACCATGCTGTCGGCAACCAGGATGAGGCCCGGAGCCAGGACAAGCAGGTCGACCCCCTGGAGCAGTTGCTCAAGGCCCATGGTCAGGCGCAGCTGGCCGGTGATCGCGTCCAAACCGACGATCTGCAGCAACAGGCCCAAGAGCATCATGCCCACGGCCCGCAGGCGCGACAGGCGCGCAAGCGCGACCGCAACCGACAGCACAAGCAGCAGGAACGCCGCCCATTCCGGAGGCCCGTAGCGAATGAACATTTGGGCACCCCGAAACCATCCGGCAACGAGAAGCACCGACCACTCCGGTAGCCCCTCGCCCATGGACGCGGTGGCGCCCCAGAGCCATCCGGCAAGACCGACTAGGATCGGAAACCATGCGGCGAGACCGGCCGCCGTGGCGCATGCGGCAACCAGGACGAACTGCCATGTCTTCCACCGCATGTGGGGCGCGCGGCCAAGCGCTCCCCTGGCGACGAGCAGGACGCCCACCACCGCCAGGAACCAACCGACCACGGTCGGGAAGAAGCCGCTGTCGAGCTCCTCCCAGGTGCCGAAGGAGAGGCCACGAGAGTCTAGGATCGCCGCCGCTGCCGCCACCAGCAGGATGCCGCCCAGCACCATATCGGACGCGTTGCGGACAGCGCTGCTTTCCAGCCAGGAATATCGCCCGCCGGATTGGTCCGATATCATCGGGGTTGCTCTCGCAGAGAGCTCCATTGACACTACGGCGGAACTCCGTGCGCCCCACTTTAAGTGTCGGCTAGGGCGACCACAAAGGGCTACCCGGAGGCAAGCGTTGCAATACTCTGCAGCTGTGTCGTCGCCGCCTCGATGGCGGCGCCCGGTGAAGCGTCAGCCAGGCGGCGCCGCCGTGAGGCCGCGCACCTTGTGCTTGTCGATCAGGCCCTGCACGAAGCCCGAGGCCTTCACCTCTTCGACGAACGCGCGCAGGAACGCGGCAGCGGCCTCGTTCTTGCGGCCCGTGCCGATCGCCTGCTGCACCGACATGAACTTGCCGTCGAGGATGCGTGCGCCCGGCAGCTTCTCGACATCGGTCAGTAGCCGCGGCCTGAGGCCTGCGAGCACGTCGAGCTTCTCTGCCGACGAACTGCTCGCAGGCAGCGTCGAGCGTGCCCGAGCGTACCAGTTGCGCCTGCTTGATGTTGCGCTCAAGCCAGAGGCCGTAGGCGCTGCGCCCCGTGACGGCGATGCGCACGCCCGGCTTGTCGACATCGGCGATGGCCTTCAGCGGCGAGCCCGCCGGCACCAGGTAGGTTGCCTCGATCTCCACGTAGGCCGGCGTGAAGGTGATCTTCTCGGCCCGCTGCGGCTCGGCGCCGATCAGGCCGATGTCCCAGGCGACGGTCTCGGCGGCGTCAGCAAGCTCGCCCGGCGTCTTGTAGGTCACGTATCGCACGGGCACGCCTAGGCGCTTCGCGATCTCGGCCGCCATGTCGGGCGCCACGCCCACGGGATCGCCGTTGTCGGCCTTGCCGGATACCAGCAGGAAGTTCGACAGGTTGATGCCGGCGCGCAGGACGCCGGTTGGCGCTAGCTCGGCTTTGGCTTGCTCGGACACTGGCGTTCCTCCCGAAAGATCCGTGCTGCCTTCGAGGCGATGACCTTAGCGTGTCGCTGGCAAAGCGCCAACGCGTCAGGCCGGGGGCTGGGCGCCCTCGGCCTGCACCTCGCGCACGCGCGTGAGCAGCCGATCGATGGCAGGATCACTCAAGCCCAGCAGGTGCAGGCGCTCGGCGACATTCACCAGGTATTCCACGCTCGTGCCGCGTACGCCGCGGCCGGTGGCGATCAGCCTGGCCGCTTCCTCAGGGTCGGGCTCGCAATAGCGGCTGGACTGGCGATTGATGACGAACGCCAGCGCTTGCAATGGGCCCTGCGGCGTTTCGACGGACAGGAAGGTCGGCACGTAGCTGCCGGCGACCATCTCCCGCATCCAGAGGATCTCCGTCTCGCGGTCGACGTGGTCGGCGGGGATGCGCAAGGCCAAGCCGTGGCACTGCCCCCGAGGTCGAGGCCGGCCATCAGCGCCGGCCGGTCGGCCGAGCCGCGGCCGATCTGGCTCTTGAGGCAGAAGCGGCGGTGGTAGCCTTCGAGCAAAGCCGTCCTGATTTCCACGATATGCACCGCCGGGTCCCACATCAGCGAGCCGTAGGCGAAGACCCACAGGTCGCCGGTGCGGCCGCTGAGCGCCTGCCGTCGCGTCGCCTCGCGCTCCTCGTCGCTGAGCCGCCAGTTCGCCGGATAGCCGCTCTCGTGCGCCAGGCGGTCCAATTCGACCAGGCGCTCACGGGAAAGGCGGAAGAAGGATTTCTCGGGCTCGATGATCTTGCCCGCCAGGGCAGGCACATGCTGGAAAGCTTCTGGCGGCAGGAGCATCGGTGGCAGGGATTGGCTCAGTTGCAGGACCCGGCCTGAAGAAACGCTCCCAAAAGCCAGAGACATGCCATTACCATGGCGCGCGCCGCCGATTGGCAAGATGTATCGCTGCCTCAGCACGGCTAGGAATGCCTACCATGAGCTCCACGCAAGCACGCGCCGAGGACGATGCCGGCCTGGCCGGCAAGGTGGCCATCATCGCCGGTGGCGGCGCGGCGGGCGATGGCATCGGCAACGGTCGCGCCGCGGCCATCCTGCTCGCGCGTGCGGGCACTCGCGTTCTCGTCGTCGACCGCGATCTGGCTCTCGCCCAGGGCACCGTGGACATGATCGCCGCGGAGGGCGGCACTGCGGCAGCGCATCAGGCCGATCTCACCGATAGCGCGCAATGCAGGCGACATGGTTGCGGCGGCGGTGGACCGCTTCGGCCGGCTGGACTTCCTCGACAACAATGTCGGCATCGGTAGCCGCGGCACCGTGGTGCAGGAGGACCCCGAGGTCTGGCGCCGCGTGATGCAGGTCAACGTCGAGACCATGTTCCTCTGCCGCCAAGCATGCCATCCCCGCCATGATCGAGACGGCGGGCCGCGGCGCCATCGTCAACATCTCCTCCATATCGGCCCTGCGCCCGCGCGGGCTCACCGCCTACTCCGCATCCAAGGGCGCCATCATCTCGCTCACCCGCGCCATGGCCGTCGATCACGCCGCCGATGGCATCCGCGTCAATTGCGTCGCTCCGGGGCCCATGTACACGCCGATGGTCTACGCGCGCGGCATGAGCGACCAGGCGCGGGAGCAGAGGCGCCGCGCGTCTGCACTCGGTATCGAAGGCACGGGATGGGACGTGGGTCACGCCGTGCGCTTCCTGCTGTCCGACCACGCGCGCTACATCACCGGGCAAACGCTCGTCGTCGATGGAGGCACCACGCTGCAGGCGCCGGCCGCGCGACAGCCAATCGCCGCTAGCGGCACCGCCGAGGCGTCGCGCGACCGTGGCGAGCTTGCAGATCGACGTCGAAGACGACTACAAGCGCGCTATCTCGACGAGTATCCGCTGCCGCAGCAGCCGAGAGGAAAGCCCACATGAGCGACGCAGCCAAGACACCCGTTCCGGCACGGCCGGCCTCCACCGTGGTGATCCTGCGCGATGGCGCCCGAGGGTATCGAGGTGTTCATGGTCGAGCGCCATCGCGAGATCGACTTCGCGTCGGGCGCCCTGGTGTTTCCCGGCGGCAAGGTCGATCCGGAGGACTCCGATGCGGCCTGGGGCGAGCTGGCCGCCCAGGCGCCCGCCGGCTCCCGACCGGTCGTTCTTCGTAGCCGCGGGTCGCGAGACGTTCGAGGAGGCTGGGCTGATGCTGGCGCGGCGGCGCGGGACGCAGGAGATCGTCGATGCCGATGCCGCGCATCGGCTGGTCGAGAGGCATCGTGCCGCGCCTGCTCAAGCGCGAGGCGACCTTCGTCGACATCGTCCGCGGCGAGGGGCTGGAGCTGGCGCTGGACCTGATGGTGCCGTTCGCCCATTGGATCACGCCGGAGCGGGTGCCCAAGCGCTTCGACACCCACTTCTTCCTGATCGCGGCGCCCGTGGCGCAGCTCGGCGCCCACGACGGCGGCGAGTCGGTCGAGGGCCTGTGGATCACGCCGCAGCGCGCCCTGAGCGATGCGGAGGCGGGCACTCGCACGCTGGTGTTTGCCACCCGCATGAACCTCACCAAGCTGGCGCGCTATCGCACCGTGGCCGAGGCGGTGAGCGGCGACGCGCTCGAAGCCGGTCGTGACGGTGATGCCGAAGGTGAAGCGCACGCCCGAAGGCCGCTTGCTGCAAATCCCGGCCGAGGCCGACTACGGCGTGACCGAGGTGTTCGTGGAGGAAGGCTCGCGCATTCGGCAGGGCCGCACTTCCCACATGACGGTCGCGGATGCGGTAGCGGGCTCAGGCGTGGGGCTTATCGATTTCCTCGGGCGCGCCGCCGAATTTGAGCACGTTTCCGTGCGGGTCGTGGATGTACGAACTCCTTCATGTTCCACGGCCGCACGGCGAAATCGGACAGTCTGGGAACGGCCTTGCTGCGGTACTCCTCGTAGAGAGCCACGATCTGGCCGCCGCGGATGTAGCAGGAGCTGTGCTCGGGATATTGGCGCTCGCTCGTCAGCCAGAAGTGCGATCTCCATCTCGTCGCGGCGGGCAATCATGTAGTCGCCTAAGCGGGCGGTCTCGAAGCCCGAGCTGCTGCTCGTAGAACTGCGCTGTCTCGGCGAGGCTCAGCGACGGCAGAATGGGAATGCTGCGTGCCTTGTCGTCGGAAACATGCATGGCTTCGGCCCCCAGCGTCGCCAGCTTAAGCTTGAGCTGAACGCTATGGTTTGCCGGTGCGGCTAAAGTCAACTATTGCAGGCAACAAAGTCCGCTATGCGGTCGTGGTCTTGATGTCGACGAAGCGGACCTCGGGATTGCGCTCGGCCGTCCATGACAGATTGAAGGCCGAGGTGGCGAGAAACACCTGGGCGCCGTCGAGGTCGGTGGCGATGGCCGAGCGGTTCTTCTCGACGAAGCGCGCCAGGGCTGTCGGATTGTCCGACGCGATCCAGCGCACCGTATCGCACGGTGCGGGGTCGAAGCCGGTCTGCAGGCCGTACTCGTGCTTGAGGCGATCGGCCAGCACGTCGAGCTGCAGGTTGCCGATCACGCCGACGATGGGCTGGCGTGCCGTCGAGCGGCGAGAACAGCTGCACCACGCCCTCCTCGGCCATCTCGCGCAACGCCTCGCGCAGCTTCTTGGCGCGGATGGCATCCTCCAGCCGGATGCGGCGCAGGATTTCCGGCGCGAAGCTCGGGATGCCGAGGAAGGTGATGTCCTCGCCCTCGGTGACGGCGTCGCCGATCCTGAGCGCGCCGCGGTTGGGGATGCCCACCACGTCGCCGGCATAGGCCTCCTCGGCCAGCGAGCGGTCCTGGGCGAAGAAGAACTGCGGCGCGGTGAGCGCCATGGTCTTCTCCGTGCGCACCACCTTGACCTTCATGCCGCGCGTGAGCTTGCCCGAGCACACGCGCATGAAGGCGATGCGGTCGCGGTGGTTGGGGTCCATGTTGGCCTGGATCTTGAACACCACGCCGGTCATGGCCTGCTCGGTGGCCTCCACCGTGCGCGTGGCGGCCTTCTGGCTGCGCGGCGGCGGCGCATGCGCGATCAGCGCCTCCAGGATGTCGCGCACGCCGAAGTTCTTGAGCGCGCTGCCGAAGAACACCGGCGTCAGCGTGCCGTCGCGGAACTTGGCGAGATCGAACTTGCCGCACGCTGTCTCCACCAGCGCGATCTCGTCGCGCCATGCGGCGACGGCGTCGCTATCCAGCAGCGCGTCGATTGCGGGATCGTCCGGGCCCGACACCGGGTGGCCCTCCGGCTCCTGCTCGACTTGGCGGATGCGGGGCTGCAGCAGATCGTAGGTGCCCTTGAAGTCGCGGCCCCTGCCGATGGGCCACACCATGGGCGCCGTCTGCAAGCGCCAGCGTGTGCTCGATCTCGTCGAGCAGCTCGAGCGGATCGCGGCTCTCGCGGTCCATCTTGTTGATGAAGGTGATGATGGGGATGTCGCGCAGCCGGCAGATCTCGAACAGCTTGCGAGTGCGCGACTCGATGCCCGTGGCGGCGTCGATCACCATGATGGCGGAGTCGACCGCCGTCAGCGTGCGATAGGTGTGGTCGGAGAAGTCCTCGTGGCCCGGCGTGTCGAGCAGGTTGAACACCGCGCCGCCGTACTCGAAGGTCATCACCGAGGTGACGACCGAGATGCCGCGCGCCCGCTCGATCGCCATCCAGTCGGAGCGGGTGTTGCGCCCGTCGCGCTTGGCCTTGACCTGGCCGGCGAGCTGGATGGCGCCGCCGAACAGCAGCAGCTTCTCGGTCAGCGTGGTCTTGCCGGCGTCGGGATGGGAGATGATGGCGAACGTGCGCCGCCGCGCGATCTCGCGGGCGAGCGCGCTGGGGGCGGCCTTCGGCGCCTGGTTGCCAGGCCAGCCATCTGCCGGTGTTGTCGTCCATCTCCAGACCTCGGTTTTTGCTGGGCGCCCTATAGCACTGTTCGCCACTCTTGGCGCAACTGCGCGAATATGGGGCCGACTGGCCGTGATACCAACTGCCAGCACATGAACCTGTCATCCCGGCCAAGCGGCGCACGGCGCCGCGACGAGCCGGGATCTGCAGCGAGCCAGGCGGGTGCGGCAGATCCCCAATAACCTCGGCGAAGGGCCTCGGCTTCGGGGATGACGGGTGGGTGAGCTACTTGCGTTCCTGGGCGCGGCGCAGGGCGGCGGCGAGCGCGCTTTCGGCGGGGGCGGAGGCTTGCGGCGGCGGGGCGCTCTGGCGGGGCCCGGACGACGGGGCCGACGGGCGTGCGCCGCCGGCGCTGGGGGACGAGCTGCGGTCGATGGCGCCGGAGCGCATGGTGAGCGCGATGCGCTTGCGCGCCACGTCCACCTCCTTGACGCGCACCTTCACCACGTCGCCCGCCTTCACGACCTCGTGCGGGTCCTTGACGAAGCGGTCGGCCAGCTCGGAGACGTGCACCAGGCCGTCCTGGTGCACGCCGATGTCGACGAAGGCGCCGAACGCCGCCACGTTGGTCACCACGCCTTCCAGCTGCATGCCGGGCTTCAGGTCGGTGATCTTCTCCACGCCCTCCTTGAAGGTGGCGGTCTTGAACTCGGGGCGGGGATCGCGGCCGGGCTTCTCCAGCTCGGCGATGATGTCGGTGACGGTCGGGATGCCGAAGGTGGCGTCGGCGAACTGCGCAGGCTTCAGCGACTTGAGAAAACGCCTTGTCGCCGATCATCGACTTCACCGGCCGCCCGGTCGCCTCGGCGATCTTCTCCACCACCGGGTAGGCCTCCGGGTGCACGGCCGATGGCATCCAGCGGGTTCTTGCCGTTCATGATGCGCAGGAAGCCGGCCGCCTGCTCGAACGCCTTGGGGCCCAGCCGCGGCACCTTCTTCAAGGCGCTGCGCGACTTGAAGGCGCCGTTCTCGTCGCGGTAGGCGACGATGTTGGAGGCGAGCGTCTTGTTGAGGCCCGAGACGCGGGTCAGCAGCGGTGCGGAGGCCGTGTTCACGTCGACGCCCACCGAGTTGACGCAGTCCTCCACCACGGCGTCGAGCGAGCGGGCAAGGCCCGACTGGTCCACGTCGTGCTGGTACTGGCCGACGCCGATGGCCTTGGGCTCGATCTTGACCAGCTCCGCCAGCGGGTCCTGCAGGCGCCGGGCGATGGAGACGGCGCCGCGCATGCTGACATCGACGTCCGGGAACTCCTTGGCCGCCAGCTCGGAGGCCGAATAGACCGAGGCGCCGGCCTCCGACACCATCACCTTGGTCAGCTTGAGGTTCGGCATCTTGGCGATCAGCTCGGCCACCAGCTTGTCGGTCTCGCGGCTGGCCGTGCCGTTGCCCACGCTCACCAGGTCCACCTTGTGCTTCATGCACAGCGCGGCCAGCGTGGCGAGCGCCCCGCGCCAGTCGTTCTTGGGCTCGTGCGGGTAGATGGTGTCGGTGTCGACCAGCTTGCCGGTCTGCGTCCACCACCGCGACCTTGACGCCGGTGCGGAAGCCCGGGTCGAGGCCCATGGTGGCGCGCGGGCCGGCCGGCGCGGCCAGCAGCAGGTCCTTCAGGTTGCGGGAGAACACCGAGATCGCCTCGGCGTCGGCGCGCTCCTTGAGCCGCGCCAGCAGGTCGGCAGCGGTCGGAGGCGGCCATCCGGCTCTTCCAGGCCAGGCGCGCCGTCTCGGCGAGCCACGCGTCGGCCGGGCGGCCGCGCTCGGCGATGTCGAATGCCACCTTGATCTTGGCCTCGGCGGGATGCGGCTTGTCCGCCTCGTGCGGCACGTCGAGATCGAGGTCGAGCATGCCCTCGTTGCGGCCGCGCAGCATGGCGAGCGCGCGGTGCGAGGGCATGTCCTTGATCTCTGGCCGAAGTCGAAGTAGTCGGAGAACTTGGCGCCCTCGGTGGCCTTGCCCTTGGCGACCTTGGAGGCGAGCATGCCCTCGCCCCAGGTCCACTCGCGCAGCTCGCCGACCAGCTTGGGCTCCTCGGCCATGCGCTCGATCAGGATGTGGCGCGCGCCCTCCAGCGCGGCCTTGGCATCGGCGACGCCCTTCTCGCCATCGACGAACTTCGCCGGCCTCGGCTTTCGGTATCCAGCGCCGGGTTGGCGAGCAGCGCGTCGGCGAGCGGCTCGAGCCCCGCCTCGCGCGCGATCTGCGCCTTGGTGCGGCGCTTGGGCTTGTAGGGCGCGTACAGGTCCTCCAGCTCGACCTTGGTCTCGGCGCCGTTGATCGCGCGTGCCAGCTCCGGCGTGAGCTTGCCCTGCTCCTCGATGCACTTGAGCACGGTGGCGCGCCGGTCCTCCAGCTCGCGCAGATAGCCGAGCCGCTCCTCCAGCTTGCGCAGCTGCGTGTCATCGAGGCCGCCGGTCTTCTCCTTGCGGTAGCGGGCGATGAACGGCACCGTGGCGCCCTCGCCGAGCAGCTCCACCGTGGCCGCCACCTGGCTGACGCCGACGCCGAGCTCGGCGGCTATGCGCTGGTTGATCTTGTCCTGCATGTGGCCTCTCGCAATCACGTGCCCGATGCGACGCGCTGCTTCATTCCCGATCCCGCGGCGCATTGGAAGCTTCGCTTCTCCCTGCGGCGGCCTGATGATACTAGGTCTGGGCGTCAAGGCCATGGGTGCCTCGACCCTGTGGAATGGAGGCAAAATGCAACGGCGACGCTTCGGCCGCACCGAGGCTCGAGGTTCCTGCCCTGACCTTCGGCGGCGGATGGGTCGGCGGTCTGCTCATCAGGGGCTCGGAGCAGGAGCGCGAGGGCGTGCTCGACCGTGCGCTCGCCGCCGGCATCGACTGGATCGACACCGCCGCGCTCTACGGCAACGGCGTGTCGGAGACCGTGATCGGCCGGTGGCTCGCCAAGCAACCGGCGGGCAAGCGGCCCCGCATCTCCACCAAGTTCAACATCGACACCTCGGCCGGGGA
Organism: uncultured Alphaproteobacteria bacterium; assembly: GCA_963756735.1. Taxonomy (GTDB): domain Bacteria; phylum Pseudomonadota; class Alphaproteobacteria; order Rhizobiales; family Hyphomicrobiaceae; genus AWTP1-13. The sequence continues at coordinate 97,428 of CAVWOY010000003.1, forward strand.
CTTTGCCGGGCAGGTCGAACGCTCCGTTGCGGCGAGCCTGCAGCGGCTGGGGCTCGAGCGCGTCGAGCTGCTCATCCTGCATGGCCGCGTTGTGTCTACGTCGGGCGCAGAGCGTGACACGCGCAGCCTGAGCGTCGCCCAGGTGCTGGGCTCCGGCGGCCTTGCCGACATCATGGACGGCCTGCGAGCAAAAGGCCTGTGCGACTGGATCGGCCTGACCGGGCTCGGCGATCCCGCGGCACTGCACCAGGTGATCGACAGCGGCCGCTTCGATGCCGTGCAGATCTACTACAACCTGCTCAACCCAACCGCAGACAAGAGCTCGGGCCCCGGCTGGAACACCACCGACTTCGACGGCCTGCTGCACAAGTGCGCCGCGCAGGACATGGGCGTCATGGGCATCCGCGTCTTTGCCGGCGGCCACCTGGCCTCGACAGAGCGCCACGGCCGCGAGGTCTCGGTCACCGCCAACGCTGAGAATCCGGCCGAGGAGGTGCGTGCTGCGGCCGTGCTGGCTGCGCTTGCCTCCGAGGCCGGCACTCCCGCGCAGAAGGCGCTGCGCTTCGGCCTCGCCTGTCCGCTACTCTCCACCATTGTGGTCGGCATCGGCGAGACATGGCATCTGGAGGAAGCGCTGGCCGCCGCCGAAATGGGACCGCTTTCAGACTCCGCCGTCGCCGGGCTCGAAAGCTTGTGGCAAAGGCACCCTGCCTTTCGCGACTAGTCGCAGGGCAAAGCCCTTGTGGTCACCTGCGTCTGTAACCGGTGCAACACACGGCTGGCGCTATCTCGGTCTGGCCATTCGCTCACGTCGCGTCCGCCGATTGACAACGGTGCCGCTCTCGCTGTCCCATGCGCCACGGCATCTCGCCCTTCTACGTCTGCTGTCGATCCTGCGGCAGAACAACAAATGTTCTCTTTCACCGGGGGCAAGCCCGGTGCGTAAGGTACGAGGGGTGGGATGCCCATTCGCGACGAGTCCCGCCGAGCACCAGCGGCATTCTTCGTTTGTCGGGGCGGCCGCTGCAGTCGGCCGACGATGTGGCCAAATATTTCGACGTGCCGCTCGGCCGGCTGATCTGGACGCTCTATCGCGCGCCCGACGACGTGCGCTATCGGCACTTCGAGATCCCGAAGCGCTCCGGCGGCATGCGCCAGATCCATGCGCCCGGTCGGGCTCGTGCGCGAGCTCCAGGACCGCCTGCACGCCGAGCTGAAGCAGCTCTACCGCGCCCATCCCAACGCGCACGGCTTCATCGACGGCCGCAGCGTCGCCAGCAACGCCGCCGACCACGCCGGCAAGCGCTGGGTGCTGAACATCGACCTGGAAGACTTCTTCCCCACCATCAATTTCGGCCGCGTCCGCGGGCTGCTTGCTGCGGCCGCCGTTCGAATTGGGCCTGCCGGCGGCGGCCGTGTGCGCGCAGATCGTCACCTACCGCAACGGCCTGCCGCAGGGCGCTCCGACCTCGCCCGTGCTCTCCAATTTCATCGCCGCCACACTCGACCGGCGTCTGCTGCGGCTCGCGCGCGAGCACAAGCTCGACTACTCGCGCTACGCCGACGACATCACGTTCTCGACCGATCTGCCGCAGTTTCCGCCGAGCTTTGCCGTGCGCGAGCAGATCGAGGGCGGCGGCTTCAGGGTTGCCGCCGGCGAGGCGCTGGAGCAGGCGATCCGGGCCTGCGGCTTCGCCATCAACGCCAAGAAGGTGCGGATCCAGGGCCGCGGCGTGCACCAGAGCGTGACCGGGCTGTGCGTCAACACCCGCGTCAATGTCGAGCGCCGGCGCATCCGCCGCATCCGCGCCATGCTGCACGCCTGGCAGAAGTTCGGCCTGCCCGACGCGGCCGCCGAGCATTTGCGCAAGATACCGCGAGCCCGGGACGACGAGCACTGGCAGCGCAATGCCGGAGGCGTGCCTTCCGCAACATCGTCTACGGCCACCTCTCGTTCGTGAAGATGGTGCGCGGGCCGGCCGACCCCGTCTACCTGAAGCTCTGCGGCAAGGTGCTCGACCTCGATCCGAACCCGTCGAAGTTCATCCGCCAGATGGTGTTCGGCGCCGACGACTACGATATCTTCATCAGCCACGCGAGCGAGGACAGGGCTTCCGATCGCGCGGCCGATCTTCGAGGCCTGCGAGCGGCTGGGGCTCAAGGCCTTCCTGGACGAGGAGCACATCGCCTGGGGCGAGACCTTCACCAAGAAGATCAACATGGCGCTGGGCGCGGCCCGCACGGTGCTGGCGATCATCTCCAGCAACTCGGTCGCCAAGGAGTGGCCGCTGACCGAGGTGAACACGGCGCTGGCGCTCGAGGTGTCGGGCGACAAGACCGTCGTGCCGCTGATCGTCGGCAAGCCGGACTTGACCCGGCTGCCGCTGATCCGCGGCAAGGACTACCTGGAGTGGCGCAACGACCCGAAGCTGGTGGCGATTAGGCTGCGTGAGGTGGTTGTCCAGTCGGGTGGCTCGGTGAGAGCGCCGCAAGGGAAAACGACCCCGCCGAAGCTGTCGGCACCCAAGCCGTCGCAGCCTCAGTCGCCCTGGGGCAGCGTGCCGCCCGTTGCCCCTACGCAGCCACCGCCTCACCCCCAACCCTCTGCCGATCGCGGCGGCTCGTGGCTGCAGAGGATCATGCGCCGGCCGCGCCAATGATTGCGCTCGACGCGACCTGCGGCTACGGCGTCAGGGAAACTTGGCCGGCACATTGATGGTGACCGGATTCTTGATCCATTTCACCATTATTCCCACCGTGTCGTGCTCGATCCCGTGAAAGCCGTGCGGTGCGTGCGCTTGGCAAGGTGGCGAAGTCGCCGTCGTGCTCAGCAAGCCGTAGGTCGCGCGCTTCTGCGCGCTCACGAGCTTATGGTAGAGCGGGGCTATGAACGAGGGGTCCGAGCAGACGCACGTATCGCCCTTGTTGTAGACGAAGAAGGCCGCCTTTTGGATTTGACCGAGCAACATGTCGCCCAGATGAAACACGGTCCTGTTGCAGTCGGCGACCGCATCGGCCCGCACCTGCGGACTGGGGAGCACCACACCCGCAGGTTCTTGTTGAGTGCCAGCGAGCCTGGCAGCGACACCGACCGCCGACATCGACCCGGCGCTCGTACCGATCATCCAGACCTTTTTGAGACCGGAAAGCTTCTGAATGCTGGCGATGACTGATTTCATGGATGCCGCGTAGTCGGCGGACAACCGGATATCGCCGTTCAGACCACCCGGATAGCTTGTCGGGTACTCCGACAACGGCGACGAAAGGAACCTTTGCGTCAATGAAATGCTGACGCGAGCGAACGAGGAAGTTCTCGGCGAGCGGGCCACTGATGGTTCCATCGTCAGCGATGAGAACTAAGCCGTCGCCGCCGGCGAACAGCAGCACCGGGGTCTTGATCGAGGTAGTGCCGCTCGACGGCCTCAGGGCAAGATAGCGGGTTTTCTCTCCCGCAGGCCCCAGAACGTCCACGACCTCCATCGGAGGAGCAGCGCGGGCGGGGTTCAGTCCGATGACGGCGGATGCGATCAGTATGGCGAGAGCAGCGAGGAGCAGGGCGCGCGTGGACATGGAAATACTCCACGGTTCGAGGCACTACAGGAATCCGCAAACAATCAGAGGAGCAGCATAAGCTCGTCGGCTGCGTCGGTATAGTGACACTTGAGGATGCCGGCATGGTCAGGCCGCCATCGCCGTGAGCCGTGCCTTGATGATGGCTTCGGCCTCGCCGACGATGCGATCCACCAGCTCCTTGCAGGTGGGGATGTCGCCGATCAGGCCCATGCTGGTGCCGGCCGACCAGATGCCGTGCTCGAGGTCGCCCGTCTCGTAGACGACGCGGCCCTTCGCGCCGGCGACGAACGGGCCGATCTCGGCGATGCCCTTGCCCGCGCGCTCCATCTCGATGGCGCGCTTGGCCACCGAGTTGCCGAACACGCGCGAGGTGTTCCCGAGCGAGCGCAGGATCAGCGCGGTGGAGCGCTCGTCGCCGGCGACGATGGCCTCCTTCACCGTCTGGTGGATGGGCGCCTCCTCGGTGGCCATGAAGCGGGTGCCCATGTTCATGCCCTCGCAGCCGAGCGCCAGCGCCGCCACCAGCCCGCGCGCGTCGGCGAAGCCGCCCGAGGCGATCATCGGGATCTTGACGACGTTGGCGGCGGCCGGCAGCAGCACCAGGTTGGGAATGTCGTCCTCGCCCGGATGGCCCGCGCATTCGAAGCCGTCCATGGAGATGCAGTCGACACCGAGGCGCTCGGCCGACAGGCCGTGGCGCACGCTGGTGCACTTGTGGATCACCTTGACGCCGGCGGCCTTGAACTTCGGCAGGTGCTCCTTGGGATTGTTGCCGGCGGTCTCGACGATCTTGATGCCCGAGGAGACGATGGCGTCGACATACTCGGCGTAGGGGCGCGGCACCAAGGTCGGCAGGATCGTCAGGTTCACGCCGAACGGCTGGTCGGTCATGTCGCGGCAGCGGGCGATCTCCTTCGCCAGGTCCTCGGGCGTCGGCTGGGTGAGCGCGGTCAGGAAGCCGAGTGCGCCGGCATTGGCGACGGCAGACGTCAGCTCGGCCCGCCCGACCCACTGCATGCCGCCCTGCACGATGGGGTGGCGGACGCCGAACATCTCCGTGAATCTGGTGCGGATCATTGGTGCCTTCCCGTATGCTGTGGCGACGGCCGGGACCTTAACCGGCACCATGGGGAAGGACAAAGGAAGACGGGCATGAGCCAGGGCTGGCAGGAAATCCTCTACCGGGTCGAGGACCGGGTGGCGACCATCACGCTGAACCGGCCGGACAAGCTCAACGCCTACACGGCAGTCATGTCGGGCGAGCTGCGCGAAGCGTTTGCCAAGGCTGACGCCGATCCCCAGGTGCGCGCCATCGTGCTGACCGGCGCGGGCCGGGGCTTCTGCGCCGGCGCCGACATGGCACGGCTGTCGTCGGCCGCCGCCGGCAAGACGGACCTGCGCAATGACGGCGACTGGCCGACCGAGGGGCTCGCCGCAAACTTCGCCCAGCGCTGCAGCTATATCCTCGCCGTGAAGAAGCCGGTGATCGCCGGCATCAACGGCGCGGTGGCCGGCATCGGCCTGGTGCTGACCCTCTATTGCGACATCCGCTACATGGCGGCGGGCGCCAAGCTCACCACCGCCTTCGCGCGCCGCGGGCTGATCGCCGAGCACGGCATCTCCTGGATGCTGCCGCGCCTGATCGGCCCCATGAACGCCATGGACCTGCTGCTCTCCGCCCGCACGGTGACGGCCGAGGAGGCCGGCGGCCTTGGGCCTCGTGCGCGTGCTGCCGGCGGAGGGCTTCGCCGAGGCCGTGCAGGCGCGCGCCGCCGAGATCGCCAACCTGTCCTCGCCGCGCTCCACCCGCATCATCAAGCGCCAAGTGTACGAGGCCCTGTTCCAGTCGCTGGCCGAAGCCACCGTGATCGCCAACCGCGAGCAGGCCTTTGCCGCGACACCGAGGACTTCCGCGAGGGCGTGGCGACTATGTCGAGAAGCGCAAGCCGAATTTCACGGGGCGCTGAGGGTTCGCGCGTGCTGCAAGCTGTGCACAAACGGTTGAGCGGTTAGATGGAATTGCTAGGTTCCACACTAGGCCTCGCAATTAGTGAGAGCTGAAGCAGACGGTGGTAGCTCGTAGACGTGGTTCCGCTGCTCAAAAACGCAGGAGCCATCAATGATCAGCCTTCTGGCGTATGCTGTGATCGTCGCGGTAGCTGCAGTCTCCTATCTAAAGATGAGCCTCGGCCTTTTCGCGCTCGGTGCTGGCACTGTTGCATTGGGCGTGATGCAGCTTTTTGAGCAGCGCCGGTACCACCCCCGACTTGCTGAGAGTGGTGCCGTCGAAGCGCTGCACGCAATGAAGCTTGCGAGCGTCGGCAACAGCTTCCTTGCTGCGTTTGCTGCGTGCCTCTTGGGTATCGGCACGCGGTTTATCTTTGGTTAGGGCCGCGCACCATCTCCGCCGTCATCGTTGTCTGTATCTAGCTGCTCGACAATTGCGGTTATTTCCGTAATTTCGGAATTGGAGCGCGCGTAGCCGTTCCGGGCCTTGGGGATGTTGGTGGGATCGCCGCTGCTAATATTTTCATCCACGATACGCTGATATAGTTGAGCCGCATCTGTAAAGCTTGGTACTGGCAGCGACGAGCATTCTCTGTCTTGGCAGCATTTGCTTTCGCACACGACCTTGCAATTCGTGAAGTTCTGCGTGATCCAACAACGGGTCGTGCTCAGGCATCGTATTCAACGCATCACCCAGGCGCGCGTTCGCCAAGAAGTGGGAAGGCGGTTGCTTGTTTTCTTGAACCTCTGCCTGAAACTTCAGAGCGCGAGCCCGTAGCGTTGAGTGCTCCACTTCTTGCGGCACCAAGGCTGCCAAATTCTGGAAGGCCGCAATTGCCTCGTCGTGCTGCCCCAAGCGAACGCGCATGTGCCCCACGTACTCAAGTGCCTCCGGATACTCCTGGATTCAGCTTGTGAGCTTCCTGAAAGTGCTCAAGTGCTCTGAGCATATCCGCCCGAGCGTCGCGCTCGGAGGTTTTGGCTTGAGCCGCACGCGCTGCCGCAATCGCGCCCCTCAAAAGGTGAGCTTGAGCTTGCCGCTCGTTGTAATGTTTCGCCACGCTGCCCCATACTGTCAGCTGGTTCTCAAGTTCCTTCAATTCCGCTTCTAGATTGTCATCGGCTCGAGTCATCGGGTTAAATTTGATTCCGCGTCAGGTGGAAGCGGTCCCAGTTCATGCGTCTTAACGCCGGCCGGAGGCGCCTTCTTCGAAAGATTGGTTCGCCGAATTTGTGTGCTGGGCTAGGTCGTTCCAGCACCCTAGTTAGGGCCTCCGTGAAGTCTTGGAGGCCCACATTCTCGCGCTTGATGAATGTATCGATGTGATAGTGCATCCTACTGCGATTGTAGTTCCACTTGTGGAAGATCGCGTAACCGCCGCCCAGAATTGTTACTATCGGTGCCAGGAAGCGAGCTGCGCGATCGATCCTGTCGTAGAGATAGTCGACAATTCTGCTGAACCCATTCCAGGCAGCCGCGGCGAATTCCTGTAGTGCTGCGAGCTCCCAGCCGAGCCACCAGTAGAGCGCAACAGCGCCAATTCCACTCACCAAGATCGCAACAACCAAAGTACTTCGTCCAACGCGCCAAAACATGCCCGCGTCCCCCAAGACACGCTCAATAAATTTCGCGACTATGAGGGAGAAGTCTGGAGATGTACAGACAAGCTCTTGGGTAGCGGCAAAGAGACAGGACATGCAGAACGCGGAGAAGATTTGGCAGCTCGTGGATGCGCGAAAAGAGGCCTACGAGGCGCTCTCCGACCGTGTCTGGGAGATGCCCGAGATCGCCTACACCGAGTACCGCTCGGTGGCCGAGCACCGCGCCATGCTGGAGCAAGAGGGGTTCAAGATCACCGAGAGCCTCGCCGGCATCCCGACCGCGGTGATGGGCGAAGCGGGCGAAGGCGGGCCCGTCATCGCCATCCTCGGCGAGTACGATGCGCTTCCAGGGCTGTCGCAGGTGGCGGGCATCGCCGAGCCCAAGGAGCAGGTCGCCGGCGGCCATGGGCACGGCTGCGGCCACAACATGCTGGGCTCGGCCGCGCTGCTGGCTGCGACGGCGGTGAAGAACTATCTGGCGGACGCCGGCATCAAAGGCCGCGTGCGCTACTACGGCTGCCCTGCCGAGGAAGGCGGCGCGGCCAAGGCCTTCATGGTGCGCGCCGGCCACTTCGACGATGTCGATATCGCCATCACCTGGCATCCCGCCGCCATCACCCGCGTCGACGAGGCGTTGAGCCTCGCCAACACCCGCATCGATTTCTCCTTCAAGGGCCGCGCCTCGCATGCGGCGGCCTCGCCGCACTTGGGCCGCAGCGCGCTCGATGCCGTGGAGCTGATGAACGTCGGCGTCAACTACATGCGCGAGCACATGCCGTCGGATGCGCGCATCCACTACGCCATCCTGGATGCTGGCGGCGTGGCGCCCAACGTGGTGCAGGGCTCGGCCAAGGTTCGCTACGCCATCCGCGCGCGCGACATCGCGGGCATGCGGCCGCTGATCGAGCGCGTGCGCAAGGTGGCTGCCGGTGCCGCCCTGATGACCGAGACGCAGGTCGAGACCAAGGTCGTCAGCGCCGTCTCCAATCTCATGGGCAATACGCCGCTGGAGGAGGCCATGCAGCGTCAGCTCGACCGCCTCGGCCCGCCGCCGTTCGACGCCGCCGACCGCAAGTATGCGGCCGACATCCAAGCAACGCTGACACAGGAGGACATCGCCTCGGCCTATGCGCGCGCCGGCGTGCCCGTGAAGAAAGACCAGCCGCTGTGCGACTTCGTCGTGCCCTACGGCACCAAGGGCGCTCCGATGATCGGCTCGACCGACGTGGGTGACGTGAGCTGGGTGGTGCCGACGGTGCAGGCCCGCGTCGCCACCCACGCCATCGGCACGCCTGGGCATTCGTGGCAGATCACGGCGCAGGGCAAGTCGGGCCAGGCCAAGAAGGGGATGGTCAGCGCCGCCAAGGTGATGGCGGGGTTGGCCGTGGATGCGCTGAACGATCCTGCGCTGATCGCGCGCGCCAAGGCCGACCTCGAGGCGCGCACCGAGGCGACGCCCTACGAATGCCCGCTGCCCGCCGAGGTGCAGCCGCCGCTCCAGCCGCGTCCGGCCGGTGCGTGAGGGGCCGCGAGCAACGAGCTTCTTTCCTGCTTGCTGCGATGCAGCGGCGGAGCGTGCGCAATGATACTTTGACGGCGGATTCACCAAAGCTCCGCCAACGCTTCAATTGCTGGCGACATGCCTTGCCTGTGGGACTATAGTTGCACCTGAAGACGGCTTTGCGGGTCGCGGCTCGACGTGACCGCAGTCACTTTGCGGCTTCGAGCACGAGGCGTCGCGCCCGCTGGACCCAGCAGGTTCAGGAGGACCGCCATGGCCCATGTCGACATCATCCTGCCAACCCAACCGGCGCGGGGGCTTCCCGTCGTCCGCACCATAGGCCTCGACGACCTCAGGCTTGCACTCGCCAAGGGCCTTGAGGATTTCCGGGCCATGCCGACGCACGTGATCTTCCTCAGCTTGATCTACCCCATCGCCGGGCTCGCGATCTGGCGGGCGACCATTGGCTACGAGATCGTCCCCTTGCTTTATCCGCTGGCGGCGGGCTTCGCCTTGATCGGCCCCTTCGCCGCCATCGGCCTCTACGAGCTGAGCCGGCGCCGCGAGCAGGGCCTCGATACGTCGTGGAAGCACGCTTTCGACATCGTCCACTCGCCCTCGGCTCGATCGATTGCCGCGCTAGGCTTCTTCCTGCTGGTGATTTTCGGCGTGTGGCTCGCCGTCGCCAACGGCATCTACGTCGCGAGCTTCGGCTATCGCCAGCCGGCGAGCCTGGCGGAGTTCGCCGACATGGTGCTGGCGACGCCGGAAGGCCACTGGATGATCGTGGTCGGCAATCTTGTCGGCGCCGCCTTCGCAGTGCTGGCGTTTGCCTTGAGCGTGGTGTCGTTCCCGCTGCTGCTCGACCGCAATGTCGGCGTGTCGGTGGCGATTGCCACGTCCGCCAAGGCCATCCTGCGGAACCCCGTGACCATGGTCCTGTGGGGGCTGATCGTTGCCGTTGCGCTGCTGCTCGGCTCTCTCCCGTTCTTCCTCGGCCTGGCCGTGGTGATGCCGGTTCTCGGCCATGCGACCTGGCACCTCTATCGCCGGGTCGTGGAGCCGGATACCGGCCCGCGGCCCGAGTTCCACCCGCGCGAAAAGGGCGTCGCTACGCAGCAGATTTTCCCTCGTCGCTGTTTGCCCCGATTTCGCGCAAGGACACACCGTAACCTTCGGCTTTGGCATTGCCGCGCGCCGCCGCAAGCGAGTGCGGAACGGTGCCGGCGCTGCTCTTGATCCGCGCGCCGGTTACTCCCACGTGCATTGATGCCCGCTTTTGACGGAAAGGGAGTTGCGATGAGCGGAACGGTCGAGGTGAGCTTTCATGGCATCGAAAAGAGCGATGCAGTCGAGCAGCAGGTGCGCGACAGGATCGCAAAGCTCAAGAAATACTTCGGTCGCATGACGAGTTGCCGCGTCGCCATCGAGGTGCCTCAGCGCACGCCGGAGAAGCCCAAGGTCTATCAGGTGAAGATCGAGATCGGCGTGCCGCGGCGGGCTCCGGTTGTCGTCAGCCAAGAGCGAACCGGCAGCCACGCCAACGTCGAGCTGCCGAGGGTCATCCGCGATGCCTTCGAGGCCGCCGTGCGCAAGGTAGACGGCATGTCCGCCAAGATCAGCCAGCGCAGCAGGATCGAGCGCAGCCGGCGCCGGCCGATCTCCCCGCCGGATTAGGCAATCAGCGCAAGCGGAATTGCGCGTTCAGCTGCGCGGTGGTCCCTTCGGTGCCGGACGTACGGGCCGTTGCGGTGTCGCAGGCACGCCGGCAACCTCCGGATCGACGCGCGGCCAGGAGAAATCGTCCGCGCGCCCCTGGCGCGGCGGGAGGCGCTCGCCCTTGATCCAGACCTGATAGTAGGGCTGGCCCGGCGAGACCCTGCGCGGGCCGCCGGCGCCCGTTGCTGCCGCCGTGACGGAGTTGAGCACGACCAGCCCTCCGCCCACATCTTCAGGCAGCACGTCGCCCATTTGCGACGCACGCTCGCCGGTATCCTTGCGGGTCATGAGCTGGATCACGGCGGCGGGAATGGCCGGCCGCGGCAGGTCGATGGTCACCGTCTCCTCGCGGCCGCCGGCCGTCACGGTCTTGAGCGCAATGCGGCCGTGGTCGGCCTTCTGCTCGCCCAGCCCGTCGCTGGCCGGAGCTTGGGCCGGCGCTTGAGGGCCGGCTTTGGCGGCAATCGCCGATCGCGCGTCCTTGTCGACGGAGATTATTGTGCCTTGCCAGGAGGCATCGGGTTGCGGGCGCGGACGCAGCGCAGCGATGCGCTTCTGCTCCGTGTCGGACCCGGCCAAAGGAATCGACCGATCGTTGCGCGCCTGGGTGAGATCGCGCCTGAGCTCGCGCTCGACGAAGTGGGCGAGCTTGCGATAGCCGGCCCAGGTGAACAGCACGCCTTCGCCATCGCGCATGAGCATCTGCTTTCCGGCGATGTCGGGCCCATAGGCCGTATAGTCGCCGGCCTCGTCGGCGAAATGCGCGGTGGTATCGATGTATTTGACGCCGTTGAGATAGGCCTTCTCGCGGATGATGTCGTTCATCGTCTGCGCCTGCTCGTTGATGTCCGGCCGGCGCATGATCGGCTGACCTACCCAGTAGACGGCGGCGCCGCGCTTCTTCAGCACCTTCATCAACCGGTCGGCGCGCCTGCCATACTCCTTGCGCCATTCGTCCGTGCCGAGGAGGAAGCGCTGGGTGCCGGTCCCGCGCATGTGGAACCGGTCATAGGCGCCGATCATGACGAGGGCGACGTGCAGCGGCTCCTTGCTGGCCTCCTCCAGCTTGAGCTCGTCGTCGAGGTCGGGTCTGATCAGCCCCGGCAACGGCCGATGCTTCTTCTGAATCTGGATGCGGGTGTCGTCCGCCATGGCCTCGACGAGACGGGCAAGCAGCCCCTCGGCGTAGGTGTCGCCATAGGCTTGCAGCTTGTAGGTATCGCCCTCGGGGTAGGGCGTGATGTAGCTGTTGCCCGAGAAGTCCTCTTGCGCGCGCGCCGCGGTTGCAGGCAGCGCAAGGAGCGCAGCCAGGATGACGAGGCCCAGGTAAGCGCGCATTCTCATCGTTGCCTATGGGGCAGCAGCAGCGCAGCCTCTCGCGATCAAGCCTGTTCGCTCGATCAGCTTGCCGCCGCGTCCGATGCTCCGAACTCGCGACGGTACGCCTCAGGATAGCCACTTTGGCGAGCGCGACAAGCTGCGAGCGCAGCTAACCTGAACCGTTGCCGTGCTCGGTCTTTTCCCATCGGTAGGGATCGAAGAAGAGCTGGTACAGCGCACGGTAGGCGGCAGCCGACATCAGCAGCCACATGACCGGCATGAACAGCGACCGACAGGCACCAGATAGCGGCGGCCCCGGCGCCAGACGCTCAGCGCGCCGACCAGCATCGAGACAAGGTAGCCGGCGGCGAGATTGATCCAGGCGACGGTCCAAAGGACCGCGCCCGTCGTGCTATCGGCGGGCGTCAAGAGCTCGCCAGCGAGCGCATGATAGGCCAGCAGTGCGTAGAACAGGGGGTGGGATCAGGGCGGATATCATCAGAGCGCCCATGAGGGCGTGAAAGCCCAGCGCGCCGCGCGTGCCGAGCTCGGCGGCCAGCCGGAACGGCTGGCGCGTGTGCACCAGATAGGTCTGCATCCAGCCCTTGAGCCAGCGCGTGCGCTGCCTGAGCCACTGGCCAAGGGTCGCCGGCGCCTCCTCCCATGTCGTCGAGGCCAGCACCGCGGTGCGCAGGCCCATGCGCGCCAGGCGGAAGCCGAGGTCGGCATCCTCGGTCACGTTGAACGGGTCCCATCCGCCGCAGGCGACCAGCGTTTCGCGCGGAAAATGGTTGGACGTGCCGCCCAGCGGCACCGGCATGCCGAGCCGGGCAAGCGCGGGCAGGATGGCATCGAACAGCACGGAATACTCGATCGTGAACTGGCGGGTGATCCAGCTGGCCCGCGGATTGTAGATGTTGAGCTGGGCCTGCACGCAGCCGAGCGTCGGCGGGTGGCGGCGGAAGACTGCCAGCGCGCGCAGCAGCTGGTCGGGCTCGGGGCGGTCCTCCGCGTCGTAGACGACGACGTAGTCGCCGCGCGCGAACTGCAGCGCGTAGTTGAGGGCCTTGGGCTTGGTGCGGGGCGGCTCGTCCGGCACCAGGATGGTGCGGAAGCAGCTGCGGCAGGTCGATGCGCCAGCACCGCCGCCTGCGTCTCGATGTCGTCCGCTTCCAGCACCAGGAGGATCTCGAGCCTGGCCTTGGGGTAGTCGAGCGCCTCGCAGGGACTGCACCAGGCCCGGCAAGACCTTGGTCTCGCGATAGCAGCGGCACCAGCACCGAGTAGACCGGCAGATGCCGGCTGGCGAGGGCCGCAACGTCCTGGCGGTCGCCGCTTGCGGGCGCCGCCAGCCCGCCACGACCTCGCCGCAAGCCCACCAGGCGCAGCGCCGTCACGCACAGGAAGGGCAGCGCGATGAGCCCGGTCAGGGCGGCGACGGTGGCATCGGGAACGACCGAGCAAGCCGCCGATGATCAGCCCGACGGCGACGGCGGCTGCAACGATCTGCCAGTCCCGCAGCGGCCCGGCGGCCGAGCAGGCCGGCCGCTGGCGCAACAGGCCGCGCACGGCCTGGTCGATGCGCTCGGCCTTGCAAATGCCTCCACGGCCGCGTCGAGCCGCGGACGGTCGGCCAGCGCCACGGCCAGGCCGCGGGCCTGCAAGCGCGCGACGCGCTGCCTGACGGCCGGGCGTGCCGTCGTCGGCGCACAGCACGCGGCATGGCTGGCCAGCGACGTGCGGCCGGCAGGCCGAAGCTCGCCACGTCATCGGCATCCTCCGGCCGCTCGAGATCGAACCTCGTGCTCCAATCCGCGTATGGCACGCCGAGATGCGCGGCCAGGGCAGAGGCGTAGGCGGCCGGTGCAATGGCGCCCGCGGACAGCAGCACCTCGTGCGCGGCCGCACCGACCCGGCGCCGCCTCGGCCTCCGCAGCGGCAATGGCGCGGCTGGTCGACGCCGGCTGCCGACAAGAAAGCGCATACGCGCCGGCCGCGGCCGCCGCTGCGGCGCAGGCGGCTCGGCCGCGCTGTCCTGCCCGGCGCACCTGCGCTAGAATGTGCTCGGGATTCGCAAGGGGGCCGCGCCGCGCAAGGCAGGCGATTGCGCCCATCGCTAGGCATGGCCACTCGAGCCCCCATCGTCGCACACAGGCCGAACACGAATGCATGTCTACAGATATGCGCATGCCGTAGCCGCCTTACTTTTTGTTGGCCTGCTGCTGCTGGCGCGGACCGCGCCTGCGCCTGGCCGCGCAAGCCACGCCGCCGGAGGCGGAGTCAGGCCGAGCGCGAGCCCGAAGCGCGTCGCCATCCGCTTTCTGACCGACAGCGACTTTCCGCCGTTCAACTACTTCGACGAGGACAACGTCCTCACCGGCTTCAACGTCGACATGGCCCGCGCCGTCTGCCTGGAGCTGAACGCCGGCCTGCGACATCCAGGTGCGCCGCTGGGACCAGCTGATGCCGGCGCTGGCGAGGGGGGAGGCCGACGCGGTGATCGCCTCGCATGTCGTCAGCCCCAACACGCTCAAGGCCGTCGATTTCACCGACCGCTACTATTCACGCCGGCGCCGCTTCGCCGGCAAAGCGCGGGGCCGGCCAGCGTCGACGTCACGCCCGAGGGGCTCGAGGGCAAGAAGATCGCCGTGGCCAAGGGCACCGCGCACGAGGCCTACCTGCGCGCGTTCTTCCGCGACAGCGCCATTCGCGCCTTCGAAACCGTCGAGCTGGCGCGCGATGCGCTGATCGCCGGGACGGTCGATCTGCTGTTCGACGACGGCATCAGCCTGGCGTTCTGGCTCAACGGCACGGCGTCGCGGGCGTGCTGCGAGTTCAAGGGCGGCCCGTTCGCGCGAGCCCAAGTATCTTCGGCGACGGCGATCGGCATCGCGGTCAACCGCGAGGACGTCGAGCTCAAGAGACAGATCAACGCTGCGCTCAGGCGCATGCGCGAGAGCGGCCGCTACGAGGAGCTGTTGCTGCGCTACTTTCCCGCTGCGCGTGTTCTGATCGGTGTCGACGGTCATGCTTCCTGCCAAAGACCGGCTCACAATCTGCTTTGCCCACGGGGCCTATCGCATGGCCGAGCGCTTCGCGCTGCGCAATACCGGCATCGCGCCACGTCGCAGGTGCGCGACGCCGAGGAGCTGGCGCAGCACCTGCCGCGAGGCGGACGTGCTGGTCGTGTCGATGATGTGGCAGAACGAGCTGGCCGGCATCGCCAAGCAAGCTGAAGTTCATCCAGTCGATCAGCGCCGGCATCGATCAGTACGACAAGGATGTGCTGCGCGCGCACGGCATCCGCCTGGCGAGCGCTGCCGGCGTCAACGCGCAGGCCGTTGCCGAGCACGCCATGGCGCTGATCCTGGCGCTGCAGCCGCCGGCTGCCCGAGGCCCGCGACAACCAGCAGGCGCGCACTGGCGCGGCATGATCTCGCGAGATCGCCGCGCGCGAGGACCAGCTGACCGGCAAGACCATGCTGATCGTCGGTCTGGGCCGCATCGGCGCGCGCCTGGCGAGGCTCGCCAAGGCCTTCGACATGCGCGTCATCGCCACCAAGCGTGATCCCGGCACGGGCGCCGAAGGCGCCGACGCGGTGTATGGCCAGGAGCGGCTGCCCGAGCTGCTGGGCCGGCCGACATCGTGGCCCTCACCTGCCCGCTGACGCCCGAAACCGAGAACCTGATCGACGCCGCGCGCTGGCGCGCGATGCGGCCCACCGCGCATCTCATCAACGTGGCGCGCGGCAGGATCGTCGACGAGGCGGCCCTCGATTGCGGCGCTGACGCAAGGGCGCATCGCCGCCGCCGGCCTCGACGTGACGCGCGAGGAGCCGCTGCCGGCCGCCTCGCCGCTGTGGGCGATGCCCAACGTGCTGCTGACGCCCCACACGGCGCCGGCGAGACGCAGCGCTACGAGGATGCGGTGATCGATATCCTGCTCGAGAACCTCGATCGCCTGTGGCGCGGCGAGAGCGGGCTCAGGAACCAGATCGTTTGATGCCCGTCATCCCCAAAGCCGACGCTTCGGCAGACGCTATCGGCCGGCAGCGAACTTCGAGCTCGCGCTGACGATGAGCCGGGATATGCAGCAAGCTCGGAGTTCGTTGCAGGTCCCGGATAGCCTCCGCTGGGCTCGGCTTCGGGGATGACGGGTGGGGCCGCATCAGCCCCGATAGTGCGCGAACTGTCCGTGCGGCTGGAAGCGCTCCAGATAGGCTGGCACCACGGCAGCCATGGTGTGCGGGCTGTTGATCCCGAGGCCCGCCAGCGTCCGCCCCTCGCCCGCCGCCTCCTTGCTCACCACGTTGGGCCGCGTCAGCATGCGCACCTGATCGACGGTCAACGGGCGCAGGGAGTTGGGCAGCGGCACCGTCAGCAGCGCACCGAGCTTCGCGAGCCAGAAGGGAAGGCGCACATACCAGCGCCTGCGTCCCGACCAATGCTGGGTAAGGTCGAGCAGCTGGCGAAACGAGATGATATCGGGTCCGCCCAGCTCGTAGGCGGCGCGCGGCTTGGCCTTGTCCGGCACAGGCTGCCGCGATCGCGGCGCCCACGTCGCCGGCATGGACCGGCTGGAACAAGGTCTTGCCGCCGCCGATCAGCGGCAGGAAGGGCGACATGCGCGCCATGCCCGCGAAGCGATTGAAGAGCTGATCCTCCGGGCCGAACACCAGCGAGGGGCGCAGGATCATGGCGTCGGGAAACTCCGCGAGCACGGCGGCCTCGCCTGCCGCCTTGGTGCGGCCGTAGCTGCCGGGCGACTTGCGGTCCGCGCCGATGGCCGAGACATGCACGAAGCTCTTGGCGCCGGCCTCGCGTGCTGCCTTGGCGGCGGCTCTGGCTCCCGCAACGTGCACGGCGTGGAAAGTCTGCGGCACCCGACTTCGCCAGGATGCCGACGAGGTTCACCACCGCGTCCGCGCCCTCGAAGGCCCGCGCCAGTGAATCCGGGTAGCGGATGTTGGCCTGCACGGGCTGGATTTGCCCGACCGCGCCCATGGGCTGGAGATGTCCGGCAAGATCGGGGCGGCGCACCGCGGCGCGCACACGCCAGCCGTCGCCGGCGAGCGCCCTGACCGCGTACCGGCCGACGAAGCCCGACCCGCCCAACACCGTGACCAGGCTTCCGTGCTCCAATCGCAAGCTCACCGCCGCCCTCCCGTCGATCGCACCTTTGGGGAATAGCGCCCATCCAGGTCTGTGTGAAGCGGCAAAGCCGCGCGGCGGCTGGCCGTCGACAGCCTTGAAAGGTGCGGCGGGAGGTGCGCAAGGCCCGCTTTGGTCAGTCCGAAAAGGCGCGGAGCGTGATGGAGATGCGGCGGCCGGTGTCGCTGGCGCGGTGCGGCACGCCGTGCTTGACGCCCTTGTTGGTCTCCCAGGGCAGCACGAACACGCTGCCGTGCGTGGCTTGGAAGTCGGCGTGGCCCTTGTCCTTCGCCCACAGGCGGAACACGCGCGTGGCGCCGAGCGAGATGGTGACGATGGGCGCGCCTTCCACGAGCCCGGTCGTGCTGTCGCGATGCGCGCCGATGCGGTGGGCGAGGCCCGCGTCGTACCAGTTGAGAGGTAGCCGTTGAGGCGCGCATCGATGGCGGCCTGCGCCCAGGTCAGGTACGGCGCCAGGATGGAGGGCACCGGCAGCGCGCGGTTGACGTTGCCGCTGTAGCGATAGTCGCGGCCATAGGCCTGCTGCCAGCGCGGCACGGGGATGGTGGCGCCTGTGCCCGGCTGGCGCATCTCATAGAACTCCGCCGGGTGCAGCGCCCACAGCTCCTCGAAGCGGGCCTCCGCGTCGCTGGGCGAGCGCGTCAGGCAGATGCGCTGTGAGGAACGCGAACTCGCCGAACACGCGATGCTCGGTGAGGCCTCCCGCGTCTGCCGCTGCGCCTGGCGCCATCGTGGCCGCTCATTTGCCCTCGGCGGGGGCTTTCAGAGCTTGCTCGATGTCCATCGCCCGGCAGCCGCGCGTCTTGAGCTTCTGATTGATCTCCTCGGCGACCTTGGTGCGCCGGGCAACGTCCTTGAGCGCAGCCAGCGGATCGTTCTTGCGCCCGAGGCGCGGGCGCAGCCTCGGCGGCGGGGCCGGTTTGGGCTCCGCATTCTGCTCGGCGATGAAATCGTCGTCGGCCTTCTTCTGCGCGGCCTTGATGCCCTCGATCTCGGCCCTGAGCTCGCTGCGCAGCTCCCTGCACGTGCCGCCGACGGGTCCATCGAACAGGCCCGCGAAGAATACCGCATCCCTGTCGACGGTGGCCGCCATCGCGCAGCCTTGGAGGAGGAGGCCGAGGAGCGCCAACGCTACAATTCGGTGCATGCCCGCACGTCCCAATACATCCGCCACGCCTGCCCGGCAGGGGCCAGGCCGCAGCGCCAACCGACGCCTCACCTTTCAGCATCGATTGTGGCATGGGCGCGGGCAAGCCCGTGAATCGAGCCGCTGCGGCATCCCGTTTGTGCCACTTGCGAGGCCGGTATCCGCGCGCTAGACATGCGCGGCGTCGAGGGGCGAAGCGCCGATCGCCATGGCCACACCGGCCGTGATTGCCGAACCCTTTGAAATCGTTGCCTGCCCAGGTGGCGGAATTGGTAGACGCACTAGTTTCAGGTACTAGCGGTGCCAGTCCGACTGAGTCCAATATAGCTCATCTCGTCCCGCAAAAGCCTTGTATAGTCGAGAGAAGTGGTGCGTTCCGCTTCACTGCTGTCCGACGGCGTCCAGGGAAAGCCGCCTCATTATGGTCCCCACACAGTCCCCAGTTGCCCACAATGCGCAGGCTAACCGACCTCGAAGTCAGAAGGCTGATCGCTAAGGCCAAGCGCTCGGGTATGCGAACTGACATCCGAGATGAAGGCTCAAGTGGACTGGAGCTTCGCGCTGGACCGCGGGGCGGCGTTTGGCGATTGAAATACGTTGACGGAAGGTCGGGAAAGCAGGAGCGCGTAATCCTGGGCCATTATCCGCATGTTGGTCTTTCGGAAGCGAGGCGTAGGGCAGATGAGGAAAGGGCCCGAATCCGCGACCCAAGGGTGCTGGCCAATCCCGCGCGAGAGGTGCGAGACCGAACCGTAGCGCCAACTTTTCGCGAGCTTGCCCAAAAACGGCTTGACGTCGGTGACCTCGCGACGAGCACGCGTGCCTATTACCAATGGTGTATCGACACGCACGCCAACCCCATTTTTGGTGACGTGCCGGCCAAAGAAGTTAGGCCCGAGGATATCATTGCTGTGGTGGAGAGCACGGCCAAAGAAACGCCTACGACGGCTGATCGCACAAGAGCAGCGGTATCGAGTGTATTTTCATGGGCGCTTGGCGAGCGGATCGTCGCTTCCAACCCTGCTTCTGGCATTACGAGGCGGGCAGCGAATATTCCACGGGATAGGACCCCGGGAAATGACGAACTCCGGCTGCTGCTGCAAGCGATCAAGGCGCGTCGCTCGGACGACCTCCGCCGCATTCTGCACTTGCTACTGCTAACTGGAGCAAGGAGTTCGGAGGTCCGGCTCTGCGAGTCGGAGATCTAAACTGGGACGGCTACGCCGGGCACCCCGGTCCCACTTGGGTGGTCCCGGGTGATCGCCTTGAGAGAGGAAGGCGGGTACGAGGGAGATCGAAGAGTGGGCGCGCAGTAGTCCGTCCTCTGTCGGACCAGGCAGCAGCACTCTTTCGCGAAACCCTCGCGAGCGCCGGAGGGCGCGCCAGGTTGTTCGAAGTCACTGAAAGGAGGGCGGTGTCAACGGCTATGGCCCGATGTTGCGCCGAAATTGGGCTGGTAGGAACACGCAGCGTAACAGCGCACGACTTTCGCAGGGCTTTGAGTTCATGGCTTGGAGACTGCGGTGAGAGACCAGATGTCATTGCGGCAATCCTTGGTCACGCGCCGATCGGCGTGACCCGCACACACTACAACCATTCACTCATGCTTCCGCTTGTCTCGCGGGCCCTGCAATGTTGGGCGGACCATCTCGACGAATTGGGCAACGTTAAGCGCCTTCGGACGTATTGAGCGTCCTGCGAAGGTAGGACTTCGCGTGAGGTCTAGAGCCCTTCCGACTTATGTGGAACCATATCCAGCGTTGCGGAAGTAGTTCGCACACTCGGTTGGCGTAAAGCGGTCGATGAGCTTGCCGATGCGGTTCCACATTCCTTCGACGGTGCGCTCGTCGGCCTTGCGCAGCAGGGTCTTGAGCTTGGCGAAGGCCTGCTCGATCGGGTTGAGGTCGGGCGAGTAGGGCGGCAGGAACAGCGGCCTGGCGCCGACGGCGCGGAGCAGGCGCTGCACCTCGGCGCCCTTGTGCGAGCCGAGGTTGTCCATCACGACGATGTCGCCGGGCTCGAGCGTGGGGATCAGCACCTGCTCGACGTAGGCGCGGAAGGTCTCGCCGTTGATCGGGCCGTCGAGCACGAGCGGCGCGGTGATGGCGTCATTGCGCAGGGCTGCCAGGAAGGTGGTGGTGCGCCAGTGGCCGTGCGGCACTTTCGCCTTCAACGGCTCGCCGCGCCGCCACCAGCCGTGCGTGCGGGTCATGTTGGTCTTGGTCCACGTCTCGTCGATGAAGACCAGGCGCTCGGGCGCCAGCCGCGGCTGCAGCCGGTGCCACCACCGGCGACGGCGGGCGACGTCAGGCCGGTCCTGCTCGCAGGCGAGCACGGTTTTTTTTGAAGCTGACGCCCTCGCGCTTCAGAAAGCGCCAAAGCGTGTCGCAGGCTACCACCATGCCGCGCTCGGCCAATTCGTCCAGCAGCTCGTGCAACGTCAGGTCCGGCTTTTTCCGGAGGCGGGCGAGCAGCCACTCGCGCTCGCCTGCGAGCAGATAGGGCCGTTTGCCACCCATCGGCTTGGACGCAGGACTGCCAGCCTCGCGCATCCGGCCATGCCACTTCACCGCTGTCGATGGGGCGATGTCGTTGAGCCGCGCCACCTGCCGACACGACAGGCCGCGCTCCAACTGCGAAACCACACGCTCACGCAGGTCGAGAGAGTAGGGTCGAGCCATCGCGTGCTGGCCTCCGCTCCAGCACGCAGCTTGAATCAGATCGCCCCTGATTTGGGAATCCCTCGCGATTCCACTAAGAGCGGAAAGACTCTAGGCGGGGTTTCCCTGGTGCCGCAGGCGCTTAGCTCGTGCCTGTTGCCAGTCGCCAGGAAGCAGTTCGGTAGCTTCGCTGAGGTGATTTCGCACCGTGTCGTCGCTCAATCGCAGACCCCAAAGATCCAACTCCTGACTGATCAGCAGTGGCGCTTTACCACGCTTGAAAGGCTCGTATCGTAACCCTTTATTGCGCATGCAAGCATGATCAGGTGCAGGCTGTCTCGTTCGCGCCGTTTCAAAGGACGATCAGGCCGGTCACCGCTTTCGTCGCTCCTACTCATCTTGAGAGCGGCAACAAGGCCCTCAAGCTGGGTGACCTGTTCAACGAGCTTCCTGTTCTCTTTGCGAAGGGTTTCGTTGTCTTTAAGCATGTCAAAACGGCGCGTAACAGCAGATACCAAGGGCTCGGGAAGAACTATTTCGTTCCCGTGGGCCCATTCGACGTACTTTACGGGCGATACAGGATCGGCCAATTCTCCAGCCCTCCCTGCTCGCAAGACGCGATCCCTAAGGCGAACGTAGCTTTTTGCAAGCGGACAGATTTGAGCTGCATCAGTGAGGGTTGCTACATATCCACGCTCTCCGGCTTCTTTCCCTGGGACAATGCTACCGCCTCCGGGAGCGTCCAACATGCCAAACTTCCCCAATGCGTGAGGTCCACCCCTGAAAAGAGGCTCGCTAAATTGAAGCTTGGCGTCCTCTAAAGCGGCGCGCTTTTCCTTCTCCTTCTCAACAAGGTCTCTTAGCTCATCAGCTGACAGCGCTTCCAGATGGGTCTGATAGCCACCCGGGCATCTATTCTGCGTGAGGTGCCGCGTGCCGAAGGTTCCCGCTGGCAATATGGTCGATTGGTTGCCTAACGGACAGCGATCGGGCGTGCTGCGCGGTATCTGCCCCTCATGTGGCAACCTCATTCACCGGGGCACGTCGGCTGCACTGTTGTATGAGGTTACGAGCGGTTTGGAGGTGACACTGCCGATACCGCAACGACGATTAAGCGGGTCCGCCGTCGCCCTCGTCGGGAGAATTTGTGCCAGGACGAGTGTGATCGCGGCTACCATGACGACCATACTTCGCCGGTAAGGCCACCCTACCGGCGACGCCGTAACCCCGATCTGAGCGGTCCATCCTCCCAGAACCGCGCCATTTCGAGATAGGTGAACGACGCCGACCAGCCGATCAACACGAGGCCATTCAGGGACTCGACGCCTGCAATCAGCCGCAGCGGACCGCGCGGGTGCAAGTCCCCCACCCCGAGGGTGGTGTACGTGGTGATGGAGAAATAGAAGAAGTCCAACCCTCCGCCTTCGATCTCGCCATCGATCCGGCCGAGCCCCATCCAGGTCTGCACGGCGTAGTATGCGATGGCGTAAAGCGTAACCTCGGCGAGATGCGCAAAGAAAACGCCCCCAATGACGACGAGAATTTGCGCGCGCCGGGGAACCGGCAGATGCTCCGTCAGACCCGAGAGACCGCGCAGGAACTCGTAGTGCACAATGACGGTCGCGGCGACGAGCAGCAGCGACAGTGCGGAAACAATTCCCAACTCCATGATGTCCCCTTTCCCCGCTTGGCGTGGACGTGGCCTTGCGTGCCCGCCAGCGCATAGCGCGATCCGCGGATCGCCTCACAGCCTGGTCTCGGCGCCCGAGAGACTGCATCGGAAAGCTGCACGTCGAGGACAGGGGGCGCAAGTGTCAGCTCGGCGCCCGACTTGGTGCGTCCGTTGCTCCGTCGATCGGTGGTCCGGTGACAGTGTCAAACGGCTCCGAACCGTAAGAGATGACCACCCTTTAGGTTGTGAGGAGGCAGCGCCGAGGCTGATAGCGATCGGTCCGAAACAGCTATCACGCGCGCCGATGAACGCTCGATGCTGCCAGGCTCCTCAACGGACTTGCCGCGCCGAAGAGAATGCTCAGCACCGAGCATGCTGCGAGGGTTGCTTTGGAGAGGCGCGCTGAAGACGCCTCGAAGCCGAAGTGCGCAACCGCACGGCCCTCAAACTCACCATCGCCAAGATGCGCCGCGACAAGTTCGGCACCTCGTCCGAGCGCGGTGCCAAGTTAATGGATCAGCTGGAGCGGCAGCTCGCTGGGCGCTATCCCTTCCGGTCTCGCAAGCTTAGGATATACTCAATGAGGTCATCCATATCGTTGGGCTGGATGATCAGGTTTGGCATCGTCGGATGTATCGTGCGCGACCACACGGTCAGCGCCGTGACGGACATGCCGGGTGTGTTGGCGATTTGCTTGAACGGCGGCGCTTTGCTGTTCAGCGACGCGGCATCGCTCCGTTGGACGTTGTGACACGCCGCACAGACCTTCCGCGCGTAGTTGAGCCCCTTGCGTGCATCGCCGATGTCCATCGCGTCCGTCGCCAGCATCGGGGGCTTGGCCTTCGCCGCCGTACCTTTGGTCGCCGACAGGCTGTTGATGTAGGCAATGATGGTGTCGATCTGCGGACCGGAGAGGGCAAATTTCGGCATCTCGTCATGCGGCGCAGCTATCCCGCGGGAGAGCGGCTCGCGCAAGGCAAGATTTGGGTGCCGGGCGTGCATGTTCCGAAATTCGGGTGCTTTCTTGTTGGGGCTCGCGCCGGTAGCACCTACCGCGTGACACCCGCTACAGCTCTGCTCGACAAGTGCTTTCCCTGCTTTAATCCGCTTTTCGGTCTCTTCGAGCCACGCCGCCGTTATTCCCAGTCGCACGAGGCCATCCCTGGCGCCGACCAGAGTCGGATCGAGCAGTAGCGCAACCTGAAGATCCCATATCGCCTCCTCGTTGCGGCCCTGGGCTTCGTAGACATATCCGCGATTGTTGAAGGCCAGCGCGTACGCAGGATTGATCGTAATGGCGGCTGTGTAGTCATCGATCGCACGCGCCAATTCGCCCGACCTGCGGTAGGCGAGACCACGCCGGTTGAAAGCGCTTGCACTCTTGGGATTGACCCGGATTGCCTCCGTGAAATCCGCAATAGCGGCCGACAGGTCTCCCTGTACGAAGCGGGCGTGGCCACGGCCAATGAAGAAGGAGGCGCTGTTGGGGGTAAGGCGAAGAGCCTCCGTGTAGTCGGCGATCGCACCAGAGACATCGCCCTGGGTCAGCTTGGCCCGGCCTCGGCCGGCATAGCTCATCGCATCGCTGGACAGAAGCTTGATGGCCTCGCTGAAGTCGGCAACGGCTTCTGCCGCGGCGCCGGCGTCAGCTCGCGCATTGCCTCGATTCCGGTGGGCGATGGCCTTGTCGTCGGAGCCGTAAGCAGGGCTTGAAATGACCTGCGAGCACGCACGTAATCTGAACTCGGAATTACGACCCTGGCTGCAATCGGCAAGAGGGTCCGCCCTGGCACCACTCGCCGTGACAACCACGACAAGGCAGGCAAGTCCAATCCCCCTAAGCATTCTCTTCCTCGCAGAGATTGACACGCGCACCGCGCTTTACCGACGAGCCCTTTCGATCTAGCCGATGCTGATCCGCCGAGGCTTGACTTTCTCGATCTTCGGCAGAGTGATGGTCAGGACGCCATCGCTCATGTCCGCGCTGATCTTGTGCTGATCAATTTGGCTCGACAGCGAGAAGCCTCGCCGATAGTGGCCGACAGGATATTCCGGTAGATCGGCGTCAAGCCTTGATACTTAGAGAAATCAATCCTGCCCTCAACGTCGAGCACATCCTGTTCTACGCCTATGTCGATGTTGCTCTTATCTACACCCGGCATTTCCAACAGCACGGTCAGCGCCTGATCCGTCTCGTAGATATCAGCATCCGGGATGAAGTAACGGGCCGGCACGGTCGCTTCTTGCTTCTGCTCGAGCTCCCGCTTCTGTTGCACCTGTAGCTCTTGTGGGGTCATGGACACCTCCTCTCGTGTCGCTAGCCGATCTTAATAGCGCGAGGCTTGTCATTCTCGGCCCGCGGAATGAAAAGAGCGAGCACACCGTCCTTGTATTCCGCTCTTAAGCGATCAACGTCGATCTGCACGGGCAGTGTGATCGTGCGGTCGAAGACTCCAGACACGCGCTCCCTGCGATGTACGCTCGCGGTGTCCTGGAAGGTGATGGTTCTTTTGCCCGAGAGCCGAATAGAGCGGTCCTTTGCCTGGATCTCGACGGCATCCTTGGAGACGCCAGGCAGCTCAACAAGCGCGACAAAATCCTCCCCCTGCTGAAAGATATTGATAGGCGGAAACGTCCCACTGCCGGTCGTGGACCCCCGCAGCCAATCGCTGTCCACGCTTCTGTCGAGCGCACGCTGCAGGGTCAAGAGGGCGTGAAGCTGCTCCAGGTTCGCAACCATGGTGTACTCCCGCGCAACGGTTGGGTCGTGGGAGAACGTGGCTTGAGGAAGGTGCAGTGACATTGATTCAAATCAAAGGTGGGTCGGGAAGACGGGATAACTTGTGATCGGCATATTCAGGCTGAGAGCGAGCCCCAAGGTGTAGGGCCATGAAGCGAAGCCAATTCGTCATCGCCGTGTTCGACGATTGGGATGCCGTGGAGAGTCTTCTTGCCAATTTAGGGAGCGAGAGAATAGGCCGCTTCGGTGCCTTGCTTCACACGCGCGCGGATGAGCCGCCGGTGCTGGCGGGTTCCTGGCCCGTGCAGGACATGACGGAGCTGCATTTCGCCGCATCGCCCGGACGCGTTCGTTGCACCACCGGCAGGCTCGCGGCGCAGCTCGCTACGCGATCGGCAGCGGGAGCGCACGACCTTGCACATGCTCTTCGAGGTTGGGTGAGTCTGGAACAGGCCAAGGAGCTACAATGGCACATCGAAAGTGGCCGGCTGGTGCTCTGGCTCCAGCCGTCCAGACCGGAGGAATTTGAGACCGTGTGCGGCCAAATGGTGCAGGCAAGCCCGCATTTGGTTGAGCTTTGCGATGTGGAGCCCAATCCGTTGGGACCAGCAATCACCACGCGTTGACTACGCCATCAAGAGAGAATGATACGCTTGGAGTCGGCATCGGCTTCGGCAACACAATCCAGGGGCGAAAGCAATGCGAGCGCGTTTGGCCGTCCTTCTTGCCACGTTGATTGTGCTTTCCGCTCTTGGGAAGTTTGCGCCACTTGGATCGCAGGATCGGTCGCCTTCTCCACGCAGCTTCGACTACTGGCAGCCGGACTGGATGGTGCGTGAACTATGGGGACCAGGCAACATGCCTAAGGGCATGATGGTGCGCCTGCTCCGCCACACGACGTATATGCAGTATGGTGTTCCGAAGAGCTATGAGGGTGTCAAGTCGACGGTGCCGCCTGGACCTCAAACCATCTCTGCGGGCAATAAACTGTTTAACGAGCATTGTGCCGTTTGCCATGGCCGGGACGGGATGGGCGACGGCGAGCCAGGGCTGGCGGTATCTCCTTCACCGGCACTTCTCGCGTACATGATCAGGCGCCCAATTGCTGTTGACGAGTACTTGATTTGGGCCATCTCGGACGGTGGCAAGCAATTCGAATCGGAGATGCCGGCGTTCAAGGACAAGCTTTCCCGCGATGATATCTGGCGTGTGATTGCATACATGCGGGCGGGCTTCCCCGATGCGAGTAGCGGCTCCAGTAAATAGGAGCGGTTAACCGCATTCGCTACACGAGGCAGCGGCAAGATCGAAAGTCAGGCAGAGCAAGTATCCACCAAAGCCATGTGGAACCGCTTTGCAAGCGGGGACCGAGGAAACAATTGCGAGCAAATATTTGCGCGTCCATAGCCGTTGCAGTCGTGTGGACGGCCATTGTCGCGGGTTCGTCTGTAGCGCAACAGGGTGCCAGCAACCCACGCCGCGGCCAGGAACTCGCGGCGCGCCTTTGTACCAACTGTCACATCATCGATAGTCAGACGTCCGGGCCCATACGGGCAGATGTTCCGGGTTTCCCAGCTATCGCCAACCGGGCAGGATCGACGGCCGAACATCTTGCTGGAAGGATTATCGTTCCGCATCCTGCCATGCCGAGCGTCTCGCTGACTGCACAAGATATCAGAGACTTAGTTGCCTATATCATCACCTTGAAGCGGAACGATTGATAATATAGCGCTACGCATCAGCTGCACCTCCCGTCGCTGCGACCTGCTGTGATTCCGAGCACTATGCGCGGATCCGACTTGTCAGCCAGCTGGGCAGCAAACCGGCGAGGCAACAGCAATGCTGCGACGGCGAATGCCGCCACGTTCGCTGACATCGACGGCCTGATATAGCAGGACCAACGGCGCCGGTGCGGCAGCGCCTTTTTTGTGCTTGGTTGCGCAATGCCAGCCGAAGCCGAGCTGCCCGAAATCCCTGTCTATGATGTAGGGAGGGATTTCCCGATCGAACTCGCACGACGCGTCGGAGTGCGCGGGTACGACCTGCTGGAGATGGCCACCGCTCGCACGCCGAGACCGGTCCTGGGTTTGCTGGATCAGCTGTCGCGGCGCTGGCTCGTGCGCAACGCTTCACGTTATCTGGCCGAGCTCGATGCGCTGGCCATGCTGTCGCGGGCACCCGGGCTCTACTATCTCAACGTGCAATACGAATGGGGGTGCACGACCGCGATCAAGCCGACGCCTGAGGGACACTCGGCGCGTCTTCTGCGCACGCTCGACTGGAACGTTGCTGGCATCGGACGATTTGTCGTCGCCGCACGCATTGCCAATCCTCTGGGTACCTGGCTCTCGCTTACTTGGCCGGCCTTCACGGGGGTGCTGCAGGCGATCGCACCGGGCCGGTTTGCGGCCGCGATCAACCAGCCGATGCCACCGCGCCGCGTCGGCCTTCTTCCCGTCGACTGGCTCATCGCAAAGGGTCAGGTTTGGCGCTCACCCCACACCCAGCCTATCCACCTTCTCCGCCGCGTGTTTGAAACCGCGCCGGATTATGCGGCTGCCCGGGCAATGCTCGAGACGACACCGATCACGACGCCCGCCATCTTCACGCTCGTCGGCGTCCGGGCAGACGAAGGGGTGATTGTAGAGCGCCGCCCCACCGAAGCGAGCGCTCTCACGGACACCCATGCGGCCAACGAATGGCGTACACCCACTTGGCAGCCCGGCCACCATCGCGCCTACGAGAACGGTGCGCGGCTCGCCGCCATGCGCGTCACACCTTCGCAGTGGGACTCGCGTTTCGGTTGGCTGACGTGGCCGTTGCTGAACGCCGAAACGCGACTTGCCATGATGGCCGAACCCGCCAGCGGTCGGCTTCTCGCACGGGGCTATGAGGCGGGGCAGCCGGCCACGCGGACGCTGGACGTGACACGGTAACGGGCAAGCATCCTCGGTTTGCGGTGCGGTAGGATGTTCCGAGTTGGGTCACAACCTGCCTGTAAGCAAGGTTGGTGCTGGTCAGCTTCACACCAGATAAGCCGAAGATAGGCCGACGGGACTTCGGCGGTTCCGTGCCAGCTCCGCAAGTAAGGGGAGTTCACGTCTGTCGAAAGGCCGGAAGCCACCTGACATCAGGGCGTGGCAGCACCGGGGCGTGATTGACGATGCGCGATCGCCTTGTGGTTGGCGGCGAAGACGGCTGTCAGGAAGCGCCAGCAGGCCGGTAGTGCCAAGCATGACGCCGTTGACGAGCTGGCGGTCGCGAGGTTGGACAACTTAATCCCATAACGCACGCTACTAGTCCCGTCGCCTGCGCATCTCCAGCTCGCGTTCTACATGAGCCAGGTCGTCGTCGATCAGTGGTGCGTACTTGTCGCGCAGCCGAGCGAACTCTTGCTGAACAATTTCGAGCTCCTGATCGGTCATGTGATCGAGCTTGACCAGCCCGGTTCTTGCCCCTTCAACGCCGCGCAACAATTCATCGAGCTTCAACGTGACGATTCTCGTCTCTCGGTTCTGTGTGTTCTGGATCAGGAAGACCATCAAGAATGTGATGATCGTCGTGCCAGTGTTGATGAAGAGCTGCCAGGTGTCCGAGTAATTGAAATACGGACCCGTAACGCCCCATACGGCTATTGTGAGCAGCGCGAGAAGGAACGCCCAAGGCGACCCGACGGCATGTGCGGTGTGCTCTGCCACCCGGCGGAACGAGTCCCTCATGTTTGGGCTCCTTATTGTTTCTGCGAATGCCTCTTCATAGTACGGGGATGAGCGCGCAGCCCTATGATGGGTGGCTTGCGTCGCGACTTGCGTGGTCGGTGAAATTGGCTGTTCGAGCAGACTACGCGACCAAGATTAGTTAGACTATGACTTGGTTGGGTTCCAGGGCTTCAACGTGAAGCTCGACCTTTGCACGGGCGGCCTGGAGGCCGAAGTGGCTGAAGGCTGGTGTTTCGAGCCTCGCCGCCCACGGACCTTGCCTCTCTCCTACACAGCGTTGTCGAGGATATGCGTGAGGCCGGCTTCGACGTCCGCATGCAGCCCACAGGACCCCTCGTCTACGAATGCCGGCCGGCCGCGCTCAAACGCGTCGCGCGCAATCTGCTCGACAATGCGGTAAAGTTTGAAGATCCGGAACCGTCGAGATGCGCATCGCAGGCGATCGAGATCAGCGCCGACGCTGATCGTCGCGGCGGAAATGACAGCAATTCCGGTGACGAAGAAACCGACAACGGTGGCAAGGCCGTAGAGCGTCGCGTGTCTCGGAGCGAGAGGCTGCGCTTGAGCCCGGGGGTGCTCCCCGTCGGTATCGCCCCTTGGCCCTTCGTCACCACTCGGTATCCCATCGTCGGATGGCTGAATTCCCTATGGCGTTGCTAGCGAACGAACCCGGACGCGCCTGATCTGTTGCGCCGGGTCTGCACAACGCTTGCGCGTGTCACACCCCTTACCGCACCACCAGCACGGGGATGCTTGAATGGGTCAACACCTTCTGTGTCTCGCTGCCGAGCACAAACGCGGATACTCCGCGCCGACCGTGCGAGGCCATGACGATCAAGTCGCACTGCTTGTCCTTTGCCGCATCCACGATCGCCTGCCAAGGATGATCGTTGCTCTGCCGCATAGTTTCGACAGCAACGCCAGCCTCGGTCGCCAGCTTCTGAACGACGGAGAGCTTCTCGTCGGCGGCTTTGACCGTCTCGCTATGAATGACTGCGGCGAGATTCTTAGGGATCAGACTGCGCGGCACTGCACTGTGGATCGGCAGTGTCACTGTCAATCCAACCACCTTGGCCTGCACGAGCTTTGCGAGTTCGATGCCATGGCGGAAGGCGCGCTCGCAGAACTCGGTGCCATCAGTGGGAAGCAGAATGCATTTGTACATGAGATCACCTCGTTCCCTCTGAGCCAGGCAGAAGCCTGACTGCGGTAACTGTTAGTAGCATTGCCGCCGATTTCCTGCGCTACTTCCTAGCTTCCAGACGACCGACACTCGAGACGAAAGCCGGCCAGCAGCTACTGCGCTGAAAATCCCGAGGCACGATGGCCACTGTCACTTTGGGAACGCTGTCGGCGTTCGCTGTCACGTGCCTCGTGATCGAACTTACGCCGGGTCCCAACATGGCCTACTTGGCTATACTCAGTGCGACCAAAGGGCGCCGCGCTGGGTTTGCGGCGACGCTCGGCGTCGCGCTCGGCTTGTCAATCGTCGGTCTCGGCGCGGTCCTCAGGTCTCACGGCGCTCATTGCCAACTCACGCATGCTCTACGAGATGCTACGCTGGGCCGGCGCCGTGTATCTGCTGTGGCTCGCCTACGAGGGCTGGTATGGCGAGGAGACATCACCAAGCACAGCCACAGTCGGAGCGTCCGATTCCAAGCATTGCCTGCGTGGACTGGTCACCAATCTACTCAATCCCAAGGCTGGCATCTTCTACATTGCGGTCCTACCGACATTTGTGACCGAGACACGTCTGGTGGTTGGGCAAGCTATTTTGTTATCTCTCATTTACGTGACGATTGCCACGCTGGTTCATTCGGCAGTCGTGCTCCTTGCCAATGTCGCGAGGCCGTGGCTTGAGGACGAGCGCCGCAGCACGATCGTGCGCCGGGCGCTTTCCTTGCTTCTTGTGGGCATAGCGGTCTGGCTCTTCGTCACGACCCGCCAAATTGAACCGTGAGTGCAGCGGACTAGCATGGGCACCCGGGTCAACCCGCCGCCCAGCGCCAGGATCAGTGATTCCAGCCCGCTTACCGTCAGCCCCAGCACCATTCCCGCCGCCAGCATCGCGAACAGCGCGCCGTAGGCGACACTGATCGATGGCGCCGCCCACAGGTCGCGCCAGCCTGCCGTGAGCCACACCCAGGGTGCTTCGAAGGCGACCTGCCGCACGGTCACATCTGTGGCTTCGGCGGCATGGCTGCCGGCGCCAGTCCCCTCGAGCTGCCGCGTGTTCATGGTCTGCGTCGCCCTGCGCCGTGCGCTCAGATGTCGAAGAACACGGTCTCACCCTCGCCTTGCACGCGGATGTCGAAGGTGTAGACAACCTGGCCGTCCCGCACCTGCCGCTGGGCGATCAGCGTCGCCAGCCGCACCTCCTGCTCGATCAGGTTCAGCACCGGGTCGGCGGCATTCGCGGCCGCCTCGTCGGCGAAGTACATGCGCGTGTTGAGCCCGATATTGATGCCGCGTGCCACGATCCAGAAGTTGATGTGCGGCGCCATCGGCTTGTGCCCAGCGCGGCCCGCGACTGGTCCCGGCTTGATGGTCTCGAAGGTGTAGAAGCCGGTCTTGAAGTCGGCGCCCGTGCGACCCCAGCCGCGGAAGTGCTCGTCAACGGGCTTGGAGGCACGCGCGTCGGCGGGATGCCGGTAGCGGCCCTCCGAGTTGGCCTGCCAGATCTCGACCAGCACATCGCGTAGCGGCGTGCCGGTGCCGTCAATGACCCGGCCCTCGATGGTGATGCGCTCGCCGCGCGTCTTGGGGCCGGACAACACATTGGAGAAGTTGTTCTCGAAGATCTCGAAGCCAGCCTGGTGCGGGATGAGCCCGATGTGCACATAGGGCCCGGCCGTCTGCGAGGGCGTCTCGCGCAGGTAGTTGAGCGTCTGCACCATGGCTCAATTCCCCTCCAGCTTGTTCTCGAACAGTGTCGATCGCTGTCCGCGCAGCACGATGTCAAAGCGGTATGCCAGTGTGTCGATGGGCACGCTGGCGTTGAGACCGCTTCGGGGTCGGGAATGGTGCTGACGATGGGGCACTTCGAGATCAGCGGGTCGCCCTCGAAGTACATCTGGGTGATGAGCCGCTGGGCGAAGCCCGAGCCGAACACCGAATAGTGGATGTGGGCCGGCCGCCAGCTGTTGACGTAGTTGCGCCAGGGGTATGGGCCGGGCTTGATGGTGCGGAAGTAGTAGGTGCCGTCGGCGTCGGTCAGCGCGCGTCCGCAGCCGCCAAAGTTGGGATCAATCGGCGCTATATAGGTGTCGTTGCGGTGGCGATAGCGTCCGCCGGCGTTGGCCTGCCACACCTCCACTAGCGTGTTTGGCGTTTCTTGATCCGGGTCAATGTCAGCCGCCCCGGGCCCGGCTTGCTGCTTCGGAATTGACCTCGGCAAGAAACCGGAAGCGCACGATGTTGAAAACGCTGGTGGTCTACTACTCCCTATCCGGCACGACCCGGCGGGTGGCCGAGGCGGTGGCCCACGAGCTGGGCGCCGACTTCGAGGAGCTTCGCTGCGACCGCTATCGCATGCGCCCCGTCGGTTTTATCAAAGCAGGCTACGACAGCTGGGCCGACCGCATGCCCGCCATCGCCCCGCTGCAACACGACCTCGCAGCCTACGACCTCGTCGTGATCGGTGGCCCAATGTGGGCTGGGCGTGTGACGACACCCGTGCGGGCGCTGCTGCGCCAGCAGGCCGGCAAGCTCCCCCAGGTAGCGTTTCTCATGACGCTCGGCGGCGCGTCCTCCGACAAGGCCCTCTGCGAGATGCAAGCGCTAGCCACGCGGGCGCCAGTCGCGACGCTCGCCTTGACCGACAAGGATTTAAAGGTGGGGAATCTCACCTCCGCCGTGCTGAGCTTTGCCGCGGGCCTTAAAGCCCGCCAGGCCGCCTGACGTCCACGCCGCAGCGCTGCCCCCACCGTTGCGAGGCAATAGCCCTCATGCTCCTAGTCCCCTCTTGTGGCAAGCATTCTGCGGCTCGCTCCTTCACGGACCTTGACGTGGGTCAAGCCGTCTGAGGGCGACGCTCTGACCACGGTGGCTTTGAGCCAAGTGCCGAGACGGACTGGGCGGCGACCTTGTCCCGACGCGTTGCATTCCCGCGCTTGGGATTCAGACGAGCTGCAGCCGCACGCGCTTGACGCCGTGGTCGCCGGGCTCGGGCGCGATGGCAAAGCCGAGCTCCCGGCACATGTGCAGCATGGTGGTGTTGTCGGCCAGCACGGAGCCGTGCAGCTCGCTCAGTTCTCGGCCTTGGCGTAGGCGATCAGGTGCTGCATCAGGCGCCAGCCGAGGCCTAGGCCCTTGAGGTCGGACCTGACGAGAATGGCGTATTCGGCGCGCATGTAGTCGGGATCGGCGACCATGCGCACGACGCCCAGCAGCGCGCCGCTGCCTGTCGATGGCCACGAACGCCATCTCGCGGGCGTAGTCGATCTGCGTCAGCCGCGCCAGGAACTGGTGCGAGAGGTCGGGCGCCGCGGTGAAGAACCGCAGCCGCTGGTCGCTCGGCGGTCACGCTTGGCGAAGAAGTCCGCGTAGAGCGCTTCGTCCTCCGGGCGGATCGGGCGGATGCAGACCGTCCCGACGCTGGTCGAGCTCGGCATCCGCCTCCCACTGCGAGGGATAGGGCCTGATGGCCATCGGCACGCGCGGGCCTCTCGCTGGGTCGGCGACTGCCACGCGTGCGTCCAGCGCGATCACGCCCTTGTCGTCGGCCAGCAGCGGATTGATGTCGATCTCGCGGATCTGCGGGGTGATTGCGCGACGAGATAGCTGAGCCGCACCAGCGTCTCGGCGATGCGCTCGATATCGGCGGCGGGCCGGTCGCGATAGCCCTGCAGGAGCCGCCGACACGCGGGTCTGCCGCATCAGGTCGCGCGCGAGCTTGAGGTCGAGCGGCGGCAGCGCGTGCGCGGTATCGCGCAGCACCTCCACCGCCGTGCCGCCGGCGCCGAACATCATGAGCGGCCCGAAGGCGTGGATCGACCGACATGCCGAGGATCAGCTCGTGCGCGTGCGGGCGGCGGATCATGGGCTGCACCGTGAAGCCATCGCTGCGCGCCTGCGGCATGGCGCGCGCATGCGCTCCAGCATGTCGCTGCGGCCGCGCGTTCGCGCTTCGTCGGCGCGCTCGCAGCCCCAGCCGCACGCCGCCGACGTCCGACTTGTGCGAGATATCGTCGGAGAGGATCTTGACCACGCGGCTGCCGTGCTCGGCGATGATAGCGCTCGGCCAGCGCTGCGACCTCGTCCGGGGTCGCGCGCGACCTCGGTCGGCACGACTGGGATGCCGTAGGCAGGGAGCAGTGCTTGGCCTCGACCTCGGACAGCACGGTGCGCCCGGCTGCCGCGCCGACTTGATGATCGCGCTCGCGCCCGTCCTGGTCGAACGGCGAAGTCGGCTGGTAGCGATGGCGGCGTGCGCATCAGCTCTTCCTGCGCGCGCGGATAGCGCACGAGCTGCATGAAGCCGTCGATCGCCTCGGCCGGCGTGGCGAAGCTGCCGATGCCCTTCGTCGCGAACAGCGCGCGCGCCTCCTGGCTCGCGCCGTCGCCAAGCCAGGCAGCGAGCACCGGCTTGCTGCGCCGGCCGCTGGCCCGTGGCGTTCAACCATGGCCGCGACTTCGCTCGCGCGACGTCGGTGCTCGAGGCGAGCGCCGTCGGGACAGTTCATGACCAGGACCGCGTCCGCGTCGTCCGCCTCAGCAGCGCTTCCAGCGCGCGCGCGTAGCGCTCGGGTCCGGCATCGCCGATGATGTCGACCGGGTTGCCATGCGACCACGTGGGCGGCAGGATGCGCATCGAGCGCCGCTCGCGTGGTATCGGAGAGCGAAGGCGAGCGTGCCGCCGAGATCGCCCAGGCGATCGGCCGCCAGCACGCCGGCCCCGCCGCCGTTGGTGAGGATGGCGAGCCGATCGCCGGACAGCTGCGGATGCCGCGCCAGGATCTCGGCGGCGCTGAACAGATCATCGCAGCTCGCGCACGCGCAGCAGGCCGCGCGGCGGAAAGCGGCCTCGTAGGCGGCATCGGCTCCGGCAAGGGCGCCCGTGTGCGACAGCGCTGCCTTGGCGCCCGGCGCGCTGCGCCCGGCCTTGACCACGATGACCGGCTTGGAGCGTGCGGCCCGCCGCGCCGCCGACATGAACTTCGGCGCATGCGTGACCGCTTCCATGTAGAGCAGGATGGCGCGGCTCTGGGTATCGGCCGGCGAGGTAGTCGAGCATGTCGCCGAAATCGACGTCGGCCATGTCGCCCAGCGAGACGACGTGCGAGAAGCCGATGTTGCGGCCGCGTGCCCAGTCGATGATGGCCGTGATCAGCGCGCCCGACTGCGACAGGAACGCGAGGCCCCCCGGCAGCGGCGGGCAGTGCGAGAAGCTGGCGTTGAGGCCGAGGCGGGGCAGCATCAGGCCGAGGCAGTTGGGGCCCTGAATGCGCAGCAGGTGCGGGCGGGCTGCCTCCAGCATAGCGCGCTCGCAGGGCGTCGCGGATGCCGGCGGTGATCACCAGCGCCGCGCGGGTGCCCTTGCTGCCGAGGTCGCGAATGAGCCCGGGCACGCTATCGGGTGGCGTGACGATCACTGCGAGGTCCGGCACTCGGGTAGGGCAGCGACGGACGGGAAGCACGGGTTTCCGTCGATTGCTGCATGCTTCGGATTCACCAGCCAGATCGGAGCCCTTGAAGCCGCCCTTGACGAGGTTGCGGGCGGTGATCAGGCCGACGCTGCCGGGTCGCGGGCTGGCGCCGATGAGCGCGATCGAGCCTGGCTGCAGCAGGTAGCCGAGGTTGCGCACGGTCATGCCGGATGATCCCTTGCGGTCTCGGCGGGAGCAAGGCCGAGCACTGCGGTCGCCCGGCGCAAGGTCTCGGTGGCAGTGCCGCCGGCATCGACGACAGCCCACGCAGAGGAGAGGTCGCCGACTGCCCATTGCAGTTGGGCGCGTATGGTATCTGGCGTCGCGTCGGAGGCATCGTTGCGGCGCGCTTCGACGCGCACGAAGAGCCTGGCTGGGTCCGCCTCCAGCCAAAGCCCACGGAAATCTACGCCGAGGCCGGCGGCAACCTTGGCGATGGCCTCGCGCTCGGCCTCATCTGCGTACACGGCATCGACGATGACCGAATGCCCGGCGGCGAGAACCAGTCGGGCCCGCTCGCGCAGCACCTGATAGATTCGCGTGCGGGCTTCGCTAGTGTAGGCCTCGACGGGCAGGCGCGCGGTCTCGCCGACGCCGGCCAATGCCTTGCGCTCCAGATCGCTGCGCAGATGCACGGCGCCGGGCGCGCTGCCGATGAGCGGTGCGAGGGACGCAGCAAGCGTGGTCTTGCCGGTGCCTGACAGGCCACCAACGGCAATGAGGCAGGGCGGCGCTGGCTCCAAGAAGGCCAGCGCGGCGCGAAAGTAGCGCTGCGCTTTCGCCAAGTCCTTTTGCCGCGCGTCATGATCTTCCTGCGCGGCCCGGTCCACCGTCACC
Source organism: uncultured Alphaproteobacteria bacterium (assembly GCA_963756735.1). Classification (GTDB taxonomy): domain Bacteria; phylum Pseudomonadota; class Alphaproteobacteria; order Rhizobiales; family Hyphomicrobiaceae; genus AWTP1-13. The sequence goes on from CAVWOY010000003.1 coordinate 133,744, forward strand.
ATGGCCCGCACGCCCGCACGCAGTGCCAGGAACGCGGGCAGCGCTATCAGGCCCTGCAGGTCGAGGTCGTCGCGGCTGCGCCAGAGGTAGCGGTTGAGGACGATGTTGGCCACGGGACGTTGCCCGCAGCAGTCGAGGTCCATCAGCAGGAACGCCAGATCGTAGAGCGTATCCACGGTGGCGATCGCCTCGTCGAACTCAATGGCGTCATAGAGCACCGGCCGCCCCTGCCTGATGACGATGTTGGCAAGATGCAGATCGCCGTGGCAGCGGCGCACAAAGCCGTGGCGGGCGCGTTCGTCGAGGATCGGCGCGGCGCGCTTCAGGAGATCGCCTATGCGGCGTTGGAAGCGGGTGGCGTCCGCTAGGTCGAATACCTGGGCCTTGGCGAGGGCCTGGGCGACATCGGTTGCGACACGCTCGATGGGGCCGATGCCGGTTGGCGGCGCGGCGCGTTCGGCGCGCTGATGGCTCTCATGCACCACATCGCCGAGCTAGTCGCCACCTCGGCAGGAATCGCCTGCTGGGCCGCCAGCTTGCTCAGCAACGCCGATTGCTCGAACCGGCGCATGTGCACGGCCCATTCGACGATTGTGCCTTGGCTGTCGAAGGCCAGCGCACCGGCCTGCGTGCGGCAGATCGCGACACAGCCGAGATAGAGCTGCGGCGCGAAGCGGCGATTGACCTCGACCTCGCGCAAGCAGGCCGCATGGCGCCTGGCGAGCGTGGAGAAGTCCATGTAGGGAAACCGCACCGCCCGCTTGATCTTCCACACCTCCGATCCTGCAAGGAACACCAGGTTGGCGTGGGTCTCCAGCCGCTCGACGCGATCGACGCCCTCGACCCCGATGTAGGAGGCGGGGTCGGCGAGGAATGCAATCACCGCGGCCTGATCGGAGGTGGCAGCTGCGCACGTTTGGCTCTCTCGGCTCGGGTTCACGCGGTCTGCCTCAGTCGATGGCCAGACGCCGCCTCGGGCATGGCACATGGTCCTCCGTTCGTCCTGCTGCCAATAACGATCAGGCGCAGCCTCAGTTCAATGGCTGCAAGTCTGTGCCCGCTTAGCGGCGGCGAGCCTATGCCAGCTTGATCAAGGTCAATGTGACACGGCACATGGGGCGAGACATTGGCGCGGTGGAGGTGTCGCCGATGACGAGACATGCACAGATGCTGCGCCGTGTGCGCCTGGAGCTTGCCAGGGACCACGAGTTTCCGGAAGGCAGCCGCGAGCGCGGATACGACTTCATCGCCCCGCTCGACGGCAAAGGCCACATCGACCTCGAGGCCTGGAAGGAGCTGAAGCAACGCTGCCGCGTGCGCCGCTTCTGGGCGCGCGAGGCCGAGGAGGTTGGGCACATCGTGCACACCCGCTCCGGCTGGGGGTTCCACTACGACATCCACGGCGATCCAGGCCACGACGAGGCCGGCTTCCGCTTCGATACGCATGCGTTCATTCCGGGCGAGTACGTGTCGATCAAGGAGCAGGACGGGGTCCTGCGCACTTTCCGCGTTGTCCAGGTGCAAGAAGTCGAGTGAGGAGCCAGGCGGGCATGAGAACTCTGGGGGCGACAGGGTTGCGGGCTGACCGTCCTTTTGGCGGCCCTCATGTTTTCGCTGCAGGGTGGGCTGCTTGCGCCGGTGCGAGCGGAGGATGGAGTTGCGGAGCCCGAGCTGGTCGACTGCGGCACGAAGGTCAGCCTCGACAAACGCTTGGCTATGCAACAGTGGGCTGCTCCCGGCGCCTGCGCCCAGCCCGTCAAGACCCGCGTTGTCGACCGCTTCCTGGGGTTTGCGTGCGTGGAGCGCGGCACCGACGCGGCCGTCTGCCGGGGCTTTGTTCCGGCCGCCGACAGCCGGGCATTCGATACGACCAACTTCTATCGCTGCTACGACCTCGGCCTGACGGGGTCGGTGGAAGGTATCGAGATCAATCGCATCCGTGAGTGGGCAGCCGAGCAGGACCAGTGCGACTGGGACCCCAATGCCAACGTGCTCGCCATGGAGGTCGATTTCGACAACAGCCAGGTGTGCGTGGCAACGCTGTGCATGCCGGTCCAGCGCCTGTCGCCGGTCGGCATGGTGCGGCTCAAGCACCTCCTAGAGAGCGCCTTCCGGGAGCTCGATCCCGGGGCGCAGGCGACAGGGCGGCATGTGGTCAAGCCGGCACGTGCAGAGGCTCGATAGGCTAGGGTCCCAGCTGCAGCAGGAGCACTACGTCATCCACGGCGATGCCAACCGCGGCGAAGCCGCCGTAGCGAGGGCCACACCGTTGGCCCCGCGGAAATGGGCCACAGACGTGACAGCCAGTGCGGCGACTTTCACGGATGGGGAAGCAAAGCGCAGGCGAGTAGCATCATCGCCTTCAGACATGGTCTCACCTTCCCCGAAGTGGATCATGGGAAACGAAGACCAGGGTTGGAAGGGTGGCGTCATCGTGGGCCGTTCCCGGCGTCGCCTCTAAATAGCAGGCCTCGATGGGGTCCATCTTGACATGCATCAAGGCCGAGTCGGCACCAAGGACCAATTGTGGCTCGAACCACTGTTCCTGATATTCTACGTGCTGATCCAGCACTACAGTGGCTACATCGAGCTCTCGCATTTCCAGGCCAAGACCGCATCGGTCACCGCCTACACCATGCTGCTGGACCATGATCGATCTCGGCGTGTCAGTGTTGTTCAGCCGCCAGGTCCCTGACGTAGGCGGGGGCGGCGTCGGTCAGATGCGAAAAATTGCACGATTGCTCCAAATCAATGCCACGGGTGTTACCGCGGGCGATGTGTAACTACTTTTGCGACGTTGGGTAGAAACGGAAAGGAGCGTGTCATGCCGAAGACCGAAATCACCAAACCCGGCCCATCCCGTCCGCGCGATATCTTCTCGGCCATGCGCGACGAGATGGACCGCGTGTTCGGCCGCTTCGAGCGCGACTGGCCGTTCCCCAACCTGTTCGGCCGCGAAGGCCGCGGCACCCTGCTCGTGCCCGAGCTCGACGTGCGCGAGAACCCCAATTCCATCACCATCGAGGCCGAGCTGCCCGGCGTCGAGGAGAAGGACATCTCCGTCACACTTGCCAACGGCGTGCTGACCATCAAGGGCGAGAAGAAGCAGGAGAAAGAGGAGAAGAGCGAGAGCTATCACCTCACCGAGCGCAGCTTCGGCAGCTTCCAGCGCTCGCTGCGTCTGCCCGAAACGGTCGACGACGCCAAGCTCGAGGCGCGCTTCGACAAGGGCGTGCTCAAGGTGACGGCGGCCAAGAAGCCAGAAGCGGTCAAGGCCGAGCGCCGCATCGAGATCAAGTAGGACGAGCGGGCACCCGCCTGCCCGCCAGCCTCGTAGACCCAAGGGAGACCAGATGCCATGTACAAGCACATTCTGATCGCGACCGATGGCTCGGAGCTGGCGGGCAAGGCCGTTGCCGCGGGCCTGGCGCTGGCCAAGGAACTCGAGGCCAAGGTTACCGCGGTCATCGTGAGCGAGCCTTGGACGGCGCTGGTTGCGGGCGAGATGGCAGTGGGCTTTCCCTATCAGGAGTATGAGCAAGGCGCCGCGCAGAACGCCGCCACGATCCTGGCCGGTGTTGCCGAGAACGCCAAGAAGGCCGGTGTCGCATGCGCAACCCTGCACATGCCGGACCAATTCCCGGCGGAAGCCATCGTTGATTGTGCCAAGGACAAGGGCTGCGACTTGATCGTCATGGCCTCGCACGGGCGCCGCGGGCTGTCCAAGCTCCTGCTCGGCAGCGAGACAGTGCGCGTGCTAACTCACAGCACCGTGCCGGTGCTGGTTTGTCGCTAGCCATGTGGCGGAGCCCGGGTGCGGCGCTGCTGGCGGCGGCGCTCGTGTCGTCTGCCGCCGGCATGGTTGAGGCTCGGTCCCCCAGTGTCGAGCGCGGCAAGGCGATTGCCGAGCGGCTTTGTGCGCGCTGCCACTCGGTCACGCCGGGCGGCGACAGCCCCGTCGCCTTGGCGCCGCCTTTCTATCAGCTGCCGCAGCGCTACCCCGTGGAGCACTTGGCGGAAGCCCTGGCGGAAGGGATCGTAACGGGCCACCCGGACATGCCCCAGTTCAAGTTTTCCCCGGCCGAGATCGACGCGCTGCTCGGCTTCATCGACAGCCTGGCGCCACCGGGCGGCAAGCGCAAATAGCCGCCCACCGCCGAGAGAGCGCATGCGCATTGCCACCTTCAACCTGGAGAGCCTGGACTTGCCGCCGAAGGCGGCGATGGCCCTCGAGGCGCGCGCCGAGGCCCTACGCCCGGCGCTGGAACGGCTCCAGGCCGACATCCTCTGCCTGCAGGAGGTCAACGCGACCGCGCCCTGGTCGCGCTCGACCGGCTGCTTTCTGGCGCCGAGTATGCCGGCTATGCGCGTGCTGCCACAACAGGCCCCGGCGGGCGCGGCGTAGCCGATGTGCACAACCTGGTAGCGAAGAGCGATCGGTGCATCGGCTTCGGAAGATACCGCACCGACACAGACGCGCACCTATCTATAAGCGACCACCCATTGGAGAGAGACAAATGTCAGCACACTATCATGCCGTAGTTTGGATCGATCATCGCGAAGCCCGCGTGTTCCATTTCAACGCGTCGGACGCCGACAAGCTCGTCGTGCATCCGGATCATCCAACCAGGCACCTGCATCACAAAGCCAATTGTATCGGTAGTGGACATGCCGCCGAAGATCACGACTTTCTTCAACGGGTGGCCGGGTCCATTGCCGATGCCGGCGTGATCCTGATCACCGGTCCGGCCAACGCAAAGACGGAATTGCTCAAGCACATCGAACAGCACAGTCCGGACCTGGCATCGCGGGTCGCGGCCGTGGAGACGGTCGATCATCCGAGTGATCGTCAACTGATCGACCATGCGAGACGCTACTTCTGGGCAGATCACCAGGCGCCTTTGCGCATGCGTCGCTAAGCGAATGCGCTACGCGGCCAACCGGCAAACACTGATTGCTAGGGCTAGGACACATCTGAAGTGAGGGTGCCATGCTGGCGCGCCTATCTTTAACTGCCGGAAAGCGCCGCTTTCGTGATCTGTCGGAGCAGGAGGTGTTGGCGTTGGCGATCTCCTCCGAAGAGGAGGACGGCCAGATCTACACTGCTCTTATGCAGCCAAGCTGCGCGTCCAATATCCTGCGTCGGCTGCTGTGTTCGATGGCATGGCGGCAGAGGAGAACGAGCATCGGCGTCGGCTGATCGAACTCTATCAGCAGCGGTTCGGCGATTTCATTGTGCCACTGCGGCGCGAGCACGTGGCCGACTTCTACACGCGCCGACCGATCTGGCTGATCGAGAACCTCGGTCTGGAGCGTATTCGCCAAGAAGCGGCGGACATGGAGCGTGAAGCCCGTGAATTCTATGTCACAGCGGCGGGCCGTTCGACTGACGTCCCAACACGCAAGCTGCTCGGCGATCTCGCAGTGGCCGAAGCTGGTCACCAGGCCGCCGCGGGCGAGCTGGTCGAGCATCATCTCGATCCCGGCACGCGCCAAGACGAGGACTTGGCTGCACGTCGACAATTGGTTCTTACTTGGATCCAGCCAGGCCTGGCCGGTCTGATGGACGGCTCCGTTTCAACGTTGGCGCCAATCTTCGCCACCGCTTTTGCCACCCACAGTCCTTGGACCACATTTCTCGTCGGCCTATCGGCCTCTGTCGGCGCCGGGATCTCCATGGGCTTCACGGAAGCGGCTCATGATGATGGCAAGCTGTCTGGCCGCGGCGCGCCATGGAAACGAGGTCTCGCGTCCGGCACGATGACGACCCTAGGTGGACTCGGTCATGCGCTGCCCTATCTCATCCCGTCTTTCTGGACCGCCACGACCATTGCCTTGATCGTCGTCTTTTTCGAGCTATGGGCCATCGCGTGGATTCAAAACCGTTACATGGAAACGCCCTTCCTGCGGGCAGCCTTCCAGGTCGTGTTGGGTGGGAGCCTCGTGCTCGCTGCGGGCATTTTGATCGGCGGCGCGTGAAGCCAAACCGCCCTTGCGGCCGCCGCGGACAATGAAATCGATTGCGCTAGATCAAAGCGTCGCTACGTCATCGGGACATCACCGTCCACTGCAATCACCGTCGAGGCGGAACTGCCGGAAGTCGAGGAGAAGGACATCTCCGTCACGCTCTCCAATCGCATCCTGAGCATCAAAGGCGAGAAAAAGCAGGACAAGGAGGAGAAGACCGAAAACTACTATCTTGCCGAGCGCAGCTACGGGGCGTTCGAGCGCTCGCTGCAGCTTCCCGATTAACATGATGATCGGAACGTTGCGGTCCTTGCGAACCTCTCGCGCAAGGTCGAGGCCGTTTTCCTTGCCCAGGTTGAGGTCCAGCGTGGCGTTGCACGCAGAAGCCAGAGCCGCGGGCGTGGAGCGCATTCAGCTCGAGCACTACGCGGCAAATGCGGCGCCGCCATGGTCGTCTTGCGCTACCCACAACCTCCCAAGGCGCCATGGTCTTGAGGCCCCGCTTGCGGTGATCCAGGATTGGAGGTTGAGGTTCCTGGCATCGCTTGTGCTCATTCCCACGCTCTGGCTATATTCCGCGCTGGTGCGCAAGCGCTTCACGATCTCAACATAGGGGGCTTGGTTTTTTGGCCCTACCTTTCAGTGATCGCCGCTTTCCAGATCGCTTACGGGCTTGGATACATTGATTTCCAGACCCATGCGAGGATTGCAATCTTTGCACTGACCGTCGCTGCGTTTCTCGGTTTGGTCGAGGGGACCAAGGGGGCCAACAGATTTGGTCCTGATCCTCTCGTAAGCATGAAGGGCGATTAAACGCTAAGTTTGGGTAGCAAGCGACTGGGCTTCTGATCACCCTAGGAACAGACCATCGCTCTACCGAGCCGGGCGTTCCAACTCAGCCATCCTCATGCGCAGCTCGACACGTCGCTGACCAACACGCATCGCCTGCTGCTGCATGAGCCGGAATGCTGCCGCGTCGCTCTGATCGGCACGTGCTCGCGCAATCTCGTTCAGCGCGTTGTGCAGCCAGCCTTATCGTCTTCGCCAACAGGAATACCTGCAGCGAAACCGGCGCCGACGCGGCGAGGAGACGGAGCGCGATATCCCATTCCTCAGGTCATGTGGCCGCATCAACAGGCCGGACACATCCAACCGCAAGCCGTATGTCAGATTCCTTTTGCAACGCGAGCGCCGTCCACATGACCCTTTCAAGCGGTGATGACAACAGCTATATAAGGCGTCGATGCTAGCAAGCTGTCCCCACTTCGTCCCCAGCTGCTGCCGGACGGACCAATGAAGACGGCTAAAGCATTGAAATCGTTGCCTGCCCAGGTGGCGGAATTGGTAGACGCACTAGTTTCAGGTACTAGCGGGTAACACCGTGGAGGTTCGAGTCCTCTCCTGGGCACCATGGCCACGCTAAGGGCCTGATCTCCTGTAACTTCCCGCCCCTGCAAAGGAAAGTTCGGCCGCCTTTTTGGCTCTCGGACGGAGGGCATTGGAGGTTCGGCGGTTGCCGAAGCGTTTATCGGCTGACGCAGACACCGTAGTCACCCCAAGCAAAAACCGGGAAACCCCGCATAGATGTAAGTCTCTGCCTCGGGCAATTGGAGCGGGCGGGGGCCACGCAATCTCAATCGTCCCAGCTCTTCCTCCCCCGGAAGCTGAGATGTGCCCCATGCGATCTCCTCCCTCAGATCGCAAACTGAGTAATTTTACTCATGGCGTGGCCCCTGCGGCTTTCCCTCCTTTTGCCGTCACAGCTCGATGAGCCACATGGCTCTCCGCTGCGTGGCCCTCCCGCTCCCTAGCTGGTAAGCGCTGGGCAGCCACACGAATGCTACGTCCGGGTAAGGGCGGCGCACGACACGCAGGCCATTCAACCAACACATGCTCGTCATAAACCTAGGCCAGGCTTGGACGCATGACCGATGAAGATGACAGACGCCTTCGCGAGACAGTGCTTGCTGAACTCAAGAGGCGACGGGACCTCGAAGGCGACGATGCGGATCGTCCCTCTGAGGATGATGCGGACGATGCTGACGGCCCAGCGGACTAGGCACCGACAACTCTGACCTATGGGCGAGAGGGGGCTGCATCTGGCCACGCCCTAGCAGGGAAGCAGTGTCTACAGGGTCATCCGCATAGCGCGACCGCAAGCGGCCCTCAGCGTTCGTGCGAACGCACATCGGGGTTTCTCGGAGTGGATGTCGGTTAACGCCTCTGGCAACAACCATGTGCAGGGGCCATGTTGCCATTCTCATCGCCTCGCAACGACAGGATGGCATTGGCTGCACCTACCCGGTCGCAGACTAAGTGCTGGGCGTGGCCCCTGCTCCTCCCCAATCGCCGAGCGGTACCAGGTGCTTTGCCGGATAACCACAACCGCCTGCCCGCAACTCCGTGGAGCGCTGCGCCACACCTTATGACTGGTCCCGCCCAGGCCCCCTGGAGCGTCGCCTAGGTGTGGCGCTGCGGCTCTACTGCTCCCTCCTAGAAGCTTAGTTCGATCAACCACATCGCCCCGAGGAGGAGGAGACCACAACCAGCGGCTACGGCGACGACTATGAGGATCGCCTCCCGGTACGTCGGTTCATCTCCATCGTTCGGCTCGTGAGGCATTCGCGCTCGATGCTGGGGGTGCTGCCCGTGGTGACGAGCGCATACGTGGAGCTACCGAACCGCGACCGCATCCCCATCCTGCGGGAGACTTGATCGGACCCGACCACCACTAAGGTCGGAGTCCTCCGCTGCGCAGCGAGTGCACGGCGGGAAGGCAGGCGCAGAGGCCGAGCGTGGCGATCGGCAACGGAGCTTATCTTGGGTGTGGTCGATCTGGCCTGCGATCACGGCGCGCTTGGCGATCAGCCCTGTTCAAAAGGTGGGGCCAGCCATGCGTACTCACCCGTTGAGGGAAGAACAACAACAAGCGCACGTTGTCAGGTGGACTGATCCGCTCATCCCCGCACCGGGTAGTTCGGTTGACAGGGCGCCTCATTCGTGAGGCGCCCTTTTATGTTGGTACAAAGTTAGTCTCACGACTGTGGCTCGCCCGCTCTACTTGTATGACAAGTATTCTGCTCTTCTACAGAGGGGAGCGGCGGCGACAGGCCCTCGGGATTAAATCGCCCGCAGTGTGCTCGGTACGGGGCGTCGCCGCTTCCTCAACACATCCACAAGACCAGAGAACTCTTACTGACGCCGCTCTCTACGGCTGTTGAGCCGCACGGCGTTCAATCTACTGAGCCGGAGAGCGGGCGGCACCCTGCATCTGGCACGACGAGCATCTACAAAGCCTGCCGCACTTGCCGCCGCCCTCCACCGAAACAACGAACGGCGCCAGCCAACATTCCTAAACAACAAGGGCACCCCACCGAGTGAGACGCCCCTGAAGCTGACTGGACACACCCGGTGCGGGTTGAGCATGGACAGCCACAACAACAACGAGGTGGAGCACGAGCTTATTCCTGCAAGGACGCGATCCTCCCCCTGGTGGGTGATCCCTCCTGATTTGCCCGCAGCTATAGGTTCTCGCGCTTGTCCTCGCAGGGACGGCTACAAAATCCTGAGAGAAGATGACACGTACATGCCGCGCCCCGGGCTGCATGGCTCCGGTGGCTTCCAGGATGGGGAGCAGGGAGCATGCTCACGAGGTAGCTCCAGCACCTCAGCCCGGGCGGCCGGCTCGAGGCGGGCGCGTCGCCCCTACACGGGCACGTTGATGACCTGCGGCTCCATGTAGGCCTGCAGGCCCATCAGGCCGTGCTCGCGCCCCATCCCCGACTCCTTGAAGCCGCCGAACGGAATGTCGGAGTGCGAGCCGACGTGGTGGTTGACCCAGACCGTGCCGGCTTCGATCTTGGAGGCGATCTCCTCGCCCTTCTTCTTGTCGCTGGTCCAGACCGAGGCGCACAGGCCCATGCGCGTGTTGTTCGCGCGCTCGATCGCCTCGTCCACGCTTCTTGTAGCGCAGCACCGGCAGCACCGGGCCGAACTGCTCCTCGGTGACGAGCCGCGTGTTGTCGCCGATGTCGGCCACGATGGTCGGCGCGACGAAGTAGCCGCGGCGATTGTAGGTGTTGCCGCCGGCGAGGATGGAGACGCCGGGCTGGCGCTTGGTGTCCTCGAGCAGGTTGGTGACCTTGTCGTACTGCATCTTGTTCTGCAGCGGGCCCATCTGCACGTCGGGCTCGAAGCCATCGCCGACGCGGTGGTTGTTGGCCATGGTGGTGAGCTGCTCACAGACGCGGTCGTACATCTTCTCCGGCACATAGAGGCGCTTGATCGCCATGCAGACCTGGCCCGCGAGAATGAACGCGCCGCCGAACACCTTGGGCGCCGTGGTCGCGAGGTCGGCGTCATCGAGGATAATCGCCGGGTCGTTGCCGCCAAGCTCCAGCGTCACGCGCTTCAGCGTGCCGGCGGCGCTCGCCATGATGCGCTTGCCGGTCGCGACCGAGCCCGTGAAGGTGATCTTGTCGATGTCGGGGTGCTCGGTCATCCACTGGCCGAGATCGTTGCCGCCGGCGAGAACACTGAAGACGCCCGGGGGCAGCACGTCGCGTGAGATCTCGCCGATCAGCAGCGTCGACAGCGGCGTAAAGGGCGAAGGCTTCATGACGAGCGTGTTGCCGGTATAGAGCGCCTGCGCGATCTTGTGCGAGGCGAGCCCCACCGGCACGTTCCAGGGCGTGATGCCGCCGACCACGCCGATGGGCCGGAAGCGCAGCGAGATGCGGTTCTTGCCGTCGTCACGCAGCACCTGGTCCTTCACGTCGATGCGCGACATCTCGTGCAGCGAGTTCAGGGTCATCACCATCTCGTGCTTGGATGCGGCGAGAGGCTTGCCTTGCTCGCGTGTGATGAGCGCGGCGATCTCTTGGGAGCGCTCGCCGATCTTCAGCGCGAAGCGGACGAGGTAGTCGTGCCGCTCCTCGAAGCTGAGCCGGCTCCAGTCGCGGAATGCGCGCCGGGCACCGGCGACCGCCCGGTCGAGTTGGTCCCGTGAAGCGTCCGGCGCCTGGGCGAACACGGCCTCGGTGGCGGGATTGATGACGCCGAAAGTGCGCTCGCTCGTCTCGCCCCGGCCGGAGATCGTCTGGGTAAACCCGTATTTGACCTCGCCTGCCTCGTTCGCGCCGGTGCGGTAGTGCATGAACATCCTCCCCTATTCGCCGATATGGGCCCGCCTTCCGGCGTGAGCCAGTTGGTCACGTTATATCTTTGGAAATACAGGGGAACAAGGAGCGCCCAGGATGCTGCGCGGCGGGAAGGTTACTTCCCACGCGTCCCACTGCACCGGGTTTCTCTCCCACTGCTCGCCAATCGTTGCCTGCCCAGGCGGCGGCATTGGTAGACGCGTTGGGCGCCCGCTCGCGCTTCTTGGCTGCGGTTGCCTGTCACGGTGCGACAGGCGTGGGCAGCATCACCAGCGGTGGTACCGGTGCCGCCAGTGCCCGTGAAAGCGATGCGGCCGCCCATAGGCATGGGCGTAGTATCCGGGGCGCCACCGCCAGACGTGCGAGCGATAGGGGGGCGTGAAGAAGTCGTCGTAAAGGGCGGAAGGTATGCCCGCGTTGCGATACCCGACGACGGGTGCGTGCGTCTGGATATAGACTTGGCGCCCGGTGTAGCGGGGGTAGTAGAGATCGGCGGCGCTGGCCGCCGACCCGAGCAGGAAGGGCAGCAGGAGGAGAAAGCGCTTCATGGGCGTCACTGGCGTTGTTTCGGCGCAAAGCTGACGCCGCCCAACCAGCGTCAGCTCCACGCAAGCAGTACGTTTTCAGCGCCGCGTGGTCCAAGCGGACGGCGCTCGATCACTCACGGTTGGCCAGCGTGCGAAAATGCTTCCGCCGCCCAGCCAGTGTACAAGAAGCTCTTGCCGCCGGCAGGATCGGTGTCCACTAGGTAGAGCTTGTCGCCGGCGCGAACGATGATGGCTCCTGACTTCACTTCTTGCGCTCCCAGCTTCATCAGTTGCGCAGCCGGATCGGTTTTTGCCGTCCCTTTCACAATGGCGAAGGTCTTGGGATCCACGTGGATCCCCTCGCTGATTTTGAGAGCACCGAGTTGTGCCCGTTCTTGCGCCGAGACTGCAAGCATTGACGTCGAGGCGGCAAAGCCGATTGCTGCCCCCAGTGCAAGTAGAGTGATGCTACGCGCTGACATGATGGGTCCTGACGATTGTTTTGGCTGCACAACAGGCGATCGAGCCTGCCTGAGCATAGTCATGCGCAACCCACGCGTGCGGTATCGGTAGGACTCCTAGACCCCATGGGGGGTTATGCCTGACCCATCATCGTCCCCAGAGGTTCCGTGGCTCCATCCACGGCGCGCACATTGGAGGCGGCTCAGTCCTGCAAGCGAGGGCCCGGATGGCGTCCGGCGGCTTCAGGTCAAGAATCGCCCAATTGAGCCGCGCCCAACCGACGGCAACGCAACCCCTACGATCGGACAACGCGATTGCGCCCGGTGCGCGGCCCCGGCGCGGCCGCCGCCTCGTAGCGCTTGTAGCCGAGTTTGGGCTGGAGGAAGGACGAGGAGGGGTCGACCAGCACGCCGGCGGCGATCGCCTGGCGGCCGAGCAGCATGCGGTAGCTCATCATGTTGCGGTCGGCGAGGGTGACCTCGATCGGCCACTCGCGGCCGGCGATGTGCATCTGCGTCTCGATCACGTAGCGCTGCTCGCGCTCGCCGTTGGAGCTGCGCACCAGCCGCTGGTCGACGAGGCGGGCGGTGCACTCGATCTCGATGTCGTCGCGGTTGGGGATGGGGCGCACGCCGAAGCGCAGCTTGCGCGACCGCGCCGGCCCGAAGGGCTCGACGTAGGAGGCATGCAGCGCCGAGGTGCGCGCGCCCGTGTCGACCTTGGCCTTGATGGCCGGCAGGCCCAGATCAGGCAGCGCCACCCACTCTTCCCAGCCCAGGATCAAAGGTGCGGTGAATGGCGGCATGGGCGGCTTTTCGTGCGCTGGGATGGGCGCACTATTGCCGCATGCTCCTCCCGGCGGCAAGTGCTGAACGACGCTAGCGGATCGTGGTTGAACCGCTCGCCACTCGCTCGTCGGTCATGCCGGGCTTGTGCCCCGGTATCCAGCCAGCCATGCCGTTTGCCGCACGATGGATCCGGCAATACCGGCCTCCGCCGGTGCGGGCAAGTGCCGGGATGACCGACATGGTCGGAACAACGCTTCCAACTCAAGCGGACCCCTAGAAGTGACGGCAGCGCGCGCGGCAGCAGGCTTGGACGCTGTCGGCCCTGCGGCAGGAGAGCCTGCCCCCAATGATGCAGCGGCGGAAGCACCGGGCAGTGCGCCTGCTCTGTACCGGCACTATATCGGACATGCGGCCCAGCTCGGGCCCCGCCAGAGGACCCCCGGCGGCCGGCAGCGCCTCGGCGCCGAGCGAGCCGGCAACCAATAGTGCAGCGCCAGCAAGCAACAGCCGAAATCCTCTCATCGCAGACCTCCAGATGCTGGGAATTGCGGCCGACACTATCCCCCTTGCTCGCAAACCGACAAGCGTCACGGTGATTTCCCGGCCGGATGCAGCATTCGCGCAACGGAGGCAAGCCTGTGGGGGTCGCGCCCGCGGAGGGTCGCGGCAAGCACGCCCGCGCGCGGCCGCTGGTGCTCGCCCGGGCGTGCGTGGCCGCGCGACCTGCGGGTTGCCACCGAGTTATGCGGGGTGCTCGCCGCGTCGACCGGCGCCCAGGTGGGCGGCTCAAGCCATTCCCATCGTGCAAGGGACCATCGACGGATTGCGATACTCTTGTTTGGTCAGAGCGTTGAGCCCCGAGTGCGCCTGGGGCTCAGCGACGAGGCCGATCAGGGACACTCGGGCAGGGAGAGCAGGTTGTTCTGGTCTTCGCCGTCGTCCTCCGTCTTCAGGTACTTGTGGCCCCACCTACTGACCGCCACCACCACCCAGACAGACCTCCCGCTCACGCTGACCCAGAACCCCCATTCACCCCGCTCGATGTAGTCGATCGCCTCCTGCTGGGTCAGCTTCCACTGCCTGTCGGTGAAGCCCCCGACGTGCGTGATGCGCTCATGAGGATTGAACCTGTCCAGCTTATTGATGCACTTTATCTGTGCGGTCTGCTTTGCCATTTAAGGCTCCTATCAATGGGAGCCGATGAAGGGGGTTGCCAGAATTGAGATTGGGTACAAGGATACTCGTGTCGTGATCAGGCTCGCCCCTTCATCGGCGGGTTGGCTGACGCTCTTAGGCTGGCACCTTAAGGCCCCGCCGACACCGATGGGGAGACTACGATGGCGTTCCCGGTGCGGGCGACCATGGCCGACGTTGAGGCCGTTTGCAGCTACCTCCTCTCCAAACCCACGGGAGCGACCCACGCCGAGGCCAGGGCGGTGCTCGATGCGGGAACGATCGACCCGGAAGATCCTGGCAATGAAAATCTGGGTCTGATAGACGAGGACGCAGACAGTGGCAAGATGCGCCTCACGGATAGGGGCAGAGCGGTGGCCCGCGACAAGGGCGCTCGCAGGGTCAAGCCTCTGCGCGACGCGGTCTGGTCGATTGAGGGGTATCGAAACGTCGTCGAGCGGGCAAAATTCAGCGGGGAACTGACCGTAGCCGCCTCGGAGGTCGCTGCCTACTGGCACCAACACTTCAGGGACGAGGCATCCGACAGCGACGAGGTAATCAACCAGCAGGCAATCTGCTTCTTCCAGCTATTGGAGGGAGCAGACCTCGGCAGGCTCATCGTGGGCAGGAAGGGCGCGCCCACGCGCTTCGAGTTTCACGAGGCCAACGTGGCAGCCTTCGCGGACACGGAGGGCTCGGCCGACGAAGCGCGCGTCGAGCAGCGTCCGTCCGAGGCCGCGGCAAAGCCGAGTGCAGCCGGGAAGCGGGTCTTCATCTCTTACACAAACAACAAAAAGATACTCGAACAGATCAAACGGACCGTGGCGTCACTGGGCTTCGAGCCTGTTGTGTTCGAGGAGATTGTGCCTTTCGACGATAGTCCTGCGGACGTGTTCAAGGCGCTTCAGACTTGTATTGCCGGAGTTATCCACGTCGGCTTTGACCGCAAGGCCGGCAAGGAACGACTAGAGCCAAATGTGCTGGTGGAGATTGGTGCGGCGGTGGCTCGGTTCGGGAGCCGCCTGGTACTCGTCGTGGAGCACGGCGTGGAGTTGCCAAGTAACGTCAAGGGACTGAACGAGACGCGGTACACCGGGGACAGCCTCGACTGGGATGCCGGTATAAAGATGCTAGAGGCGCTTGGTGGTCTGAAGGCCGAGCGGTAGCGCGGGGCCGCCTACGAGAAAAAGCGGCCTAGCGCAGGTTCTCGATCGTGACCCCGAGGCCCTCGGTGTCGCGGCGGCGCGCGCCCCACCTCACTGCGGCCAGGAGGTCCAAGCTGGGGGTTGGGGGGAGGTAGTTCAAAACTTCTCCCTTCGACCGTTCGTTTCACACAGTCAGCAGCGGCCCTCCCAGCGGCCTCAAGGCAATTGACCCGCGCAACAGCCTGACCCTATGTCAGCGCCATGACAGTGAGGCCCATCATCACCCTGCCGGACCCCTTGCTGCGCAAGGCCAGCGCCCCCGTCGAGCGGGTCGACGAGGACATCCGCAAGCTCGCCGGCGACATGCTGGAGACGATGTACGTGGCGCCCGGCGTCGGGCTGGCGGCGGTGCAGGTCGGCGTGCCATTCGCCTGATCGTTCTCGATACCGGCGAAAGAGGAAGAGGAGCCGCGGCCGCTGGTGCTGATCAACCCCGAGATCGTCACGCTGGGGTCCGAGTTGCGCCTGCACGAGGAGGGGTGCCTGTCGATCCCCGATGTGCGGATCGACATCGAGCGGCCGGCGTCGCTCACCGTGCGCTACATCGATCGCGACGGCAAACTGCAGGAGCTCGCCGCCGAGGGTTTGCTCGCCACCGCCATCCAGCACGAGATCGACCACCTGAACGGCAAGCTGATCATCGATTTTCTCTCGCGCCTGAAGCGCGACATCATCGTGCGCAAGTTCAAGAAGCTGGCCAAGGCCGAAGCCAGCGCCTGAGGTTCCAAGGCGAGGCATGCCATGCTGCGCGTCGTTTTCATGGGAACGCCGGAGTTCGCCGTGCCGACGCTGTCGGGTCTGCTCGCGGCGGGGCACCAGGTCGTGGCAGTCTTTACCCAGCCGCCGCGGCCCGCCGGGCGCGGCATGGACGAGCGGCCAACCCCCGTGCACCGCTTCGCCGAGAGAGCCGGCTTGGGCGTTCACGCGCCGCGCAGCCTCAAGGGCGAGGCCGAGCAGAAGGCGTTTGCCGCGCTTCACGCTGACGTCGCCGTGGTGGTCGCCTACGGGCTGATCCTGCCGAGACCCGTGCTGGAGGCGCCGCGCCTCGGCTGCCTCAACCTGCATGCTTCCCGACTGCCGCGCTGGCGCGGCGCCGCACCGATCCAGCGTGCCGTCATGGCCGGCGATGCCGCCACCGCGGCGAGCGTGATGCGCATGGACGAGGGCCTCGACACCGGGCCCGTCTGCCTCGCCGAGGAGATCGCGATCGGGCCGGATATGACAGCCGGCGAGCTGCACGACCAGATGGCCGGGTGCGGCGCCGCCCTGATGGTGCGAGCCCTTGCGGAGCTGGAGCACGGCAGGCTCACGTGCACGCCGCAGCCGGCCGACGGCGTCACATACGCCGCCAAGATCGACAAGGCGGAGACGGAGATCGACTTCGCCCGCCCGGCGCGGGAGGTGCACAACCACATCCGCGGCCTGTCGCCGGCTCCTGGCGCCTGGCTCGGGCTGGCCGGCGCGGGGGCAAGCGCGAGCGCGTGCGCGTGCTGCGGTCGGCGTTGGCGCCGGGCTCAGGCCCGGCAGGGACGGTGCTCGACGGCGCGCTGACCATTGCCTGCGGCGAGGGCGCGGTGCGGCTCGTCACCTTGCAGCGCGCCGGCAAGAAGGCCATGCCTGCCGAGGAGTTGCTGCGCGGCTGGCCCATCGCGCCCGGCACGCGGCTCCAGGCTCGCCGCAGCTGTTAATCATGGCTTCACCTTGTATCGCTGGGCCGCCGGCGGAGCCACTAGACTGGCCGGCAGAGCCTTGTGTCCGCCACAGGTGGAGATACCCGCAATGCGTGCTTTGGCACTTGCTCGTCATCATCGGCGCGACCGTCGCAACGGCCGGACCGGCCGCGAGCGATAGCGTGACCACCCGCATCGAAACGCGACCCTTCTACGGCGCCATCGTCACCCTCGAGGAGGGGGTGCGCGTGTTCCGCCCTTTGCCGCGGCATGATCGCATCATCATCAATCCCGGCGGCAAGACCCCGCTGTCGCTCAGCTACTCCGAGTCGCGCAACTACTCCTTCAATCAGTACAGCGGCAACGGCGGTGCATCTGTGCCCTACTACGTGCCCGACGACTATGGCGGCTTCGGCAACATTGTCCCGCACCGGCGGCATCATGGCAGGGGCGGCCGAGGTGGCCGCAGCCATGGCGTCGGCGGTGGCAGGCGCTGAGCCGTCAGCGCGGCCGCGCCTCTGCGTCGGTGACAGGCCGCTCGACCTGCTGAGCTTTGACGCTTGTTTGCCCCTGGGCGAGCCGCTAGCTGATAGGCATGCCCCGCTACCGCGTCACGCTGGAATATGACGGCACGCCGTTCGTGGGCTGGCAGGTGCAGGCGCTGGGCCGATCGGTGCAGGGCTGCCTCGCCGATGCGATCCGCAAGTTCTGCGGCGAGACGGTGCAGCCCAAGGGCGCCGGCCGCACCGACGCCGGCGTCCACGCGCTGGGCCAGGTCGCCCATTTCGATCTCGAGCGCGAATGGCCGCCCGAGACGGTGCGCGCGGCGGTCAACTTTCACCTGAAGCCCGACCCCATCGTGGTGCTCGACTGCGCGATCGTGTCGCCTGAGTTCGACGCGCGCTTCAGCGCGGTGGCACGGCACTACCGCTATCGCATCCTGGCGCGGCCGGCGCCGCCTGCGCTCGACAACGACCGCGTGTGGTGGGTGCCGCAGCCGCTATCCGCCGAGGCGATGCGCGCCGCCGCTGCCGAGCTGGTCGGCCGGCACGACTTCACGACTTTCCGCGCCGCCGGCTGCCAGGCCAAGTCGCCCGTCAAGACGCTGGACCGCCTCGACGTGGGGGTGGCCGGCAGCGAGATCGTCGTCGAGGCCTCGGCGCGCTCGTTCCTGCACAACCAGGTGCGCTCGATGGTGGGCTCGCTCAAGCTGGTGGGCGAGGGCAAGTGGAGCGCCGCCGACCTCGCCGCCGCGCTCGCCGCCATGGACCGCGCCCGATGCGGCCCCGTGGCGCCCGCGCGGGGGCTGTATCTGGTGCGGGTGGACTATGCGGCTAGTTCCTAGCATCCAGCATCGGGCCGGCAGTCGCTGCGCGAGCGGGCTGCCGCCCGCGCAGCGACTGTTTGCGATCGAGCACAAGCTGCCGCCGCACCGATCTGCTACGATGACCTGTGACCAAAAATTTCTGAGCGCCGAGCGGTTCTGACGATGACCACCAAGATCAACCTCGCCGAGAAGCTCGCGACGTTCGCCGAGCACTGGTCGCCCCGCACCGTGACGCAGTTCAACGGCCACGACGTCATGGTGGTGAAGGTCAAGGGCGAGTTCGTGTGGCACAAGCACGACGAAACGGATGACTTGTTTCTGGTGCTGAAGGGCACACTCGACATCGAGCTGCGCGACCGCACGGTGACGCTCGGGCCAGGCGAGATGTTCGTCGTCCCCAAGGGCGTCGAGCACCGTCCCGTGGCGCGCGAAGAGGTGCACTTGCTGCTGATCGAGCCCACCGGCACGCCCAACACAGGCGATGCGCGCACCGCCGCGCCGCGCAAGGTGATCTAGAACGGACATGGCGTGAGGGCGGCGATGCACCAACGGGTGAGGGGGCGATGCACCAACTAGCCTATCTTCTCAACGTGAAGTACGCAGATGCGCCCCCACCGCTAAGCGACGCGTTGAGACTGTTGCCTTGCACCGCAATAGTGATCGTCCCCGACACGGAATACTCGGCATTGTAGAAATTCCCCGTGAAGCGGTTGGCGCCGACGCGTTCGAGCGTACCAGTTTGCGCCACGCGGCCGGAAGCGGTCGCGCACTGCGCGCTCATGCTAAAGATGTTGCTCGATTGCTGACGAAAGGTCGCACGACAACGCGCCTGCTCGGTGGCCCCCGACGGCAGGGCAACCCGACCGCTCCCGCTCCAGGAGCCAGCAAGTCCTGCCTGCTGAGTGCGAGCCGGAACCGAAGCGCTGGCAACAACCGCCGCCGCCAACAGGCTGCACACGGCCCAATCCGTGACCCTCGCCCAAGGCATGCAAGCCCCATGTGGCAGACTAGTGCACCGTCGGAGACCGAAGAGTAGGCAGCCAAAGTCGCTGCCCCTCGGCTATTTGGGGCATTGGCACCGGCGACTACAAGCGCCTGAACCACCGACCGCCGCATGGGGCAGCTACCGATTCCAATGGGAAGATCGACCTGACATGCGCATCCTTGCGACGTGGTGAGCCCGCCTTCGACGCCACAAGCACCACCGCCGATCGACGTCCGGTTTTGGCCCATCGCCTCGTGCCTGTCGTCGCGGCAGACCGGCCTTGGTTTTGTCGTCCCGGACACGATGCTCAGTATTACCCGCGACGCCAAATAGGGTCGTGACCGATACCCAAGGCTGTCTTTGTCGAATGGGATCGATGGTGCCGGGCAATCAGGAGATGGCCGTTATGATCAGGTTTGCGGTTCTCGTTTTGGCTATGTCTCTCGCTGCATCCGTGCATGCCATGCCGCTGGCGTCGATCCAGACGCCGGACGGTGTCACAGTGACGGTCCGGCAAGGATGTGGCGTTGGCTTTCGGCGCGTCGGCAATCGCTGCGTGCGCCGCGCCGCTGTCCGTCAATTCCGCAGGTGCGCAGCCGGACATCGCCTAGTCGGAGGACGTTGCATTCGGTGACGGGTGCATCCGACGACGGAACGTCCGCATCGGCACAGCGTTGACACGGTTGGTGCTCGGCCGGCCGATGTAGCGTGTTGCTTGTTGCGGCCGATCCGCGGGCGAACGCTTCCGCGCACCAGCCTCACGATGGAGGAGGCGGGTGCGCGGAACTGCCGAGGGAAGGCGCAGAGAGACAGGCGATGCGTCCGAGCGGTTCATCCTCCCGCCTGCAATTTTCGTTATTGGCAAGCGCCGCGCTGGTGTTTTCCGCGCAGCTCGCGCTCGCCGGTTCCGAGAACGACCGGGTAGACAGCACACGCGACGACGCGGAGACGCGGCCGGTACGCCCACAGGTTAGCACCGGCGAGATATGCCGGGTGATGGCGCAGGCCGCCGCCGACAATGCGCTTCCTTTCGACTTTTTCACGCGTCTCATCTGGCAGGAGAGCCGATTCAATCCCAGCGCGGTGAGCCCCAAGGGCGCGATGGGAATAGCGCAGTTCATACCCAGCACCGCCTTTGCACGAGGGCTCCTGGACCCGTTCGAGCCGATGCAAGCGTTGCGCGAGTTGGCCAACTACCTGCGCGAGCTGCGCACCACCTTTCGCGGCAACCTCGGTCTCGCAGCAGCCGCCTACAACGCTGGCCCCGGCCGCGTCGAAGACTGGCTTGCGGGCCGCATCGCCAGCCTGCCTAGCGAGACGCGGGCCTATGTTCACGCCATCACAGGCCACCCCGTGGATGTGTGGGCCTCTCAGACGCCGCCAGATTGGGTGGCGGCCTCCAATGCCCCGACCAGCCAAGCTTGCCGCGAGTTTGCCAAGCTCGTCATTGCCAGGCCGCAGCCAGGTCCCGCTTTGACCGCCGCACCTGCTTGGGGCCCATGGGGTGTGCAGCTGGCCGGCAACTGGTCGGAGGGTGCGGTGCTTGCCGCCTATGAGCGGCTTCGGCGCAGATACACCGCTGTCTTGGCCGACCGCCTTCCCCTTGTTCTGCGGGCTGGCGCGCCCAGGAGAGCTTCCAAGTACCTCGTGCGCGTTTCTGCGAGCAGCCGCACTGGCGCTGAAGCCTTGTGCGCGAAATTGCGGGCAGCCGGGGGCGCATGCCTTGTGCTCCGAAACCCATCCGCCCCGCTTGCTCGCTGAGGTGCGCGCCCGGCTCGGTGAGCATGGCCTCTGTAATTGCACACTCATGTCGCCTTCTGCCGTTGGCACAAATTCTCCTTTGAGTCCGGCCGTCCTGGCGTCTGCTCCTCCCGAACCCAGCGTCGAGCACTGGCGAACTTCGAAATCGGGACACTAGTGGTCTATGGTTGCGCGACCCAGCCGGAGCCGACGCCCATGGACACCACCCTCACGACAGCCCAAGCCGAGATCCGCGAGGCGATCCTCAAGCTGTGCGCCGGCTTCGGCGACGACTACTGGCTGGAGCGCGACCGCGACGGATCCTTCCCGCACGATTTCCACCGCACGATTGCCGACGGCGGCTGGCTCGGTATCGCCATGCCGGAGGCCTACGGCGGCTCCGGTCTCGGCATCGCCGATGCCGCCGTCATGATGCAGGCGGTGGCAGAGTCGGGCGCGGCCTTCTCCGGCGCCAGCGCGCTGCACATGAACATCTTCGGCCTCAACCCGGTGGTGGTGTTCGGCACCGAGGAGCAAAAGCAGCGCTTCCTGCCGCCGCTCATCAAGGGCGCTGAGAAGGCCTGCTTCGCCGTCACCGAGCCCGATGCCGGCCTCGACACCACCAAGCTCAAGACCCGCGCCGTGCGCTCGGGCAACGGCTACGCCGTGCACGGGCAGAAGATTCGGATCTCCACCGCCCAGGTGGCTGACCGCGTGCTGCTGCTCGCCCGCACCACGCCGCTCGAGGAGGTCAAGAAGCCCACCGAAGGGCTGTCGCTGTTCTACACCGCGCTCGACCGCAAGTACGTGGAGGCCCGCGTCATCGACAAGATGGGCCGCAAGGCGGTCGACTCCAACCAGGTGTTCTTCGACGGCCTCCCCGTGCCGCTGGAGGACCGCATCGGCGAGGAGGGCCGCGGCTTCGAGTACATCCTGCACGGCATGAACCCAGAGCGCATCCTGATCGCGGCGGAGGCGGTCGGCACCGGGCGCGCCGCGCTCGCCCGGGCTGTGCGCTATGCCAAGGAGCGCGTCGTATTCGGCAGGCCGATCGGCAAGAACCAGGCGATCCAGCATCCGCTGGCCAAGTGCTGGACAGACCTGGAGGCGGCCAACCTGATGATGCTGCACGCGGCCCGCCTCTACGATGCGGGCAAGCCGTGCGGGGTGGAGGCCAACGCCGCCAAGTATTTGGCGGCCGAGGC
Organism: uncultured Alphaproteobacteria bacterium; assembly: GCA_963756735.1. Lineage (GTDB taxonomy): Bacteria > Pseudomonadota > Alphaproteobacteria > Rhizobiales > Hyphomicrobiaceae > AWTP1-13. Next base: position 155,952 of record CAVWOY010000003.1, read on the forward strand.
CGGCTTTACTGCTTGCGAGACCGCAGTCATGACGCACGGTGGCATGGGTTACTCCAAGGAGTTCCATGTCGAGCGCTACCTGCGCGAGGTACTGATCGCGCGCATCGCGCCGGTCAGCCGCGAGCTGATCCTCTCCCACATCGCCGAGAAGGCGCTGGGCTTGCCGAAGTCCTACTGAGGCAGGGCTACGAAGGACCCCGCGCAACGTGCGGCGTCGCTCCGTCTCTCGGCAGCATTGCCTGCAATAGTTCGTAGCGTCCCCGGCGCGCGTCTGCTTAAGTGCGCTTAGAGGGACGATGGCCGCGACATTCAACATCGACGCCTACAGCGACGCCCTGGTCGTGCTCGGCACGGCCGGCATCGTCGTGCCGCTGGTGCGCCGCTTCGGGCTTCCCCCGGTGCTCGGCTATCTCGGCGCCGGAGCCATCCTGGGGCCGCTGGGGCTCGGCACCTTCAAGGATCAGCTGCCTGCGCTCTACTGGCTGACGGTGGTCGATGCCCGCAACGTGTCGGCCTTCGCCGAGCTCGGTATCGTATTCCTGCTGTTCCTGATCGGCTTGGAGCTCTCCTTCCAGCGCCTCGTCACCATGCGCCGGCTGGTGTTTGGGCTCGGCGGACTGCAGTTCCTGCTGTGTACCGCAGTCATCACCGGGATCGTGGCGCTTGCCGGCGGGGGCGCGGTGGTCGCCATCATCATCGGCTCGTGCCTGGCGCTGTCGTCGACCGCGATCGTGCTGGAACTGCTGTCCAGTCAGCGCCGCATGTCGACCACCACGGGCCGCACCGCGTTCTCCATCCTGCTGCTGCAGGATCTGGCCGTCATCCCGATCCTGCTGTTCGTATCCCTGCACGCCCAGGGCGGTGGCGCGGGCGGCTCGGTGGTGACCGGGATCGCGCTGGCGCTGGCCAATGCCGCCATCGCCATAGCCGTCATCGTCATCGTAGGCCGATTGCTGCTGCGCCCGCTGTTCCGCCTCGTTGCATCGACCGGCACCAGCGAGCTGTTCGTGGCGGCGACGCTGTTCGTGATCGTCGCTGGCGCCGTCGTCTCGGGCCTCGCGGGCATTTCGATGGCGCTCGGCGCCTTCATCGCCGGCCTGTTGCTCGCCGAGACCGAGTACCGCAATGCCATCGAGGCCACCATCGAGCCGTTCAAGGGCCTGCTGCTCGGCCTGTTCTTCTTTACCGTCGGCATGGGCATCGATCTGCGCGAGCTGATGCGCGAGCCCCTGTGGCTTGTGGTGTGCGTGGTCGGGCTGATCGGCGTCAAGGCCGGCCTGATCTTCCTTCTGGCGCGCCTGTTTCGCGTACCGCGGCCGGCGGCGATCGAGACGGCGCTGTTGCTGGGGCCCGGCGGGGAGTTCGCCTTCGTCGTGATCGGCCTGGCCACCGGCGCGCTTCTCGTCTCGCCTGCCATCGGCAGCTTCACGCTCGCCGTGACCTCGCTGACCATGGCCCTGCTGCCTCTGCTGGCGATCGCCGGCCGGCGCTTGGTGGCGCGATCCGACGAGCGCAGGGCGGTCGACCCGGTGCTGCTGCTCGTCCCGCCAGCCGACAGCGCGCCCCGCGCCATCGTCGTCGGCCACGGCCGGGTCGGCCAGATGGTGTGCGACATGCTCGATGTGCATCGCGTCCCATATCTGGTGTCCGACAGCGACCCGGCGGCGGTGACGGCCTACCGCCGGCGCGGCCGCGAGGTCTACTTTGGCGATGCCACCAAGCCGGCGTTCCTGAAGACCTGCGGGCTGATGGCGGCGCCGGCGGTGATCGTCACCATCCACAACCAGGCAGCCATCGACGAGATCGTGCGCGTCGTGCGCGAGCTGCGGCCCGACGTGCTGATCGTGTCGCGCGCGCGCGATGCCACGCACGCCCGCCACCTCTACGCCATCGGCGTAACCGATGCCGTGCCCGAGACCATCGAGGCCAGCCTGCAGCTTTCCGAGGCGGCCCTGGTGGGGCTCGGCGTGCCCACGGGTCCGGTGATCGCCTCCATCCACGACAAGCGCGACGAGTTCCGCCACCAGCTGCAGGAGGCGGCAGGCCAGGCAGGGCTCGCCAAGACGCACTCCATCCGCGCCAAGACGCGTCGGGCGACCTGACGCGGGCGTCTCTCCTCGCATCCTTCGCGACTTTGTGAACGCGCACCCCGGTAGCGCGCCAAAGCGGCCGCGCACAGCCGCCGTATCGCATGAGGCTCCGCAGTGGAGCCGAGAGCCGGGGACAACTCTCAGATTGGAGGTTCCTCAATGCGACTGAAATCGCTTGTCGTGGCCGGGCTCGGCGCAGCCGGCATCGCGCTCGCCGCGTCTTCGGTGCAGGCAGCGCCTGCGAGCAGCCTGATCGCGGCCATCGAGCGCGACGCCGAGCGCGCGAGCCCGGTCGAGACCGTAACGTGGTACGGCCGCCGCCACTGCCATTGGCACTACGGCTATCGCCACTGCTGGTACCGCTGGCATGGCCACCACCATCGCCGCTGGCACGATTACGGCTACTACGACTACGGCCATCCCTATCGCTATCACTACGGCTATCGCCGCGGCTGGTACTGAGCTCGAGGTACGGGTGCCGGGCCCGCAAGGGTCTGGCATCCGCCGGCTCGGAGGCAAACGCGCCTTGCGCTTGGCATCAGCCCTTGGCCACGTCGGCCACCTGTCCTTGCGTCAGGCGCACGAGGTCGGCCGGCGTGACCTTGAACACCGCGTTGGGCGTGCCGGCCGCCGCCCAGACGCTCGCGAACTGCTCCAGGTCGCGGTCGATCAGCACGATCGGCTTCGTCGCGTGCCCGACCGGCGGCACGCCGCCGATGGCGAAGCCCGTGGCATCGCGCACGAAGTCGGCGTCGGCGCGGCCGATCTTGCCGCCGAGCAGGGCTGCCACCTTCTTCTCGTCGATGCGGTTGACGCCGCAGGCGATCACCAGCGCGGGCCGGCCCTCCGCCGACTTGAAGATCAGCGACTTGGCGATCTCGGCCACCGTGCAGCCGATGGCGGAGGCCGCATCCTGCGACGTGCGCGTCGATGCGTCGAACTCGAGCACCTGGTACTGCGGCCCCAGCGCCGCCTGCACCTTGAGCGCGCTGGGGGCGGTAGCGGGTTTCACAGCGCCGGCACGCGGTCGAACCAGGGCTGCGCTTCTTCCAGTTGTGCGGCAAGTCTCAGCAGCGTCGCCTCCTCGCCGTAGCGGCCGGCGAAGTGCACGCCCACCGGAAGGCCATCCGCCGTCCAGTGCAGCGGCACGCTCATCGCCGGAGTGCCGGTGGCGTTGTGCAGGGGCGTGACGGAGAGGTAGCCATTGACCCGCTCGGCGAAGGTCGCCACGTCGCCGTTCTGGTCGAAATGACCGAGCTTGGGCGGCGGGCCGGCCAGCACGGTGGACAGGATAACGTCGTAGCCGGTGAGGAAGGCCGCCATCCTGCGGCCTGCGGCATGCGCCGCCGCGACAGCCTCGATGTACTCGATGGCCGTCACCCGCAGGGCGCGATTGTAGGCCGCCCAGGTTCCCGCCTCGACATCCTTGGCGTCCGGCGCGCGCCCGAGCGCCTTCCAGCGCAGCGCCATGGTGCGGGCGGTGTTGGTGGCGGCAATGATCGAGTTCATCGGCCGCAGCGCCACCAGGTCGATGTGCGGGTCGGCCTCCTCGACGACATGGCCGAGGCTGGCGCACAGCTTGGCCGCCGCCTGCACGGCCTTCTCGCATTCGGGATGCAGCCCGGCGCCGCGGTGATCCTTCAGCATCAGCGCGATCCTGAGCTTGGCCGGCGGTCGGGCAAGCGCTGCGACGAAAGTGCCCTCCGGCGCCGGTGCCGTGTAGGGATCGCCCGGCTCATGCCCGGCGGTGCAGTCGAGCATCAGCGCCGAGTCGCGCACGCTGCGGCTCACCACGTGGCCGATCGACAAGCCGGCCCAGGCTTCGCCGGCGTCGGGCGCCAGCGTCATGCGTCCGCGCGACGGCTTGAGGCCGAACAGGCCGCACTGGGCGGCGGGAATGCGAATGGAGCCGCCGCCGTCGGTGGCGTGCGCCACGGGCAGGATGCCCGCCGCCACTGCTGCCGCGGCGCCGCCCGAGGAGCCGCCGGCCGAGTAGTCGAGGTTCCAGGGATTGCGGCAGGAGCCGTGCAGGCGCGGCTCGGTATTGGGGTTGAGGCCGAACTCGGGCGTGGCGCTGCGGCCCATGATGACGAGGCCGGCCCGCTTGCAGCGGGCCACGTAGACGCTGTCGTGATCGGCCACGTAGTCCTTGAACAGGCTGCTGCCGAGCCGCGCCGGCTCGCCCTTGTCGAGAAAAGCCAGATCCTTGATCAGATAGGGCACGCCCGCGAGCGGGCCCGGCGGTACGCCGGCTGCGACCGTGCTGCGCGCCTTGTCGTATTGCTTGTGCACGATGGCGTTGATGGCCGGGTTGACCACCTCCGCCCGCGCGATCGCCGCTTCCAGCACGTCCTTGGCGCTCACCTCGCGTCTGGCGATCAGGCCCGCCAGGGCCGTCGCGTCGTGCTTGCGGTATTCGTCGAAGCGCATGGGCTTCTACTCGTTGCGGGTAACAGTTCACTCGATCGGTCGGTCGGTGTCAGCCTTTCATCTTGGCGATGATCTCGGCGCCGAAGCGTTCGATCCGGGCAACGCACTCCTGTGCCGTGTTGCCACCGAGGCGGAGCGCCACGTGGCCCACGCCGAGGGACGACACGGCGGCGGCGTCGGCTGCCATGTCGGCCGAGGTGCCGGTGAAAAGTTGGCGCGCCGAGCCGTCTGCCGTCTTGTAGTTGCCCCACTCGAAGAAGTCCTGCACGAGCAGCGCGAACCCCAGGGTGGCCGGGTCACGGCCTGCCGCCGCGCAGGCACGTTTCACGTCGGCGATGCCGGCGGCGAGACGCTCGGGTGTGTCGAGTGGCTTGGTCTGGCTGTTGCTGCCGGGGTACCACACGTCGGCGAACTTGATCGTACGGCGCAGCGCCGGCGCACTCTCGCCGCCGATCCACAGCGGCGGATGCGGTTTCTGCACGGGCTTGGGATAGAAGAGCACATCAGAGAACGTGACGTACTGGCCGCTGTAGGCGGGCTTGTCCTTGGTCCACAGCTCCTTGAAGGCGGCCAGGTACTCATCCGTCAGCCGGCCGCGGTCCTCGAACGGGACGCCTAGAAGCTCGAACTCCTCCTTCATCCAGCCGGCTCCGGCGCCGATGATGAGGCGGCCCTTGGTGATCACTTCAAGTGCAAGCAACTTGGAGGTGATGGCCGGTCGAGCGCCAGCAAAGTCACTGAGGTGTGAAACCGTAACCGGTCGGTGCAGCCGGCCAGGAACGCGATAGTGGCAAGCTGGTCGAAGCAGTGCCCATGCTCGGCAGCGGAGAACACGCCGGCCACGTCGTAGGGATAGCGCGACTTTAAGGTTTGTCGGCACTACCAGGTGATCGCTCACAGAAAGGAAGTCGAAACCTGCTCGCTCGGCGGCCTTGGCAACGGCGGAGTAGCTCTCGGGTGTCGTAAAGACACCTCTTGTCAGGGTGCTCAGTCCGAATTTCATCGCATCCTCCGACCTGACCCTCGCTCAGCTCGCCGCCGCTTCGGCCTTCACGTCCCTGAACACCTTGGCGGCGGTCAGCATCGCCTCGCGGATGATGGGTACGCCCACGTAGCCGGTAAGGTGGAGCAGCACCTCGGTGAGCTCTTCCTCGGTCCAGCCCTCTCTAAGTGCAAAGCGCAGATGGATGTCGAGCTCGGGATGGCGGCCGGTCGCGGCATCCGAGACTACGCAAATGAGCGTGCGCGTCTTGATATCGAGCCCGGGGCGCGTCCACAGCGAGCCGAACACGGTCTCTGTCGCCACATCGATGAACTTCGTCATGACCGGATCGCTGTGATATTCGGCCTGCCGGCGCTTGAAGGCAGCCTCGCCCATCAGACGTTTGCGGATCGCTTCGCCTTTCTTGTAGAGCTCGCTGTCGGCAGCCATGGCGTCGTTTCCCTTTCCGATGCGTTCGACGGTCGGACCTGGTTGCTATTCCAGCGCGTCAAGCATGTCGATCACTTCGCAATCTTGCCCGCAGCAGTCATGAAATTGTCGGACCGGTTTAGAATGAGCATAGTATCGTCCTTATCTATCACGCTGCTGAGATATGCCACGACGTCGGCGATGATTGGATCGATCTTGCCTTCAAACTCGCGCATTGCGTCGTTAGTAGACCACCGCAGCGCGTTGCCCATTTGCGCCGTGCTGTAAGATCCGCTCTTGCCATCGAAGCTCAATGCAACCCGCTGAGTTTCATTGAGGACTTTTTCGAACATCTCTCTGTCTGCCAAGTTGAGCTTGTCAATTATTTCACGGAAATAGCTTCGACTTCCGGGATAGTAGGCAATCAAGCTCGAATAGGCATTCTCGATGTTCTCATTGACGATATGCCGCTTGGTGGCAATGCGTGCCCGATTGATCTCCTTCCACAAGTAGTCTCTGGAGCCAACGATGTTGAACTTCTCGGGGTCCTTGACCACAATCTCGCTTGCCTCGACGAACACAGATTGGATCTCGTCGAAGAATGTAAGACTGATTTCCTTCCAACGTTCGATCTTCGATATTGATGAAGCTGCCGCAATGCGAACTTGGTCAGCTTGACTGCGGCGACTGAATTCGCGTTCCCTGCTCCATGACAAATAGAATGTGGCCACGGAAATGATGATCGTCATCAATGTTAGAGCGTTTCCCGCGCTCACATCAAAACGTTTCAAGGGCATGTCTGCTCACTTCGCAAAATAAAACAGTTCTTGCTTACCCTACAGCGACCGCGCCACCAGCTCCTTCATGATCTCGGTGGTGCCGGCGTAGATGCGGTGCACGCGCGCGTCGGCGTAGGCGCGCGCGATCGGGTACTCCAGCATGTAGCCGTAGCCGCCGAAGAACTGCAGGCAAGTGTCGAGCACCTTCTGCTCCAGCTCGGTGAACCACCACTTGCCCATCGCCGCCTTGGTCGCATCCAGCTCGCCCTTGAGGAACAGCTCCAGCGAATGGTCGAGGAACACGCGCGCGATCGTCACCTCGGTCTTGACCTCGGCCAGCTTGAAGCGCGTGTTCTGGAACTCGGCGATGGCCTTGCCGAAAGCCTTGCGCTCGCGCGTGTATTCCACCGTCCAGCCCAGCGCCGCCTCCATCATGCGCCACCGCGCCGATGCTCACCAGCAGGCGCTCGCGCGGCAGCTGGTTCATCAGGCAGGCAAAGCCGCGGCCTTCCTCGCCGAGGATGTTCGACGGCGGGATGCGCACGTCCTCGAAGAACAGTTCTGCCGTGTCCTGCGCGTTCTGGCCGATCTTCTTGAGGTTGCTGCCCCGCTTGAAGCCCGGCCGGTCGGCCTCCACCAGCACCAGGGTCACGCCCTTGGCGCCCGCGGTCGTGTCGGTCTTGGCCACCACGATGACGAGGTCGGCCATGCCGCCGTTGGTGATGAAGGTCTTCTGCCCGTTCACCACCAGCTCGTTGCCCTTCTTGATCGCCGTGGTGCGCACGCCCTGCAGGTCGCTGCCCGTGCCGGGCTCGGTCATGGCGATGGCGGCGATCACCTCGCCCTTGGCCATCCTCGGCAGCCAGGTGCGCTTCTGCTCCTCGCTGCCGTAATGGAGAATGTAGGGCGCGGCGATATCGGAGTGCAGGCGGAAGCCCGGCGCCGCGTACACGCGCTTGGCCATCTCCTCGATCATCACCGCGCTGTAGAGGAAATCGGCGCCGGCGCCGCCGTACTCCTCCGGCGTGTCGGTCATTAATAGTCCCTGGGCGCCGGCCTTGGTCCACACCTCGCGGTCGACCTGGCCCTGCTTCTCCCAGCGCTCGTAGTTGGGTGCGATCTCGCGGTCGATGAAGGCTGCGACGGTCTTGCGGAAAAGCTCGTGCTCCTCCTGGAAGATCCTGCCGGGGTTGGACACGCTATGCTCCTTGGGTCTTTTCTTGGGCTGCCACACCCTAGCCAACGGCGCACGGCGGTGCCAGCCGCGGCGCGCAAGCCTGGTGTGCACGAGGATGACGCGCGCGCAACCATACGCTTTGGCCTCGCATAGCTACTAGCATTCCGATCCGAGGTCGAACCGACCAGTATATGCGCGCCTCCCCACCCCGGGGATAAGCGAAACCGCGCAGAAAACGCCTCGAGCCTCGCAGGCCTGGGGCCTCGAGGGTTTGGGAGGAGAAGCAGGGCGTTCGGGCTGCGCCCGATGACCTGAGTGATCGCTAATGCCGGCTACGGAGCGCAAAGAACGCCCTGCTCGGTCGCATCCGGGCCATCTTCGACGCTTGCTAGGTCAGCTCACCATGCCGAAGAGGCTTGTCGTCCACGACTTCGCTGCATCCGGGCCCCCTTGCCCTCGGGCTTGTCCCGAGGGACACCTGACGCTTGGATGATCTGTCCACCATGCCAGGCGAGGCTTCGGACTGCCGCCCCCGGCTCCTGTGCTGAGAGGCGGCTCCAGGTTCACCGCGCATCCCATCTCCGGGGCAGCATCACCAAAGCACATCCCGCGGTGCGCGTCATCCTCCGTCTACATACATTATGAAGCGCGAAACTTATCCCCGCCGCCAAATCCTGTGGATCTGCGCAGACTGCTCCCTCTCCCCGCTCGCAGAGAGAGGGTCGGGGCCTGCCCTCGGACTTGTTCCGAGGGTGAGGGGCAGCCTCGCCAACAGCGCTCACCGCCTGAGGCTGCGCAGCTCGTCGTCGTCGAGCGCACGGGCCTCGTCGGGCAGCATCACCGGGATGCCCTCGCGGATCGGATAGGCGAGCCGCGCCGCGACGCTCACCAGCTCCTGGCGCGCCTCGTCGTAGACCAAGGTCGTCTTGGTGAGCGGGCACACGAGCCACTGCAGGACCCTGGGGTCGCAGCGATTATCGGGCTCGGCGCGCTCGGGCTTTGCGTCTCGAGGCTCGTCGGTCACGGCGTGTGCTCCACAGATTCCAGAGCCTATTGCAGGGTGGAGCCAGCGCCGCCGATGCCGGAAGCCGCCAGCTCCATCTCGGCCAGCGCCACCAGCATCTCCGCGCGCGCTTTCAGGCTGGTGGCCTCCAGCAGGGCCTGCTTCTCCTCGGCTCCATAGGGGCTGACGATGGCGAGCGAGTTCACCAGCGCCTCGTTGGAGAATTTCGACACGGCCGACCAATCGATCCTGAGGCTGCGCGCATCGAGATAGATCTTGAGCGCCTTCAGAAAGGCCTCGCGGTCGACGTCGGCCTCGCCGGCACCGGCAATGAGGTCGTCCTGAAATTCCCCATAGGCGACGGCGGCAACGCGATAGGGCTTCGACAGCGGCGCCTCATCCCGCAAGATGAAGCGAGCAATCCCCGTCAGCGTGACATGCAGCCGGCCGTCGTCGAGCTCCTCGTAGCCGGTGATGCGCCCGGCGCAGCCGATCCGGCGCAGCGGCACCGTGCGTCCCACGGGCGACTCCTCCTCGGCGTTGCCCTCCGGCTGCACCATGCCGATCACCCGCGACGCCGATATGGCGTCGTCCACCATCTCCAGATAGCGCGGCTCGAACACATTGAGCGGCAGCGTCGCGCGCGGCAGCAGGATCACCCCGCGCAACGGAAACAGCGCGATGCGCTGCGGAAGGTCCGCAGCATTGCGATACAGCTCGGCGAGCTTCGGCAAGCGTGACCGCCAATCTCCTAGTATTCCGGTTCCAACAGTGGCTCCCGCTTCTCCTCGCCCCAGACCCACTCTCCACCGACGAACGCCCCCCCCCTAGGAGAACATATCGAGGACAGCCTGCGCCGCCCCTCGAGGGTGGCGGGGTCCTTGTGGCCCCAGGCATCGAACAGCTGCACGAGCTGCTTGCGCGCGGCCTCCTCGTTCCACTTGCGGTCGCGGCGGAAGCTTTCCAGCAGCTGCTCGGTGGCCTCGTCCTTGTTGCCGCCGGCCGCCAGCGCCAGGGCGTAGTCGATGCGCGCCTGGTGGTTGGCGGGCTCGGCGTCCACCTTGGCCTTTAGCTTGGCCGTGTCGCCGGCGCTGCCTGCCCGTTTCGCCAGGTCGAGCGCCGCTTGCACGCTCGCAACCGGGCCGGCGTTGCGCTTGTCGGGCGGGACCAGGTTGAGCGTCTGCTCGGCGCGGGCGATGTCGCCGGTCTTCAGATAGCATCGCGCGAGACCGGCCAGCGCGGCGGGGTTCTGCGGTTCCTCCTGCAGCAGCGCCGCATAAATCTCGGCAGCGCCTTGCAGGTCGCCCGCCTCCAGCGCCTGGTCGGCGGCCGCCAGCGCGGCTGCCGTGTCCACGGCCGCCTCCTCGCCGAGCAGCCGCTCCACGAATGCCTTCACCGCGCTTTCGGGCTGCGCGCCCTGGAAGCCGTCGAGCGGGCGGCCATCACGAAAGGCGTACACGGTCGGGATCGATTGGATACGCAGCTGGCCGGCGAGCGCCTGGTTCTCGTCGATGTTGACCTTGACCATCCGCACCTTGCCGCCAAAGCCGCGCACCACCTTTTCCAGGATCGGGGTCAGCTGCTTGCAGGGGCCGCACCATGGCGCCCAGAAGTCGACCAGCACTGGTGCCTGCCGCGAAGCCTCCAGCACGTCCTTGGCGAAGCTGGCGGTGGTGGCGTCCTTGATGATGTCGGCCGGCGCCGCGGGCTGGCCGGGCTTGCCTAGGGAAAGGTCCATGTCGATCTCCGGGCCCGGCGTGGGCTTTCCTTCATGATCCGTCGCTCGTCACCGAGGCAACGGCTGCAACGCGCGGCTCGTGCCCGCATGCGCGGATGAACTTGACGAGGTCATCGCGCGCGATGTTGGTGGTCGCCGTGTTCTCCAGCGGATGATAGTTGAGCCGCTCGTGGTGCATCATACCGGCATCCAGGACGACCGTCACGCGATGCGCCTTGTCGTTGATCAAGGCGAACGGCGTGACCGACCCCGCCGGCACCCCCAGCACTTCCATCAGCAGCTCGGGCTTGCCGAAGCTGAGGCGGTCGCAGCCGAGCGTCTTGTGCAGATGCTTGAGGTCGATATGGGCGCGGCCCAGCGCCACCACAAGGAACAGCCGGTCCTTCTTGTCCTTGAGGAACAGGTTCTTGGTGTGCCCGCCAGGCAGATCGCGAGGCAGCTCGCGCTCGAGCTTGGAGCTTTCCGCGACGGTGAATACCGCCGGGTGCTCGACCGTCTCGGTGGCGATGCCGAGCTCGGTAGGCGGGCGAACAGGTCTTGTCGGGTGGCGGGCAAGCGGGAACCGGGCGAGGGGCAGTCGCCGCGGTCTTAGCGAGCGGGCTCTGCCGGTGCAAGGCGCTAGAGGGATAGGCGTGCCCCCATCGGTGCAGCTGGCGCCGAGCGGCCGCCCACGGCTTGCCAACCCCCAACCTTTGCTGCATAAGACCCGCTCCCGTCATGGACGCGGGTGTAGCTCAGGGGTAGAGCATCACGTTGCCAACGTGAGGGTCGAGGGTTCAAATCCCTTCGCCCGCTCCAATTCAACCGAACAATTCGCACGTTTGCCGCGTCCGTCCCGGAGGCGGGTGGCGGCGTCATTGTCCGAGGCGCAGAGCGGGCAGCGGCTGTGCGCTGCCCGCGTTCCCGCTTGGTCCGTTCACGCCACCTTGGCAATAGGCGCCGTGGCAGCAATCAACGCCTGGTCGAGGTCGGCGATGATGTCGTCGATGTGCTCGATGCCGACCGACAGGCGCACGTAGCCAGGCGTCACGCCGCTGGCCAGCTGGTCGGCGGCGGTGAGCTGCGAGTGCGTGGTGAGGCTGGGTGGATCGCCAGCGACCGCGCATCGCCGATGTTGGCCACGTGATAGAACATGCGGAGCGCGTCGATGAAGCGCGCACCGGCCTCGCGGCCTTGCCTCAGCTCGAAGCCGACCAGGCCGCCGTAGCCGCCCTTGAGATACTTGTCGGCGCGGCGCTGCTGCTCGGCGTCCTCGTGCATGCCGGCGAAGATGACGCGCGTCACGGCGGGGTGGCGCTGCAGGTAGAGCGCCACCTCGGCGGCGTTGCGGCAGTGCTCGCGCATCCTGAGCGGCAGCGTCTCCAGCCCCTGGATGAACTGGAAGGCGTTGAACGGGCTCATGCACGAGCCGATGTCGCGCAGCAGCACGACGCGGGCGCGGATGATGTAGGCGATCGGCCCCATCGGCTTGGTGGCCTCGGTCCACACCGCGCCGTGGTAGCTGGGGTCGGGCTGGTTGAGCGAGGGGAAGCGCTCCTTGTGGGCGGCCCAGTCGAAGTTGCCGCCGTCGACGATCATGCCGCCGATCGAGGTGCCGTGGCCGCCGATATACTTGGTCGTGGAGTGCACGATGATGGCCGCGCCGTGGTCGAATGGACGGCAGATCATGGGCGAGGCGGTGTTGTCCATGATCAGCGGCACGCCGAGCTCACGTCCGATCGCCGCCACCTCGCCGATCGGGAACACGGTGAGCTTGGGGTTGGGCAGCGTCTCGGCGTAGTAGGCCCGCGTGCGCGCATCGGTGGCGCGGCGGAACGCCTGCGGGTCGGCTGGATCGGCGAAGCGCACCTCGATGCCCATCGACGGCAGCGTGTTGGCAAACAGGTTCCAGGTGCCGCCGTAGAGATCGGTGGAGCTCACCACGTTGTCGCCGGGCCGGCACAGGTTCTGGACGGCAAGCGCCGAGGCCGCCTGGCCCGAGCTCACCGCCAGCGCCGCCACGCCGCCTTCCAGTGCGGCGATCTTCTGCTCCAGCGCATCGTTGGTGGGGTTCATGATGCGCGAGTAGATGTTGCCGAACTCCTTGAGCGCGAACAGGTTGGCGGCGTGCTCGGTGCTGCGGAACTCGTAGGACGTGGTCTGGCAGATCGGCACGGCGACGGCGCCGGTCGTGTAGTCGCTGCGCGGGCCGGCATGCAGGACGAGCGTCTCTGGGTTGGTGGTCTTGGTCATCTGCGTTCTCCGTTGGACTTGCTTGCTGATGGACTTCCGTTTGCTCAGGCTGCCAGCGGCCGGGCCGCAAGCGGCGCAGCCGAAGGGTTCAGGTGTTTCTTCAGGCTTGCGAGACCTGGGCGTCGCGGCTCGCCGAGGTGACGAGCGCGGGGAGATCGCGACGCGACGGCCGCCAGCGACCCGCACCACGTCGACTGGATGAACGGGATGGGGCGCGATGGCGCGGGTCATGACGCGACCTGCGAAGCCTGCCCTGCTGGGCCAGCTCCGGAGCGACCGCTCCTCGGCAGGGAACGCCTCGATCTGTTGCGCGATCAGCGCGCTCACCTCCGGCGCGTGCGTCAGCGGACCCATGTGGCCGGCTCCGTCGACCACCACCACCCGGTTGAACGCAAGCAGCTCCGGCAGGGCTTCCGCGATGATGCGGGTCGGGTTCGGCGCATGCTCGCCGCGCAGGATCAGCACCGGCAGCGTCAGCGCTCGGTAGGCATGCGCGGGCACCGGTTCCTCCATCAGAGCCTGGAAGTCGAGCGGTGCCTTGGGCGCCCAGGCGATGAGCGCGTTCTGCACGGAGGGCCGCATCGCTTTCCATGCGCCGCGCCCGTTCCAGTAGTCGACGAAGGCGGCCATGGCCCCGCGGCGATCTCCTGCGGCAACGCCCTGGCGGATCTGCTGGGCAACGGCTGCTATCTCGGCAAAAGCCTGGACGCCAGCCTCGACCATCTGCGGCAGCAGGTGAAACGCCGACGGCTCATACAGGGTCAGACTGGCGATCCTCTCCTGCCGGGCCAGGGCCACGTGCAGCGCCACGCCGCCACCATAGGAGTGGCCAACGAGATGCACCGTGCCCTCGCTCCCATCGATCAGCGCGATGGTGCGCTCTGCCTCGTCTGCAAGCGCAAAAGCATCCCCGCCCGTCCACGGTCCGGTGCTTTCGCTACCGTAGTGCTCCGGTGCCAGCACCTCGTAGCGGCCGCCGAGCATCTCGGCGAGATAGTCCCACTGGCTGGCGCCGGAGCCGGAGCAATGCAGAGCGATCACCCGCTCGCGTCGCGTCGGTGCCGGCGGGTAGACCATATTGATATTCATGGCAAATCCCTTTCTGTGCAAACCGTGCGTCGAGGTTCGCTTGATTTGTCGGTCGCAAAGGCTTGGTCAGAAGCCGCGGATGATTGCGCGATCGCGGATGATCTGGCCCCTGACGGCGGCCGGAATGTCCGAGCGGGTGAGCCCGATGTCCTTGAGCTCGCGGTCGCTCATGCTGGCCAGCGCGGCCAGCGCCCGCTGCTCCAGGCGCCGGGCCATGTGGGCCACCCACCAGCTGGCCAGGATGGCGCCAAGCTCCTTGCCCCAGGACCGACCTCGTATGCCTTGCGCCGCGATGGGCGCCGTTGAAGTCATGCCCATGATCATCTCCATCTGCCCTGCCAGTTGCTTGTGCGGGTCGCCGGCGGGCCCTGGCATCGGTCCGTTGGCGTGTGGGAGAGATCGGCGTCGAGCGTGGGAGCGAGCGTGTGAGCCGGCGTTGAATCGGCGCATCGCCCGACAAAAAACACGCTCCGGCGGGAGGTTGTGCTGCACGGCATTGCGGCCCCGCCGAGGGTGACGGTTGGCCTCCGGCCGCTCTGCTGCGGGTGGCATACGGCCCCGCATTGGGCGATTATGGGCCGGCGCCGGATGTCAGGGCGCACAGCTGAAAGGGTTAAATGGCAAGTCGGGTCAGCATTTCGGTGCTCGGCGAGCTCAGGGTGCAGCGCGACGGCCAGCCCGTCACGCTGCCGCCCTCCAAGAAGACGCGCGCGCTGCTCGCCTATCTCGCCGTGGTGCAGCGGCCGCAGCGTCGTGAGCGGCTATGCGAGATCTTCTGGCAGATCCCCGACGATCCGCGGGGCGCCCTGCGCTGGAGCCTCTCGCGCATCCGCCAGATCGTCGATGCGGGGGGCGAGGGCTGCCTGCGCGCCGACCGCAACTTCGTCGTGCTCGATGCCGGCCGTTTCGACTGCGACTTCCGGCCCATCCTGGGGCTCAAAGCCGAGCAGATCGACACGCTCGACGTCGCGCGCATGGAGGCGCTGGCCGAGTCCATCTACGGCGGGTTCCTGGAGGACCTCTACCTGTCCAACTGTCCCGAGTTCGAGGCCTGGCGGGTGGCCGAGGCCGAGCAGGTCGAGATGATACGGCTGCGGCTGCTGCGGGCGCTGGTCGACCGTTTGGGCGGCCAGCCGGAACGGGCGCTGCGGCACGCGCACGTGCTGCATGCGCTGGCGCCTGAGCCGAGCCTGGCGGAGGAGATCGAGCGCCTGGCAGCGCAGGCCCGCCACATGGCCGCGGCGGCTTCCTCGCAGCAGCCCGCGCAGGCCGACCCGATGGCGGCAGCCGGGCCACCCCCCGCCGCAGCAGAGCGCGGCCAACAACCGCCGGCGACCGCGAGCCAGACGCGGCGGCAGGTCAGCGTGCTGGCAGCGGAGATCGCGGCGCCTCTCCAGAGCCACGAGGAGGACCCGGAGGCGGGTATCGCCTTCATCAAACCGCTGGTGGGCAAGGTCCATCGCGAAGTGGAACGATGCGGCGGCTCGGTGATCAGCTCCACCGACGCCAGCGTGGTCGCCATCTTCGGCGCCGGTCTCGCCACCGAGGACCACGCATTCCAGGCCTGCCGCGCCGCCCTCGCCATCAAGGCCGGGGCCGAGACCGAGGGCGACACGGCCGTCCGCCTCTCGATCGGCCTCGACACGGGCGAGACCGTGCTGCGGCCCATTGCTTCAGGTGGCGCAGCCCAGATCGAGGTGCACGGGGCGGTGGTGCGCAACGCGCGGCGTCTGGCGCAGATGCTGAGGCGCGACGCGATCGCCTCGACCGCGCGCATGAACGATGCGCTGTTCGGCTATGTGGCGGCTGCCGCCATGTCCGACGCGGACTTCTCCGGCGGACAGCCGGCCGGGGAATGCTACGAGATCTTGGGCCGCAGCCGGGCGAGCACCCGCTGGCAGCTGCGCCGCGCCAGAGGGCTCGCGCCGCTCACCGGCCGCGCGGCGGAGCTCGCCACCCTCGGCGACGCCTGGCAGCGCGTGCGCGCGGGCGCCGGGCAATGCGTCGGCGTGGTCGGCGATGCGGGCATTGGCAAGTCGCGGCTGGTCTACGAGTTCCTGACGTCGGCCGCGGTCAGCGACTGCCGGATCGTCGAGGTGGGCGCGCTCGAGTTCGATGCCATCACCAGCTTGCACATCGTCAAGAAGCTGCTGCGCACCATCCTCGACATCGAGGAAGGCGATGACGCGCCCGCTGCGGCTGCCAAGGTTGCCGCCGGCATCGCGTCGCTGGGGGCGGACCCCAGCCTCGGGTCGCCGGTGCTGTTCGCGCTCGACATTCCGCCCGACGATCGGGAATGGATGGCGCTGCCGGTGTCCGAGCACGTGCGGCGCGTGCGCAATGCAGCGTCCGTCATGCTGGCGCTGACGGCCAAGGCTCGGCCGCTGGTGGTCCTGGTCGAGGACCTGCACTGGATCGATGCGGACAGCGCGTCCGTGCTCGACCGGCTGATCGACAGCATCGCCACGCGTCAGATCCTGCTGCTGATGACGTTCAGGCCGGACTACCATCACGCCTGGGGCTCGCGCAGCAACTACAGCCAGCTCAGGCTCGACCCGCTGCCGCGCGGCGAGGCGGAATCGCTGCTGCGCGTCCTGCTGGGTGACGACAGCAGTGTCAGCGCCTCGGCCTCGCTCATTGCCGAGCGCACGGACGGCGTGCCTCTGTTCATCGAGGAGACGGTGCAGGCACTGGCGCAGAGCGGCGCGCTCAACGGCGCGCCCGGCGCCTACATTGCCGCGGGGCGAGATCACCGGCCTGCGCGTGCCGGCGACCATCCAATCCGTGATCGCGGCGCGCATCGACCGCCTGGCGCCGAGCGAGCGACGGCTGCTGCAGAATGCGGCCATCATCGGTCGCGACGTCTCCCTCAAGGTGCTGGCCTCGGTCGCCGAGCTAGACGAGGAGGCGGCCAACGACGGCGTGCTGAAGCTGCAGGGCGCGGGCTTCCTCTACGAGACGCAGCTGTTTCCGCTGCAGGTGTTCACCTTCAAGCATGCGCTGGTGCAGAAGGTCGCCTACGACAGCCTGGTGCAGGCCGATCGCAAGCTGCTGCACGGGCGGCTGATCGATGCCCTGGAATCCACACTGCCGCATCTGATCGACGACTACGTCGAGAAGCTCGGCGAGCACGCCATCAATGCGGAGCGCTGGGACAAGGCGGGCGAGTATCTGCTGCGCTCGGCACGGCGCGCGCTGCAGCGCTCCTCGCACAACCTGGCGCTGTCGTTCCTCAACAAGGGTCTCGAGATCCTGGCTGAGCGGCCGAGGTCGCGCGAGCGCGACCGCCTCGAGCTCGACTACCAGAAGCTGGCCGGGGTGGCATGGATGGCGGCCAAGGGTTGGAGCGCCGCCGAGGTTCTGGCCGCCTACGAGCGGGCGGAGGCGCTGTGCGACGAGCTCGCCGACGAGACCGAGCGCTTCATCGCGCTGCGCGGACGCGCGCAGTACTACATGATCAGCGGCCAGCCGCGCGCGGCGCAGGCAATCAGCCTGCGCTGCGCCGACATGACCAGGCATTGGCGCGACACCGGCGTCGCCATCGAAACCCACCACATGTTCTGGACCAACAACTTCTTCATGGGCGAATGCGGCGCCGCCGAAACCCATGCGGAGGAGGCGATCGGCCTCTACGACAGCGAGCGCCACCATGCGCTCACCTACCAGTATTCCGGCCACGATCCCGGTGTGTGCAGCCGCTGCTTCTCGGGGCTGGCGGCGTGGCACCGCGGTGCGCTGGAGCGCGCCTCGCAGCGCTGCGACGAGGCCCGCGCGCTGGCCGAGGGCCTGTCGCACCCGCTGAGCAAGGCGCTCGCCTATTGGGCCTCGAGCTGCCTCAGCATGCTGCGCCGTGAGCCCGAGCAGATGTCTGGCCTGGGCGCGCAAGGAGATCGCGGTGTGCGACGAGTTCTCGCTGCCGCTGCTGCGACCGCAAGGCGAGTTCCAGGCCGGATGGGCGCTGTCACAGCTGGGCGACGTCGAATCCGGCATCGCGCAAATGCAGCAGGCGGTGCAGGGCATTCGTGCCACCGGCGCCGAGATGGGTATGCCTTATCTCCTGGGGCTGCTCGGCGAGACACTGCGCCGGTGCGGGACAAAGGGACCGTGCGCTTGCCACGCTGGAGGAGGCCACCGCCGGCGCCATGCAGAACGGCACGCATTTTCTCCTGTCGGAGGTCGTGCGCACGAGAGCCTGCGTGCTGGCCGAGGCGAAGGACTGCGACGCCAAGGAGGTCGAGGCGCTGTTCCGCAGCGCGCTCGACATCGCCACCAAGCAGAACGCGCCGCTGCCGGCGCTGCGGGCAGCCACCGGATTGGCGCGCTTTCTGGTCCGCCAACGTCGAAAGGGACAAGCGCGCGCCCTTCTCGCACCCTACGCTCAGCTGATCGCTAGCCTGCCTGATACCCCGGATGCAGTAGCGGCGGCACAGCTGATCGAATTCCTAGTGGGTGCGCAAGGAGCACGCCTCCCTGTCGGAGCTTCGTCTGCGCCACGGTCGGCTCAGGGGATCAGGACGATCGAGCCTGCAAATTTCCGCGCCTCGACATCGCGGTGCGCGTCGGCCGCATCCTTCAGGGGGTATGAGCGGCTGATCTCGATCCTGATCGTGCCGTCCTGCACGAGAGCGAACAGCTCGTTTGCCGCCGCGCGGAATTCGTCGATGTCCTTGAGATAGTGGCTCAAGCCCGGCCGCGAGACCGAGAGCGCCCCCTTCCTGCTCAGGTCCATGATGTCGAGCGGCGGCACATGGCCGGAGGCGTTGCCGTAGTTGACGATGATGCCGAACGGCCGCAGGCAGTCGAGCGAGGGCGTGAAGGTGTCCTTGCCGACGCCATCGAGCACCGCGTGCACGCCCTTGGGCGCGATCTTCCTCACGGCCGCTACGAAATCCGTGTCGCGATAGAGGATCGTGTGCTCGCAGCCGTGAGCGGCGGCGATCTCCGCCTTGTCCTTCGAGCCCACCGTGCCGATGACCGTCGCGCCCAGGTGCTTCGCACCATTGCGCCAGGATCATGCCGACGCCGCTCGCCGCCGCATGGATCAGCACCGCGTCGCCAGGCTTTGGGCGGTAGACGCGGTGCACGATGAGCGACGCGGTGAGGCCCTTGACCATCATGGCCGCCGCTTGGGCATCGGATATGCCGTCGGGCAACGGGATCAGCCGCGCCGCCGGCATGTTGCGCTGCTCCGCATAGGCGCCGGTGTGCTGGTAGAAGGCAGCATTCACGCCGACATAGGCGATGCGGTCGCCCGGCCTTACATTTGTGACGCCCTCGCCGACGCTCTCCACCACGCCGGCCGCCTCGTTGCCGAGGATGATGGGCATCGGCACCGGCTCGGCCGTGTAGAACCCGCCGCGGCGCAGATTGATGTCGGAGAAGTTGACGCTGATCGCCGTGTGGCGGATGCGCGCTTCGCCCGCCGCGGGGGTGGGAAGCTCGACGTCCTCCCAGCGCATCACCTCCGGGCCGCCGTGGGCGTGGATGCGGATCGCCTTCGATGTCTTGCCGATTGCGGCCGCGGCGCCGTCGAAACAGCTCGTCGACCGTGAAGGCGCGCGGGATGATCTGCTGCTCGACCGAGTACTGCACCACCAGCTCGAGCGCCTTGCGGTTGGCCTCCACGCCCATGGGATGAAAGTCGATGCCGTCGGCGCCGGGCGGCATCGACTTCTTGCTTTCCACGAGCAGCCGGTAGATCTCGCGCACCACGTCGGGGCGCGCGTCGGCCAGCGCCTTGGCGACCACGAAATAATGGTTCACCGGCACGGTGCCGTATTTCTTCGCCCAGGCCTTCGCCTGCTCGTTCGGATTGGGGAACAGGTGGCGGATGTGTGCGTGGTCCTTGGTGAGGTCGGTTGCCGGGATCAGCGCGTCCACGTCGCCGTCGAGCAGCATCTGGTCGAGCTTCTTGGCGCCTGGGCCAGGGCGCTCGACGATCGGCGGATCGCGGTACTCGGGGACGTGGGCATCGTCGGTGCAGACCCAGCGGATGCGGGAAAGATCGACGCCGTGCTCGTGCTCGAGGATGCCGCGCACCCAGATGCCGGTCGTCTGCGTGTAGGCGCGCACGGCGATGCGGCGGCCTTCCATGTCCTTGGGGCTGAGCTCGCCGCGCGAGGCATTGTAGACGATGAAGTTGTGCTGGAAGCGCGCCATCACCACGGCGGGCAGCAGCACGAGCGGCCGGCCGTAGGCCTTGGCCTGGAGAAAGCTGCCGATGGCGAGCTCGCCCGCGTCGAAGGCGCCCTCGTTGATCATCGGCTTGAAGCCCTGGTTGGCAGCCTTCGGCCCGCAGAAATCGAACTCCACCAGATCGGAGCGGACCTCGCCCGCCTTCAGGGCGCGCACGATCGGGATAGTCGGCGAGATTGGTCTTGAGCCGGACCTTACCTGGGCGGGAAATGCGCTTGTCATGGGCGCCCTATCTTGCGCGCCTGGCCGAGCGCGCGCGCCTTGTCGAGATGGCCGTAGCTGCGCACCGGCGCGCACATCAGGAAGCGGTAGCCTTCCTTGATGATGCGCTCGGCATTGCCAGCCTCCACGTGCGGGTGGCCGACCACCACGTTGTTGGCCAGGCAGGTCTTGACCACGTGCGCCATGGCCTCGAGCACCTTGGGGTGCTCGTACTGGCGCGGCAGGCCCAGCTCCTGCGACAGGTCTCCCTCGCCGATCAGGATGGCGCCGATGCCCGGCACCTTCTTCAGCATGTCGTCGAGGTTCTCGACGCCCTTGGTGTCCTCGATCTGCAGCACCACCAGGACCTCGCCCTTGGGGTCGAGCGGCCACACGTCGGCGCGGGCGTAGTATTCGGGCTGCGTCAGGCCCCAATAGCGCACGGCGCCCGTCGGCCCGTCGCCGCGGATGCCGGCCGGCTCGTAGCGCTCGGCGGCTCTTGAGGCGCGGATAGCGGCAGGCCGCCACCGCGTTGTAGGCCTCGTCGACCGTGCTGATATGCGGCAAGACGATGCCGTAGCAGCCCAGATCGAGCGCCTGCTTGGCGTGCCACTGCGCCTTCTCGACGCCGTTCGGTGGGATGCGCACCATCGGCGTTACCGCCGGTGCGAGCGAGCCCGACTGCACGAGCTGGCGCCGGTTCAGCATGAACTGCAGCGATTCCCTCAGCGCGCGCGCGTCCCAGGGGTTGTGCTCCATCTCGAACACGACGCCGTCGTATTTCGACACGCTCATGGCGAGCGCGGAATCGACCTCCGCCGGGGAGAAGCACGTGAAGGCCGGCTGTCCCTGCTCCAGCGCGCGGATGATGCCGTTGAGGCGCGGTAGCTCGCTCATGGCTCCCAAATCCTCGTGCAATCAGGCCGCGGCCTTGCGCTGCTTCTTGAGAACCGCGTCGAGCCGGCCGAACACGCTGCGCGCGTTGCCTTCGAAGATGCGCGCTGCGGTCGGCCTCGCTCAGCTTGAGCTGGTCGATGTAGCGCTTGGTGTCGTCGAAATGATGCCCGGTGTTGGGGTCGATGCCCTTGACGGCGCCGACCATCTCGGACGCGAACAGGATGTTCTCGATCGGCACGACCTTGGTCAGCAGCTCGATGCCCGGCAGGTGATAGACGCAGGTGTCGAAGAACACGTTCTTGAGCAGATGCTCCTCGAGCGGCGGCCGCTTCATGTCGAGCGCCAGCCCGCGATAGCGGCCCCAGTGATAGGGCACCGCGCCGCCGCCGTGCGGGATGATGAACTTGAGCGTCGGGAAGTCCTTGAACAGGTCCGAGGTCAGGAACTGCATGAAGGCGGTGGTGTCGCCGTTGATGTAGTGCGCGCCGGTGGCGTGGAAGGCGGGATTGCAGGAGGAGCTCACATGCACCATGCCGGGCACGTCCAGCTCCACCATCTTCTCATAGATCGGATACCAGTAGCGGTCCGTCATCGGCGGGTCCTTCCACCAGCCGCCCGAGGGGTCCGGATTGAGGTTGCAGCCGATGAAGCCCAGCTCGTTCACGCAGCGCTCCAGCTCGGCGATGCAGTTCTTCGGCGAGACGCCCGTCACCTGCGGCAGCTGGCAGACGCCGACGAAGTTCTCAGGGTAGAGCTGCACCGCCCGGTGGATCAGGCCGTTGCAGATGCGGGCCCATTGCGCGGCCGTCGCCTCGTCGCCGAAATGGTGCGCCATGCCGGCGGCGCGCGGCGAGAAGATGGTGAGGTCGGTGCCGCGCGCGCGCTGGAACTTGAGCTGCGCGCCCTCCAGGCTCTCCCGGATCTGATCGTCGCTGATGCCGAGGTCCTTGTCGGCGGGGCGGCGCGTGGCATCGGTCAGGCCCGGCGAGCTGGCGGTCGCGGAAGATCGTCAGCTCCTTCGGCGCCGTCGTGTAGTGGCCGTGGCAGTCGATGATCATCGGCGTGTCCCCGATGTCGCAGGTCGGCGTGCCGGACCCTGCGGGTCTGACCCCTAAGCTGCCAGTACCTAGTTTTATCGTTGTCCAGAACCAACATCAAGGTCTGTGCCATGCCGGGTCAGACCCGCAGGGTCTGACCCCATGCTCAGCCCCACACCTCGCGCGCGGTCTCGACGACGAGCCGCAGCTTCGCTGATCTCGTCGTCCGGCGTCATGGTCTGGCCGCCGATGCCGCTGGAGAAGCCGCACTGCGGGCTGAGCGCCAGCTGCTCGATCGGCGCGAACCGGCTGGCCTCGTCGATGCGGCGCTTGAGGTCGTCCTTGGACTCGAGCTTAGGGCTCTTGGTGGTCACGAGCCCGAGCACGGCGGTCTTGCCCTTGGGCAGGAAGCGCAGCGGCTCGAAGCCGCCGGCGCGCGGGCTGTCATATTCGAGGAAATAGGCATCGACGCCGATCTGCGTTGAAGAGCAGCTCGGCGATCGGCTCATAGCCGCCCTCCGCCACCCAGGCGCCGGCGAAGTTGCCGCGGCACAGATGCATGGCGACGACCATGTCCTTGGGCCGGCCGGCGATGCAGTCGTTGAGCAGCTTGGCGTAGGTGGCGGGCAGCGCGTCCGGGTCCTCGCCGAAGCCCGCCACCTCCTTGCGCAGGTTGGGGTCGCACAGATAGGCGAGGTTGACCTCGTCGATCTGCAGATAGCGGCAGCCGGCGGCCGCGAGGTCGGCGATCTCCGCGCGGTAGACGCCGGCCAGGTCGCTGTAGAACTCGGCGATGTCGGGATAGGCCTTGGCATCCACCGCCTTCCGTCCGCCGCGGAAGTGCAGCACGGTGGGCGAGGGCACCGTCACCTTCGGCGTCTGCTTGGTGACCGACTTCAGGAACGCGAAATCGTCCACGAAGATGCCGTGCGGCCGCCCGAGCTTGCCGGTGACCTCGAGCGAGGGCGGCGCCCGGTCCGTCGCGCCTTCCGCCGTGTGGAAGCGCACGGCGATCTTGGACGGCACCAGGGTCACGTTGTCGAGCTTCAGGAGAAAGTCGCGCTGCCACGAGATGCGGTTGAACTCGCCGTCGGTGATCGACTGGAGCCCGATCTCCTCCTGCAGCCGCACCACCTCGCGGATCGCCTCCTCCTGGATGCGGCCGCAGCTCCTCGGCGCGAGCATCTCCTTCGCTTCGGCCGCCTTGCGCGCCTCGACGAGGGCGCGGGCCGGATCAGGCTGCCGACCTGGTCGGCGCGGAAGGGCGGGGTCGTGCGCTCGCTCATCGGTGGGCTCCGGGGGTGTGCGCCATTGTTATGGGCGGCGTGAGCGGCTGTCCAGGTCACGGAGACGGCCGGTCGCAGAGAAGCTGTCATGCGCGTGGCGCGGGTTGCTTCGGCCGGTGCCTGGCGCTCCGCCGTTTCGGACCCGTTGGCCAGATCTCGTGCGACGGGCTATGGATGATTGTCGATAGATCATGACTGCATCGACAGGGAACGCCAGGGAAACACAGGCGCATGCGGCCGCAGGCTTTGGGCTATGTCGGGTTCAGCGCCAGGGACCTCGGCGACTGGCGCACCTACGGCACGCAGGCATCTGGGCTTTCAGCTCGTCGACAGGTCGCGCGGGAGCGTCGCCTTCCGCATGGACGATCGCAAGCAGCGCGTGGTCGTCGACGGCGGATGGCGGCCAGGGCGTCAAGTTCTTCGGCTGGGAGGTCGCGGATGCCGCCGCGCTCGACACGCTCGCCGCGAGGATCGAGCGGGCGGGCATCGAGGTCGCGCGCGGCTCGCGGGCGCTGGCCGACGAGCGCCGCGTTGCGGACCTGATCGTGCTCAACGATCCGCTCGGGCTCGCGCGTGGAGATCTTCCATGGCGGCGAGGTGGCGAGCGATCCCTTCAAGCCCGGACGCAACATCTCCGGCTTCCGCACCGGGCCCTTGGGGCTCGGCCATGTCGTGATGACCGTCGAGCGGATCGACGAGGTGGTCGACTTCTATCGCGAGGTGCTCGGCTTCCGGCTTGAGCGACTACTACGACCGCCCGTTCCCGGCGCGCTTCCTGCATGTCAATGCGCGCCATCACAGCCTCGCCTTCATCCAGACGGGCAAGACGGCCACGCATCATCTGAACGTGGAGCTCTACAGCTTCGACGACGTGGGCCAGGGCCTCGACCTCGCGCTGGCCGAGGAGGGGCGGCTCGCGGTCACGCTGGGGCGCCACGCCGGCGACTACATGACCTCCTTCTATACCCACACGCCGTCGGGCTTCATGGTCGAGTACGGCTGGGGCGGCAAGGCGATCGACCCGGAGACCTGGGTTGCCACGGAGCGGACCATCGGCCCGAGCCTGTGGGGCCACGAGCGCAGCTGGCTCTCGCCCGAGAAGCGGGCCGAGGCCCTGCGCTGCGCCTCGAGAATGCCGAGCACGGCGAGCGGCGGCCGGTGCAGGTGATGGAAGGCAACTACGAGCTTGACCCGGCGTCTGCCCCTGGTGGGACAGCATGACGAAGCCGCACAGGAAGGCGAGTTGAGAGGCGTGCGCTCGTGCCCTATGGGCACTCGCGACGCCGGGATGACGTCAGGGAGCGAGGAAACGATGAGCGACACGGGTGGCAAGACGAAACACGAGCCCTGGGGAAACGCCGTCCTGGTCGAGTTCGAGGACGGCATCGCCTGGGTCTCCATGAACCGGCCCGACAAGCGCAACGCCATGAACCCGGTCATGAACCGGGAGATGAACGAGGTTCTCGACGCGCTGGAGGTGGACGACCGCTGCCGCGTGCTGGTGCTGACGGGCTCCGGCGAATCCTTCTCCGCCGGCATGGACCTCAAGGAATACTTCCGCGAGACCGACGACGCAGCCGCGCATCGTGCAGATGCGCGCGCGGCGCGACGCGTTCGCCTGGCAGGGCCAGAAGCTCATGAATTTCGTGAAGCCCACCATCGCCATGGTGAACGGCTGGTGCTTCGGCGGCGCCTTCACGCCCATGGCGTCCTGCGATCTGGCCATCGCCGCCGACGAGGCGATGTTCGGCGTGTCGGAGATCAACTGGGGCATCCTGCCCGGCGGCAACGTGTCGAAGGTGCTGAGCCAGCTCATGGGCCGGCGCGCCGCGCTCTATGCCATCATGACCGGCATTCCCTTCAACGGGAAAAAGGCCGCGGCGACGGGCCTGGTCAACGAGTTCGGTGCCGCTGGCGCAATTGCGCGACCGCACGCGGGAGCTGGCGAAGGTCCTGCTCGAGAAGAACCCGACCGTGCTGCACCAGGCCAAGGTCGCCTTCAGGAACGTCGAGGACATGTCCTGGGACGTGGCGCTCGACTATCTCAGCGCCAAGAACGAGCAGGGCATCCTGATCGACCCCGAGCGCGGGCGCCAGCAGGGCCTCAAGCAGTTCCTCGACGACAAGAGCTACCGGCCCGGCCTCAAGTCCATGAAGCGCGGGGACGATGGGGTCAGACCCCTCGCCTCCATCGTCGATGATGAACGCGACGGCGCGAGGGGTCTGACTCCGTCCGCGGCGATCGCGCGCCTGCTGAAGCCGCGCTCGGTCGCGATCGTCGGCGCGTCGGACGACCCGCGCTCGATCGGCGGCAACGTGCTCGCCAATCTCGAAGCGCGCCGGCTTCGCCGGCGACCTCCATCTCGTCAGCCGCACCAAGGCCGAGATCGACGGGCACCCGTGCGTGACGTCGATCGACGACCTGCCGCTCGGGCTCGATGCCGTCGTCCTGCATCGTGCCGCAGGAGGCGGTGCTCGATGCGATCGCCGCCTGCGGCCGCCGCCAGGTGAACGGCGCCATCGTCTTCGCGTCGGGCTTCGCCGAGGCGGGCGCCGGAGGGCAGAGCGCTGCAGGAGAGGCTGGCCGCGCTCGCGCGCGAGCGCGGCGTCGTGGTGAACGGGCCGAACTGTCTCGGCTTCATCAACTATGTCGATGGCATTCCGCTCACCTTCGGCGAGTACCAGCCGATGCCGGCAGGCGCGGCACGACGCGGCGTCGCCGTCATCGCCCAGAGCGGGGCGATCGCCAACGCGATCCGCGATTCGCTCATCGCCTGCGGGCTCAGGGTCACGTTCCTCGTCAGCACGGGCAACGAGGCGGTGCTCGGCGTGGAGGATTTCCTCGAGCAGGTCCTGGAGGAGCCGGCGACCGGCGTGGTCGACGCTGTTCGTCGAGCAGATCCGCAACCCGCAGAAGCTCCTGCGGCTCGCCGCCCGCGCGCGCGAGCTGCAGCAAGCGCATCGTGCTCATGCAGCCCGGGCGCACGCGAGCGCGCGCAAGCCGCCGCGCAATCGCACACCGGCGCCTTCGCCGGCGATCTCGCCGTCGCCCGCACCATCCTCGCCCACGCCGGGGTGGCGGTGGTGGATGGGCTCGACGCCCTGGTCGACGTGGCGCTGCTGCTCGCCGCGCGGCCCGTTCCCGCCGCCGGGCCGCACCGCCGTTCATGACCAATTCCGGCGCCGTGCGCGGCCTCGCCTTCGACTTCGCCCACGACGCGGGGCTCGAGCTTGCCGAATGGTCGCCCGCGACGGCCGCGGGCCTGCGCGAGATCTTTCCGCCGTTCGTCGCGATCGACAATCCGCTCGACCTGGGCACGGCCGCCTTCGCCAGGCCCGAGATCATGAACCGGGCGGCGCAGCTCCTGATCGACGATCCCGGCGTGAACTCGCTGATCCTGTCGCTGTTCACCGGGCGGCCGCCGCAGCAGGTGGAGAAGGCGGAGCAGCTCCTGCCCGTGATCCGCGCATCGCAGAAGCCGGTCGCCTTCGTCATGCTCGGCGATCCGATGCCGCTCGACGCGACCTTCATGGCGATGGTGCGCGAGGAGGGCGCCGCCCTGTTCCGCTCCACCGAGCGGGCGGTGCGCGCGATGGCGGCGGTCAACGCGGTCGCCCGAAGTCGCAACGCTCGCGCACGACCGCGTCAGCGGCATGGCGCGGGCAAGCCGCTCGACTTGCGCGCATCTGCCCGCCGGGCCGGTTGCCGAGTTCCGAGCCAAGGAGCTGCTGGCCGGCGCGGGCGTGCCGGTGCCGAAGGGAGGGCTTGCCAGGGACTTGGCCGCGGCGGAGGAGATTGCCGCGCGCATCGGCTTTCCGGTCGCCCTCAAGGCGCAGGCCGCCGCGCTTGCCCACAAGAGCGACGCCGGCGGCGTGATCCTGAACGTGGGCGACGCGGCCGGGCTGCGCGACGCCTGGGAGAAGCTCCACGACAACGTGCGGCGCGCCAAGCCCGGCCTCGCGCTCGACGGCGTGCTGGTCGAGGCGATGGCGCGGCAAGGGCCTGGAGCTCATCGTCGGCGCCCGGCGCGACCCGCAGTGGGGCGCGGTCCTGATGCTCGGGCTCGGCGGCATCTGGGTCGAGACGCTGAAGGACGTTGCACTGCTGCCCGCGGGCGCCGGCAAGGCCGCCATCATCGAAGCGCTCGGCCGGCTGAAGGGCGCGGCGCTCCTGCGCGGAGCCCGGGGCTCGGCGCCCGTCGACATCGCCGCCGTGGCGGACATCGCCCGCACCGTCGGCGGGCTCCTGGCAGCGGTCGCCCGAGATCGCCGAGCTGGAGATCAATCCGCTTGTCGCCTATCCGGAGGGCAAGGGCGCGCTGGCGCTCGATGCCCTGATCGTCAAGAGCGCCGCGCCTTGATCGGTGTCGGCGCCGTCCGCAGAGCCTTGCCGGCTTCGCGGCCGGGCCCGGACGCGATAGGATCGGTCCAACAAGAACAGGCCGTTCCGATCACGGAACCAGCAGGGAAGAGGAAACCTCATGAGAGCATTGCACATCTTCGCGCGCCTCGCGGCGCGCGCCGCGATCGGTTTGCTCGCGGTCCAGGCCGCATCGGCGCAGAGCTATCCCGACCGCCCGGTGCGGGTGATCGCCGGCTACCCCGCGGGCGGCGGCGGCGACACGCTCGTGCGCTACTACGCGGCGCAACTGGAGAAGGTGACCGGCCAGAAGTTCGTGGTCGAGAACCGCGTCGGCGCCAACGGCAAGATCGCCACGGACACGGCGCTGATGGCCAAGCCCGACGGCTACACGCTGCTGATCCACGGCACCGCCGCCGTGGTCGGCAATACGTTCCTGATGAAGGACCCGGGCTATGACGCGATGGACCTTGCAGCCGGTGGCGACGCTGGCCCAGAGCGTGTTCACCCTCACGGTCGGGCCGGAGAGCAAGGCCGGCACCTTGAAGGAGCTGGTCGCCAACCTCAAGGCGGCCGACGGCAAGATGAAGTACGGCACGGCCACCGGCGTCACGCTGGTGGCCTCGGAGAAGTTCCTGCTCGAGACCGGCACCAAGGCCGAGCGCGTGAGCTACAAGGGCACGGTCGATGCCGCGCGCGAGATGGTGTCGAACCAGATCGACTTCCTGTTTGCGGACGCCACGTTCGCGATAGCGCAGGCCAAGCAGGGCCGCATGAAACTTCTGGGCGTCACCACCACGGAGCGCCTGCCGTCGGCGCCCGACGTGCCGACCATGACTGAAGCGGGCGTCCCCTATGTGTTCACGCCGAAATGGGCGGCCTGGTTCCCCAAGGGCACGCCGAACGAGATCGTCCAGAAGGTGGGGGCTTTGCTCCGCGACATCGCCAAGACGGAGGAGACCAAGGCGTTCCTCCTAGCCAACGCCGCCACGCCTCTTCTGACCAACTCGGTCGCCGAGGCGGTCGAGGTCGTCAAGGGCGATCGGGATTTGTGGAAGAAGGTCACCACTGAAGCCAGGATCGAGCCGCAGGGCTGAAATCCAGCGTCGATGGCTCCTTGTGCCATGCACGCCGCGCCGTCGACGACGGCGCGGCGTCCTGTTTGGTGACGCTCAATCCTGGAACGCCTCTTCGCGCGTCTTGCGAAAGCGCGGCAGCACGATGAGGACCACGAGCCCCAGCGTGGCCAGGATCAGGCCCAGCGAGATAGGGCGTTTGACGAAGATCGAGGGATCGCCGCCGGATATGACCATCGACCGGCGCAGGTTCTCCTCCATCAGCGGCCCCAGCACGAAGCCGAGGATGAACGGCGCGCCCTCGCAGCCGAGCTTCAGGAAGATGTATCCGAGCAGCGCGAAGGCGGCCGTCAGCATGAGAATGGTCGGCGTCATGCTGCGCGCTGTAGGCGCCGACGCAGCACAGCACGAGGATGCAGGGAAACAGGATGCGGTAGGGCACGCTCAGCAGTCCGCACCCAGATGCCGATCAGCGGCAGATTGATGATGATCAGCATCAGATTGCCGATCCACATGCTCGCGACCATGCCCCAGAACAGCGCGGGGCGCTCGGTGATGACGGCAGTGCCCGGCGCGATGCCCTGAATGACCATCGCGCCCATCATCAGCGCCATGACCGGGTTGGAGGGCATGCCGAGGGTGAGGAGCGGAACGAAGGAGGTCTGGGCCGCGGCATTGTTGGCGGCCTCCGGCCCCGGCGACGCCTTCGACCGCGCCCTGGCCGAACTGCTCGGGCGTCCTCGACATGCGCTTTTCCAGCACGTAGGCAGCGAACGAGCTCAGCACGGCTCCGCCGCCGGGCAAGATGCCGAGCACGGCCCCCAGCCCCGTGCCGCGCACGCACGGCCGGCCAGGCCCTCCTGATCTCCTCGCGGCTGGGCCACAGGCTGCCGACGGCATGGCGCACGTTGCGCTCGACCGCAGAGCGGTCGAGATTGCGCATGATCTCGGAAATGCCGAACAGGCCCATGGCGACCGGTATGAAATCGATGCCGTCGTAGAGGATGCCGATGCCGAAGGTGTAGCGGACCACCCCGCTTTGCACGTCGGTCCCAACGATGCCGAACAGGAGCCCGAGGAACACCATGCCCACGGCCTTGACGACGGAGCCGTGCGCGAGCACGACCGCCGCGACGAGGCCGAACAGCATGAGGGCGCAATATTCCGGCGACACGAAGCGGTCGCCGATGGCCGCCAGCGGCAGGGCGAAGGCGGCAAGCACGAGCGTGCCGACGCAGCCTGCCACGAACGAGCCCACCGCGGCGATGCTGAGCGCCGCGCCGGCGCGCCCGCGCCTGGCCATCTGATAGCCGTCGAGGCAGGTGACCACGGAGGACGATTCGCCCGGCAGATTGACGAGGATCGCCGTGGTCGAGCCGCCGTACTGCGCGCCGTAGTAGATGCCGGCCAGCATGATCAGCGCCCCGAGCGGCGGCGCGCCGTAGGTGATCGGCAGGAGCACGGCGATCGTGGCGATCGGGCCGATGCCCGGCAGCACGCCGATCGCCGTGCCGAGCAGGACGCCGAGGAGGCAGAAACCGAGATTGATCGGCGTCACGGCCGCGCCGAAGCCGGTGGCGAGATTGGCGAGGATATCCATCTCAGCGCACCCAAACCGGGATCGGCTGCCCGAGCAGATAGACGAACAGGACGACCGAGAGCGCGCTCATGGCGAGCGCGAGCGCCGCGAGCTCGAACCAGCGCAATCCCTGCGCCGCGATGCCCGAGATCACCGCGACGGCGATCACGGAAACGGCGAGCCCCACACGCTCGATCAGGAGGCCGAACGCGACGATGGCGGCGAGAATCAGGAGCTGCGGCAGAAGCGCAATCCGCTCGATCGGCTCGCCCGCGACGACGAGGGAGCGCGCCAAGGATGAAGCTCGCCGGTGCCGATCAGGGCGATGCTCATCATCATCGGGAAGAAGCCCGGCCCCATGCGCGACAAGCTGCCGATCGCGTAGTTGCGGCCGAACCAGAGCCCTGCGCAGCCGAAGGCGATGAACACGATCCCGGACCAGAAGTCCTTCGGATCCTTCACGCGCGACATGAAGTGCCGGCCCCGAAGCCACAAACTGCGACCTACGCCCCTTGGCGCCGGATGAAACATGCCTAGTGTAGTGCAATGTCTCTCGAACGCGAAAGCCGCCCTCTCTGATCAAGTTCGCAAACAACGGCCTTTTCCAACTCGCCCCGACACTCCATATATTCTGATATCCTGGCACTCCATACGATGGGGCGACACTTGGGCCGACGCATGCACCTGACCCGCTTTGCACTGGCGATCGCGATGCTGTCCGGTTTCGGCGCGGCCTCTGTCGTGGGTGCGCAGACGCAGCCAACGCCGGCGCCCAGGCCGGCCCCGCGCGTGATCCTCCTTGACCCCAACTACAACCGTTCACCGCCGGTGCCGCACGAGCGGCGCTATGTGGGGCCGGGGCCTACCGTCGTGGCGCCGATGGAGCGCATACCCTCCGTAGCGCCACTGGCGCAGCCGCCGATCCGCTAGTGTGATGATCGAGAAGTCCGGTACTATGCAGCACCTAGCGGGTTCTCGCTGATTTTGCCAGGGTTGGCGCTAGTGTGGCGGCGGGCGTTTTCCTATGTCGAGCCTCGTCGTGACTGTTCTCCCACCACAGCCACAGCAGCCCCACACAGAGTAGGGCGGTGAAAGTTACAAAGGCATAAGCCAGCACAAGCATATCAATCTCCGCAGTGGGAGGAGCGGCGCTCCGCCCCGACTACGCGCTCAATGGCAAGCAATAGCAAATCAGCCGTTCATAAATGGGCGTCCCCTACCAGAACGCGATCTCCAGCCTGTTGAAGCGCCCCCGCCGAACTGATGCCCCAAGGGCGATTTTCGCGATCAGGACGCTAGGGCGGACCGCATTTCCAAGGCACCGTTCCAGTCTGCCGCAATTTAACCATGAGACGGGACGCAGACTTCGGCGCGTGCGGGTGTGATTTGCGCGCTGGCAGGGGAACTAGACCACCCCGTCGAAGTTGCTCCAGCTCTGCGACAAATCTTGGGGATGCCGAACCATGTCCAAGCGCCCACCGTATATCGAAATCATCGTAACTGTAGCGGTGCTGGCCTTTCTGACCCTGATCGTCGTGGGCGGCTTCGACGCCCGCAACGACCCGCCCGGCCAGTTGACCATGCGCGCCGAGTAGGCTGCAGCTAGCGCACGTTGACCGGTCGCCAGCCTGCTGCCAGGGCTTCCGCCTCGCTGCAGAACCAACGCCGGCCTTTTTCCGGGTCCACCTTGATCTGGGCATACCAGGGGCTCCACGGCATGTGGTAGATCTTGCCGTTGTGGGTGACGTTGCCCTTGATCGCGCAGCCCAGTGGCGCGTTCGTCTCGGCCTTCGTCCAATGCTGGGCGCGGTATTCCCATGCCGGCATGGCCTCCCCCTGCCAAATGCCAGCACGTCTGTCGCGCGCTTGGGCCTCTTCTCGCACGTAGCTCGCCGAGTACTTGGTGAAGGCCCAGGCTTGGCCCTCGCGCACCATCCAGGCATTGATGTCCTCATGGCCCAGAAAGCAGACGCCGAGCATGCGGCCATACTTGTCTCGCCCGCGCGATTGGCAGCTCACCTCGTTGGAACCGATCAACTTCGCCAGCGCCGCTGTGGCCGCTGCCCCGCAGGGCCAGGCCTCCGGGAGCGGCGAGGCGCGGGCGCAGGTCTGACCGGCCTCCGGGGCATCGATGCCCTCCAGGCGAACCCGAACCTCGCCCACAACGATGGTATCGCCATCCACGACCCTGGCCGGCCCGGCGACCATCCCGTGCCTGTTGTCCCCACGCGCCGGCGCGGACAAAGTCCAATCGGAGAGGGTTCCACCGGCCAGCGCAACCGCCACTAGCCAATAGGTTGTATTCCTACAGAATAATCGCGCATAGGTTGAATGTGCGCGATTTGCATGTCACGCGCGAGGCAGGCGGAAGGCGAAAGTGTGGCCAAATGCCAGCTGGCGCGCGCCTCCGCGCCTTGCGCGACGCTGCAATCCTTTGCTTTTTAAGAAGAAATCGATGCCGTCAGACAACCAGTAGGGACTTGACCAGGATCGTTAACGCTGTCTCAATTGTCATCTGGTTGTGCACACCACTTTACCGGTCTGTCACAGTTCCAGGTCCGTCGTTCAAGCCGTCGTCTCAACACTGTCGCAGCAGGGAGTAAGCAGAATGTCGAAACCTCTCGTCCACCAGGTAGCGGAGCGTGCACGGGGACTGATCGCGGATCATCGCAGCTGGACCCAGTTTGCCATCGCCCGCACCGGCAACAACCGCCATTGCGAGCCGACCGATGCCAAGGCTGCGCGGTTTTGCGCCTATGGCGCTATCCTCCGGGCTGCCCACGACGTCTGCGGGGATGACGACCAAGCCCAGCGCCTGGCTGACCAGACAGCCATGCTCATTAT
The DNA here is from genome assembly GCA_963756735.1 of uncultured Alphaproteobacteria bacterium. Classification (GTDB taxonomy): domain Bacteria; phylum Pseudomonadota; class Alphaproteobacteria; order Rhizobiales; family Hyphomicrobiaceae; genus AWTP1-13. Next base: position 189,376 of record CAVWOY010000003.1, read on the forward strand.
GGGACGTGATAGCCCCTACAGCGCGTTCGAAGAGCTGATTGCCATCAATGACGGCCAGCGCGCCACGGCGCGTAAAGCCCTGCTGGCGCAGTTCGATCGGGCCCTTCAGGACGTCTGAGACAGCTATTGCCGCTCGCGGCCCGTTCGCGAGGCATGGCAGAACGACGGCGGCGGCGCTGGCACTTGGCGCCGCCGCCGCTTATGTTGGGGGCAACGACCGTCGGCAGCGCCTCGCCTAGCCGCGCCAGCGGCGGCCCAACCTCGAGCTTTGAGCCCCATGTCAGAGCCCCCGCGCTCCAATGCCCCGGATGCGACGTATGATGTGCTGGCCGCCGCCCGCAGTTGGCTGAAAAGCGGCCCGGTGGCTTTGGCGACGGTGGTCGGCACCTGGGGGTCGGCGCCGGTGGGGGTCGGCGGCCAGATGGTGGTCGCCTCCGACGGACGCTTCCAAGGCTCGGTGTCGGGGGGATGCGTGGAAGGCGAGGTGATCGCCGAATCCGAGGACATCCTCGCCAGCGGCAAGCCCAAGACCATGACCTTCGGCGTTGCCGACGAGACGGCCTGGCAGGTCGGCCTGCCCTGCGGCGGCCAGATCAAGGTCTACCTCGAGCGCCTCGATGCCGACAGCGGCCCGCCGCTCCTGGACCGTGCCATCGATGCCCGCTCTGGCCGGCAAGGTCTGGTGGTCCGCACGCGACTGAGCGATGGCAAGCGCGAGTTCTTCGAGCGCCGCGACGGCAACAGCGACGCCGAGATCGCGCAGCACTTCGCCAGCGGCGAGAGCGAGCTGCAGGAGACGCCCAACGGCGAGGTCTTCCTGCATGCGCTGGTGCCGCCCGCACGCGTGCTCGTCATCGGCGCGACGCACATCGGCCAGATTCTGGCGCAGCTCGTGACGCTTGCGGGCTACGAGGTGATCGTCATCGACCCGCGCACCGCCTTCGCCGCTGAGGCGCGCTTTCCAGGCATCCGCCTCGACACCGAATGGCCGCAGGACACGATCCCCAAGATCGGCCTCGACCCCTACACCGCCGTGGTGGCGCTGGCGCACGTCGGCCACATCGACGATGAGGCGCTCAAGCTTGCCATGCGCTCCAGCTGCTTCTACGTCGGCGCGCTCGGCTCCATGCGCAACCACTCCAAACGCAAGCAGCGCCTCAAGGATGCCGGCTTCACCGACGCCGAGATCGCGCGTATCCACTCGCCCATCGGCATCAACATCGGCGCGCAAAGCCCGCCGGAGATCGCCATCGCCATCATGGCCGAGGTCGTCCGCGCGCTGCGCGGCGAGAGACTTTTCAGGCCGGCCTGACGCTCTCAGGCGCCGCTGGTAGCAACTAACCGGGTTGGGGAGAAGCAATGCTCGAAGCCTACATCTACGGCGGCTTGCGCACACCGTTCGGCCGGCACTCGGGATCGTTGTCGCGCGTACGTCCTGACGATTTGCTGGCCGGCGTGATGAAAGAGGTGGTGGCGCGCTCGGGCTTCGCGGTGGAGACCATCGACGACGTGGCGGTCGGCTGCGCGTCGCAGGCCGGCGAGGACAGCCGCAACGTGGCGCGCCATGCGCTGCTGCTGGCAGGAGTGCCGGTGGAGACGCCAGGGGCCGTGCACAATCGCCTGTGCGGCTCCGGCCTCAACGCGCTGGTCGGCGCGGCGCATGCCATCACTTGCGGCGAGGCCAACGTGTGCGTGGCAGGCGGCGTGGAAAGCATGACACGCGCCCCGTTCGTTGTCGGCAAGGCCGAGCAGGCTTTCGCCAAGGACTTCCGCGTGTTCAATTCCTCGCTCGGCGCCCGTTTTCCAAACCCCAAGATCGAGAGCCTGTTCGGCGCCGACACCATGCCGCAGACGGCCGACAACCTCGCCCGCGAGTACCAGCTCTCGCGCGAGGAGTGCGACCTGTTCGCGCTGAACTCGCAGAAGAAGTATGCCGCCGCGGCCGCCGACGGCTTCTTCAAGAGCGAGATCCACGCCGTTGCCGTGCCGCAGGGCAAGGGCAAGCCCGATTTGTCGGTGGCCGACGACGAGCATCCGCGGCCCGAGACCACCATGGATAGCTTGCTCAAGCTGCGTCCGCTGTTTGCTCAGGGCGTGACCACCGCGGGCAATGCCTCCGGCATCAACGACGGCGCCGCGGCCATGGTGATCGCGAGCCGCGATGCCGGCGACAAGGCCGGCGTGCAGCCGCTGGCGCGCATCGTCGCCACCGGCGTCGCCGGCGTGCCGCCGCGCATCATGGGCTTTGGGCCCGTCCCGGCCTCCAACAAGGCGCTGGAGCGCGCGGGCCTCACGCTCGAGGACATGGACGTGATCGAGATCAACGAGGCGTTCGCGGCCCAGGTGCTGGCCTGCCTCAAGGGCTTCGGCATCCCGCTCGACGACAAGCGGGTCAACCCCAATGGCGGCGCCATCGCCGTCGGCCATCCGCTCGGTGCTTCTGGAGCGCGCCTGGCGCTCACTGCGGCGCGCCAACTCAAGCGCACGGGCGGGCGCTATGCGCTGGTCTCCATGTGCATCGGCGTCGGCCAAGGCATCGCCGTCGTGCTGGAGCGGGTGTAGCGCCGTGGCACAGCCAATGAGCACGCTGCCGCTCGCCGGCATCAAGGTCGCCGAGATCGCCAACAACATCGCCGGTCCCTACGTCGGCTACATCCTGGCGATGCTGGGCGCCGACGTGCTCAAGATCGAGCGGCCGGAGACAGGCGACGACGCCCGCGGCTGGGGCCCACCGTTCTGGCGCGGCACGTCGGCCACCTTCCAGGCCCTCAACGTCAACAAGCGCGGCATCACGGTCGATCTGAGGGATCCTGCGCAGCTCGCCTGGGTCGAGAGCTATGTGCAGGGCTGCGACGTGCTGGTGCACAACCTGCGTCCCGGCGTCATGGACGAGCTGGGCCTCGGCAGCGAGCCGATGCGGTCGGCCAACCCGCGCCTCGTCTATTGCTCGGTATCTGCCTTCGGCCCCACGGGGCCGATGCACCGCAACCCCGGCTACGAGCCCATGGTGCAGGCATTCGCCGGCCTGTTCTCCATCAACGGCTATCCCGACCGGCCCGGAGCGCGCATCGGCACCTCGGTGCTCGATCTCGGCAGCGGCGTATGGGCGGCACTCGGCTGCGTTACGGCGATCTACCAGCGCGAGCGCACCGGCAAGGGCTGCGTGGTGGATGCCTCGCTGTTCGAGACCGCGCTCGGCCTGCTCACGGTGCATTTCGCGCGCTATCAGGCGAGCGGCAAGCTGCCCGAGCGCCACCCCAGCGGCAGCCTGGCGGTGGTGATCTTCGAGGGCTTCGACACCGCCGACGGGCAGGTCATCGTCGCCGCCGCCAACGACCGGCTGTTCCGCAAGTTCGCCGTCGAGGTGGGCCATCCGGAATGGGCACAGGACCCGCGCTACAAGACCAACGCCGACCGTCACGCCAACAAGGAACGCTTGCTGGCTGCGGTGCGCGAGATCATGCGCCAGCACCCGAGCGAGGTCTGGGTCGATCGCCTGGAGAAGGCCGGCGTGCCGTGCGCGCCCATCAACGATCTGAGCCACATGAAGACGCATGCGCAGACGGCGGCCACCAAGATGGTGCAGCCCGTGCCGGAGATCGACATGGAGCTGATGGCCCTGCCGCTGACGCTCAACGGCGTGCGCCCCACCATCCGCACGCGCGCGCCGGGGCTCGGCGAGCACAACGCGGAAATTCCAGGCCTTGCCCGGGGCGGTGAAGGCCGCGACGCGGCGGAGTAAGCCCGATCGCTGGGCGGCCGCACTTTACCTAACTTTACATTCGAGAGATGGGCGCGAAACCGCGCTCTCCCAGATTGCGTGAGGCGACGACACCGCACCAACCGCAATCGAAGGAGAGCCAAATGAGCGAGCAATCCAACCAGGCCGCCCCGGCAAACGGAGCGCCGCGACGCCCCCGCCGCGCTAGGGGCTGGCTGTTCATTACCGTCATCGCCCTGGCGGCTGCCTTCACCGGCGCCCTGACCACGCGCGCGTTCACCCAGGGCTTCGGTCCGGGCTGGCACGGCCGCGGCATGATGGGCACCTTGACGCCGGCCGAGGCCGAGGACCGCGCCGACCGCTTCATCCGGCACGCGGCCATCGAGCTCGATGCCTCGCCCGAGCAGCAGGACAAGCTGCGCACCATCGCCAAGGCGGCCGTGAAGGACTTGCTGCCGATCCGCGACAAGGCCAAGGCCGCACGCGAGCAGGTCACCCAACTGCTCGTCCAGCCGACGCTCGACCGTGCGGCAATCGAGAAGTTCCGCGCCGAGCAGATGGCGCTCGCCGATGCCGCCAGCAAGCGCTTCGCGCAAGCCATCGGCGATGCCTCGGAGATCCTCACCCCCGAGCAGCGGCGCAAGATCGCCGAGCACATCGAATGGCGTCGAGGCTATTGGAAGCGCTGGCACCGCGGGTAGAATGCGTCCGTGACCGACCGCATCCTGCTCATCGAAGACGACGCCCGCCTCGCCGAGATGGTCCGCGACTATCTCGGCGAGGCGGGCTTTCGCGTCTCCCGCGCCGCCAACGGCAATGAGGGCCTGGCCCTGCACGCGCGCGAGGCCTTCGACGCCATCGTGCTCGATCTGATGCTGCCCGACATGGACGGCCTCAAGGTGTGCAGCCAGAATCCGCGCCCGCGCCGCCACGCCGATCCTGATGCTCACCGCCCGCGGTGATGCCATGGACCGCGTGGTAGGGCTGGAGATGGGTGCCGACGACTACCTGCCCAAGCCCTTCGAGCCGCGCGAGCTGCTGGCCCGCCTCAAGGCAATACTGCGCAGGAGCAAGGGCGAGCGCAAAGGCCAGGCTCTCAGCTTCGGCCGACTGGAAATCGATCCTGACTCGCGTGAAGTGCGCCTCGAGGGCGAGGCGCGGCCTCTCACCGCCTACCAGTTCGACCTGCTGCTGGCGCTCGCCAATCACGCCGGCCGCGTCATGTCGCGCGACAGCCTGATGGACATCCTCAAGTCCGAGCCGATCGAGGCTTTCGACCGCTCCATCGACGTGCACATCTCGCGCATCCGCGCGGCCATCGAGGACGATCCCAAGAAGCCGCGCCGGGTCATCACCGTGCGCGGCGCGGGGTATGTGTTCGCCAAGGCGCAGGACTGAGCATCCCATGCGCCGTCTCTACCGGCAGTTCTATCTCGCGATCGTCGCCAGCCTGGTGCTCGTCGTGCTGTTTGCCGGAGCGCTGTGGCGCTTCGCACCGGGACAGCCGCGCAGCGAGGAGCCGTTCGAGATGGCAGGCGAGATGGTTGCGACGCTGCTGCCGCCCGCCGATCAGGGTCAGGCCATGCAGCAGGATGCGATCGATCGCCTGCACGCACGCTCCAAGATCGATCTGGCCCTGTTCGACCGCGACCTTCGCCGCATCGCCGAAGCCGGCCGGCCGCTACCAAGGCCGCGCCGCGATAAGCCTGGCTGGCTGCGTGGACGCGGCGGCCCGGCCTGGGCGATCCGCCTGCCCGACGAGCGCTGGATCGTGGCGCGCGTGCCGGGGCGGCGCGGGCCGCCGGTGCTTGCCATCATCGCTTTCCTCGGTAGCATCGCGCTCGCCGTGGCGATCTGCGCCTATCCGCTGGTGCGTCGACTCACGCGCCGCCTGGAGCGGTTGCACGCCGGTGTGGAGTTCGCTTGGGCGCGGCGATCTCGGCGCCCGGGTGAAGGTGGAGGGCAAGGACGAGGTGGCGCGGCTGGCCGAAAGCTTCAATCGCGCCGCCGAGCGCATCGAGCAGCTGGTCGGCTCGCACAAGCTGCTGCTGGCGCACGCCTCGCATGAGCTGCGAACGCCACTCTCGCGCATCCGCCTGGGAGTGGAGCTGCTGAAGGAGGGCGCCGACCCCAAGCGCAAGCGCGAGCTGGAGAGGGACATCGCCGAGCTCGATCAGCTGATCGAAGGCATCTTGCTGTCGAGCCGCCTCGATGCGGTGAAGGGCCTGGACCAGCGCGAGGACATCGACCTGCTGGCGCTCGCCGCCGAGGAAGGCGCGCGCTTCGAGAACTGCTCCGTCATTGGTACGCCCGTCGTGGTGAGCGGCGACCGCACACTCCTGCGCCGCATGACCCGCAACCTGATCGAGAATGCCGAGCGCCACGGCGCGCCCCCCATCGAGGTGGAGGTGGTGCGCGAGGGCACGCGGGCCGCGCTGACCGTCAGCGATCGCGGCAAGGGCGTTGCCGAGAGCGAGCGCGAGCGCGTGTTCTCGCCGTTCTTCCGCATTGCCGGCGAGCAGACCCCGTCGGGCACCGGTCTCGGCCTCACGCTCGTGCGCCAGATCGCGCGCCAGCATGGCGGCGATGCGCTGTGGGCCGCGACGCGTGAGCGGCCGAGCCGCATCAAGGTGGTGTTGCCTCTCGCGGGGCCGGCAAGCTAGATCGGCAGCTGTCCGGACCGAGCCGGACCGGGCTCAGTGGTCGGCCCAGGCCAGCGTGCTCACGTCGGGCCACGGTGCGCCTTCGATGGCGCGCTCGGACGTGGCAGCGGCTGCCCAGTCGTCGGTGCCCCACACGGGTCCCAGCTTGCCGGATATGCCGTAGCGCGTGACGCCCAGGTAGCAGCTGGCCTCCAGCTCGGCCACCATGCGCTGGTAGCTCGTGCGCGCGGCAGGATCGATGCGGCAGCCGCGATAGTTGACGATGGCATAGACGCCGTGGCCCAACGGCTTCACGCGCCGCTCCACCTCCTCGCGCAGGCGCTCCACGTCGCGCTCGCTGCGGATGGCAAGTTGCCGCAAGTCGATGAACAGCATCTTGAGCTTGGGGTCGTAGCTGAAGCGGGCTTCCAGCGGCCCCTCCGTCATGCGCTCGCGCAGGCCCATGAGCTCGTCGGCGAAGATGCCTGGGTCCATCGGCTGCGCCGCACCGATGATCGGTGTGAAGTCCATGTGCGCGAGAATGTCCCGCCTGATGTCGATGCCGGGCGCCACCTCGGTCAGCTCGAGCCCGTCCGGGGTGAGACGGAAGACGCAGCGCTCCGTCACGTAGAGCACGGACTGGCCGCGTTTCAACGCATAGTCGCCCGAGAAGGTGCGATGTTCCACCTGCGCCACGAACTTGCGCACGTTGCCCTCGCGCAGGATCTGGAGCCGGCCGTCCGCCACGCCGATCTCGAGCGGCCCGGCCGTGAAGGTGCCGACGAACACCACCGCCTTGGCGCTCTGGCTGATGTTGATGAAGCCGCCGGCACCGGCGAGGCGGGTGCCGAAGCGCGAGACGTTGAGGTTGCCGTAGCGGTCGACCTGGGCGAGGCCCAGGAAGGCGCGGTCGAGGCCGCCGCCGTCGTAGAAGTCGAACTGGTAGGGCTGGTCGATGACGGCCTGCGGGTTGGTGGCGGCGCCGAAATTGAGGCCGGATGCGGGCACGCCGCCGATCACGCCGGGCTCGGCGGTCATTGTCACGAGGTCGGCAATGCCCTCCTCGGCGGCAACCGCGGCGATACCCTCCGGCATACCGATGCCGAGATTGACGACCGCGTTGGGCTCCAGCTCGAGCGCAGCGCGCCGGGCGATGATCTTGCGCTCGCTCATCTCCAGCGGCTGCAAGGTGCTCATGGGCACCCGCACCTCGCCGGAGAACGCCGGCGAATAGTACTCGGCGAAGGTTTGCATATGCTCCTCGCGCCGGTCGGCGACGACCACGCAATCGACCAGGATGCCGGGAATCTTCACCTGCCGTGGGTTGAGCGTGCCCCTCTCGGCGATGCGCTCCACCTGCACGATCACGCGGCCGCCCGAGTTGTGCGCGGCCATGGCGATCGACAGCGCCTCGAGCGTGAGCGCCTCCCGCTCCATGGTGACGTTGCCGTCGGGGTCGGCGGTGGTGCCGCGGATGATGCCGACGTCGATCGGGAAGGCGCGATAGAAGAGGTACTCCTCGCCATCGACCTGCATGAGGTCGACGAGGTCGGTGGTGGTCCGGCCATTGAGCTTGCCGCCGCCGTGGCGCGGATCGGCGAACGTATCGAGGCCGATGCGCGTTACGTGGCCCGGCTTGCCCGCGGCGATGTCGCGGTAGAGGTGGGTGATGACGCCTTGCGGCAGATTGTAGGCCTCGATCGCGCCCGAGACCGCCATCGCCTGCAGCTTGGGCACCAGGCCCCAGTGCCCGCCGACCACGCGCTTGACCATGCCGCGGTGGGCAAGGTGGTTGAGGCCGCGCTCCTTGCCGTCGCCCTGGCCGGCGGCATAGACGAGGGTGAGGTCGCGAGGCTCGCCCACGCCGCCTTCTGCGCCCTCCAGGAAGCGCGCCTCGAGCGCGACCGCGATGGCCTCGGGAAACCCGATGCCGACGAAGCCGCCGGTGGCGATGGTATCGCCGGAGCGCACTAGGCCAGCGGCCGCGCTTAGCGAGGCAACCTTTCCGCTTCTGCCCGAGATGGGCGCATTGGCGCCCGCAACGCTGCTGCTACGCATGGTGGGGCCTCGCATAGTGATCGCGGCAGCGATGCGAGCGTGGTGCCTGTGCCCCGTAGGCTCTCAAGCAACCAGCGGCATCGGCGCGTGCTCGACGATGTGACCGGCGATGGCTGCAACAGCAGCGCGCTCGCGCGGATCATGCCAATTCTCCGGCGCGGCCAACGCTGCGCAGATCGTCTCCTTGCGCTGCATCAGTCGTGCCAGTGCCAGGGCGTCCTTCTCGGCCCTGGCGCGTTCGATCGATTCCAGAATGCTGGCGAGCGCACGTTCCAAGCTGGTCATCACGGTTACTCCCGATTAGCTGCGTGCAGCCCAATGGAACGCCGGATTCGGTTAATCGCCGGTAAAGGTTATTGAGAGATTGTCGCGCGCATCCCACCGGTGGAGATGGTTCATGATTACGGTGCGCGGTCTCGAGTACCCTTCGGCAGAGCAGCCCTCCCCTTTCAATTTCATCACGGTAGAACAGACGCGGCTGCGATACCTCGACAAGGGCAGCGGCGATCCCGTCGTGCTGCTGCATGGCAACGGCAGCATGATCGAGGACTACCTGGCCAGCGGTATCATCGATCATGCCGCGCCGGGGCACAGGTTCATCGCCTTCGACCGTCCCGGCTTCGGCTACAGCGAGCGGCCGCGCGGCCGCAACTGGGGGCCTGCGGAGCAGGCGAGGCTGCTGTTGCGCGCGCTCGCCGATCTTCAGGCCGAGCGACCGATCGTGGTCGGCCACTCTTGGGCAGCGCTGGTGGCGCTCGCCATGGCGCTGCAGGGGCCCGATGCGGTGGCCGGCCTGGTGCTGATGTCGGGCTACTACTACCCGGCGCAGCGCAACGACACGATGAGCGTGCCGCCATTTCCGTTTGCCGGCGAGGCACTGGGGCACGCGCTGCGCCGCATGATGGCGCCGGACATGCTGCGGCGCGTGTTCGCCCCCCGCGGTGTCCCGGAGCGCTTCAGCAGGGCCTATCCGCTGCGCCTGGCGATGCGACCCTCGCAGATGCGGGCCGTGGACGAGGAGGCAGGCATCCTGCGCATGGCTGCCAGGGCGCTGAGCCCGTTCTATGGGGACGTGCGCGTCCCGGTGCACCTGATCGCAGGCTCCAAGGATCGCATCGTCGATACCGACCTGCACTCCGCGCGGCTGCATCGAGAGCTTGCCGGCAGCACGTTCCTGCGGGTGCCCTACTGCGGGCACATGGTGCACCATGCCGTGCCGGAGCAGGTGGCAGCGGCCGTTGCCGAGATCGGCGCCGCGCGCCGGCTGCGCGCTGCTGCGCGGCACCTGCCGGCCATCAACTCGCCGCGCCGGCAATGGCTGCACATCGGCGACGGCAGGGCGGCGGCGTAGTTGCGCAAGCGTCCGGGAAGGTGCCACGCGAGAGGCATGCCCCGCGACCCCGATGGTGTCGCGCGGCACGAGCTCGCTTCCTGACCGAGACGCTAAAGAACGTCTCGGTACTCGGGGTTGTTGCCGATGAAGGCCGCGACAAACGAGCATTGCGGCACGACCTTGAGGCCTCGCCCGCGCGCCTGGTCCAGCACGCCTCGCACAAGGCGCGATCCGATCCCACGGCGGCGCAGCCCGATCGGCACCTCCGTGTGAAAAATGACGAGCTGGCCGTCGGCCTTGCGGTAGGCCGCAAAGGCGATGTCGCCTTCTATGTCGAGCTCGAAGCGGCCTTGCAAAGCGTTGTCGCGAATGGTGTCGGCCATATTGAGACCCCGGCGACCCGGGCGCGGGCGCCGGGCGGTCGCGAGCGAAAGGCTCGTCGTGCTCGGTGCGGCGTTCCATGCCGGACCTTTCTGGAAAGTGGCGCGCCCGAAAGGATTCGAACCTCTGACCCCCAAATTCGTAGTCTGGTGCTCTATCCAGCTGAGCTACGGGCGCTTGCCTGACCTGCGGCAGGCCTCGACCAAGATGGTGCCGACACTGGGCCGAACCAAGGCCCGTCGCAACACATGGGCGGCCGCCTGACGCGGCGGGCCACGTTGCTTACGGGCAGACGCCGCCGAGGTCAACTGGTTGCGAACCTTCCGCCCGGCCAAAATTGCCGGCCGGGCGGCTTGCAGGCTGGGCGCGACGAGGCCGGTCCAGGCTCGGGTCCGGGTTCCGGGGCCGCGTCAGCAGCCGACCCCGGGCAGGGCCTACTGCTTGGCGCCTCTGGGGTCTTTCACGTTCTCGACCTTGTCGAACACCACGTTGAGGAGCTGGCCGCCGACCTTTTGTACGCGGCGAAAATACACGGTCTGCACGATGTCGCGCGTTTCAGGGTCGATCGAGATCGGGCCTCTGGGACTTTCCCAGCGCATCCCCTTGGCTGCCGCGATGAGGCTTTCCGCATCGGTCTTGCCGCCGGTCTTCTTGAGCACTTCGTAGATCAGGTGCATGCCGTCCCAGCCGCCGATGGAATAGATGTTCGGGTTGCGCCCGCCGTACTCGGCGGCGAAGCTCGAGACGAACGCCTTGTTCATGGCGGAGTCGTAGTTGTGGTCGTAGTGGTAGACGGTGATGATGCCGAGGCTGGCGTCGCCCATGCTCTTGCGGGCCTCGTCCTCGGTCAGCTCGCCCATTCCGAGCACCTTTAGTTTATTGGGGTCGATGCCGCGCTCGGCCAGCACCTTGCCGATGGCGGCGGGCTGCGCGCCGCCCGGCACGAAGATGAAGATCGATTCCGGGTTGGAATCCTTGGCGCGCTGCACATAGGCCGCAAAGTCGGGGTTGGCGACGGGGAACCGCACCGAGCCCACGACCTCGCCGCCTCCCGCCTTGAAGCCGCGATGGAAGGCCCCTTCCGCATCATGGCCAGGGCCGTAGTCGGAGACCATGGTGTAGACCTTTCTGATGCCGTTCTTGTAGGCCCAGGTTCCGAAGGTCTCGACCAGTTGTGGCAGCGTGGTGGAAGTGCGCACCATGTAGGGCGACTTGGTGATGACGATCGATGTCGCCGCGTTCATGACCACCATGAACCTCTTGGCTTGGTCCGACACGTCGGCGGCGGCGATGGCGTTGGGCGTAAGCACGAAGCCTGCAAGAATATCGACCCCGTCACGCGTGACCAGCTCCTGAGCAAGCCGCTTGGCCACGTCGGGCGCGACGCCGCCCGTGTCGCGGCGCACGAACTCGATCTTCCTGCCGGCCACCGTGTCGCCTCTCTGCTTGACGAACAGCTTGATGGCGTTGTCCATCTGGCTGGCGGTGTCGGCGAACTGCCCGGAGTACGGCATGATGAGACCGATCTTGATCGCATCCTGGGCGCTTGCCGGCACAGCCAGCGCGGCCGCAGCGAAAGCACACACCACCCATCCCGTCAGTCGTCTCGACATGGCTTCCTCCCTATCGGCTCTTGGCGGCCTGACGGTCACCGTAGTGTGGTGCAAGCGGGGGGTCAATTTTGCGCCGTGAGCGGTCGAATCGGCGCGCGCTGCATCTTGCCCAACGGGAGTGAATGGCTTTCGCGTGGGCTCCTTTCCCAGGGGCCTCCTGCCGGCAAACAGCCAATGAAAGGCGATGACAATGAGCAAGCTCGAAGGCAGGACGGCCATCGTCACGGGAGGCGCGCACGGGCTCGGGCGCGTGTTCGCGGAGAGCCTGGCGCGTGCCGGCGCGACGGTCGCGGTGCTCGACATCGCCGACAGCAACAGCGCAGCGCGCTCAATTGCCGAGCAGGTCGGCGCGCAGGCGTGCTTCGGCGTGACGGCCGACGTCAGCGATGAGGCCTCCGTCAAAGGCGCCATCGCTGCCGTGCTCGAGCGCACGGGGCGCATCGACATCCTGGTCAACAACGCCGCCGTCTACTCCTCGCTGCCGCTGGTCAGCTTCGCCGACATCGATGTGGCGCTGTGGGACAAGGTGATGGCGGTCAACCTGCGCGGCATGTTCCTGATGGTGAAGCACGCGGCGCCCGGGATGATGGCGAGGAACAGCGGCAAGATCATCAATATTGCCTCGGGCACCGCCTACAAGGGCATGCCGCAGATGCTGCACTACGTGACCTCCAAGGGCGGCGTGGTGGCCTTCACCCGGGCGCTGTCGCGGGAGCTAGGTGCCCACAACATCTGCGTCAACTCGCTGGCGCCGGGATTGACGCTCAGCGACAGCATCCAGGCCAACCCCGAGCACATCCAGTTCGCGCGCGACCGCGTGGTGGCGAGCCGGGCCATCCAGCGCGACGGCTACCCGCAGGACCTCGTCGGCGCGCTGCTGTTCCTGGCGTCGTCCGACAGCGACTTCGTCACGGGCCAGACGATCGCCGTCGACGGCGGATCGATCAACACGTAGCGGGGCTCAAGCGCCGCACGCCCTCCCGGCCCTACTGACCGCTCATGTCAGGAGACCCCCGTCGTACACGCGCTTGTCAGAACGCGTGTACGGTCGAGTGGCCATAATCGCAACGTATGGAACGAAGAGCCTGAAGCTGCATTCTCTTAGTCACGCACCGGCGTAGGCTTTGGGGGCTTCAGCGCGGCCGCTCGGCCGCAAGCAACGCCCGATGGGCCAGGGAGGAACCGGCATGCTACGACAGCGCTCCGTTCAACGTACGACCCTCGCTGGGCAGCGGTTCCTCGAAAACCGCCTGCTCGACACCCGCAACCTGTCGCACGAGCTGGCCAGCCCCCTCAGCGCCGAGGACATGGTTGTCCAGGCGATGGAGGATGCGAGCCCCACCAAGTGGCACCTCGCGCATGTTACCTGGTTCTTCGAGACATTTATTCTCGTCCAAGCATCTCCCCGGCTACCACCCCTTCGACGACGCCTTCAACTACTGCTTCAACTCCTACTACGAGACCCAAGGGCCCCGGCAGCCGCGCCCCAAGCGCGGCGTGCTGACGAGGCCGTCGAGCGAGCGCGTGCTCGCCTACAGGGCGCATGTGGACGAGGCGCTGGGCAAGCTGTTCGCGCGCGGGGTGGAGGAGGGCTCGGAGGTCGCGCGACTGATCGAGGTCGGCATCAACCACGAGCAGCAGCATCAGGAGCTGCTGCTGACCGACATCCTGGCCCTGTTCGCCGCCAATCCGCTCAGGCCCGCCTATCGCGTGCGCCGCCCGAGAACGGCCGTGCCCGAGCCTGGTGAGCCCTGCTGGATCGGACATCCAGGCGGCATCCGCCAGGCCGGCCACGACGGCAACGGCTTCGCCTGGGACAACGAGGCGCCACGCCACGACGTGCTGATCCATCCCTTCCGGCTGGCCGACCGCCTGGTCACCAACGGCGAATGGCTCCAGTTCATGGCCGACGGCGGCTATCGCACGGCCACGCTGTGGCTGGCCGACGGCTGGACCACGGTCAACCGCGAGGGCTGGGAGGCGCCGCTCTACTGGGAGCAGTGCGACGGCCAGTGGCTCGCCATGTCGCTGGAGGGCCTGCAGCCGGTCGAAGTCGCGGCACCCGTCTGCCACGTCAGCTACTACGAGGCCGATGCGTTCGCGCGCTGGGCCGGCAAGCGTCTGCCGACCGAGTTCGAGTGGGAGATCGCCGCGCATGGGCTGCCCGTGGAGGGCAACACGCTGGCGACCCGCGCGCTCAGGCCGCTGCCGGCCGGGGCGCCGACTGGCGCGCCGCGCCAGATGTTCGGCGACGTCTGGGAGTGGACGCAGAGCGCCTATCTCCCCTACCCGGGCTACCGGCCGCCCGAAGGTGCGCTCGGCGAGTACAACGGCAAGTTCATGGTGAGCCAGCAGGTGCTGCGCGGCGCATCGTGTGCGACGCCTGACGGCCACTCGCGCGCCACCTACCGCAACTTCTTCTATCCCCACCAGCGCTGGCAGTTCATGGGCCTGCGTCTCGCCGCGGAGATCAACTGATGCTCAACCCGAAAGCGCGCCGGCTGCCAGTCACCCTGCCAGCCGAGGATGATGATTTTGCCTCGGCCGTTCTCAGCGGCCTTGCCAGGCCGAAGAAATGGCTGCCTTGCCGTTTCTTCTACGACGCACGCGGCAGCGAGCTGTTCGAGGAGATCACCCGGCTGCCGGAGTACTATCCAACGCGCACCGAGGCGGCGATCCTCACGGCCAACGCGGCCGAGATGGTGGATGGCGTGCCGGCAGGCGGGATCCTGGTGGAGTTCGGCTCCGGCTCCAGCCTCAAGACGGAGATCCTGCTCGGCGAGCTGTCGCGGCTGAGGGCCTACGTGTGCATTGACGTATCGGAGGCTGCGCTGCGGGATGCCAAACAGCGCCTGGCATCGCGGTTTCCCGGGCTCGACGTACGGCCCATGGTAGGAGACTTCTCCTATCCCGTGGCACTGCCGCCGGACCTCGCCGAGCGCCACAAGACCGGCTTCTTTCCGGGCTCCACGATCGGCAATCTGACGCCTGCGGAGGCCGAGCGCCTGCTGCGGGTGTTCCGCGCCGTGCTGTCGCCGGGCGGCCGGCTGATCGTCGGCGTCGACCTCAAGAAGGACGCCCGCCAGCTGGTGCTCGCCTACAACGACGCCGCCGGCGTCACCGCCGCGTTCAATCTCAATCTGCTCGCCCGCATCAATCGCGAGCTCGGCGGCACCTTTGCCATCGAGCCGGTTCCGGCACGATGCGGTCTACAACCCGCGCGAGGGCCGCATCGAGATGCACCTGGAGAGCCTGCAGGAGCAGGAGGTCAAGGTGTGCGGACGCCGCTTCCGCTTCCGCGCCGGCGAGCGCATTCACACGGAGAACTCCTACAAGTACTCGATCGACCAGTTCCAGCGACCTGGCGCGCTCGGCCGGATGGTTGCCGGAGCGCGTTTGGACGGACGAGGGCCGGCTGTTCAGCGTGCACGAGCTGAGCTCGGGCTGACGGGCGCGGCTTGGTCGCGGCCTCGCCGGCATGCTATTGCCGGGCATGAGCGAGAGCGCGGCCATTGCCCTCTGGGACGTCAGCAAGCGCTTCGGCGACGGCCCGGCCGTGCTCGATGGCGTGTCGGTCTCCGTGGCGTCTGGCGAGTTCCTGGCCGTGGTCGGCGCGTCCGGCTCCGGCAAGACCACGCTGCTGCGCCTTATCAACCGCCTGCACGACACGAGCGAAGGCGCGGTGCAAGTCGGCGGGGCCGACGTCAGGTCGCTCGACCCGGTCGCGCTGCGGCGGCGCATCGGCTACGTGTTCCAGGAGGTCGGCCTGTTTCCGCACATGACCGTGGCGGAGAACATCGCCATCACGCCGAGGCTGCTCGGCTGGGACGAGGCGCGCCGCGCCGCGCGGGTGGCCGAGCTTTTGGAATTGGTGCGCCTCGGTGCCAGCTATGCGGGCCGCTTTCCGGCCCAGCTGTCGGGCGGCGAACGCCAGCGCGTGGGCGTTGCGCGCGCCTTGGCGGTGTCGCCCGAGATCGTGCTGATGGACGAGCCTTTCGCCGCGCTCGACCCGCTGACCCGCGATGGCCTGGCCCAGGACTACCGGCGCCTGCACGAGGCGCTTCGCCTCACCACGGTGATGATCACGCACGACATGCTGGAGGCGCTGGGGCTCGCCGACCGCATCGTGGTGCTCGAGCGGGGTGCGGTGATCGCCGATGGCGCACCCGCCCGGCTCATGGCCAGCGAGCACGCCTACGTGCGCGAGCTGATGAGCACGCCCAGGAAGATCGCCGAGCGGGTCGGGGCGCTGCTGGCAGGCGAGGGTCGCTAGGACACCAGATGGACCCGCGCTTCGCCGACGCCTGGGCGCGCCTGCCCGACTACCTCGGGAGCCACGTGCTGGTCAGCGTCACGGCGCTGGCGCTGGGCCTCGGCTTGAGCTTCCCGATGGCGCTGGCCTCTCTGCGGCGCCCGCGCATGCGCGCCCTGCTGCTGGCCGCCACCAGCATCGTGCAGACGGTGCCGGGCCTGGCGCTGCTGGCGCTGTTCTATCCCGTGCTGCTGGGCGCCGCCGCGCTGACGGAGCGGCTGCTGGGCGTCGGCTTCTCGGCGCTGGGCTTCCTGCCGGCCGTGCTGGCGCTGGCGCTCTACTCCATGCTGCCCGTCGTGCGCAACACCATCACCGGCATCGCCGGCATCGATCCGGCGATCAAGCAGGCGGCGCAGGGCGTCGGCATGACCGGGCGGCAGTCGCTGGCGATGGTCGAGCTGCCGCTGGCGCTGCCGGTGATCATGGCGGGCGTGCGCACGGCGGCGGTTTGGGTCATCGGCACGGCCACGCTGTCGACGCCGATCGGTCAGACCAGCCTCGGCAACTACATCTTCACCGGCTTGCAGACGCAGAACTGGATCTTCGTGCTGTTTGGATGCGTGGCAGCCGCGGTGCTGGCGATGGCGGTGGACCAGCTGCTGGCCCTGATCGAGCGGGGCTACACGACGCGGCGCCGCGACCGCATGGCGGCAGGCGGCATCGGGCTGGCTCTGATCGTGCTGCTGTCGGTGATCCCCAATCTGGCGGGTGCCCGCGGCGGCTATGTGCTCGCCGCCAAGCCGTTCGCCGAGCAGTACATCCTGGCGGCGCTCATGGAGGATCGGCTGCGGGCTAACGGGATGAGCGCCTCGCGCCGCGACGGCCTGGGCTCCGCCGTCATCTTCGATGCGCTCGCCGCAGGCGACATCGACGCCTACGTCGAGTACTCCGGCACGGTCTGGGCCAACCAGATGCGGCGCACCGACGTTCTGCCGCGCGCGCAGGTGCTGGCGGAGGTTGCCAAGTGGGTGAAGGAGCGCCACGGCATTCTCATGCTCGGCGGGCTCGGCTTCGAGAACGCCTACGCGCTGGCCGTCACGAGCAAACGGGCAGGCGAGCTCGGGCTGAGCACCCTTGCCGACCTGGCACGGCCCGCGCCCACGATGTCGGTTGCCGGCGACTACGAGTTCTTCGGCCGCCCCGAGTGGAAGGCGATCCGCGAGACCTACGGCCTGACCTTCCGCCAGCAGCGGCAGATGCAGGCCGAGTTCATGTACCCGGCGATTGCCGCGGGCGAGGTCGACGTGATCTCCGCCTACACCAGCGACGGCCGCATCGCCCAGTTCGGCCTCAAGGTGCTGGACGACCCGCGCAATGCCATCCCGCCCTACGACGCGATCCTGCTGGTGTCGCCCAAGCGGGTCGGCGACAAGGCCTTCCTCGATGCGCTGCGTCCGCTCATCGGTGCGATCGACGTGGAGACCATGCGCGAGGCCAACCGGCGCGCTGGAGAGGGTGCCTCGCCGGCGGCTGTGGCGCGCTGGATAGCCGAAAAGATTGGCCGCCGGCCTTGATCGCTCCGCCGTTCATGGCCAATGTGGCCGACAGCACAATTTTTTCCGTGGAGACTTCCGTGGCCAAGAAAGCCAAGGCGCCGTCGAAGGCATCGCCGAGCGTAGCGAAGCGATCCGCGTCCGGGCCGGCCTGCTGGCTGCTCAAGACCGAGCCTGAAGACCACTCGTGGGAGAAGCAGAAGGCTGGCGGCAAGAAGGGCGTGGCGTGGACGGGCGTGCGCAACTTCGTCGCCCGCAACCACATGGCGGCGATGCAGGTGGGCGACCTCGGCTTCTTCTATCACACCGGCGACGAGAAGCAGGTGGTGGGCATCGTCGAGGTCAGCGCGCTGGCCCACCCCGACCCCACCGACGACACCGGCGTCTGGAAGTGCGTCGACGTGCGCGCCATCTGCGACATGCCGAGCCCCGTGACCCTGGCGGCGGTCAAGGCCAACTCCAAGCTCGCGGGCATGACCCTGGTGCGCACGGCGCGGCTCTCGGTGCAGCCCGTGACGCCGGACGAATGGAACGAGGTGTGCCGCATGGGCGGCCTCGACCCGAAGTCGATCGCGCGCAAGGCCTGAGGCCGCGCATTTTCAACGAGGAGGAAGACGAATGGCTGGGGAAACGGCAATCTATCCGTCACTCGCGGGCAAGGTGGCGCTGGTGACGGGCGGCGCCAGCGGCATCGGCGCCTCCATCGTCGAGGCCTTTGCGCGCCAGAAGACCCACGTGGCCTTCGTCGACCTCGACGAGAAGGCCGCCGCCCAGGTGACGGCAAGCATAGCCGGCTCGGGCGTCAAGTCGCACTTCGAGCTGTGCGATGTGCGCGACATCGCGGCGCTGCGGACGGCCATCGGCAGGATCCGGTCGGCGCTCGGTCCCATCACCATCCTCGTCAACAATGCCGCGCGCGACGACCGCCACGTGACCGAGGAGGTCACGCCCGAGTATTGGGACGAGCGCATCGCGGTGAACCTGAAGCATCAGTTCTTCGCCTCGCAGGCGGTGCTGCCTGACATGAAGGCGGCAGGCGGCGGCTCCATCATCAACTTCGGCTCGGCCTCGTGGATGATGGGGCGGGGCGGCATGGTGGCCTACACGGCCGCCAAATCGGCAGTGCTGGGCTTGACCCGATCGCTGGCGCGCGACTTCGGCCAATACAACATCCGCGCCAACGCCATCGCGCCCGGCTGGATATTGACCGAGCGCCAGCGCAAGCTGTGGATCGACGCCGACGGCCTCAAGCGGCTGATGGATTCGCAATGCCTCAAGCGCGAGCTGTCGGGGGAGGACATCGCCCGCGTCGTCCTGTTCCTGTCCTCGGACGCGGCCGCGGCGATCACCAGCCAACACATCGTCGTCGATGCGGGGCGGCTCTAGGCACAGGTAGTGCCATAGGATCGCAGGAATTGAGCCATGCCAACGTTCAAAGCCATCCGCGCCCGCGCCGCCAAGCGCAAGGGCGGCGACGAAGGCCCTGGAAGAGTTGCTCCCCAAGCTGGCGGGGCCCAAGGCGCTGGCCGGCCTGAAGGACGACCGGGCGCTGGCGGAGATGACCAAGCGTATCTTCTCGGCGGGCTTCGTGTGGAGCGTGATCGAGAGCAAGTGGCCGGGCTTCGAGGCGGCCTTCCTGAAGTTCGACCCGAAGCGGCTCCTGCACCAGCCCGACGAGTTCTGGGAGAAGCTGGCCTCGGACAAGCGCATCGTGCGCAACCCGCAGAAGATCCAGGCCGTGAAGCACAACGCCCAGTTCATCGCCGACATCGCCCGTGAGCACGGCAGCTTCGGCAAGTTCCTCGCCCAATGGCCGGCAGACGACCAGGTTGGCCTGTTGGAGCTGCTGGCCAAGCGCGGCGCGCGCCTGGGCGGCAAGACCGGGCAGTACCTCCTGCGCTTCGTCGGCCGCGACAGCTTCATCACGTCGGCGGACGTAGTGGTCTGCCTCAGGGACGCCGGGCTCGACATCGCCGAGAACCCTACCTCCAAGAAGGACATGAAGAAGGTCCAGGACCAGTTCAACGCCTGGGCCAAGGAGACCGGCCTGCCGCTCACCCACCTCTCGCGCATCTGCTCCATGTCGGTCGGCGAGAACTACAGCGCCGAGGCGCTGCGCGGGCGAATTGCCATGGACGAGTAGGGCTGGCAGCCGACCGCGGCGAAAGGTTCGACGGCGCCGGGCGTTCGACCAAAGTCGCACTGCAGGGCCGGCTGCGGGGCAATTCCCGTGACTCCTGCGCTACTGCGCGCCGAAATTCGTTCCTCAGGCACGCCGGATGGCGCTTTCGTAGGGGCGCCAACGGTCCTTGTTCAGCATACTTTCATACAGCCTATGTGATTCTAGCAGTCGAATTCGCGAGGCCCGGGATTTGCATGTTGGGCCAAAGGGAGTGGAACGCGAGAGAGACGGTGGCGTTTCTCTGCCAATGACGGGGCCCGGACGGGCATCCAAAGAGACGATCATGAGGCTGCAAAATGCGCGCGGACACTAACGGACCGGACTTCTGGTCGGATAGCTATCGCGGCCATACCATCGCCACCCTCAACCACGGCAGGGGGTGGCTCGTGTACGTGGACCACGTCCTCCAGCACAACAAGCTGTTCGCTACGGCTGAAGCGGCGGCCGCCTGGCTGAAGCGGCAGGTCGATGTCTCGGGGCGGCGCCGGGCAGTCTGAAGGCCGGCGCGGGCCGATCTGCTGTGCGTCTATCAGCGCCCGGTGAAGCGGCCCTTGCGGCGCTCGATGAAGGAGCGCACGCCCTCCACGGCATCGCCGGAGGCCAGCAGAGCCGCCTGCTGGGCGTTGAACTCGCGGATGGCCGCGTGCGGCCCCTGATCCACTGAAATTCTGGAAGACGCTAGCGAAGCGCGCACGGCCAGAGGCGCCTGCTCGGCGATGGTGCGCGCGATCTCGAGCGCCCGCTCCTTCTGCTGGCCCGCCGGCACCACCTCGGCTACGAAGCCGAGCCGCAGCGCCTCGGCGGCCCCGAACTCGTCGCCGGTCAAGAGATAGCGCTGGGCATTGCCCCAGCCGGCCCGCTCCACCATGCGGATGGTGGCCCCGCCGGCCGGCATGATGCCGCGCTTGACCTCGATCTGGGCGAAGCGGCAGTCGTCGGCGGCGATGACGATGTCGGCCGCCAGCATCAGCTCGATGCCCAGCGTGAAGCAGATGCCCTGCACCGCGGCCACCAGCGGCTTGGTGCGGATCGGCGGGCGCAGCGACAGCGGGTCGACGCTGCCGACGGGGTAGACCGAGCCCCGCTCGCGCATGACGGGGGCCACCTTGTCGAGCTCCAGCCCCGCCGTAAAGTTGGCGCCGTGGGCGTAGAGCAGGGCCGCCCAGGCGTCTGCGTCGCGCTCAAACTTGGTGTAGGCCTCCGCCATCTCGGTCAGCATCTTGGGCGAGAAGCCGTTGAGCTTCTTCGGGCGGTCGATGCCGATCAGGAGCACGCGGCCGTCCCGCTCGGTGGTGATGCGGCCGTCGGCGGGGGCGTCGGTGGCGGTCATGGTCGCGCTCCGGTCGGCTGGATTGAGGCTGTTAGCCATTCATAGCCTGGCCGACCTTGTGTCGCGAGCCCGGCTCTGCTGCACTGATCCCATGGGCGATCCTGCCGACTTCATCCGCGCCAACACCCGCCTGCTGCCGGTGCCGATGGTGCCCGAGATCAGGCTCCATCTCGCCGCCGAGTCGCTGCCGATCTGGCAGAAGACGGAGGATGAGCTGGGCCGCATGAACGTGCCGCCGCCGTGGTGGGCGTTCGCCTGGGCGGGCGGGCAGGCGCTGGCGCGCTACGTGCTCGACAATTCCGCCGTCGCCGCAGACAGGGCCGTGCTCGACCTCGGCGCCGGGTCGGGGCTTGGCGCCATCGCTGCCGCCAAGGTGGGCGCCCGATCGGTTCTGGCCGCCGACACCGACCCGTTTGCGCTGGCGGTCATGGCGCTGAACGCCGAGGCCAACGGCGTGGCGTTTGGCACCACCGGCGCCGATCTGCTGGCGGCCGCGCCCGCCGCCTTCGGCACGGTGCTGGTGGGCGACCTGTTCTACGAGCGGCCGCTGGCCGAGCGGGCCCTTGCCTTCGTTCAGGTCGCGAAGGAGCAGGGCGCGGACGTGCTCGTCGGCGACCCGCGCCGCAGCTATTTCCCCAAGGAACGGTTCCGGCAGGTGGCCGAATACTCCGTGCCCGTGACACGCGACCTCGAGGACATGGAGATCAAACACACGGCGGTGTGGCGGCTCGCCTGACCTGCGCCGTTGACGCGATGTCTGCTAGGATTGCACGCCTGCCCCTGGAGGATGCCTCATGAACCTTGGCAGCCTGAACTACTGGCCGATCCTGATCGCGGCCATCGCCTGCTTTGCCTTCGGGGCCCTTTGGTACACCACCCTTTCCCGGCAATGGTTGGCAGCTCGCGGCATGTCGGCGGCCGACATGGAGAAGGCCAAGGCGCAGATGGGCTCCGTGCCGTGGCCGTTCATTGTTTCCTTCGTGGCCCTGCTGATCATGGCCTGGATGTTTGCCGGGGTGCTCCTGCATCTCGCGCGCGGAGGCATGGTGATTTCCGTCCGGGCCGGTGTGATCTCCGGCTTTTTCCTCTGGTTCGGCTTTGTCATCACCACCATGGCGGTCAACTATGCCTTCCATGGCGCCAAGCGCTCGCTGACGCTGATCGACGGCGGCCACTGGCTGGGCGTGCTGCTGATCCAGGGCGCCATCCTCGGCTGGTGGGGCGTGCAGTAGAGCCGTTCAGCACTGGCGCTGGAACACGGGCGTCCGGCCAACGTTTCCATGTATCGACCGTAAGCTGCGGTGTGGGATGCGCATGGCCGTTTCGCAGTCGCATCGAGCCCAACCTTCTGTGCGCTCGGCTACCATCGCCGAGACCGACATTCCCGCGCGGCTCGATCGGCTGCCCTGGGGCCGGTTCCACACGCTGGTGGTGACGGCGCTTGGCATCACGTGGATTCTGGATGGCCTCGAGGTGACGCTCGCCGGCGCTGTCGCGGGGGCGCTCAGGCAAAGCCCGGTTCTGCAGTTCTCCAGCCGCGACATCGGCTTCGTCGGCAGCGCCTACCTGGCCGGGGCGGTGCTCGGCGCCGTCTTCTTCGGCTGGCTGACCGATCGGCTGGGGCGCAAGAAGCTGTTCTTCATCACGCTTGCCGTCTATCTCACTGCAACGGCGGCCACCGCGTTCTCCTGGAATTTGTGGAGCTTCGCCCTGTTCCGCTTTCTCACCGGCGCCGGCATCGGCGGCGAGTATGCGGCCATCAATTCCACCATCCAGGAGCTGATCCCGGCGCGGGTGCGCGGCTGGACCGACCTCGTCATCAACGGCAGCTTCTGGCTCGGTGCGGCGGCCGGTGCCGCCGGCTCCATCGTGCTGCTGGACCCCGCCTTGCTGCCGGTCGACATCGGCTGGCGGGCGGCATTCGCCATCGGCGCCGCCTTGAGCCTGGTCATCCTGCTGATGCGCATGTGGCTGCCCGAGAGCCCGCGCTGGCTCATCACGCATGGCCGCGCGGAGGAGGCCGAGGCCATCGTCGCCGGCATCGAGGACGCAATTCCGCCGCGAGGGCCATGCCTGGCGCCGGGCCCGTTTCCTAAGTTGCGGTTGCGGGCCCGCTCGCACACGCCGCTCGGCGAGGTGGCGGCGACCCTGCTCGAGGCGCATCGCCAGCGCACGCTGGTGGGCCTGAGCCTGATGACCGCGCAGGCGTTCTTCTACAACGCCATCTTCTTCACCTACGCACTGGTGCTGACGGACTTCTATGGTGTCGCGGCCGAGAGCGTGGGCTGGTACATCCTGCCCTTCGCGGCGGGAAATTTCCTGGGCCCGGTGTTCCTGGGGCGGCTGTTCGACACCGTCGGCCGCAGGCCGATGCTGGCCTTCACCTACGCCATGTCCGGGGTGCTGCTGGCGGTCACCGGCTGGCTGTTCGCGCAGGACTTGTTATCCGCTGCGACGCTGACCGTGTGCTGGACGATAGTCTTCTTCTTTGCGTCGTCGGCGGCCAGCGCGGCGTATCTGACCGTCAGCGAGACGTTCCCGCTCGAGATCCGTGCGCTGGCGATCGCGCTCTTCTATGCCGTGGGAACCGGCGTCGGCGGCATTGCCGGACCCTGGCTGTTCGGCGTGCTGATCGAGACGGGCTCGCGAATGAGCGTGTTCGCCGGCTATCTGCTCGGCGCCGTCCTGATGCTTGCGGCGGCGATCATAGCCGGGATCTGGAGCGTGGCCGCCGAGCGCAAGCCGCTGGAGGCCGTGGCCCGCCCGCTGGCTCTGGAGGATTAGATCAGTCGACCGTGTCGGTGATATGCGATAGACTTGTCAGATGACGAAACTGCTCGAAAAAGCGTTGGACGCCGTTCGCCAGCTGCCTGCTGACGATCAGGACGTGATCGCCCGCGCCATGCTTGCCCTGGCGGGCAAAGGGGACGGTGAGCCGGCTCCTCTCACGGCGGAGGAACGGGCGGCCATTGAGCGTTCCAAGGCTGCGGCCGCGCGGGGCGAGCTCGCCAGCGAGGAGGAAGTGCGTGCCGTTTGGGCCAAGCACGGCTTGTGAAGCTTCGCTATACACGCCCAGCTCTAGCCGACCTTGACGAAATGCTTGCGTACATCGCTGCACGGTCCCCGCAGGGGGCAGCACGCGTACAATCCCGCATCAAAACCTGATCGATCTGCTGCTGCACTACCCCCAGATCGGCACTCTCACTCAAGACCTGACAATTCGGCGCATGCCGACTTCCCCGTACCCGTATCTCATCTTCTATGAGGTCACGGACGAGGAGGTGGTCATCCATGCCGTACGTCATGGCGCGCGCGATCCTTCGGACATGCCGGGGGCGGTCTAGGAGCTTCAACCAAACGTCGGGTTGCGGAGCGGCGCGGGGAGCCGATAGAACTGGGGCAACTTGCAAGGTTCCAGGGAGGTCATCGCCATGTCCGACAAGGTCTACAACGTGCCCGCCGAGTGGGCGAGCAGGGCCTTCATCGACAACGAGAAATACCTCGCGATGTACAAGCGCTCGGTCGACGACCCCAACCTGTTCTGGGGCGAGATGGGCAAGCGCATCGACTGGATCAAGCCCTACACCAAGGTGAAGAACACCTCGTATGCGCCCGACAACGTGTCGATCAAGTGGTACGAGGACGGCACGCTGAACGTGTGCGCCAACTGCATCGACCGGCACCTGAAGAAGCGCGCCGACCAGGTCGCCATCATCTGGGAGGGCGACGACCCCACCCATGACGAGAAGATCACCTACCGCCAGCTCTACGAGCGGGTGTGCAAGTTCGCCAATGTTCTCAAGGCTAACGGCGTCAAGAAGGGCGACCGGGTCACCGTCTACCTGCCGATGATCCCCGAGGCCGCCTACGCCATCCTGGCCTGCGCGCGCATCGGCGCCGTCCACTCGGTGGTGTTCGGCGGCTTCTCGCCCGACAGCCTCGCGGGCCGCATCCTGGACGCCAACTCCAAGTTCATCGTCACGGCGGACGAGGGCGTGCGCGGCGGCAGGCCCATCCCGCTCAAGAAGAACACCGACGATGCGCTCGCCAAGTGCAAGGGCGACGAGAAGGTGCTGGTGGTGCGGCGCACGGGCGGGGCGATCGGCTGGAACGCCGGCCGGGACATCTGGCTGCACGAGGAGCTGGTGAAGGTGAGCGCCGACTGTCCCCCCGAGGAGATGAGCGCGGAGGACCCGCTGTTCATCCTCTACACCTCGGGCTCGACGGGCAAGCCGAAGGGTGTGCTGCACACGAGCGGCGGCTATCTGGTCTACGCCTCGATGACGCACCAGTACGTGTTCGACTACCACGACGGCGACATCTACTGGTGCACGGCCGACGTCGGCTGGGTCACGGGCCACAGCTATATCCTGTATGGCCCGCTCTCCAACGGCGCCACCACCTTGATGTTCGAGGGCGTGCCGAACTATCCAACGCCATCGCGCTTCTGGCACGTGATCGACAAGTGGGACGTGAACATCTTCTACACCGCGCCCACCGCCATCCGCGCGCTGATGGGCGCCGGCGACGACTTCGTGCGGCGCACCGACCGCTCCTCGCTCAAGCTGCTGGGCTCGGTCGGCGAGCCGATCAATCCGGAAGCGTGGGAGTGGTATCACCGCGTGGTGGGCGACGGGCGCAGCCCCATCGTCGACACCTGGTGGCAGACCGAGACCGGCGGCATTCTCATTACGCCGCTGCCCGGCGCCACCAAACTGAAGCCCGGCTCGGCGACGCGGGCGTTCTTCGGCATCAAGCCGGCGCTGGTGGACGACAAGGGCGCCGTCCTGGAGGGCGCGGCCAGCGGCAATCTGGTGATCCTCGACAGCTGGCCCGGGCAGATGCGCACGGTGTACGGCGACCACGAGCGCTTCGTGCAGACCTATTTCTCCACCTACAAGGGCATGTACTTCACCGGCGACGGCTGCCGGCGCGACCAGGACGGCTACTACTGGATCACGGGCCGCGTCGACGACGTGCTCAACGTCTCGGGCCACCGGCTCGGCACGGCCGAGGTGGAGTCGGCGCTGGTCTCGCATCCCAAGGTGGCCGAGGCGGCGGTGGTGGGCTACCCCCACGACATCAAGGGCCAGGGCATCTACTGCTATGTGACGCTGATCGCCGGCAACCAGCCGAGCGAGGACCTCAGGAAGGAGCTGGTGCAGCACGTGAGGAAGGAGATCGGTCCGCTCGCCACCCCCGATCAGATCCAGTTCGCGCCGGGCCTGCCCAAGACGCGCTCCGGCAAGATCATGCGGCGCATCCTGCGCAAGATCGCGGAGGACGACTTCTCCAATCTCGGCGATACCTCGACGCTGGCCGAGCCCGCCGTGGTCGACGATCTGGTCAACAACCGGCAGAACAAGCACAAGGCGGCTGCTGGTTGATTGCTGTCACAAAGTCGGTGCGGCCTTTAGGGCCGCACCAAAGCCCGATCGGCCCGTGCATGCCGCTGGGCAGCCTCAGTCGCATTGATTGAGCCGGCGGCCAGCTACCTGAGCTGGTCGAGCCGCATCTGGGCCCGGGCTACGCCCAGATCGCGGGCCTTGCCGTACAGCGACTTGGCTTTGGTGACGTCGGCGGCGACGCCGCGCGTGCCCCAGGCCGCCAGCATGTTGGGGTCGTAGGTTTCGGCGAGCGCAAACACCAGTGAGCCCGCGGCCGGTCCGGATACAACGCCTTCATTGCCGGCAAGCACTCCGCGAGCGCCCAGGATGTCCCCGCCGTCGATAAGCCGCTCGGCGTGCACCAGCAGCTCTTCCACCCTAGATCGCGGTGGCGGCTCGGCCCTTGGCGGGGGCGGAAGCACGGCAACGGGCGGCAGCGAGGTGACCACGGTACCCGGAGGCGGCTGAGCTGCCGCGGGCGGCAACGCGGCGACCACGGTAGCCGGGGGTGCCGGAGCTGCCACAGGCGGCGACGGGGCTTGCACAGCCACGGGCGGGGCGGCAGGGGGCGGCGCCGTCTCGGCGGGCGGCATCCGGGGTTCGATGGTGGCCGCAACGTACTGGGAGGCAACCTCGGCCCTGTCGGCCGGCCGGACCTTGACCGTCTTGATTTCCGGCGCCCTGATCGTCTCGGGCGGGTTGACGCTTGCGACGGTCTGGCGGCTGGTGGCGGCGGATCGTGTAGGTCCGCCCAGCCATCCGCTGAGCCACAGCACGGCGGGCACCACCACCATGAGGCCTGCGGCGAGGCCCAGAGCGGCCGCGCCGAACTGCTGGCGGTACCAGCGATCATCGTCGCTGACCGTGGGCTGGCGCCAAGTGGACGGGATCGGCATCGGCTCGTCGTCGTGCTGCTCGGTGAGCTGCACGGCGCCGACCGACACCGGCGCCTGCGGCAGCGGCTGAATGTAGGACGGCTGCGGCGCCGGCTGGACGTAGGACTGCTGTGCAGGAGGCGTGTAGGAAAGCGAGGAGAGGCCGTCCTTGAACCCGGTGGTCAAGCCGCGCTGGCTCTGCGCGGAGGACACGAGCGCGGCCAGGCTGGCGAGCTCTGCCCCTGTAGGATTGCCGACGCGCCTGCTGGCTTGGCCCTGGGCTATCGATGCGGCCAGGAGCTGGGCCAGTTCCTGGGTCAGATTGGATGCATTGAGGCGAATGTCGTGAGATTGGTCTGGCGTGTCGTCGGCAGCGCGCGCCTGCTGACCGCCAGCCGAGTACGCGTCTCTCACCATGTCTCCCCTCGTACGCTACAGTACTCGAAACGCGACACCCAAACGCTACAAGGGGCGGGGCGTACTCGCCGCGCCAACACTACCCCTGCGCTGTCACGTCAGCCCGTCTTGTCCCCAAAAGATGGCGCCTTCCCGCGCCAGCCTTCCAATCGTCAATAGACCGGTGGAATGTGGCACAAATTATGGCGCCAGGCGAGGCAGCTGTTTCGATCAACCGTCGAATATGTTGAACGCGAAAAAGCGGTTGCCGCCGCCATCGTCCGTGGCGACGGGCTGGCTGCGGGGGACCGGCGCCATCAACCGCAAAAAAGCCGAAAAATCATCCCCACATCGGGAAAACCGACTATAAGCCAACGGCCTCGCGTTCCTTGCCCAGGCTAGTGCCGGGCAGGGACGCGCAACCAAGCGGGAATTTGGGGACCGAAGCTGCCATGGCCGAGCCGAACGACATGATGGCCCGGGAAATCGACGAGGAGTTGCGTCGCGAGCGGCTGCTTCAGCTGTGGGACAAGTACGGCACCTATGTCGTGGCCGCGGCAGTGGCGCTGGTGGTCGGTGTCATCGGCTACCAGTACTATCAAAGCCGCCGGGCCGCAGCCAACGAGGCCGCCAGCATTCAGTACATCATCGCCCTGCGCGACCTCGCCTTCAACAAGAACGCGGAGGCGCAGAAGGCGCTGGAGGAGCTCGCCGCCAACGCTCCCGCGGGCTATGCGGCGCTGGCGCGGTTGAGACTCGCTGCAGCCGAGCACAGCGCGGGCCATGCCGAGGAGGCCGTGGCTGCGTATGAGGAGATCGCCAAGGACAGCGGCGTCGATCCCATCCTTGCCGACTACGCGAAACTGCAGGTGGCCATGTTGAAACTGGACACTGCAAGCTTTACGGACGTGAAGAATTGGCTGACACCGCTGTCGAGTGATCGAAATCCCTGGCGTTACAGCGCGCGCGAGTTGCTGGGCATTGCCGCGTACAAGGCTGGCCGTGGTCCCGAAGCGCGCAACTACTTCCAGCGCCTGGCCGCAGACCGCCTAACGCCGCCCGGCATCATCGAGCGTTCCCGCATCATGATAGCGCTGCTGAACGAAGCGGAGCAGGCAAGCACGCCATCCCCTTCCGCTGGCCCCTCCCCTGGGAAGAGCGAGACCCCCGCCCCCAAGGACCCGGCCAAGGACGACAAAGGCAAGCCGAAGGCGCCAGACAAGAAGATCAACTAGTGTGATGATCGAGAAGTCCGCCACACTGCGCTGGGCTGGGTTCGGGAGCGGGCTTCTCGATCTCGATCACACTAGCACCATGATTCTGCTAGTTTCCTTCAGATCGCGAAATTCGTACCAAGTTCGCCGCACAGTGCGACGAATTTCGCGATCAGGTCACTAGCGCACCGCAACCAGAGCAACGCAAGAAACGTGGCCAGCTTGAAACGCACCCGCGCAGCTCTCTCCACCCACGCACAGGCGCGGGGCAGGATGCGGGTGGCGGCCGCCCTCGTGGTTTGCTGCGCCGCGCTGTCGGGGTGCGGCGACAGCATGCCCCGCCTGCAGGACCTCAATCCGTTTGCCGAGAAGGAGGTGCCGCTAGCGGGCAAGCGCATTGCCGTGATCCAGCGGGAGAACGTCGTCTCCAGCACCGGGTCGATCAACAGGCCGGTGGTGTTGCCGCAGGCGCACGCCAACGATGCCTGGAGCCAGCCCGGCGGCATTGCCAACAACGCTCCCGGCCACTTGGCCTACGCCGGCAGTCTCAAGCAGAGCTGGAGCGTCAGCGTGGGCACCGGCTCGAGCTTCTACGGCAAGCTGACGGCGAGCCCCATCGTCTACGACGGCCGGGTGTACACGCTGGACGCGGCGGGCCAGGTCACCGCGGTGAGCGCGTCGGGAGGCAGCGTCACCTGGCGTGCCTCCACCACTCCGCCGAACGAGAAGGACCACGAAGGATTTGGCGGCGGCCTCGCCGCCGACGACGGACGCGTGTTTGCTGCCACGGGCTTCGGCCAGGTCGTGGCCTTCGACGCAAAGGGCGGCAAGAAGCTCTGGGAGAAGCAGCTCGGCTCGCCGATGCGGGCCTCGCCCACCGCCGTCGGCGGGCGCGTGTTCGCCATCACCAAGGAAGGCCAGGTGTTCTGCCTGTCCGCCTCCGACGGCACGGAGCTGTGGGCCTTCCAGGGCCAGTCGGAGCGCGCGAGCATCCTGGTCAACACCAGCCCCGCCGTCGACGGCGACACCGTGGTGGTGCCTTATCCGACCGGCGACTTGGTGGCGCTGCGCGCCTCCAACGGGCAGCCGGTCTGGTCGGAGTCGCTGGCGCGCACGCGCACGGCGTCCTCGCTGGGCGCCATGAGCGATGCGGCGCGGCCGGCCGTTGCCGGGGGCGTGGTCTATGCCGTGGGCCATGCGGGCCGCATGGTCGCCACCTCGCAGAAGACCGGGGAGCGCGTGTGGTCGCTGACGGTCGCAAGCATTCAGCAGCCTTGGGTGGCGGGCGACAACGTGTTCGTGGTCGACACCAGCGGCCAGGTGATGGCCGTCACGCGCAACGACGGCAAAATCCAATGGTCCAGCCAACTGCCGGGCGGTGGCACATGGTCGGGGCCGGTGCTTGCCGGCAACCGGCTGTGGCTCACCTCCAACAAGGGGCAGGTTGCGGGCGTGGAGGCCGCCAGCGGCAAGGTGGCGAGCACGCAGGACCTGGGAGGAGGGCCGATCTTCATCGCCCCCGTGGTGGCCGGCGGACGTATGTATGTTTTGAACGACAACGCCCGGCTGACTGCCTTCCAGTAGGCTTGTGCGCGCCTCGCGCCAGTGTCCTGATCGCGAAATTCGTCTCTCTGTGCTGCGAGCTCGGTACGAATTTCGCGATCTGAAGGACACTTGCAGAATCATGGTGCTAGTGTGATCGAGATCGAGAAGTCCGCTCTCGAACCCAGCCCAGCGTGATGTGGCGGACTTCTCGATCATCACACTAGCGCCGCGCCGGCTCAGGACTCTCGCGAAGCTGCCCATGCCACCCGTCATCGCCATCGTCGGCAGGCCCAACGTCGGCAAGTCGACCCTGTTCAACCGCCTGGTGGCGAAGCGCCTGGCGCTGGTCTCCGACGTGCCGGGGCTGACGCGCGACCGGCGCGAGAGCGAGACGGAGATCAGCGGGCATCTCGTAACGCTGATCGACACAGCGGGCCTGGAGGAGGCCGAGCCCGGCTCGATCCCGGCGCGCATGCGCGAGCAGAGCGAGGCGGCGATCGCCAAGGCCGATCTGGTGCTGTTCGTGCTCGATACCCGCGACGGCGTGATGCCGGCGGATTTCGGCCTTCGCGCGCGCCGTGCGCGCATCCGGGCGGCCGGTGATCCTGGTCGCCAACAAGAGCGAGGGCCGCGCCGGCCGCGACGGCTTCTACGAGGCGTTCCAGCTCGGGCTGGGCGAGCCGGTGGCGATCTCGGCCGAGCACGGCGAAGGCATCGGCGAGCTGGTGGAGACCATGCTGGCCGCGCTGGGCCTCAAGCCGCATCGCCGGGCGCGCAAGGACGAAACCGACGGCGAGGGAGACGAGGCGGCCGAGGCCCGGCGAGCGGCGGCCGATCCGCGTGGCCATCGTCGGCAGGCCCAACGCCGGCAAGTCGACCTTGGTCAACGCGCTGCTCGGCGAGGAGCGCATGATCACCGGGCCCGAGCCCGGCATCACGCGCGATGCGGTCGCCACCGACTTCCTGTGGGGCGGCAGGCCGGTGCGCTTGTTCGATACGGCTGGGCTGAGGCGCAAGGCGCGCATCTCCGAGAAGGCCGAGAAGCTGTCCGCCAGCGATGCGGTGCGCGCCATCCGCTTCGCCGAGGTGGTGGTGGTGCTGATCGACGCCCAGAACCCGCTGGAGATGCAGGACCTCACCATTGCCGACATGGTGGAGCAGGAGGGCCGGGCGCTGGTGCTCGCCATCAACAAGTGGGACTTGGTAGCAGAGAAGCAGAAGACGCTAAAGGAGCTGCGTGACAAGCTGGAGTACCGATTGGCGCAACTGCCGGGCGTATCGCTGGTGACGCTCTCGGCTCTGGCGGGCCAGGGGCTGCCGAAGCTGGAGGACGCGGTGTTCCAGAGCTATGAGCGCTGGAACCGGCGCGTGCCGACCCCTGCACTCAATCGCTGGCTCTCAGAGGCGCTCGATCGCCACACCCCGCCCGCCGCCAGGGGGCGCAGGGTCAAGAATCCGCTTCATGACGCAGCCCTCGGCGCGGCCGCCGACCTTCGTGGCGTTCTGCTCGCAGCCCGAGGCGCTGCCCAGGGCCTACCTGCGCTACCTCACCAACAGCCTGCGCGACACCTTCGACCTGCCCGGCGTGCCGATCCGCTTCCGACTGCGCAAGGGGGATAATCCATACGCCAAGGGGTGAGGGTGGGTAGGGCGCAATAAGGCGTTAGCCGCATTGCGCCGTTTGACCGGTGCTGCCTCGGCGCAATGCGCTGCCGCTTATTGCGCCCTACGGAGACAAGGCCGTCGATGACCGAAGTCCTGTTCTATCACCTCGAGCACCAGCCGCTGGAGCGGGTGCTGCCCACCCTTGTCGAGCGCACGCTCGCGCGCGGCTGGCGTGCGGTGGTGCAGGCGGGCTCGGAGGAGCGCGTGGAGGCGCTCGACACACTGCTGTGGACCTACGCGGAGGAGAGCTTCCTGCCGCACGGCACCAAGCGCGACGGCAATGACGCCGCCCAGCCCGTGTATCTCACCACCGAGGACGCCAACCCCAACGGCGCCAACGTGCGCTTCCTGGTCGACGGCGCCGAGGCCTCGGAGATCACCGGCTACGAGCGCGTCGTCTACCTGTTCGACGGCCACGACGGCGCCGCCGTCGCCCGCGCGCGCGAGCAGTGGAAGGCCGCCAAGGCGGCGGGCTGCGAGGTCACCTACTGGCAGCAGTCGCCCGAGGGGCGCTGGGAGAAGAAGGCGTGACGGCGGCGCGGTCGCGTCAGTAGGCCGTTGCCACGTCCAGGATCGGCCGCGGCGACTGACGCATGCGCGCCAGCAGCAGGGCGCCCTCCATGGTCGCGATCAGCAGCTGGGCCTTGGTCTTGGCCTCGCGCTGCGATGCCCCGGCACGCCGTGAACACCGATGCGGCAATCTCGATCCAGCGATCGATGGCCTTGTTGCCGGCCGCGGTCAGCGCCGGGGAGTGCGGCGCGGACTCCAGCATGGTGGTGGCGATGGGGCAGCCCGAGCGGAACTCGGACTCCTGCATCCAGCCGGCCATCACCTCGCAATAGGCTTTGACGAAGGCCTTGGGCTGCTTGTGGCGCGCTGCCAGGCCCGACAGCATCTGGGCGATGAGGTCGCCTGCCAGCTCCACCGCGGCCCGCCCCAGCGCCTCCTTGCCGTCGGGGAAGTAGTGGTAGAGCGAGCCCTTCGGGGCGCCGCTCTCGCTGAGGATCTGCTGCAGGCCCGTCGACGCGTAGCCCTGCTGGCGGAACAGCCGCATGGCGGTGCGCACGAGGTTGTCCTTGTGCTGGGCGGCATTGGCCATCGTCTCGTCTCTCCGGGCTCCGGCTCACGCGGCCTGCAACGACGGGGTTGACATTATAGTGACTGGTCTATATTGGAGCGCTGATTATAGCAACTGGTCTATATGAGGAACCGATGCGCACGAGCCTGCAGATGGACGATGGCGTTGCCTGGATCACCATGGACGACGGCAAGGTGAATGCCATGTCGACCGATATGCTGCGCGAGATCGAGGGCCAGCTGGAGCGCGCGTCGGCCGCCGGCGGGCCGATCGTGCTGAGGGGGCGCCAAGGCATCTTCTCGGCAGGCTTCGACCTCAAGACCTTCGCGCGGGGCCCGGAGGCTTCCCGCGAAATGGTGGTGGCCGGCGTCCGCCTGATCGAGCGCATGCTGGCCCTGCCGCGCCCGATCGTGACGGTTTGCACCGGCCACGCCTATCCGATGGGCGCCTTTGTGATGCTGAGCGCGGACGTGCGCTACTGCGTCGAGGGCGACTGGAACATCGGCATGAACGAGGTCGCCATCGGCCTTGCCGTTCCCCAGTTCGCCATCGAGCTGGCGCGCTACCGGCTCACGCCGGCAGGCGTTGCGCGGGCCTCGACGGCGGCGATGTTCAAGCCCGCCGAGGCCGCAAGGCTCGGATACCTGGACTACGTGGTCAGCGCCGAGCAGCTGGATGCGGCCGTGCGGGAGGAGGCGCAGCGCCTGAAAAAGCTGGACATGGAGAAGTACCCGCTGACGAAAGCCAGGTTGAACGCTCCCGTTCTCGCCGCCATCGCCGCGGCCAGCATCCAGACGTAGCGGGCGAGGCCTTTGCAGGTGCTGCGCGCCGGCTGTAGCGCGAAGCATGCGGGCTGCGCGGAATATTGCAACCAATCCTGATTGGTGCGTATGAAGGATGCCGAAAAATGACTGCTGCCGACATCACTCTTATTGCATTCACGCTCTGCAACAGCTTCCGCCTGCTGGCCTACGTGCCGCAGATCGCCAAGGCAGCCAGAGACCCGGCCGGCGCGCAGGCCGTCTCGTTCACCACCTGGGGCCTGTTCCTGTTCGCGAACATGTCGGCGGTGGCCTATGCGCTCGTCAACCAGGAGGACTGGACCATGGCGGCGATGTTTCTCGGCAATGCCGCCGGCTGCGCGGCAATTCTCATGATCGGTGCGTGGAAGCGCTCGCAATGCGGCGCCCAACATGACGGGGTGATCGCGGTGCCGACCAGAACCGTGCCAGCCACCGCGCCTCGCGAAGGATCGCCGACGCCAACAGCCTAATGGGCGGCGATCTCGAGGTTCTCACCCGCGACATGCGCAACGCTCGGGGCTGCGGGCTCCGGCGCGTCGCAGAGCTCGCCGCAGGATACGGGCAGCTGCATGAGCACCCAGAGCCTGCGCAGCGCGGCCTGGCGCACCTCGTCGGGTACACCCTTGTGCATGTAGACGGTGAAGTCGGAATCGATGGTGAGCGCGGCGATATCCACGGACGCGGCACGATGGCCGGTAGCGGACGCGCCTTCGGCAAAGGCCGGTCCGGCAAGGCATAGACCCAGCAGCGCGGCGAAAAGGTGTACTCGGCTCAGCATGGCAACCTCCTGTGATCCTGATTGCCGAGAGACTGACCGAAAGCAGGAGGCGAAATGAATCAGGCGGGAGGACTGGTACGGAAGCACCGGGTGCGCGAGCCCAGCGCCAAAAAAGCCGCGGTGGGAAAGGTCTTGCGGCAGCCAGGAGCGCTGGCGAGGGAGCGCCGAGCTCTGGTCCTTAAGTATGAGGGTAGCGGTTCATTCGGATAGATGGCAGCGACCCGTCAGTGCCGGACGGGCCCATTGGGCGGCAGTGCAGGCGCGTGGTCCACCAGCGCCTCGCCCAGCCGCTGCGCGTCCGCGGGGGGCAAAGCGAACGATACCGAGAATCCGTCGGGGGTGGCGAGGGTGAGCAGCAGCGCGCAGTCGCCCGCAGTTGCCTCCACCGTCCAGTCGCCCGCGGGATAGACGTGCCGCAGGGAGGCATCGCCGGTGCGCTGCCTGAGCGAGGTCTCGATCAGACGCGGCAACGTCATCAGCAGCATGCTCAGCGCCTGATGCGGCACGGCCAGCACGACCAGCGCCCCGGTCGCGTCCCGGAACCCCAGCTCGGCGATGCGGCCGCAGGGGCGCACGCCGGCAAAGGCGGGCTGCACCACCTCCACGCGCCGTGACGGCAAGCCTACGGGGCGATCCATGCCCGGTCCTCCAAGCGCAGGGCGGACGCGCCCGCTTCGCCGCAGCCCCGGCAGTCCGGGCAGGGGCAGAGCCCGTCGCAGCAGGCGAGACGGCCGGTGCCGCAGCAGGTGCGGCAGGGACGGCGATCCTCCTGCATGGTCCCCGTGCGTGCCGGCGGGGGCGGCGGGCGTGCCTGCATCGGCTGCGACCTCGATTGGACGTTGGCCTCGACGGAGCAGACAACTATTCTTGACGACAATAGTCAATAATATACCGGCGCGGCGTCCATAGGTCCGGCCAGGACGGCCAGGACGGCGGGCAGGAGGCTGCCCCTGGCCAAGCGCGCGGCTCTTCGGCACAATCTGGGCAACGAGATGGGGAGGACGCCCTTGATGCCGCTACCCGCCGATACCGATGCATCGACGCCCAAGTTCCTGCGCGACAAGTACGCCATCGTCGGGGTGGGCGAGACCACCTATACGCGGGGCTCGGGCAAGACCACGCGTGCGCTCGGCACCTGGGCGGTGCGCAATGCCATTCTCGACGCGGGCCTGAAGCCCGGCGACATCGACGGCATGCTGTCCTACCAGTCGGGCGATTCCACCTTCGCCCCGTTCATCGCCGGCGACCTCGGCATCCGCCTCAACTTCTTCATGGACGTGTTCGGCGGCGGCTCCTCCACCGAGGCGCTGATCGGCATCGCCATCGGCGTGATCGAGGCCGGCATGTGCAAAACGGTCGTCATCTTCCGCGCCATGAACGGCTTCTCCCAGGTGCGCATCGGCGGCACGGGGGCCCGCTCGGCGGCGCCGGTGGCGGGCGACATGCTGCATGCGCGCGCCTACGGCTGGCAGAGCGCGGGGCAGATGTTCAGCTTCACCTTCATGCGCCACATGCACGATTTCGGCACCACGCCGGCGCAGGTGGCAGCGGTGCGGGCGACGCACAGCGCGCACGCCTCCAACAACCCCAAGGCCTACTACAAGCAGCGCGTCACGGTTGAGGACGTGCTGGCGAGCCGCATCATCTGCAAGCCGCTGCACCTGCTCGACTGCTGCGTGGAGACCGACAACGCCACCGCCATCATCGTCACCAGCGCGGACCGGGCCAAAGACGGCCGCCACACGCCCGCGCTGATCCGCGCCGTGGCGGGCCGCGTGTGCAAGCCGCGCGCCGACATGCACTACCAGATGGGGCCGATCTCCACCGTCGCCGGCAGGTATGCGCGCGAGATCCTGTGGCCCAACGCGGGGCTGGGCCCCGAGGACGTGGATGTGACGGGCTCGTACGATGCCTTCACCTTCACCACCATGCTGCAGCTGGAAGACTACGGCTTCTGCAAGAAGGGCGAGGGCGGCCGGTACGTGAGCGACGGCACCATCCGGCTCGGCGGCCGGCGCCCCAACAACACCAGCGGCGGCCATCTGTGCGAGGGCTACACGCACGGCATGAACATGGTGATCGAGAACGTGCGCCAGCTCCGCCACGACGCCGACGACAGCTGCCCCGTGGGTGCCGACGGCAGGCGCCGGCACACCTACGACTACTCCGAGGGCGGCTGCCGGCAGGTGAAGGGCTGCGAGGTGACGGCCAATCTCGGCTGGGCCTCGCCGGGCACGGGCTCGGCCATGGTCATGCGGCGCGGTTAGAATTCCCTCTCCCCATCGTTCTTCACGATGGGGAGAGGGCTAGGGTGAGGGGCAGAAACAAGCTCCGACGGCATTTTGTGCTGCCCCTCACCCCAACCCTCTCCCCGCGCTGTGGAATGGGCGGAGAGGTCGGCGAAGCGCGGGGAGAGGGAGAAAAAATGGCAATCAAGGCCGACTACCTGGGCATGCCGCTCAGCATCGACGATCTGGACGGCGAGAACCTCGCCTACTTCACGCACTGCGCAGCGCACGATTTCCACCTCCAGCAGTGCGGCGCCTGCAGTCTGCTGCGCTATCCGCCGGCCACAGCCTGCCCCTGGTGCATGGGCGCCGAGTCGACGTGGGTGCGGGTGGAGGGCAAGGGCGCGGTGCACTCCTACACCGAGGTGCATCACGCCATCCAGCCGGCGTTCAAGAGCCACACGCCCTACCTGGTGCTGCTGGTGGACCTCGACACGCAGAACGGCAAGCCCACCGAGCACGGGGCGCTACGCGTCATCGGCAATCTCGCCACGCCCGAAGGCAAGCTGGCGCCGCCCGAGATGGTGAAGCGCGTCGGCATCGGCACCCGCGTGCGCATGGTGTTCACCGACGTGGCACCCGGCCTGGCGCTGCCGCAGTGGACGATCGATGAGGGCGCCGCGCAGCCTGACAAGCCGTGGCGCTATCCGCAGGAGTGAGCGGTCGCGACGCCGGGCCGTCAGCGATCCCTCCGACCCAAGTCCTGGCGACCCCAATCCTGCCACAGCTCGAACACGGCGAGGATGGCAACACCTGCGCCGAGCGCCCAGTGCCAGAGGCGGAGATGGTCTTGATGGGCGTAGTGGAAGAGAAACGGGGAAGCCAGCAGCCACAGCCCACAGGCTAGCTGAGCGACCTCCTCCCAGCGCCGCAGATGCACAAGCTCCAATTGCGCCAGTCCCAGCACGGCCAGCCCGACGAGCGCAGAGTTGAGGACGACAAGGGGGACGACGGGCTCGTCGTAGAACCAGGGGCTGAGGCCGATCATCAGGCCCAACATCAGTCCTACCCCGTCCTCCCACGTGCGATGGGCTTTCAAGAAATCCTTGAGCACCATTGTCTCCTCCGTGAGGCGGGGGGCCCGCCAGGATGTGGGGCCTGGTTGCAGGGTCACGGACAGGCTGCGCTGCGCGTAGACTTCGGTGATAGCACGGACATGCAGTGGGAGCCGGCCCAAGACTCGACGCGTACGCACGTGCGAAGTCACACGCTTGTGAAACCCAGCCGCCGCAATTGCAACCTCGGGGTGCAGTATAAGCGGCGTACTGAGGGCCTCACCTGAACGGCGATGCGCGGCCTTGACCCGCGCACCGGCATCGCATCTGCCACCTCGTTTCGGCGAGCGCAACGGTCTGCGCGATGGTCTGCCTGCCGGGTCGCGAAGAAGTCCGGCATCACAAGAGGGCCCGATCCACCGCTCTGCCGTTCCGGCAGCGCGACAACGCATGCCCATGAACGGGCGCCAACGAATGCGGGACCTGTCAAGGAGGAAAACGCATGCCAGAATCTGCGAGTGAACGGCCAGCAGCGCAGCTACGACGGCGACCCGTCGATGCCGCTGCTGTGGTACCTGCGCGACGAGCTGGCCCTGACCGGCACCAAGTTCGGCTGCGGCGCCGCCCTGTGCGGCAACTGCACGGTGCACATCGACGGCGTGGCCGTGCGCTCCTGCATCACGCAGATGTCGTCGGTCACCAACAGGTCCGTGACCACCATCGAAGGGCTGCACCCCAAGGGCGAGCATCCCGTGCAGGTCGCCTGGCGCGACCTGGGCGTGCCGCAATGCGGCTACTGCCAGACCGGGCAGATCATGCAGGCGGCGTCCCTGCTGGCGCGCAAGCCGGCGCCCACCGACGCCGAGATCACCGAAGGCCATGTCCGGCAACCTGTGCCGGTGCGGCTGCTATCAGCGTATCCATGCGGCCGTTCGCGCCGCCGCCAAGGGGGTGTGACATGACCGAGCTTGGCACCCATAGCAGAATCAAGATCACCAACGTCAGCCGCCGCGGTCTGCTCAAGGGCATCGCTGCCAGCGGCGGTCTCGCACTGGCCGTGCAATTCCCGACCGTGCGCGGGGCGCTCGCCGCCTATCCGACCGGCGCCGATGCCATGCCCAACGGCGTGGTGAGCAACCCCAAGGTGTTCATCTCCATCGGCAGCAACGGCACCGTCAGCATCGTCGCTGCCCGCGCCGAGATGGGCAACGGCGCCGCGCGCACTGCGCTGCCCATGATGCTCGCCGACGAGCTCGAGGCCGACTGGGCGAAGGTGCGCGTGGTGCAGTCGCCGGGCGACGAGCGCACCTACGGCAACCAGGATACCGACGGCTCGCGCAGCGTGCGCCACTGGATCCAGCCCATGCGGCTCTGCGGCGCCTCCATGCGGCAGATGCTGGAGGCAGCTGCCGCTGCCGAGTGGAAGGTGGACATGGGCGAGGTGCACGCGCAATTGCACGAGGTGGTGCACAAGCCATCGGGCCGCAAGCTCGGCTTTGGCGAACTTGCCGCCGCGGCTTCCGGCCTACCGGTGCCGCCGGCCGACAAGGTCAAGCTCAAGGAGCCCGCTGCCTTCCGCTACATCGGCAAGGGCGCGGTGCGCATCTCCGACCTCGTCGACATCACCACGGGCAAGGCCATCTACGGCCAGGACGTGATGGTGCCCGGCATGAAGTTCGCGGTCGTCGCCAGACCGCCGGTGGTCGGCGGCAAGGTGGCCTCGGTGGATACCGCCGCGGCACTCAAGGTGCCCGGCGTGCAGAAGGTCGTCACGCTTCCGGGAACGCCGGCGCCCTACAAGTTCGGGCAGCTCGGCGGCGTCGCCGTCATCGCCAACAACACCTGGGCGGCGATCAAGGGCCGCGAGGCGCTCAAGATCACTTGGGACAACGGCCCCAACGGCTCGCACGATTCCAAGGCCTATCGTGCGTCCCTCGAGGCGGCGGTGAAGAAGCCCGGCAAGGTCGAGCGCAACGTGGGTGACGTCGACAAGGCGCTCGCCTCCGCCGCGCGCGTGATCACGGCCGAGTACTACGCACCCCACATCCACCACGCCACCATGGAGCCGCCGGCCGCGGTGGCGCGCATGAGCCATGGCCGCTGGGAGGTGTGGGCGCCGGTGCAGAGCCCGGGGCAGGCGCGCGACGACATCGCCGCCGCGCTCGGCATCGCCTCGGCCGAGATCACCGTGCAGCCGACGCTGCTCGGCGGCGGCTTCGGCCGCAAGTCCAAGTGCGACTTCGCCATCGAGGCGGCGCTGCTGTCCAAGGACCTGGGCGGGGTGCCGGTCAAGGTGGTGTGGACGCGCGAGGACGACGTGCGCCACGGCTTCTATCACACCGCGACGGCCGAGCGCTTCGAGGCGGGGCTCGATGCCTCCAACAAGGTGATCGCCTGGCGGCATCGCAGCGCGGCGCCCACGATCCTCTCCACCTTCGCGCCTGATCCGAAGCACCCCTTCGACATCGAGCTCGGCATGGGATGGGTGGACACGCCGTTCGACGTGCCCAACATCCGCATGGAGAGCGGCGAGGCGCAGAGCCACGTGCGGATCGGCTGGTTCCGCTCCGTCAACAACGTGGTGCACGCCTGGTCGACGCAGTCGTTCGTGGCGGAGATTGCCCAGCAGCTGGGCAAGGACCCGAAGGACTTCCTGCTCGAGCTGATCGGACCGCCGCGCATCGTCGATCCGAGGAAGCAGGTCACCACGCCGTGGTGGAACTACGGGGAGCCGTTCGAGACCTACCCGATAGACACCGCGCGCCTGCGGCGCGTCACCGAGCGGGCGGCGCAGGAAGCGGGCTGGGGCAAGCAGCTGCCGAAGGGCCAGGGCCTCGGCATCGCCGCGCACCGCAGCTTCGTCACCTATGTCGCCACCGTCGTGCATGTGGTGGTGGGTGACAAGGGCCGCATCACCATTCCGCGCGTGGATACGGTGATCGACTGCGGCTACTGCGTGCATCCCGAGCGGGTGCGATCGCAGATGGAGGGTGCGGCCGTGATGGGGCTGACGCTCGCCAAATACGGCGCGATCACGCTCAGGGGCGGCGCCGTCGAGCAGTCGAACTTCAACGACTACCAGCTGGTGCGCATCGAGGAGTCGCCGATCGACACGCGCACGCACATCATCGAGCACCCGATCGATGTGCCGCCCAGCGGCGTCGGCGAGCCGGGCGTGCCGCCCTTCGCTCCGGCGCTGTGCAACGCCATCTTCGCCGCCACCGGCAAGCGCATCCGCCAGCTGCCGATCGGCGATCAGCTGGCCTGAGCCGGGCTACAAGGGGCGGGAGCGATCCCGCCCCATGTGCTTTCGACAAGAGCGATAGCGGCCGCCGAGGCAGCGTTCGATCGGCGGCCGGTTTTTTGTCTCTTGACGGATGGGCGTCATCCGCAGCCTCCGCGCCGCAGCGCAACAAGACCGGCTGGCCCCGCTCCATCGCCTAGCCTATCCTGGCCTTGGTGCACGCCACTCACAACGACAAGCTTATTGGGAGACGCCCTCATGAGAAGCGATAGCTTCAGTGCTTCCAAGCTCGCCCTGGGATTTTGCCTGGCGGGCCTTCTTACCGCATCGCAACTGCAGGCCCAGCAGCCCCCGCCAGCCTGGAAGCAGGGCATGCCGGATGCCATGAAGGATTCCAAACTAGCACCGCACGCCATCCCGCTCACGGTCACTCCACCCGAAAAGATTCCCTACGCCAAGCTCAAGGTGCCGGCTGGCTTCAAGGTCGAGCTGTGGGCCCACAGCATGCCGGGCGCGCGCATGATGACGCGCGGCGACAAGGGCACGCTGTTCGTTGGCACACGCGCCATCGGCAAGGTGTACGCCGTGACCGACAAGGATGGAAAGCGCACGCACAAGGTGGTCGCCGAGGGCCTGCAGCAGCCCAATGGTCTTGCATTCAAGAACGGCACGCTGTTTGTCATCACGGTCGACAAGGCGCTGCGTTTCGACGGCATCGAGGACAAGCTCGATGCGCCGCAGATGACCGATGTCAGCGAGCAGCTGAAGATGCCGGCATCCACCCACCACAACTGGAAGTTCGCGGCCATCGGTCCCGACGGCAAGCTCTACGTCGCCATCGGCTCGCCCTGCAACGTGTGCGAGATCAACACCGGGGTGCACGGCCTGATCCGGCGCCAGAATTCGGACGGCTCCAACATCGAGATCGTGGCGCGGGGCGTGCGCAACTCGGTGGGCTTTGATTGGCATCCGCAGACCAAGGAACTGTGGTTCACCGACAACGGCCGCGACTGGGCCGGCAACGATGGTCCCGAGGAGGAGCTCAATCGCGTCGCCAAGGGCAGCGAGGGTGCCCATTTCGGATTTCCGTTCTGCCACGCCGCCGGCATCGCGGACAAGGACATCAGAAAGCCGAACCCGTGCGTGGGCGTGACGCTGCCCGCCGCGACGCTGGGCCCCCACGCGGCTGCGCTCGGCATGCGTTTCTACACCGGCAGCATGTTCCCGGCGGCCTACAAGAGCACCGCATTCATTGCTCGCCGCGGGTCCTGGAACCGCGACCGGAAGGCCGGCTATGACGTGGTGCAGGCCAAGATCAACGGCGCCAAGGCGACCATCACGCCGTTCATGACCGGCTTCCTCGACGACGCCTCGAACTCGTTCTGGGGCCGCCCGGTGGATGTTCAGCAACTGCCCGACGGTTCGATGCTGGTGTCGGACGAGCAGAACGGGGCCATCTATCGCGTGACCCACGGCAGCGCCAAGGTGAGCAGCAAATAGCCGCCGGGTTTGATGGTCACGTGTATGCAAGTTTGGCGATCGCGGACGCTGCTGTTCGCGATCGCTGTCATGTTCGGGGTGCACGGCCCGTGCGCTGCCGAGACGTTCGAGGAGCGGCTCCAGGTCTGCGGCTCGTGCCACGGCGAGGACGGCAACTCCAAGATGGAGAACACGCCCTCGCTGGCAGGTCAGCCTGCCCTGTTTGTCACCAACCAGCTCATTCTCCTTCGCGAGCGGCTGCGCCAGTCCGAGGCAATGGCTCCCTTCGTCAAAGGCTTGAAGGACGATGAGATCATCGCGCTGGCCGAGCACTACGCCAAGCTTGAGCCCAAGCCTGCCGCGGAAGCCGTCAATGAGGGGCTGGTCGTTGTGGGGAACGACCTTGCCGTCAAGCTGCGGTGCGGCTCTTGCCACCTGCCGGCCTACGAAGGCCGCGAGCAGATGCCGCGCCTTGCGGGCCAGCGCCTCGATTACTTGATCGTGAGCCTGACGGCCTATCGCGAAGGCAGCCGCTCGGGCATCGACACGAGCATGAACGGAGTCATGTACGGCGTGTCCGACGCCGACATCCGAGCCCTGGCCCACTATCTGGCGAGCCTGCGCTGACCCGGCGTCGCCGGGATCGA
Source organism: uncultured Alphaproteobacteria bacterium (assembly GCA_963756735.1). Taxonomy (GTDB): domain Bacteria; phylum Pseudomonadota; class Alphaproteobacteria; order Rhizobiales; family Hyphomicrobiaceae; genus AWTP1-13. The sequence continues at coordinate 232,836 of CAVWOY010000003.1, forward strand.
CCCAACCTACGCGCTCTGTTCCCGCACACCGCGGGAACATGGGGGGCGGCGTGATCTACTGCTTCGCGGCCGATTGGTCCGGTTGCGGTATTTCCGCAACAAGGCTCGGCCGCCGCATGCTTCCCTGCCCGGCGGCCGCTTTGTTGCGTGGGTGGGGAAGGGCTAGAGTCTTTCCGCTCTTAGTGGAATTGTGAGGGATTCCCAAATCAGGGGCGATCTGATTTAAGCTGCGTGCTGGAGCGGAGGCCGGCGCGCGATGGCTCGACCCTACTCTCTCGACCTGCGTGAGCGTGTGGTTTCGCAGTTGGAGCGCGGCCTGTCGTGTCGGCAGGTGGCGCGGCTCAACGACATCGCCCCATCGACAGCGGTGAAGTGGCATGGCCGGATGCGCGAGGCTGGCAGTCCTGCGTCCAAGCCGATGGGTGGCAAACGGCCCTATCTGCTCGCAGGCGAGCGCGAGTGGCTGCTCGCCCGCCTCCGGAAAAAGCCGGACCTGACGTTGCACGAGCTGCTGGACGAATTGGCCGAGCGCGGCATGGTGGTAGCCTGCGACACGCTTTGGCGCTTTCTGAAGCGCGAGGGCGTCAGCTTCAAAAAAAACCGTGCTCGCCTGCGAGCAGGACCGGCCTGACGTCGCCCGCCGTCGCCGGTGGTGGCACCGGCTGCAGCCGCGGCTGGCGCCCGAGCGCCTGGTCTTCATCGACGAGACGTGGACCAAGACCAACATGACCCGCACGCACGGCTGGTGGCGGCGCGGCGAGCCGTTGAAGGCGAAAGTGCCGCACGGCCACTGGCGCACCACCACCTTCCTGGCAGCCCTGCGCAATGACGCCATCACCGCGCCGCTCGTGCTCGACGGCCCGATCAACGGCGAGACCTTCCGCGCCTACGTCGAGCAGGTGCTGATCCCCACGCTCGAGCCCGGCGACATCGTCGTGATGGACAACCTCGGCTCGCACAAGGGCGCCGAGGTGCAGCGCCTGCTCCGCGCCGTCGGCGCCAGGCCGCTGTTCCTGCCGCCCTACTCGCCCGACCTCAACCCGATCGAGCAGGCCTTCGCCAAGCTCAAGACCCTGCTGCGCAAGGCCGACGAGCGCACCGTCGAAGGAATGTGGAACCGCATCGGCAAGCTCATCGACCGCTTTACGCCAACCGAGTGTGCGAACTACTCCGCAACGCGGAATGGTTCCACATAAGCGGAAGGGCTAGGATGCTGGGAAATTGGCGAGCATTTCTAAATGTCGGTGTGCTGCGGGGTCTGGTGAGGAGAGCCCGATGGTCAGTGCCTCCGCTCCGCCTGGAGCCGAAGACGACGACGCCTATGTCTACTTCGATCACCGCGCATTGGAGTCCTCCATCGTCGAGGCGGTGTCGCGACACCTCGCGCCGGAGCATGCGCTGACTGCGCGCGAGGTGCACGGCGGCGAGGAGCTGTACGTCACCTATCGCGGGCAGGAGCACAAGCTCCCGATGACCGTCTCGCCGCACGACCGCTACGTGGCGATCTCCTCGCTCGCCGAGCTCCTGAAGGACCACTACCGCTTCTTCGTGCTGCTGCCGTCGCACGACACCGACACGCACGGCTTTCTTGTCGTTCCGGTGGCGGTGGCGCAAGCTTGGAGCAGCCTGCCCGAGCACCTGGAGCCGCTGCGACTGGGCTTCGACTACTTCAACCAGCTCGAGGTTCCCTACCTGAACCACGAACAGTCCGCCCCGAACTTTGCAAGCCAAAGCGGTGCGCGTGCGAGCGCCGACGCCTTCGCGGGAATGCTCCTCTCCGCGATCTTCTCCGGCAAGGCGGATCCCAAGGCTGTGGCCGCTCTTGCCAAGGATCCGAGGATCAGGGAGCATTCGCCGTTTCCCAAGGACATGAAGGGCATGTCCGAGGCTCAGATCGCCGCCGAGATTCAAAAACAGACGGAGGAGGCGCTGCAGGACCCCCAAGTGAAGCAACTGAGCGCGGAGGTCGGCAAGGGAATGGCGAAGTTTCACACGGATCTGCAGACGCTGATGCAGACGGAGCTGCAGCGATTGACGGGCGAAGGCTCTCCGAAGAAGCCCTGGTGGAAATTCTGGTGAGGATTGTCACGAGCGTCTCCCTCTCCCCACGCTTCGCCAACCTCTCAACTCGCACCATCAGCGTGGGGAGAGGGTCGGGGTGAGGGGCAGCAACACATGGCACGTTGAAGCTGGAGCAGCCCCTCACCCTAACCCTCTCCCCGCAAGCGGGGAGAGGGGATGGCGTCCGGCTCATCCCTTGCGCCCGTAGTCCATCAGCCCCTTCTTGCCCTTGGGCGGATGCGCGCGGATCGCCTCCTCGTTGGGCTCGGTGCCCCAGCCCGGACGGTCCGGCACGACGAGGTGCCCATTCTCGAACTGCGGCGGATGCGTCACCAGCTCGTCGTCCCAGGCCAGGCGATCGATGTCGGTCTCCATGATGCGCAGGTTGGGCACCGCCGCGCAGAAGTGCGCCGCCATCATGGTGCAGAGGTGGCCGTAGAAGTTGTGCGGGGCGACGTTGACCTCGTGCGCCTCGGCGGCAGCGGCAATCTTCATCGACTGCCACACGCCGTTCCAGGGAACGTCGACGATGGCGACGTCCATCGCCTGCTCGCGGAAGTAGGGCAGGAACTCGCGCAGGCCGAGCAGCGTCTCGCACGATGAGATCGGGTGCGGGCTCTGGCGGCGGATGTAGCCCAGCGCCTCGGGGCTGAAGGTGTCGATCTCCACCCAGAACATGTCGAGGCTCGCGATCTCGCGCAGGATCTTGAGATAGCCTTCCGTCTTGGCGTTGAAGTTGAGGTCGAGCAGCAGCCCGACGTCGGGGCCGGCGCCGTCGCGCAGCGCCTCCAGGTGCATGCGCAGGTTGCGCAGCACATCTCTGTCGACGTTGAGCTCGGGATAGAACGGCGCGCCGAACCCTGGCCGCCATCCTCGCGGATTCTTGGCGCCGTCCTCGTAGAGGAAGATGTTGGTCTTCATGGCGGTGAAGCGCTTCTCGCGCACCTCCCGCCCCATCGCCTTGACGCCGTCGAGGTCGGTGATGGCGGGCTTGTACCAGGTGGGGTGATTGATGCGCCAGGTTGCGCAGTGCGACCAGTACACCCGTATGCGGTCGCGCACCTTGCCGCCGAGCAGCTCGTAGCAGGGCACGCCCATGGCCTTGGCCTTGGCGTCGATCAGCGCGTTCTCGATGGCGCCGATGGCCTGCGCGATGACGCCGCCGGAGCCGGGGCGCGTGGCGCAGTAGAGGTCGGCGTAGATGCGCTCGTGTCGCCCGACGGCTGGCCGATCACGCGCGGCGCCAGGTGGAGATGACTGCGCCGACGCCCGGCGAGCCGAAGCCCTCGTCGAACTCGCTCCAGCCCACCACGCCCGCGTCGGTGGTAAGCTTGACGAAGTGGTAGTTGCGCCAGCCTGCATCGCAGGCTGAGCGTCTCGATCCCGTACTTTCATCGTGTTTCCTCCGGCTATGTCGGACGACACATAGCACCTGCGATAGCTCGCGCCGAGCCTTGGGAAGGCGCAGCTGGCATTCCGGTCGGAGGCCGAACCGACCAGTATATGCGCGCCTCCCCACCCCGGGGATAAGCGACGCGCACAGAAAAACGCCTTCAGCCTCGCAGGCCTTGGGCCTCGAGGGTTTGGGAGGAGAAGCAGGGCGTTCGGGCTGCGCCCGATGACCTGAGTGATCGCTAATGCCGGCTACGGAGCGCAAGAACGCCCTGCTCGGTCGCATCCGGGCCGTCTTCGACGCTTGCTAGGTCAGCTCACCATGCCGAAGAGGCTTGTCGTCCACGACTTCGCTGCATCCGGGCCCCCTTGCCCTCGGGCTTGTCCCGAGGGACACCTGACGCTTGGATGATCTGTCCACCATGCCAGGCGAGGCTTACGGACTGCCGCCCCCGGCTCCTGTGCTGAGAGGCGGCTCCAGGTTCACCGCGCATCCCATCTCCGGGGCAGCGCACTAAAGCACGCCGCACGGCGCGTGTCATCCTCCGCCTACATACATTATGAAGCGCGAAACTTATCCCCGCCGCCAAAACCTGTGGTTCTGCGCGGCACCTCGCCGCTGCTCCTCCGTCGCTTGCGGGGAGAGCGGGCCTGCCCTCGGACTTGTTCGAGGGTGAGGGGCAGCCACACATTTGTCGCCCGAGCCCTATCCCCGGCGCTCGCCGTTGCGTCACACTCGGGTCATGACCAACGACCTGCTATATGGCATCCACGCCTCGCGCGAGGCACGCCTCGTCTTCACCTGCCTTGCCCGCAGCCGCGGCTCGATGCGGCTCGGGCCCCTGCTGCGCCACCTGCGCATGGATCCGCGCACCTTCATCGAAGCCGTCACGGAGCTCGTCGAGCGCTACTGGATCGTCATCCATTGGCGCAAGCCCGCGCCCGGCACGCCCGACGACGAGCCGCGCCCCTACACCGAGATCGACGCGCCTTTGCGCCACCCGCTTCGGCCGCCGCAAGTACCGCACCACTTGGCCGGTCGATTGAAAGCGGCGTAGGGCGGATTCCAGGCGATAGCCGTAATCCGCCGATCAACCGGAATACGGCCGGAATACGCCTTCGGCTATCCGCCCTACAGGTCACGCGAACTCGCTGAGCTCGAACAGGTATTTGCGCGAGCAGAACTCGCAGGTGACGACACCGAGCCGTCGGGCTCGCGCAGGTCTTCAGCTCCTCCGCGCCGAAGCGCTTGAGGTACATCTCGATGCGCTCGCGCGAGCAGCGGCACGCTTCCGTCAGCTGCGGTCGCCGGCACCACCCGCACGCCTTCCTCGTGGAACAGCCGGTAGAGCAGCCGCTCCGGCGACAGCGTCGGGTCGAGCAGCTCGTGGTCCTCCACCGTCGCCGCCAGGTGGCGCGCGCGGTTCCAGTTCTCGTCGTCGTCGCCTTCCAGGCTCAGATCGTGCGCCTCGCCTTCCAGCTCGCGCTTGCCGCCCTCGCGCGGCAGCTGCTGGATCATCAGCCCGCCGGCGCGCCAGTGCCACCTGCGCGCGCCGCTGCCCTCGGCGGGGCCGTAGTGGCGCGCCACCGCCAGCCGCATGAAGGTCGGCAGCTGCTCGGACTGGCGGAAATAGGTGTGCGCGGCCGTCACCAGCGGCTCGCTGGCGAGCGCCACGATGCCCTGATAGCTGTCCCTGCCGCCGCCGGGATCGATGGTCATGGCGAGGTGGCCCTTGCCCAGCAGCGCGCCCTGATCGCCGCGGTCGCGCGTCTCGGCGAGCGCCGCGTTGGCCTTGTCGAAGTTGGCGTAGCCGCGCAGCTTGCCCGGCTGCTCGAAGTCGGCGACCAGGAAGTCGAGCGGCCCGTCCGACTTGGTCTGCAGGATCAGCTTGGCGCCCTCCTTCAGCGCGCTGCCCAGCATGCCGGTGAGCGCCAGGGCCTCGCCCAGCGCGTGGCTGACGGGCTCGGGATAGGCGTGCCGCGACAGGATCGCATCCACCACCGAGCCTAAACGTATGACGCGCCCCACCACGTCGGACTTCACCGTGCGGAAGGGCAGCACCAGATTGTCGGCCGGCAGCGCCGCGGTCTTGTTCTATCCGCGTCGAGCATCAATCCACTCCGAGGCACCACGCCAGAATGGCCTTCTGCGCGTGCAGCCGGTTCTCCGCCTCGTCCCACACCGCCGATTGCGGCCCGTCGATCACCGCCGCCGTCACCTCGTTGCCGCGGTAGGCCGGCAGGCAGTGCATGAAGATCGCGCCCTTCGCCGCCTTGCCCATCAGCGCGTCGTCGACCGCGTAGGGCGCCAGCAGCTGCTTGCGCCGCCGCGCCTCCTCCTGCTGGCCCATCGACACCCAGGTGTCCGTCACCACGCAGTCGGCCTCCGCCACCGCGGCTTCCGGATCGTCGGTCAGCTCGATGTCGCCGCCGCTGGCGCTTGGCCCAGTCCAGGATCGCCCGCTCGCGGGTTGAGCTGCGGCGGGCAGGCCAGCGCCAGCTTGAAGCCGAGCCGCGCGGCCGCCTGGATCCAGGAGGCCGCCACGTTGTTGCCGTCGCCGCTCCAGGCCACCTTGCGACCCTTGATGGGTCCCAGCCGCTCCTCGAACGTCATGATGTCGGCGACGATCTGGCAGGGGTGCGTCCGGTCGGTCAGCCCGTTGATCACCGGCACGGTAGCGTGCTCGGCAAGCTCAGTCAGCGTCTCGTGCTTGTTGGCGCGCACCATGATGGCGTCGACGTAGCGCGACAGCACCTTGGCGGTGTCGGATATGGGCTCGCCGCGGCCGATCTGCAAGTCGGTGTGGTTGAGCGCGATCGACTGGCCGCCGAGCTGGCGCATGGCGACGTCGAACGACACGCGCGTGCGCGTCGACGGCTTCTCGAAGATCAGCATCAGCACCAAGTCGGCGATGCCCTCGGGCCTGAGCTTGGCCGGCACGCGCTTGCCGGCCTTCTTCATGGCGCGCGCCATGTCGATGATGCGGCGGAGCGTGGCGGCCTCGATGCGGTCGATGTCGAGGAAATGCCGGGGTGTCATGGGCGTGGGCGGCATGGCCTGAGCCTATCGCCCGCGTTTCTCACGCGGGCTTTGGAAAGCGCGCCAGCGCCTTGCCCAGGCGCCGGGTGGCCTCGCCGAGCTCGGCTTCGCGTGACGTTGAGCGGCGGCAGCAGCCGCACCACGTTGTCGCCGGCGCCGACGGTCAGCAGCTTCTCGTCCGCGCAGGCGTTGACCACGTCGCCCATGGGCGGCTTGACCTTGATGCCGGTGAGCAGCCCGCTGCCGCGCACCTCCTCGATCACGTGCGGGAACTCGTCCTCGAGGCGCGCCAGCTGCTGCTTGAAGCGCAGCGACATGGCCTGCACGTGGTCGAGGAAGCCCGGCTCCAGCACCGCTTCCAGCACGGCGGCGCCCACCGCGGCCGCCAGCGGATTGCCGCCGAAGGTGGAGCCGTGCGTGCCGGCCGTCATGCCCTTGGCCGCCTCCTTGGTGGCGAGCACGGCGCCGATCGGGAACCCGCCGCCGAGGCCCTTGGCAACCGCCATCACGTCCGGCGTGAAGCCCGCCCACTCGTGCGCGAACAGCTTGCCGGTGCGGCCCATGCCGGTCTGCACCTCGTCGAGCACCAGCAGCAGCCCGTGCGTGTCGCAAAGCTCGCGCAGCGATTTCAGCCAGGCGTTGGAGGCGACATTGACGCCGCCCTCGCCCTGCATCGGCTCGACCATGATGCCTGCCGTATTCGGGCCGATGGCGGCCTCCGTCGCCGCCATGTCGCCGAACGGCACGATGTCGAAGCCGTCGGCAGGCTCGCCGAAGCCTTCCAGGTGCTTGGGGTTGCCGGCCGAGGCGATCGTGGCGAGCGTGCGCCCGTGGAAGGCGCCCTTGAAGGTGACGAGCCGCCAGCGCTCGGGCCGGCCGGCTCACGAAATGATAGCGCCGCGCCAGCTTGATGGCGCCCTCGCAGGCCTCCGCGCCCGAATTGCAGAAGAACACCTGGTCGGCGAACGTCACCTCGCACAAGCGCTGCGCCAGCTTCTCCTGGCCGGCGACGCGATAGAGGTTGGAGGTGTGCCAGACCTTGTGCGCCTGCTCGGCGAGCGCTGCGATCAGCTTGGGGTGGGCGTGACCCAGCGCGTTGACGGCAACGCCGCTGCCGAAATCGAGGTAGCGGTCGCCGTTGGTGGCTACGAGCCAGGTGCCCTCGCCGCGCTCGAACACCAGGTTGGCGCGGGCATAGGTGCTCATCACCGCCGGCGACGGGCCGTCGGCGGCAGGCTGCTGCTTGGATTTCGCTACGGGCTTGGGGGTCTTCGCTTTGGTAGAAGACATTGGACCATCTCGCTTTGTCGCAAACAAAAAAGCCGCGCTCCTGCGCGGCGCCGACGTCAGAACCGGGAACGGTCCTTCATCGCAGCCGCGGCAGCGTGCCTGTGCGGAAACGTCGCTTGCTGTTGGTCCGATAGATCATGGCGCCGATTTATGGGGGCCGTGCCGCATCGTGTCAATGCTGCGGCCAAAAAAGAAGACCGGGAGCTGCGCCCCGCAGCGCTCCCGGTCTTCCCCCCGCATCTTTGCCAACGCCCTCGCTGACAAAGGTGTTCTGCTTATACGGCCGCCTTCTCGTCCGGCTGGGTCGGTGCTGGAGCTGCGGAGCCGTCGGCCGGCGCCTGGGCGAGGACCACCATCGGCGCGTACTCGCGCTCGCGGCGGCGGGCCTGCGGCGGCTGGAAGGCACGGCGGGCATGCACCTCGCAGTAGGGCAGGCCCGTGACCTTGTTCTTGCCGCAGAAGTGGAAATCGGGCAGCTGCGGATCGCCGATCGGCCAGCGGCAGCAGGTCTCGGTGAGCGTCTGGATGTATTTGCGCTCGTTCAAGGGGATCACCACCTCCTCGGCCGGCGGCACGTAGGGCTCGGTGTCGCCCAGATAGAGGTTGCGAAGGGCCGGGTTGCCGACGTTGGCGAAGCGCGGCTTCATCAGCCGCTTGACCGCCTGCGTGGTGCGCGGCCGCGGCCGGTGCGATTTCATGCGCGAGGTGGTGGCGCGGCCGGAGAGGCCGAGGCGGTGCACCTTGCCGATGACGGCGTTGCGCGTCACCCCGCCGAGGCGGCCAGCGATCTGGCTGGCGCTCAGTCCGTCGGCCCACAATTTCTTGAGAAGGTCAACTCGTTCGTCGTTCCAGGCCATGCCCTGGTATCTCCCGCAAATGACTACGGCGGGTCCCGGCGATCTACGCACGCGCGGAATCCGTCCCACACGGCCGGAGCTGGATGAGCGTCCACACGGGCACTCACACGAGCACACGGAACGCAGCCAGACCGGCCGACGAACAAAACGCTACGGAACTGGGTGACGCGTACTGGGCAAACGCGGCGCACTACCCGCGCCCTACGCGTCGAAGCTGCGGCGGTGTTCCCCGGTCGTACAGGACGCGGGCAGCCGCAGGTGATGAGCCGATGTTACTACGCGGTTAACGCCGAGCAAGGCGCGCGGCGCTTTTCCACCGCGATTGAGAATCGCTCTGTGACTCGTAGAGCACAGATTGACGTGCAACTTGTGAATCATGGGGAAGGAACAATTTGCGCAGGCGCGATGCCTTCATGCGGCCTTGCCGTCGAACGCGTAGCCCGCGCCGCGCACGGTGCGGATCGGATCGCTGTCGGTGCCGCGGATCAGCGCCTTGCGCAAACGCCCCACGTGCACATCCACCGTGCGCCCGTCGATGAAGGCGTCGCGCCCCCACACGCCGTCGAGCAGCTGCTGGCGCGACAGCACCCGGCCCGGGTTCTGCATGAAGAACTCGAGCAGCTTGAACTCGGTCGGCCCCAGCCGCACCTCGCGCGAGCGCCGCATGACGCGATGCGATCCGCGATCGAGCACGATGTCGCCCCGCTCCAGCGTGTCGGAAACGAGCTGCGGGGCGGCGCGGCGCAGCAGCGCCTTCACGCGCGCCACCACTTCCGGCACGGAGAACGGCTTCACCACGTAGTCGTCGGCGCCGGTGGTCAGGCCGCGGATGCGGTCGCCCTCGGTGCCGCGCGCGGTGAGCATCAGCACCGGCAGGGCGCGCGTGGCGTCGCGGTGGCGCAGGCGCCGGCACAGCTCCAGCCCCGAGATGCCCGGCAGCCTCCAGTCGAGCACGACGAGGTCGAAGGCGTCCTCGGCGATCAGCACCTCGGCCTGCTCGCCGTCGGCGGCCAGTCGTCACGCGGAAGCCCTCGGCCTCCAGGTTGTAGCGCACGAGCTCGGCCAGCGGCGCCTCGTCCTCCACGAGCAGGATGTGCGGTGCGGTGTCCTTCACGCCTAGTGTCCTTCAGATCGCGAAATTCGTACTGCGTTCGCTGCACATTGAGACGAATTTCGCGATCATCACACTAGCCCCGTCACTCCTTGCGAATGAGCATCGAGGAGGTGTCGTCGCTCTTGGGCCTGGCGTCGGCCAGCGCCACGCCGTGCACCAGGTAGTGCACGTTCTCGGCGATGTTGGTGCTGTGGTCGCCGATGCGCTCGATGTTCTTGGCGGCGAACAGCAGATGCGTGCACAGGCCGATGTTGCGCGGGTCCTCCATCATGTAGGTGAGCAGCTCGCGAAACAGCGAATTGTACATGGCATCGATGCGCTCGTCGCGCCGCCACACCGCGTCCGCCTTCTCGGCGTCGCGCTCGGCATAGGCGTCGAGCACGTCCTTGAGCTGGCTCTGAGCGCTGATCCACCATGTGCCTCAGCCCCGTCATCAAGGGCTTGGGGCGGTTCTCGCCGGAGATGGCGAGCGCGCGCTTGGCGATGTTCTTGCTGAGATCGCCGATGCGCTCCAGGTCGCCGGCGATTTTCAGCACGGTCATGACGTGGCGCAGGTCGTTGGCCAGCGGCTGGCGCTTGGCGATCATCAGGATGGTGAGGTCCTGGATCTCCCGCTCGATGCGGTCGACGGCGCGTCGGCGGCCACGGCGGCGGTGGCCAGCTCCGGATCGCGCTTCTCGAGCGCGTCGAAGCCTTGCGCCAGCTGCTGCTCCACCAGACCGCCCATTTGCGCGATCTTCTTGTCGAGCAGCTCCAGTTCCTGGTCGAAGGACTTGACGATGTGCTATGGGTCGTCCCTTGCGGTGGCAATCGAGCGCAACGGCCTCGAGGCATTGGGCGCGCAGCTCGGCGGGGCCGCCTCGCCGCCTGCCGCGCGTCGTGTCAGGCACCGATGGTTTAGTCCGCATTGCGCCGGCAAATCAATCGCCAGATGCGCGCGGCCGCGATTGGTAAATGCTCATTGCGGCGCATCGGTGTCGCGCGCCCTCCGCTAGGCGGGCGGGGACGGCAGCAGGACCGAGAACGTGGAGCCCTGGCCGAGCTTCGAGCTGATGACCAGCTCGCCCCGGTGGCGGTTGAGGATGTGCTTGACGATGGCGAGGCCGAGCCCGGTGCCGCCCTTCTCGCGGCTTGCCGCCGCGCTGACGCGGTAGAAGCGCTCGGTGAGCCGCGGCAGATGCTGCGGGGGAATGCCGGGGCCGTCGTCGACCACGTCGACCCGGAAGCCGGGCGGACGCCCGTGGGCCGCCGGCTCGCGCCTCAGGCGCACCTCGACCTTGCCGCCGCATGGCCGTACTTGATGGCGTTGTGGACGAGGTTCTGGAACACCTGGGTCAGCTCGTCGGCGTCGCCGCGCAGGATGGCCTCGCCCTCGCCGGGCGACAGGTCGAGGGTGACGCCGGCGCGCGTCGCCACCGGCTCGAGGCTCTGCGCCACCTCGCGCAGGATCAGGCCCAGGTCGACCTCGTCGGAAAGCGGCAGGTGCTCGCGCATCTCCACCCGGCTCAGCGACAGCAGGTCGTCGACCAGGCGCGACATGCGCTCGGCCTGCTCCCCCATGATCTTGAGGAAGCGGATGCGCGCCTGCCGCGTCGTCCTTGGCATTGCCCTGCAGCGTCTCCACGTAGCCCTTGAGGGAGGCGAGCGGGGTTCTGAGCTCATGGCTGGCGTTGGCGACGAAGTCGGCGCGCATGCGTGCCAGCCGGTCCTGCTCGGTGAGGTCGCGGAAGGTGATCAGCAGCGAGGGTGCTCCCGGCGCCGGCGCCCGCGTGCTCCAGCGGCACCATGGTGGCCAGCAGGCGCCGCTCCACCGGCACCCGCGCCTGCACCTCCACCGCGCGCGGCTGGCGCGACTGCAGCGCTTCCTCCACCGCCGCCAGCAGTTCCGGCGCCCGGCTCATGCGAGGCGATGTGCCCGTCGCGCCGCCGCGCGCCGAACTGCTCCTCGGTCAGGCGATTGGCGTGGACGATGCGGCCGCTGGCGTCGAGCGCGACGGCGGGCTCGGGCACCGCGTCGATGACCATGCGCCAGAGCCGGTCGGCGTCTGCGCCCGCCTGGCCGAGGGTGCGTCCGCCGGCGCCGCCTGCGCTCTCGTCGATGGGCCGGAATGCGGCCAGCGCCACCGCCGCGACGAGGCCGAGCAGAGCTACGCGCAGCGACAGTCCGCCGGCGATGAGGAACAGCAGGGTCAGCGCCACCGCGGCGGCGAGCTCTGCCCGCCGCGCCGTGACACGCGCCGTGCAGGCCTCGAGGATCTCGGCGACCCGCAGCCGAAGCTCTGTTGCACGAGACAGCAAGGTGGCGGACCTCATACGAATGGCGCCAGTATATATCACGGCCCGCAGGCCACGGGGAAAGCAGGGCTGCCGGCGGGCTTCCGAGGCTTCAGCGCACGAGGAACAGCGGGCACTCCAGCACGGAGGCCAGCGGCCTGCAGGTCGCCCTGCGTCGGGCACCACCAGCCCGCCGAACTGGCAGATGATCATGCCGCCGCTCAGCCGGCGCAGGGTCTCCGCGATCACCGCCGCTTCGCCGCGCGCCACCGCCGCCCACTGGATGCGCACGCCTTCGCGGGCCTCGACCACCAGGCGGGCCTCGCCGTCCATCTGCGCGAGCCGCTCCTCGTCCGCCGCGATCAGCAGCAGCACGATCCCGGCTCCGTCGAGCGCGGCGAGCCGCTCGGCCGCGCGCAGCATGTCCGGGAGCTGCGCGATGTCCTCCAGCGCCACCACCACGTCGCCTGTGACGCGCTGCGCCTTGGGCCCGACCGCGACCAGGCCGGTGGAGCCCGCGACCTCCAGCAGCAGCTGCTTCAGCGATCGCGCCGGTGCCGCCGGTGAACGGCTCGCCCAGCGCCACCACGTTCCACGGCCCCGTCTCGGCGCAGGCGATCGACAGCGCGCGCAGGGGCTCGTCGCGCACCACCCGGCAGCGCAGCGGCACCTCCGCCTTGCGCGCCAGCGCCTCGACGCTGGCGCCGCGCGCCCTGGGCGGCCAGGTGCAGGTCGCGCATCATGGCGTCGAGCGAGAGCGCGCGGCTGCGCTGGTCCCGGAGAACGAGACCTCGCGCACGAAGCCGTAGGCGGCGCAGTCGAACAGCTGCTCGTCCTCGACGAACATGCTCTCGAGGTCGGAGCCGAACGCGCGGGCGACGCGCACCGCCGCCTCCAGCGCGATCGGCGCTCGGATGGCGCCGACTCGCAGATGCAGCACGACCCGGCCGCGGTCCTCGCCGGTCTCGGCCACATGCGCGATCATGACGACGTATTCCTCGGCGCCTCGGCCTGCTCGCGGGCTCTTGGCGAAGCTGCGGCCGCGCTCGGCGAACGCCTTGAGCTTGTCCTCCACCAGGCGGTTGATCGTGCCCGCCGGAAAGCGCCCGTCCGCGCCCCGCTCGCCGGCCTTGACGCCGGTCAGGATCTCGATGCCCTCGTCGATGTGGCCGACGGCGTAGATCGAGAACTGCCCGTTCTTCGCGGCCTCCACCACGTCCTCGCGCAGCATCAGGTGCTGCACGTTGGACCTCGGGATCAGCACGCCCTGCTCCTCGTTGAGGCCCCTGGCGCGGCAGACGTCGAAGAAGCCCTCGATCTTCTCGTTGACGCCGCCGATCGCCTGCACCTCGCCGTGCTGGTTGACCGAGCCCGTCACCGCCAGCGCCTGCTTGATCGGCACCTCGGCCAGCGCCGAGAGCAGCGCGTAGAGCTCGGCCGAGGACGCGCTGTCGCCGTCGACGCCGCCGTAGGACTGCTCGAACACCAGCGTGGCGGCCAGCGCCAGCGGCACCTCCAGCGCGTAGCGGCCGGCCAGGAACCCCCACAGGATCATCACGCCCTTGGAGTGCAGCGGGCCGCCGAGCTTGGCCTCGCGCTCGATGTCGATCACGCGGCCCGAGCCCGAGGCGCACGCGCGCCGTGATGCGGCTCGGCCGGCCGAACGCGAAGGAGCCGAGCTGGAGCACGGAGAGGCCGTTGATCTGCCCGACCTCGGCGCCTTCCGTGTCGACCAGCACGATGCCGCGGCCGATCGTCTCCTGCGCGCGGTCGCGCAGGCGGTCGGCGCGCTGGATCTGCTCCTCGACGGCGCGCGCCACGTCCTGCCTGCTGGTGATCTTGCGCTTGGCCTGGCCCGACCAGTAGTCGGCCTCGCGCACGATGTCGGCGACGCGGCCGAGCTCGATCGACAGCTTCTCGCGGTCGTCGGCGAGCCGCGCGCCCTCGTCGATGATGCGCGCCACGCCCGCCGCATCGACCGGCTTCAGGCCGTGCTCCTTGACCACCGAGGCGATGAGGCGCGCGTAGGCGTTGTCGTTCTCCGCGGAGCGCTTGATGCTGTCGTCGAAGTCGGCCTGCACCTTGAACATGCGCGAGAAGTCGGGATCGAGCGCGGCCAGCAGTGTAGTAGAGCTCGCGATCGCCGAACAGCACCACCTTGACGTCGAGCGGAATGGGCTCGGGATCGAGCGACTGGGTGGAGATGAGGCCGGCCGCCTCCATCGGCTGCTCGATCCGGATCTCGCGCGCCTTGATGGCCCGCTTCAGGGCCTCCCAGGCGAACGGCGAGAGCAGCAGCCGGCGCGCGTCGAGCAGCAGGTAGCCGCCGTTGGCCTTGTGCAGGGCGCCCGGCTTGATCAGCAGGAAATCGGTCACCAGCGTGCCCATCTGGGCGATGTGCTCGACCCGCCCGACCAGGTTGCCGTAGGTGGGGTTGGCCTCCTCCACCAGCGGCGCGCCGCCCCGAGCCCTCGCCGTTCGCCGCCATGACGTTGACCATGTAGCGGCGGAAGCGCGGGTCGCGCGCGGTGTCGACCGGCTGCTTGACGATGGCGTTCTCCTCCTCGCCGGTCGCCAGGAACAGCGCCGACGTTGCGCACCATGTCGTGGCCGGCGGCCTCCAGGAAGGCCGCGGCCTCGGCGACGTCGCTCAACGAGGCGTGCAGCTCTACCAGCGCATCGCGGATGGCGGCCGTGGCGACCTCCTCGTTGAGCTCGCTCAGCTGCGCGCGGCGCTTCTTCTCGGCCTGCGGCAAGCGCTCGAGCACCTGGCCCAGCTCCTTCTCCAGCGCGGCGATCTTGTTCTCCACGTCGCGGCGCATGGCCTCGGGCAGCGCGTTGAACACCTCGGGCTTGACCACCTTGCCCTCGTGCATCGGTGCCATGGCGAAGCCGGTAGGCGTGCGCAGCAGCGCGATGTTCTGCGCCTGCGCCTTCTTGTCGAGCGCTTCCAGCGCCTCCTCGTTGCCGGAGCGGAACTGCTCGTCGATGGCGCGGCGGCGCACCTGGTAGTCCTCGCTCTCGAAGCGGGCCGGCAGCACGCCGCGCAGCTCGTCGAGCGCCTCGATCATGCCCTTGGCCAGCGCCTTGGCGCGCCCGTGCGGCAGCTTCAGAGCCTTCGGGCGGTTGGGCGTCTCGAAGTTGTAGACGTAGGCCCAGTCGGGCGGGGTGGGGCCCTCGGCGGCCTTCGGCCCCAGGTGCGCCCTGACCGCCGTGGTCTTGCCGGAGGCCGGCGGCCCGAGCACGAACATGTTGAAGTCGTGGCTCTTGATGTTGATGCCGAACTGAATGGCCTTGAGCGCCCGCTCCTGGCCGATCAGGCCGGTGACGGGAATGAGCTCGTCGGTGGTCTTGAAGCCGAGGCTCGACGGGGTGACGGCGCGGCGCAGCTCGGCGGCCTCCAGCGGCTGCGGCTTGGCGGCGGCGGTGGTCACCTGGCCGTCGGCGGTGGCGCGCAGGGATCGTGCTGTCAGGCGTGCTGCCGGGCTGCGAACGCTTGAAAAACATGTGCTAAGCCACCTGAACGCTGAGCAACGGACCCGCACTGGGCTATACCAACTCTGGCCCCTCCGGTCCACGTGGCGAGGTTGCCCCCGGCGCGCCGGCATCGCAATATTGCCGCATGCCCCCCACGCCGGCCCAGCTCGAGGTGCCACGGGACGGCCGCCAGTCGGCGGCGGCGTTCGACATCTGCCGCGGCGTCGCCCGCCTGCTGCGCACGCACGGCATGGCTGCGGTGACGGAGGTATCGCTCGCCAACGGGCGGCGCGCCGACGTCGCCGCCATCGACGGGGCGGGCGAGATCTGGATCGTGGAGATCAAGTCCTCGATGGAGGACTTCCGCACGGACGGGAAGTGGCCCGAGTACCGCGAGTACTGCGACCGGCTGTTCTTCGCCGTGGCGCCTGCGTTCCCGCGCGACATCCTGCCCGCCGACACGGGCCTGATCGTCGCCGACCGCTACGGCGGCGAGATCGTGCGCGCTGCGCCCGAGCACAAGCTTGCCGGCGCCCGCCGCAAGGCCATGACGCTGCGCCTCGTGCACACCGCGGCGTTGCGGCTGCAGGCGGCGCTCGACCCCGAGGGCGGGTTTGAGGTGTGAGTTTCCCGCTCCCCATTCTTCTTCAGAATGGGGAGAGGGCTAGGGTGAGGGGCGGCAAGCAGGCTCGGCCGCAGCTTTGGGCTCGCCCCTCACCCCGGCCCTCTCCCCGCAAGCCCTCCAGGCTGCAGTGGATCGATGCAAGCCGATCGGCTGAGGGCTTGCGGGGAGAGGGAGACGCCGTCACTTCGGCGCGCGCTTGGCCAGGATGCGCTGCAGCGTGCGGCGGTGCATGTTGAGCCGGCGCGCCGTCTCCGAGACGTTGCGGTTGCACAGCTCGTAGACGCGCTGGATGTGCTCCCAGCGCACGCGGTCGGCCGACATCGGATTCTCCGGCGGCGGCGCCTTCTCGTCGTGCGGTGCCAGCAGCGCGTCCGTCACGTCGTCGGCGTCGGCGGGCTTGGCGAGATAGTCGACCGCGCCGAGCTTCACCGCCGACACCGCGGTGGCGATATTGCCGTAGCCCGTGAGCACGATGGTGCGCGCCTGCGGGCGGACCTTGGCGAGCTCGGCCACCACGTCGAGGCCGTTGCCGTCCTCCAGCCGCATGTCCACCACGGAGAACGCCGGCGGCCTGGCGTGGATCAGGGCCAGACCCTCGGCCACGGAATGCGCCGTGCGCACCTCGAAGCCGCGCCCCTCCATGGCCTTGGCCAGCCGCTGCACGAACGCGCGGTCGTCGTCGACCAGCACCAGGGACCGGTCCTCCGGCAGCTCGTCGGGCTTGAACGTGAGATCTTCGGCCACTTCTCGTGCCTCCTAAGCCTCGCAGTTATAGCGGTTTGCCGCCTGAGGCCCAAGCCTTGTAGAGAAGATCGGGATAAATTGGTCTCGAGGCTCTCCGCCTAAGGTAAATTCTCATCCGGCCCTGCCATTGGCAGTTGCGGCCGCGCTCTCGGCTCGCTCGCTCGCCGCGCCGGCCCTCGAAAACCTCGCGCCGCCAGCTGACCATGGCCACGGCGCCCTCGGCGGTACCGCGGTTCTCGAGCGAAACCGTCGCGCCGGAGCGCTCCAGCAGCGTCTTGGCGATGAAGAAGCCGAGCCCCATGCCGGAAGGCTCGGCATCCGGCGGGAGCGCCGGTTTGCGGGGCCGGCCGCGTCGTCACGTAGGGCTCGCCGAGCGCGTCGAGCACCGGCGCGGGGATGCCGGGCCCGTCGTCGGCGATGGAGATCACCACCTCGCGCGCCGTCCAGGTGGCGGTGATCTCGACGCGCTGGCGCGCGAAATCGACGGCGTTCTCGACCAGGTTGGCGAGCCCGTAGATGACGCCGGGCCGGCGCTCGCCGACGGGCTCGCGCGCGGCGGCGGCGATTGGCGCCGGGCTCCGCGCCGGCGCTGATCGCGATCTCGGCGTTGAAGCCCTGGTAGGGTGCGGCCGCCTCCTCGATCAGCTCGCGCACGCTGATGCGCGCGTGCAGCGGGTCGGGCTCCTTGGGCTCGCGGGTGAGCTTGCGCAGGATCTCGCGGCAGCGCTCGGCCTGGCTTTGCAGCAGGGCGATGTCCTCGGCGAAGCTGCCCGTCCTTGGGGGCGGCGCGCGCCAGCTCCTTGGCCACCACGGCGATGGTGGAGAGCGGCGTGCCGAGCTCGTGCGCGGCGGCAGCGGCGAGCCCGTCGAGCGCGTGCAGCTGCTGCTCGCGCGCCAGCACCATCTCGGTGGCGGCGAGCGCATCGCTCATCTGCCGCGCCTCCTTGGCGAGCCGCCACACGTAGAGGGCAAGGAAGATCATGCCGGCCAGCACCGAGGCCAGCACGCCGACATTGTAGAGCGTGGGCAGCTCGAAGCCGCCGTAGGTGAACCACGGCAGCGGCCGATACCAGAACACGAGCAGGCTCGTCGCAGCCGCCGCCAGCACGCCGAGCGCGATGGTATTGCGCGGCGGCAGCGTGGCGGCCGAGACCGTCACCGGCGCCACGATCAGGAACACGAACGGGTTCTCGATGCCGCCCGTCAGATACAGCAGCGCCGCCAGCTGCACGATGTCGTAGGCGAGCAGCGCGGTCGCAAACGTGGTGCCGAGCCTGGTGCGCATGGAGTAGCGCAGGCGGAAGAACACGTTGAGCCAGGCGGTCAGCGCGATCAGCGCCAGGCACATGCCGATGTCGAAATTGAAGCCAAGCCCGAAGTAGACGTAGGAGACCGTCGCCAGCTGGCCGGCGACGCCGAACCAGCGCAGCCGCACCGCCGTCTGCAGCCGCAAGCGGCTCTCGCTGTCGTCCCACCGAGACAGCACCATTGCGACATCGGTCCTCTTTTCGCGCATCCGCGGCCGCACGGTGCGCGTCCAAGCCTTGCACGGAGCCTGCAAGTGCTCCAGATACAAAGTGCCCGACCGGATGATGCCGTCCGGCTGGGCAGCACGGCCCCGCGAGGCGCCCGCGGGCGCCATTGGTACCACACTCTCCCCGGTAGCGCATGCGATGCAGAAGCCCCTTGCTGCGATGAACGGTGGGTCTGCGGCTCCGGTCTCGGTGCGGGCGCTGCGCAAGATCTATGGCGACATCGTCGCCGTGGACGGCATCGACTTCACGCTCGCTGCCGGCTCGGTCACGGCGCTGCTGGGCGGCAACGGCGCCGGCAAGACCACGACCATCTCCATGCTGATGGGGCTGGTGGTGCCGACCGCGGGGGAGGCGCGCGTGTTCGGCGCCGACATGGCGCGCGAGCGCTACAAGGTGCTGCATCGCATGAACTTCGAGAGCCCCTACGTCGACGTGCCGATGCGGCTCACCGTGCGGCAGAACCTGGAGGTGTTCGGCAGGCTCTACGGCTTGCGCGATCTCAAGCGCCGCGTCGGCGAGGTGGCGGCCGAGCTCAGGCTTGCCGATCTCCTCGACCGGCCCTACGGCAAGCTCTCGGCCGGCCAGAAGACCCGCGTCAGCCTCGCCAAGGCGCTGATCAACATGCCGGAGCTGCTGCTGCTCGACGAGCCCACCGCCTCGCTCGATCCCGACACCGCCGACTGGGTGCGCAGCAAGCTCGAGGACTACTGCCGCGAGCAGGCCGCAACCGTCGTGCTCGCCTCCCACAACATGGCCGAGGTGGAGCGCATGGCGAGCCGCGTCATCATGCTGGAGAAGGGCCGCATCATCGCCGACGAGACGCCGCAGGAGCTGATCCAGCGCTTCGGCCGCGCCAACCTGGAGGAGGTGTTCCTGGCGATCGCCCGCCGCGGCGTCGACGAAGGGGAGCAGCGCCCATGAGCGTCTCCCCGGCCGCCCGACTGCGCGAGCAGGCGAGCGTTGCCGCCTCCGCCGGCCGCATCTGGGGCATGGTGCTGCGCTACTGGTACGTGATCCGCTCGTCCTGGCCGCGCACGGCGGAGCTCATCTATTGGCCGCTGGTGCAGATGCTCATGTGGGGCTTCCTGCAGACGCACCTTGCCAGCATGACCGGCCTGGCTGCCAAGGCGGCCGGGCTGTTCATCGGCGGGGTGCTGCTGTGGGACATCCTGGTGCGCAGCCAGCTCGGGTTCTCGATCGCTTTCCTGGAGGAGGTCTGGTCGCGCAACCTGGGGCACCTGATGATGAGCCCGCTCAGGCCATTCGAGCTGGTCGCCGCCCTCACCATCGTCAGCCTCGTCAAGCTCACCGTCGCCATGGTGCCGGTGACGGCGATGGCCTACCTGTTCTTCAGCTTCAACGTGCTGAGCCTGGGCATCGCCTTTGCCGCCTTCTTCGCCAACCTCGTCATCATGAGCTGGTCGCTGGGGCTGGTCTCCACCGGCGTGGTGCTGCGCTGGGGGCTGGGCGCGGAGAGCTTCGCCTGGCTGATCGTGTTCGTGTTCCTGCCGCTGTGCTGCGTCTACTACCCTGTGACAACGTTGCCGGGCTGGCTGCAGCCGGTTGCGCTGGCGCTTCCGCCCACCTACGTTTTCGAGGGGCTGCGTGCCGTCGTGCTCACCGGCACGTTCGAAGCGCATCTCATGGCTGTGGCTTTCGCCCTCAACCTCGTCTACTTCGCGCTGGGCTCTGCCACCTTCGGCTACTTTCTGCACCGTGCGCGCGTGCAAGGCTCGCTGGTGCAGATGGGTGAATGAACGGAAAGGTCGCGCGTGCTCGCAAGCAGGCCCGCAACCATCCTCGTCGTCATCGCCGGCCTCGCCGTCGGCGCCGCGGCCGCGTTGGCGGTGTTTCCGCAGGCGCGCGAGCGCTTGCTGCCGGCGGCGGGCGTCAAGGTGATAGGGCAGGCCTTGGTCGGCGGCCCGTTCACGCTGACCGACCACAAGGGCCGGCGGGTCACGGATCAGGATTTCCGCGGCCGCCATATGCTGGTCTTCTTCGGCTTCACCTTTTGCCCGGACGTGTGCCCCACGGCGCTGCAGGTGGCCTCGGAGGCGCTCGACAAGCTGGGGCCGAAGGCCGAGCGGTTCGTGCCGATCTTCGTCAGCGTCGACCCAGAACGGGACACGCCTTCGCAACTCGCAAGCTATGTCGAGAGTTTCCATCCGCAGCTGATCGGGCTGACCGGCAGCCAGGCGGAGATCGACGCCGTGGTGAAGGCATACCGGGTTTACGTACGGCGCGTGGAGGACCCCAAGTCCAGCGCCGGCTACACCTTCGACCACACGTCGCTGATCTACGTCATGGGGCCCGACGGCGCCTACCGCACGCACTTCACGCATACCACCAATGCTGATGCCATGGCCGAGCGCCTGGCGAAGCTGTTGTAGCGCGGGCACGCCCTTTAAATCTTTTTGACGAATCAATGATATGGTCTTGCGAGATCCCGATGTCTGCGTTGCTTTCGGGCCATGGTCCGCGACGCGGGCCACCGAGGATCCCGGGGGACGTCGGCAGATCAAGAGCGGGGGCACTCGGTGCTCTATCACTGGTATGAGCTGAGCCGCGTCGCGGTGCGGCCGGCACGTATCGCCGCCGAACTCGCTGCGCCTGTTCCTCAATCCGTTCAATCCCTGGACGCACACGCACGTTCGGCCGCAACGCGATCGCCGCCTGCGAGGTGTTCGAGCGCGCCACGCGCCGCTACCCCAAGCCCGAGTTCGGCATCACCCAGACGCTGATCGACCGCACGCCCGTGCGCGTCACCGAGGAGGTGGTGTGGGAGCACTCCGCCTGCCGCCTCGTGCATTTCAAGCGCGAAATCGATCCGCGCCAGCGCCGCCAACCAGCCGCGCCTGCTGCTGGTGGCGCCGATGTCGGGCCACTTCGCGACCTTGCTGCGCGGCACGGTGGAGACGTTCCTGCCCGACCACGACGTCTACATCACCGACTGGCAGGACGCGCGCGACATGCCGCTCTCCGAAGGCCGGTTCGATCTCGACGACTACATCGACGTGATGGCCGACATGTTCCGCTTCTTCGGCGGCGACGTGCACGTGTTCGCCGTGTGCCAGCCCTCGGTGCCGGTGCTCGCCGCCACCGCGGTGATGGAGGCCGACGGCGACCCGTGCGTGCCGCTGTCGCTGGTGCTGGCCGGCGGTCCGATCGACACGCGCATCAATCCAACCGTGGTCAACACGCTGGCCGAGCAGCGCGGCACCGACTGGTTCCGCCGCAACGTCATCACCAACGTGCCGTGGTCGCGCCCCGGCAGCGGCCGGCAGGTCTACCCGGGCTTCCTGCAGCTGTCGGGCTTCATGACCATGAACCTCGACCGGCACATGCAGGCCCAGAAGGACATGTTCCAGCATCTCGTGCAGGGCGACGGCGACTCGGCCGAGAAGCACCGCTGTTCTACGACGAGTACCTGGCCGTCATGGATCTGACGGCGGAGTTCTATTTGCAGACCGTCGACACCGTGTTCGTCCAACACCTGCTGCCGCGCGGACTGATGACGCATCGTGGCCGCACCGTCGACCTCGGTGCCATCACGCGCCCGGCGCTGATGACCGTGGAAGGCGAGCTCGACGACATCACCGGCACGGGCCAGTGCAGCGCCGTGCACGATCTGTGCACCGGCATTGCCGCGGAGCGCAAGGTCCACTTCGAGTGCCCCAAGGTGGGCCACTACGGCATCTTCAACGGCAGCCGCTTCCGCTCCGAGATCGCCCCGCGCATGTCCAAGTTCATGCGCGCAAACGATCCTTGCGCCGATCCGGCGCTCAGCATCGCCCAGCTCGAGCACATGGCGACGATGCCGCGCGAAAGAAGGCGGACGCAGGAGTATGAGGCACTTGCGTTCAGCTTCGCACGCTACGCCTGAAGCTTGCCGCGCCCGCTCCTCTGTCGCACCATCGCCACACGGCTCTGCCTTCTCTAGCGAAGATAAGTCGTTGTTTGCTGACCGCTTCCGCAAAAATCTGCTAGTCCAGCAGTCGGGTGTTGGCTATTTGCGGCGTGCTATGGTGGTCGCATCGCGTACGCAAGCTAGGCTTGCAGGAGGGCAAAGGATGCCGACGGGCAGAGGGACCCGGAAGACCGTCGAGAGCGCATATGAGCTCGAGGCACTGGGCGCGCCGATCGAGGTGCGCCGTCATCCGACAGCGCGGCGCCTGACGTTGCGGGTGAGCAAGACCAGGCGGGCCGTGATCGTCACCGTGCCCGTGCAATGCAGAATGGACGAGGCCGACAGGTTTCTCAGAAGCAATCTCGACTGGGTGCGCGATCGTCTCACGCGCGTGCCGGAGCCGGTGCCGTTCGCGGACGGCTCCAAGATTCCCCTGCGCGGCAGGCTGCATCGCGTGAGCTTCACCGGGCCCGACCGCGTGCGGTCGGTGGTCGACATCGACCCGGCACTGAGCGGCGCGCCGCGCCTCAACGTTGCGGGCCGTCTGGAGCATGCGCCGCGCCGGCTGAAGGACTGGCTGGTGGAGCAGGCCCGCGCCGACCTCGAAGCCTGCGTTGCCGTGCACTGCCGCAGTCTCGGCGTCAAGGCGCGCAGGATCGCGCTGCGCGATCCAGACCAGCCGCTGGGGCTCGTGCACCGCGGACGGCCTGCTGGCCTTCTCCTGGCGGCTGATCCTGGCGCCCTCCAACGTGCTCAACTACGTCGCCGCGCACGAGGTCGCGCATCTTCGCGAGATGAACCACGGCCCCAGGTTCTGGAAGCACGTTGGGAGCTGCATGCCGCGCCTCGAGGACGCCAAGCGCTGGCTGCGTAGTCACGGTGCCGAGTTGCACCGCTACGGCGCGGCGCCTTAGGACGTGAACTCATAAACGGCGGTCAGATCCAGTTCCGGTGCTGCCTCGCAACCGTCGGCAGCTTTGGGGGTCGAGCGGACGCAACTTAGTCGCTTCGCGCAGGCGAGCTTTTGACCCCAAGGAGAAGTTAATAACGCTTACGCATGCCGAGATGCACGGCGTGTCGGCAAACACCCGCTTCGAGGTGGGCCTGGCCAAGGACCATCCCAGGACTGATTTTGATCTCGTGACTTGCTTCGATTGCCTGCATGACATGGCCGATCCGGCCGGCGCCTCTGCGCACATCCGCAAGTCACTGAAGCAAGACGGCACCTGGATGATCGTTGAACCGATGGAAGGCGACCGGCTGGAGCAGAACCTGAACCCGGTTGGGCGGCTCTACTACGCCGGGTCAACGATGATCTGTTTGCCCACCTCTCTATCCCAGGAAGTAGGAGCAGAGCTGGGCGCGCAGGCGGGTGAGGCGAAGCTCCGCGAAATCATCACCTCGGGTGGGTTTAGCAAGGTGCGGCGTGCTTCCGAGACGCCGTTCAACATGATCCTCGAGGCTCGCCCCTAAGCAGGACCACGGAGATTCGCATGACTTCATTATTCTCGATCGATGGTTGCGTTGCCCTCGTAACGGGAGGCAATAGCGGACTTGGACGAGCGATGGCGATGTGACAGCCGCCCTAGGTACTTTCCGAACCTTGGCAGGAACAGCCATCTCGTGCGTCATAAGATCTGTTTAGCGTACTCATGCCACAATACACGCGAAGGAAATGTCGTGGAAAAGAAGAGCGTGATAGGACCGCTCGTATGGAGCGCGATCGGAGGCGGAGTCGCAACACTGATCATCGGCTTCTCGATGGGTTGGTTGGTAACCGGCTCGACGGCGGCGCAGCTGACGGCACGCGGCGAGCTGGCAGGAATAATGAAAGTGGCAGTTCCCGTTTGCCTTGAGAGGTTCCAACGCGCGCCGGATTACGCCGCCAAACTGGAGGCATTGGGAACGCTCGGCAGCTCTTGGGCGCAGACGACATCAATCCGCGATGGCAAGTTCTCGCACATGGTGCAGGACGGCAAGGCAGAAGACAATTACCGTGTGGGCGAAGCGTGCGCCGAAGCGCTTCTAAAGCTCGCCAAAAAGCAATAAGCCAGTACGTGTACGGACAGTGTAGCACGGTGCAGAACTACTGCAACATCGGCGCCTGAGATGGAAGCTGGAGGGCCGAGCCCGAAGGGCTCGGTGCACAACAGCCCAGCGACGCCGAAGGCGGCGGGTGCCAGAATGAAAAACCTCAGCATTGCCGATTGAAGGGGGCTCGTTTGAAGACGAGCGCCCCGAGCTACGCTCGCGCCATCGGTGATGGCGGGGCATTGCGATGCGGTTGCTTTAGTATTCCGATTGCTGCAGGCTAGACGCTCCGTGCAGGGAGGTACGCCATGAGAAGATTGATGATTGCGATGACGAGGATGTCGTTCATGCCAAGGGTTGGGATGGCATTAGCAGGAGGATTGGTATTTTCTGCCATCGCCACGACTGAAGGGACCGTTGCTGACGCGGCGGAAGTAAAAGTGTTAACTTCTGTGGCCCTGACCTCGGCGCTGGACGAACTTGCTCCGCAATTCGAGCGCGCGACCGGGAACAAGCTTACGATCGGTTACGGTCTCATCTCCGACATCAGGAAACGTATTCTCGAGGGGGAAAGCGCCGACGTGATTATTCTGTCGCGGCCGGTGATGGACGAGCTCCAAAAGCAGGACAAGGTTGCGGTCGGCCCCATCACAAACGTTGTGGGTACGGCGGTGTCGGTAGCGGCGCGGGCGGGCGCGCCAAAGCCAGACTTGAGTTCAGTCGATGCGTTCAAGCGTTCGCTGCTCGCTGCCAAATCGATCGTCTATGCTGATCCGGCGAAAGGCGGCGCCAGCGGGGTCTATTTCGCGAGTGTCCTTGACCGGCTCGGAATCGCCGAGCAAATGAAGCCAAAGACCATTCTGGTGCCCGGCGCCCAGGCCGCCGAGATCGTAGCGAAGGGCGAAGCCGAGCTCGGCGTCGCCCAGGCTTCAGAAATCGTGCCCGTGGCGGGCGCGCAATTGGTGGGTCCGCTGCCAGGGGAGTACGCACGTGTGACGGTCTTCTCCGCGGGGATCGGGGCCGACACCAAGGCGCTCGACGCAGCGAAGTCCCTCGTCCAGTTCCTCACCGGACCTACCGCTGCACCCGTGTTCAAATCGAAAGGCTTCGAACCGGGCTGACACCACTATGGATGAACCGCGTATTTGTCGTTAACGGTGGCGGCGTTTACCATACGTGTACGGACAGTATAGCACATCGGGGCAGGACGCTGCGATCAGCCTACTGCACCAGCGCGCGCCCGAGAAACGCTGGGTCCATCGGCGGCGGCGGCGCCATGGCCTGATCGGCCTTCGGTGCGGCGGGCGCCAGCGGCGCGGTCGGCACGGTGCCGGGCAGCGCCATCGGCGTGCGCTTCTCGTGCGCCAGCATCATCACCGTCGTGCCAGAGCCTGGCAGGCAGGTTGCCGCCCATCACGCGGTTCATGGGGCTGCCGGTCGTCGTTGCCGACCCAGACGCCGCCGACCAGGTGCGCGGTGTAGCCGACGAACCAGGCGTCGCGATACTCCTGCGTGGTGCCGGTCTTGCCGCTGGCCGGGTGCAGCGGCAGCGCCGCGCGCTTGCCGGTGCCGAAGATCAGCGAGGCGTTGAGCATGTCGTTGATGGCGCCTGCGTGCCGCTCGGCGAGCACGATCCTGGGTGCCGTCGCCTGGCGCTCGTAGAGCACGCGGCCCGAGCTCGTGCGCACGCGCCTGACGATGTGCGGGGCAAGCCGCCTGCCGCCGCTGGCGAACGCGCCGTAGGCGCCGGTGAGCTCCAGCAGCGACACCTCCGAGGTGCCGAGCGCCAGCGACGCGTCGGGGCGCAGCTCCGAGGCGATGCCCAGCCGGTGCGCGGCCTCCACCGTCTTGCGCGGCCCGTGCGTCATGTTGAGGCGCACGGCCACCGTGTTGATCGAGCGCGCCAGCGCATCGCGCAAGGTCATGGCGCCGCGGAAACGCCCATCATCGTTGCTGGGGCTCCAGCCCTTGGTGATGACCGGCGGGTCGTAGACGATGCTGTCGGGCGTCAGGCCGGCTTCCAGCGCCACGAGATAGACGAACGGCTTGAAGGAGGAGCCGGGCTGGCGCTTTGCCCGGAGCGCACGGTTGAACTGGCTCTCGCCGTAGGAGCGGCCGCCGACGAGCACGGTGATGCCGCCCTCCATGTCGACGAGCACCATGGCGGCCTGGCTCGCATCCAGGCTGCGCCCGTCGCTGGCGAGCAGATCGTGCACGATCTGCTGCGCGCGCTGCTGCAGGCCGCGGTCGATGGTGGTCTCGACGATGATCTCGCGGTCGTTGCCGGCGATCAGGTCGGGCAGGCGGTCGAGCACGGCGTCCACGGCGTACTCGACGCCGGTCTCGCCGCGCATGACCTGCGGCTCGGCGAAGCGCACCTCGGACGCCGAGTTGAGCGCCTCGTCGATGGGCGTGGCGAAGCCGGCTTCGACCATCTTGGCGATCACGCCCTGCGCGCGCTCGCGCGCTAGCGTCGGGTTCCACGCCGGCGAGTACTTTGAGGGTGCCTTCAGCAGGCCGGCCAGCACGGCCGCCTCCGCCATCGTCACGTCCTTGGCGCCCTTGTTGAAGAAGCGCCGCGAGGCGGATTCCACGCCATAGGCGCCGGCGCCGAAATACACGCGGTTGAGGTAGAGCTCGAGGATGTCGGGCTTGCTGAGCCGCAGCTCCAGCCACAGTGCCAGCACCAGCTCCTCGAGCTTGCGAATGAGCGTGCGCTCCGAGCTCAGGAACACGTTCTTGGCGAGCTGCTGGGTGATGGTCGAGCCGCCCTGCACCACGCGGCCAGCCTTGAGGTTGGTGAGGATCGCGCGGCCGAGGCCTGTCGGATCGATGCCGCGGTGCGAGAAGAAGCGCCGGTCCTCGATGGCCAGCACCGCGTCGATCAGATGCTTGGGCAGCAGGTCGATCGGGATGTAGGGCGCAGCACTCCCGCGCTCGGCCAGCACCGAGCCGTCGCGCGCGAGGATGCGCACGATGGGCGCGTCTTGCTTCTGGCGCAGCGCCATGGGATTGGGGATGGTGGCCGTGTAGTAGACGAAGAAGCCGACCAGCACGGCGCCGAAGACGGCGGCAAGGTAGATCGGCCCCAGCACCAGCAGGCGCAGCTCAAAGGGCACGCCGCGCGCCCTGCCGCGACCGGGTTGAGGCGCGCCGCCGCCAGGTGACAATGATGGATCGAAAAGCCCCATCGGCCGGCGCACACCCTCTTACGCAACAAGATACCAAGCGGGTCCGGCACGGCCGCCCGCTCCGGCAGGCTAGGGAAAAGGCCCTAAGAGGTGGTTAACTATGCGGCGGTCGGCCGGTGATCGCACGCCGGCTGTGTGCTGCTGAAGGGGAAAGCCGAGATGACGGGCCAAGACGTGCGTGTACTGGCAACGGGGCTGCGCTTTCCCGAGGGGCCCGTCGCGCTTGCCGACGGCTCGGTGCTGCTGGTCGAGATCGAGCCCGCGCGGCTGACGCGCGTCGCCCCGGACGGCACCAAGACGACCGTGGCGCAGCACACGGGCGGGCCCAACGGCGCAGCCATCGGCCCGGACGGCAAGGTCTACGTCTGCAACAACGGCGGCTTCAACTGGCACGAGCTGCCGGGCGTCGGCCTCGTGCCCACGGGTCAGGCGACAGACTATTCCGGCGGGCGCATCGAGCGCGTCGACCTCGCCACCGGCAGCATCGAGACGCTCTACACACACTGCGACGGCCAGCCCCTGAAGGGCCCCAACGATCTCGTGTTCGACGCGCACGGCGGCTTCTACTTCACCGACCTCGGCAAGAGCCGTCCGCGCGACATGGACCGCGGCGCGGTCTACTACGCCAGGGCCGACGGCAGCCTGATCAGGCCGGTCGCGTTTCCCTCGATCACGCCCAACGGCTGCGGGCTGTCGCCGGACGGCCGCACGCTCTACTTCGCCGAGACCGAGTCGGCGCGGCTGTGGGCCATGGAGGTCCTGGAGCCAGGCGTCGTGCAGCGCCAGGGCTGGCCCTCGGTCAACGGCGCTCGCTTCCTCGCCTGTCCCGGCGGCTACCAGCGCTTCGACAGCCTGGCGGTGGACAGCGCCGGCAACGTCTGCGTGGCGACGCTGATCAACGGCGGCATCAGCGTGTTCAGTCCCGACGGCAGGCTCGTGCGCCACGTTCCCATGCCCGACCCGCTCACCACCAACATCTGCTTCGGCGGGCCGGACTTGCGCACGGCCTTCGTGACGCTGTCGGGCTCGGGTCGGCTGGTGGCGTTCGAGTGGGACCGCCCGGGGCTCAAGCTCAACCATCAATGACAGCCAAGGGAGCCAACGTGAGCGCGCCACAATTCGAGACCGACTTCTGGAAGGACGCCAAAGTCCGCAAGACCTGGGACGAGATCGTCCCCGGCGAGCCACGCAAGACCATCCCCTACGTCCTGACCCTGGAGGCGATCCACAAGTATTGCCGCTCGGTGGGCGAGGACCACCCGCTCTATTTCGACGAGGCCTACGCGCGGGCCACGCCTCACGGTGGGCTGATCGCGCCGCCCTCGATCCATATTCTGCTGATGTTCGCGTGCACTCCGCCGGACGACTGGATGCGCAGCCCGGGCACCATCAACGCCGGCCAGTCCTGGAGCTACAACATCCCGGCGCGCCCGGGCGACACCATCACGCTGCAAGCCCGCGCACTCGACAAGTTCGTCAAGAAGGACCGGCTGTTCGTGGTGCACGACAACGTGTTCTTCAATCAGCGCGGCCAGGTGATCTGCTCCGGCCGCGGCCAGACCATACGTCCCATGTAGGGGCAGCCATGACCGCGACCCACGACACGATCGCCATCGCAAGCCGCATCGACGGGCCAGAGCTGGCCGTGTCGCGCGAGAGCATCCGCGCCTTCTGCGACGGCTCGCTCGACTACAACCCGCTGCATCTGGACGACGGCTACATGCAGGGCGACTTCGGCAAGACCAACTTCGGCGGCGTGATCATGCACGGCATGACCAACTTCGGTCTCATCACGCGCATGCTGACCGACTGGGCCTACCCTCGGGGCGCGATCCATCGCCGGCTCGAGACGCGCTGGCTGAAGCCGGTGCGCCCTGGCGATACGATCCGGCCCACGGGCACCGTCAAGAGCAAGACCACAACCGCCAAGGCGGGCTGGGTCGTGATCGACGTCGTAGTGCACAACCAGCGGGGTGAGCCGGTTGCCACCGGCGAGGCCTTGGTCGAGTTCCCATCGCCAGGCTGATCAGTATCAGCCGCCGGCGATCTCCTCGCGCAGGATCTCGAGCTCCAGCCACCTTTCCTCGGCTGCCGCCAGTCTCGAGGAGGCTTCGGCCAGGGCCTGCGTGGTCTCGGCGAATGCTTTGGGATCGCGGCCGTAGAGGGCCGGATCGCCCAGCTCGAGCTGCAGCGAGCGCAGGCGCGCCTGCAGCGCCGCTATCTCCTTCGGCAGCGTCTCCAGCGCGTGCTTCTCGTTGAAGCTGAGCTTGCGCTTGGCGGACTGCGCAGGCGCGGGAGAAGGCGCGCTCTTGCCCGCCGGCGCGGCCTTGGCCTTCCGCGGCAGCGATCTTCCTGCCAGGTCGGCGCCACGCTGGGCGATCATGTCGGAATAGCCGCCGGCGTACTCGATCCAGCGGCCGTCGCCGTCGGGCGCAAGCACCACGTTCACGACGCGGTCCAGGAAGTCGCGATCGTGGCTGATCAGGATGACGGTGCCGGCGTAGTCGGCCAGCATCTCCTCCAATACGTCCAGCGTCTCCAGGTCGAGGTCGTTGGTGGGCTCGTCCAGCACCAGCAGGTTGGACGGCTTGGCCAGCGCGCGCGCCAGCATCAGGCGGCCGCGCTCGCCGCCCGACAGTGCCGAGAGCGCGGTGCGCGCCTGCTGCGGCGAGAACAGGAAATCCTGCATGTAGCCGACGACGTGCTTGGGCTTGCCGCCGACCGTCACGGTGTCGCCGCGGCCGCCGGTCAGCGCCTCGCCCAGCGTCCAATCGGGGTCGAGGCTCTCGCGGCCCTGATCGAGCGACGCCATCGCCAGGTTGGCGCCGAGCCGCACGGTGCCGCTGTCGGGTGCCAGCCCGCCGGTCAGGATGCTCACCAGCGTGGTCTTGCCGCAGCCGTTGGGGCCGACGATGCCGATCCTGTCGCCGCGCATCACGCGCATGGACAGGTCCTTGACGATCACACGCGCGCCGAACGCCTTGCCGACGCCCTTGGCCTCGATCACCAGGGCGCCGGAGGCGTCGGCGGCGCTTGCCTCCATCTCAGCCTTGCCGGCCGCCCTGCGATAGTCGCGCCGCGCCTGCCGCAGCGCCTGCAGCCCCGCCACGCGGCGCACGTTGCGCTTGCGCCGCGCGGTGACGCCGTAGCGCATCCAGTGCTCCTCGCGCACGATT
This sequence comes from uncultured Alphaproteobacteria bacterium, assembly GCA_963756735.1. Classification (GTDB taxonomy): domain Bacteria; phylum Pseudomonadota; class Alphaproteobacteria; order Rhizobiales; family Hyphomicrobiaceae; genus AWTP1-13. The sequence continues at coordinate 263,550 of CAVWOY010000003.1, forward strand.
TTGCGCTCGAGCTTGTGCTGGGCGGTCGCCTCCTCCTCCAGCCGCCGATCGCGCCAGGCCTCGAAGCCGGCGAAGCCGAGGTCGACGCGCGTGGTCTTGCCGCGGTCGAGCCACACCGTGGTGCGCGACAGGTTTTCCAGCAAGCGCCGGTCGTGGGAGATCAGCACCAGCGCGGCGCGCTGGCTCTGCCAGGCGCGCCTCCAGCCACTCGATGGCGGGAAGGTCCAGGTGGTTGGTGGGCTCGTCGAGCAGGAGGATGTCGGGATCGGGGGCCAGCACGCGCGCCAGCGCCGCGCGCCGCGCCTCGCCGCCGGAGAGCCGCGCGGGGTCCTCGTCGCCGGTGAGGCCGAGCTGCTCCAGCAGATAGCGCGCATCGTGCGGATCGTCGGTGGGGCCGAGCCCGCTTTCGACGTAGGCGAGCGTGGTGGCAAAGCCCGTGAGATCGGGCTCCTGCGGCAAATAGCGCAGGGCTGCGCCCGGCTGCACGAAACTCTCGCCGCTGTCGGGCTCGACGAGCCCCGCGGCAATCTTCAGCAGCGTCGACTTGCCCGAGCCGTTGCGGCCGACAAGGCATACGCGCTCGCCGGGCGAGACCGACAGCTCCACGCCCTCGAGCAGCGGCGTGCCGCCGAAGGTGAGCGCGATATTGCTGAGCTGGACGAGCGGCGGTGCCATGCGGTGGGGGTCAGCGGTGAAGCGGACGCCGGTGTTACGATGGCGGGCGGCAGGCGCGCAAGCGCCGTGGCTCGCGGCACGTCTGGCGACGACGCTAGTTCGCGGCTTTTCTGCCGGCGAACGGATCGAGCGGCATGAACCTGCGGCCACTCAGCGCCCGTTGGCCTTGCGCCAGGCGGCGAAGTCGACCTGGCTCTGCGGATCGGTCGCGGGATAGAGCCCGAGGATCGAGCGGCCCTTCATCACCTCCTCGGCGACGAAGTCCTCGAACGCGGTCATCTCGACCGCCTCGCTTGCAATCTCGTCGGCAAGATGCGCGGGGATCACGATCACTCCTTCCGCATCGCCGACCATGACGTCGCCGGGGAACACCGGCGCATCGCCGCAGCCGATCGGCACATTGATGTCGATGGCCTGGTGAACGGTGAGGTTGGTGGGCGCCGACGGACGGCAGTGGTAGGCCGGGATGGCGAGCCGCGCGATCTCCGGCGAGTTGCGGAAGCCGCCGTCCGTCACCACGCCGGCGACGCCGCGCTTCATCAGCCGTGCTACCAGGATCGCACCGGCCGAGGCAGCCCGCGGGTCCTTGCGGCTGTCGATGACGAGCACGGCGCCCGGCGGGCACTCCTCCACCGCCTTGCGCTGCGGGTGTGCGCGATCCTGGAACACGCTGATGGGGTTCAGGTCCTCGCGCGCGGGCATGTAGCGCAGGGTGAAGGCCTCGCCCACCATCGGCCCGGCGCCGGGGTTCAGCGGGTGCACGTCCTGGATGAACTGGTTGCGCAGGCCGCGCTTGAAGAGCGCCGTGCACAACGTCGCCGTGCTGACGCTCTTGAGCTTGTCTCGCGTCTCTGGCTTCAGCTTGGACATGGCTCGGCGGCACTCCTACTTGACGAGAGGCATCACCTGCTCGGCGAACCGCTGCATCCGCTCCAGCGTCTCCGTCAGGCTCGGCGTCTGGAAGGTGAGGCACAGGTGGCGCACGCCGGCACGCTCGAGCGCCGCGACGTCTTCGGCCATGGCCTGCGGCGAGCCCGTCAGCGTGCGGCGTGTGCCGTCGGCTGCGGTCTGCGCGGTCCAGTCCACGGGCCAGAACACGACATAGGCGATGTCGATGCTGCCGGGGTCGCGCCCAGCCGCCGCGGCCGTCCGCTGCAGCTCGGCCACAGCCGCGCCGAGGCGCTCCGGCGTATCCAGGCGAAACTGCGGATTGTTGGAGCCTGGATACCAGGCATCGCCGGCCCGCACGGCGCGCCGCATCGCCACCGGGCTCTCCCCGCCGATCCAGATTGGCGGATGCGGCTTGGCGACGGGCTTGGGCTCGAACAGCAGGTTGGAAAAGCTCGCGTAGGTGCCGCGGAAGCTCGGGCTCGCCTTGGTCCACAGGTCCTTGAACGCATCGATGTACTCGTCGGTGACGCGCCCGCGCTCGGCGAACGGCGGCGCGCCGACGGCCTCGAGCTCCTCCCGCATCCAGCCCGTGCCGCAGCCGACGATCAGCCGCCCGCGCGAGAGCACGTCGACGGTGGCGAGCATCTTGGCGGCCAGCACCGGCTGGCGGTGCGGCACGACCATCACCGAGGTCAGCAGCCCGAGCCGCTCGGTACGCCCGGCGATGAAGGCCAGCGTGGCGAGCTGGTCGAGACATTCCCCCGCCGTGCGGCCTGCCCACTGGCCGTCCTCGCTGTAGGGATAGCGCGAGGCGATGTCCCCCGGCACCACGATGTGATCGTTGACGCTGATGAAGCCGAAGCCCAGCCGCTCCGCGGCCTCGGCCACGGCGATGTAGCCCTCGCGCGTAGCGCATTCGCCCCGCGTCAGCGTCGCTACGCCAAAGTCCATGGCCCACCTCGAACCGAGCATCTGTTAGGCGATATCGGGATCAGGCCAGCGTTAGTTCTTTGATGGCGGGTGTCAAGGGCACGGGTACGTGAGACGCGCTGGCCGGGTGAGGGCACCGATCGTCGGTCGGAAAAGCACGATGGGCGTTTCCGGGTTTCACCTCATGACGCCGTAGTGCCCGTTCATGCCAGCGTATGAACCAGGTCAATCGCCCGCACGATTGGCCTCACGCACCGCACAGATCGTTTTCAGGGTCGGATGCGGCTGACGGACTTTCCGTTCACCCCAAGAGCCAGCTCGCGTTGAACCAAGGAGATTCCCAGATGGGTACGATCCAAGCTGACGCAATCCGCCCCTTCTCGTTCCATGCTCCGGAAACGGAGCTCGCCGACTTGCGCAAGCGCATACTCGCAACGAAGTGGCCCGAGAAGGAAACCGTCGCCGATCAGTCCCAAGGCGTACAACTCGCGACGACCCAAAACCTCGCCCGCTATTGGGCGACCGAGTACGACTGGCGCAAGTGCGAGGCGAAGCTGAATGCGCTACCGCAGTTCATCACCGAGATCGACGGGCTCGACATCCATTTCATTCACGTCCGCTCGAAGCATGACAATGCGCTGCCGGTCATCGTCACGCATGGCTGGCCCGGCTCGGTCGTCGAGCAGCTGAAGATCGTCGATCCGCTCACCAATCCCACCGCCCATGGCGGGAGCGCGTCGGATGCCTTCCATGTCGTTGTTCCGTCGATGCCGGGCTACGGGTTTTCCGGCAAGCCGGCCACGACCGGCTGGGACCCTGACCACATCGCGCGTGCCTGGGTGGTGCTGATGAAGCGCCTTGGGTACAAGAAATTCGTGGCGCAAGGCGGCGATTGGGGTGCGGTCATTGTCGATCTCATGGGCGTGCACGCAGCCCCGGAGTTGCTCGGCATTCACACCAACATGCCCGGCATCTTTCCAGCCGACATTGATGGGGCGGCCTTTTCCGGCGCGCCGGCGCCATCGGGTCTCTCAGCCGATGAGAAACTTGCTTACGACCGTCTGCAGTTCGTTTATCAGAAGGGAATCGCCTACGGGTTCCAGATGGGTCTGCGACCGCAAACATTGTACGGAATCGCGGACTCACCCGTCGGCCTGGCGGCTTATTTCCTTGATCACGACGCACGCAGCTACGAGCTGATCTCACGCGTCTTTCAAGGACAAGCCGAGGGCCTCAGGCGCGACGACATCCTCGACAACATCACGATCACCTGGTTGACGAACACGGCGATTTCTGGCGCCCGTCTCTATTGGGAGTACTGGGGGAAAGGGTATTTCAACGCCAAAGGCGTCTCCATCCCGGTTGCCGTGAGCGTATTTCCTGACGAGCTCTATCCAGCTCCGCGGAGTTGGGTAGAGCGGGCGTATCCCAAACTCATCCACTACAACAAGCTCGACAAGGGCGGCCACTTCGCGGCGTGGGAGCAGCCGAAACTCTTTTCACAAGAGGTTCGCGCGGGCCTTAGATCGCTGCGCAAATCGATCTGAAGGCTTGCGCGCGGCGACTACAGCGACGGCTGGGCCCTTCGCATCAAGCGTCCACGCTGGCGGCCAGCGCGTTGGCCTGGATGAACTCGCGGCGCGGCTCGACGATGTCGCCCATCAGGCGGGAGAAGATCTCGTCGGCCTCGCCCAGGTCGCCGAGCTTTACCTGCAGCAGGGTGCGCACGTCGCGGTTGAGCGTGGTTTCCCACAGCTGCTCGGGGTTCATCTCGCCCAGCCCCTTGTAGCGCTGCACCGAGATGCCCTTGCGCCCGACCTCGTAGATGGCATCGAGCAGGGTGCGCGGCCCGAACACGGGGGTCTCGCTGTCCTTGCGCTTGAGCTTGGCCGGTGCCGAGTAGATCTCCTCCAGATGCCCCCGGCGCTCGTTGAGCCGGCGCGCCTCCAGCGAGCCGATCAGCGCGCGGTCGAGCGTGTGCGACTCGGTCACGCCGCGCACCAGGCGGCGGAACACGTAGCCCTCGTTGCCGAGCATGCCGCTCCAGCCGCGCTCGGTCTCGTCCGAGATCTGATCCAGCCGCGCGGCAATGGCAGCCGCCTTGGCGTTGGCCTGCTCGGCGGAGAGCAGCAGCTTGGGGTCGAAGGCGCCGCCGATCGCCGCCTGCTCGACCACGAAGCGGGTGTAGCGCGAGTGCAGATCCTCGATCACCTTGGTGATGCCGCGCGCCTGCTCGACGATGTCGCGCAGGTCGCGGCCTGCCCGCATCTCGCCCGAGCCCAGCACCAGCGCCGCCTCGTCGAGCCCCGTGTCGATCAGGTAGTCCTCGAACGCCCGCTGGTCCTTGAGGTAGGCCTCGGACTTGCCCTTGGTCACCTTGTAGAGCGGCGGCTGGGCGATATAGAGGTGGCCCTTCTCCACCAGCTCGGGCATCTGCCGGTAGAAGAAGGTGAGCAGCAAGGTGCGGATGTGGGCGCCGTCGACGTCGGCGTCGGTCATGATGATGATCTTGTGGTAGCGCAGCTTCGACAGGTCGAAGTCGTCGCGGCCGATGCCGGTGCCGAGCGCGGTGATGAGTGTGCCGATCTCCTGGCTGGAAAGCATCTTGTCGAAGCGGGCGCGCTCCACGTTGAGGATCTTGCCGCGCAGGGGCAGCACGGCCTGGAACTCGCGGTTCCTGCCCTGCTTGGCCGAGCCGCCGGCGGAGTCGCCCTCGACGATGAACATCTCGGTGTTGGCAGGATCGCGGTCCTGGCACTCGGCGAGCTTGCCGGGCAGCGAGTTGATATCGAGCGCGCCCTTGCGCCGCGTCAGCTCGCGCGCCTTGCGCGCCGCCTCGCGCGCGGCCGCAGCCTCCACCACCTTGGTGATGATGACCTTGGCTTCCTTGGGGTGCTCCTCGAACCAGGCCGCCAGCTGGTCGCCCATGATGCCCTCCACCACCGGCTTCACCTCGGAGGAGACCAGCTTGTCCTTGGTCTGGCTGGAGAACTTGGGGTCCGGCACCTTGACGGAGAGCACCGCGGTCAGGCCTTCGCGCGCGTCATCGCCGGTGATGGCAATCTTCTCCTTCTTGGCGATGCCGGTCTCGTCCGCATACTTGTTGATGATGCGGGTGAGGGCGGCGCGGAAGCCGGCGAGGTGCGTGCCGCCGTCGCGCTGGGGGATGTTGTTGGTGAAGCACAGCACGTGCTCGTGGTAGGCGTCGTTCCACCACAGCGCCACCTCTACGCCGGTGCCGTCCTTGTCGCCGCCGCAGCATGATGGGCGCGTCGAGCAGCGCCGTCTTGGAACGGTCGATATAGCGCACGAACTCGGCGATGCCGCCCTCGTAGACCATCTCCTCGCTCTTCTTGTCGGCGTGGCGCTCGTCCTCGAGGATCACGCGCACGCCCGAGTTGAGGAACGCGAGCTCGCGCAGGCGATGCTCCAGCGTGGCGTAGTCGAACTCGGCGACGTTGTGGAACGTCTCCATGCTCGGCCAGAACGTGACCTCGGTCCCGCGCTTGCCCTCGGAGGGGCCGATCACCTTGAGCGGCGCCTCCGTCACGCCGTTGCGGAAGCGGACGAAGTGCTCCTTGTCCTCGCGCCAGATCTTGAGCTCCAGCACGCTGGAGAGCGCGTTCACCACCGACACGCCGACGCCGTGCAGGCCACCCGACACCTTGTAGGGATTGTCATCCTCGCCCTCGCTGAACTTGCCGCCGGCGTGCAGCTGCGTCATCACCACCTCCGCGGCGGAGATGCCCTCCTCCGCATGGATATCGGTCGGGATGCCGCGGCCGTTGTCGCGCACCGTGCACGAGGCGTCCGGGTTGAGGGTGACGATCACCTCCGAGGCGAACCCCGCCAGCGCCTCGTCGATGGCGTTGTCCACCACCTCGTAGACCATGTGGTGCAGGCCGGAGCCGTCATCGGTGTCGCCGATGTACATGCCGGGACGCTTGCGCACCGCATCGAGACCCCGCAAGACCTTGATCGCCTCCGCCCCGTAACGCTCGGCGCCATTGGTCTTTTTCGCAGGGATTGCGCTCATGTCAGCCACGTCCTTTGGGGGGTAATTTTGTAGCTCGGAACAATAGCAAAAATCGGCCTCGATAGCACGCTAAAAGACACGTCGACCATCCACAAAATACGTCTATATATCAATAAGTTAAAGCCACAACGAAAGTGCCGCGTCCGGCTCAGCTCGCGAGTGCGATTTTGCCGCCCTCGACGTGGTGGAATTGGGCTCGATTCTCGAGCCTGACGAAGGCTTCCCGGTCGGTTCCCGTCAGCCACACCTGGGTGCCGAGCGCCACCAGCTCGTCGAGCAGCGCGGCGCGCCGCAGCGGGTCCAAATGCGCCGCAACCTCGTCGAACAGAAGGATCGGCGCTGCCCCCTCGCGGCGCCGGCGGACCAGGTCCGCGTGTGCCAGCACCAGGCCGATCAGCAGCGCCTTCTGCTCGCCCGTGGAGCACGCTTCCGCCGGCATGCTCTTGGGGCCGTGCCCGACCACCAGGTCCGAGCGGTGCGGGCCCTCCAGCGTGCGGCCCGCCGCACGATCCCGATCGCGCGCCTCGCCAAGCGACATGGCATAGCCGTCCTCCACGTCCACGGCGGGGCGCGTTGCCAGCGCCGTCTCCAGCGTGCCGGCGAGCGCCAGCGTGGCCCAGGGAAAGGCGCTGCCGATGGCGGCTTGGCGGCGCGCCTCGATGGCGGCGCGAAGCTCCGCCACGGCTGCGGCACGCGCGGCGGCGATCGCCACGCCCGTCTCCGCCATGATCTGCTCGAGCCCGTCGAGCTGTACGGGATCGCGCACGTCGTCGTCCAGCAGGCGATTTCTCTGCTGCATGGCGCGCTCGAACTGTCCGAGCTGCGGGCGGTAGCCCGGATCGAAGCTCGGGATCAGGTGATCGAGAAAGCGCCGCCGCTCTGACGCCGGGCCGTTGAACAGCCCGTCCATGGCCGGCGTCAGCCAGAGGATGTCGAGGAGCCCCGCCAGGCTGCCCGATCCTGTCTGGTCCGACCCGTTGATGCGCACGATGCGGCCCGAGCGCGCGCCTGCGTCGCGCCTTGAGCCCGGTGCCGATGTCCACCGGCCCCTGCGGCGTCTCGATGGTGGCGGCGACGGCCCAATCGGCAGCGCCGGCGCGCGCCAGGTCAGGGAACGCTGCGCGGCGCAGGCCCTGCCCAGGGGCGAGCAGCGATACCGCCTCCAGCAGATTGGTCTTGCCCGAGCCGTTGGGGCCGGTCAGCACGATGGGCCCGGGGCCGATGCGCAGCGCCAAGTCGGGGTAGTTGCGGAAATTGGTGAGCCGTAGCTGCCGCACCCATGCCTGGGAACGTGACGGCTGTGCGTGCGGCGCAGCCGTCGCCTCGGCGCGCGGGACAGAGGTGGGCGGCATCGAGAATCTCGGCTGCGTCACACCCGCATGGGCATCAGGACGTAGATGGCGCCTTCGTCGTTCATGTCCTTGACCATGGTCGGCGAGCCGGCGTCGGCGAGCTGGAAGTGCGCCTTCTCGCTCTCCAGCTGGCTGGCAATGTCGAGCAGATAGCGCGCATTGAAGCCGATCTCCAGCGGGTCCGCATGGTAGTCGGCGTCGATTTCCTCGGTGGCGCTGCCGCCCTCCGGGTTGTTCACCGACAGCACCAGCTTGTCGCCGCTGATGTTGAGCTTCACGGCGCGGCCGCGCTCGCTGGCAATCGTCGAAACGCGGTCCACCGCGCTCTTGAACTCGGCGTTGTCGACCTTGAGCTCCTTGTCGTTGCCCTTGGGGATGACGCGCGCATAGTCGGGGAAGGTGCCGTCGATCAGCTTGGTGGTGAGCGTGATGGTGCCGATCTCGAAGCGCGCCTTCGACGGCGAAACCCCGACCTTCACCGTCGCGTCGCTGGCCTCGATCAGCCGATGCAGCTCGTGCACGGTCTTGCGCGGCAGGATGACCCCGGGCATTCCCTCGGCGCCGCGCGGCAGCGCCAGCTCGGCTTGCGCCAGCCGGTGGCCGTCGGTCGCGACCGCGCGCAGGGTCGATTGCTTGCCCTGGCTGGCGGTGTGCAGATAGATGCCGTTGAGGTAGTAGCGCGTCTCCTCGGTCGATATGGCAAAGCGTGTCTTGTCGATCAGGCGCTTCAGATCGTGCGCGCCGATCTCGAACTTGTGGCTCAGCTCGCCGGGGGCCAGATCGGGGAAGTCCTCGGGCGCCAGCGTCTGCAGGGCGAAGCGGGAATGCCCCGAGGTGATCGTCAGGCGCTCCTTCTCGGCATCGCGCTTGATCTCCACCTCGGCGCCGTCGGGCAGCTTGCGCACGATGTCGTGCAGGATATGCGCGGGAACCGTGACAGCACCCGGCTGGGAGACATCGGCAGGGGCATGCTCGATCACCTCGCGCTCGAGGTCGGTTGCCTTGAACTGCAGCCCCTGGCCCGAGGCGTGCAGCAATACGTTGGACAGAATCGGAATGGTCGTGCGCCGCTCGACCACGCTCGTCACGTGGCCGAGGGCCCTCAAAAGCTCGTCGCGTTCAATCACCAGTTTCATGTCTCGGCGCTCTCATGTTTTCCGTCCGCCGGATGTCAGCAAATCTTCACAAATGCGGGAAACGTCACGCACCGCTTGAAAGATCCGCCGCGTCGGCAAGCGTGGACCGCGACGCAGCGATTTGCAAGGGCTGCGCCTTCGCGCCACGCTGGGCACACACAAAATAAGGGAGCGGCGCCGGCTGGCACCGCCCCGCTTTTCCCGTCCTCCAGCGCCGGCGAACGGATCGCGCTCGCCAGCCGCTACCTGTTCAGCTGGCGCTTCAGCTCCTCGATCTCGTCCTTCAGACGCGGATCGCCGCTCAGCTCCCTGTCGATCTTGCGGATGGCGTGCAGGACCGTGGTGTGATCGCGGTTGCCGAACCTGCGCCCGATCTCGGGCAGCGAACGCGAGGTGAGCTGTTTGGCGAGATACATGCCGACCTGCCTCGGCCGCACCACCGAGCGATGCCGGCGGTCGGACAGGATCTCCGCCTTCGGCACGGCGTAGTGACGCGAGACGATGCGCAGGATGTCCTCGACCTTGATGCGGCGCGGCTCCACGCCGAGCACCAGGTCGCGAATGATCACCTCCACCGATTCCAGTGGTGATGGGCTGGTGCATCAGATTCCAGGTCAGATAGAGGCGATTGACGGCGCCTTCCAGCTCGCGGCCGTTCTCCGTCAGGCGCTCCGCCAGCAGCTCGAGCACCTGCGCCGACAGCTCGAAGGATGGGTCGCTGACGCGCTTCTCGCGCACCCGCCGCTCCAGGATCTTGAGCCGCAGCTCGGCATCGAGCTCCATGATCTCGGTGGTGAGGCCGCGCTGCATGCGTGAGCGCATGCGGTCGTTGAGGCGGTCGAGCTGTCCCGGCGGCCGGGCCGACGCCACCACCACCTGGCGGCCGCCGTCGAGCAGCGCGTTGATGATGTGCTCGAACTCCTGCTCGGTCTTCTCGCCCTGCATGAACTCCAGGTCGTCGATCAGCAGGATGTCGATGACGCGGAACTTGTCCTTGAACGCCATGGCGTCCTGGCTGCGCACCGCCTCCACGAACTGATAGCGGAAACGCTCGGCGGTCAGGTAGAGCACCTGCGCCTTCGGCGTACGCCGCTTCACCTCCCAGGCGATCGCGTGCAGCAGATGCGTCTTGCCGAGCCCCACGGCGGAGTGGAGGTAGAGCGGATTGAAGGGCCGCTGCTCGTCGAGCACGGTGGCGGCGACCTGGGCCGCGGCCGCAAGCGCGATGCGGTTGGCCTTGCCCTCCACGAAGCTTTCGAACGTGTACTTGGGGTCGAGCGGCGAGCCCTCGAAGCCGTTGACCGCGGTGCGCAACTGCATGGGGCCAGGGCCGACGGCGACGCGCCGGGCGCCGGACGCTTGCGGCTCGGCAGGCGCGGCGACCCTGTCGCGCACGGGGCTTGCGGTCTCTGCCGCGGCCCGTGCGTTGCCCGCGCCGAACTCGCGGGTCACGAACTCGAGCCGCTCGGCACCCTGAAACTCGCTTCTGCAGCACTCCAGGAGCCCGTCGGCGTAGTGCGACTGGATCCAGGTCTGCAGGAATTTGACGGGCACGGATGCCCGCACCGTCCGGCCGTCGAAAGCGTCGAACTCCAGCGAATGGAACCAGCAGTCGTAGACGTCGGCGCCGAACCTGGCGCGCAGCATGGCGCGCACCTTCTCGCCGCCGGCTTTGCCCGTCTTCGCCGATACCGCTGTTGTGCCTAGTTCTTCGCTGCCCTGCGCGCTGTCTTGCATCTTTGTTACCCCGCCAAACTGAATTTGCCGCATCCAAGACCGCCGCCCCTGCGGTCCATTTACCTGCCCTCGGCCCTACGCCCTGCCCTCACGCCGGAGCGACGGCCTTCGTGCACGCACCCTCGGGTTCAGGTCTAACCCTGCACCCAGGGGAGCCCTTTGGCCTTCCAGCCAGCGAGCCGCCCCCTATGCCGTTCGGTATCGAGTGGCCCCTCGAAACCGTCCGTGACGTTGCGGCACCGTGCATAGCCGACTGCCGCCATCGCCCGCGCAGCCTTGAGGCTTCTGCTGCCGGAGCGACAGATGAAGAGCAATTCGCTGTCCTTGGAAGCGCTGATGGAGTTGAGAGCTTCGGTGACGCGATCGACGAACGCGGCGTTCAGGCGCTCGTCCGGGAAGCTTTGCCACTCCACCAGCACGGGTCGCTTGTTGATCGATGACAGGTCGGGCAGGCCGACATAAGCCAGCTCGGCGATCGTCCTAACGTCGATCAGAACCGCGTTTGCGTCACGTTTCAGTCTCGCCCATGTCTCGTCCACCGAGATGGACTCGATTGGGACATCAGCACTCACGCCGCTTTCGCCCCTCTACAACGCCGCATCAACTTCTGCCACAAGCGAACTTCCCCTGAAAAGCGAAGTATATTTTTCGCTCGTCCGAGAGAAACGCAGAACTGTACGTCGATTGCCGCAGTGTGCAAGGTGCGTCTCAAGCTACGAATACTTGGCCTACACTCAAGGCCGCCACGCTTGCTTGCTAAGCGGAACTCACAACAACCATCCGCTATGCTCAGCATCTATGCGCAAAGAAGCGCCGGGGTCAACATCGGTCCGCCGCCGCCGCGCCGAGCACGCTCCTGTGGAGAACCTTCGCCGCGGAATGAAAACATGGGGAAAGGGACTGACTCAGCAAACAGATTCTCGGCAAGTGGCGGAGCTATTCGCGATTGAAATGAGTGACGTTCAGATGTCAGATTCTGCTTGGCGCGACCAGGAGTCGGATTTTGTTCTTTGCATCGGCGGTGTTCGCCAACGCACGCAAACATTTGTGCCTGCTACAAATATCCGCGTTCCCTTGAGGTTCTCCGCCTGCGCTGTTTGGTGCATATTCGCCACAGCTACGGCGGTCGCAAAAAGTGATCGCAACTCCTTCAGGAGAGCGCCTTCAGGCGCGCGTTGAGGCGCGAAACTTTGCGCGCGGCAGCGTTCCTGTTGATGACGCCCTTCTGGGACGCGCGCATGAGAACCGGCTCGGCGACGGCCAGCGCGGCCTTGGCGGCGGCCTTGTCGCCGGAGGCCAGCGCCTCCTCGACTTTGCGCACGGAAGACTTCATGCGCGAGGTGCGGGCTTTGTTTACGGCGGTGCGGCGTACGGCCTGGCGGGCGGCCTTTTGGGCCGATTTGGTATTTGCCATCGAAATGAACTCCGGGGATTGCAGAATCTGCGATGGTTGAGCGGACCGGGCCGTCCGACGTGGCGCTCTCATAGACCGTGGCGGTCCGAAGGGTCAATGACGGCGCTGGGTCATTTGCGCTGCTAGGTAGTGCTTGAAGTCGGGCTTTCTCTTCTCGATGAAGGCCGCCATGCCCTCTTTCTGGTCGGCCAGCGCGAACTGGGAATGGAACACCCGCCGCTCGAAGCGAATGCCCTCGGCCAGCGATGTCTCATAGGCCCGGTTGACGGTTTCCTTGGTCATCATGGCCACCGGCAGCGACATGGAGGCGATGGTTTCGGCGGTTTTCATGGCCTCCTCCATCAGGGAGGCGGCCGGCACCACGCGGGCGACCAGGTTGGCGCGCTCGGCCTCCGCTGCGTCCATCATGCGCCCGGTGAGGCACATCTCCATGGCCTTGGCCTTGCCGACCTGGCGGATCAGGCGCTGTGTGCCGCCCGACCCCGGCATGACGCCCAGCTTGATCTCGGGCTGGCCGAACTTGGCGGTGTCGGCGGCGATGACGATGTCGCACATCATGGCGAGCTCGCAGCCGCCGCCGAGCGCGAAACCGGCCACGGCGGCGACCACCGGCTTGCGCGCGCGGGCAACCCGGTCCCACTTGGAGATGAAGTCCTCCTTGAAGGCCGACATGTAGGTCTTGGCCTGCATCTCCTTGATGTCGGCGCCGGCGGCGAACGCCTTCTCGTTCCCGGTTATGACGATGCAGCCGATGCCCTCGTCGGCCTCGAGTTGATCGAGCGCCTTCGACATGTCGTCGATCAGCTGCGCGTTGAGCGCGTTGAGCGCATTGGGGCGGTTGAGCCTGATGAGCCCCACGCGGCCCTTGGTCTCGACGAGGATGGTTTCGTAGGCCATGTGCAAAGCTCCATTGGTGCGAGTGGTCAGCGCTGGCAAGCCCGACAGTGGAAGGTCGAGCGGCCGCCCTGGGTCTTGCGGCGCACGGTGCCCCGGCAGCCCGGCCGTGCGCAAGGCTCGCCCTCGCGGCCGTACACGGCAAATTCATTCTGAAACGCGCCGATGCTGCCGTCGGCCTGCTTGTAGTCGCGCAAGGTGGAGCCGCCGGCGCGGATGGCATCGCGCAGGACGGCCTTGATCTGCGGCACCAGGCGTTCTGCGGCCGGCGTCGGCTTGCCCGTCTTGGTCGCCAGGCGCGAGGCGGGCTTGAAGGGATCGAGCCCGGCCCGAAACAGCGCCTCGCACACGTAGATGTTGCCGAGGCCGGCGATGATGCGCTGGTCCATGAGCAGGGCTTTGAGATCCACCTTCCTGCCGGCTGCGCGTGCCGCCAGGTAGCCGGCTCGCAGATCATCGCCGAGGGGCTCCACTCCTAGGCCCTGGAAGAATGCATCCCTCTCGAGATCGGCTTCGGGGATCAGCGTCATATAGCCGAAACGGCGGGCGTCGTTGTAGGTGACGACGGCACCGCCCGTCATGGTGAAGACGAGGTGGTCGTGCTTGGCGTCACGGCCCTGCTCGTAGGTGTATTCGCCGAGCTGGGCGGCCGTGTCCTTCCTGCCGTTGCTGACGCTGAAGCGCCCGGTCATGCCCAGATGCATCGCCAGCACCTCGCCTCGATCGAGATGCACCAGGATGTACTTGGCGCGACGGTCCAGTCGCAGCACGCGGCGGCCCGTGAGCCGCTCGGCGAAACGCTCGGGCAGCGGAAAGCGCAAGTCCTTGCGGCGCTGCTCGACGCGGACGAACCGGCGTCCGCGCAGCACGGGCTCCAGCCCTGCGCGCACCGTCTCGACCTCGGGAAGCTCGGGCATCGCGCCCCCTTCTCACGCTCCCGGGTCGCCCTTCAGGCCCGCGGCCGCGATGCCGGCCATGGCGGCGATCTCGTCATTGTCCGACGTGTCACCCGAAACGCCCACGGCACCGAGCAAGGTGCCGCCGGTGTCCTGGATGAGGACGCCGCCGGCCACTGGGATCAGCGACCCGCCGACCGCGTGGGTCACGGCGGCCACGAAGAACGGGCGTTCGGTCGCCATCTTCGCCAGCGTGCGCGAGCCGAGCCCCATGGCCAGTGCGCCGTGGGCCTTGCCGATGGCGATCTCAGCGCGTTTGAGGCTGGTGCCGTCCTCGGCGGCTGCCGCTCTCAGCGCGCCGCGCGCATCGAGCACCACTACGGCCAGCGGCTTGAAGCCGTGCGATCTTGCGCTGGCTAGCGCGGCGGCGACGATCTTCTGGGCGAGCTCGAGCTGCATGGGTGGTCTTTCCGCTGGGCACCTTGGTGGGGCGATTTGTAGCCTGCCCACGGTGAAACCGCGAGGCCTCGCCCACCGCCAATTCAAACTGCTGACAAAAGAGAAGCGGCTGGCAAGGCCAGCCGCTCCAATCTGTCTACCTGGCGCCTTCGGAAAGGCGGAGGCGAGCGACCTACCAGTAGTAGCGGTAGGGGCTGTAATTGTATGGGCAGACCCAGCGCGCGCGGCGCGGGCTCCAGAAGCAGCCGTCGTCGTAGCCGCCATACAGGAAGGGGGCGCCTAAGTAGATGCCGCCACCGCGCCGTCCGCGGCGCCCACGGCCGCCCCGGCGTCCGCGGCGGCCCCTGCGCGCCTCAGCCGGCGAGGCACCCGTGACACTGGCTACGCCGACAATGCCGAGCCCGTAGAGAAAGACCAGGGACATCGCCGCCAAGCTGCGCGCCAGCGTCCCTCGTACGCTTCGCTTCATATCAACCTCCTGCTCTATGCAAAATTCTGAGAACCGGCGTGATCGCCAAATTTCGCGACCAAAAACGGCATCCTGACGGCCGCGCCGCAGGAACTTTGAGGTGACCTGGCGATCCCGTGCCGGGGCGGCGATCAAGGCGAGGCGCCGACCATGGCGCCTCACCGGCTCTTCGGGCGGACCGCGGCGCGATCAGGCGAGGTCGAAGCGGTCGGCGTTCATCACCTTGGTCCACGCCGCCACGAAGTCCTTCACGAACTTCTCCTTGGAGTCCGCGCACGCATAGACCTCCGCGAAGGCGCGCAGTTGCGAGTGCGAACCGAAGATCAGGTCGACGCGCGTGCCGGTCCACTTCACCGCATTCGTCTTGCGGTCGCGGCCCTCGTACACGCCATCGGAGCCGGCGGGCTGCCACACCGTGCCCATGTCGAGCAGGTTGACGAAGAAGTCGTTCGTCAGCTTGCCCGGGCTGCTTGGTGAAGACGCCGTGCTTGGAGTTCGCCGGCATTCGCGCCAAGCACGCGCAAGCCTCCGACGAGCGCTGTCATCTCCGGCGCCGTCAGCGTCAGCAATTGCGCCCGATCCACCAACGCCTCCTCGGGCGCCATGAACTGCAGCTTCTTGCTGTTCAAGTAGTTGCGGAAGCCGTCGGCGCGCGGCTCCAGCGGCGCGAAGGAGGCGACATCGGTCTGCTCCTGAGACGCGTCCATGCGGCCCGGCGTGAAGGGGACCTTCACGTCGACGCCGGCATCCTTGGCGGCCTTCTCGACGGCCGCCGAGCCGCCGAGAACGACCAGGTCGGCGAGCGAAATCTTCTTGCCGAACTCCTTCTGGATCGCCTCGAGCTTCTGCAGCACCGTCTTGAGCTGGCCCGGCTGGTTGACCTCCCAGTCCTTCTGGGGGCTCAGGCGAATGCGGGCGCCATTGGCACCCCCCCGCTTGTCGGAGCCGCGGAACGTCGACGCCGATGCCCAGGCGGCCGACACGAGCTGCGACACGGTGAGGCCTGACGCGAGGATCTTCGCCTTCAAGGTGGCGATGTCCGCGTTCCCGATCAGCGGATGATCCACCGCCGGGATCGGGTCCTGCCAGATCAGCGTCTCCTTCGGCACCAGCGGGCCGAGGTAGCGCACGATCGGGCCCATGTCGCGGTGCGTGAGCTTGAACCACGCGCGGGCGAACGCGTCCGCGAACTGGTCCGGGTTCTCGTAGAAGCGCCGCGAGATCTTCTCGTAGGCAGGGTCGAGCTTCAGCGAGAGGTCGGTGGTCAGCATGGTCGGCACATGCTGTCTTCGACGTGTCGAAGGCGTCCGGGACATCGTCTTGCGGCGCCCTTCGCCTTCCACTGCTTCGCGCCGGCCGGGCTCTTCGTCAGCTCCCATTCGTTCTCGAACAGGTTCTCGAAGAAGAGGTTGCTCCACTTCGTCGGCGTCTGCGTCCAGGTGACTTCCGGGCCGCCGGTGATGGCGTCACAGCCGATGCCGGTCTTGTACTTGCTCTTCCAGCCGAGTCCCTGATCCTCGATGGCGCCGCCTTCCGGCTCCGGCCCGATCAGCGACGGATCGCCGGCACCATGGGTCTTGCCGAAGCTGTGGCCGCCGGCGATCAGCGCGACGGTCTCCTCGTCGTTCATCGCCATGCGGAAGAAGGTCTCGCGGATGTCCTTGGCCGCCGCGAGCGGGTCCGGATTGCCGTTCGGCCCTTCCGGATTGACGTAGATCAGCCCCATCTGCACCGCGCCGAGCGGTTCCGAGAGCTGGCGTTCGCCGCTGTAGCGTTCGTCGCCGAGCCACGTTCCTTCGGGACCCCAGAACAGTTCTTCCGGCTCCCAAACGTCGGCGCGGCCGCCGGCGAAACCGAACGTCTTGAAGCTCATCGACTCGAGCGCGACGTTGCCCGCGAGGATCATCAGGTCGGCCCAGGAAATCTTGCGGCCGTACTTCTGCTTGATCGGCCACAGCAACCGGCGCGCCTTGTCGAGGTTGGCGTTGTCGGGCCAGCTGTTGAGCGGCGCGAAGCGCTGCTGGCCGGCGCCGGCGCCGCCGCGGCCGTCGGTGATGCGGTAGGTGCCGGCGCTGTGCCAGGCCATGCGGATCATCAGCCCGCCGTAGTGGCCGAAGTCGGCCGGCCACCAGGCCTGCGAGTTCGTCATCAAGGCATGAGGTCCTTGATCACGGCATCGAGGTCGAGGCTCTTGAACTCCTTGGCGTAGTCGAACGCCTCGCCCATCGGATCGGACAAAGTGGAGTTCCGATGCAGAACCGAAACGTCCAGCGTGCTCGGCCACCAGTCGCGGTTCGCCCTGCCGGACGTGAACGGGCATTTGCCGGCGCCCTTGTCGTCAGCCTTTGCGTCCATGTTTTTCTCCGATCATGTTTTGACGTTTCTTCGCGTTCTCGTATGCCGCTTCGGCCGGGCTGGGTTGGCCCGTCGCCGTCGAGAAGCGAGTGATCGTCGACGCTTTGGCACCCTTCCTCGGCGCCTTCGCCTCGATGTGGGTCAAAGACGCGCGGCGATGGCCAAGTCACCCTAGGCGCATTCAGCGCGGGCGTGCATCCGTGCGCACCTGGATGCGCTCGTGGCCTGGTGACGAGGGCTGGCCTCCTCTTCCACTTCCACGTTCGGCTTAGGCTTAGAGGTCCTTGTTCATAAGCTCCAATCGATTTAGCTTTGCTACGGGATAAGAATAACTGATCGGTGTTCCGTGGCCTCCCTCAAGCAGCTGCGCTACTTCGATGCGGTGGCTCGTTTCGGCCACTTCGGCCGCGCGGCCGAGCACTGCGCCATCACCCAGCCCGCGCTGTCCATGCAGGTCCAGCAGCTCGAAAGCGAGCTTGGCCTGCAGCTTCTGGAGCGCGGACCCAAGGGCGTGCGGCTGACGGCGGAGGGGCGCGAGGTCGCTGAGCGTGCGGCGCGCGTCCTGGAGCAGGTGCGCGACATCGGCGAGTTCGCGCGCCAGCGCGTAAGCCAGCTGTCGGGGGCGCTACACCTGGGTGTCATCCCGTCGGTTGCGCCCTACCTGCTGCCGCCGCTGCTGCCCGTGCTGCGCCGCGAGTACCCCGAGCTCGACCTGCACATCCGCGAGACCCAGACGCATGGCGCTGCTACAGCAATTGCAGGAGGGCGCGCTCGACGTGCTGCTGCTGGCGCTGCCGGTCAAGCAGACGGGCGTCGAGACCATGCCGCTGTTCGAGGACAAGTTCCTGCTGGCCCTGCCGCGCTCCTACCCCGCGCGCAAGCGTGTGCGCGCCACGGCCGACCTCTTGAAGCACGATCGCCTGCTGCTGCTCGAGGAGGGGCACTGCCTGCGCGACCAGGCCTTGACCTTCTGTCAGCTGCGCCAGGTCGACAGCATCGACACGTTCGGCGCCTCCAGCTTGTCCACCATCGTGCAGTTGGTGGCCAACGGGCTGGGCCTCACCCTCCTGCCGGAGATCAGCGTCGACCTGGAATCCAGGCACGCCGATATCCAGCTGATGCGCTTTGCCGAGCCGCAGCCGAGCCGGGTGCTCGGCCTTGCCTGGCGGGCGACCTCCTCGCGCAAGCGCGACTTCGCCGAGCTCGGTCGGCTGGTCAAGGCCGTCTCGCGCCAGCGCCGCGGCCCGCGCCGCCAGGCGCACGAGACCGAAGCTTCCGAATGACTTGAGGCGAGCTTCGGCCCAGGGGCTCTCTACGCCGCACTGGCGCTGTGTGCGGCCGGCCGCAGGAACATGCGTTCGATGTCGCCCTTGGGCCTGGGCGGGCTGAAGAAGTAGCCCTGCATCTCCGTGCAGCCCTCCGCGCGCACCTTGTCCTGCTGCTCTTTGGTCTCCACGCCCTCGGCGGTGGTGATCATGCCGAGGCTGAGCCCTAGGTTGGCCACCGCGCGCAGGATCGCCACCGAGCCCTCGTTCGAATCGGAGAGGTCCTTCACGAAGCAGCGGTCGATCTTGATCTTGTCGAACGGGAAGCTGCGCAGGTAGCTCAAGCTCGAATAGCCGGTGCCGAAGTCGTCCATGGCGATGCGCACGCCGAGCGAGCGCAGCTGATGCAGGGTGGCGACCGTTGCGGCGTTGTCGTGCAGCAGCACCGACTCGGTGATCTCGAGCTCGAGCCGGCTGGCAGCCAGTCCCGAGGCGGCCAACGCCGCAAAAACCACTTGCACCAGGTTGCGGCTCTTGAACTGCGCCGGCGACAGGTTCACCGCCACTTTGATGTGCTCAGGCCACTGCGCGGCGTCGGCGCACGCCTGCCGTAGGGCCCATTCCCCGATCGGCACGATCATCCCGGTCTCCTCGGCGACCGGGATGAACGTGCCCGGCGAGATCATGCCGCGATCGGGATGCGACCAGCGCATCAGCGCTTCCAGTCCGCAAATCTCGTTGCGCTCCAGATTGACGACCGGCTGATAGTAGAGCTGCAACTCACCGTGCGAGAGCGCCTTGCGCAGATCGAGCTGCAGCTTGCATCGCTCCTGCATGTCGGCATCCATGCCGGCCTCGAAGAAGCGATAGGCGCCGCGGCCCTCGGCCTTGGTGCGGTGCAGCGCCAGATCGGCGTTCTTGAGCAGCTGGTCGGCGTTGTCGCCGTCGACGGGCGACACGGCGATGCCGATGCTCACGCCCACGGTTACCTGCTCGCCGTTGAGGTCGAACGGCAGGGCCATGGCATCGAGCACGTTGCTGGCGAGCGATGTGGCCGCAATCGGCTGCTCCTGCGCGATCTGCACGATGGAGAACTCGTCGCCGCCGTGCCGCGCAACGGTGTCGCGATCGCCGAGGCACCCGCGCAGACGCTCGCTGACGGTCCGCAGCAGCGCGTCGCCGGCCGCGTGCCCCAGGGTGTCGTTGATCTCCTTGAAGCGGTCGAGATCGAGGCACAGCACGGCTACCTGCTCGTCCTTGCGCCCCGACGTGACCGCGTCCTCAAGCTTCTCGCGCAAAGCCACGCGATTGGGCAGATCGGTCAGCACGTCGTGACGCGCCAGGTGTGTGGCACGCGCCTCGATGCGCCGGTACTCGGTGATGTCCTCGTGCGTCGAGATCCAGCCGCCTCCGGGCATCGGCTGCTGCTCGATGGCGATGACCCGGCCGTCGTGCAGCTCCCGCACCTTGATGATGGATTGCTGCTCAACGAGCATGTCCCGCACCTCGGTAGCGCTATCCTCGGCGATGGTGCGATCGTAGAGGCCGCTGTCCACACAGCCCTGCAGAAGCGCAAGGAACGGCGTGCCCGGCTTGGTCAGATGATCGGGTAGCCCGTACATCCGGGCGTAAGGCACGTTGCATACGACCAGCTCGCGCTTGCTGTCGAACATGCACAGGCCTTGCGACATATTGTTGAGAGCCGCATCGAACCGCAGGTTCTGGATCTCGAGCTGCCGCTTCTGCTCCTCGAGCTCCAGCTGCTTGCCCTCGAGACGGTGCAACGCGCGGTCGAGCGCGCGCAAGGGCAGGCGCTGGAAGCAGAAGTAGGCGGCAAGCCCCAGGATCAAGAACGCCAATCCGATTTCGAGGGTGCCCAGGAACAGCTCGCGCGTGCTGAGGGCGACATGGAAATGGCCCTGGAACACTGCCGCCTTGATCTTGGCGCGGCCGGTGACCTCCGGCCACCCGATCGACTTTCCTTGGAACATGAGCGTCGTGCCGGCCATGTCGGTGACCCAGCTCGCCACGACTGGGCTGTTACCGCCATGCGTCGCGTTCACGACGTCGATCGATACCTGCGTCAGCCAGTCGATGGTCTCCTTTTTCGTGAGCTGAACCTCGACATGGCGGGCCCCGACGGCGGCCTGCTCGAAAGCGCTCTGATGCAGCTGGCTGGTGGCTACCCAGGCATAGAAGGCTGGCGGCGCCACGACCGTAATCGTAGCGACGATGGCGCCGGCGCTAGTGATCAGGGCGCGAGGGGTCAGCACACGCTCGCGCATGCGCCTTCTGGCCTTGGCAATCCGCCGCCAAGCGGACCCCCAGGCTCTAGCGACAAGCCCTTTGACGGGATCGTACATACGCCCCGAACTCCAACCCCCACGTCGGAGTTGAGCTTAGAGGGGCTACCCTAACGAATTGTCGCAGCCTTGGTATCTGGCGCGTGCAGGAGCTGCCCGAAATGGCACACGCTTCGCCTTTGCCAGGAGTGGCGCCTGCAATTCAGGCGGCCTCCACGAAATACCTGCTCTCGAGGCGGGCCGCTTGGCAGCACAACTCGGCGACCCGCTGTTCGGCCGCCTTCATATCGCTGGCGGTACCAGTGGCCGTGCACGGATCGGTGTAGCAGCGCCACAAGTAGCCCGAGGCGCCGGCCTCGATCACCGATCCGACCGCCAAATGCGGGTCGGCGGAGAAGAAGAAATTCACAACCCCGGTATGGGGGCACCGCCGCTTGGACAGCATCTCCTCGCTCCAATGCGAACCGAAGGATTACCCTACGCGCTACCAGTACAATATCTGCAAAGAAATGCCCGTGGCACCAGCACTAGCAGATGCGGTGGAAAAGTTTCTGTGCATCGAACCTCTCACAATTGAATCGCGTGCGAAGTTCTGTGCATTGCAACAAGCATTGCGGGCCCGATTTCCGGGCCCGCGATATTGGCTGATTTCTAAGTCTTATCGCTGCTCATGCGCGCGCGCTCTTCATTGGTAAAGCCACCACTCGCAGCTTCGCTTGCGGGTTCTGCTGCAAATGCGTAGCGCCGCCCGCGGCCGGCGAGGGCCGACATTGTCTGGGCCATGCGATGCTTGGAGAAGCCCGCAACGTTGCCGGCATGCAAGCCCATGTCGCGTGCCTGCTGCCAGGCGTCATGGCCGGCCCCAAGATAGAGCAACAGCCAGCCGTCCTCCTTCTGCTTGCGATCGAGCAGCGCCTTGATCGTCTCCTTGGTGTGTTCGCGCGAAGCGTTCTCGAGGCCGTCGGTCATGATGGCCAGGATGCAGCGTTCGCCCGTGTCCTTGCCTTTGTCGAGCACGGTTACGCCGTGCCCGACGGCGTCGAGCAGCGGTGTCTGGGCTCGAGGCTGGTACTCCGCAGGGCTCAAAGCCGGGCAGCTTGCAATCGTCACGCGATCGCGGATCACGTCGATGCTCTCGGAGTCGAAAATGATCAGGCTGACCCTTGCAGCGAGCTCCTTGTCGTCCTTCACCTGCCGCAGATAGCTGTTCACGGCGCCGATCGCGTCGTCTCGGCAATCCTCCATGGACCCTGAGCGGTCCAGCACAATCCCGACATGAACCTTTTGAGTCATCGGTTTTCTCCTGTCACATAAACTGCCGTGCAAAAGCAACATTGCGGATGTGGGAATTGACTGCGGCAACATCGTGGCTCGCGTTGGCGGCGGGGGACCGCCTAACGGCTGGCCCGTATGAGCGGCACTATGCGTCTTGCCTTGCCGCGACCGCCCCCGCATGCTCGCGCAGTTGGTAACCACACACCCAGGGGTCAAAAGTGAAAAAGTCAGCCCTGATTGCTCTCCTAGCCGCGCTGCTGCTAGCCACGCCGCTGCAGGCGCAGGACGATGCCGCTCTCGAGAAGTTTCGCGCCGCCTACACTGCAGGCAAGGGGCTCAGCTATGTTGCCGTTCCCGGCGAGAAGGGCGAGCGCTTGTATCGCTACGGCGACGCCTCTCGCGAAGCCGCCAAGAAGGACAAGCGCGGCTTCATGCTGTTCACCTGCAACGCGCCGCGCGTGTTCATATCCGACAGCGTGTCGGACCGCGCCGCGCTGGGCAAGGCCAAGGTGGTCCATGCGGGCGAGCCCAGCTTCGCGGACCTCGACGCCAAGTATCTCGCCGGCTGCAAGAATCCCTTCGTGAAATCGGCCATTCCTCAATCGAAGTAAGCGGCCCGCGCCGGGCGGCGCCTAGTGTCCCGTCTCCGAATTGCCTTCACGTTTGCCGGCATGGTGGCAAGGCAATTCGGAGACGAAAGGACACTAGCAGAATTCATGATTCTAGTGTGGTTTAGTCTCCGAAATGCCGAGAAGAACCAAGCCGCGAAGGATATCGGCATTTCGGAGACACCACACTAGCGAGCCTTGACAGCCTAGGCTCGCTCGGGCGCAAGGTCGGGGCATGAACTATCGCCACGCCTATCATGCTGGCAACTTCGCCGACGTTCTCAAGCACGTCGTGCTGGCGCTGGTGATCGACTATCTCAAACGCAAGGACGCGCCGCTTCGAGTCATCGATACACACGCCGGCATCGGCTGCTATGCGCTGACATCCTCGGAAGCCGCAAAGACTGGCGAGTGGCGGCGGGGCATCGGCCGCCTGATCGGCGCCGACGCCGAGCGGCTGGGAAGCGATGTTGCGCAGGCGATGGCGCCCTACCTCGACGCTGTACGGGCGGCGAATGCGCCTGGTGAGCTTGCGGTCTATCCCGGCAGCCCGCTGATTGCCCGCCACCTGATGCGTGCCTCGGACGTGCTCGTTGCCAATGAGCTGCATCCTGAGGACGCGGCTGCCCTTAGGGCGACGTTGGGGCGGGACCGGAGGATCAAGCTGATCACGCTAGACGCGTGGACGGCGCTCAAGTCGCTGCTGCCTCCCAAGGAGCGGCGCGGCGTTGTGCTGATAGACCCTCCGTTCGAGGAGGAAGACGAGCTTGCCCGCATGGTCGAAGGACTGGACCAAGCGCTTCGACGCTTTCGCACGGGTGTGTATCTCGCCTGGTACCCGATCAAGGACCGCAAGCCCATCGAGCGATTCCATGCCGACTTGGCGAGCCGCGCCTGGCCGGAGCTGCTGATAGTCGAGCTGATGATCCGGGGGGCGACCATTGCCGATCGTCTCGACGGCTGTGGGCTGATCGTTGCCAACCCGCCCTATTCGCTCGCCGCGCAGCTGGCAACGGTTGTCCCCGAGCTTTCGCGCCGCCTGGCGATTGGTCCGGGTGCTGGGTACCGCCTCGATCGTCTGGTCTCTCCAGCAGCGGCTTCGCAGGCGCGAAGATCGCGTGCGGACCCTCCCATTGAGCGCTGATTTGCCTTGCACAGATCACATCAATAACAGATACTCATATTTAGTTCGGGCGGCCCATCGGACCCGGTCTAGACTTCAGAGACTGTCCTGAGATGACCTGCGCAGACGCACCTTCGCTCTCTCGCGGACAGCGCCTTTCCCGAAAACTTCGGACAAAATCGCCCTGTCATCCAACGTGTCGGCGCGGCTGCTGACGCGACCCGCACACTTTTGACACCGGGGACCAAGGAGGCCTCGAATGCGGCAGAACGGAACGGTGAAGTTCTTCAATCAAACGAAGGGATACGGCTTCATTACGCCGGACGGCGGAGGAAAGGACGTATTCGTCCACATCACTGCCGTCGAGCGCTCCAACGTCGGGCCCCTCACGGACAACATGCGCGTATCCTTCGAGACCGAGCCCGACAAGCGTGGCAAAGGGCCGAAGGCTGTGGACCTGCAGGCCGCCGACTGAACCCTGCATTGCGGTTGGGCTCCTGCGGCGGCGCCGTCACCGGCGCGCCACGGGCAGGAACAATTCGTCAAAGCATCCATTGCCAAGAGCGGCTTCGCCGTGTGGAAGGGTGCGGCCCCCGGGGCTGTGGGGCGTCGGTTTCAATTCTGCAAAGGGAGCTCGCGATGAGAACCTTCCTTCGTGTCGTGGTGACTGCGGGTGCATTGGTGGCGGCGGGCGCTGTCGCGCATGCGGCGTGCATGAGCAAGGCTGGCAAGGGCACCGGGGGCAACGACGAATCAGCCAAGTTCCAGGCTTGGGAGGCCGTGCTGCAGGGGACGGACTGGGGCATGTGGGCCCAGTGGATGGCGTCGAGCCAGAAGGTCGGCGAGGCCCCCGGCTACAAGGTCAGCAACGTCAAGGCGCGCTGCACCGCCGGCGGCGCGCTGGGCCGGGAGTGCGTGATGCAGGGCAAGCTCTGCAACTGACACTCGATCTGGCCGGATTGGGCGGTCGCCCGAGGGGCGCAGAGGCCTCTTCGCGTCAGGCGGGAGGTTTCTTGCGTCACGGAGCGGTCGGCCGGCACCTGCGCCTGGCCTCGCCCGCTGCCGCTTTTTTAAGATCTGGTTGCTCCCATGCTCTAGACTCCGTCTAGCCGGTGTGGCGAGTTGGGCCACGCTCAAATCCAAGCAGGATCGTCATGAACAAGACATGCTTGATGGCGGCCGCCGGCTGCGCCGCGGTGATGCTGGCGCTTGGCGGCACTTCGCAGGCAGCGGAACGTCCAGCGGGCAAGGTTGTCGCGCAGGGCTCCCAGGGCTTCATGGAACCCGCAAAATCGCGCTATCGGGGTAAGCGCGCAACCCGGGTGCGGGGGTTCCTTTCGGGCCGCCTCGGCTTCTACTCCTACAATGATTTCGACGTTATCAACGTCTATGGTGGATCGCGCACCCTGTACGGCAGCACCAACAGCTATCGCGATCCGTTCACCGACCGTCAGACCAACGCCGGCCCGTTTGATCACGGCTTCTTCTTCAACTCAGGTATAGGTCCGCGCGGGGGCAACGCTCCCTATCCGTGAAATGGGTAGGCGGTGGACACTTGGTTCGGCAGGCGGGGGTAGGCGGGATGCGCTCGAAATTGGCAGTACTGGCGGCGGGATTGGCCGGCTTGGCGTGGCTTGGCGCTGAGCCCGCATCGGCAGCCTGCACGAGGCTTGCTTTCTCGGTCAACGACTACGGCAAGGATGGTCCCACCAAGGACGCCAACCAATTGCTCGACAAGTATATTGCCGACTGGACCAAGTCGAAGGGCATCAAGGGTCACACCGTCAGCAAGCGTGAGGTGAGCTGCGATCTGTTCCTCGATTTCATCGTCTTCGACGAGCACACCTGCAAGGCAAGTGCGCTCGTATGCTGGCAAGGGCCGCCGGTGACGGCGCCCAAGGGCGCTGCGGGCAAGTAGCTGGCGGAGCCGCTCGAGTCCTGGCTCGGCAGTTGCGGCCCGACAACCAAGCCAGCTTGCAGACGGCCGCATTCGCGGCCGGCCGCAGCTTCGCCGATGCTCAGGCGGCCAGGGGCGGCACCCAAGCGATTTCCACATCCGCAGGTCGCCTTCACGAGCCTGGGCAGATCGCTCCGCACCCACGCGCAGAACCGGTCGTGCTGCTCGAGCGGCAGCGCGCCCGCTGAACTCGAGAAGGTAGAATCTGCCCTCCCCGTGCCCGCAACAGTGGGCGATGCGCCGGCCCTCGCCTGGCGAGTGCATATGGAACTCGTCGCAGTAGGGGCAAAGCACTGCCCACATGCAGCCGAGCCCCAGCCGCTGCATCCTGCGGCCCTCGGGGAGCGACCAGGCCTGCACCAGCGGCAGCGACCAACTGCTTCCCTTGAGCAGGGCCTCGCGCAGGTCCTGGGTGCAATGCCCCCAGACCGAGGAGACCCCTAGACCTCTAGTGCCTGAGCTTTTCGCCTGCAGCTCCCGCCACGCCTCAAGGGCGCGGCCTTCCGCGGCCAAGGCCATCCAGAAACAAGCAACGCCGAACTGAAAGATGATGGGACCGATAAGCCGCGGACATTGCTCGTGCCGCGAGGCGTCGAACGCCATCGCGGAAAAGCGCCACGCAGTCTTTCCGTTCATTGCCGACCATGTCTTTCTCCCCAGCGCCCGCCGCGGAGGCTTGCCGCTAATGGTTAACGAAAGGTTAACGCCGCGGCTTTTCACCAGCAATGTGAAGCGGTTGCCGCTTCAATTCGATCTCAATCGAGGGCGATCCTGCGGCGCAACTCACAGATCGCGCAGCAGCGGCTGTTTTCTGAGCCAGGCATCGACGTCTGCCAGCCGCCAGATGTAGGCCCGCTTGGCATCTCTCGACTTCACGGGTGCGGCGCGTTTGCCGGAAAGATCGAACAGCTTGTAGAGGCGGGGTGCCTCTCTCGTCAGAAGGTAACCCCTTCGGCTGGCGAGCTGGCGGGCGCTGCTCGCCGTCGGCGGCGAAAGTCTCGTGCGATGCATGATCCACCTTCAACGGCTGGAACGCTGATCTCGTGGAACTTGTGCATTGATTCCATGCCGTTGCTCCGCGGGAAAGACCGCGCGCCCCGATGTGCGCAGCTTTTTTGAGTTGAACGGAACCAGGAAACCGGCAAGCATAGTTCGGCTAAAGCCGAAGCATGCCGGCGCACCACGCGCTAGGTGTGGAGCTGGACATCACACCAACGGAGGCCGGCATGACCGTCACCGTTTTCATCCGGTATCAGCTCGACCCGTTCCAGCTCCGCGCCTTCGAGGCCTACGCCAGGCGCTGGCTCGACATCATCCCCAAGTGCGGAGGCCATGTCGTCGGCTACTGGATGCCGCACGAGGGCACCAACAACATCGCCTTTGGTCTGATCTCCTTTCCGAGCCTCGCCGGCTACGAGACCTACCGGGCGCGCCTCAAGTCGGATGCCGAGGGCGCTGCCAACTTCCGCATGGCCGAGGAGAAACGCATGATCCTTGCCGAGGAGCGCTCTTTCCTGCGGCAGGTGGAGTGAGGGGCCGGTGCCGCCGATCGAAAGCCTGGCGATCGTTGCCCTGGCCTTCCTGCTGGCGGGCTTTGTCAAGGGGGTGATCGGGCTCGGCCTGCCGGCCGTCTCACTCGCGGTGCTGACGGCGGCGCTCGGCCTGAAAGCGGCCATGGCCATCCTGCTGGCGCCATCGTTCGTCACCAACGTGTGGCAGGGCCTCGTCGGCGGGCATCTGCGGGCACTCCTGAAGCGCCTCTGGGTGCTGCTGCTCGGGATCTGCGTTGCGACCTGGCTCGGCGTGGGGTGCTGGCTCGGTCCAATGCGGACGTGCTCGCGGGCCTGTTGGGGTTGGTGCTGTCGGCCTATGCGGTGTCGGGCCTGGTGCGGCTCGATCCTCCGCCACCCGGCCACCGCGAGACGTGGCTCGGGCCGTTGGTGGGGGTGACGAGCGGGCTGCTGAACGGCATGACGGGATCGTTCGTGGTGCCGGGCGTGATGTATCTCCAATCGCTGCGCTTTTCGCGCGCTGCGTTCATTCAAGCCATGGGCGTGCTCTTCACCACGTCCACCATCGCGCTTGCCTTTGCCTTGCGCGGCCAGGGCTTTCTGTCGTCGGAGCTCGCAATCTTGTCGGCGGCGGGTGTGCTGCCGGCCGTGGTCGGAATGACCCTCGGGCAGCTCGTGCGGCGGCGGCTGTCGGAGGCTACTTTCCGCAACGTTTTCTTTAGCGGCCTGCTCGTGTTCGGTGCCTATATCGCCATCAGGTCGCTTGCGGTGGTCTGGTAAGTATCGCTGTGCGGCAGCTCGATATTGCGCGCTACAGGCGCTGCATTTGCGTCAGCAGTGAGATGCTCGTGCCGATGCTTCCGGACGACTGCCCGCCGAGGATGATGGACGCTGCTGAGCCCGCGCTGCTGCCGCCATTGTTCAGGTCGTAGAGCGCGGCGAACCGGGTGATGAACTTGTCGAGCTTGGCAGGATCGCGGAAGTCCGCCAGGTCGATGCGCTCGATGAGCATTTCGGCCTGCACCTCGATGTCGGCCTGCGACATGGCGAGGGGCAGCGAGAGGGCGGTGCGCACCACCTCGAACACGGCCTTGTCGGCCAGGATGTCGAAGGCCGAGTTGATGCTCGGTGCCTTGCGCTGGAAGTAGAGCGCCAGGCGCACGCCCTCGCTGTTCTGGCCGGCGTCCGTCTCCATCGTCTGGCGCGTGTTGAGATCGGTGGTCTTGAGGATGTTGCTTCTGATCTGCGCCTGACCGTCGCTCACGCGGCCGATGCTGCCATCAGAGGCAAAATTGAATGCGATCGCCAGATCGCGCAGGCGCATGTCGGACTGCCGGTTGACGAAGCTGTCCTCATCCATGGGATCGCTGGTGAGGGCTGTGCGCAGCATGCCTTCCGATATGCTCCGATCCTCCAGATCGTAGGCCTTGCGCAGGTAGGCGACGAGGCGGTCGTCGTCGAGCAGCGCATCCATCGACTGCAGCTTGATGATGGTGTTGTGGTAGTAGGTGCTCTCCTCCGCGGCACTCGCCCGCTCGGCCTCGGTCGAGCCGATGCGGGTGTTGTAGAGGCGGATGGTGGCCAGCTCCTCCAGGTCGAGCTGGGCCCGGCGCGGCTGCAGCACCGCCCCGTTGGCGCCGAAGTTGAAGGCAGCAGCTAGTTCGCGATAGCGCGTGTCCGACTGCAGGTTGGCAAAGCTCGTTGGGCTCGACAGGTCGCTGGTCAGGACTTGCCGGATCTTGGCCTCCGATTCCACGCTTGGATCGAGACCATAGGCTTCCAGAGCGTAGTTGTAGAGCGATGGGTTATCGATCAGCTGGTCGACCGAGGTGAGCAGGTTGATGCGGTTGCGGTAGAAGCTGGTGGCGACGGCTTCCGCGCTCACCGCCTCGTCGTCGTAGGTCTCCAGAAAGAGCTCGGTGGTGCTTTGCACCTGGTCGGCGGATTGCGCGGCGCCCCCGGTCACCGATCCGTCGGCGGCGAAGTTGAAGGCGTCGGCGAAGACCTTGTAGCGGCCGTTGCTAAGCGTATTGGCGAAGCTGTTGGGGTCCGAGAGGTCGCTGGTGAGAACCTGGCGTATGGTCGCCCTGGACTGGACGTCGGGGTCGAGGCCGAATGCGGTCAGCGCGTAGCGGATCAACCGCGTGTCGTCCAACAGCTGGTCCACCGACGTCACGCTGCCGATGTTGGCCGAGTAGTAATCCGTGTTGAAGGCTGCCGCTGCCGGGCTCGAGCCGTTGCCCGAGCTTTCGTAGTAGCGATGGACGGTGTCGTTGACCTGTGCGGCGGACGCCGCTGTGCCCCCGGAAGCGACGCTGCCGTCGGTCTGGAAGCTGAACAGCGAGGCAAGCACGCGATAGCGGTCGTCGGCAATCGTGTTGGCGAAGCTCGAGGGATCGGAAAGATCGCTGGTGAGGACGTTGCGGATGGCGCTGGTCGAGGCGATGGTCGGGTCCAGGCCGGCGGCTGTCAGAGCGTAGGAGAACAGCCGCTCGTCGCCGAGGAAGGCGTCGACCGAGGTGATGGTGGCCATCCGGCCCTGGTAGTACTGCGCCTCGGCCGCCGCGGTCGTCCCCTGCCGCACGCGGTGCTCCGAGTAAAGGCCGGTCGTGTCATCCTTCTGAAAGTCATCCTGCACGAACGGCAGGTTTGGGCGCGCCGTGCCGTCGGTGGAGAAGCTGAAGGCGCTGGCAAAGGTCTGATAGCGCGTGTCGACGAGCTGGCGCACGAAGCTCCTGGAATCGTTGAGATCGCTTTCCAGGACCTTGCGCATGAAAGCCTTGGCGTAGGTCATCTCCTCCAGGCCGTAGGCCTTCATGGCGTAGGCGAACAGGCGGCGGTCCTCGAGAAATTCCTCCACCGAGGTGACATTGCCGATGTTGGCCTCGTAGTACTCGCGATCGCGCGCGACCTCGGGTCTCGACGCCGCCTGGGTGAGGCTGCGGCCGAGGTTCTGGGTGAGCCGCTGGTAGTCCAGAAAAGTCGAGGTCATCGTCCGGGTCTCGGGAACGAGGCGAACCAATGCGGCGCGGCACGGCGCACCTGCGGCGGTTCGGGAGCGGACATCATCGCGGCCACGGCTTGCGCAAGGCTGGATCGTTCGCCTTACGCGCAAAAGACTAACAATCAATTAGCCAGGGGGCCTCCAAGGGGACTTCCTGCCTCGCCGCGCTGCCCTCCAGCCGCTGTGCCGGGTGCTGCTGCATCCATCCTGTCGAGGCGCAGCCGGTGGCGGCGGTCGGTCATCAGCAGCACGCTGCCGAGCGCGGCCGCCAGCGCGCCGAGCGCCGAGGCCCCCGCCAGCACGAACATGATCATGATCTGGTACATGGCCGCCTCTGCGGGGTCCGCCCCCGCCATGATCTGGCCCGACATCATGCCCGGCAGGGCCACTACGCCCGCCACGGCCAGCGTATTGAGAAGCGGGGTCGTGGCAGCCCTGAGCGCCGGCTGCAGCACGCCGGCAAACGCCTCGAGGCGGCTCGCGCCGAGCGCGATGCGCGCGTCGATGGCGTTGCGCTCGCGCATGGCGCCATCGCTCATGGCCTGCAGTGCAAGGCTGACGCTGGTCAGCGTGTTGCCGAGCACCATGCCAAGGATCGGCAGGACGTAGCGCGGCGCGTACCATGGCGAGGGGCGAACCACGACCGCAACCGCATAAAGGGTGGCGAGCCCGCCAACCAGCAGCAGCGTGGCATTGCCGAGCCCATAGGTGCGCCAGCCGCCGCCGGGCTGCCCCTTGCGCTGATAGAGCTCGAAGCCGGCGACCAGCATCATGATCAGCGCGATGAGCACGGTCCACGCCGGCGAGGTCTGCTCGAGCACGAACCGCAACACGAAACCGACGAGGGTCAGCTGCGCCACCATGCGAATGGCAGCGAGGGCCAGGCTGCGCTCCAGCTTCAGGCCGAAAGCGATCGAGATGGCGCCGTTGATGATCAGCAGCGATGCCGCCAGGGCAAGATCGCTCGGCGAGAGGGCCACGCCGCTCATGCGGCCGCACTTTGCGAGGAACCGCGCGCCTGGGCGTCGGCGAGCTGCAGGCGGGCGTGCGCAAGGCGCTCGATCTGCTGGGCGTCGTGGCTCACGAGCAGCACGACGCGCTCCGCGAGAAGCTGATAGCGAATGAGCTCATCCACCATTGCGGCCGCCGTGGCGTCGAGCGCCGACGTCGGCTCATCGAGCAGCAGCACGCGCGGCTCGTCCGCCAGCGCGCGCACCAGGCCCAGACGCTGGCGCTCGCCGGTGGAAAGCTCGTACAGGGGACAATCGAGGTGGCGGTCGCCGAGCGCCAGCGCCGACAGCAGCCGGGCAATCTTGGCCGCATCGGAAAAGTGCTGGCGCGCGGTGGCCGCCCACCAGCCGGGCTCGGTTGCGGCATAGCGCACCCGTTTGCGCCATTGCGGGCCCGACAGCTCGGCCCGCTCGACCCCCTCCAGATGCACGTAGCCGGCGGCCGGGTCCAGATCGGCGATGGCGCGGAGCAGCCTGGTTTTCCCGCAGCCGGAGGGGCCTTCCACGGTCAGGCATTCGCCCGCTGCCACCTGGAAGGAGAGCGTCGGCAGGCCCGGCACTGCCAAGTAGTCGACCCTGAGCACGGACGGTGGCCCCGATTTGCCCCTGCAACGGTCCTTAGCAAGGGTGGAGCGCAACGGCCAGTGACACGGGAACCCGGCGCCGGCTGCCAGTGCAAGTTGTCAACGCAATCCCCGGCCCGGCCTGCTTTTTTGCAGGCTCAGATACCCTGGCCTTCCACCTCGCGCGAAAGCTCGTCGATCGCCTGCCGCGCGCCCTGCCAGTAGGGGTGCACGTCGTCGAGGTGGCGGAACACCTCTAGCGCGGCCTTCTTCTGCCCGATCTCGCGCAGGATCTGGGCCAGGCCATCCAGGGACTTGAAATGATTGGGGTCGAGCGCCAGGGCGCGGCGCAGGTCGCCCAGCGCATAGGCAAGCTCGTTGCGCTGGAAGTGCACGTAGGCTCGGCGGCTCCAGCCTTCGGTGAAGTCGGGCGCTTGCTCGACCACGTTGTCCAGGAGCTTCAGGGCGCGATCGAGCTTCTTCGCGCCGATCGACTTCATGGCCCGACCCATGAGCAGGTCGACGGTCGGGCTGCCGGAATGCTGCCATATGCGCTCGATGCCGTCAGCGATGGCCTTGGCGGCGTTCTCGTCCTCGGCGGTGGCGAGCAGGGCGTAGAGGTCGCCGAGCGCCCTGTCGCGCTCGGCCGCGGTCTTGGGCAAGCTTGGTGTGGGCGGCCCGCGCTTGGCGCCCTTGAGCGTATCCTTGCCGGAGGCGTCCTTTTCGGGGGCTTCCTTGCCGGGTGCGTCCTTCTTGGGGGCATCCTTCTTAGGGGCGTCCTTGGGCTGAGGCGCGTCCTGCGTCCGCGCCGGCGTGACCTGCCCTAGAAGGGTGAGGATCAGCGCCGCGGTGCTCAGTGCGGCGAGCAGCTTTGGCATGAGGTGCATGCCGCAAACATAGCCGCGGAGGCGGGCCCCGTCAAAATCCAGGACCCACTTTTCAGGGGTTAGCCTTGCCGCGCCTTGAACCGGCGGTTGGTCTTGTTGATCACGTAGACGCGGCCCTTGCGGCGCACGAGGCGGTTGTCGCGGTGGCGGCCGCGCAGCGATTTCAGCGAGTTCCTGACCTTCATGGCCCTGACGCTTTCGTCGAATCCGTATGGGAGGGACGGCCCAGGGCCATCGCAGGCCGCCAGAAGCCACAAATTCGGCTGTTCTGCAACAAGGATCTGACGAGTTGCGCGGCTGCGGCGGGTCTTGATCCTGACAAAGCAAGGTTCCGCTTTGGGGCTGCGGCGGCTACCTTTCACCGCCATTTGCCACCGGAGCCGTGCCCCATGATCCCGAAGAGTCACCGTCGCGTCGTCCTCGTGCGCCGGCCGCCCGCCGAGCCCGCCCAATCCGATTTCCGCGTCGAGGAGGTGCCGGTGCCCGAGCCCGGCCCCGGCCAAGTCTTGGTGCGCGTCGTCTACCTTTCGCTCGACCCCTACATGCGCGGGCGGATGCGGGACGCCGCCTCATACGCAGCGCCAGTGGCGCTGGGCGAGGCGATGACCGGCGGCACGGTGGGCGAGGTCGTGAAGTCCAACCACCCGGACTACAAGGTGGGCGACATCGTCGAGGACCGGCTCGGCTGGCAGGAATATGCGGTCGGCCCGGGTCCGGCCATGCGCAAGGTCGATCCGTCGATTGCGCCCATCTCCACTGCCAACGGTGTGCTCGGCATGCCGGGCATGACGGCCTACTTCGGCCTGTACGAGGTGGGTCAGCCCAAGCCGGGCGACACGGTGGTGGTGTCGGCGGCCTCAGGCGCGGTTGGCCAGATCGTCGGGCAGCTTGCCAAGATTGCGGGCTGCCGCGCCGTCGGCATCGCCGGCGGTGCCAAGAAATGCGCGTTCGTGAAGGACACGCTCGGGTTCGACGCCTGCGTCGACTACAAGGCCGAGAAGGACCTTCCCGCCGCCGTGAGGGCCGCATGCCCTAGTGGCGTCGACGTCTACTTCGACAACGTCGGCGGGCCGGTGAGCGATGCCGTGCTCGCCCATCTCAACTTCTTCTCCCGCGTGGCGCTGTGCGGCTCGATCTCGCAATACAACACGGCCGAGCCTGGCCCGCGCTGGCTCGGCACCTTCGTCGGCAAGCGCGTCACCGCGCGCGGCTTCATCGTCTGGGACTTCAACCAGCGCTACGCGCCGGCCATGGCGCGCATGGGCGAGTGGGTGCGCTCCGGCCGCATCAAGTATCGGGAAGACATCGTCGAGGGCATCGCCAACGCGCCCAGCGCCTTCATCGGCATGCTGCGCGGCGACAACTTCGGCAAGATGCAGGTGAAGCTCGGGGCCGATCCCACTGTGCGATGATGCCACCCACCCGAACGATCAAGGTCCTGGCCATCCAGCGCACCAGCGAGCTGCAGCGCGCCAAGATCTCAGCGGTCGATCCGGCGGTCGCGCTGACCGACGCCGGCGGCTGGTTCGACGGCGAAATGCGCGAGACTTGGCCCGCGTTCGCCTCGGCACGCTATTTGTCCCCCAAATCGGTCGGTGCAGGCACGCGCGAGGAGCGTGACAACCTGCTCGCCGAAGCCGAGATCATCTTGGGCGGCTGGCCGTTTCCGCTCGACCTCCGCGCCCGCGCCCGCAAGCTGAAATGGTTTCATCAGATGCCGGCAGGAGCCAGCAATCTTCTGCTCGGCGACCTGGGGGGCAGTGACGTGACGGTCACCACCTCGCGGGGCGGGGGCAACACGCTGGCGATGGCGGAATTTGCGCTGGCCGGCATCCTCCACTTCGCCAAGGGCCTGCACCGCGCCGGCATCGACCGCGCAGCAGGGCAATTCGATCATCGTGCCTATCGGCCGCTGCTGCTCGAAGGCAAGACCGCGTGTGTGGTCGGCGCGGGGGGCATCGGCGCCGAAGTGGGCCGGCTCGCCGCGGCGCTTGGGATGCGCGTGGTCGGCACGCGCCGCGATCCACATCCCAATGCGCCGCTGCCGCCGGGGTTCAGCCGGATTGGCGGGCCGGGCGATCTCGATCGCTTCCTTGCCGAAAGCGATTTCGTGGTGATCTGCTCCCATTGGACGCCGGAGACCACCCGCCTGTTCAACAAGGATCGCTTTGCGCTCATGAAGGCGGGCAGCGTGCTGGTCAATGTCGCCCGCGGCGAGATCGTGGACGAGGTGGCGCTCGCCGACGCGCTCGAGCGCAACCACCTGCGCGGCGCCGTCCTCGATGTCTACGTCGGCGAGTTCGAGCGCGCGCCGAACGCGCGGCTGTGGTCCGATCCTCGGGTGCTGATCACCCCGCACATCTCCAGCGCAAGCGACGAGGATCGGCACGGCGGCATCGACATCTTCTGCGACAACCTGCGCGCCTATCTCGACGGTCGCCCGCTGCGCAACGTCGTCGATTGGCATCGGGGCTACTAGAGGCGGTTGCGGAGAGAGCATGCAGACCTCGCAGCGCAAGGATCGAAAGCGGAAAGCAGGCTCCGGCACGGCTGGCGGCGTCATCAAGGCTCGCCCCTTCGATTGGCCCGATGATGGCCGCATCGAACCAGGCTCCACCGCGCTTCTTTGCATCGACCTGCAGAAGGCGTTCCTGTCGCCGGACGGCTATCTCGCCAGGAAGGGCTACGATCCCGCGCCGCTGCGCGCCATCCTGCCCACGGTCAACCGGGTGATCGAGGCGGCGCGCGCAGCCGGCTGCCTCGTCGTGCACACCAGGCAGGGCTACCGTGCCGACCTTGCGGACATGATGCGGCTCGACCGCCGTGGCCGCAGGCACGCGGACTTGCACGCACTGGGTGGGCTGGTGCGTGGCACGCCCGACTTCGAGATCGTGCCCGAGATCGAGGTGCGCGCGACCGACATCGTCATCGACAAGACCGCCAACGGCGCCTTCACCTATACCGAGCTGGAGCCCGTGCTGCGCGTGCAGGGCATCACGCACCTGCTGCTCGCCGGCTGCACCACGGACGTGTGCGTGCATTGCACGCTTGCGCGAGGCCAACGACCGGCGCTTCCAGTGCCTGCTGATCGAGGATGCGTGCGCCAGCGGCGATGCCTACGCGCACGCGGCGGCCGTGCACATGGTCACGGTGGAGGGCGGCATCTTCGGTGCAGTAGCGACCGCCGAGGAGGTGGTCGCCGGGCTCAAGCGCGCCCGTGCAAAGCGCATGGGCGCGTGATACGGGTTGCGGATCGACGGGGGTTTGGCGACGTCGGAATGCCGGCGCGCGCGCACAGGAACGGCCAAGGGGTCAGCACAACATGGGTCAGTACAGCAAGACAGAGATCGACGGGAACCTGTTCATCGTCACCATCAACCGACCTGAGGTGATGAACGCCATCCACTACATGGCGAGCGAGGAGCTGTCGGCGGCCTTCGACGAGTTCGCCGCCAACCCCGACCTGTGGGTCGCCATCGTCACCGGCGCCGGCGACCGGGCCTTCTCCGCCGGCAACGACCTGAAATTCCACGCCGAGTATCAGTCCAAGCACGGCA
The DNA here is from genome assembly GCA_963756735.1 of uncultured Alphaproteobacteria bacterium. GTDB lineage: Bacteria > Pseudomonadota > Alphaproteobacteria > Rhizobiales > Hyphomicrobiaceae > AWTP1-13. The sequence continues at coordinate 299,857 of CAVWOY010000003.1, forward strand.
AGCGGCCGCCCCATATCGCCACCGGCTTCGGCGGCATCACCAACCGCCACGACCTCGACAAGCCGGTGATCGCCGCCGTCAACGGCGTCGCCATGGGCGGCGGCTTCGAGATCGCGCTCGCCTGCGATATCATCCTCGCGTCGGACCAGGCTCGGTTCGCCCTGCCCGAGCCGCGCGTCGGCCTGGCGGCCGGCCGCCAGCGGCATGCAGCGCCTGTCGCGGCAGATTCCCCTCAAGAAGGCGATGGGCATGATGCTGACCGGCCGCCACGTGCCGGCGCAGGAGGGCTATGAGCTGGGCTTCGTCACGCAAGTGGTGCCGCATGCCAAGCTGATGGAGGAGGCGCGCCGCTGGGCCGGGCAGATCCTGGAGTGCTCGCCCATGAGCATCCGCGCCACCAAGCAGGTGGTGATGCGCTCGCTCGACGTGCCGGCGCTGGAGATGGCCCAGCGCAATATGAACTATCCCGCGTTCGTGGCCATGACCAAGAGCGAGGACATGGTCGAGGGCCCCAAGGCGTTCGCCGAGAAGCGCAAGCCCAATTGGAAGGGGCGTTGAGGGTCCGCGAAGGCCTCGCTGCAGGAAAGCCCGCTCGAGAGCGGGCTTTCGCCTTTGGGCAATGGGTCGACGCCGCTTCGTCACATCCTGGCATGTTCGCGGCCTTAACGATGCCCCTGTTTGCTCGTGGAGCTTCGATCCATGGTGATGCGTTTGTTGACCTCGCGTTCCCTTGTCTCGCGGGCCGGCGCCTGGCTGCTGCCGTTGCAGCGGCTGTCTGCGGTGGCCCTGATTTTCGCGCTGCCCGCCGGTGCGCAGCGCGACCCGCGCAAACGCACCGACATCGACAAGGCGCTGGGCGAGCAGCTCTACCAGGAGCAGGAAGCGCGGCTGGGCTGCAAGGTCGCGATCTGCGAAGCCGCGCGCAGCAAGGTCGCCCAGGGCGACAACATCGCCTGCAAGGTCGTGAAGACCTGGCCCGACGTCGATCTCAAGAACAAGATTCTCAAGGGCGCGATGGATTGGCCATGGGGCCACGCGCAGTGCGAGGCCAGCATCTCGCTCGACCGCAAGCTGATTGCGGCGGCGGTGTCGGAGCCGAAGTACGAGGCGGCCATCGGCAAGCACGACGTGATCTGCCACTTGAACACCAAGGACGGCAAGGATCGCCACACCGTCAATCTCACCATCGATCCCGCTCGTCACGTTCGAGAACGGCAAGGCCACCAAGGCGTCGCTGCGCTGGAGCAACGTGACGGGGTCGACCATCGTCAAGAGCGCGCTGTGGTCGGCAACGGCGGTGGATAACACCTTCAATGTGCTTGCAGGGCGCCGTTCTGGAGCAGATCAACGACTTCTTCGGTCCCGCGTGCGAGCTGAGCGACGAAGAAGTGAGCTGGGTGGGCCGCACGCGCACGCAAACGCTCACCGCATCAGGCTGGCATAGGCCTCCAGATAGGCGCTGGCCGACCGGCTCATCGACAGGCTGTCGAGAATGTATTGCCGCGGCGCGTAGTGCGGGAGCTTGTCCCAGAAGTTTGGCAAGGTGCCCTCGAAGTCGTCGATCCTGAAGCGCTCGCCGCAGCGGTGGTCGAAATAGGGCACCGAGCTTACCGTCAGGCCCGGCGGGATGAAGCGCTGCTGCTGAGGATCGACCAGCACGCCCTCGTCCCATGCCAGCACCGGCACGTTGCACGACATGGCTTCCTGGCAGGCGAGGCCCTGGGTCTCGTGCTCGCACAGGAACAGCAACGCGCGCGACCGCCGCACCAGGTGCAGGAACCGGTCGTGACGATGCTGCCCGTATCGCAGCACCTCGTAGACGAGCGCCCCTTCTGGTCGAGATGCTGCGTCACCCGCTCCAGGACCCGCGGAACCTCCCTCTCCCGATACCAGCGGATCTTGTCGTACACGAGCACGTCGATGTCCTTGCGATGCGCGGAAGCATCGGCATAGGCGTCCGTATCGATCCCGGCCGGCCACACCAGCATGCTGTCGCCGCACGTGCTTGCGGTAGAGGGCGGCGGCCCACTCGCAGGGCTGGATGAGCCTGCGGATCCGGTCTCTTGCGAGGAGGCGCGGCGCCTGTTCCGGGTTGCCGCAATCTCCCGGCCCGAAGATGGCCGGGTTCGGCAGGGCCACCTTCGACAGCGCCGAGGGATAGCCGGCGATGCCGATCGGATAGGTGGGGTGGCGGAGGGCCAGAGCGAAGTTGTTCACCTGCACGTTGCAGCCGGCCCGCCGCAGAGATTCGCGCAGCGACCTGAAGGCGGTGTAGAAGCCGGTCCACACCTGCTGCTGGCGCAGCGTCCGATACGCGTATCTGGCAGCGCAGCGCGCACGGGCATACATGGCGCCGGCCACAGTGGGCTCCGCCTGCAGGTCGTAGCCGTCGTAGAACAGGAGGACGAGCGGACCGCGGCGTGTGTGGATCGCCTTGTCCAGCGGCGGCATCGCTCGGTCTTCGATCAGGCTCACCGCACGTCGTCCGCTTCGGGCCTGCCGCACTCCCGCGCGCGAGCGTCGAGGTATTCGAGCAGCTCTTTGGTGTCGGTATCGTCCACAAACAGCGACCTGTCGGCTCCCTCCAGAGCATGCCGCGCGCGTGTGTAGGCCTCGATCTCCAGCCCATCCAGAAAGTCGCAGATCTGCTGGTCGAGCGGCTCTGCGAACGCCCAGCCGAGGTGCTCTCGCTCCACCTTGCGAGCTGTGGCCGTATCCTTTCGAGCTAGCGCAAGCGCACCAAACAGGCCCCCTTCGTAGATCCTGTTGGGCAGCAACCAGTCGGAGTTGGCGCCGGCATCCTGGTAGTCGACACACCAGGCGAAGTGCACGCCTGCGTACATGTCGGGCAGGTCACGGCGGCTGTCGTATCCCCCTTCGTAGGCGAGATTGGTGCGGGCTGCGCAGGCTTCGACGAGCGCCCGCATCGGTACGTCCTCCTCCGACGGCGCTCCGCGCAAGCGGATCTGCACGCGCTCTCCGAGCCTATCGGCGATGCGGCACAGCATGTCCAGGCTGCGCATGCACCTGAGCCTGCCGAACCAGCCGATGATCCATGGCGGAGGGTCCGGCGGTCCTCGGAGCGCCGCCGGCGGTCGATCCGCCGACAACTGTTGCGGAGAGACCTTGTTCTCGAGCAGGCGCCACTGCCCGGCGTAGCCCTGAAGGGGCCGGAAGTAGCGGGACATGAACTCGGGGGAGCTCAAGACCAGCAGATCGCAAGACTCCGAGCATCCTCCGCTCGGCCCAGCGGAACAGTTTGTTGATCGGCCGCCCGCCGACGAACACCCGCTGCACGTCCAGCACCTCGTACACCACCAGCGCCCGCGACCCCGTCAAGCGCCGCGACGCGAGCGCGATCAGAAGCATGTCGATGTTGCGCGCATACAAGGCCTGGCAGCGCGCGAGCGCGCGCCTGTGCTGCAGCACCTTCACCACCGCGGCCGCCAGCTTCGGCACGCGCCTGAGGTAGTTGCGGTCGACCGTTGGCCCGAGATCGACGTTCTCCCATTGGGGCGGCTTTGCCGATGTGCCGCGCTCGCGCCGGAACATGAAGCCCAAGACATTGCACCCATGGGCCTGAAATGCCGTTACGCGCTTGATGATGGTGCTCTCGCCCGCATCGTGTCCGAAGAAGGCAATCGAGCAAGGAGCCAGTTCTTGCAAACTGGGCGACCGGCCCTGATCGTGCTGCTCTTCCTGCATTGTTTACCAAGGATGGAGCGCGATGTGGCGCGGGCCCGATTTCGAAAGTGCGGCTTTCGCTCGGGGTAGTTCGGTCCCCGGTCCCGCACCATTTGGGGTGCTGGTCGGCACGAAGCTAGCAGCGAACGCGTCGCGAACGGCCAAGTATAGCCAAACAAAGTGGAACCCATCGATATGCAAGCCGTCGTGTGTGTTAATGCGGTGACCAGCAAAAGTTGAGTAGGCTCTCCCCCTGCGTTTGGGCTTTGTGTCGCGGCGTGCCTCTGCGATACAGGGCTTGGACGATGGGAGCGAAACGGCCTGCGCGGCCTGCGCGGACGGGGTGGATTGAAGCATGCGAAATAGGGTGATCGGAGCCATCGCACTGGCGTTTTCTCATCTGTTGCCGGGCTATGCGGTCGCTGTTCCGGCATCACCGGTGAAGCAGTTTACCATCGAGACCCTGCGCTTGGCGGCACAGTCGTTGACCCCAGAGCAGCGTGCTCAAAGGGCCTTGGAGGCCAAGCAAAAGGTCGAGCGGAACCGGCGGTGCCGGCCAGCCGTCGAAAAGGCCTATGCAGAGGCGATCGACGATTGCAGGAAGCGCATTGACGTGGAGCAGTACGCCGAGCGGCGGAAGTGCTTTGGAGATGCGTTGGACAAGTACTACAAAAGCCTCAGGGAATGCCCACGCTAGAGCCCTTCCGACTTATGTGGAACCATATCCAGCGTTGCGGAAGTAGTTCGCACACTCGGTTGGCGTAAAGCGGTCGATGAGCTTGCCGATGCGGTTCCACATTCCTTCGACGGTGCGCTCGTCGGCCTTGCGCAGCAGGGTCTTGAGCTTGGCGAAGGCCTGCTCGATCGGGTTGAGGTCGGGCGAGTAGGGCGGCAGGAACAGCGGCCTGGCGCCGACGGCGCGGAGCAGGCGCTGCACCTCGGCGCCCTTGTGCGAGCCGAGGTTGTCCATCACGACGATGTCGCCGGGCTCGAGCGTGGGGATCAGCACCTGCTCGACGTAGGCGCGGAAGGTCTCGCCGTTGATCGGGCCGTCGAGCACGAGCGGCGCGGTGATGGCGTCATTGCGCAGGGCTGCCAGGAAGGTGGTGGTGCGCCAGTGGCCGTGCGGCACTTTCGCCTTCAACGGCTCGCCGCGCCGCCACCAGCCGTGCGTGCGGGTCATGTTGGTCTTGGTCCACGTCTCGTCGATGAAGACCAGGCGCTCGGGCGCCAGCCGCGGCTGCAGCCGGTGCCACCACCGGCGACGGCGGGCGACGTCAGGCCGGTCCTGCTCGCAGGCGAGCACGGTTTTTTTTGAAGCTGACGCCCTCGCGCTTCAGAAAGCGCCAAAGCGTGTCGCAGGCTACCACCATGCCGCGCTCGGCCAATTCGTCCAGCAGCTCGTGCAACGTCAGGTCCGGCTTTTTCCGGAGGCGGGCGAGCAGCCACTCGCGCTCGCCTGCGAGCAGATAGGGCCGTTTGCCACCCATCGGCTTGGACGCAGGACTGCCAGCCTCGCGCATCCGGCCATGCCACTTCACCGCTGTCGATGGGGCGATGTCGTTGAGCCGCGCCACCTGCCGACACGACAGGCCGCGCTCCAACTGCGAAACCACACGCTCACGCAGGTCGAGAGAGTAGGGTCGAGCCATCGCGTGCTGGCCTCCGCTCCAGCACGCAGCTTGAATCAGATCGCCCCTGATTTGGGAATCCCTCGCGATTCCACTAAGAGCAAAGATCTAGTGTGGTGATCGAGAAGTCCGATACATCGCGCTAGGTGCGGCGCACATGCGGCCTCTGGTTGGACCGCGCGGCTTCACGGTCGCCCGCCATCGGCTTGTCCGAGTTCCACGCACAAGAGGCCGAAGGATCTCACAGCACCAGGCCCGCGATCACCCCGCGATTCGCCCCCGCTCGGATCGTTGTAGCGAGATGTGGCGGGTGGCACTGGCCGCAGCCACGACCAGCAGCAGCTGAAACATGCTGTGGTTGGCGAACAGCATAGTTTCTGCGGAGCACGTGAAGGCAATGTAGACAACGGTTAGCAACGGCCAAAGCGACGTTGGCCGGCCGTCCAAGAAATGGGCCCGCAACGCGACAATGAACGAGGCGAGCAGTCCCAAGACGAGCAGGAGAAGTCCTGCGTGGCCGAAAGCGACGGCGACCTCGAGAAACGTGTTGTGAAACGAGCCTGCTTCGCTGGCGATGATATACTTGACGAAAGGTGCCCCGGTCTCCTCGGACGCCCACCATGCTTTGAAGCCGAACCCGGACCAGGGGCGACTCTCATAAGCGTCGATGGCGATATCCCATAGGAGTGTGCGACCGGTCAGCGTCTCGTCCTTGCCCAGGGCGCGCAGGACGATATCGCATGAGGTCGACGCCATTGAGCTCGAGCACGACCAAAACGGCGGCGCCGACCACGAGGGCAAGCCCTGCCGCCATCCCGGCAGCAATCATCCCCTTCCGCATGATCATGGTGACCGGAAAGGCGGAAAGGGTAACAGCCAGAACGACAATGGCTGTTCCAGATCGCGACAGTAGCAGGAGCATCGCGGCAAAAAGCATCGCGCCGCCTGAGAGCCAGCGGTACCAGCCCTCCAGGAACAGACAGGCAGCTGCGATTATGAGCAGGCCCATCATGCTCCCCATCAGGTTCTTGTGGGCATAGACCCCTTGCCATTCCCCACCCGGCGCTATGCCAGAAGCAGGATTGGCGAGCACGAAAGCGGCCGAGAGAATTGCCGATCCGAAAAATGCGGTGAACAGCAGCGGGACGAGGCGATCAAGGCGCGCAAAGATGCTCAGCAGAAAGCCGACTAGAACGGTCGCGAAAAGTTGGATGCCGTGATACTGGCTCACCTCTGGGGTCAGCGACCACAACGAGGACATTATCGCCAGCGCGGGCCAACTCAGAAGAATCAGGTTCTTTCGGGCGGTTTCGATAAACTGCGCGTGCCATGTCGCCAGCATCACCACCATGGTCAAGTCCGCGAGCAGCCATGCTGCGCGATCGACAGTGGCGAGGCGAGCAGATGATGCGATGGCAAGGATAAAGGCGATGCAGGCTGCGTCGAAGCCCAATTCCAGGAGACTTCTGTTGAAGGGCCAGCGTTGAACGCCTGCCCTGCGGCCGGGCCAATCGTGCGCACTAGCCTGCACGCCGCGATTCATCTGCAATTCTCCAGCCTCGGCCGCTTCTAGCGCCAGCTTGCACGCCTTGCGCCTCTCAGAACAAGGCTACCCCAAAGCTCGCTCGCAAGCCCCGTCGCGCGATACTCGCAAGATAGCGACACCGCGTGGTCCCGCGCAGCCAAATACGCCCGTCATTGTATACAGGTCGCGCGAGCAAGTGGTAAACATCGCAATGGATTGCGAGTGCTACCCCGGCATTGGCCTGGTATTGCCCCCGTACAGTTTCACGCGCCGCTCACGGTTTGGCTGACCGGTGCGGGCAGGGTCGGGGATGCCGTGGCTCCGCAGGGCAAACAGTTCGTCAGTATCGTGATGCCCGCGCTCGACGAGGAGCACTATATCGCCGACGCGATCGCCTCGATCGTTCCCGACGCCAGCGGCCTCGACTACGAGTTGCTGGTGCTCGACGGCGGCAGCACCGACCGCACTTGCGCCATAGTCACCGAGCTCGCCGCGGCCAACCCGCGCATTCGCGTGGTCCGCAACGAGAAGAGAATTCAATCGGCCGGCGTCAATCTGGCGGCGAGGCTCGCCGACCCGCGCGCGGCCTACCTGGTGCGCGCCGATTGCCACATGCGCTATCCCGCCGGTTTCGTGGAACGCTGCGTCAAGGACCTGTCGGAGAGGCAGATCGCCTCGGTGGTCGTGCCGATGCGCACGGAGGGGACGACCTGCATGCAGCGCGCGATCGCGGCGGCGCAGAACAGCCGGATGGGGAACGGCGGCTCGGCCCACCGGCTGATTGGATGGTCGGGCTATGTCGAGCACGGCCATCACGCGGGTTTCGACAGGCGCACATTCCTGGAGCTTGGGGGCTACGACGAGAGCTTTACGCACAACGAGGATGCCGAGCTCGATGCTAGGCTCACCGGCTCCGGCAGGCGCATCTACATGAACGGCGACATCGCGGTCACGTATTTTCCCCGTGCCGACCTCGTCTCGCTCGCCAGCCAGTATTTCCGGCACGGGCGGGGACGCGCGAGCACGCTCTTGAAGCATCGCAAGGGCCCGCGCGTGCGGCAGGTGCTGCCCGTTGCCTTCGTCCTGGGGGTCGCGCTGTCGGTGGCACTTGCCATCCTCCAGCCGTGGTTTCTGCTGGGCCCGCTCATCTATGCGCTTGCTTGCCTCGGCTATGGCGTGGCGCTGGCGAAACGCGACGGCGATCGTTGCCTGCTGCTCAGCGGTGCGGCGGCGATGGTCATGCACCTGAGCTGGGGCACCGGGTTTCTTTCCAGGCTGGCCGGCTGGAAGGGACCGCAGGCGCGCATGCGCCACGGCGAGAGCACGCAGCCGGCAAGCTGAGCGCTGCGGCGTCAGGCGCAGCGCACCGAACTGCGAGCCTTCCTCAGTTCGCTCGTCTCCCGTTAGGACTAGCTCCGTCGTAGGCGCGCTTCAGCGCCGCGATATCGAACTTGACCTGCTTCAGCATCTCCTCGGCCACGCGCTTGGCCTTGCCCTTGTCCGAATCCGTGATCATTTCGCCGAGCACAGTCGGAGCGATCTGCCAGCGCAAGCCGTACCTGTCGATGATCCAGCCGCAGGCCTGCGGCTTGCCGCCGTTCTCGAGCAGCGCATTCCAGTACCGGTCGATCTCCTCCTGCAACTCACAGCTTACGCGGAGCGAGATCGCATCGTTGAAATCATGATGCGGGCCTGCACTGATCGCCAGGAAGGGCTGGCCGAACAGCGTGAACTCGACAACCGATACCGAGCCCGCCGGCCCGCTCGGCGAGTCCGCGGGCAACGGGGTGACGCGATCGACGCGCGAGTCGGGGAAGATGGTGGAATAGAAGCGGGCTGCCTCCTCCGCTTCCTTGCTGTACCAAAGATGCGGCACGATCTTCTGGGTGATGGATCTGCTCATGGTTTAGTTCCTACTTTTTCTCGAACAGAACTGCGCAAGAGCGGCCGCTGCGCGGCCAGCGGCTTGCCGCAAATGCCAGACCAGGGCGCCGCTCTCGGCGATCAGCAAGCCGCCTGCTTTATGCGGCCATCTTGAAGTCGGCCATCTGGCCGTCGAAGGCGCGCCTGAAGGCCGGTCTGGCCGTGCAGCGCTCGATGTAGGCGGCAAGGCGCCTGTCGCTGGTGACGATGTCGGTGTGCTTCAGGATCCTGAGCACGGTCGTCATCATCAGGTCGCCCGCGGTGAAGCGCTCACCGTCGAGATAGGGCTTGTCGCCGAGCGATCTCGACAGCCCGGCGAGACGCTTCTTTGCGAACTCCACCGCTCCCGCGCGCCGCAGCTTGGCCCATTCCTGATCGGCGTAGAAGATGTCGATCCGGGCCACGTCCATGAGGAAGGGCTCGATGGAGTTGAGCGCGGCGATCAGCCATTGCGTCGCGCGAGCGCGAGCGGGCGGAATCCTTCGGCAGCAGCGCTTCGCTGCGCTCGCCCACGTGCAGCACGATGGCTCCCAACTCGAACAGCGCGAAACCGTTGTCCTCGAGGACGGGCACTTGGCCGAAAGGCTGCAATGCGCGGTATTCCGGCTTGTCCTGGTCACCCTGATCGAGAAGGCGCGTGGTGTAGGGCAGGCCGGCTTCCTCCAGCGCCCAGCGCGCGCGCAGATCGCGCACCTGACCTTGAGCGAAATCCGGAACCCATTTGAAGGCGGAGACCGTGATCATCTGGTGTGCTCCGTTGAGTTGCGGTCACTTCACCGAGGTTTGCGGGCCGACCGGAGTCATCCAGCCGATGCCGGCGCCGCTCGGCTCCAGCAGCATGGCGATGCGCCCGACGTGGGGAACGTCAAAGATCGGCATCATCAGCTTGGCGCCTGCCTCGACCGCCTTGGCCACATGCGCATCGACGTCGTCGACGGCGAGAAACGACATCCAGCTCTCCGGCACGCCGTCGAACTCGGGCGAGCTGAGCGGAAAGAGGCCGGCGACGCACTCCTCGCCCTGGAACGCCACCCAGTAGTCGCGGCCGTCGGGCGTGGAGGAGCGCTCGAAGCGCCAGCCCACGGTGTCGCGATAGAACGCCATGGCGCGCTCCGCATCGCGCGTCCTGAGCTCGTTCCAGTGGAAGCTGCCGTGCGTCCACGGCCGCGGCGGCGCCACCGGCTCGCTGGTTTGCGCAGGCTTGCGCCGCAGGGTTGCTGTCTTTGCCATGATCATCTCCTTCTCCGAGGTGTGCCTAGGAAGATAACGCTCGAGCTTGTCGAGAGTGCCGGTCCAGCCGCGCTTGTGGCCGTCGGCGGCGGCCTGGTCGAAGAACTGCTCGTGGTGCAGGGTGAGCAGGCTGCCGTTGCCGTCGGCGGTCACCGTCACGGTGACGAGCAACTCGCGCTCCGGCGTCGATTGCCAGGCCCAGCTGAACACCAGCCGGCTGTTCGGCACCACCTCGCGGTAGACGCCGCCGACCTGGTGCGCCTCGCCGTTGTCGGTCTTGAACCGCATCGTGTAGCGGCCGCCCGGGCGCACATCCATGTCCGCCTTCACCGATCCCGCCAGCGTGTCGGCGGGGCCGAACCAGCGCACTATTTTTCCGGGTCCGTCCACGCGCTGAAGACTTGCGCGGGCGTCGCTTTGAGTCGGCGTTTGAGGGTGAGGCTTGGCTTGGTGAGCATTGTTCCTCCTCGATGAGGGCGGCAAGTCGATCCAGACTTTCGGTCCAGAAGCGCTCATAGCGCGACAACCACTGCATGGCGGCTTCCATCGGCGCGGGCTCCAGGCGGCAGCGCACCGTGCGGCCGCTCTTCTCCCGTGCGATCAGCTTGGCGCGCGCCAGCACGTCCAGATGCTTCATCACCGCCGGCAGCGAGACCGCGAACGGGGCGGCAAGCTCGCTCACCGTCGCCTCGGTCTCGCGCGCCAGGCGGTCGACGATCGCGCGCCGGGTGGGGTCGGCGAGCGCGGCGAAGGCTAGATCGAGCTGGGCGTTGCGATAGTAAACCATATGGTTAAGTATCGTGTCGCACGCCGCGAAAGTCAAGTGCGGGGTTTCACGTTCGTGTGCGATTTGAGCTTGGAACCGCCAGTCGAGCCGGCGGCATGTCAATGGATCAGCCGGCGATCCGCTTGAAGGCCGCCCAGCCCAGTGCCCAGAACTCGGTGCCGAAGCGGCCGATGGCGACGCCCAGCGCCAGCACCGTCAGCAGCCACGTCCACCGCATCAGTCGGCGCAGCCTGCCGCCCTTGACGGAAACCTCGATCACGCGGTCGGGCGGAGCGGTCTCGGTGGCCAGTCCGTCACGCCCTACGATGCGGACTGTGACGATCAGCAGAAGGCGGCCGCGACCGCGGCGTTGCGGCGTCACGCTCCAGCGCCAATTCACGAACTCGTCGTGCTGCAGGCCAGGCGCCGTCTCCACCCATTGCGTCTCCGGCGAGCCGGGCTCGATGGCAAAACCACCATCGGGCGCGCGCAGACGCACCGACAGGGCACGGGTGATGAACCCTTCCGAGCGGTGCGCCATGCCGCGTCCGCTGAGCAGCAGCATGATGAGGCCATCGATCTTGTCGCGGGCGATGCGCACTTGCGCCGACGAGGCTCTGCCGAGACGCATGCGGCGCGGGATCGTCTCAACCAGCGGTCCGCCGCCCTGGCCGCCGGTGCGTTGCGCCGGCGCGCGGTCTCGCAGGCGGGTGGCCGCGGGGAGTGGTGCGGCTCGGCGAGCGCGCCGTTCGCTCCGGCCGGTCCCCGGATGACCCGGTTGGGGAGGGTAAGGCCAGGGTGCCTGCTGCGGGGGAGGCGGGAGGCCCGGTTGAATTGCTCCGCCGGGGCGGCCCAGTTGCGGGGGCGGCGCATCCGGTCGCTGCGGCGGAGCGGGTGAACGCTGACTGCCTTTGCCGGGCCTGGGGGGCCGGCCTTGGAAACCGGCAGCCGGCCGAGTTTGCGGAGGCACGCGTCCCGGTGGCTGGACGGCGGGGGGAGCCGGCGGCGGCGTCCAGCCGGGGCGTGGCGCGGATGCCGGAGGCGGGGCAGCAGCAGCCCGCTGCGGCGGCGCAGCTTCCGGGTCGTCTTGCGTCACGTCATCGTCGTCGTCGGGCGGTGATGCTGCCGGAGGAGGGGCCGCCGACGCCAGGCTCGAGAGTGGCATTGGCCTCGTCTCGGCCGGCGGCGTCGGCTGCGGTGATGCTGCGGGCTCCGGTTTGGCGGCCGGGGTCATTATTGAGCGCGCCTGGATGCGCGCGCGCGCCGCCGCGAGGATCTCGTCGACCGATTGCGGTGTTGCGGGGTCGGGCTCTTCGCCGTCGGCGGCAGGTACCGCCGGCGTCTCGGCGTCACCTCCGGCCGAGGAAGCGGTGGCTGGCGCCGCCGTTACGGGCTGAGGTTTGCCACTTGGTGCATAGAGCTGCGAGCGGGCCTTGGCGTTGGCCGTGGTGGTGGCCTTCTGCAGGGCGCGAATGGCCTCCTCGAACGTCAGGCCGTGCGCCTTGAGCAGTCCGGCGGCCGGGCTCTTTCCGTCCCCGACAATGGCCGCGAGCACGATGGCGCCGTCGATCTGACGCCGCCGCGACTGTTGGGCGGCCTGCCCCGCAGCCTGCAACACTCGCAGCAGCTCGGCGTCCGCGCGGGGTTCGACGCCGTCCGGCGCGCGCATGTCCTCCAGCAGCGGCCGAGGTAGCCCGAAGCGTCGGTGCCGAGGCGCAGCGGGTCCACGTTGCAGGCCTGCATCACGGCCGATGCATCGGCATCCTCGGTCAGGGCCAGCAGAAGATGCTCCAGCAGCACGGCACGATGCGACTGCTCACGCGCAAAGGCGCGCGCGCGCTCCAGGCTCTCGCCGAGCTTGGGCGAGAACTGGATCGATCTGAGCTCGTCCGCCAAGGGCTGCGGCATCCTACTCCCCGCCGGGCAACGCGCATCGGCCTAGCACGGCCGTTGCCGAACGCTCGCGGATGCTCGCCACGAATTCACCAATTCTAGTCGATCGACCGGGCGGCATCATGGCCCGCGCACAAGTATTCTGTGCGGGGACGAAGCCAGGCAACTCGGCGCAAATTCCGTTGAGCGAGCCACAAGGGCCGCTATAAGTGCACCCGCCGCCCGACCCTGGCCCATCGGCCGCGCGGCACGAGGTTCAAGGCATGGCAAAGCGCCAAACAGCCAACCAGACAGTCAAGGCGGAAACAGCGGCGCCCGCGGTTGCATCGGCACCGTCTCCGCCCGTGGAGGCCCAGTCGCAGGCCCGCATTCTGGCCGAGGCGCTGCCCTACATGCAGCGCTACAGCCGCCAGACCGTGATCGTCAAGTTCGGCGGGCACGCCATGGGCGATGCCGCGCTGTCGGCCGCGTTCGCGCAGGACATCGTGCTGCTCAAGCAGTCGGGCGTGAACCCCATCGTCGTGCACGGCGGCGGCCCGCAGATCGCCGGCATGCTCAAGCGGCTGGAGATCAAGACCGAGTTCGTGCATGGCCTGCGCGTCACCGACAAGCCCACCGTCGAGGTGGTCGAGATGGTGCTGGCGGGCCTCATCAACAAGGACATCGTCACCGCCATCAACCGTCAGGGCGGCAAGGCCGTCGGCATCTCGGGCAAGGATGCCAACCTGATGATCGCCAAGAAGATCACGCGAGATGCCCGACCCCAGTCCAACCTGATGCAGGCGGTCGACATCGGCTACGTCGGCGATCCCGCCGAGATCAACCCGCACATCGTCGAGGTGATCTCCGGCTCCGACCTGATCCCGGTCATCGCGCCCGTCGGCATCAGCCGCGACGGCGAGACCCTCAACATCAACGCCGACACCTTCGCCAGCGCGCTTGCCGCGCGCATGAAGGCCAAGCGCCTGCTGCTGCTCACCGACGTCGCCGGCGTGCTCGACAAGGACAAGAAGCTGATCGAGCAGCTCTCCGATCGAGGAGGCGCGCAGGCTGATCCGCGACGGCACCATCACCGGGGGCATGATCCCGAAGGTCGAGGGCTGCATCGAGGTGGTGGAGGCGGGCGTCGAGGCCGTGGTCATCCTCGACGGCCGGGTGCCGCACTGCGTGCTGCTCGAGCTCTTCACCGAGCACGGCGTCGGCACGCTGGTCGGCCGCAAGGTGAAGAGGCGGCGTGACGGCATCGTCGATCTCGCCGTGCGGCTTCTCCCTCCCCGCTTGCGGGGAGAGGGTCGGGGTGAGGGGAAGCCCGACGCCGACGTTCAGCGTCTGCCCCTCCCCTAACCCTCCCCTGCGGAAGGCGGGGAGGGAACGCGCGCCGCACCCGCGGCTTCGAGCGCACGCAAGCCTGGATCTTCGACCTCGACAACACGCTCTACCCCGCCGAATGCAACCTGTTCGCCCAGGTCGACCAGCAGATGGGCGAGTACATCGCCCGCTATCTCGGCGTCCCCTTCGTCTACGCGCGCCACCTGCAGAAGACCTACTACCGCCAGTTCGGCACCACGCTGTCGGGCCTGATGCAGGTGCACAGGATGGACCCCAAGGCGTTCCTCGACTACGTGCACGACCTCGACCTGTCGGTGGTTGCCGAGCATCCCGAGCTGGCGCCGCCATCGACGCGCTGCCCGGCCGCAAGTTCATCTTCACCAACGGCTCGCGTCGCGCATGCCGAGCGCGTGGCGGCCAAGGTCGGCATCCTGCATCTGCTTCGACGGCATCTTCGACATCGTCGCCGCCGACTACGTGCCCAAGCCCGTGCCCGCCTGCTACGACATGTTCTGCGCGCTGCACGGGGTCGAGGCCGGTGCCGCCGCCATGTTCGAGGACATGCCGCACAACCTGGAGGCGCCGCACGCGCTGGGCATGACCACGGTGCTGGTCCGCTCCGACTACGACCACGACCACCCCGTGCAGAAGGCCATGCGCGCCTGGCGCGAGCCGCCCGCGCACGTGCACCACATGACCGAGGATCTGGCGGGGTTTCTGGAGGGGCTCAGACCCCGTTCGACCGCCGTCGAGCCGATCCGCAAGCGTTGAGCATGGGCCTGACCCGCCGAAGGGGTCGCCCCCCATGACTGACACGATGCCCGCCTCCGCCGCTCGCCGACCACCGCCCCTCGCGCCCTATCGCCGCGGGCACCCGCATCGGCCACGTCCATCTCAAGGTCGCCGACCTGGAGCGCGCGCTCGTCGTTCTACTGCGGCGTGCTCGGCTTCGAGCTGATGCAGCGCCACGGCAAGGAGGCGGCGTTCGTCTCGGCCGGCGGCTATCACCACCACATCGGCCTCAACACCTGGGAGAGCGCGGCGGCTCGCCGCCGCCGCCCGGCACCACCGGCCTCTATCACCTCGCCATCCTCTATCCCGACGCGCGCGGCGCTGGCCGATGCGCTGCGCCGGCGTCATGGCCGCCGGCATCGAGCTCGACGGCGCCAGCGACCACGGCGTCAGCGAGGCGCTCTATCTGCGCGACTCCGACGACAACGGCGTCGAGCTGTACTGGGACCGGCCGCGCGAGCTGTGGCCGGTCAATGACAAGGGCGAGCTGGAGATGGGCCGCCTACGCCTCGACCTGCAGAACCTGCTGGCAGAGCGCTGAGCTCCCGTTTACC
>CAVWOY010000004.1:0-23350 GCA_963756735.1 uncultured Alphaproteobacteria bacterium
GCTGGCCCAGACACCCAGCTTCTCCAACGCCGCCTTGCCGTACTTGCCGGCGGGAACGGAATCGACATTGGCCATCGACAACCGCCCGTCGCCGAGCACCTTTGCAAGGTCGAATCCGGCCTTGATCTCGATCGGCTGGGCTTTGTCCCTGGGCGCGATCAGCACGATACGGTTGCCGAGCAAATTGGAGCGGGTATCGGGTTTGATCAGGTTCTTCTGGGCCACATAGTCCATCCAGTCGAGGTCAGCCGAAATGAATATCTGTGCCGGCGCCC
Organism: uncultured Alphaproteobacteria bacterium; assembly: GCA_963756735.1. GTDB lineage: Bacteria > Pseudomonadota > Alphaproteobacteria > Rhizobiales > Hyphomicrobiaceae > AWTP1-13. Next base: position 276 of record CAVWOY010000004.1, read on the forward strand.
CCTGCTCGATCTGTTTGGCGAGCGCCGGGCTCGAGGCATAGGAGATGGTGGCCTTCTTGCCCGTCTCCTTCTGCCACTGCGCGTTGATTGCATCGAGCGCGTTCTTGAGGCTCGCGGCCGCAAAAATGAGGACGTCTCGCCCCTGTGCCTGAACCGGGGCTTGCGGCATTCCCACCCCCAGCAGCACGGCGGCCAATCCCCCGGCCTTGCCAAGCCATGTACGCCTGCTAACGACCATGTCGATCATCCTCGCTTAGTACGGCTCAAGCCGTGATCTGCCCGATACAAATACACGATCCCCGGCTATATTCTATCAGCTATTGCGCTGTCGCGAGCGAAGAGGAGTGCTGCCATGCGCTGCCCGGCATGCCGGATTTAAGCGGTGTTGTGGCAATACTTGCGTTTTGCGTGATTGCGGCTGGGTCGGCCCAGGCACTCCGTACGGTAGTCGACTCTGCCGGGCGCCGCGTAGAGATACCCGATCGGATATCGCGCGTTCTTGCCGCCGGACCACCCGCATCGATCCTGCTCTACACGCTTGCACCGGAGAAGATGATTGGCTGGGTGCGCGCGCCGAGTGCCGCCGAGAAGCCATTTCTCCTGGAGAGCGTGCGCGAGCTTCCGGAATACGGCCGGCTCACAGGGCGCGGCGGCACCGCCAATCTGGAGTATGTCCTGAAGTTCAAGCCGGATCTTATCATCGATATCGGCAGCGTGGTGCCGACCTACGTCTCGCTTGCCAACAATGTGCAGGATCAGATCAAGACCCCCAATGTGCTGCTCGATGGCACGTTCAACAAAGCTCCCGAAATCTACTGGTTGCTCGGCCGCATGATAGACTTGTAGCCCTCGCACCTTAGCATTCCGGCCGAGGACCTGACGTGTCAGCTCAGCGCTATAGCGGGTGAGTTTTGACCCCGAACTGACTCAATGCCGACGAAGTCAAATCTTGTCGCCGTGGTACGGGGAGAGGGAGGGCATGTCATGGCAAGCCAGCCGCTTCCCTTCTTCCAAACCACCGCTTGAACCAGCCGGGCTTCTTGACGGGAATGGAAGCAGACGCAGCGACCGCGTCGGCAGTGGGGGTCGGCCCAACGATCTCCGTGAATTTCTCGAAGAACTCGTCGGCGATCTTCTTGGCGGTGGAGTCGATCAGCCGGCCGCCGAGCTGGGCGAGCTTGCCGCCGACATCCGCCTTGACGGTGTAGGTCATGAGCGTGCCCCGCACGTCGTCGACCAGGTGCACGGTGGCAGCGCCCTTGGCATAGCCCGCCACACCCCCGCTGCCCTCGCCTACGATTCTGTAACCGTTGGGCGGATCGAGGTCGGTGAGCAGCACCTTGCCGTTAAAGGTAGCCTTCACGGGGCCGATCTGCAGCTTGATGCGGGCCGCCATGTCGGTCGGAGACTGCATCTCCAGCTCCTCGCAGCCGGGGATGCACTGCTTGAGGATGCTGGGATCGTTAAGCGCGGCCCACACCTGCTTGCGGCCGGCCGCAATCCGGCGTTCGCCACTCATCTCCATTGGACATCTCCTTCCTGTGCGTGCGTTTGTCGAGCGGCGGTCAGGCCGTCGTGTCGGTTGTGGTGGTGCGCGCTCCGCGGCGGCGGTGCTCGATGATCTGGGCGAGAACGGAGAGCGCGATTTCCTCGGGCGTCACGGCTCCGATATCGAGGCCGGCCGGTGAGTGCAGGGCGGCGAGCTTCTCTGGCGCGATGCCCTTAGCCGCCAATGATTGGCGCAGCGCCGCAGCCTTGCGGTGCGAGCCGACGAAGGCGATGTGGCGGGCTGGCGCGGCCAGCGCGGCGGCAAGGGCGGCCTCGTCGCCGCGGCCCTGGGTGGCGATAACGATGTAGCGCTCGGCCGGCATCAGGGCGGACAGATCATAGTCGGCAATGGCGATGTCGATGGCATCGAACTTGGCGTGCTCCTCGGCGAGCGCGGCTACGCTGACGAGGAAACCGAGACGACGGCCGAGGTTGGCGAGGGCAACCGCGACCGGCGTGGCGCCGCAGATGAGCAGCTCGGGCTTCGGCAGCGTTGGCTCGACGAACACGTCCATGGTGCCCTGGCTCGGGCACATATTGCGGGCGAACTCCACGCCCTCCTTGGTCTCTCCGGCAGCGACACCGTGTTCCTGCAGGGCGTCACCGGGCTGCACCGAGATGAGGCGCGGCTTGCCGTCGGTCAGCGCGGCGCGCGCCGCGTTGAGCACGGCCGCGCGGGCGCAGCCACCGCCGATCCAGCCAGCGGACATCGAGCCGTCGCGGCGGATGACGGCCTTGGCGCCGGCCTTGGCGGCGGTGAGGGAGACAGTGCGCACCACAGTGGCGACGGCGAAGGGCTCGCCGGCTTCTTTCAGCGCCTTGATCTCCTCGAGAAGATCGGCCGAGACGCTGTGGGTCGGTGTCGGGTTCATGGTCATGGCGTTCATCTAGAGGCTCGCCAGGTAGGGCTCGAGGGCTGCGAGCGACTTAAAGTTATGGGCAGGCGCAAACAGGCTGACGTGGGGCAGGGCCGCCTGCATGCCGCGGGCGGTGGGCTCATAGCCGTCCCAGCCGATCATCGGGTTGAGCCAGACGATGCGGCGGCAGCGCCTGGCAAGACGGCACATCTCGATCGCCATCGCCTCCGGCGCTCCGGTGTCGTAGCCGTCGGAGATGATCATCACGCAGGTGCGCGAGTGGATCACGCTCTTGGCGTGCCAGCGATTGAAGGTGGCGAGGCTCTCGCCGATGCGAGTGCCGCCGCCGACACCTTGCGCCAGCAGCGAGAGGCGATCGAGCGCGCGGGCGGCGTCCTTCTCACGCATGGCGGCGGAGACGTGCACCAGGTGCGTGTGGAACAGGAAGGCCTCCGCCTCGCGGAAGTTGTCGAGCACGCCGTGAATGAAGCGCACGAACACGGCCGTGTATAGGCTCATGGAGCCCGATGCGTCGAGCAGCACCACGAGGCGCAGGGGTTTGCGCTTGCGCTTGCGCCACAGGAGCTCGATGGGCACGCCACCGTGCGAGACGTTGCGGCGGATGGTACGGCGCATGTCGATGCGGCGGCCTTTGCTGCGCGCGCGCTCGCGGCGGCTCAGGCGGGTACGCATGCGCCTGGCGAGGCGTGCGGCAAGCGCGTGCGCCTCGGTGATCGCGTCGGGGTCGTGGAGTTTGCGGAAGTCGGTCTCGGCCAGGCGCTCGCTGCGAGAGGCGCCCTCCATGCGCGCGGGCGGGCTGCTGCTGTCGCCGCTGTCTGAGCGGGCACTCAGCACGGCATTCTCGCGCGCCAACGGCTGAACCGCGATACTTTTGGGACGGTGATAGGAGAACGGGGCCGGGATCATGGGTCGTCGCTCCCTGCTGATGTTTTCTCGCCTGTGGAGGCGGGCCGCCGCTCATGCTCGGAGGCGGTTCACAATCAAAGCTAGGGATTGCTGCGGTGCGCTTGCAATGGCGCATGCACCGGTGGCACCAATGCGCGTGTAGAAAGCACGAACGACCATGGAATCTGCACGAAATGCGTCAGCAGCGCTGACCTATGCGCTCGAGACAATTGGCTTTCTGCTACTCGCCTCAACCCTTGACCGCCCCTGCACCGAGACCGGCGACCATGTACTTCTGTATGACGAAGAATACCCCCAACACCGGTGTTAGAACGAGCAGGCCGGCGGCCATGATCATCCCCCAGTCGACCACGGACGCATTATAGAGGTCGGCGATGCCTACCGGCAGGGTCTTCAGCTCGTCCGCGCTGATCAGGATGCGGGCAAAGATGTAGTCGTTCCAGGCCAGTATGAACGTGAAGATGGAGGTGGCGATGACGCCGGGCAAGGCGAGCGGCAGGACCACATAGAGTACCGTTTGAAAGCGGTTGGCGCCGTCGACCATCGCCGCCTCCTCGATGTCCAAGGGGATGCTCTGGAAGAAGGTGCGCAGCATCCACAATGCGAAAGGGAGGCAAAAGGCTGTGTAGGCGAGCACCAGGCCGACGTGAGTGTTGGTCAGTCTCAGGAACCGCATCATGACGTAGAACGGCACGATAATCATGATGGGCGCGAACATGTAGGTGAAGAGAATGGTGCCGGCGAGCTGCTCGCGGCCGGGGAAGCGGAAGCGCGTCAGGCTGTAGGCGGCCGGCGTCGCGACCGCAATGACCAGCGCCACCGTCGAAAGCGAGACGACGATGCTGTTGCGCAGATAGGTCAGAGCCTTGGTCTCCGTGAACAGCCGCTGCAGATTGTCGAGCGTCCAGGTTCGCGGAATGAGGCTCGGCGGCGTGGCGAAGATCTCGTGCGACTCCTTGAACGCGGTCGAGATCATCCACGCGAACGGGAAGCCGGCAAAGACGACGAGCAACACTGCCGTCGCCACGACGAGGGGAAGACGCCGCCGCAATGCGCGCGCTGCCGTCATAGTGCCTCCTCGCGCCTGAAGAGGCGAAAATAAAGCGCGGTGGCGGCTGCCAGCATGAGAAACATCAGCATCGCCATGGTGGCGCCGATCCCCGCCTCGTAGTAGGCGAACGTGCGCTGGTACGTATAGACCGGCAGAGTGCGGATATAGGTCTCGGCAGCCCCGCCCAGGATCATGAGCCAGGGCGTGTCGAACTTGGTGAACATCCAAATTGAGCGCAGCAGGATGACGATGAACAGCACGGCGCGCAGCTGCGGCAGGGTGACATGCACGAACCGCTGCACGGCGTTCGCCCCGTCGATGGTGGCGGCTTCATAGAGCTCATTGGGGATCGACTGCAGGCGTGCGAGCACGGCGAGGACGACGAACGGGAAGAACTGCCACACGCTCACCAGGATCAGCGACACCATGATCCAGTCCTTGCCCATCCAGCTGATCGGCCCAGCGATGACCCCGACATCCTCCAGCAGATAGTTGACAAGGCCGAACTGACTGTTGAGCAGCCACTTCCACAGGATCACGGCCACCACGGTCGGTATGACGTAGGGAAAGATCAGGATCGCGCGGACAACATTGCGCCCCGGGAACGCCTCGTTGACGACAAGAGCGGCTCCGACCCCCAGCGCGATCTGAAGCACGATCGAGGACAGCGCATAGATGGCCCCCAGGCGCACGCTGTTCCAAAACTCGGGATCGGACAGCACATACGCGTAGTTGCCCAGGCCGACGAAGGTCTGCTCGGGGAAAAACGAATGCTTGTTGAACGTACTGATCCACGCGCCATAGACGACCGGGTAAAGCGTGAGAGCGCAGAGCAGGAGTACGGCGGGCAGCACCAGCAATAGCCCGGTCGCCTGCTCCGACAGGCGCAGCGCGCCGAGGCAGAACACTCCCCGCTTTGGCCAGCGTGGCCTTTCTGCCGTCCAAGCTTTTAGCCTCTGTGGGCGGCAACGTCAGCCCTTGAGATAGCCCTTGCCGCGCAACATATCCTCGAGCCGCTTCTGCGCCTTCTCGGTGGCCTTCTGCGGCGTCATCTTCTCAATGACAACGTCCATCACCATGTCGCGCAGGATGCCGGAGCCGAGAACCTCCATCAGGTAGGGCTTCTCGGTCATGTCAGCCCAGTCGACGACCAGCGTCGGTTTGCCCTGATCTCGGTCGAGGTAGCCCTGCTGCACGTCGATCCAACCCTTCCAGCGCTGGATCATCTCGACGTTCTGGTACTTGGCCGAATTGCGTAGCGACTTGGTGATGGGGAAGAAGTGGATCGGCACGGTCGAGACGTAATCGAGATAGTTGTCATCCTGATAGAAGAACTTGAGGAACTCGATGGCCTCCCTCTGGTTCTTTCCGTCCTTGAAGAGCATCCACGGCTCTTCGTCCACCTGCGCGGCCGGGGCGTCGCCGCTGGGTCCGTGCGGCTTGACCCAGACGTCGAAGGTCTTGTCGTTGGCCATCTCCTTAGGCGCGAACTTCTCGATCATGCCGGCGCCGCGGCCGTAGCCCTGGAACATCATGGCGGCCTTCTGCCCGTAGAGGTTCTGGAACGTCTGGAGATAGCCGTGGCCCTCCCAGCCGGGCGGCGCATATTTCACGAGCTCGCGCCAGAACTCCAGCACCTCGATCATCTTCTTGTCGGTCAGTTGCGGCCGGTTGTTCTTGTCGAAGAGGATGCCGCCGTTGGCCTTGATCAGTTCGCCCAGCAGGATGTTGACGAACAGGTTGTCGCCGGGAACGGTGATGCCATAGATGTCGATCTTGCCGTCGTTGTTGGTGTCTTGGGTAAGCGCCTTGGCGTTGACCAGGAGATCGGCCCAGGTCTTCGGCGGCTTCAGGCCGGCCTTCGTCGCCAGGTCCTTGCGGTAGATCAACAGCGACGTGCCGGCAGCGTGCACGAGTCCGTATTGCTTGCCGCCGACGTTGCACACGCGCTTGATCTGCTCCCAGATGTTGTCTTCACCGATAGCTTTCACCACCTCGTCCAGCGGATTGAGCAGCCCCTTGGCCTGCAGCGCTGTGCAGGTGATGGGCTGCCCGTGGGAGAGCTCCGGTGGGGCGCCAGCCGCCAGCGAGGCCATGATCCTGCCTTCCAGGTCTCCCCAGGCAAGCCCCTCGGCCTCGATCTTGACGCCCGGATGCTTCGCCTCGAAGCGCCGGGCGATGTCGTTGAACGCCTTGATGGTCTGAGGCTCGGTCTCGGTGTGCCAGACGCGCACGACCTTCTCCTGGGCCGACGATGGATGCCAAAGGCCGACACCGGCACCCATCGCCAGGCCGATCGTCAAGGCCGCCCGCGCAATCCGCGATGTCATGAGCATGTGTTTCCTCCACCGGCGATTTTGATTTGTTTGAGACCCGCCGAAGTCCTCGTCCGGCGAGCCGGCCCTCTCCCTATATCAAGACGGCGGGCCACGGGAGCGTGCTTTGCCCCTTTCCGTGACTGCCAGCTATCTTGCTGGTCAGACATCTAACCACCCCGGGAAAGGGCTGTACAGTTGTCGGCGAAAGGCAGTTGTCCAAGCCGTGCTGAGTTTGTCTCGCACCGACAGCCGAGCAAAGGAGTACGCACCATGCACTATGACGTCACGACGCTAGTCTTGCGGCCGGGCACCACGCCCAAGGCTCTGCCCCGCTTGGAGCAATGGTTGCGTGAGACGCGGCTGCGCGGCAAGTTGCTGGCGTGTTGCTTCTCAGAGCTCGGTGCGCTCAACCAGATCTTGTTGATTCGTGAGTACGATAACGAGCCGGAGATTTCCGTGGACCGTGAATTGATTGTGCGCGGTGCCAATCCCTATGGGGTGGCCGACATGATGAGCGCCGTGTCGTCCGCCACCTACGTCCCCTTCCCCTTCGTGCCTCCGATGCCCACCGGCGCAATGGGACCGTTCTTCGAGGTGCGCACCTACGCCTTGCAGACTGCCGGACTCGCCAAGACCATAGAGCTCTGGCAGGCCGCCGTTCCAAATCGCGCAAAACTTTCGTCCTTGCTGGCCGCCATGTACTCACTCAGCGGCGCCCTGCCGCGTTTCGTTCACATCTGGCCCTACACGAGCCTCGATCAGCGCCAGAGCCTTCGTGGCGAGGCTGTAAGAACTGGCGTCTGGCCTCCGCCCGGCGGTCCAGATCTGCTCCTCGCGCAGCAAGCCGACATGTTTCTGGCAGCCACCTTCTCTCCAATACGTTGAAAGACTATGCCGCGATCAATCAGCGCCGCGATGTACGGCAGGTGCAGGTGCCTCGTATCGTCTTACGGTCTCAAGACGAGGTCCGCTCCTCTTTCGAAGCGGACGTTCAGCGGTCGATGCTGTTGACCCATATCAGACCTCGGTGGTTCACAACGCTTTTGGTTCGACCCAGCTTGTCCTATGTAGGCACCGTTGCACGTTCGATACTGCCAGCTTGGGTTACAAATCGGCATGAAACACGAGAGATTGCGGGGCCAAAGACGCCGTCGGCAGCGCGTGAATGACCCGGAAGGGACGCGGCGCAATATCATCGAGGTTGCCACGAAAGAGTTCGCCGACAAGGGTTTCAGCGGTGCCCGTGTCGACGAGATCGCGGCTCGCACCAAGACGAGCAAGCGGATGATCTACTACTACTTCGGTGGCAAGGAGGGACTTTACATCGCTGTCCTCGAGCAGTCCTACCGCAACATTCGCAGCATAGAGGCGACGCTGGATCTGGCGCATAAGCCTCCGGAGGACGCGCTGCGCAAACTCGTTGCCTTCACCTTCGACTACCAGAATGCTCACCCGGAATTCATTCGCCTAGTGATGAACGAGAACGTCCTCAATGGCATTTACGTAGCGCGCTCCAAGGCGATCCAGCTTCTCAACGTCGCCGTCATCGATGCCCTGCGTGAGCTGCTGGCCCGCGGTCAGCGTGACGGCGCTTTCCGCAGCGACATCGATCCCATCGATCTCCACATGTCGATCAGTGCCTTGTGCTTCTTCAACGTCGCCAACCGCCCGACATTCTCGACGATCTTCAAGCGGGACATGAGCTCAACCAAGGCACTCGCCACGCGGCGCGTTCAGGTGGTCGATACAATTCTCAGATATGTGGGAGCCTGACCGCCGATCTGGGCTCTGCCTGCAGCCCGTTCGACAGTGCGTCTGCCCTCGCGTGTTTGAACTGTGGTCACTGAGCAGACATCTCGGCTGCTGACTGATCCAGGTGCCATACAAATTCGCCAATGCTGGTAGGCGTGACCACGCTGTGGATCGCGGTTGCCTTTGGCGCTCAGGCCATTCTTGAGAGGATTGCGAAAGGTCACGGGCGCGACGCGTGTTAGCGCGGTCTTCCTTTACCTGGCGATCGAGACAGCAGGCACTGCCATTATTTTCCGCTGGTTATGCGTGAGACCGCATACCGAACTTGATCCAATGGCACAGGATGCAGAAAGCCATCGCTGAAGGGGCGTGCGCGTGCCGTGAGCCTGTGAGATTGCTCGTCATCGAACATCTCTGGGGGCTGGCGGAGTTCGAAGCCCCGCGCTTCGCAGTGCGGGAAAGAGGCTTGAAGGGAAGCGCACGACGCGAAAAAAGTGATGAGTTCCAACTGGTTGGAGTACAAGCAATACGACGCCTGCCCTATTTGCGGCTTGGTAGGGACCTAGGGTTGCCTCCGGGGAATTGCTGGCATCGGGAATGGGGAAGCAGACGCCAGCGCTGTCCTGTGCAGAACGTCAGGACGATGAGGCGCACTCGGTGCGTCGGGCGTAGCGTCAGTCATGGCGATAGCAAGAACGGGCACAGAGCTCCGTCGCTGGAGTGATCTGGCAATCATTCAGCGTGCGATCGCGGCACGGATGCCGGAGTTGCAAGAACGCGTCGGTCTCAAAGAGGTGGCGGAGCTTTGTCGGCGACACGCGCTTGCGCAACCTAGGGACTGGAATGATGTCCACGACCAGATGCTGATGATCTGCTGCGAATGGGATTTGGCCACGGACGGCCTCGATGCCCAATCCGATGCGTGTTTGGATTGTCTTGCGCGGTTCCTAAGCTAGTGGGCACATGGTTGGTCGATGGGGAACCTGTGTCCGCTCGTGGCGGCGGGGCGTTGGCGCTGAACTCAAGGCTAAGCAGCAGACTGTGCTTGTCCTTGGCTCCTCGTTGGTCCATTGCGGGTCAAGCCAGTCACGGCGAGTTCGTGCCATACGCGGAAATCTTGAGCCTCTAAAATTGACCAACGGCAATGCCGTCGCCACCAGCACCCCACGTTTCGCCCGTCTCGGGCCTCCTAGCCCAGATACATCCCGCCGTTCACGTGCAGGGTCTGTCCGGTGATGTAGCGCGCCTGCGGGCCGGCCAGGAAACGCACGGCCGCAGCAATTTCCTCCGGCGTGCCGAAGCGCCCTGTGAGGGTCTTGCTGACGGCGTGATGATGCGGCAGCTGAGCATTGGGATCACGCGCGGTCTCGATCAGCCCTGGCACCACACAGTTGGCAGTGATCCTGTCTTGGGCAAGGTCGTGCGCCAGCGCCTTGGTGAGGCCGATCAGGCCAGCCTTGGCCGTGACCACATGCGCGCGATGTTTTGTGCCCACGTGACCAGAAACGCCGCCGATGTTGATGATTGCGCCGGCACCGCTTTGCTTAAGATGTGGCAACGCAGCTTTCACGTTAAGAAACGCACCATCCAGGATGGTAGTGAGTACGCTGCGCCAGTCGGCCAGCGACATGGCTTCAAGCGGGTTTTCCGGACGGACCGCCGCGTTGTTGACTAGGATGTCGATGCGGCCGAATTGGTCGATCGCGGCAGCCGCCATGCGCTCGACAGCAGATTCGTCGGTGACGTCCGCAGTCACTGCCCGCGCTTTGCCGCCTCGGGCCTCGATCTCGCCTACCACCGCTTCGATGTTGGCGCGATTGCGCCGGCCATTCACCACTATCGCCGCCCCGCCGGCCGCAAGCTCGAGCGCAATGGCGCGACCGATATTGCGCCCGGCGCCGGTGACGATCGCGACGCGGCCAGTCAGCTCTTTTCCCGTCTCGGTCATGCCTCACCCGCGCAATGTCCTAAGGTCCAGTTTTCCGTCGTAGAGCCGGCGCGCCAGCGCGAGCGCAGCATCTATCCTAGCCCCCTCCCATCCGCCGTGGCGGCAGCACAGTGCGAACTTCTCCTCGATGTCGGCGCGCGTGAGCGGCTCCTGCGCGCCGCCCCGCATGTGCGGCTGGCGCTCCTCGAGGACGCGGCCGTCGTGCAGCTCCATGCGGATATGGCCGGTGAATGCATTCGGATAGGGGTTGTTGGGGTCGACGATGTAGCGCACCCTGGCGGCGAGGGCGAGCACTGCCGGGTCCTTCACCGCGGCCGCGGTGAACGAGTCGAGCCCCACATTGCCGTGCACGAAAGCCGTAGCGATGCAGTAGGGCTGCGAGAACTTGCCGGCATAGCCATTGGGCGGACGCTGCTTGTCGGGCAGCGGTTCCCACAGGCGATGCACCGTGCCCTCACCAACCTCGCAGATGATCTCCTTGATTTCGCCCAGCTTGACACCGCGAGCGGACAGCCGGCGGGCGCAATCGATATACGGGTGGGTCATGGTCCCGCACGGGTATGGCTTGAACGCCAGCGTCTCGGCCACCCAGCGTTCGCCGAAATCGCCGGTCAGCGCGCTGTAGTCGCCTGTCGTCGTACCGGCAAAGCCGTTGAAGAGCCCATGCGTGCCTTCGAACACGGTGCGCGGGCCTATGAAGCCGTGCTTTGCGAGCAGCGCCGCGCGCAGGCCCGCCTGCGCCGCCCAGCCGGGATGCAGGCGCTTCGTCCAGGCGCCCTCGGCGAGATATTCGATGATGCCGGACGCCATGCTGCCAGCGATGCCGAGCGCGGCGACGATCTGGCGGCGGTCGAGTTTCAGTGCGGCGCCGACACCGGCCGCCGCCGCCATGGTGCCGAGCACAGCAGTCGGATGGAAGCCGGCCTTGTGCACAAGCTTGGGCGCGACGAGGCTGAGCCGGCACAGGGTCTCTACGCCTATTGCGATGCCCGTGAGCGCCGACGCACCTTCCGGGTTGTGCCGCTCGCAGGCCGCGAGCACGCCGGGCACGATCACCGCGCCGGCATGCACGGGCCCGCCCTCGAAGGTATCGTCGAAATCTTCGCCATGCACAGCGGTGCCATTGACAAAGGCGGCGCCCGCCGCGCTCAGCGCGCGCTGGTGCCCGATCGCGGTGCAAGGCCCGTCGTCGTCCCAGCCGTCGAGCGCGGCCCTGACGTAGTTCTCGTTGCGCGCCGCGACGGCGAGCCCGATGACATCGAGGGCGAGGTCCTCGCACTTGGTGCGCAGCGCGGCCGGCACGCGCGCTGCATCGAGCTGACGATGCGCTCGGCCAACCGCTCAGCGACCGAAACTGCGGGAAGCGCTTGTTGCATAGGATGTGTCACGTATTGCGCAGACGGGTTCCGCCGAAACCAGGGATACGGTTGACGCCGATCACCACGGCGAAGGTCAGCGCCAGCATGGAAAGGCCGAGCACCGAGATGGCGCCGAGGTCGCCGCTCTCCTTGAGGTCGAAGATCAGCACTGACACGACCTTGGTCTCGGAGGTGAACAGCATGATCGCCGCCGACAGCTCTCGGATGGTCGACACGAAGATGAAGCACCACGTCGCGAGCACGCTGGTGCGCAGCAACGGCGCGGTGATGTGCAGCTGCGCCTGCATGCGCGTAGCGCCGAGGATGCGGCTGGCCTCCTCCAGTTCCGGATTGACGGAGCGGAACGCCGACTGCAGTTGCTGATAGGCCGCGGGCAGCTCGATGGTGATGTAGGCGATCAGCAGCACCCAGAGCGTGCCGTATAGCACCAGGGGTGGCCGAGTGTAGCTCAGGAACAGACCGACGCCGAGCACGATGCCCGGTATCGCGATCGGCGCGGTGGCGAGAAACGCCGAGGACGCGATGCCCAGCTATGGCCCGCCGCCCAGTCGCATAGGCGATCACCAGCGCGAGGATGGTCCCCAGAGTCGCCGAGGCGAGACCCAGGACGATCGTGTTCTTCAGCGCCAGTCTGGGTCGAGGACAGTTCCAGAAACGTGAAGTACACGTTGTGCAAGGTGGCGTTTGCCGGTGTGACCAGCGTGGTCGCGATCGGCGAGAACGCCGCGTTGAACAGTGCGAAATACGGAAGGAAAACCGGCATGCAGAGCACGACGATGACGAAGGCCATCGCCGGCACAACGAACCAGCCGAGCTTGACCAGCCGCGGATCGGCAGCTTTGCCACCGATGACGGAATAGCCTCTGCGGCCGAGGATCACATGCTGCGCGCGCAGCAGCATGACGGTGACCACCAGAAGCGGAAGCGAGGCCGCCGCGGCCAGCTCGGGCTTGGGCGGATACTGGAACAGGCTCCAGATCTTGGTCGTCATGGTGTGGAAGCCCGCAGGCAGCGCCAGGATGGCGGGAGAGCCGAACAGGATCATGGCCTGGAGGAAAGCGATCAGAATACCGGCCAGCAACGCCGGCAGCGCAAGCGGAACTGTAATGCGGCGCGCAGTCGTCAAGGTGCCGGCGCCGAGCATCGCCGAGGCATCCTCGAGATCGCCAGGAATACGGTCGAGCGCATTGGCGATGAGCACGAAGATGTAGGGGAAAGTGTAGCAGGAGATGACGAAGATCAGCCCCGGCATCGAATAGATGTTGAGCAGGTGCTCATCCTGCGGCGCACCGGTGATCAGCCGGTAGAGCTGGTTCAGCAGGCCGCTGTTGGGCGCTGCAAGGATTTCCCATGCTACGGCTCCGAGGAAAGGCGGCGTCACGAACGAGGCGGTGACGAGCACCCGGATCACATGGGTCATCGGCAGGTCGGTCCGCGCGACCAGCCAGCCCATGGGCGCCGCGATCACGCAGCACAGTGCGGCGGAACTGACCGCGACTGTGACCGTCGTGATCAACGGGTCGATGAAATCTGGGTCCGTGAAGAGCGCCTGGAAATGCTCGAGTGTGAAGGTGCGGAGCTTGGTCGCCGGGTCAGCAATCGTGAGGCTGTAGTAGACGAGCCAGGAGACCGGCAGAATGACCAGCACGCACAACAGTGCGGCGAACGCGAACATTATCGGCACCGAGACGTCGATCTTGGATGCGCGCCGCTCGGCGGCTCGCGCGGGCAAGGCGATGGTCATGGCCAAGCCCTAAGCATCAAGCCACTTTCCCAGCGAGCGGGGGAAGTCGCCGAGCGAAGGCGGCGGGACGGGAGAATTTGACTGCTGCTCCTTCGACACTACACCTTGAAGATCGCCGCGTAGCGCTTCTTGATGTCCTCGGCGGTCTTCTCGACCCCCTCCGGGTCCTCCTTCATCAGCTTGATGTCCCTGAGTGGTCGCACATCCTTCTTCTCGACGGTCTGGCCGTGCGCTGAATACTGGCACGCGCTGTCGACGATCAGTTGCTGTCCCTCCCGCGAGTGCATCCAGTTCTGGAACAGGCGAGCGGCGTTGGGATTGGGTGCGGCCTTGAATACCGCGCTCGGGCCCGCGGCACGCGGCGTGCCCTCCGTTGGGTAGACGATGTCGATCGGTTGGCCCTCTTCGCGGTAGCGGATGACCAGATAGCCCGCGCCGTCGGCCATGACCGCCCGCTCGCCTAGCGCAACCTTCTTGGGCGTGTCGGTCGCCGACTGCACCTGCATGATGCGTCTGCTTGGCGAGCTTTTCGAAGTAGTCCCAGCCGAGATCGCGCGCGATCTGGAACGTCGCATTCATGATGGTGCCGCTGTAGGCCGGGTGCGCCTTGACGATCTTGCCGGCCCATTTCGGATCCAGCAGGTCGGCGAAACTCTTCGGCGCCTCTTCCTTCTTCACAAGGTTGGTGTTGTAGGCGATCGGCGAGACCAGAATGCGCGTCGTCACATGAGTGGCCGTCGGGGTCGTAGTATTCCCCGCCGAAATGCTTCGCCACTTCCTCCGGCATGTACGGCGCCAGCCATTGGTTACGCTTCCAGACGATGCAGTGCGCCTGATCGGCCGTGTTGACCACGTCGACGGCGTGGATGTTGCTCGAGTACTCCTGGTCGATGCGCGTGAAGATGCGCTCGGCGCCGGAGCGCTCGACGCGCACGGAGATGCCGGTAAATCTCTCCTCGAATGTCTTGGCCAACTGCTGGGCGAAGGCTAGGTCCATGGCGGTGTAGAATGCGAGCTTGCCCTCTTTCTTGGCAGCCTCGATCAGCGCTGGAGTGATCGCCTCGGCTGCCGGCGCCGCGGCACGCAGCGGGCTTGCATAGATGGCGATCGTGGCTGCCGGCCGAACCCTTGAGCGCGTCACGTCTGGTGAGTTTTTGCCCGTCGCATCGGCGGTTCTCCCCCAATTGCTTGTACTGGCGCTGCTTTGCGTCGCGCTCCCGCACCTTGCCGCAGCGGCGCGCTGCATCACACCTTGAATAGTTGGCTGTAGCGCGCCTTGATTTCGGCACTCAGCCTCTCGACCGCGGCCGCATCGTCCTTCATCACCTTGATTTGCGACATCGGCTTGCGTCCGGGCTTCTCCTTGCGTGAGGGCGTGGGCCGACCGCAGGCCGCCATGGTCGATGGCGAGTTGCTGGCACTCGGGCGTGAACATGTAGCACTGCAGCAGCCGCGCGGCGTTCGGGTTCGGCGCCGCCTTGAAAATGGCGTTGGGCCCAACGATGAGTGGCGTTCCTTCCGTCGGATAGATCGAGCTCGACCGGATTGCCGGTCTCCTTGAGCTGGAACATGCCGTACTCGATACCGTCAGCCATGATCGCGCGCTCGCCGAGCGCCAGCTTCTTGGGCGGATCTGCCGCCGACTGCACCTGCATGATCCTCTGCTTGGCGAGCTTCTCGAAGTAGTCCCAGCCGATGTCGCGTGACATCTGATAGGTCGCAGTCAGGATCGTGCCCGAGTAGCTCGGGTGCGCCTTGACGATCTTGCCGGCCCATTTCGGGTCGAGAAGCTCCGCGTAGCTCTTGGGCGCCTCTTCTGCCTTCACGAGGTTGGTGTTGTAGCCCATCGGGCACAGAAACACGCGGAAGCTTGCGAAGAACCCGTCGGGATCCTTGTGTTCCGCGGGGTAGTGCTTCGCCACGTCCTCCGGCACGAACGGCGCGAGCCAGCCATTGCTCTTCCACACGATGAGGTGGGCGGCGTCGGATGAGTTGACCACGTCGACGGCGTGGATGTTGCTGCCGTACTCCTGGCCGATGCGCTGGAACACGCGCTCGGCGCCTGAGCGCTCGACGCGCACGGCGACACCCGGAAATCTTCGCCTCGAATGATCTCGCGATGCGCTCGGCCAGCGGCAGGTCGATCGAGGTGTACCAGGCAACCCTGCCCTCTTTCTTGGCAGCCTCGATCAATGCAGGCGTGATCGCCGTTGCCGGAGGTGCCGCAGCGCGCAGCGGCGACGCAAACACCTGTCGATGCCGTGATCGCGGCCGATGCCTTGAGAACGTCACGTCGCGAGAGCTTGCTGTTCCGCATCGCAACTCCTCCCTGATTTGTCGAATTCTTGTTCCTCCGCCCGACGATCTCGTTCTGGACCTTCTCGAGCATGATCTTTCAGCTACCAAACTTTCAGTTCAGTGATCAAGCCTACCCAGCCAAAATGCGGCAGCGATCGACTGGCAAGCGCAGTTGGACGAGGCTGCCATGCGGGATGTTCTCTGCAGACGGCGTCAACACGCGCAGCTGCGTTCCATCGGCGGCTTCAACCATATAGTCGCGGTTGCCGCCGATGAAGACGTTGCGGACCACGGTTGCGGGAATGACATTCTCCTCGCCGTCCAGCGTTTCGGCCGTGGTCAGGACGATGTCGTGCTGGCGGATCGAAATCGCGCCCTCGCCACCGGCAACCAACTTGCCGCCGTTACCGCGCAGCGCGACGCCGGCAAGCGAGATGCGGCTGTCGTCGAGTACTCTGCCCTTGACCACATTGCTCGAGCCAATGAAGCGAGCGACGAACTCTGAGCGCGGACGCTCATAGATGTCTTCGGGCGACCCAAGCTGCTCGACGCGACCGTGGTTCATGACTGCTATGAGATCGGCCGTGGTCATCGCCTCGGACTGGTCGTGTGTGACATAGACCGTCGTGTAGCGGTACTCGTCGTGCAGGCGGCGAACCTCAAAGCGCATCTCCTCGCGGAGGTTGGCGTCGAGGTTTGACAGCGGCTCGTCGAGCAATAGCGTCTCCGGCTCGACGATAAGCGCGCGCGCAAGCGCGACGCGCTGCTGTTGACCGCCGGACAATTCACCCGGATACCGCCCCGCCAGTGCCGAGAGCTTTGTCGTAGCGAGGATAGCGTCAACCTGGCGGCGGATAGTGGCACGGTCGATCTTCCGTAGTGTGAGCCCGTAGGAGACGTTCTCGGCCACCGTCATGTGTGGCCACAGGGCGTAGCTCTGGAACACCATCGACACATTGCGTCGCTCAGGCTGCACAGTGCGCCGGGGTGAGGAGACGACGCGGTCGCCAATTGCAATCTCTCCAGAAGTTGGCTCGACGAAACCGGCGATAAGGCGCAGCGCTGTAGTCTTGCCGCAGCCCGACGGGCCCAATAAACACACAAGCTTGCCGTGCCCGATTTCGAGCGAGACGTTGTCCAGTGCAACCGCGCCGCCGAAGCGCTTGGTGAGCCCACGCAAGGATACTGAAGACACGGGCCCTCCTCTCCTGCGGCAACCGCCAACAGTTAACTGTCTTGCGGCTGCATGGCTCGACCGCGAAACAGACAGTATTGCAGCTACGCGCTACTCTCAACGAAGATGCGACGCCAACAGGCCTGGCTGATGCCGCCCGCAAAAAATGCTGAAAAAGCGTCGGGCCATCACTACGGTGCGCAATGCCCAGTTCCGCTGCGACCGACGCATCGTGCCGTTGCGCGCGGATATCCATGATGGCCAGGAGCAATCCGCTCCACGAAAGGGCCGGTAACAGAAGAGCGAGGCCAGTCGCCGCTCCGCCAATTCAGCTTCCAACGCGCGGCCGGTCCATACAGTCGGGTCAAAACTTCGCGTCAGCGCTTGTGCCGACAACGTCCGCTTCACCCCACCAAACAGAGTGGTGCTACGCCTTCCCAACGGCGGAACTCCAAGCTCAAACGGGCGGGCCGGGGCGGAGATGGCAGGCGGCGAGGTGGCCCGGCGCGACCTCGCGCATGAGGGGTGTCTCCACGCGACAGCGCTGCTCGGCGTAGGGGCAGCGGGTGTGGAAATGGCATCCCGGCGGCGGCCGAATGGGGCTCGGCACGTCGCCCTGCAGGATGATGCGCTTGGACTTGGCGTTGGGGTCGGGCACGGGCACGGCCGACAGCAGGGCCTCGGTGTAGGGATGCTGCGGGCTCGCGAACAGGCGGCGCTTGTCGGCCAGCTCGACGATGCGGCCCAGGTACATGACCGCGACGCGGTGCGAGATGTGCTCGACCACGGCCAGGTCGTGGGCGATGAACAGGTAGGCGACGCCGAAGTCGCGCTGCAGGTCGGCAAGCAGGTTGATGACCTGCGCCTGCACCGAGACGTCGAGCGCCGAGACCGCCTCGTCGCATACGATCAGCTTGGGCCGCAGCGCCAGCGCGCGGGCGATCACCAGACGCTGGCGCTGGCCGCCGGAGAACTCGTGCGGAAAGCGGATCATCTGGTCGCGGCGCAGCCCGACCTTCTCGAACAGTGTGGCGACCTCGGCTTCGATCTCGGCCTTGGAGCCGCGCGCGAAGTTCTGCATCGGCTCGGCGACGATGTCCTTGGCCCGCATGCGCGGGTTGAGCGACGAATAGGGGTCCTGGAACACCACCTGCAGATCGCTGGCGGTGCGGACGCATGTCGCGCGCGGGAGAGCTCGTCGATGCGCACGCCGTCGAGCAGGATTTCGCCGGCCGTCGGCTCGATCAGCTTGAGGATCAGCTTGCCGGCGGTGGACTTGCCGCAGCCGGACTCGCCCACCAGCCCCAGCGTCTCGCCGGGCTTGATGGAGAACGAGATGCCATCGACCGCATAGACCTTGCGGCCGACAGCCGCTGAGCATGCCGCGGCGCACGGGAAATGCTTCTTGAGGTCCTTCACCTCCAGGACCGGAGCTCGCGCTCATGACGCCGCCTCCATGAGGCGGTCGGACTCCCAGCAGGCGACCCAATGGCCGGCGCTCTTTTCCTCCAGCGGCGGATAGGCCGCCCGGCAATGCGCGGTGGCATGCGGGCAGCGCGGCGCGAAGATGCAGCCGGCGATGGCCTCCTTGAGCGATGGGACGACGCCGGGGATCTCCGCCAGCCGGTCCGGTGCCGTTGCCTGCCAGGCGAGGAGCCCGAGCCGCGGCACGGAGCCGAGCAGCGCCCGCGTGTAGGGATGGCGCGGCTTGGCGAACAAGCGCGTCGACCGGCGCCTCCTCCACCTTGCGGCCGCCGTACATCACCACCACGCGCTGGGCCATCTCGGCGACCAGGCCGAGGCTGTGGGTGATGAGGATGATGGCGGCGCCGGTCTTGGCCTTGAGCTGGCGCATCAGGTCGAGGATCTGCGCCTGCACGGTCACGTCGAGCGCCGTGGTCGGCTCGTCGGCGATCAGCAGCTTCGGATCGCAGGCCAGCGCCATGGCGATCATCACCCGCTGGCGCATGCCGCCCGAGAGCTCGTGCGGATACTGCCTGATGCGCTGGGCCGGCTCGGGGATGCCGACCAGGCGCAGCATCTCGATGGCGCGCGCCTCGGCGGCGCGGCGGTCGAGCCCCTGGTGCAGAGTGAGCGTCTCGGTGATCTGCCGGCCGATGGTGAGCACCGGGTTGAGCGACGTCATCGGCTCCTGGAAGATCATCGAGATGTCGTTGCCGCGGATGTCGCGCATCTCGCGCTCGGACGAGCCCGAGCAGGTCGGTGCCCTGGAAGCGGATCGCTGCCCTCGACGATGCGGCCGGGCGGCGAGGCGACGAGGCGCATGATGGAGAGCGACGTGACGCTCTTGCCGCAGCCGGACTCGCCCACCACCGCCAGCGTCTCGCCGGGCGCCACTGTGAAGGACACGCCGTCGACCGCGCGCACCACGCCGTCGCGCGTGAAGAAGTGGGTCTTGAGGCCGTCGATCTCGAGCAGCGGAGTGGCGCTGGCCATCGAGCTCACATGTTGCGCGCCAGGCGCGGATCGAGCGCGTCGCGCAAGCCGTCGCCCAGCATGTTGACCGACAGCACGGCGAGCGAAAGGAAGACGCCGGGGAAGAAGATCAGGTAGGTGGCGATCTGGAACAGCGAGCGGCCCTCGGCCATGATGTTGCCCCAGCTCGGGATGTTGGGCGGCGTGCCGGCGCCGAGGAACGACAGGATGGCCTCGGTCAGCATCGCCGAGGCGCAGATGTAGGTGGCCTGCACCAGCAGCGGCGCGATCGTGTTGGGCAGGATGTGGCGCACCAGGATGCGCGGCGTGCGCGTGCCCGCAGGCGATGGCCGCCTCCACGTAGGGCTGCTCGCGCAAGCGTCAGCACCAGGCTGCGGATCAGGCGCACGACGCGCGGCACCTCGGTGATGGTGATGGCGAGGATGACGTTCTCCAGGCTGGCCTTGGTCAGCGCCATCAGGGCGATGGCCAGCAGCACGCCGGGGATCGACATCAGGCCGTCCATGATGCGCATGACGATGCCGTCGAGCCAGCGCACGAAGCCCGTGACGAGGCCGATGGCAAGCCCGACGAGCGTGGCGAACAGCGCAACGAACAGGCCGACGGTGAGCGAGACGCGGGCGCCGTAGACCACGCGGCTGTAGACGTCGCGGCCCAGCATGTCGGTGCCGAACCAGTAGGCCTCCGACGGCTGGCGCAGCCGGCGGACGGGCGAGATCGCCTGCGGATCGACGGTGCCGAGATAGGGCGCGAGAAACGCCATGGCGATCAGCGCCAGCAGCACGATGCCGCGCCGATGATGGCGGTGGGGTGCCGCCGCAGCGCGTCCTTGATGCGCGTCCAGGTCGGCGACCGGCTGACCGCGGGCCTCGGTGCCGATGCTGTCGGCGGCAGCGGCCATCAGTATTGGATCCGCGGGTCGAACAGCCGGTAGGACAGGTCGACCAGCAGGTTGACGAGCACGTAGATCACCGAGAACAGCAGGATCACGCCCTGGATGATGGGGTAGTCGCGCCGCATGATCGCGTCGACGGTCAGCCGGCCGATGCCGGGCATGGCGAACACGCGTCTCGGTGACCACCACGCCGGAGATCAGCAGCGCGATGCCGATGCCGATGATGGTGACGATCGGCACCGCCGCGTTCTTGAGCGCGTGCTGCATCAGCACGGCGTTGGGTGCCAGGCCCTTGGCGTGGGCGGTGCGCACATAGTCCTGCGCCAGCACGTCCAGCATGGTGGCGCGCGTGATGCGGGCGATCAGCGCGATGTAGATGGTGCCGAGCGCGATCGACGGCAGGATCAGATGGCTGCAGCCAGGGCCAGAAGCCCTCGCGGATCGGCGCATAGCCCTGCACCGGGCAGCCAGTCGAGCTGGATGGCGAACACGTAGATCAGCAGGTAGGCGAGCACGAACACCGGGATGGAGAAGCCGAGCACCGAGAACAGCATGACCAGCCGGTCGATGAACTTGCCGGCCTTCCAGGCGCCGATCACGCCCAGCGGCACCGCCACCACGACCGCGACGATCAGCGTGCAGATCGCCAGCGACAGCGTCGGCTCGACGCGCTGCGCCGATCAGCTGCGCCACCGGCAGGTTGGTGAAGATCGAGATGCCGAGATCGCCCTGCAGCACCGCCCAGGCCCAGGTGCCGAACCGCGTGCAGAACGGCTGGTCGAGGCCGAGCTTCTGGCGGATGCGCTCGATGTCCTCGTTGGTGGCGATGTCGCCGGCGATCACGGCGGCCGGATCGCCCGGGCGTCAGGTAGAGCAGCGAGAACACGAAGAAAGCGACCATCCCGATGACCGGGATGGTCGCAAGCACGCGCCGAATGAGATAGCTCAGCATTTCGCTCCGGCTATTTCTTCTCGACGTTCCAGAGGAAGGCGATCGGCGAGATCAGCAGGCCCGAGATGTTGAGCGGTAGGCGGTCGGCACGATGAACTGCGCCGTCGGCACATACGGCACGGACCTCCCAGCCGTGCTTCTGCATCTCCTCGGCCAGCTTCTTCTGCTCGGCCGGCGTCCGTGGCGTTGAACCAGGCGTCGCGCAGCTCCTCCAGCTTGGCGATCGGTGGGCCAGCCGAACCAGGCCTTGTCGCCGTTGCCGCGCATGGGAGCAGTTGATCGCCGGGCGTGGCCACGTCGGGGCCCACCCACCAGGTGTGGAAGATGTTCCAGCCGCCCTTCTCGACCGGCTCCTTGGAGGCGCGCCGCTGATCAGCGTGCCCCAGTCGTTGGCCGCCAGCTCGACGTTGAGGCCCGAGCTCTGCGCAGGACTCGAGCGGTGATCAGGCCCTGGCTGTGCACGATCGGCTGGTCGGTGGCGGAGAGGACGACGATCTTCTCGCCCTTGTAGCCGGCCTCCTGGATCAGCTGCTTGGCCTTCCCGAAGTCGCGCTTGCCGGTCAGCGACCTCGGAGCCGACCTTGCTTCGGACACGGCGAGCCGCAGGTGAAGAACGACGGGCACAGCTTGCCGTTCTTGGCGTCGCCGGCGATGGCCAGCATGTAGTCTTGCTGGTTGACGAGATCGAGCACCGCCTGCCGCAGCTTGGCGTTGTTGAAGGGCGGCTGCAGCTGGTTGAAGCGGATGATGCCCATGGAGCCCAGCGGATCGGTGTTCTCGATCTTGATGTCCTTGTTCTTGGCGAGCAGGGGCACGAGATCGGGCGGCACCTGCTGCCACCAGTCCACCTCGCCGCTGTTGAGGGCGGCCGCGGCCGTGGCCGAGTCGGGGATGTAGATCCACTCGACGCGGTCGACCTTGACCACCTTGCCGCCCGAGGCCCACGACGGCGGCTCCTTGCGCGGCACGTAGTCGGTGTTCTTGACGTACACGACCTTGCTGCCGGGCACCCACTCTTCCTTCACGAACTTGAAGGGGCCCGAGCCGATGGTCTCCGTTGACCTGCTGGAACGGGTCGGTCTTGGCCAGCCGCTCCGGCATGATGAACGGCACGTTGGAGGACGGCTTGACCAGCGCGTCGAGCGTGAGCGCGAACGGCTGCTTCAGCTTGAGCACGAAGGTCTTGTCGTCGACCGCCGTCCAGCTCTCGGTCACTCGGCGAGCTTCTGGCCGAAGCGCGTCGCGCTTGGCCCAGCGCTGGATCGAGGCGATGCAGTCGGCCGACCGACCGGCTGCGCCGTCGTGGAATTTCAGGCCCGTCGCGCAGCGTGAAGGTGTAGGTGAGCTTGTCGTCGCTGACGGTCCACTTCTCCACCATCTGCGGCTGCGGCTCGAACTTGTCGTTCACCGAGAACAGCGTGTCGTAGACCATGTAGCCGTGGTTGCGCGTGATGTAGGCCGTGGTCCAGATCGGATCGAGGCTGCGCAGGTCCGCCTCGGGCACGAACTTCAGCGTCTTCTGCTGCGCCGCGGCTGGCGCGGCGAGAAAGACGCTGCCGGCGAACGCGGTCGCGAGCGCAGCAGCGCGGCGGCCAGCGCCCGTAGCTTGGCGGATGTCATCAGTGTCCCCTTTGCATGCGACCAGTCCATCCCGTGGCTCCGACGGCCCGGCATGGCGTATGTTAGTGGGCGGCCAGGAGACGGCACCAGACGCAAATTGGTATAGCTTCACCGGGGCGGAAAGGGCCGATTCCGGCCATTGACGGCGCCACGAA
>CAVWOY010000005.1:0-103067 GCA_963756735.1 uncultured Alphaproteobacteria bacterium
TCCCAAGCGCGGGCCCTGGCCCCGCGTCACAACGACCCTTTCAGCAGCATCCACACGTTGGCGGCCAGCAACGTCACCGGAAACCCCGGCGCTGGCCCAAGGCACCAAGGCTGGCGCCATATAGACACCGGGCGGCAGATCGATCTCGGTTACCAAGAGGGGCCGGTCGAACCGCACCGGCTCTGTATCATCGGGCCTCGGCACGCTGCTGATTTAGACGCCGTAGCGGCGGATGTCAGCCAGGACGTGCAGAACCTCCCGATGGGTCCGGATAGGATAGCGCGAGAGTGTCACCAGATTGTGGACATCGGCAACGCCGTGGGGCCTGCGCAGGTCGTGGCAACCGGTGGTACCCGGCATATCGTGTGCCTTCGTACCCTATCCAGGGCCACCAACTCCCGCTCCCGCTTGCCCCGGGAAGTGTTGCCCATTGATCTCCTGCAGACACAGGATGTCCGCACGCAAACGCTCGAGCGCTGGCCGCAGCGCTTCGGCGCGCACCTCGACCGGCGTGGCCGCCCTCGGAGGAAGATCCAGGCTGTCCAGATTGAAGGGTGGCGATGCGCATGACTTGTGGCGGAGCAATTGGCTACTTGCGCTTGGCGCGGCCAACCGCGTCCGACGGTGAGAGGCCATCGATGAAGCTGAGCAGCGCATCGATTTCGGCAGGGCTGAACTGGAACTGAGGCATGGCTGGATGACCCGTGACAATTCCCTCCGCCAGCGCCTCGGCCAGATGCTCGACGGGGTACCGCTGTGGTAGCGTTCGGAAGGGCGGCGCGAGGCGCATCGGACTTTCCCCGGTGGCCGAGACGGAATGGCAGTGCGCACAAAGGCGCTCGGCGAGAAGGCCTGCCCTTTCTTGACCAACGCGGCCTGAGCCACAACGGGCGCGCCGGCCAATAGCCCAAGAGCCATGGACAACAGGACTAGAGCACAAGGTTGCCACATGGAAACTAGCGGCAAACCAGCATCGGTACGGAGGCGTGCGTGAGCACCCGCGTGGTCTCGCTGCCGAGCAGCAGCTTGGACAGGCCGCGACGCCCATGCGCGGCCATGACGATAAGATCGCAGCCCTTCTCCTTCGCGCATTCAACAATTGCTTCCGCCGGAAAGCGGTCCGGGATATGCACGCGGCACATGGGACGCCGCTGTCCTTGGCCGCCCGAGGTGCTCGGCGTCGAGAAGGACGTGGTCTTAACCCCTATCCTGCACGACACGCCGGCCGAGATCGCGCAGGCCATCGACGTCAAGGACTGGCAGCGCGGCGAGTGCGAGCCGGTCGCCGGCAAGACCATGCCTTCGGTCACGGTGGTCGAGCGCGACTATCCCAATCTCTACAAGCGTTTCACGTCTCTGGGCCCGCTCATGTCGAAACTTGGCAACGGCGGCAAGGGTATGGCCTGGAACACCGAGCACGAAGTCGACTTCCTCAAGCGCCTGAATGGCGTCGTCACGGACGAGGGGCCGACGAAGGGGCTGCCCAGGATCGAGAGCGACATCGACGCGGCCGAGGTGATCCTGACGCTGGCGCCCGAAACCAACGGCGAGGTGGCGGTCAAGGCATGGGCCTCACTCGGCGGATTCACCGGGCGCGAGCATACCCATCTCGCCATCCCGAAGGAGGACGAGAAGATTCGCTTCCGCGACGTGGTCGCCCAGCCGCGCAAGATCATCTCGTCGCCGATCTGGTCCGGGTTGGAGTCGGAGAAGGTCTGCTACAACGCCGGTTACACCAACGTGCACGAGCTGATCCCCTGGCGCACGCTCACGGGCCGGCAACAGCTCTATCAAGATCACTTGTGGATGCGTGCATTCGGTGAAGCGCTGTGCGTCTATCGCCCGCCGATCGATACGCGCTCGGTCAAGCCGGTGATCAACACCAGGCCCAACGGTGAGAAGCAGATCGTCCTCAACTTCATCACGCCGCACCAGAAGTGGGGTATCCACTCCACCTACACCGACAACCTGCTGATGCTTACCTTGAGCCGTGGCGGGCCGATCGTGTGGATCAGCGAGAAGGACGCTCGCGCGGCCGGCATCGTCGATAACGACTGGATCGAAGCCTACAACTCCAATGGTGCGCTGGTGGCCCGCGCTGTCGTCTCGCAGCGTGTGAAGCAGGGCATGTGCATGATGTATCACGCCCAAGAGAAGATCGTGAACGTGCCGGGCTCCGAGATGACAGGCCAGCGCGGCGGCATCCACAATTCGGTTACGCGCATCGTGGTGAAGCCGACGCACATGATCGGCGGCTACGCCCAGCAATCCTACGGCTTCAACTACTACGGCACCATCGGCACCAACCGCGACGAATTCGTGATCTTGCGCAAGATGGTGAAGGTGGATTGGCTCGAAAGCTCTGCTCCCGACGAAGCGGCCAACTCTTGGGATTGCGCCCACCCTGGAGGAAGCCCGATGAAAATCCGCGCGCAAATCGCCATGGTGCTGAACCTCGACAAGTGCATCGGGTGTCACACCTGCTCCGTCACCTGCAAGAACGTCTGGACCAGCCGCGAAGGCATGGAATACGCGTGGTTCAACAACGTTGAGACCAAGCCTGGCATCGGCTACCCCAAGGACTGGGAGAATCAGGACCGCTGGAATGGCGGCTGGGTCAGAAAGCGCAACGGCAAGCTCCAGCCCAAGATCGGCGGCAAATGGCGCGTGCTCGCCAAGATCTTCGCCAACCCCGATCTGCCCGAGATCGACGACTACTACGAGCCTTTCACCTTCGACTACGAGCACCTGCAAAAGGCGCCCGAACTGCAGGCGTTTCCACGGCGCGGCCGCGCTCGCTCATCACTGGCGATCGCATGGAAAAGATCGAATGGGGTCCGAACTGGGAGGAGATCCTGGGTGGCGAGTTCGCCAAGCGCTCGGCCGACGTCAACTTTGACGGCGTGCAGAAGGAGATCTACGGGCAGTTCGAAAACACCTTCATGATGTACCTGCCGCGGCTGTGCGAGCACTGCCTCAACCCGGCGTGCGTGGCAGCCTGCCCGTCCGGCGCCATCTATAAGCGCGAGGAGGACGGCATCGTTCTTATCGACCAGGACAAGTGCCGCGGCTGGCGCATGTGCGTGTCCGGCTGCCCCTACAAGAAGATCTACTACAACTGGTCGAGCGGCAAGTCCGAGAAGTGCATCTTCTGCTATCCGCGCATTGAGGCAGGCCAGCCCACCGTATGCTCCGAGACCTGCGTCGGGCGTATCCGCTACCTCGGTGTCGTGCTGTATGACGCCGACGGCATCGAGAAGGCGGCCAGCGTCAAGGATGAGAAAGACCTATATCAGGCGCAGCTCGATATCTTCCTTAATCCCAACGATCCCAGCGTGATTGCCCAGGCGCGCGCCGATGGCGTGCCGGACGCGTGGCTGGATGCTGCCAAGAAGTCGCCGGTCTAGAAGATGGCAATGGAATGGAAGGTGGCCTTCCCGCTGCATCCCGAGTACCGCACGCTGCCGATGGTGTGGTACGTGCCGCCGCTGTCGCCGATCCAGTCGGCGGCCGAGGCCGGCAAGATGGGCAATGACGGCGCCATGCCCGATGTGCGATCGCTGCGAATCCCGCTCAGGTATCTCGCCAACCTGCTGACCGCCGGCGACGAGCAGCCGGTCGCGCTGGGACTGGAGCGTATGCTGGCAATGCGCGCCTACATGCGGGCCAAGACCATCGAAGGAGTACTGGACGAGACCATCGCAGCCAACGTGGGCCTCAAGGGACAGCAGATCGAGGACATGTATCAAATCATGGCGATCGCCAACTACGAGGACCGCTTCGTGATCCCGACCGTGCATCGCGAGCTGGGTGAGGACGCCTACGACCTCGGGGCTCGTGCGGCTTCTCGTTCGGCAACGGCTGCTCGGATGGCCGCACCGAGGTAAACCTGTTCGGCGCTCCAAAACAACGGGCCAAGACGCCGATGGAGGTCGCGTGATGACCACGACCTTGAAGGTACTCTCGGCCCTGCTCACCTATCCCACGGCCGAGCTGCAGGCGGCCGTCCCGCAAATGCGGGCAGTCCTAGACAGCGAAGCTCGCCTCCCCAGCGCAACCGCGATCGCCTCGACGGAATCCTGGAAGAGATCGCCGCCGGCGATCTCTACGACCTGCAAGAGCGTTATGTCTTGCTGTTCGATCGCACACGCTCGCTGTCGCTGCACCTCTTCGAGCACGTGCACGGCGAGAGCCGCGACCGCGGCCAGGCGATGGTGGACCTCAAGGCCCTCTATGAGCGTCACGGGCTTTCGATGAACTCTAGCGAGCTCCCCGATCATCTGCCGCTGTTCCTGGAGTTTCTTTCCGCCATCCCCGAGGTCGAGGCGTTTGAGCTGCTCGGCGAGACCTCGCACGTGCTGGAAGCGATCCGGCAGCGGTTGAAGAAGCGCAAGTGCGCGTACTCCTCGATCTTCTCGTGCGCCCAGGCGTTGGCCAAGGCCAAACCGCAAATTGAAGTCGTAGCGGCCTTATTGAACGAGCCGGACGAAGACCCCAACAACCTTGCCGCCCTCGACGCCGCCTGGGAGGAGGAGGAAGTCACCTTCGGTCCCGCGCGGTCGCAGCTGCGCAGTGCGGCAAAGACGGCCTGGCCGCCAAGCTGCGTGCAATCCGCCGGCCCGCTCCCGGAATGGCGGCACCGGAGCCCAAGCGACCTGTCGTCACCTACACGCCGTCCAACCGCGCCTGAGGAGGCGAACATGCGCGAATTCATCAATCATTCGTGTTCGGCTGGTACCCGTACGTCTGCATCACGGTGTTCCTGCTCGGGCAGTATCATCCGCTTCGATCGCGAGCAGTACACGTGGCGGACGGCTCCAGCCAGTTCCTGCGCCGGCGCCAGATGATGTGGGGCTCGAACCTATTTCATCTCGGCGTTCTGGTATTTTCTTGGCCACTTCGTCGGCCTGCTGACGCCGATCTGGGTCTTCGACACGTCGGCGTCGGCGCACGATTTCAAGCAGGTGATGGCATCTGGTCGGCGGTATCGCCGGCATCATGGCGTTCGATCGGCATGCACGCTGCTGACGCACCGGCGGCTGTTCGATCCGCGCATCCGCAAGACCTCGTCGTGCGGCGATCTCGGATTGTGCTCACACTGTGTGGCTGCAGATGCTGTTGGGCCTCGACCACCATCCGGTCACGCATCGGACACCTCGACGGCAAGGAGATGGTGAAGTTCATGGACTGGGCGCAGGGCCTCTATCGCTCAATCCGGGAGCGGTCCGACCTGGTCCTCGACGCACATCCATCTACAAGCTGCAATGGTGCTCGGCATGACGATGTTCCTGATCACCCCGTTTACCCGGCTGGTGCAGTTTGGAGCGCACCGATCTGGTATCTCGGGCGGCGCGGCTACCAGGTCGTGCGTTCGAGTGGCCGGCCCGTTGCTGGCGCGAACGCCTCGCGCCGCAACGTCCAGGCTGCGGAGTGACCCCATGAGCTGCTCGGTGAAAAGTGTGCTGACGCAAAACCTGCGCAAAGTGGTGTCGGTGAACGGTGTGGTCGTGCGTCACGACGAGATATCCCGTGAAACACAGAACCATCCAGCACCCACGCCGATCGCGGCGTGGACCGCCGCAGCGCGCGCTCTCGCTGTCCGCGAGCTGCTGCTGCAGGAGGCGCGCCGCATCGTCATCGATGCGGAACCTCTGACGGACGGTGAGGGGCGCACGGAAACGGCCGAGGAAGCATCAATCAGAGCACTGGTGGAACGGGAAATATCCACGCCCACCCCCGACGAGGCCGCTTGCAGGCGCTACTACCAGCACAACTTGCGGCGCTTTCGTTCCGCCCATCTCTACGAGGCCGCACACATCTTGATCGCGGCACGCCCCGGCGACCGTGCCGCATATACTGCGGCCCGCACTGAGGCGGAGTCCGTGACGGCCGCTTTGCGCGACGCCCCTGAGCGCTTCGCGGAATTGGCCCGCGCGCATTCGGCTTGCTCCTCGAAGGCCGTCGGTGGCAACCTGGGCCAGCTCTCCCGGGGTGATACAGCCCCGGAGTTCGACGCGGCGCTCCGCGCCATGGCGCCCGGCGAGATCACCGCGGAGCCCGTCGCTACCCGCTTTGGCCACCACATCATCCGCCTCGATCGCAGGATCGAGGGGCGCCAGCTGCCCTTCGAGCGGGTGCAGAAGCGCATCGCCGATTACTTGGTCGACCGGGCACGGCGCATGGCGATTGCTCAGTTCGTGGCGCGTCTTGCCGCGCGTGCAGAGATCACCGGAGTCGATCTCCCTACCACCGCGGATTTCCGGGTGAGCTAAGAGCGCCATATGCTGCTTGGATCGATCATTGCCAATCTCTCCGATGAAACCAGCATCCTGGAGACGCTTGCATCCCTCGACGATCTGGTGCTGATGGCACGCTTGCGCGAGGCGGCCGCCGAAGCTGGCGAACCACTCGGCCGTTTCGCAAGCTCAGCTGTGGGATCGTTTGTCGCGCGCGCCGACGACGCTGCCTGGCTGTCCCTGATGGCCGTCACGAGTAAGGCTGAGGATCCGGGCAGGGCCTGCCTCAGATACATCCTCGGGACCGAGATTCCTGTGCGGCCATCTTGCTCCTGTCACCACTAAACGGTTCACAACTCCGGACCTTGAGCCATGGTGACGACGGCCGAACGGGTGCGCGCACACACACCGGCCCGGCCATCCTCAGCTACGGGTTCCGGCCGTTTTTCTGTTGGGCGCGGTCTGGGCCGCGTTGGTCGTTGCCATCTGGCTGCCGATGCTCGGAGGATGGCTCACGCTACCAACGGCGCTGTCGCCGCTCGAATGGCACGCGCATGAACTCGTCTACGGCTACGTGCCCGCCATCGTCGCCGGGTTCCTTTTGACCGCCGTGCCCAACTGGACTGGCCGCCTCCTCGTCACGGGTACGCCTCTGCTCGCACTGGTCAGCGTATGGGGGGGCTGGCCGACTGGCTGTCTTGTTTTCTGCTCGCATCGGCGCACCAGTCGCAGCCGCGATCGACCTGCTCTTTCTTGCCTGCCTCGCAAATGTCATTGCGCGAGAAATCATCGCCGGCTAGAGCACACTGATAGTACAAAGAACACCATGCAGGTCCAACAACATAGATTTTGTGTCGCGCCGATGATGGACTGGACGGACCGGCATTGCCGGTTCTTCCATCGTCTCCTGTCGGCGCGCGCGCTGCTCTACACCGAGATGGTGACGGCGGACGCGGTGCTGCACGGCAAGCGCGAGATGCTGCTGGGCTTTAGCCGCCGCGGAGCACCCGGTGGCGCTGCAGCTCGGTGGCTCCGACCCGGTCAAGCTCGCGGAGGCCGCGGCGATCGGCGAGAGCTTCGGCTACGACGAGATCAACCTCAACGTCGGCTGTCCCTCCGACCGGGTGCAGGAGGGACGCTTCGGCGCCTGCCTGATGGCCGAGCCGGAGCTGGTCGGGCACGCGGTTGCAGCGATGCGCCAAGCCGTGCGCGTGCCCGTCACGGTCAAGTGCCGCATCGGCATCGACGACCAGGACAGCGAGGCGGACCTGGATCGGTTCATTGCGGCGGTGGCCGACGCCGGCTGCCGCACCTTCATCGTGCACGCGCGCAAGGCCTGGCTGCAGGGGCTGTCGCCCAAGGAGAACCGCGAGATCCCGCCGCTCGACCACGCCCGCGTCTACCGGCTGAAGGCGGCACACCCCGAGCTCGCGATCATCCTCAACGGTGGCATCACCAGCCTGGAGGCGGCCGAGGCGCACCTGGCCCACGTGGATGGTGTGGCGCTGGGCCGGGCCGCCTATCAGAACCCCTATCTGCTGGCCGAGGTCGACCGCCGCTTGTTTGGTGCGGAGAGCGACATGCCTACCCGCCGGGCAGCGATCGAGGCGCTGATACCCTACGCCGAGCGGCACCTGGAAACCGGCGGACGGCTCAATAATATCGCCCGCCACATTCTGGGGCTCTACCACGGCCGGCCGCGCGCCCGCGCCTTTCGCCGGCACCTGTCCGAGCTGGCACCGCGCGCCGGCGCGGATGCCAACGTGCTGATCGAGGCCATGGCGATTGCCGAGGGCGCGGCTGCCCCCGCGCTGGCCGCCGCCGAGTAGGCCGCGTAGCTGGAGACCGGGCAGGTCCCAAATTCACGATGTCAAAGAGCCGACGCCCACTTTCGAGCGGGCGAAGGCGCATTGTGCCATGGCTGGAGAGGCCGGGGATAAGCGGCGATCACGGTTAACGGACGCGGGATTTTTCCTGGCTGCGTTTGCGCTAGACTGGCGGCATGGCGAACAGGTTGGCACAGAGCAGGCGCCGCCCGGCGCTGGCGCCCTTGCTGGGGCTGGCGTTGATCGTATCAGGCTTGGCTGAAGCGAGGGCTGCCGATCTTGCCGCCGCCGATCGGGCCGGAGATCCCCCGCATCGCCGCTATCGAGGACCAGGGGCACTATCGCCAGGCCTGGTTCAACGTCTCGTTCCTGGACCTCAGGGAGGACTTCAACGAGGCCAAGTCGGCCGGCCTGCGCTTTGCCGTCATCTTCGAGCAGCAAGCTTGCGGCTACTGCAGGCGCATGCATTTGGACGTGCTCTCGCGCAGATACATCAACGAGTACGTGCGCGAGAACTTCCGCATCACCCAGCTCAACCTTTGGGGCGCCCGCGAGGTGATCGACTTCGACGGCACCCGCATGACCGAGAAGGCGCTGGGCGAGCGCTGGGGCGTGATCTTCACCCCCACCGTCGTGTTCTTCAAGGATGACCTCAAGGGCCTCGATGGCCAGTGGGGCCGCGCGCTGGAGGCCACGGAGCGGCTGCCACTGGCGTTCGGCCCCGATATTTTCTACGACCTGTTCGTCTGGGTGCGGCACAAGATCTACGTGCAGGACCGCAACTTCCAGCGCTTCCACATCGCGCGGGCCGCCGAGCGCAGCGCTCTGCAGGCGCAAACGCCGGCGGTCGGGAAGTAGCTCGCGCGCTCGGCGGGCCTGGACGCGTGAATTTGCCTGGCAATCGTCCCATATTCGGGATGCAAAGCTTCTGCCACGCTCGGTCGCCCAAGATGCCCTCCGCTGTTCCGTTTGAAAGCTGGCTCAGACCCGACGGGGCGGGGCTCTGCTGCGTTCCGGGCGGGTTTCATGTCGACCCTTCGCGCGCGGTGGCGCGGGCGATCGTCACGCACGCGCACTCCGATCACGCGCGGCCCGGCCATGGCGCGGTGCTTGCGACGAGAGAAACGATTGCAGCGATGCAGGCGCGGCTGGGACCTGGGTGCGCCGGCAGCTTCCAGGAGCTCGCCTACAGTGAGGCGATCGGGGTCGGCGGGGTTGGCATCAGGCTCGTGCCGGCGGGGCACATCCTGGGCAGCGCGCAGGCGGTGCTCGAGCATGGCGGTGCCCGCGCGGTGGTCTCGGGCGACTACAAGCGCCGCGCCGATCCCACGGCTGCGCCGTTCGAACTGGTGCCCTGCGATCTGTTCGTCACGGAGGCCACCTTCGGCCTGCCCGTGTTCCGCCACGAGCCTGACGACCGGGAGGTTGGAAAGCTGCTCTCCTCCCTTGCGGCCTTCCCCGACCGCACGCACATGATCGGCGCCTACAGCCTCGGCAAGACCCAGCGCGTCATCGCACTGCTGCGGCGAGCAGGCTACGACCGGCCGATCTGGCTGCACGGCGCGCTGCAATCCATGTGCGACCTCTACCGCGCCCTTGGCGTCGACCTCGGCGAGTTGGCGCTGGTCAGCGATGCACCGGGCAAACTGGCGGGCGAGATCGTGCTGTGCCCGCCCTCGGCCCTCAAGGACCGCTGGTCGCGCCGGCTGACCGACCCCGTGACTGCCTACGCCTCGGGCTGGATGCGCGTGCGCGCCCGCGCGCGGCAGGCGGGTGTCGAGCTGCCGCTGGTGATCTCCGACCACTGCGACTGGCCCGAGCTGATCCAGACCATCGGCGAGACCGGTGCGGAGGAGGTGTGGGTCACGCACGGCCGCGAGGACGCGCTGGTGCATCAGATCACCCGCATGGGCAAACGCGGGCGCGCGCTGGCGCTGGTCGGCTTCGAGGACGAGGGCGAATGAAAGCCTTCGCCAGCCTGCTCGACCGGCTCTCCTACAGTCCAAGCCGCAATACAAAGCTGCGGCTGATGACGGACTACTTTCGTGCCACTCCTGATCCGGACCGCGGCTGGGCGCTGGCGGCGCTGACCGACGGGCTGCCGTTCTCGTTTCCGCTCCGGCGCACCCTGATGGACATGATGGCGCGCCGCATGGACCCGGAGCTGTTCGCCATGTCGCGCGACTACGTGGGCGACACGGCGGAGACGATCGCGCTGGTGTGGGAGCAGAGCTGCGCTCCCTCTCGCCGTCCTTGCGGGGAGAGGGCGCGGAGGAGAGGGAATCGCCCCGCCTTGCCGACATCGTCGCGGAGCTGGCGCTGATCGGGCGCAATGATCTCGGCCCGCGGCTGGAGACGTGGCTCGACGGGCTGGACCCCACGGGCCGCTGGGCCCTGCTCAAATTGCTCACGGGCGCGCTGCGGGTCGGGGTATCGGCCAGGCTCGCCAAGACGGCGGTGGCGGACATGGCGCGGCTCGAGGTGGGCGACATCGAGGAGGTCTGGCACGGCCTGGCGCCACCCTATCAGCCGCTGTTCGCCTGGCTGGAAGGGCGGGGCCAGCGGCCCGACGTATCGAACGCACCGGTGTTCCGCCCGCTGATGCTGTCGCATGCGCTGGAGGACGCCGACTGGGCGGCGCTCGATCTGGCGGAATTCGCGGCCGAGTGGAAATGGGACGGCATCCGCGTGCAGGTCGTGGCGACCGGCGGCACGGCGCGGCTCTACTCGCGCACGGGCGACGACATCGGCGAGAGCTTTCCCGACGTGGTGGACGGCGTGCGGTTCGATGCCGTGCTCGACGGCGAGCTGCTCGTCGTGCGCAACGGCGAGGTGGCGCCTTTCAACGACTTGCAGCAGCGGCTCAACCGCAAGGGCGTGAGCAAGAAGCAGCTCGCCGAGTTTCCCGCGCACGTGCGGGTCTACGATGCGCTGATCATCGACGGCGAGGACCTGCGCGAGCTGACCTTCACGGAGCGGCGCGCGCACCTCGAAGCATGGTTCGCCAAGGTCCACCCGCCGCGCATGGATCTGTCCCAACTCATCGAGGTCACCAGCAAGGACGAGTTGCGTGCCCTGTGGGCCAACACACGCGCCACCAGCGTCGAAGGCATCATGCTGAAGCGGCGCGCCAGCCGCTACGTGGCGGGCCGACCCAAGGGCGAGTGGTGGAAGTGGAAGCGCGCGCCGCTGACGCTCGACTGCGTCCTGATGTATGCCCAGCGCGGCTCGGGCAAACGCTCGTCGTTCTACTCGGACTACACGTTCGGCGCCTGGCGCACGAACGCGGACGGCTCGGAGGAGCTGGTGCCGGTGGGCAAGGCCTATTTCGGCTTCACCGACCAGGAGCTACTCGAGATCGACCGCTGGGTGCGCAACCACACGATCGAGAGCTTCGGGCCGGTGCGCGCGGTGGCGCCCGAGCTGGTGTTCGAGGTCGCTTTCGATGCGGTGCAGAGGTCGACGCGGCACAAATCGGGCGTCGCCATGCGCTTTCCCCGCATCCACCGCATCCGCTGGGACAAGCCGGCGGCCGAGGCCGACAGGCTGGAGACCTTGGTCGCCATGATCGAGGTGTGAGGGCGAGCCACCGCTACTCGGGAAAACCGGCCTGCCGCAAACCGCCGACGACGTGCTCGGTGTCCTCAGGGCGTTTGAAAAACCGTGCGGTCAGCGATTGGCTGATCCTGTACCAGGGCTCCAACCGCAGGGCGATCTGTGCCTCGACCTTGGCGCTGTCCGTTTTCCCCAACCGCGCGTAGGCCATCGCCAATACGTAGCGGCCGTGCGCCATGTCGGGGGCGCGCGAAACGGCCTCCTGCAATAGCGGTAGCGCTTCCCTGTAGCGCTTCAGCATGTAGTAGCCAAATGCGAGTGCCACCAGCGCATTGGGCTCGTAGAGCGGGTCGAGCCGCATATGCTTTTCGAGCAGCTGCGCCCCGCGCGCGGCTTCGCCGGCCAGCACGTAGGTGTAGCCGAAGCGAAAGCTCGTCATGTTTGGGTTCAGCGCAACGGCCCGCTCGACGGCGGCGAGCGCGGCATCGTGCTGGCGCAGAAACGTCAGGGCTTGCCCCAGCGCGATGTGCGCATCCGGTGACTCGGGCGCCAGCCGCACGCTGTCCCTGGCTTGCTGGTAGCATCGGTCCAGCGCCTCGCTCCACGAGTGGTCGTCGTCCCAGCGATGGATCCACTGCGACATGTAGCAGCTCGACAGCGTAGCGTGCGCCCGCGCATAGGAGGGATCGATCGTCAACGCCTGCTGCAGCAGCAGCCGGGCAGCGAACAGGTCGTCCTTCTCGTAGGTTGCGTGATAGCTCGTAACGCGATCGACCGCGCGCAGGTAGTGATCGTAGGCCTGCCACGTTGACGGCGGCTTGGTGAGAATGCGCTCGATCTCGGCTTTCTTCACGTGTACCGCGAGGACCGCCACGATCTGCCGCGCCACCTCGTCCTGGATTGCGAGCACGTCGTCGAGCGTGCGGTCGTAACGTTCGGCCCAGATGTGCCCCCCAGTGGCCGCATCCACCAGCTGCGCAGTAATGCGTGCCCGGTCGGCTTCGCGCCGGACGCTGCCTTCAAGCACATAGCGCACACCGAGCTCGCGCCCGATCTGGCGCACGTCGATCGATCTGCCATTGTACTGGAAGCTCGAGTTGCGCGCGATGACGAGGAGCTCGGCGAAGCGGGAGAGCTCGGTGGTGATATCCTCTGCAATGCCGTCCGACAGATAGTCGTCCTGCGGGCCTCCGCCGAGGTTGGCGAAGGGCAGCACAGCGATCGATGGGCCCTCCGGCTGAGCAGGCGTGGCTTGCGCCGGCGCGGCAACCTCGCGTGCGGGGACGCTCAGCATATAGCCGCGCCGCGGAACGGTCTTGATGACGTCCCGGCCGGTTGGGCCGAGCACGCGGCGAATCTCAGTGACGCACTGGGCCAGCGAGTCGTCGCCGACGACCACGTCGCTCCAGACGCCCTCGACAAGCTCGTTCTTGGTGACGACGCGATCGGATCGATCGACCAGATAGCGCAGCACCTCGAAGCTCTTGCGCCGCAGGTCGACCTGGCCCGCCGGCCCATGCAGGCACGCGCGCGCCGCGTCGAACGTGAACGCACCGAGACAGACCAGATTCTGGCAATGGCGCCACCCGTGCCGGAAGCAACTTGAGCGGAATTTCAGCGGAATTGCAGGAATGTTTCAAGACAACGCACGCGCAAGCTCATCCTATTGCGGGCATCCGCCGGCGTCTACCGGTGATTGGACGGGCACGGAGGTTGGAGGCGGCGCGGTTATCGATAAGGAGGAAGCGATGCATGCCTTTGGAAAAGCATTCCGTTTGCTCGCGTTGTGCGCAGGTTGTCTGGTCGGCGCCGAAGCGGTGCAATCTCAAGCTGCAAAGCAGGGCGAAGACAGCATCACGCATATTTTCACGTTCACGGACAAGACCATGAAGCTCGGCGAGCGCACTGCGATCTTCCGCGAGCTGTCGGGCATCTCCCGCAACGACAAGGGCAGCGGCATGTTCCACAACCTGGCCATGCGCTGCTGGGGGCTCGCAGACATCATCGACAAGAAGGGCGCTTCCGTGGGCCGCTGCGTGGAAACCGATGCGGACGGGGACGAGATTCTACTCGACCTTCGAGAACAAGGCGGGCGTCGGCGCCCACACGCTGATCGGCGGCAGCGGCAAATACAAGGGCATCTCGGGCGAGCAGGCCTTCTCGGGCCTCACCGTCGTCAAGGAGCAGGACGGGGTCTCAGCCATGGTGATCTCGCTGAAGGCGACGTGGAAGCTGCCGTGAAGTCGTTCACTGCGACGGCCATGTAGGCCAAAGCCCATCTCTAGCGCAGTTCTGGCGTTTTCCTCGGATCGGGGGTTGTGGATGTTTTCGCACGCTGAAACCGGAATGCGGTTTCGCCCGGCACCCGCATTCGTCCAAACAGAGACCGCGGAAATGCGCGGCAGCGTCGTGCATAGGGATGGCAAGCACGGTGTCATTCGCACCGATGAAGGCATCGAGGTCGGCTTCTTTCCCGTGCACCTAGTGGCCAACGGCTACACCGGCCAGCTCAAGGTCGGAGACCGCCTCTACTTCCGCTGCGAGGTCATAAGCACAAGGGAATACTGCCTCGATCGGATCAGGGCCGTGGCATTGGCCTAGGTCTTCGCTCGCGGCCCTGGTGCGGGGCCGGCCGCCGATCCGTTCGCTGTTGGATGGGTCGGCGGTCGGGAGCTGTTGGCCGCCGAACCCGCGGCGTCCTACCTCCAGATGCTGACCTAACCCCGCCGGTAGAGCATGCGCGCGCGGATGGTGCCGGGCAGCGCGCGGATCTCCTTGACGATATCCTCCGCGTCGGGGACCGAGCCGTCGGCATCGAGCACGACGTAGCCCAGGTCGCCCGCGGTCTCGTAGTGCTGGGCGGCGATGTTGACCTTGCGGCGCGCGAACACCTCGTTGAGGCGCCCGAGCTCGCCGGGCAGGTTGCGCTGCACCTGGATGAAGCGCGTGCCGCCGGGGCGCGGGGAAAGCTGCACCTGCGGGAAGTTCACGGCGCCCGTGGTGGAGCCCACGTCCGAATATTCGACGAACTTGCGCGCCACCTCGGCGCCGATGCGCTCCTGCGCCTCCTCGGTCGAGCCCCCTACGTGCGGCGTCAGGATCACGTTGTCGAGCCCTTGCAGCGGGCTGGCAAACTTCTCGGCATTTGAGGAGGGCTCGGACGGGAACACGTCGATCGCCGCGCCCGACAGCTTCTCGGATCTGAGCGCGGCGGCCAGCGCATCGAGGTCCACGATCGTGCCGCGCGCGTTGTTGATGAGGATCGCACCGGACTTCATCTTTGCGATTTCCGCGCGCGCCGATCATGCCCTGGGTGGCGCTGCGTCTCGGGCACGTGCAGGCTCACCACGTCCGCCTTGGCGAGCAGCTCGTCGAGCGTGTTGGTGGGCTCGACATTGCCGTGGCGCAGCTTGTCGGTGTGATCGTAGTAGATCACCCGCATGCCCCATGGCCTCGGCCAGCACCGCGAGCTGGGTGCCGATGTTGCCGTAGCCGACAATGCCGAGCGTCTTGCCGCGCACCTCGTTGGAGCCGGCCGCACTCTTGTCCCAGCCGCCGCCGTGTGCGGCCGTGGACTTGGGGAAGATGCGCCGCATCAGCATGACGATCTCGGCAATCGTCAGCTCGGCGACGGAGCGGGTATTGGAGAACGGCGCGTTGAACACCGGGATGCCCATGGTGCGGCAGGCGGCGAGATCGACCTGGTTGGTGCCGACCGAGAAGCAGCCGATCGCCACCAGCGAGCGGATGCCCTCGATCGCCTCGGCGGTGACCTGGGTGCGCGAGCGGATGCCGAGCAGGCGCACGCCGTCCGAGCGCCTGGCGCAGCTCCGCGCCGCCGAGAGCCTTCGGCCGC
The DNA here is from genome assembly GCA_963756735.1 of uncultured Alphaproteobacteria bacterium. Taxonomy (GTDB): domain Bacteria; phylum Pseudomonadota; class Alphaproteobacteria; order Rhizobiales; family Hyphomicrobiaceae; genus AWTP1-13. Next base: position 15,474 of record CAVWOY010000005.1, read on the forward strand.
TGGTCGATCTGGGTGTAGCCGGCGGCCGTCAGGGCATCGACCGCGGTCTGCGGAGATGCCTTCCAGCAGCAGGATCTTGATCTTCTCTTTGGGCAGCGAGTAGGGGAACGGCTGCTTCAGAGTATCTTCGGAGCGCATTGCTGGCCTCGAGCGTCGGGCGTTGCTGCCGAGGGTCTATAGAAGCCTCACCCCGCCGCCGCAATGTGGCCTTGACGCGCGCGAAGCTCTGTCGATCACCCTTGCCCGATGCGGAGCTAACGTTGTCAGTAGCCCTCTTTGATAAGCGGGAAGGCGCTGTCGAGCCAGGAGCGGCCGAGCGGCTGAACCTGCGCCACGTAGCTGGGATCGAGGCCGGCGAACGAGGTTACGCCCAGCAGCCCCAGGCAGCGGGTCACCTCGTCTTGCAGCAGCTCCAGCATGCGCACCACGCCGGCCTCGCCGGCCGCGCCCAGCGCCAGGCCCTGCAGGCGACCGAGCCCCACGGCGTTGGCCCCGAGCGCCATCGCCTTGACGATGTCGGCGCCGCGCATGAAGCCGCCGTCGACGATAGACCTCGGCGCGGCCGGCGACCGCCTCGACTACCTCGGGCAGCACCTGCATGGCCCCCTTGCCGTGGTCGAGCTGGCGCCCGCCGTGGTTGGACACGTAGATCGCCTCGATGCCGTGCTCGAGCGCGATGCGGGCGTCCTCAGCGGTGGCGATGCCCTTCAGGATGAACGGGATCTTGAACTTGGCCTTGAGCCGCGCGACGTCCTCCCAGGCGAAGCGGGCCTGGAAATAGTCGGCCGGATTGGTGCGGCGGGAGGTGGTGAGGTAGCGCTTGGCGAGGTCGCGCTCGCGGCGGCCGTAGTAGTCGAGGTCGACGGTGAGGCACAGCGCGACGTAGCGGTTGGCAATGGCGCGCGAGATATAGTCCTCCACCCAGGCCGTGTCGCCGCGCACGTACAGCTGAAAGATCTTGGGATACGCGACGCTTTGCGCCACCGCCTCGAGCCCAGGCGCACAGGCAGAGCTCAGCATGTGCAGCACACCGAACTTGGCGGCCGCCAGCGTCGGCGTGATGCCGCCGCCGGGCGCGAAGTCCTGCAGCGAGCCGATGGGCGCTAGAATGATCGGCAGCTCGAGCTGCTGGCCCAGCACCTTGGCGGACGTGTCCACGTGCTCCACGTTGCGCAGCACGCGCGGGCGGAAGGCGATGGCATCGAGCGCCAGCCGGTTGCGCTCCAGCGTGGTCTCGGTCTCCGCCCCGCCCATCAGGTAGTCCCAGGCCCCCTGGGAGATGTTGCGCCTGGCCGGCGCTACGAACTCGTGCAGCACGGCGTATTGCAGATCTTCGTTCATTCCGGTCCCCAGAGAAGCGGCGCCTCGGGCGCGACGCGGCATCAAGCATAGCCCGGCCCGCTGGCAAAGGAGAATGCCGCCAGGCTCAGGGCGTGGAAGCAGGCGGATTTCCGGCCGGCGGCAGGCGATGATAGACGTAGGCGTCGCACACGCCGGTGAAGCCGATCTTGGCGTAGCAGCGGTTCGACGCGCCGTTCCGCAGGTCCGTGTAGAGGCAGACCGCAGCCTTGCCGTCGGCCAGAAGCCTTGCCGCCAGCGCTGCGGTGACCGCAGCGCCATAGCCGCGGCCGCGCTGGTCGTGCGGCGTGTAGACCGGTGCGATTGCGGCAACCGTGGTGAGGCGCCGCGCCACGCCGGCGACCGATACCGGCCTGCCGTCGGCGATCCAGAACAGGTGCCGGCCCTCGCCAGCGACCTTCTCCAGGGCCTCGCGCGACGCCGGCGGGTCGTCGGGAACGGCCTCGCGCTCGAAGGCCTGCAGCCAGTCGGCCAGCAGCGGCCCATCCTCGGCCGTCACGACGCGCACTGCGCGCGGCACTGTCGGGACGACCACCGGCGGCGCGCGCAGAACGTGGATCCGCTGCGGCACCGGCTCGCCGAACGCGACACCCAGCTCCCGCGCGCGCTCGACAAACCAGAGGGGCCGCTGCTCCAGTCCGACCGCGCCGGCACCATCGAGGTCGCGCGTGGCCTCCGCCAGCGCCCGGCACTGATCCCGCGTAACGTCGCCCAGGATGATCGGGCGGCCCTGCCACTTGATGGCACAGGCGCCGGGCTCGCCGAGCGTCCAGGTCAGGATCGGCGTGCCGGTCCTGACGGCTCCGGCCAGCACGCCCAGGATGAGATTGTTGCGCACCTCGTCGCGCTCCAGCGCGGGCCTATGGGTGGCGATGAACTCGGCGAGGGACATGGCACCCCGGAAGCCTGCCGCGCAGCGCTCCGCGCCAGGCGCTTCACAACGCGTGCGCTCAGATCTTCTGGTTGTATTCCCCCACCTCGGGGAACTTGGCGAGGCGGGCGTCGATGTCGGCGAAGATGGCGCGCATGTTGGCCTCCGCCGTCGGGCTCTCCACCACGATCACCAGCTCAGGCTTGTTGGAGGAGGCGCGCACCAGCCCCCAGGTGCCGTCCTCCAGCACCACCCGCACGCCGTTGACGGTGACGAGATCGCGGATTTTCTGACCGGCAACGGCCCCGCCGTTGGCCGCCACCTCCTTGTACTGCGCCACGATCTTGTCGACGATGCCGTACTTGGCCTCGTCGGCGCAGTGCGGCGACATGGTGGGCGAGCCCCAGGTCTTGGGCAGCGCGTTCTTGAGGTCGGCCAGCGTCTTGTGCGGGTTGCGATCAAGCATGTCGCACACGGCGATCGCCGCCACCAAGCCGTCGTCGTAGCCCTTGCCGAGCGGCGGCTGGAAGAAGAAGTGGCCCGACTTCTCGAAGCCCACCAGCGCCTTCTGCTCGTGCGTGTAGCGCTTCATGTAGGAGTGGCCGGTCTTCCAGTAGAGCGTCTTGGCGCCATTCGCCTCGAGCACGGGATCGGTGATGAAGAGGCCCGTCGATTTCACGTCGGCGACGAACACCGCGCCCGGGTGCCGGGCGGAGATATCGCGCGCCAGCATCACGCCGACCTTGTCGGCGAAGATCTCGTGGCCCTCGTTGTCGACCACGCCGCAGCGGTCGCCGTCGCCGTCGAAGCCGTAACCCGCGTCCGCGCCGTGCGCCTTCACGGCATCGGCCATGGCATGCAGCATCTGCATGTCCTCGGGGTTCGGATTGTAGCGCGGGAAGGTGTAGTCGAGCTCGCAGTCGAGCGGCACGACCTCGCACCCAAGGCGCTCCAGCACGCGCGGCGCAAACGCCCCCGCCGTGCCGTTGCCGCAGGCGGCCACGACCTTCAATTTGCGCTTGAGCTTGGGCCGGTCGGCGAGCGCCGCGATGTAGCGCTCGGCGATGTCGGGCACGAACACGTAGCGCCCGCCCGGCGCGGCCTCGAGCCTGCCCGCGAGCACGACCTCTTTGAGCTCACCCATCAGCTCGGGCCCGAACGTCAGCGGCCGCTGGAAGCCCATCTTGATGCCGGTCCAGCCGTTGTCGTTGTGGCTGGCCGTGATCATGGCCACGCCCTCCACGTCGAGCGCGAACTGCGCGAAGTAAGCCATGGGCGACATGGCGAGGCCGATGTCGTGCACCTCCGCGCCGCCGGCGATCAGGCCCATCATGACGGCCTGCTTCACGGAGGCGGAATACGAGCGATAGTCGTGGCCGACGACGAAGCGCTTCCTCACGCCGTGCCGGCCGGCGAGCGTGGCGAGGCCCAAACCGATGGCGTTGAGCCCCATCAGGTTGATCTCCTGGGGGAACAGCCAGCGCGCATCGTATTCGCGAAAGCCCGTCGGCTTGACCAGCGGCAGGCGCTCGAAGTCGGCGGTGTTGGGCTTCAAGTCGGCGCGCGGCTTGGGCAGCATTTGCCTGGTCCTCAGGGTGAGTGCGACTTGGCTCTCGGCACACTGCCAAGAACGCAATGCGCGCCAACGGGCTGTGTGGCAAAATCGCCCTGCGCGGTCAATGCGATGGATTGGCTATTCCTGCATCACCAGGACGCCGCTGCGCATGTCGACCCGCTGCAGCCGGTTCAAAAACGACATGCCGAGCAGAGTGGTGCCGAGCTTGCCCTGCTCCATCACGGCGCCGGGCACGTTGCGCACCGTGATGTCGCCGATGCTCACGCGTTCGATGGTGACAGGCGCAACCCGCGCCATGCCGTTGGCCGTGCTGACCGTGTGCGTGAAGTCGCTATTGCGCACGTAGAGGCCGACCGCGCTGGCATCCTCGTAGGTCAGGGCCACGATCGACGCTCCGCTGTCGACCATCACTTTGACCGGCCGGCCGTTGATCTCGGCGCTGGTGTGAAAATGGCCGTAGGCGCCGGCCCTGAGCTCGACGACGCGCCCGATGGGCGGCTGGCTGCTGCGTTGGGGCTGGGCCTGGCGAGCCGAAGGGGCCGACGGTCCAGCCTGCTCGAGGCCGGCAATCGTCTTGATCCGATCGAAATGGGCGATCCCGGCCACCGCGACGATGGCGGCCGCACTCCACCCCGCTGCCATCTTGAGGGCTTGCCGCAATCCGGAAGACAACGCCATGACACATGCCCCGGGCCGCGCGGCCGGGCAGTGCATGGGTTGCCTCAGCTGCGCAGGGTCAGATAATCGCTCGTGAACTCATAAGAGCGCAGCCGGCTTAAGAAACTCATACCCAGCAGGTTGTCCTTGAGGCTTCCCTGCCGCGCCACCAGGGCGTCCACGTTGTCCAGGCTGATGTTGCCGACCGTCAGGTTGTGCAGGCGCACGCTGGCCGCATAGGTTGTACCGTTCGCAGTCTGCACGGGCACCGTGTAGCGCAACCGCTCAACGTCGATGCCCAGCCGCTGCGCGTCGGCCGGCTTCAGCACGACCGTGGAAGCCCCGGTATCGACCAGCATGTGCAGGGTGATGCCGTTGGTCTCGGTTTTCACCATGAAATGGCCATCGGGCCGCTTGCGGATGCGAACCGCCTCGCCAACCACCTGGGTCTCCCCGCGCAGGATCGTGCCCGGCGGCAGCAGCTCCCCCGCAACCCTATGGCCCAGGCTCAGAATCTCCTCCCGGTAGCTGTAGCCGCCGACCAGCACCACCGCCACCAGCACCCAGGTCAGAAGATCGCGGACCGCCTGTCCGCCCCGGCCGCGATAGCTGCCGGCAAGCGAGGAGGCGATGAATATCAGCAGCGCAATGCTGGCAACAATGACCGCGAAGTCGGAGGGATCGAACCCCGCAATCGGTCCGGTGTCGGCGCGCAGCAGCAGCGCCAATCCCGCAACGACCAAGAGCAACAGGGCAATCCAAGCTCCCATGGCTCACCTTTCCGCTTCGGCGCGCCGGCGTCGCTCAGCCAGCCCCGCCATGATACGCCGGCGCTCCTCGCCGGACATTGTCGACCAGCGCGCTATCTCGTCAAGCGACCGGCCGCAGCCCGCGCACAGCCCTGTTTCAGCCTCGATCACACAAACATTGATGCATGGCGTTTCCATGGAGGCAGGCGGGCCGGGCGGCAAGATTCCTGGGGGCAGAGCGCCGAGGCGAGGAATGTAGGAATGAGGCGGCCGACGGGCAATGCGTTCCCGGCGCAATACCCTCAGCTGCCTGCAGGCTCACCCATCACTTCGCCGGCCCTGAGGCGCCATTGCGGCTCGCGGGTATGGCGCTGGCGCTCGAGGGGCTGGCGGTGGCGTTCCTGGCCAAGGGGTTGCAGGGGCGGCATGGCCCGCAGCACCCGGCTCGCCGGCAGCACCACAACGGCCTCGGTGCCCTTGCGCAGCTCCGAGCGCAGCTCGAAGGTGCCGCCGTGCAGTGTCACCAGGTTCTGGACGATCGGCAGTCCGAGCCCTGTCCCGCCCTCGGCGTTCTGGTGCGCGAGGGAGCCCTGGCGGAAGGCCTGCATAACCTTGGGGATCTCCTCCTTGGGGATGCCTGGGCCGGTATCCTTGACGCTCAGCATCTGGCCCCCTTCGGCGGTGGCGGCGATGGTAAGGGTGATGCTGCCGGCGCGGGGGGTGAATTTCAGCGCGTTGGTGATCAGGTTGAGGCATACCTGCCGGATCGCCCGCTCGTCGGCCCAGAGCTGGCCCAGGCCCTTCTCTGTCTCCAGGGCGACGTGCAAGCCCTTGCTTTGGGCGCGCAGGGTCAGGAGACGCAGACAGTCCTCCACCACGTCGGCGAGCCGCACCGGCTCCTCGTGCAGCTCGTAGCGGCCGGCCTCGATGCGCGACAGGTCGAGAATCTCGTTGATGAGCTGCAGGAGATGGCGGCCGCTGTCGTGGATGTTGCCCGCGTACTCCTTGTAGTTGTCGTTCTCGATCGGCCCCAACAGCTCGCACTTCATCACCTCGGAGAAGCCGAGGATGGCGTTGAGTGGCGTGCGCAGCTCGTGGCTCATGGTGGCGAGGAAGCGCGATTTGGAGACGTTGGCCGCCTCGGCCCGGCGCCGTGCCTCGTCGGAGATGGCCTTCTCCTCCTCGATCTCGGCGATCAGCGCGTCCTTCTCGGCGCGGAACTCCAGCATGGCCAGCGCCGTCGAGTTGAGGCCTTTGGCCAGGAACACGAAGTACACTTGCAGGCCGATCGCCATCGCCGCCATGGCGAGATAGAACGGGTGCCCCTGAAGGGCGAGGCGGGTGACGATTGCTAGCGTCATCGGAATGGTGCCGGCGTAGAGCACCGGCATGACCGCCGAGGAGAACGTCATGCGGATCGCCAGCAGCACGATCAGCGATGCCAGCATGAACACGTGGCTGGCGGCATCGGCAGCACCAATGCCGACCACGGCGATGCCGCCCCAGGCACAGCCGTTGGCCAACTCCAGCCACACGAACATGCGCCGCCAGTAGCCGACGTTGACCTCGGCACGCGACAGGGACAGATAGTGGCGGCAGGCGGCGATCATGAAGAACTTGACCGAGATGACCATCGCCAGCCACGCCGATGCCTGCACCACGGGCGCCCAGAACATCGATGCCAGCGAGAAGATCACGGCCAGCAGCGGCAGCGTCACGCGCGCGGACAGCTCGTTGCGCGCGAACATGCCGAGCAGCTCGTACTCGAACTCCGGTTTTATGCTCGATCCCTGCGAAAGCCGGGCGCGGATTTCGCGCAGCTGCGCCTGCGATGCCACCCTTGGATCCTTGGCGCGCGAGCGCGGCGCGGACAGGGGCTCTGCTGCGCCGTCGTCCGTGCTGTGCTGTTGAGGCTCGGCCATCGGAGGGTTATCGTGTGCGGAGCAATCGGCTAAGGGGTCGGTCGGAGAGTTAAATTCAGTGAAAATTCCTAAATTCTGGTTTAACGACAGTCGCTTGTTGGAACTTGTAACCAATGCGTAGGAGCTTGCAGTTGCAAGTAGGTTGAAACCTCGCGCGGCTTGCGCTGCCGGCAGCCCTAATTTACCAATCGCCAGCGAGTTGAGGGGGCACAATGGTTAAGATCCTCGAGACACGGGCCGCACCGAACCCCAGGCGGGTGCGCATCTTCCTGGCCGAGAAGGGCATCGAGGTGCCCTTCGAGGAGCTGGACCTGATGAAGGGGGCATTGAAGACCCCCGAGTTCACCAAGTTGAACCGGTTGCAGCGCGTTCCCGTACTGATGCTGGACGATGGAACAGCCATCGCCGAGACCATGGCTATCTGCCGCTATTTCGAGGAGGTGAAGCCCGAGCCGGCGCTGTTCGGCACCGGTCCGCGCGAGCGGGCGATGGTGGAAATGTGGGCCAGACGCATGGAGTTCAACCTGCTTTGGTGCGTGGCCCAGGCGTTCCGCCATCTGCATCCGGCCATGGGCCACCTGGAGGTGCCGCAGGTGGCGGAGTGGGGCGAGGCCAACAAGCCCCGTGTTCTGGAAGTGCTTCAGATTTATGGACGAAGAGCTGGCGAGCAGACCCTATATCGTCGGCGAGCAATTCTCGGTCGCCGACATTACCGGCTTGGTTGCAGTAGATTTCATGCGGGTCGCGCGTATCCAGCGTCCCGCCGAGTTGAAGAATGTGGAGCGCTGGCACCAGACGGTGTCGGCGCGGCCCAGCGCAAAGGCTTGAAGGCGCCCGATTAGGCGCAAGGACGGCGCATGAAGCTCACCGTTGTCGGTTGCGGCGATGCCTTTGGCTCCGGCGGCCGCCTGCAGACCTGCTACCACGTGGCAACGTCGGGCACGCGCTTCCTGATCGATTGCGGCGCCACGGCGCTGATCGGGCTCAACCGCGCCGGCATCGACCCCAATTCCATCTCGACCATCTTCATCTCCCACCTGCATGGCGACCACTATCCTGGACTGGTGTGGTGGCTGGTCCACGCCCAGCACGTGGCCAAGCGCACCGTGCCTCTGACCGTGGCGGGGCCGCAGGGGATCGAGGCGCGCTTCAAGGCCGCTGCCGAAGCCCTGTTCCCCGGCTGTACCGCCGTGCAGCGCCGCTACGAGCTGAAATTCATCGAGTACGCGCGCGAGGTGCCGCTCGAGGTGGACGGCGTGCGGGTGACGCCGTTCGAGGTGAGCCACCCCTCGGGCGCCCCGCCCTATGCGCTGCGCTTGGAGGCCGACGGCAAGGTGCTGAGCTTCACCGGCGACAGCGAATGGGTGGAGAGCCTGGTGCCGGCCGGCAGGGGCGCCGACCTCTACATCATGGAGTGCTATCAGTTCGATGGCGTGCCTCGCTTCCACATGAGCTGGAAGGAGATCCAGTCCCAGCTCGACCGCATCGGCGCCAAGCGCATCCTGCTCACGCACATGGCCGAGCCGATGCTGGCGCGCCGCTCCGAGGTCAACGACCCGCGCGTGTTGCTGGCGGAGGACGGCCTGGTCGTCGACGTATGACAGGCGCTAGGGACGGTGAGCTTGCCCGCCTGCTGCGGCAAGTCCGCGCCTGCCGCATCTGCCGCGACGCCCCCGACCGCGAACCGCTGCCGCATGAGCCGCGCCCGGTGTTGCGGCCGAGCACAACCGCCCGCATCTGCATCGCCAGCCAGGCGCCGGGCGTCCGCGTGCACACCTCCGGCACACCGTTCACCGACCCTTCGGGGGATCGGCTGCGGGCCTGGCTCGCACTTTCCCCGCACGAATTCTACGACCAGCGCCGGGTGGCGATCGTGCCCATGGGCTTCTGCTTTCCGGGCCACGACGCCTCCGGTGGCGACCTGCCGCCACGGCGCGAGTGCGCGCGGGCCTGGCATGAGCGCCTGTTCGCCCTTATGCCGCAGCTCGAGCTGATCCTGGCCGTCGGCGGCTACGCCCAGCGCTGGCATCTGGGCGACACCGGCAAAGGCGCCATGACGGCCGTCGTGCAGGATTGGCGGCGGCAGCTCGAGGCCAAGTCCAGGCCGCGGCGCGTCGCCCTGCCTCACCCCTCGTGGCGGAACAATGCTTGGCTCTCCGCCAACCCCTGGTTCGAGAGGGAGATGCTGCCGAAGCTGCGGCGCGAGGTGCGCCGGTTGCTCGCCTGAAGCCGCCCAGCCGCCCAGCGCTGCATGGTCAGGGCACCATCGCCGCATGCGTTGTAGCGGCCCCACGGCACTGCTAGCTTGCAGGCTGACTCGGGGGAGCAGATTTGGGAGCAGGGCCGCCAACCGTGGAATACTTCATTCAGCAGCTCATCAACGGCATCACGCTGGGCTCCATCTATGGCCTCATCGCCATCGGCTACACGATGGTGTTCGGCATCATCGGCATGGTGAACTTCGCCCACGGCGACGTATTCATGCTGTCCGCCTTCGTCGCGCTCATTCTGCTGCTGGCGCTCACCCAGATCCTGGGCATCGGCACGCTGGCCATCGCGCTGTTCCTGGTGCTGATCGGCGCCATGCTGCTCACCTCGCTGTGGGCATGGACCATCGAGCGGCTGGCCTATCGACCGCTGCGCGGATCGTTCCGGCTGGCGCCGCTGATTTCCGCGATCGGAATGTCGATCTTCCTGTCGAACCTCGTGCAGGTGACGCAGGGCCCCCGCAACAAGCCGGTGCCGGAGATCCTCAACGGCAACTTCACCTTCGGCGGCGGCGAGTCCACCTACATCGTCTCGCTCTCCTACAAGCAGATCATGATCGTGGTGGTGACGGCGCTGCTGCTCGCCGCGTTCTGGTACGTGGTGCAAATGACCTCGATCGGTCGCGCCCAGCGCGCCTGCGAGCAGGACCGCAAGATGGCGGCCCTCGTCGGCGTCGACGTCGATCGCACCATCTCCATAACGTTCGTGATGGGCGCGGCACTGGCAGCCGTCGCCGGCCTGCTGTTCATGATCTACTACGGCGTCGTGCACTTCAACGACGGCTTCGTGCCGGGCGTGAAGGCCTTCACCGCCGCGGTCCTTGGCGGCATCGGCTCGCTGCCGGGCGCGGTTCTCGGTGGCTTGCTGATCGGCCTCATCGAGACGATGTGGTCGGCCTACTTCTCCAGCGACTACAAGGACGTCGCGACCTTCTCGATCCTGGTGATCGTGCTGGTGTTCATGCCTTCGGGCCTGCTCGGCAGGCCCGAGGTCGAGAAGGTTTGAGCCCGATGGCCATGGCGAGCGCCGAGGCGACGAAAGCGCGTGCCGGCGGGCTTGTGGCTGCGCTGCGTGACGCGCTCGGCACCGGGCTGCTGGCGTTCGGCCTCTCGTTTCCGATCCTGGCGCTGCGCACCGAGCAGAACATGGCCAACCAGCTGGTCCTCGATCAGCGCTGGAGCTACATGGCGATCGCCTTCGCTGTGGCCTTCGCCGCCAGGCTCGCCTACCTGCTGGCCCCTGCCCGCAACGCGCCGAGCGCCCGGCCGCTCGCCGCCGAGCACGAGGCCCGCGCGCGCCTGATGCGCGCGCTGACCATGGCCGGCTTGGCGCTGCTGGTCGCCTATCCCTTCCTGGTCGTGGCGCTCGTCGGCAACACCGGCGCCATCAAGTGGATCGACAATTTCGCCATCCAGATCCTGATCTACGTGATGCTGGGCTGGGGCCTCAACATCGTCGTCGGCCTCGCCGGTCTGCTCGATCTCGGCTACGTCGCCTTCTATGCCATCGGCGCCTATGCGTTTGCGCTTCTTTCCACGCACTACGACCTGGGCTTCTGGGTGTGCCTGCCGATTGCCGGCATCCTGGCAGCGTTCTGGGGCGTCATCCTGGGCTTTCCCGTGCTGCGCCTGCGCGGCGACTATCTCGCCATCGTCACCTTGGCCTTCGGCGAGATCATCCGACTCGTCGCCATCAACTGGGTCGATCTGACCCGCGGCTACGCCGGCATCTCGGGCGTGTCGCGCGCCACCTTCTTCGGCCTGCCGTTCGAGGACAGTGACGAGGGCTTTGCCGCTTTCTTCGGGCTGGAATTCGCCACCGTCCACCGCACCATCTTCTTCTTCTATGTGATCCTGGCCATGGCGGCGGTCACCAACTGGGCGACCTTGCGCCTGCGCCGGCTGCCCGTTGGACGTGCCTGGGAGGCGCTGCGCGAGGACGAGACCGCCTGCCGCTCGCTCGGCATCAATACCACCAACACCAAGCTCACCGCCTTTGCGCTGGGCGCCATGTTCGGCGGCTTTGCCGGCGCGTTCTACGTCACCTCGCGCGGCCAGGGCTTCGTGACGCCGGAGAGCTTCACCTTCATGGAGAGCGCGCTGATCCTCAGCATCGTGGTGCTGGGCGGGCTCGGCAGCCAGCTCGGCGTCGCCATCGCCGCGGTGGTGCTGATCGGCGGCACCGAGCTGTTGCGCGAGCTCGAATGGACGAAGGAGATCTTCGGGCGCGACTTCGAGCCGACGCACTACCGCATGCTGCTGTTCGGGCTGGCCATGGTGCTGGTGATGATCTGGCGCCCGCGCGGGGTGATCGCGACGCGGATGCCCACCATCTTCCTGCGCCACAGGCGCGTGGTGCGCGGCGACCTCGTCAGAGAGGGCCACGGCTGATGGTCGCGCCGGCTGCTCCGCTGCTCACGGTCGAGCACCTCACCATGCGCTTCGGCGGCCTCGTCGCCATCGACGACCTCTCGTTCCAGGCCAACCGCGGCGACATCACCGCCGTCATCGGCCCCAACGGCGCCGGCAAGACCACCGTGTTCAACTGCGTTACCGGCTTCTACAAGCCTTCCAGCGGGCGCATGGTGCTGAGCCTGGGCGAACGCAAGCCGCAGGAGATCGACGCGCTGACGGCGTCGGGGCAAGGATGGCGCTCCACCTCCGCCGGCGGCCTGTTCCTGCTCGAGCGCATGCGCGACTACCAGATCGCCCAGCGCGCCAAGGTCGCGCGTACGTTCCAGAACATCCGCCTGTTCCCCGGCATGACCGTGCTCGAGAACCTGATCGTGGCCCAGCACAACGAGCTGATGCGGGCCTCGGGCTGGACGGTGCTGGGGCTCATCGGTGCGGCGAGCTATCGCGCGGCCGAGGCCGCAGCGGTGGAGCGGGCCAAGTTCTGGCTCGACAAGGTAGCGCTGACCGACCGTGCCGACGATCCAGCCGGCGACCTGCCCTACGGCGCCCAGCGGCGCCTCGAGATCGCCCGCGCCATGTGCACCGACCCGCAGCTGCTATGCCTCGACGAGCCGGCAGCGGGGCTCAATCCGCGCGAGTCCGCCGACCTCAAGGCGCTGCTCGCCGCCATCAAGTCCGATACCTCGACCTCCATCCTGCTGATCGAGCACGACATGTCGGTGGTGATGGAGATTTCCGACCACGTCGTGGTGCTCGACTACGGCCAGAAAATCTCCGATGGCCCCCCCGACGCGGTGCGCAACGATCCCAAGGTGATCGCCGCCTATCTGGGTGTCGAGGACGAGGAGGTGGCCGAGGTCGAAGCGGAGCTGGCGCGATGAGCGAGCCGGTTCTGGCCGTGGAGGGCGTCAAAAGCAGCTACGGCCACATCATGGCGCTGAAGGGCGTCGACCTGCATGTGCATCAGGGCGAGATCGTCACCCTGATCGGCGCCAACGGCGCCGGCAAGTCCACCCTGATCATGACGATCTTCGGCAACCCCCGCGCGCAGGAAGGTCGCATTACCTATCTGGGCCGCGACATCACCGAGCTGCCCACGCACCAGATCGCCAGGCTGCGCATCGCCCAGTCGCCCGAGGGGCGGCGCATCTTTTCGCGCATGACGGTGCGCGAGAACCTGCAGATGGGCGCGCAGGCCGGGGATGCCAGCAACTTCGAGGAGGACTTGCTGAGGATGTGCTCGCTCTTCCCGTTCCTCAAGCAGCGCCTCGAGCAGCGCGGCGGCACGCTGTCGGGCGGCGAGCAGCAGATGCTGGCCATCGCCCGTGCGCTGATGGGCCGGCCGCAGCTGTTGCTGCTCGACGAGCCGTCCCTCGGTCTCGCTCCGCTGGTGGTGAAGCGCATCTTCGACGTCATCCGCGCCTTGAATCGCGAGGGCATGTCCATCCTGCTGGTGGAGCAGAATGCCTTCCACGCCCTGAAGCTGGCGCACCGCGCCTACGTGATGGTCAACGGCCTCATCACCATGAGCGGCACCGGCAAAGAATTGCTGGCGCGGCCCGAGATCAGGGCGGCCTATCTCGAAGGGGGGCGGCATTGAGGAGCGGCGATGCCTGACTGGCTCTATGAAACCGGCAACGGCTGGGTATTCCTGTTGGTCACGGTCGTGCTGGGCGGCTCGGCTGCATTCATGTCGGGCCGGGCGGTGGCGCAGACATGGCGGCCCTATTGGCACATCCCGCTTTACATGGTGCCGATCGCCGCCACCGTGCGCTTCTTCCATTACGCCCTGTTCGGCGAGCCCCTGGTGTCGCTGCAGAACTACCTGGTCGACTATGGCGTGGCGCTGATTACTGCATCGCTGGGGTTCAGGCTGTTGCGCGCGCGCCAGATGGCCCAACAATATCACTGGCTGTTCCGCCGCAATGGGCTGTTGCACTGGCGCAAGGTGAGCTAGACGAGATGGTTTGCGGCAGCTACGCACGGAGAATTGCGGATGGGCGAGAGGGTTCCCGGAAAGCTGCTTTCACTCGCCGATGCGGACATCTCCTCCCGCCGCAGCGTCACGCGGCGTTCGCTGTTGGGTCTGGGACTTGGCCTTGGAGCCACCGCGGCAGCCGTCGTGGGCGGTCCGGCACGCGCAGTAGCGCAAGGGCCCGGCTGCACCGATGCCGACAGGGGACCAGGCCAGGACCCCCAGGGATTGGGTAGACGCTGCCGCGGGCCGAGGTCGGGGTGCACCGACAGCGATCGCGGACCCAACGAAGACCCGCAAGGCGGCGGCAAATGGTGCTGGATTTGAAGAGCCGCGCGGCGCCCAATCCATCCGCTGGATGCAAGCCTCTGATTGTCGGGCCATTCCCGATTGAGCGTGACTTCCTCCGCCTTTCGTTCGATCATTGTCCGCAGGTGCGGGCGCCTGCATTGTCCCGAGGCGCCTATTCGGGTTGAATGCAAGAAGGGGAGTTTGACATGAGACGGGAATTCCTGCTGGCGCTGGCAGTTGCAGCGCCGTTCGCCGTGCTCGGCGCGACGAGCGCCTCTGCCCAGCTCAAAATTGGGGTCGCCGGCCCCATCACCGGTGGCAGTGCCGCGTTTGGTGCGCAGCTCAAGAACGGTGTCGAGCAGGCCGTGGACGACATCAACGCGGCAGGCGGCATCCTCGGCCAGAAGATCGTGCTCACCGTCGGCGACGATCGCGCCGATCCGAAGGAGGGCGTGTCCGTCGCCAACAAGTTCGTCGGCGACGGCGTCAAGTTCCTCGTCGGCCACTTCAACTCCGGCGTCACCATCCCCGCGTCGCTGGTCTATGCCGAGAACGGCATGCTGGCGATCACGCCCTCCGCTACCAACCCCTGTGTCACCGATCGCAAGGCTGGACCCTGCGGCGACGACAAGCGCACCCACAAGAACCTGCTGATGTTCCGCACCTGCGGACGCGACGACCAGCAGGGTGCCGTGGCCGGCGCCTACATCGCCAAGAAGTTCGCAGGCAAGAAGGTGGCGATCATCCACGACAAGACGACCTACGGGCAGGGCGTCGCGGTCGAGACGCGCAAGGCGATGAATGCCAAAGGCGCCAAGGAGGTCATGTTCGAGGGCGTCAACAAGGACGACAAGGATTTCTCCGCGCTCGTCTCCAAGACCAAGGCCTCCGGCGCCGACCTCATCTACTGGGGCGGCCTGCACGACACCGGCGGCCTGATCCTGCGCCAGATGCGCGACCAGGGCGTGAAGGCGACCTTCATGGGTGCCGACGGCATCACATCGGACGAGTTCGCGGTGATCGCCGGCCCCGGAGCGGAAGGCACGCTGATGACCTACGGCCCCGACCCGCGCAAGCGTCCCGAAGCCAAGGCCGTGGTGGAGAAGTTCCGCGCCAAGAAGTTCGAGCCGGAGGCCTACACGCTCTACTCCTATGCCGCCATGCAGGTGTTGAAGCAGGCGGCCGAGGCGGAGAAGTCGATCGAGCCGAAGAAAGTCGCCAACCGCATCTACTCGGGCATGAAGTTCAAGACGGTGATCGGCGAGCTCTCCTATGACAAGAAGGGCGACGTCACCCGCCTCGACTACGTCATGTACGTCTGGAAGAAGGATGCGAGCGGCAAGATCACCTATGTGGAGCTGGAATAGCCAGCTTCCACGGCCGCTCTGCCGGTAGGCTCTGGATTGCACTGCGAGAGGCAGCCTCGGGCTGCCTCTTTCATTGTCGCCTCGCTCGGTCCTGGCGGGGGGCCTCATTGATACGCGACCGCGCGCGTGCCATCCTCTACGGCGTCGCGAGCATTTCGCAGGCGGCACCGATATTGGGCATGCCGCTGCCCGCTTTTGACCTGAGGCAGCAATCGAGCATCGAGAGGAGCGAATGTTTCGTCCGTTTCTGGCCCTGCTTGCTGTATTGATGTTTTCCGCGGGCGCTGCACAGGCCCAGTCGAACCCGCTCGGCGTCCTGGAACCTTGCCGCAATGCCGGCGATGCCTTGCCGGACCTCGAGAAGCGCAAGCGGCGGCTCGAGAGCGACGTCGCCGACGTGCGGAAGAAGCTGGGCGCGATCAAGGATGCTGCGAAGGGCGACGCCCGCGTAGCCGCCCTGCAGAAGACCATGCGCACCGACCAGGAAGCCCTGCTGGATGTCGCGTTCCGCATCGAGTGCGCGCGCGCCAAGGCGGCGCAGCCGCTGGAGACGATGGTCAAGCGCAGCGCGGGGAAGGCGGAGAAGGACCTGGTCGAGATTACCGCCTACTACGCCACCAACCGCAATCAGACGGCGAGCCGAGAGCCCCTCAAGGTCTATGGTGCGGAGTACGAGCCGACGCTTGGCTACGGGCGAACGGTAGTCACCATCCCGCTCACGCACGTCAGGGGCAAACTGGAGCTGCCGAGGTTGTGGAAGCTCGAACGCCAGTCGGACCCCAGCAAGCATTTTGTCGTCAAGTCGGTCACGCCGATGGGCAAGGAGGACGTGCGCCGGGAGATGCTGGAGAAGCTCGATGCCACCGGCAACCGGGCCATCCTGCTGTTCGTCCACGGCTACAACATGACCTTGCCGGAGGCGGCCATGCGGGTGGCGCAGCTGGCCCACGATCTGCAGTTCGCGGGTGTGCCGTTCTTCTACAGCTGGCCGTCGGCCGGCCAGCTCTTGTCCTACTGGCAGGACGAGGAGACCGCCGAGCTGTCGGAAGGGCTGTTCGAGAAGCTGCTGGACGACCTAGCCCTGCTGCCCTCGACGGACATCTACATTGTTGCGCACAGCATGGGGAACCGCATCGTCAGCCACGCCTTGCGCCAGCGCGCGGAAACCGGCAAGCCGACCAAGCAGATCCGCGAGCTGCTGCTGGCCGCGCCCGACATCAATGCCGAGCTGTTTCGCAGGGTCATCGCACCCAAGCTTGCGGCGATGCAGGGCACCCGCACGACCATCTATGCCTCCTCGTCCGACCTGGCGCTCAAGGCATCCAAGATCGTGCACGGCTTTAGGCGGCTGGGGGAGACGGCCGGCGGCGTCTTCACCTACAAGGGCATAGACACGATCGACGCCGGCACCGTCGCCCAGGTGAACCGAGCCTATGGCCATTCCTACTTGATGGACAGCAACCTGGTGCTCAAGGACGTGCGCACGCTCATCGAGGGGAAGCGGGCGGCCAAGGAGCGCGGCCTGAACGCCGTTGGCAAGGACCCAGACATTTTCTATCGGCTGAACTAGCGCTCGCGTAGCGGCGGCCACAATGGCGCATGGCAGCGGCGCAACGGCGGGGGCGTTGACCCGAGGCTTCCCGCGCGCCATTTTCTCGGTCGTGCCGTCCGGCGAGCGGCATTGCAAACGGGGACGCGGGCGTGAGCTTGCAGCGCAACCTCATCACCGATGTGCCTGGCATCCGCGTAGGCAACGCGCACGATGCGCGTATGGCCTCCGGGGTGACCGCGATCGTCCTCGAAGAGCCCGCGGTCGCCTCCATCGATATTCGCGGCGGCGGCCCCGGTACTCGAGAAAGCGCGCTGCTCGACCCGGCGCAGACGGTGCAGGGCATCGACGCGGTGGTGTTCTCCGGCGGATCGGCCTTCGGCCTCGACGCGGCCTCCGGCGTGCAGGCGTGGCTGCGCGAGCAGGGGCGCGGATTTGCCGTGCGCGAGGCGCGGGTGCCGATCGTGCCCGGCGCCATCCTGTTCGACCTCCTCAACGGCGGCGACAAGAATTGGGGCCGCTTTCCGCCCTATCGCGAGCTGGGCTACGCGGCTGCGGCAGGAGCCAGGGTCGAGTTCGACCTCGGCAGCGCCGGCGCGGGGCTCGGGGCTACGACCGCGACCTTCCAGGGCGGGCTCGGATCGGCGTCGGCAACCGCGGAGGGATGCACGATCGGCGCCCTGGCGGTCGTCAATGCGGCGGGCAGCGCCGTGGTCGGCACCGGCCCGTGGTTCTGGGCGGCACCGTTCGAGCGCGACGGCGAGTTCGGGGGCCGCGGCTTCCCGACCTCGCTGCCTGCGGAGGCGCTGGAGCCTGTCACCAAGGGCGCCTCGCGCGTCAGCACCACGCTGGCAGTGGTGGCAACCGATGCCGCCCTCACCAAGGCGCAGGCCAACCGGCTGGCGGTGATGGCCAACACCGGCATGGCGCGCGCCCTCTATCCCGTGCACACCCCGCTCGACGGCGACGTGGTCGTTGCCGTTGCCACCGGCCGCAACCCGCTGGCCGATCCGGTGTTCGGCCTGACGCGGCTGGGGGCGGTGGCGGCCAACTGCCTGGCGCGCGCGATCGCCCGCGGCGTCTACGAGGCAACAGCGCTGCCGTTTGCCGGCGCGCTGCCCGCATGGCGCGATCGCTTTGCGCGCGAGGGCTAGTGTGATGATCGAGAAGTCTGCCGCATCGCACCGCATAGTGAAACGAGTTTCGCGATCGGGACGCTAGGGTATGTCGCGCTCCCGGCTGATCTTGGTCACACTGATGTTGGTTGGGCTCGCCATGCTCATGGAATGGCAGCTTCGGCGCGAGCGCATGGTGAAGGCGTGCGTGGACGAGGGCGGTGTCTGGTATGGGCCGCTGTCCACCTGCAAGCACCAGCGGCCGATCCTTCAGCGCGATCTGCACCGGTCGTGAATGCAGGCCGCGCTGAATTGGCAAGGCTCCAGCATGCGGGATGCGACGTGACACACTTTGTCGACGCCCTCCTGTTCGATCTCGGCCGGGTGCTGATCGAGCTCGACAGCGGGCGCGTGCATGCGCGCTGGGCCGAGCTGGCGGGCATGCCCACGCCCGACGAGGGCTTTGCTGCCCAGATCGCAGGTAGCGAGGCCTACCGGAGCCATGAGCGCGGAGAGATCTCGGACGCGGCGTTCTTCGCCTTTCTGCGCCGCGAATTTGCGCTCGACCTGACCGACGATCAGTTCATCGATGGCTGGAATGCCATCTTCGTGGGCGAGATGCCCGGCATCCGCCGCGCCGTGTCGCGCGTGCAGGGCGTGATGCCGCTCTACGTGTTCTCCAACACCAATGCCGTGCACCACGCCTACTGGTCGGTGCACTTCGCCGATCTGCTCGCGCCATTCCGCAAGATCTATGCGTCGCATGCGATCGGTGTGCGCAAGCCCGATCCGGCGGCATTCCGGACGGTCGTCGAGGATATGGGTGTCGCCCCCGAGCGGGTGCTGTTCTTCGACGACATCGACGAGAATGTTGCCGGCGCCCGCGCTTGCGGCTTGCAGGCGGTCGAGGTGCGCTCTACGGCCGACGTGGAGCTGGCGCTCGACCACGTGCTCGGCGGCGCTAAAACCGCTCGGCCCGATAGGGCGCCGGATCGGTGAACGGGGCCTCACCCGTCATCATCTCGGCGAGCAGGCGGCCGGTGACGGGGCCCAGCGTAAAGCCCAGGTGATGGTGACCGAAGTCGAACCACAGGCCGTTGTGACGCGGCGCGGGGCCGACGATGGGCAGCATGTCGGGCAGGCAGGGCCGGCGGCCGAGCCAGGCCTCTTTGTCGATCGCCTCGCCCAGGGGAAACACCTCGGGCGCAGACCGCCGCGCCCGCTCGATCTGCACCGGGGTGGGGGGCGCATCGCGGGTCGCGAACTCCACGCCCGTGGTGATGCGGATGCCTTGCAACATGGGCACCAGCGCGTAGCCGCGCTCGGCGTCAAGCACCGGCCGGTTCAGCGTGGCGTTGCCCACGGGCCGGAAATGGCGGTGATAGCCGCGTTTGACGCCCAGCGGGAAGCGATAGCCGAACTGGCGGAACACGTCGCTCGACCAGGGGCCGAGCGCCACCACCGCCGCGGCAGCCGTGACCGGACCCTTTGCCGTGTCGACGGTCCATTGGCTGCCAGAGGTCCGCAGGCTGCGGGCATCGCCCTCCAGGAACCGGCCGCCACGAGATTGGAACAGGGCGGCGTAGGCCTTCACAACGCTCGCCCGGATCGCCGACGCTGACGGGATCGGGCATCAGCACGCCGCCGGCGATCGGCATCCTAGATGTGCGGCTCGAGCTCGGCTACCTGCCGCCGGTCGAGCGGCTGGAAGTTGACGCCGTAGGCTTGCTTGTCGGCCTGCTCCTTCTCGAGCGCCTTGTCCATGGCCTCGGCCGTGCGATAGATGCGCAGATAGCCGGTGCGGCGGATCATGCCGAGAATGCCGGCCTCGCCCATCAGCGCCTCGTGCTCGAGGATGCAGCGCTCCACCAGCGGGCGGGCGCCGCGCGCCGTACGCGCGATCGCCTCGGGCGTCGAGGCGCGCCAGTAGCGGTAGAGCCATGGCGCGATCCAGGGCAGCGCGCTCCAGTGCAGGTGCGCCTCGGGCTGCAGGTTGAGGGCGTACCTGGCGATCAGCACGGGGTCGCGCGGGAAGGGATAGGGCACCACGCCTTCGCGCTGGATGATGCCGGCGTTGCCGTAGCTCGTCTCCTCGCCGGGCCCGCGCCGGTCGACCAGGGTGACGGATCGGCCGCGCTGCTGCAGATGCAGCGCCGCCGATACGCCGGCCATGCCGGCGCCGAGCACGATCACGTCCGTTGCCGCCATGGCCCGCCGAGCTCCTCTGCGCTCACCAGGTTGCATATAGCGGCACGGCCCTCCTGTGCAGCCGCGACACGTGGATGCGTGCCATGCTGCTGTGCACAGGCATGGGGGCGGCCGTGCCGCAGGCATGGGCACCGGAGGGGGTTTGCGACAGCCGCGCCCCGTGCTAGGCGACATCTCCAACGGCAAGCGAGGGCCACGATGATTCCCCGCTATACCCGGCCGCAGATGGCGCAGATCTGGGCCCCCGAGACGCGGTTTCGCATCTGGTTCGAGATCGAGGCGCACGCGGCCTCCGCCATGGCCGAGCTGGGCCTGATCCCCAAGGAAGCAGCGCAGGCCATCTGGGAGAAGGGCAGCAAGGCCGAGTTCGACGTCGCCCGCATCGACGCCATCGAGCGCGAGGTCAAGCACGACGTCATCGCCTTCCTGACCCACCTGGCCGAGCACATCGGCCCCGAGGCGCGCTTCGTGCACTTGGGCCTCACCTCGTCCGACGTCCTCGACACCTGCTTCAACGTGCAGCTGGTGCGCGCCGCCGACCTGCTGCTGGCCGACCTCGACACTCTGCTGGCGGCGATCAGGAAGCGCGCCTTCGAGCACAAGCTCACGCCCATTATCGGTCGTTGCCACGGCATCCACGCCGAGCCGACCACCTTCGGGCTGAAGCTGGCCCAGGCCTACGCCGAGTTCTCCCGCGCCAAGGAGCGCCTCCAGCGTGCGCGGGCCGAGGTTGCAACCTGCGCCATCTCGGGCGCGGTCGGCACCTTCGCCAATGTCGACCCGCGGGTGGAGGCCTATGTCGCCGAGAAGATGGGCCTGGCGCCCGAGCCGGTCTCCACGCAGGTGATCCCGCGCGACCGGCACGCCATGTATTTCACGACGCTGGCGGTCATCGCCTCCTCGATGGAGCGGCTGGCGACCGAGATCCGCCACCTGCAGCGCACCGAGGTGCTGGAGGCGGAGGAGTTCTTCTCCGAGGGGCAGAAGGGCTCCTCGTCCATGCCGCACAAGCGCAATCCCGTCCTGACCGAGAACATCACGGGGCTGGCGCGCATGGTGCGGGCCTACTGCCTCCCCGCGCTGGAGAACGTGGTGCTCTGGCACGAGCGCGACATCTCGCATTCCTCCGCCGAGCGCATGATCGGGCCCGATGCCACCGTCACGCTCGACTTCGCGCTCGACCGCCTAGCGGGCGTGATCGAGAAGCTGGTGGTCTACCCGGAGAACATGACGCAAGAACCTCGACCGCCTGGGCGGCCTCGTCCATTCGCAGCGGGTGCTGATCGCGCTGGTGGACAAGGGCGTCTCGCGCGAGGACGCGTACGCGCTGGTGCAGCGCAACGCCATGAAGGTGTGGGCGGGCGGCGGCGATTTCCTGACCTTGCTGAAGGCCGACCCCGAGGTTTCCAAGGCGCTGCGCGCCAAGCGAGCTCGAGGCGCTGTTCGACCTCGCCTACCACACCAAGCACGTGGATGCGATCTTCGCCCGCGTGTTCGCAACTAGGTCGGATGCGTCGGTTGGGTCGAGCGAAGCGCAGACCCAACATTTGTGGATACCAACGCTTGTGTTGGGTCTGCGCTTCGCTCGACCCAACCTACGCTCAATCTGACGCGATCCCGGCACGCCCTAATCACCCCACCCCAGCGCGCGATCTCGCTTGGAATGTACTTGGCGAGGTACTCGGGCGTTCTGCGATCGGCGGCGGGATCGCCACGCCGACCTCCTCCATGCGCTTTCTCACCGACGGCGTCTCGACCGCCTCGTTGATCGCGCGGGCCAGCCGCCTCACGATCGCATCGGGCGCGCCCTTCGGCAGCACCACGGCGGTCCACGAATTGCAGTCGAGGTCCGCAAGCCCGTGCTCCTTGGCGGTGGGCAGGTTGCGGCAGTACGGCGACGCGGTCCGGCCCCAGCACCGCGAGCGCCTTCACGGTTCCGCTCTCGATGTGCGACACCGCCGTCGAAATCTGCTCGCAGATGAAATCCAACCGCCCACCCACCAGGTCCTGCATCGCCTGGGCCGTGCCGCGGTAGGGCACGTGCGCGATCCTTGTGCCGTTGACCGAGTTGAGCAGCGCCGCGCACACGTGCGCGCCGGAGCCGTGACCGGCCGACCCGTACTGCAGCTTGCCATCGTTGGCCTTGGCGTAGGCATTGAACTCGGTCAGCGAGCCCGCGGGAAAGTCCTTGCGCGCGATCAGAATGCGTGCGGAATCCGCAAACAGCGCCACAGGCGTGAAATCGACGGCGGCGTCGTATAGCGGCTTCTTGTGGATGGTCTGGTTGAAAGCCAGCACCGAGCTGCTGCCGATCAGGATCGTGTAGCCGTCGGGCTCGGCTCTGGCGGCGCGGCTGGCGCCGATCATGCCGCCGGCGCCGCCGACGTTCTCCGACCACGATCTGCTGGCCAAGGATCTCGCTGAGTCGGGCGCCCAGGATGCGCCCGACGGTGTCGACCGGTCCCCCGGCCGCAAACGGAACCACCATGGTGATCGGGCGGCTCGGCCATTCCTGCGCGTGTGCGCGCTCCCGCGCCCATCGCATGCACCGCCAGCACAGCGCACGATCAGCCTCAGCATGCCTCCCTCCCGATGTTTGCAGTTTTCTTGGTGTGCCGATAGCCGCAATCAGGCTAGCACGCCTCGGGGCGGGGGACGCCTCAGCAATCGACCCCGGCGACGCAGCAGGCGTAGGTTGGGTTAGGGCGATAGCCCGTAACCCAACATGCCAAGAGGCAAGCACCGATGTTGGGTTACGCGCGGATCGACATCGCAATCCCCACGGCAGCAGCAGTGGCCGCGCTAACCCAACCTACGCGCACTTTTCGCCGGGGTTGACCCATCTACGATAGGGGCTCAGGCGATCAGGCGCGCCAGCAGCACCAGCACGATTGCACCGATCGCCGAGACGATGATCTGCTCGACGAGGTCGTTGCCCAAATTGAGCTTCCAGCCAGCCGCACTGAACAGCCAGCCGCCGACGAAGGCGCCGAGGATGCCCGTGATCAGGTGGCGCAGCAAGCCGCCGCCCCCCACGATCAGGCTTGCGAGCCAGCCTGCAACGATACCGACCACGGCGATGGTGATGATCTGCTGCGTGTTCAGGTTCATGGCGAGTGTCCTCCGTTTGCGCTCCTGGGAGCCGAGGCCGAGTTTCACCGACTCCCGGGGCGGCGTCGAGCCCCTGTCGGCTGCAAACGGTTAATTTGGGGGCTGACGGAAGCGCCCGCCTAGTGTCCTGTCTCCGAAATATCGTCATCCTTCGCGGCACAGTTGGGCGATATTTCGGAGACGAAAGGACACTAGAAAAAAACTATGATTTTAGTGTGGTCTACGTCTCGCAAATGCCTTGTAGAACCTGGCCGCAAGGGGGAAGGCATTTGCGAGACACCACACTAGGGGCCCGCCGGCTTGCCCGGCCGGTAAACCACGAGCAGGACGAAGACGCTCGCCGTGATAGCCAGCAATGCCAGGCTCCACGGCAGCAGGCCGCCGGCGAACAGCGGCATGGTCAGGATTGCCAGCGCCGAGGCGGTAAGTTGCGTGAAGAAGCCGTACGCCGAGGAGGCGAAGCCGGCGATCTCGCGATGCGGATCGATCACCAGGCTGGCGGAATTGGCGATCACCACCAGGAAGCTGGTGTTGAAAGTGAACATCATCACGGCGAACACAATGCCCGTCATGGCTTCCGCCAGCAGCAGGCCGACGATGAGAGCGGTAACGGCAGTCAGAATCAACGCGGCGAGCTGCGTCGTCACCAGCACCCCCAGCCGCGCGATCAGCCGGTTGTTGGCGATCTGGCCAACCACGATGCCCAGTCCCGTGCAGGCGAACAGGAGCGCAAACTCCAGCCCCTCGATGTCGAAGGCCGATTTGAAGAAGCGGGGAGCGTTGGCGATGAACGAGATGATGCCGAACTGCGTCGCCGCCGAGAGGATGAGAAAGTAGCGCGACTGCCGATTGCCGAAGATCCGGCGCAGCGACTGCAGCAGCCGGGCTGGCCGGAGCGCAGCGGCGTCGGGATGCGCGTGGGTCTCCTTGAACCAGAGTTGCGCCCACACCAGCATCAGGGCCCCGAACACGGCCATCGCCGCGAACACGCCGCGCCACCCGCCGAGCACGACGAGACCGTAACCCAGCAGCGGCGCGGTGATCGGCCCCAGCGAGAACACCGCCATCGCCAGCGGCCATGGACTGCGCCAGCGCCGGACCATGGCTGACGTCGCGCAGCACCGCGCGCGCCACCACGATGCCGCAGGCGCTGCCGAAACCCTGCGCCGCCCGCCCCACGTGCACGATGCCCATACCGTGCGCGAGACCGGCGATCGCCGCGCCGACAAGATAGAGCATGAGGCCGCCGATGATGACCGGCCGGCGGCCGAAGCAGTCCGAAACCGGCCCGAAGATCAGCTGCCCGATAGCCTGGAAGATCAGGAACACGGGGACGATCGCCTGCACGGAAACGATCGGCGCAGCGAGGTCGGCCTGCATCGCCCAGAACGCGGGCAGCGTGATGTCGCAAGAGAAGGCGCTCACCGTCAGCAGCAGGCCGCAGAAGACGATGAGCAGGGCATGGCTCATGCCGAAGGCAAGCCACCTGAGGCGGAACCGCAAACAGTGCCGTGCGTTTTCATTGGTCCCCGCCGCCCCGAGTGGGCTGCTTGACGATGCCAGAGGAGACCATTCATGGGCAACCTGTTGCACTACGCACTCGTGTTCCTTGTCGTCGCACTCGTTGCCGCAGCCGTAGGCTTCGGCGGAGTGGCCGGCTTTGCCATGGAAGCAGCGCGGCTTCTGTTCTGGGTCTTCATCGTGCTGTTCGTCATTTCGCTGGTCGTCGGCCTCGTCAGAAGGGCCTGACGCCAAGCAGCCTCAGCAAGCGGCAGGCGCACTGGCCAACGGCGGCCGGGCGCCTGCGATGCCGAGCCGAGATCGATCGCCAGGCGACTGCGACCCAGCCGGAGCCGTGCAAATGGAAGGCGACAAACCTGTCGATGAGCCCAATCGGGAAACCGTGAGGGTCCGCCAAGGCACGGGGCCGCGCGTCATGGTCTCGGTGCTGCTCGCCTCCCTGCTGCTGGCGGCAATCGCCGGCCTGATCTTGCTGCTGCCGTGGGTAACGAGCCCTGGGACTGGCGGCTAGCAGCGCCCGGCGGTCCGCCGCGCCGACAAAGGAGCCGCAATGGCTGAGAAGCAAAACCGCAAGCCTGCCCCGCCACGTTCCGGACGCAAGAGCCGCGAGGAGAAGCTCGACGCTTCGGTCGATATGACATTCCCGGCGAGCGATGCTCCGGCACCGGGGCAGACCACCGGCACCGAGCCGCCTGCGCGGCCGATCGACCGCAAGGCGCCGATCATCACCAGGGAGCAGATCGAGGCGGCGGCCAACGCCGGCCATGCTGCCGATAAGGCCGGCGGCTCCCAAGCAAGGAAGCGCCCCCGCAGTTGAGCCCATCCTGGCTTGGCTTCGCCGAGCAGAAAAGGGAGAGAGCGGCACAGGGGGATGCCGCTCTCTAGATTTGCCGCGTTTGGGGGTCCGCGGCGGTGGGCCGAGCGGAGGGAGGGAAATACTCGTCCCACGGATATTAAACTTGCAGGACCGCCGGCGGGTTCCAGACAAACGGCGCGCAACCCCAGAGGGCTCGCCCTGCGCCTTCAGCTTAGGCGCTACCGAGGCGTCAACCGAGGGTCGGCGTCGAGCGCGCGCGTGCTGCCCAGGGCGAACGCGGCATCACCGCCAGAGCTGTGAGGCACGCTCTCGGCCGTAGTCGCGGCGATGTTCTCTCCGGCGAGCGGGCGTTGCCCATACAGCCGCACAGCTCCGGCGACATCGCCGGCCTGCAGGTCACGGAACTGCTCCAGGTATCGGTAGCCCATGATCTGCGATCCGCCGTCGGGATGGTCGAGGCCGATGGCATGGCCGATCTCGTGGGCCAGCGTGTAGCGCAGATCATAGACGCCGAGGTTGCCGTTGAAGCCGACCTTCCACCGCTTCAGCGGGTTGAGGCAGATGAGCGCCCTGGAGATCGGCCTCACCTGGCTACCCGTCCCCGTGTTGTAGAACACATCCGCGAACGCCCAGCCCTCCGGTTCCGCCTGGGCGCCGATCAGAATGTCCGCGGCCTCGTCAGGCTCGGCCTTGCGAAAGGAGATGTGGGCCGCCGCCTGCCACATGGCGAAGGCCGCCTCGAGCTCGCGATCGAAGGCAACCGTGTCGATGCCGGAGCTTGCCAGCAGCTCACTGGGAGAGGTCATGCGCCGGCAGTTGCGCGCACCGGGGAAGTCGGCACCTTCCGACAGCACGCGGTAGCGGACGATCGGGGCTTCGGCCGGCTTCGCGGGTTGCCAACGCACCTGATGGCCTTCCAGGCGCAGCCACTTGTAGAGCGCATCCTGCGCAACCGCAGCCGTGCTCAAGGACAAGCAGGCAAGACCAACCAGCAGTGCTTTCAAGGAGCTTCCCCCGTCCGGCGACCGAGCGGCCGCCGCTTCCCTCCGATTTCCCGCAGCGCGGCAAACCCCGTGTGCGCCGCACTCCTAACCCCTAAGTGTTAAGAGCGTCGGTCAATCCGGTCAATGCTGTAGGAGAGGAAGTTCACGTGCGAGGGTAACCAAAGGCCCTCCGACTGCACTCAAGTCGGCGTGCTGCGCCGTTGCACCCGTGTCACAACTGCGTGAAATCACGCCCGGTATCCGCCCAAGCTCAAGCTTGCGCATCAGACCCGAGCTTCAGCCGCAAAGCGTCGCGCAACGGCGCTAGCGCTCGGATTTGAACTCGTCGGTCAGCCGATTGATCTTGGCCGCGGCCCCGCCCAGGATCCACAAGTCGTACACGACGACAGCCAGCACCATCGCCGCAACGGCCAGGTTCACGAACGAGACGCGCCAGAAGCCCGCCATGTGCAGGAAGAGGCCGAACAGCGCGGCGATGGCGGGAAGCCCCGAGACGATGTTGTCGAGGTTGTGCGTGCTGGCACTGCCGATCTGGCCGTGCGAGATCGGGAAGCCCTGCACCACCAGGTAGATCCAGAACAAGGCAAACAGAGCGGCACAGAACACCACGACGCTCTCCGACGTGGTGGCGCCGAGCATGGCAGGATCGAAGTTCGGGGCCAGCCAGAACAGCGCGCCGAGGATCGCCGCCAGGACCAGTGCACTGACAAGTCGCGGTGCCAATGTCATCGCGAAGTTCTCCCATCGCTGGACCGAGATCGCCGGCAGGCAGAGCGGCCGAGACCGGCATCATCCATGCTCAACCAAACGAGGACGGCGATCGACGCCACGACCAGGGCAGCATAGCTCACCACGAACCAGTTGCTCAGCGCCGCCATCACACCTGCTCCGTTCGCCGGTTTGCTCGAACCTGATCGTCAAACGCACCCTGCGGACTCAGGTTCCGCCCTCGCGGCGCCGGAACCAGCCCCCGCAGTGAAGTTGAGTCGACCCGACCTCGCTCCTCGATGATCAGACCGCGGCTAGGCTCGCGCGCGCCGGGCGCCCGCGAAGGTCGAAGAACAGCGCCTGGCTGATCACGGCCTTGACGTGCTCCTCCTGGAACGGCTTGGCGATGAGGAAGGTCGGCTCTGGCCGAGTGCCCGTGAGAAGCCGCTCGGGGTATGCCGTGATGAAGACCACAGGTACCGACAAGGTCGTGACGATGGTGTTGACGGCAGA
Source organism: uncultured Alphaproteobacteria bacterium (assembly GCA_963756735.1). Classification (GTDB taxonomy): domain Bacteria; phylum Pseudomonadota; class Alphaproteobacteria; order Rhizobiales; family Hyphomicrobiaceae; genus AWTP1-13. Next base: position 43,469 of record CAVWOY010000005.1, read on the forward strand.
AAGCCCGGAGCTGCCGTCGGCCAGCTGAACGTCGGCGAGGATGAGCCCGGGTCCGCTGCGCTGCACAGCGCCCAGCGCCTGCCGTTCGGTTCGTGCGATCGCCTTCACACGGTGGCCCAGGTCGGTCACAAGGCGCTCCAGCTCCAGGGCGATGATCGGCTCGTCCTCGATGATCACCACGTCGGTGGCGATCTGGCGCGCGATCTCCCGGCCGGCTTCATCGATCAGGCGCTCGAAATCGGCCGGTCCGACCTCCAGGACCTCGGCCGCGTCCTGCGGCTTGAACCCCTCCATGGCGACCAGCAGAAATGCCTGGCGCGCTCGTGGCGCCAGCACGTCCAGGTTGCGGGTGGCCTCGTCGAGACTGGGCTGGCAGGCGCTACGGCCGTTGATTGGCAGCGAGTTGAGAAGCTTCAAGAAGGCCCGGTAGATGGCTACGCGTGCCGGTCGGCCGGTGCCGAGCACGCCCGGGTCAGCAACCAGCACCTCCAGCATCGACACGACGTAGGCATCGCCGCTTTTCTGGCTGCCCGTGCAGGCGCGTGCAAACCTCCGCAAAAAAGGCAAGTTTGCGGTAATCTCCTCAGCGATAGTCAAAGCAGCTCCCTCCACCTTACCCGTTCGCAAACGCCGGGGGGCGGCTTTGGTTCCTCGATGATGGAACTTCCCGTGCGGGACAGCGTTGTGCTGGGTAACGTGATGGAGGCCAGAAGGAATGTCCGGGAGGGGTAAGTCCGGCCAGGATGGGGATGGGCAACCCACCGTGGCCGCGCAAGAGCCGACTGTAGGCGAAGCGAAGCCCGTGTCAGCCCAAGATGCAGGCGGCATTGCATCCCCCTCGGGGGCGGAGCAAGCGAGCCGCGACAATCCGCCCCTGCCGGATGCCGCATCGAGCGAGGCAGCGCCCGCAGCACAGGACAGTTCCGATGCCAAACTCCAGGAGCAGCCGAAGGGCGGCTATCTCGACCGCGCGCTGCAGGCGCGTATCGGCAGCATCCTGAGGGACTCCTTCACCGACATCGAGCGCGAGCCGCTCCCCGAGCGCCTGCAGGAGCTGGTCAAAGCTCTTCAAGATGGCGACAAGCCCCGCTGAGGCCGCCGACAAACAGGTGATCACCGTTCATCACACGTCGGTGAGCACGTCTTCCAGCTCGAGGACCGCTTCCTATCTCAGCATCACGAGCCAGCAAGGCTCGGTTGCAAGAGTGACAAACTCAAAACGCTGGAGAATGATCATGAAGACCATCCTTTCGACCCTCGTTGCGCTGTCCGTGCTGGCCGGTGCCGCTGCCACCTCCGTGCAGGCCGCCGAGTTCGGCTCGCGCGACTTCTGGATCGAGCGCAACACCCAACAGAACTAAGCAGGCTTGCAGCTTCGAGCTGAGCAAGTCTGTTGCAGGAACCGGCGCCCCGATGGGCGCCGTTTTCTTTTTCCGAGCATTGCCTGTTCGGCGCGTCACCCCAATCAGCAAGGGTTATCGGCACTCGAGCCGACCTTGCTCGAGCACCCAGCAGGTCCCATTCTCCCCTGACTGGGTGCTTTCGTTGGTCCACCCACAGCCATCCACGCGGCCGGCAAGCACCGGCCGGCAGCCATGCACGCTGGCGCCGGGCTGGGGGAGCTAGCGCATCAGGCTCGGCAGCCACAGCGAGATGGCCGGAAACGCGATCAGGATGCAAAGCCTGACGACGTCGGCCACCATGAACGGCAGCACGCCTTGAAACAGGATGCGCGTCGGCACGTTCGGCAGCAGCGCGTTGAGGACGAACAGGTTCATGCCGACGGGCGGGCTGATCAGCCCGATCTCCACCACCACCACGATCAGGATGCCGAACCAGATGGGATCGAGGCCCAGATGCACGATGAGCGGGAAGAACACCGGCACCGTCAGCAGGATCATCGACAGCTCTTCCATCGCCGTGCCGAGAATCACGTAGATCGCGCAAATCGCCGCCACCACCATGACCGGCGACAGGTTGAACGCCGTCACCAGGTTCTTCAGGTCGTCCGGCATCGACGTGTAGTTGACGAACTCGGCGAACATCAGCGCGCCGGTCAGGATGGTGAACAGCATCGCCGTGGTGCGCGCGGATTCGACGAGCGAGTCGAGCAGGGTGCGCCAGGCGAGCGCGCGCCGGGCAAGCGCGAAGCAAAGTGCGCCGAAGGCGCCGAAGCCTGCCCCTTCCGTTGCCGTGAAGATGCCGCCGTAGATGCCGCCCATCACGAAGACAAAGAGCAGCGCCACGGCCCAGACGCCTCTGAGGGCGATGAACCGCTCGCGCCAGGTCGAGCGCGGCCCGCGCGGGCCGGAGGCGGGATCGACCCACACCGTCCACTGCACGGCCACGCACAGCAGGACGGTGCCGAGAAGCCCCGGCAGGATGCCGGCGGCGAACATCTTGCCGATGTTGGTTTCGGTCAGCACGCCGTAGATGACCATCAGTGTGGAAGGGGGGATCATGATGCCGAGCGTGCCCCCGCCGGCAATAGCGCCGGTCGACAGGCGGTCGGAATAGCCGAGGCGGCTCATAGCCGGATAGGCGACCTTGGCCATGGTGGCGGCGGTGGCGATCGAGGAGCCGCAGATGGCGCCGAAGCCGGCGCAAGCGCACACGGTCGCCATGGCCAGCCCGCCGCGCAGATGGCCGATGCAGGTATAGGCCGCGCGGAACAGCTCCTGCGACATGCCGGCCCGGGTGACGAGATTGCCCATCAGAATGAACAGCGGCACGACCGACAGCGTGTAGTTGCGCCCCGTCTCGTAGACCTTGGTCTCCACCATCGCCATGGCGGTCGCGAAGTTCCAGTCGCGCAGATAGGCGACGCCGAGGAAGCCGACCACGCCCATGGCGACGGCGATCGGAATGCGCAGCAGCGCAAGCGCCATCATCAAGCCGAGGCCGACCAAGGCTTCCGTCATGCCGCGCCCGTCTTGTCGGGATCGAACTGCTGTCCCCGGGGAGGCGGCTGGAAAATCACCTTGGCCAAGTGCACGAGGCCGGTCAGCACCACCATGGCCGTCATGAAGTAGACGAAGGGGTCACCGGTACGCGCAAGACGTCGGTGGTGTCGCCGTAGGCGCCGATCTTGCCCGCCTTGACCCATACGCGCCAAGCTAGCGCGAGGATGATGATGCCGCAGACAAGGTCCACGGCGCGGCGCAAGTGCGACCTGCCCTTCGGGCCGAGCAACATGTCGACGAAATCGAGCGTCACATGCTCGTCCGCCCGGGAGGCGAGCGGCAATCCGGCGAAGATCAGCGTCAGCAGCAGCAGCTCGGTGATCTCGAATGCACCGCGCAGCGGCCAGTTGAACAGGTACCGGCCGGTGATGTCCACGGTCGTCAGCGCCATCAGGCCAAACAGCAGAATAGCCGCGGCGGCTCCCAGCACGCGATCGAGCCAGAAGCCGCCTTCTGAGGAGGGCGCCGCCATTGCCGCGCCTCTGCTACTTTCCTGCGGCGACGCGCTTGAGCTCTTCGCGGAACTCGGCGAGCACCTTGGCGCCGTCGATGCCCTTGGCGTTGGCGCCCTGTATCCACTTGTCCTCGAGCGGCTTGGTCCTTTCCTGCACGCCTTTGACGAGCGCGGGCGAGGCCTCGTCGATCTTGATGCCGATCTTCTTCATCTCCTCGATGCCGGCGGCGTCGGCATCATCCCAGGCCTTGCCGGCGAGCCGCGCCAGCGCCTCGCCCGAAACGGACGTGATGGCGTCCTGGTCCTCCTTGGATAGCTTGTTCCAACTGGCCTCGTTCATGAAGAAACCGAACGCGGAGCTGTAGAAGCCGCCGGGGAACAGCGTGGCGTACTTGATGACCGGACCGAGCTTGAAGGAGATGATGGATTCGGTGGGGAAGAACGTACCATCCGCGACGCCGGAGCTCAGCAGCTCGTAGGACTCAGGCGCCGGCTTGACGAACGCCGAGGCACCGAGCGCGCGCGCCATCTCCTCGGAGATGCCGCCGCCGGAGCGGATCTTCATGCCGGCGAGGTCCTCGACCTTCATGATCGGCTGCTTGGTGTTGAACATCTGCCCCGGCCCGTGGGTGAAGACGCCGAGCAGCTTGACGCCTTTGTATTCGCCGGCTGCGTGCAGATACTTCCAATGGATGCGCGAGTAGGCGATCGAGTTGATCGTGGCAGTGGCCCCGGCGCCCGGCAGCTCGGGCAGCAGCGGCAGAATGTGGCGGGCGGGCGTGTAGCTGGCCGTGACGTAGGACACGTCCATCAAGCCGTCCTTCACGGCGTCGAACGTGCCCGGAGGCGCGGACGGGTGCTTCGGCAGCATCTGCAGCTTGACGCGGCCGTTGGTGGCCTTTTCGACCTGCTCGCCCCACACCACCACGACGTTCTTGGTCAGCGGGTGCGTCGGCGACACCCAGCTCGACATGGTCAGCTTGGTTTGGGCAATGGCGGATGTCGACAAGCAGGCGAGCCCGGCGGCAGCAAGCAAGACCACGCCGCCGCGCGCGGCAGTGAAACGATACATTTGGGGTTCCTCCAGATAGGCGCAAAAGCACCCCATCCGGCCACTAGGTTTGAGGAAGCGTCAAGGAATATTCGCATTGCTGCGATCGATGCGTGCTCCAGGAAGCGGATTGGTGGCGCAGTAGTTGTGGCTGGCCGGCCCAACAACGCGTGGATGCGCTATTCCCTGGGCCAGGTGGCCCCGCCGGAATGGGTCACCGCACCGCCGTGGGCGGGGCCTACAGTCCGCGCATACTTTTCCAGCACCCCTGCGAGGCGCTCCGGCGGCCGCGGCACGTGGGCGGCGCGGCGGGCCGCCAGCTCCGCCTCGGAGACCATCAGGTCGATGGTGGACGCAGCGCAATCGATGCGCACGGAATCACCATCGCGCACGAGCGCGATAGGCCCTCCGGCGGCCGCCTCGGGCCCCACGTAGCCGACCATCAGGCCCCGCGTGGCGCCCGAGAAGCGGCCGTCGGTGACGAGCGCCACCTTCTCTCCCATGCCCTGGCCGTAGATGAGCGCGGTGACGCCCAGCATCTCGCGCATGCCGGGCCCGCCTTTGGGGCCCTCGTTGCGGATGATCAGCACATCGCCCTCTTTGTATTGTCGCGCCTGCACGGTGGCGAAGCAGGCCTCCTCGCCGTCGAACACGCGGGCGGTGCCTTCGAACTGCAATGTCTTGAGGCCGGCGACCTTGATCAGCGCGCCGTCGGGCGCCAGGCTGCCGCGCAGCACGACGAGGCCGCCGGTCGGGCTGAGCGGCCGGGAGGTTGGCCTTACGACCTCACCGTCGGGTCCGCCATGGCCTGACAGGTGCTCGGCCAGCGTCTGGCCCGACAGCGTCAGGGCGTCGCCGTAGAGATAGCCCCCATCGAGCAGCGCCTTGAGCACTGCATCGGTGCCGCCGGCGCGAAACACGTCAAGCGCGAGATAGCGGCCGCCGGGCTGCAGATCGGCGATCAGCGGCGTGCGCGCGAACACCTCGGCGAAGTCGTCCAAGGTGAAGCGGATACCGGCCTCGTGGGCGATGGCGGGCAGATGCAAACCGGCGTTGGTCGAGCCGCCCGTTGCCGCCACCACGGCGGACGCGTTCTCCAGCGACTTGCGGGTGACGAGGTCGCGCGGCAGCGGGCCGCCGCTGCCGAGGATCTCCGTGGCACGCCTGCCCGCGCGCCGCGCCAGCCCCAAGCGCTCGGAATAGACGGCCGGCAGCATCGCCGATCCGGGCAGCGCCAGGCCCAGCGCCTCCGACACCATGGCCATGGTGTTGGCGGTGAACTGGCCTGGGCACGAGCCGACGCGTGGGCGCGCACGCCCGCTCCATCTCCGCAAGCTCCGCCTCGGTCATGGTGCCGGCCAGCACCGAGCCGACGGCCTCGTAGGCGGAGAGCACGGTGACGTCGCGCCCGCGCCAGCGGCCGGGCAGCATCGCTCCGCCATAGACGAACACGCTCGGGCAATTGAGGCGCACCATCGCCATCATGATGCCGGGCAACGTCTTGTCGCAGCCGGCAAAGCCGACCAGCGCGTCGTAGGCGTGGGCGCGCATGACCGCCTCGATGGAGTTCGGCGATGAGCTCGCGCGAGACGAGGCTCAGCCGCATGCCCTTGTGGTTCATCGAGATGCCGTCGGAGACCGAGATGGTCGTGAACGGCACCGGCACCGCGCCGCCGGCCGCAACGCCCAGCCGCGCGGCATCGGCTTGGGGGCCGAGCGACATCGAGCAGGGCGTGTTCTCGCCGTGCGTGCTGACGATGCCGACCCGGGGCTTGCCGAGGTCCTCCTCGTCGAGGCCGCAGGCGCGCAGGAACGCACGGTGGGACGCGCGGTCGAGACCCTCGACGGTGATGCGCGAGCGGAGCGGTTCTTTGGTTGCCAACGTCTTCGATCCTAGTGGTCCGGGCACGCCGTGCCGCGCTGCGCCGAGATGGGCGCCGCCAAGTCCCCATGATAGACTATCGAGATACCGGCTCGCAGCGGCACGCACGGGGCCGGGACCATCAATCCTGAAGCACCTCGCGCGTGCGGCGGATCTCGGGAACCAGCAGCGTTGCCAGCAACAGCGCGGAGCACGCGAGCAGCACGGCGCTGATCGGGCGCTCGAACGAACACCATGAGGTCGCCCGAGGCGATCAGCATGGCGCGGCGGAAATTCTCCTCCAGCATCGGCCCCAGCACGAAGCCCAGCACGAACGGCGCAGGCTCCACGCCGACCTTGATGAAGAAATAGCCCAGCAGACCGAAGCCCAGCATCAGCCACAGATCGAAGAAGCTGTTGTTGATGCTGTAGGCGCCGATGGCGCAGAACACGACGATGGCCGGGAACAGCAGGTTGTAGGGCACGCGCAGCAGCGACACCCAGATGCCGATCAGCGGCAGGTTGATGATGATCAGCATCAGGTTGCCGATCCACATGGAGGCGATCACGCCCCAGAACAGGTCGGGCTGCTTGGTCATCACCTGCGGGCCCGGCTGGATGCCCTGGATCATGAGCGCGCCGATCATCAGGGCCATCAGCGGGTTGGTGGGCAGGCCCAGCGTGAGCATCGGCACGAAGCTCGTCTGGGCGCCGGCGTTGTTGGCGGCCTCCGGCGCCGCCACGCCCTCGATGGCGCCCTTGCCGAAGCGCGAGGGGTCGGCGGCGATCTTCTTCTCCAGCGCATAGGCCGAGAAGGGCGGCAGCGCCGCACCGCCGCCTGGCAGCACGCCGAGCACGCACCCGACCGCCGTGCCGCGCAGCATCGCTGGGAAGGACGCCACGAGCTCGGCGCGCGTCGGCAGCAGGTTGGAGATGCGCACGCCGCCGAGCTCGCGGTCCTGCGGCCGCTCCAGATTGCGGACCATCTCGGCGATGCCGAACAGGCCGATGGCGATCGGCACGAAGCTGATGCCGTCGGTGATGTCGGGGATGCCGAAGGTCATGCGCGGCGCGCCAGAATTCACGTCGATGCCCACCAGGCCGACCAGCACTCCGACGATGATCATGGCGATGGCCTTGGTCGGGCGAGCCGTGCGCCAGCACCACCGCCCCGAGCAGGCCGAGGATCACGAGGCTCACGGTCTCGACCGCGGTGAACTTGAGCGCAAGCGCCGCCAGCGGCAGGCTGAGCACCGCGATCACCAGGGTCGCCACGGTGCCGGCGAGGAACGAGGCGATGGCGGCGATCGCCAGCGCCGAGCCGGCGCGGCCCTGGCGGGCCATCTGGTTGCCGTCGATGCAGGTGACGATGGAGGAGGTCTCGCCCGGCACGTTGACGAGAATGGCGGCAGTCGAGCTGCCGTACTGCGCCCCGTAGAAGATGCCGGCCAGCATGATCATGGCCGACGCCGGCGGCAGGCCGAACGTGAAGGGCAGCAGCATCGCCACCGTGGTCAGCGGCGAGATGCCGGGCAGCACGCCGACCAGCGTGCCGATCATCACGCCGGCGAAGCAGAACAGCAGATTCTGCCAGCTTGCCGCGGTGGCAAGTCCGAGCGCCAGGTTGTCGAACAACTCCACCGCGCGCCCCCTACCAGGGCCAGAGCTGGAGCAGCGGCTGGACCCACGCCGGCCAGACCCTGAACGGCAGGCCCAGCCCCTTCACGAACAGCAGGGACGAGAATGCAGCCAGCACGAGGCCGAACAGCGCGAGGCGGCGCCAGTGCACCGGCCCCGCGGCAGTTCCGCTGACCAGCACGCTGCCGATGGCGGCGATCACCAGACCTTGGCTTGCGAACAGCAGCGCGAACACCGCAATGCCGGCCAGGATCGCAGCCAGCGGCCGCCAGGCCAGCGCCGGGAACGGCTCGGCCAGCCTTGAGCAGCCCGGTGACGCAATAGGCCGCGCCGAACCCCAGGATGACCCACGCCAGCGCACGCGGCACGAACCCCGGCCCCATGTCGGCAGCGGTGCCGACGCTGAGGCGCGAGGTGGCGCCCAAAGCCACGGCCGCAAGCCCCACCAGAAACAGGCCGAACGCCACCTCCCTGAAATCGCCCCGGCGCAGCACGCGTTCGGCTCCGACCAGCTACTGCACCTTGATGCCGGCTTCCTTGATGATGGCCGCGTAGCTCGCGGTGTTGGTCTCGATCCACTTTGCCAGCGCCGCCGGCGGGCCCGCCTTCAGCTCGGTGCCGAGGTCCTGGATCCGCTTGGCAACATCCGGCATGGCGAGGATCTTGTTGAGCTCGGCGTTGAGGCGATCCACCACGGCCGCGGGCGTGCCCGCGGTGGTGAGCAGCCCCTGCCAGGAGCCGACATCGGCCGGGGTGACGCCGAGCTCCTTGAAGGTCGGCAGGTCCTTGATGCTCTCGACGCGCCGGTCGCCGGAGACGGCGAGCCCTTGAGCTGGCCCTGGCTGACGAACGAGGCGGTGGCCGTCGCGCCGTTGAGGATCACCTGGCTTTCGCCGGAAACCGTGCCCTTGATGGCATCGGCGCCGCCCCGGTAGGGCACGTGCTTGAAGGTCACGCCCCAGGTCCTCTCCAGCTGCACCGCCGAGATGTGGTTGGCGACGCCGATGCCGGCATTGCCGAACGGCACCTTGCCGGGATTGGCCTTGGCGTGCGCCACCAGCTCGGCCACGGTCTTGACCGGCACGCTCGGGTGCACGGCCAGCACGTAGGGCGCGAACGAGATCAGGCCCACGGGCGCCAGGTCCTTGGTAGGGCTGTAGGTCATGCTGGCGAGCAGGTTGGGCGAGATCGCCAGCGTGCTGACATCGAGCAGCAGCAGCGTGTGGCCGTCCTTGTCGGCCTTGGCGACGAAATCGGCGCCGATGTTGCCGCCGGCGCCGGTCTTGTTCTCGACCACCACCGGCTGGCCGAGGGCCTCCTGCAGCTTGGGGCCGATCAGGCGGGCGAGGATGTCGCTGGTGCCGCCCGGCGCGAACGGCACGATGACCCTGACCGGCTTGGTGAAGCTCTGCGCGACGGCGGCCGCCGGCGCCAGGCCAAGAGCCAAGGCCACGAGACCTGCGAGCGCAAGGCGCGCGCGACGAAAAGGCATGTTTCACTCCCTCGACTTCTCTGTTTGTTGCGCTCAACCTATTGCATCTCATGCTCGCGGCAAAGCCTGTGCGCTCAACCGGCTTCCGAGGCGACTGTGGCTTCGTTGCAGTGCAGCGCGGGTACGCTTGCCAACGGAGGCGCGCCACGCCCAAGCGCAGGCGCAGGCCCGACGCAGTCAGACGTGTTGCGCATGGTCACGAGGCCGTGCTTTTGTGCCTCCAGGCCGGATGAGGAGGACTTGATCCATGCACGGACAAACCGCTCGGCACTGGTTGGCTGGGATGCTCGGGGCCTTCGCATCGTCGGCTCTCCCGGATGCTGCGAGCGCCCAGGAGGTGACGCTCAAAGGCATTACGTCGTTCGCGGAGAAGACCTTCTACTCGCGCGGCTTCGAGCGCTTCATCGAGAAGGTCAACGCCGACGGCAAGGGCGTCGTCCAGATCAACTACATCGGCGGGCCCAAGGCCATGCCGCCCTTCGAGGTGGGCAATGCGCTCAAGGGTGGCGTGGTCGACATCGCCAACGCCACGGGCGCCTTCTACACCAACGTGATGCCGGAGGCCGATGCCTGGAAGCTTACCGAGCGCCCAATGGCGGAGCTGCGCAAGAACGGCGGCTACGACTACATGGCCAAGCTCTACGATCAGAAGATGAACGCGGTCCTGCTGGCGCGGCACATCGACAGCAATCCGTTCCACATCTACCTGACGAAGCCCATAGCCAAGCCCGACCTCACCGGCCTCAAGCTGCGCATCACGCCGGTCTACCGCGAGTTCTTCCAGGCGCTGGGCGCCACCGTGGTGCAGACCCCTCCGGGCGAGGTCTACACCGCGCTCGAGCGCGGCGTGGTCGACGGCTACGGCTGGCCGATCACCGGCATCTTCGACCTGGGCTGGCACGAGAGGACCAAGTTCCGCGTCGATCCGGGCTTCTACAGCGCCGAGGTGAGCATCCTCATCAACAAGGATGCCCTAGCCAAGCTCAACGACGCGCAGAGGAAGGTCATCATGGATGCGGCCGCCTGGCTCGAGGCGCAGGCCGCCGAGACGGCGAAGGAGAACGCCGCCGACATCGCCAAGCAGAAGGCCGCCGGCATCGAGGTGATCGAGTTCAAGGGCGCGGAGGGCGAGGCCTTTCGCGCCAAGGCCTACGAGACGGGATGGGCCGGCATCATCAAGCAGAGCCCGGAGCACGGCCCCAAGCTGAGGGAGTTCTTCGCCAAGGCGAAGTAGATTGGCTGACGTAGCTTGGGTCAAGCGAAGCGCAGACCCAACACGGGTTGTCGTGTGATGCGTTGGGTCATCGCTTCGCTCGACCCAACCTACGGGGACGATCATGGATCGCTTGTCTCACGCCTATGGGCGCATTCTCGACGGACTGATGCTGGTCGCGTGCCTGCTGCTGCTGGCCATGACGCTGCTGATCGGCGCCGACGTGGTCACGCGCAATGTCGGGCTCGGCGGCATTGCCTGGAGCGGCGAGGTCTCGGAGGACATTCTCTATCTGCTGACGCTGCTGGCGGCGCCCTGGCTGCTGCGGCAGGGCCAGCACATCCGCGTCGACATCCTGCTGCGCGCCGCTGCCGGCAAGGATCGGCTGGCTCGCTCGAGTGGATCGGCGATCTCCTGGGGCTCGCCTGCTCGCTCTATTTCGTCTGGTACGGCTGGAAGGTGCTCGCCGCCAGCTACCAGTCGCGGCGCCATCACCATCAAGACGCTGGTGACACCCGAATGGTGGCTGCTGGCGCCGCTGCCGGTCGCCTTCCTGCTGTTTGGCCGTCGAGTTCGTCTTCCGCATGCACCGCCTGAGCCGGGCCGAGCGCGCCCCGCGCGCGGACGCGGTGTCGGCGTCATGAGGGCGCGCCCGTGCACACTTGGACGGCGCGAGGCTCGCTGAGCATGTCCTGGCAGTCGGCGGCGCTGCTGCTGCTGGGCGGATCGACCGCGCTGCTGCTGCTCGGCATGCCGGTGGCGCTGTCGTTCGTCGCCATCAATATCGATCGGCGCCCTGCTGTTCCTCGGCGGCGACGCCGGCCTCGCGCAGGTCGTGCGCAACAGCGTCGTGTCGGTGATGAACTTCTCGCTCACCCCGATCCCGCTGTTCATCCTGATGGGCGAGGTGCTGTTCCACACCGGCCTTGCCGTCAAGGTCATCGACGGGGTGGAGCGGCTGATCCGTCAGGTGCCGGGCCGGCTCGCCGTGGTCGCCGTGGTGGCCGGCACGGTGTTCTCCGCCATCTCGGGCTCGACCATCGCCACCACCGCCATGCTGGGCTCGCTGATGCTGCCGGTGATGCTGGCGCGCGGCTACCACCCGACCATGGCGACCGGGCCGATCATGGCGATCGGCGCCGTCGACATGCTGATCCCGCCGTCGGCGCTGACCGTGCTGCTCGGCAGCCTGTCGGGCATCTCCATCTCCAAGCTGCTGATCGGCGGCGTGGTGCCGGGCCTCATGCTGTCGGTGGCGTTCGTCGCCTACATCGTCGTGCGCGCCAGGCTGACGCCAGCACTCGCGCCGCCGACCCCGATCACGACGCACACCGGCTGGGAGAACTGGCGCCTGCTCGTTCTCTACGTGCTGCCGCTGGTGCGCGATCTTCGCCGTGGTCGTGGGCGCCATGTCGGGCGGCTTCGCCACCCCGACCGAGTCGGCCGCGCTGGGCGCGCTCGCCACCATGGCGCGTGGCCGCGATCTATCGCGTGCTCACCCTCGAGGCCCTGATGAAGTCGCTGAAGGGGGCCACCGCAATCTCCGGCATGATCCTGTTCATCATCCTGGGCGCCACGACGTTCTCGCAGATCCTGAGCTTCTCGGGCGCCACCGAGGGCCTGGTCTCCGCCATCCTCGGGCCAGGGCCTGTCGACCTTCGCCATCGTCGCGCTGATGATGCTGATCCTGATCTTCCTCGGCATCTTCGTCGATCAGGTCAGCATGATGCTGATCACGCTGCCCGTGTTCATGCCGATCGTCGTGCAAGCTCGGCATCGATCCCATCTGGTTCGGCGTGCTGTTCCTCATCTGCATGCAGCTGGGGCTGCTGCTGCCGCCGCATGGCCTCCTGCTCATGACCATGCGCGGCGTGGCGCCGCCCGAGGTGACGATGGGGCACATCTTCCAGGCGGTCGTGCCCTATGTGATCATGAGCCTCGCTGCTGCTGGCGCTGCTGCTGCTGTTCCCGGCGTGTCGCCACGTGGCTGCCGAACCGGCTCGTTGGATGAAGGCATGAAGCAAGAGACACCACCGTCGCGGCCGTGCTCGCCAGCGATCTCGCCGCCTACGGCGCGCGCCGCTGCTTCGGCCTGCTCGGCACGGCCAACTTCAAGATTTCGCATGCGCTGGTGGAGGCGGGCGTCGAGCTGATCTCGGCGCGGCACGAGTGCAATGCGGCGAGCATGGGCGACGCCTACGCCAAGGCGACGCAGGAGCTCACCCTTGTCAGCGTGCATTCCGGGCCGGGCCTCACCAACGCGCTGACCGGCATCGGCGAGGCTGCCAAGAGCCGCACGCCGCTGCTGGTGCTGGCGGGCGACGTGCCGACCGGCGCGGTGAAGTCGAACTTCTATATCGAGCAGGCCGAGATGGTGCGCTCGGTCGGCGCCGTTTCGGAGCGCATCCACACGCCGCATCCGCGCGCGAGGACACGCTGCGTGCCGTCACCAGGGCGCTGCGCGACCGCCAGACCGTGGTGCTGAGCCTGCCGACCGACGTGCAGGACGCGCCGTTCCCGGGCAGGGTCACGCCGCTGGCGCTGCCGCCGGCTCCGGGGCCGCTGCATCCCGATCCCGCCGGCGTTCGCCGGCTTGCCGATGCGCTGGCCAGCGCGGAGCGCCCGCTGATCCTGGCCGGCCGCGGTGCGGTGATCGCGGGCGCCGAGGCTGCGCTTGCTCGCGCTCGCCGAACGTAGCGGCGCGCTGCTCGCCACCTCGGTCTGCGGCCACGGGCTGTTTGCCGGCAACCCGTGGTCGGTCGGCATCAGCGGCGGCTTCGCCTCGCCGGCGGCGGACGAGCTGATCGCCGAGAGCGACCTCATCATCGCGTTCGGTGCCAGCCTGACGCACTGGACCACCAAGCGCGGCAAGCTCATTGCGCCGGGTGCCGTGGTCGCGCAGATCGACGTGGAGGCAGCCAAGCTCGGCTACCAGATGCCGGTGCAGCACGCCGTCCATGCCGACGCCCGTGTCGCGGCGGCGGCGATCCTGGCGGAGCTGGACGGGCGCGCCAAGGGCATGCGCACGACATGGCGCAGCGAGGAGACGCGCAAGCGCATCGACGCCGGCAGCAACCACAACGCGCCCTACCAGGACACGTCGAGTGCCGCCTTCATCGATCCGCGCACGCTGAGCAAGGCCGTCGACGCGATCCTGCCCGCAGATCGCGTGGTCGCATCGGACTCGGGCCACTTCTGCGGCTGGGTGCCGCGCTTCCTGCGCGTGCCCAACGCCCGGGCCTCGTGCCTCAGCCATTCCTTCCAGTCGGTCGGGCTCGGCCTGGCTTCGGCGATCGGCCTCGCGATCGCCAATCCGGGGGTGCTGGCCGTGCTGGGCGCCGGCGACGGCGGCTTCCTGATGTCGCTGGCGGACCTCGAGACCGCCATGCGCCTGAAATTGCGCATGTGCATCCTGATCTACAACGACAGCTCCTACGCGGCCGAGGTGCACCTCTACCGGCGCCGCGGCTACTCAATCGACATCGTGCAGTTCCCCGACACGGACTTCGCGGCCATCGCCCGCGGCCACGGCGCGCGCGCGGCAACCGTGCGCACCCTCGCCGATCTCGAGCCGGTTCGTGACTGGGTGCGCGAGGGCGCGCCCGGCGTCTTCCTCATCGACGCCAAGATCAACCCCGACCTCGAGGCCGACTGGCACGCCGAGCATTTCCCGTGACGGCCGGCGGCCGGAGCGTCTTTGCGGCGGCAAGGGCCGCTGTGAGGCGGCCTGTCGGGTGCTATGGCGAGTGTGGCCGGCGCTCTTTGGAGGTTGCCCCGAGAGCTGCAATCAATGCGAACATCAGAGCGAGTGCCATCAGATCGGCAAGCCACGGCGCCACGTAGTCGTCGAGCCCGAAGGCGTCAAAAGCAAACAGCGCCACAATGCCAAGAAGCAAGGCAAGAATGCCAAGGATCACCTGCACGGCGCTGCCCTCCGATTCCAAATCATCCTTGCGGTGCGAAATCGTACAGCCTCCGCGTGGGAATTGGAGTACGCGGCGGCGTTTGCTGATGTGGGACTCTCCGGCCGCGCAGAGGTCAGGCCTGACCGACTTCAGCGGAGTACCTAGCCGCCGCTGCTTCTGCTTCCGATATTGGGTCAGTGACAGTGTGTCCGGCGCTGGGCCGCCGCCGCGAGCTCTTGGCGCATGACTGCACCTGTGCCATTTCAGGCTGGCGAGCGCGGTCAATGGGGTTGCCGCGCTCTGTGGGGTATCGCACGAAAGCTGATCGACATGGGTGCCGAGGTCATTCAGGCCGGAGTGGAGCGGCGCGGCGCGCTGTTGTGGTGGATTCTGGGGCTGGCACTGGTCGCGCGTCTCCTCGTCATGATGTTTCTGTCGGACCAGCAGTTTCCCGACGCTGGATCTTATCGTACGTCGGGCGCCGAGTTTCGCCACCTTCACATGATGACCAACACCGACATCATGCCGCTCTATCCCCTGCTGATCTCCATTGTGGGCGACGGCTGGGGGCAGAAGCTGGCTGATCTGGCGTGGTCGGTGGCCTCGGTTTGGCTTGCCTATGCGCTTGCGCTGCGCATCTATCGCAACGAGGCTGTTGCGCTCGCGGCGGCCTTCGCCTGCGCGCTGTGGCCGCACTTCGTTTTCTTTGCCGCTGTGGGCCTGACCGAGACCATGTTCATCGCCTTGGTGCTCGCCGCCCTGGTGAGCCTGCATGATGAGCGCTATGCGCTTGGCAGCGTTTTCCTGGTGCTGAGCATCCTAACGCGGCCCGCGCTCGAGCCCTTTGCGCCAATCGTGGTGCTGTTGTTCGCTCTAGTGGTGCATCGCCAATCGCTGCGCTTCTCGATCGCACGCCTGGCGATCTATGCTCTGATCTACGTCAGCCTTATGGCCCCCTGGTGGGCGCACAACTATGTCAAGTACGGCGAGTTCGTTCGCCTCAATATCGCCGACGGCATGGTGCTCTACACCGGCAACAATCCGTCCAACACCAGCGGCGGCGGCATCACCGGCCCGGACGTCGATTTCGCCGGATTCAGGAAAATTGAAAATCCAGTGCGGCGCAGCGAAGCCTTCCGGAACGCGGCGGTGGAGTACATCAAGTCGGATCCCTGGCACTTCGTGGCGATGATGGGCGTCAAGTTCGGTCGGTTGTGGCGGCCTTGGCCCCATGTCGAGGACTATCGCAGCCCGCTGATAGTTGCGGTATCGGTGGCCACCTTCTTGCCGGCGCTGGTGCTCGCCCTGGTCGGGCTCGCCGCCACCTTGCGCAGCCATTTCCACCTGTTGATACCCAGTCTGGCCTATTTGGCGTTCCTCGCCCTGGTGCATATGGTCACCTTTGGCTCGGTCCGCTATCGCGTGCCGATGGAGCCTATCGTGCTGATCCTGGCAGCGGCCGGCGGCGGCGTCCTGTTGCGCCAGTTCGCGGCCGGCCGCACCCTGTTGACGCGACTTTCGCCGGCAGGTGGAGCATAGAGCGAAGATGCGCGAAGAGAACGTGCAGGGAAGAGCGGTCATGCAGGCCAGCAACGGGGCAGCAGCGCCGCGGCTCGCGGTGCTCGTACCTTGCTATAATGAGACCGCGACAATCGCCCGGGTGGTAGCCGATTTCCGCGCGGCGCTGCCGCAGGCCTCAATCTATGTTTATGACAACAATTCAACCGACGGCACTGCCGACAAGGCCCGCGCCGCCGGTGCCATAGTCGGCCACGAACCTCGCCAGGGTAAGGGGAATGTGGTGCGGCGGATGTTCCGCGACGTTGAGGCCGATCTCTATGTGCTGGTCGATGGAGATGCCACCTACGACGCGCCGCGTGCTCCACGCCTCATTGCCCTGCTGCTCGACGGTCCCTGCGATATGGTGGTGGGCGCCCGGGTCGGCGAAGCGGCGGCCTACCGCCGTGGCCACAGGCTCGGTAACAAGCTGCTCAGCAGCTTCGTTGCGACCATGTTCCGGACCGATCTACGCGACATGCTGTCAGGCTATCGAGTCCTGTCCCGACGTTTCGTCAAATCGTTCCCGGTGCTGTCGAGCGGCTTCGAGATCGAGACCGAGCTGACAATTCATGCGCTGGAGCTCGATCTGCCGATCGTCGAAGTGGACACGCCCTACTATGCCCGGCCGGAGGGGTCGGAATCCAAGCTCGACACCTGGCGCGATGGCGTGCGCATCGTGTACACTATTTTGCGGCTCTACCGCTCCGAACGTCCGCTGACCTTCTTCACTGTTGCGGGCTTCCTCTGCGCAATCGTGTCGGTCGCGCTCGCTATTCCCGTCGTGATCACCTATTTCGAAACCGGCTTGGTTCCGCGCCTGCCGACGGCGCTGTTGTCGACCGCCCTGATGCTAACGGCGTTCCTGGCGGTTGCCTGCGGCTTCATCCTCGACACGGTGACGCGGGGACGCCGCGAAATGAAGCTGCTGACCTATCTCGGCCTGCGTGGGCCAAACGCACGTTGAACCAGTCGATCGTCCGCGGCGCGGCGTAACGCTGCCAGCTACGGTGACCTACCAAGTGGGCCGATTGTGTGCCGCTGTACTCCATGAGTAGCGATTGGAGGCGGCCGGGTCTTTAGCTCAGCTGCTAGCCGGGTGCTCACCCTGACAGGGGATGTTCCGCCATATCGCATTCAAGTGATTGATTGCAGTGGTGGGTGTAGAAGGACTCGAACCTTAGACCCGCTGATTAAGAGTTCAGCGCCAGCTGCCTCACGACCCCTCACAAATCAGAACGCCTTCTGTGGATATCTCCTTGCTCCGCTTGCGATTACGCGCGTTTCCGCCTAACACCGCCTAACGCTAGGTAACACCGCATACCAGCGTGTTCGTTACCTATGTTACCTTGGCAGCGGGCGATATCGATGGCACGGCGCCATCTCACCAGTGCTGGATCAGCCAAATCAAGCCGCCACCGGCCGGCCAAGTTGACCATTTCGATACCGGGTACCCGGGCCTGGCCCTGCGCATCTCCTACGGTGGCAGCCGCTCCTGGGTCTACTTCTACCGCTGGCAGGGCAAGCAGAAGAGGCTCACCCTCGGCCCATGGCCGGCGCTGGAGCTGGGACAAGCACGCGAGGCGTGGCGCGAAGCACGCAAGAGGCTCGCGGAGGGCCAGGAGCCGATTATGGCGCCCTCCGTCGTTGCCGCCGATGATTTCGCCACCGTCGCAAGCAGACTGGCTGAAGCGCGACCAGGCCGACAACCGCTCCCACGACGAGGTCAAGCGCATCCTCCACAGGGAGGTGCTGCCGATCTGGGGACACCGCCGCATAGGTGAGATCGGCCGGCGTCAGATCTGGAGCTCATTGACACTATCGCCGACCGCGGCGCCGTAACCCAAGCCCGCCGCTGCCATGCACATCTGCACCGGCTGTTCCGCTGGTCGGTCGGGCGCGGCACCATCGCCACGAGCCCGATGGTGGACCTGCCGAAGCCGGGCCAGGAGATACGCCGCAAGCGGGTGCTGAGCGATGCCGAACTGGGGCTCGCATGGGAAGCCGCAGCGCAGATCGGCTGGCCTATGGGCTCGGCGATTCAACTCCTGATCCTGACGCTGCTCGGCGCGACGAGATCGGCGCCTTGCGATGGTCGGAAATCGACAGGGCCGGAATGAAATCCGCTTGGAGGGCGAGCGGACCAAGAACGGCGAGCCCCACACCATTCCTCTTTCGCCTGCCGCCCGGAACCTGATCGATGCTCTGCCGCGCGTCGCGGGAGTGAGTTTGTATTCACGACCACGGGCAGCACATCGATCTCAGGTTGGTCGCGTGCCAAGGCAATATTGACAAGCTCATGCTTGCGCGTGCCCAGGCGCACCCGCGGGAAAGTGGCGTTGTGCCCTGGCGCATTCACGATCTGAGACGGACGGGCGCAACTGGGATGGAACGCCTCGGGATCAGGCTCCAGGTTGTCGAGGCACTGCTCGGACACATCGCTGGCTCGCGTGCCGGCGTCGTTGGCGTCTATCAGCAGCACACCTACGACGATGAGAAGCGCGAGGCGGTCGAGAAATGGGCGGAGCACATTTGCTCTCTGGCGCGGGTAGCGAAATGACCGACAAGCTGCTCGCGCCTCCGGAGATTGCCCAGCAGGGTTCGCGAGATGTGCTTGCTGAGCTGTACAGCAAGAGGGCCGAAATGGAGCGCGAGCTTGTACTACTTCAACTCAAAGAGGTTTGGGCTCGTGTCCACCTGAAGCTCGCACAACTTCAACTCAAAACGCTCGTGAAGCTCGCACCACTTCAACTCAAAATGCTCGCGCTGGAAGAAAAGCTCGAAGCTCTGGAGCAGAAGCGAGTTCGTGGCCTGCGTAAGATTGAGATGCTTGAAGCGTTCGGCGTCCTGTGCGGCTATATTGCCAAGCGCATGAACCTCAGCCCCGATGCCTCCGGCCGAGAGTTCGACGTTCTTGAGAGAATTCAATGAGTTGAAGGTCTCGGACGCGCGTCAGGGATCGCAATCCGCAAGGGCCAGCGTCAAAAAGTATGCTGAAACCCTGATGGCAGATGGCAAGGATTGGCCCACGTGGCTAAGGGACTATGCGCTTTCAACGATGGCAGACTGCGATGGACGGAAGCAAGGCCGTCAGCCTGACAACCACAAAGCCCGCAATTTGCTTGTCGTCGCTTTTGTCGATATGGCCTGCGACCAGCTTGGAGTTCTCCCTACCCGTAACCGCGCTACGGCTGAGAAGCGCACCAGAGAATCCGGGTGTTCGATTGTCGCCGAAGCGTTCGGTATGACTGAGCTGAACGTCAACAAGATTTGGGCGGATCGGCCTCACACGGTGAACCAGGAGGGGTGAACCAGCCCGCTAGGTGCGGACGCTCACCATGCTGCCGAGCGTGCGCCGCGCCGGGGCGTTGTCGATGGCAAGCCGAACGCCAGAGGCTGACCGGAGTGCCGCCTCGAGGTACCAGCTGCGTCCGCCAATGCGCGCTGTGCGCCACTTTGCAAGCTTCCTGAAGCGATCGTAGCTGACGGCGGCATCGTTACGGGCGCCGCACCAGCGCTCGAAGGCCGCATACACTTGCGTTGCCGAGACGCGCTGCCCGGCGGCTGGCGCGACACATTCGGCAAAGAACCTGGCGACGATATCGCTCGGCGCCTCGATCGTGACGGCCCCGTTCGGCTGCGCCTCCAATGCCGGCAGGCCGGACGACGCTGGAGGCGCACCGTCCTGCATCGCCTCGTCCTCCCGGCGCCGGCCATGGTGCCCGAACAGCGCAAAGAGGCCGAAGCCGCTGCCGATCTCCAGGCCGATGGCGATGGCGGCGTGGATGACGGAACGGATCAGCGCCTTGTCGTCACCTATGAAGCGGCCGAGCAGGACGGCCAGGGCTGTTGCCTGGGGATCGCCTTCTCGGGTTGCCTCCTTGGCGTCGATCCCGTCGAGCGCAGCACGCGCGGCGGCAATCTCGCCGTCGAGCCGTTCGGCCTTCACCGTCGCGGCGTAGCCGGTCTGAGTTGTCAGCAGCGCCGTGCGCGCCGTGCGCTCCTCGGCCTGGAGATCCTTGCACCGCTTCTTGCAGCCGCCGCTGTCACCCTCGGCGCGGGCCTGCTCGGCGATCGCGTCAACCGTCTCCTGTGCTGCCTTGACGGCATCTGCCGTCGTCCACGTGAACGGTTTTGAAGGGCCTCGCGCTGGGCCACGAGCCGGTCAACTTCGGCCTTGCGGTCCTTGTAGACGTTGGCCGTCGCCGTGTGCGAGCCCACCTTGAGCGCGCTCTGGATGGCGGCCATGCCGAAGGAGGAGAGCAGCGACAGGCTGGTGAACACCACGAACGCCGCCAGCGCCACGCCAACGCGGCCGTACTGGCGCGCACGCCATGCACCGGCGACCGACAGCAGCAGGAAGGCCTTGATCACGTCCATGGCCGCCAGCCCGAGGGCGAACGACCACTGCTCCCAGGGCTCGGTGCCGAACTGCCAGCCGAACCGGAAAGCCATCGACGCGGTTGCGACGATGCAGACGAGCACCGCGGGGAAGCCCAGGACGTAGACCAGCGGCACCGGCAACCTCCAAGCAGCTGCATGCAGCCCCGCCAAGCAGTGGCCAAGCACTGCCATGCAGTCGGCCAAGCACGTTTGTTGGGGATAACTGCCGGAAGCTACGCGGCTTTTTCGAGATAGCGATTGCCGCCTGGAATTGCAACATGTAATACTACATCTTACACATTCGCGGCATGCAAGGTGGGGATAACCTCAATGCGCACGTGGTGCCTGGCCAGCCAGAAGGGGGGTTCGGGCAAGTCCACCCTTGCCGCTCACCTCGCGGTGTTCGCCGAAGTCGAGGGCGAGACGGTCGGCATCATCGACCTCGACCCCCAGGCCAACGTCTATGCATGGCGCGAGGTGCGCGGCACCAACGCGCCCAATGTGTTCCCCGGCACGGTCGAGGCCCTGCCCAAGATGATCGATGCGGCCGCAACGCTGGGCGTCACCCTGACGCTGATCGACACGCCCTCCAAGGTGGATGCGACCGTGCTCGTGGCGATCAGGGCCGCCGACCTGATCATCACCCCGACCCGCGCCGGCCTGTTCGACGTGGCGGCGCTGAAGGACACCGTGAAGCTGCTCGCGATGGCCGAGAAGCTGCCGGCGGCCGTTGCCGTCATCAACAACTTCGATCCGGATAAGGAGGCAACCGTGATCCCGGAGGCGTCCGCGGTCCTTCATGGCTTCGGGATTGCCATCTCCTCGGCCCACGTTCCCCATCGGCCGCAGCTGGAGACGGCGCTCAAGAAGGGCAGAGGTGTTACGGAGGCTTACCCGAAGAGCCTGGCCGCCGAGGATATCCGGGCGCTCTGGGCTCATCTCAATCATCTCACCAAAGCAAAGGCATCAGCGAAGCGAAGGAGGTCGGCATCATGAGCCGGAAGCAGCAGGCGCAGCCCGATCGCAATTTCCTCGCGGCCGCCATGTCGAAGATCACGGGCAAGGCGCCGCCGCCACCCGTGGAGGACCGCGACCATCTCGGCTATGCCGTCCCGCCGAGCAGAAGAACCAAGAAGGCGATCACGACCTGGCAGGATGCCGTCGCCGCCCAGCAGTTGAAGGACCTCGCGCACGAGCGCGGCGTCAGTCAGCAGAAGCTGATCGCCGAGGCGCTCAACCTGCTGTTCGCGAAATACAGCAAGCCGACCATCGCGTCATAAGCGGGTGTGACGTCCCGATGACGAGTTCCTGGTACGATGGTGGGCCAAAAAAGCATTCAACAGGGCGGCAACCCTATCGAGGAGGTCGAAATGCGGTTCCGAATTCTGATTGCAAGTGTACTCGGTCTTATATTGGGAACAAGCATCGCAAGTGCTTTCGATTACGCGACGGACCCGCCAGCGGGGTCGGTCAAGTGCGGACAGCGCGTGACCGTAAAGAGCAGCAAGGCCTGCGGTGGCAAGTCAGCAACGATTTCCGGTGGATGCGACATTAGCTCAGGCAAGCAAACGAGTGGTGCGAAGCGAAAAGTAGTATGCGGCAAGTAAGCCTACTGCTTGGCCCACCGAAGGAATGCCACACGCCGAACGCGGCTTTGACGGATACTCGACGTTGGTGAAGCGTCTCGGCATGTAGGCGTCAGCTCGCAGTAGCTGGTGTGCCCTGCAAGCTGACGCCCGACGATGCCAATCGGAGCCGAGACTAATCCGCAAGGCATCTAGCCCGACCGTGGGGGCGGGCCGAGTTTATCGTCAGATATCGGACGGCCACTGTCCAGCGCGACCGCCGGCTTGGCGATCCTCGGCGTTGAGGTATGGTTTACGGGCTGCATGCAGACGCTGGCCGAGGTCGTCGCCTGCAACATCGCGTTGCCGCTCGCGTCACATAAACAACTTGCCTCGATTGCGGTTTGCCTCGCGCCAGGCCTTGGTCTTCACCTTGATCCAGTCGGGTCTGATAGACCGATAGGGCTGGTCCTGGCGCTTGGAAACGATGCCCTCGAGGCCAAGACGCTCGCATTCGGCGAGCAACTTGTCGGCATCGGCAAAGCCCTCCGAGAAGCGCACGAAGCTGTTGTCGAACCGGGCAATCAGCCTCTTGAGTTTCGACCGGCGCTCCAACAGCGGACGCTCGCGCATGCCGATGCCAGACGATTGAGCAAATGCGGAGCGAGACGCCCTGGCTTGACGACACAGCCCATCCGTCAAGCGACATCGCGACAAGCATGAGCGTCTAGAGGAGATCACCGGAATTGCGACGCCCAGAGGCGATGTCACGCATACCATCAAGCATCGGCCGTGCAGTCGCTATCGAGGTAACCCCTGAAAAGGAGCTGCGCCGATATAAACTACAGCTTCACTTGATCGCCGCTTGCTGTCTACGCGCCGATCTCTTCTTTGGAGCGCTTGCGTGGAGGCGGCGCCTTCATCTCGAGCAAGTGCTCCTCAAGCTTCCGCCATATCTTCACGGACGCCAGTTGAACTGCCAAAGGTGGTGCATGCTTCGCTGGCCGAACGCCCATCCGTCTCATTCTTGGTGAGTTCCAGCGCGTAGTCGAGGATGACGAGGGCTTTGCCGTTGTAGTCGCGCACCGTGGCCTTCACGATCACGACATATATCCTCGGGTCTTTGGCGAGAATGAACTGTGGGCCAGCAATCCGAAGCAGGCGTGGATTTTCCGCTTTGGCGACTGCGGCCCACTCCGCTCCGCTAAGGGGGGTGGGTCCTTCGTTCTCTGCGATGATAGCGCCATTGCCTATGGCCTGCACGGGCATGCCGAGGTCGAGGAATGTGCGGCGCATCGCTCCGAGAACGGCTGTGCCATCGGCATCAACCATTCGGTAGCGGAACAAATCTTCCGAGCGCTGGTATTCGAGTTGCCATGTGCGGTCGATCCGCCGCAAAATGTCGTTGATGTCACCCAATGACATTGGTGGCCGTGCGAATGGCACCCACCCGTCCTGCGCGTGTGCCGCAAATGAAATTAGAGCGGCCATCACCGCTGACAAAAATATCCTCATCGCCGCCCCCACGCGTCGGGTTAATCAATCTTTGGACTGTCGATCCTAACTCAACAAGGTTGGAGCCTCAACAAGCATGCGCCGACCTCGCCGATGTCAATCTCGATGTAGCTTGCTGGCGCGGTCTTGTTGATCGACATCCGCGCCACCTTTGCACTGATAGATCTCGTCTCGCTAAGGAGCACCGACGTGCGCAACCTTGATGCCGATGGTGGGCTAGCCACGTGCCATGGAGTTATCGCGCCGGCATCTTAGCCCCTCGCCGAAAGAGCCTCGGCGAGCCCGGACATGCCACGTCAGCTTTGCCCTCGACAACTGACCTATCGCATTCGGTCCGCGAACGGCAGAAAAGTGCCAAGATCTGCCGTGGCGGGCCGTCGAGCATTATACGCGGCCACCTCCCTCACCACCCGTCACCCCGCCCCACCATTGCCTATGCTCGTCCGAATGTTCAGGGGTCGCGGAGACATGCCGCGGCCCCTTTTTTGCTCTGCGAGCACACGTGTTGATCCCAGCAATCTGACGGCTCGCGTCAAGGCTGCGATCAGATTCGTGTCGCACACAAACCACGCCTGCTCAGCGACAACGGGTCAAGCTATGTCTCCGGCGACTTGGTGAAATGGCTCGAAGACGCCCGTCGCTCTCAGCGGTTCGTGAAGTGAAGCAATGCGCTGAATTCCAATGTGACTCGCCTGGGCGCGAACATACGGTCATGCTTACGCTGTAGCAGCTGACGGGGGACGTTGGCTTTGATAGTTGCTACCGGCCTCGGTTGCCCGCACCACCGAGGCCGTTTTGTTACGGGGAAGCGAACAAGCCCCATGGTCGAAGCGATTGAAGGTTGGGCCGCGTGCATCTGTCAGTGCGCTGCGGCTGCACGGGGATGGGTCAGAAGGTGTGGTGCGGCACAAGCTGCGGCAGCACGGGCCCTGCCCTTCGCCCCGCTACCCTTGCACCGAGTGCGGGATGCTAAAGCGATCCGGTTACGCGCAAACCGGTTTCGCGTTTTGAGCTTCCAACGCCTTGATGCGAGTCAAGGCATCATCCAAGTCGAGAGCTAGTCGCATGGTGCGGTCGCCTACCGCTTGCTCGAGCGCCCCCAGTACCTTTTTGAGTTGCTCAAGCTTTTCTTCGGTGCTCATTCCATTCCACTGTGGGTGCATCAGTAGACCTCCGAATCGGTTGGCGCAGCATCGCATATGATCCGCACACTGCGTTGCAGATGAAATCTTTTGGCGAACACGGTGGAGACCGGCGGGGCGGTGGCGCGAAAGCAATTGGTCCAGTTATCGATCTACAACCCTTGGCGACGAGTGCGGCAGTCAGATCGGTGGGAAGCAGTCAGTAGGGTGAACCGTCCTTGCGCGTAAAGATCCATTGGCGCTCGGGGCCGAGCGCTGCCTGAAGGTCATCATTTGGGTAGGTGACCTCGTCCCCAGCGCTCCTGTCGCCCACCTCCAGATAGGTGGCATCCTTGTCGGAGCGATTGATGAGATGGTGTGCTGTGCCGCCGGCCGGGAAGCCGAAACACATCCCGGGCTCGAGATGTTGCTCGCCGTTGTCGGTCACAAGCACAACGTCGCCCTCAACGACATAGATGAATTCGTCCTGCCGGCTGTGGCGGTGGAAGAGAGCGGATGATCCGCCCGGGCTCAGCGTCGTGAGGTTCACGCCAAAATTGCGAAGGGTGAACAGATCGCCGAGCGGACGCTTGACGCGCCCAGCAATGCGCTGCGCAAATTCAGGTGGGTAGCTGGTTTGCCTGGTTCGTGGCGCGGCTGACTTCGCAATGATGGCGCGGTGCATCGCGTTCCTCCATGGCGACGAGTTTTCGCACGTCTCTCGACGCGCTCGGCTCACGATGCCGCAGGCAACGGCCAACTACAAATCCTTTGACTGGCGTGCTGAAGCAAGATCCGAAACACAAGTGCGTGTGTGATGATGAGCAGCATCGGTAATGTCCTCGAAACCTGAAGTTACGCATGGATCCATGCAGCTGTGTCGTCGATCACGGAGCGCGGAGGTAAGGTCTGAAATCAGCTTACCCCATCGTGTACGCTCCTCGACAATGTATCGGGCAAACTCGGCGGCGCTTGAACCGATCGTTTCGGTGGCTTGTGTGCCGAGCCGCTCGCGCAATGCGTGTTCCTGGCACACGGCGCGCGTGTCGCGTTCGATCACGTCGCAGATCTCTTTCGGGGTTCCCGCCCGCACCCCGACGCCGGACCAGGATGTGACATCATAGCCAGGCACCGTGTCGGCCACCGGCGGATACTCGGGTGCATAGGTCGATCGCGTTGCGATCGTAATGCCGAAGTTCGAGATTCTGGCGACCAACGACCTCGAACAGGAAGGCGGCACGCAGGACTTCACAACGGCTGCGGTCGCGAACGGGCGCATCTATCTGAAGGGGCGATACTACCTCTGGTGCATCGGCAAGAAGTGACTCACGGCACGCGCGTGACCTTTTTGATCGTGACGGCGGGATTCAGCGTCTGCTCCTTCGCGGGCGCCGACTAAATCTTCTTCACCACGTCCATTCCCTTCACGACCTTGCCGAACGCGGCGAAGCCCTGGCCGTCCGGGTTGCGCTTCCCGCCGAAGTCGAGTTCGGGCTGCGCGCCGATGCAGATGAAGAAGTCGCTCATCGCGGTGTCGGGGCCGTCGCGTGCCATCGAGATCGCGCCGTCCACGTGCTTGAGGCCCGTGTCCTTCGTCCTCTCAAGTTTGATCGGGCGGAACTCGTCCTTCGTCTTCTCCGGGTTGATGCCGGCCTGCACGACTTCGATCTTCACCTTGTTGTTCGGCTGGTTGTCCGGCGTGACCGTGCGGTGAAACTTGCCGCCGTCGTAGAACTTGCCGTCCACGTACTTGAGGAAGTTCGCGACCGTGTTCGGGGCTTTCGCCGCGTCGAGTTCGACCTCGATATCGCCCTTGTCGGTCTCGATCTTCACGCGCACAGGTTTCTCCTCCCCTCGGCCGATGACCGGCACAACCAGCACAACCAGCACAAGCAGCACCGCGAGCAGCGAACAAGTCATGTTCCGCCTCCGGAAAAGTGTGCGCCCATGAGAACCCGCGGCCGCTCGGGGGGACCGCGTGCCGTTCCAGGGCACGGGTACCGTGGCGGGTAAGTACAGCGTGCGGGATCGGGGCAGGCCCCCGAACTTGTGACGACAAACACCTACGACCATGCCTAACGCGCTCGTCACATCATCAATCACGAGCGATGGCCCCCCGGCGCCGTTCACCGCTGATCGAATGAGGTCCCAGGTTCGCCTTCCGCCAGTTCTTCGGACGCGCTCGGTTGATGCTGCTTTTGGTGGCATCGCGCACTTGATCAGATCTAGGGGCGCTATCGCACCAGTACCCCTCTCGATGTCCGCTAACTCTGCATCACGCCGATGGCAGCCCCCACGTTTGCTGTGCGCCTCATGTCCGAGTTGGGTCAAAACGCGACTCTCGAGGCTGCAGTATCCTAGTCCGCTCAACCCCCGATTACGGACATTGCTGACCTCCGTGCAGTCCCACTAGCCCATCCGCTTGTGACCACGAGCGTGGCAGGCGGCCAACACATCGGAAGCCGTGATCGGCGGAAGCAGCTGGAACTTGCGGTGGACCTTGTTTCACCCGACATGATCGAGTTGCAGGCGCGTGTCGCCGGGGGTCTTCTTTGTGCTGAGGAGCGGATGCAACAACCGCCAACGTTCTGCCGTGATAGAGCGCTATCCGCGATCATTCCATGTCCCGCCGCCCCGACAATCCCGCGCAAGCTGACCTGTTCATCAGCCAGGGGGATTTGTTCGCCTCAGTGCCAACGTCGAGTGAGAGTGCGTTGCCCAATCCGACGCATCCGATACCAGGCGAGTCCACCCGATAGAGCCTGCTGGGCGAAGGGCTCATAAGGATGGGGCAGAGGCGCAACAACGCGCGCATGGAGGCAAACGGCCTGCGCCTGCTGAGACGTATGTTGCACTGATTTTCATTGTCCTGAGTTCACACCGGCAACAGCAACAAGAGGACGCGCCCTCCGGCGCGACAACCCCATGCATTTTCACATCGGACAGAAAGTCACTACGACCGACATTTCGAAGCTGCGCGGCCTCCTCGATTGGAAGCTACTGACGGGCACGCACGAGTGGCCGGGGCCGGACGGCGGCACCTGCATACTCGAAGCGGCTATCGTGGCAGCTGGGCTGCCCTATCGCAGCGTGTCCTCAGCCGACGATGCCCCAGCGGACTTCTCACCGGTGGTCGCTGAATTTCTCCTGCAGCTGAACGACGGACTCCCACATACACTGCGGCAGCAGCTCATCCCCTTTGTGACGCGCCTTCCGGGCAGCGCCGGCTCCGATCAGATCGAGGACAAGCGTCTCAATCTGATCATAACGCGGATAGCGAAGCGCATTCTCCCCTCAATGCTGGAAGCCTCGGAGCTGCCAGACTGTATCGGAGACCTTCCGCCCGAGCGCTCCAAGGCCTTGCTGACTTGGGCGGTCGAGATCGTCCTCTGGGTCGAAGCACACGAAGCATGGCCCAGCGAAGGACCGACGCTGCTTGATTGTGTGCTCGACATCGTGGACGAGGCGCTGAAGGTCGGCGAGCAGCAGGTGGAAACCATCGATGTTGCGACCGCAATAGCCCGCCTGGAGTACGCGCGGTCCCTGGCCGTTTGCCTGAGGGCGGCCATCGATGACATGGCGCGGGCCTGAGCGGCATGCACGAGACCGACAACTCCAACCTGCCGCCGCCGCACCTGCTCGAGGCGCTGCGGGATTTCGGGGAGCCTTCCGGCGGCCGTGTCATCGAGCAGTTCCCCGATGGCCGCGCCCTGCTGCAGATGGCGAACGGTCAGATTGTCCGCCGCCTACCCGACGGGCAGATGATCTCGGCCCTCTTCCATATCGGGCCGGGCGGCAAAATCCTCTCCCGGTCGACGCCCAGCGGCTCCTGGTACGCCCTCGACGCGGCGTGGGACAAACTCGAAAGAGCCGCAAAAAGCAGGCGCTGAACGGCCATCGCTGACGGCCGAACTGATCGGAGGTCCTTGCCATGTCCTACACCGTCAGCTTCACGGACCTAGCCAAGGCCGCAGCTGAGGCGTCGTCCTCGCTGGCGGCCGTCGAAGCCAAGGCGCGCGCCGGGATCGACGAGGACGTGCTCTGGATCGGCGAGCCTGTTTGCGAAAGAATGGACCTGCCGAACTGGGGCTTCCATGCCTTCGAGATGCCGATCATGCGCATGGCACCCAAGCCCTGATCTGGGAGATGATCTTCGTCGCGGTGATCACGAGCAAGACGCACCCGCCCGATGAGGTTTCGAAGGCGCGTGAGGTCCTGGCCGCAAAGTACGCGCAAGGCCAAGATTGAAAAAGACTCTGAAATTCCCTTGAGGAGAACTATCAGAATGCTTGGATTCATTGTTCTCGTCGTCATTGCCGGTTGGTTGGGGTACGAGCGCAAGGTCTGGTGGAGTCCGGCCGCCCTGGCGGTCGTCTTTGCCGTGCTCCAGGTCGTCATCTATCAGGGGACTGCCGGTACTTGGCGCTTCGAGGTTGGGCTTCCAGCGCGCTCGCCGGAGATCCTCATGTTCGGCGCCGTTATACAGAACCTCATTGTCGGCTACGCAGCCTACGGTGTCGGCTACGCCATCGGCAAGGCGAGCGGCGGCGGTGCGGAGCCGGCGACTGAGTTTGGCCAGGATCGGAAGCTGACGGCTAGGGAAACGATTGAACGACTTGGTCAAGATCGGAAGCTGACGGCTAGGGAAACGATTGAACGACTTCGCGTCTCTGGCGAACTCTCAGAGCAGGATGCCGCGGAGTTAACATCCCACTATGATCGGTTAGTTGCGAAACGCGACCGAGATTCACGATATCGGGCCGAAGGTCCCATCAGGATCGACGCGAAGATCATCCACAGTGCACCGGACGGCTGGTTCAAGCCGGGCGCCGGCAAGGCCGAGTGGTTCAAGGACATCGACATCGGGCCGGAGATGGTGGTGGTGCCGGCCGGAGAGTTCAGCATGGGCTCGAATGACTACAACAGCGTGAAGCCGCCGCACTTGGTAACGATCAAGGCCCCGTTCGCGGTCAGCCGGTTCGCCGTCACGTTTGCCGAGTGGGATGCAGCGGGCCTGGCCCACAAGCCGGGCGATGAGGGCTGGGGGCGCGGCCGGCGGCCGGTCATTAATGTGTCATGGGAGGACGCAAAGGCTTACGCGAGCTGGCTGTCGCAGAAGAGCGGAAAGGCGTACCGGCTGCTATCCGAGGCAGAGTGGGAGTACTGCTGCCGGGCCGGCACGACAACGAAGTATGCGTTTGGCGACAGCATCACGCGCCAGCAGGCACAGTTCTCTGAAGACACGGGTAGCGCCCAGCAGACGGCCGAGGTCGGGAAGTTCCCGCCGAACGCCTGGGGGCTTTACGACGCGCATGGCAATGTGTGGGAATGGTGTGAGGACAACTGGCACAATGACTACATGGGTGCGCCGCAAGACGGATCAGTGTGGCAGGGCGGAGATGTCCGTCTGCGTGTTCTGCGCGGGGGTTGCTGGGTCGACGGCTATCCAGCCTTCCTCGGCTCGGCCTTCCGCAAAGGGTACCCTCGCGGCTACCGCGTCGACTGCGTCGGCTTCCGTCTTTCCAGAACGCTCTAGCCTCCTATTTCTTTACCTCCTTACCTCTTGAACACCGCGTGTCAGCGCGTCAGACTTGCCACGATGCAGACAGCCCACAGCAGTAGGGTGCTATTCGTGGGTCAGCGCATATTATCGGAGGAAAACATGTACGCCAGCGTTCGTCGGTTACAAGATCGACCCGAAGAATATGGATGAGCTCGTAAAGCGTATCCCTGGTGCAGTCGAGGTGATAAGCAAGCTGAATGGATTCAAGGCGTACTACGTCGTCAGAGGAGGCGACGGCACGCTCGCGACCGTGAGTGTGTTTGGTGACAAGGCCGCTGCGGAGCAGTCCAACCAGACTGCCGCGAAGTGGGTGAAGGAAAACGCCGCCGACCTATTCACCGGCACGGTTGACGCCGTTACCGGTGAGGTTGTCGCCCACAAATAAGTGGGTTGGCTCGGCTGCACGAGGCCTTCAGGTTATCCAGCGCCCACCAATTGCGACCTCCTTGCATAGCCCATCCGCTTGTGACCACGTCCCGTTCAGCGGTCGCAACGGACTGGACACGCGGGCTGAGTTACACGCAATCGCAGGCGTGGCGGCCAGATCAGGCCGCCACCCGCCTGACGATGTCCATCACCGTGTTCTTGCTCAGGCCCACATTGCGGGCGATGAGCCGATAGGAAAGACCTTCGGCGTGTTGGCTAAGAACCTTCTTGGCCTTTTTGTCCGAGGGCCGGTACCCCGTCCGGCGTCCGAGCTTGACGCCACGGGCCTTGGCGCCGGCCAGGCCCGACTTGACCCGCTCGCGGATCAGGTCCCGCTCGAATTCGGCCAGGCCGGCCATGATGGTGCGCATCAGCTTGCCGCCGGCCGTGCTCAGGTCGAACGTGAGGCCGGTCTGAGCAAGCACGCTCACCTTCCAGCTGTGCAGGTTGTCGAGGGTCTGCACCAGGTCCTGCGTACTGCGGCCCCAGCGGCTCAGCTCCGTGACCAACACCGCATCGATCTGCCGGGCCTGGGCGAGCGCCATGACCTTGGCGCGCTCGGCGCGGTCATTCTTGGCCCCCGACGCGGTCTCCTTGAAAATGCCGACGATACGGTGCTTGCCACGCTTGGCAAAGGCCCGCAGATCACGCTCCTGGCGCTCGCAGCACTGGTCGTCGGTGCTGACGCGGCAGTAGATCGCGACTTGTCCCATTTGAACCCTCCGCGGAGTGGCCTTGTCGAAGCCCAAGCAAATACGGGGCTTTTGGATGCTCGAGAAGTGTATCATATTAACTACTGTCTAACAAGGACACTCGTGGCTGAGCGGCTGGCACGGTCAGCATCGGGCACCGGTGGCGTCGTTGTCCGTGGCGGAGGGGATTACTCTTGCTGTTCGTGATGCGACGTTGAGAAATGCCCGGTTTTCAACAAATTCCTGCTATGACGGGCACAAGCGCCGATGACCTTTGGGGTATCAGGCGATGTTGAATGCAACGGAGATAACGAGTCATGGCTGCAGAGAAGAAAATAACAACAGTGACGCTGAAGGATTTGGCGGCTGAGCTGGTTGAAACCCACGGTCTGCCGAAAAGTCAGATGAATTCATTGCTAACAGACGTAGTCACCAGCCTCGGAAAGCACCTGAAGAAGGGTGAACGCATTCGCATCCCGGGGCTGGGCATCCTGCAGGTGCGCAAGCGCGCGGCACGCATGGGACGAAACCCTGCCACCGGCGAAGCCATTAAAATCAAGGCCAGCAAGAAGATTGCCTTCCGGGCCTCCAAGGACCTCAAGGAAATGGTGATGTAGAATTTGAGGCGCGTATTGACTGCGGGCCCCGCTTCGGTGGGGCCTTTGTATATGTCTACCCATGTACCCATCGCGGCTCTCGTCAGGTCAGCCGATGTTGCAGACTGTTGCAATGGTCCGACAGGCAGTTCAGCATCCCTACGCTTCCTGGGAGTGGATGGACGCGATTGCGGAGGCGATCTGGTGGCCAACAGAAGAGCTGAAGGCCGGCATCACGACCCCTCCTGTGCCTCTACAGCCCGCTTGCGCTCCCACCAGCGCAGCATCCCTTCCCGCGCTGCCTTAGCCGCCCGAGCCCGGCCAGCCTCCGTGTTTGGCCCAGTGCTGGCGCCACCATGGTTCTTGCACCGCCCGCCCTGGCCTATTCCTTGGGCTTGGCAGGGCTCTCCAGTGCTCCGGGCGCGGGCTCCGCAGATGCGACGGTAGCGTTTCATCCTATGGACCCCATGGAGCCCATGATGCGCGCGCGTACGTACTGGTGCATCGGGTGTGTTGGATGGCCAGGGTGAGGCCGATCAGGGCCATGATGCCCACGGTGACGAGCCAGGCTTCCACGGGGTCGATCATTTGTTTGGCCTGGTGTGGATGTACTGGCGCCCGCGCTCATTGTTGTTGCTGCGGCGGCCTGCGCTACGCTCGCGCAAGCGTTCGGATGCGGGCTTCAGGTAGGTGTCGGGCCGCTCGTTGTCGCGTCCGGAGCGGAAGGCTTGGGCTTCCGGAAAGCGCACGTGGAGTTCCGGGTCCTCGATGCGGGCGAGGCAGTCGAGCATGTCGTCGTGATGGCCGACGGGAAAGGCGAGATATTCCTCCTCTACGAAGGCATCGATGAGGTTGACGGTGGTTTTGTCGTAGAGGGTCCGGTTGCGGGAGGGCGGGAGGACGATACGGCCCTGTTCGAATAGCGGCATGAGGCGCCGGATGCGGTCGACCTTGCCGGTGTTGCCGCCGAGCGCCTTGATGCGGAAGCGGTAGTTGCGTTCGTGCTGCAGGTGCTCGATGTGCTGGATGTCAGCCTCCAGGCCGTACTCCTCGTAGCCGACCAGCAGAGGCTTCCACTTCTGCACCAGCTCGAACAGGCGTTCGGCGCGCTCGGTGAGATTGAGCTTGTCGCGCAGCAGATCGAGGACGACGTAGTTCTGGTCGGGGCCGAGGCCTACCACCCACATCGCGGTGAAGTCGGATTTCTTGCGCTTGGTGTTGGCTGGGTCGACCAGAATGTAGACGTTGAGACCTTCCCGCTTGGGCTGTTCTTTGCTGTAGCTCAACCACTCGCGCTTGAAGCCTTGGGCATCGTCGCCCGCCGGCAAAAGAAGCATCTGCGTGGAGAAGGTGTAGAGCCCCTGGGTGCGGCGCTTCTGCGCGAGCGTCTCCGGACTCATCAGGACGCAGTTGTCCGGGTCGAAGTTGTCTGTGCCGTCTTTGGTGCACGCATAGATGCGCGGCTCGGCGATCTTGCGCTTGATGAGATCCGAGTATGCGTCGTTGAAATGGTAGCGGGTTCCGACGAAGCGGAATGCGCCACCCACAGTACCCAGGTTATCCGACAGGGCCAGCGCCTCGTTGGTCTTGGCGATCATGTCGGGGGTAGTGACGCTCGCCGACACCACGATGTCGTCATAGACGCGGGTGCGGAAGTGCTTGCCGGTGGGCTGCCCGTCGACCAGGCCCCAGCTTTCTACAGTCGCCTCCTTCGGGTTGCCGAGGCGCTTGACGACAATGCCGCTATCCTCGGACCACGTGCTCGCTTCCTTCGCCGGGTCAGCCCAGAGGATGTCGGGGAACCAGGCTTTGAGCCGCTCGTTCGCCTCGAGCTCGCGTTTGATCTGACGCAAGAAGCCTTTAGCGATGGGCCGCGTGTGCGAGAAGATGCCGATCGTCACCTCGGGGTCGTTGAGGATGTCGAAGATCGTCAGGCCGAAGGTCAGGATCGAACTTTTCCCAAATTCCCGCGCCCATAGGTCCAGGTGACCGTTGGGCGAGGCTTGAACCTCGCGACAGCGTGCAAAGGTCCATGGATGCGCGAGGTCGGCTCGGTCGCAGCCGTAGCGCAGCAGGAAGTAAAGATCGGTCTTGCAAAGATTGCGCAGGCGCGCCGTGCGCTCGGCCTCCTTGCATTCCCGAAGCGCGCTGAGCAGGGGTTCGTACTGCGCGAGGCTGGTGATGATCGTCATGCCGCCGGGTCCTTCAGCGGGAGCAACGGGATGACATTGGTGCGATCGTCGCCGGCCAAGATTTTCTCGATCCAGGCTTTTGTTTCCGAGGGATGCTCGCTGTGCAGGTGCGCGTGGATCGCCACTTCGCTCATCACGCGCTCGCCATATTTTCTTGGCTGCTCGCGGGAGGCGAGCCAGCGATGCCCCTCGATAGCGACGCGGCCAGCGTGAGCGTCCAGCGTTCCGGCTTTGACCTGCTCGATCAGGTCGTGGATCGC
Source organism: uncultured Alphaproteobacteria bacterium (assembly GCA_963756735.1). Taxonomy (GTDB): domain Bacteria; phylum Pseudomonadota; class Alphaproteobacteria; order Rhizobiales; family Hyphomicrobiaceae; genus AWTP1-13. The sequence continues at coordinate 77,916 of CAVWOY010000005.1, forward strand.
ATCGGCGCGGGCATCGGCGCGATGCTCTCTCGCTTGTGAAAGGGCCTTTGCGAAATCCTCGTGCTCGCGTTGCCAGGCGTAGATCGTGCGCATCGAGGGCATATCTTTCTCGGCGACGATCTTGCTCAACGGCTCGCACAGGGCGACGCGCTCGCAGATGCGGCTCCCAAGCTCCGGTGTGTAGGTCGAGGGTCGGCCGCGTTGACGCTTGGGTGTCTTGTTGCGCTTGTCGCCGGCAGCGCTCACTTTGGTGGGCTCCAGGCCTGGGTGGCTTTGTTCCACTTGTAGCCACGGCTTTCCCACATGCCGCGGACGTGCTTCTTCTGGCGCGTCACCTCTGCGGCGCGCGCGGCACCTGCCCGCTGCTCCGGCGTAAGATTGGAGTTCGGGTCGTAGGCAGGAAGCGGCTCCCGCGGGGGCGGGAATGTGTCGGGCAGAAGGTCGGCCGCTTGCCACATCGGGCGCACCCAGATTTCGTGGCGCTGCCACGCCGGCTGTTCGAGAATTCCCGGAAGGTCGGCCCGGAAAATCCCTGGACCGTTGAGCCGGCGTTGAATCGATCGAGAAGGCGATCGCTCCACTGCCGCTGGATAAAAATGCCAGGGTGGGAGTTGATAGCCGACAGAAGCGGCGCGCCGGTCAGTCCGTGGGTGTGGCGCGCAAGGCGTGCCCACCTCTCGTATCGGGTACGCGTTGGGTCCTCCAGCCGGATCGGCATAAGCACGACGAGGCCAACGCCGGGCTGGCTGGTCAGCAGATCGGCCTGGTCATCCACCGGGGGATTGTCGAGCACCGATTGAAGGTCGCGCGACGTGATGGTCAGGGCGGGCATGGCTCCACCGTCCGCGTCGCCGACCTCGGCGATCGCAAGCCGGACCAAGCTCTCGAATTGCGAGGCCACGCCATGCCGCTCATGCCACTGCACACCGTCCTCGCCAGAGGTGCGGTTGATGATGGTAAAGCTCTCCGGTGCGCTTTCCTGCCGGCGGCAGATGACTACGTGGCGCATGCTTCAATTCCTTTGTCGTTGGCGAAATTCGATGATGTCTGCGGTCGGCCGTATCTGACCCGCCTCGGTCTGGGAGACGAAGGCCTGGCCGTTTCCAGGTGCGCAAATTTGCGCACCTTCTCTCGGGCGGTGAGCGGGCATGTTGGCGATCTTGGCAGCCACCGCATTGACCGGAGCCTCGGTGTCGGCATCGTCGAGCCAGGCCGCCGCCAGTGTTGCGGGGTCGCTCATATCAGGCCCCGCGCCGCGCGAGGATGGCTGCGTATTCACGGTCGAGGCCCTTATCGAGGTACGCCCCTTTGAAATCACGGCGCATGGCCTTAACGATTTCTGCTTCGCGCTTCGCATCGCCGGGTCTGGGCCCCTCTTGCGGCACCCTGGATCGCGCTGCACGCTTCTCCTCCAATGAGGCGAGCTTCTTGTCCCAACCCTCGCGCAGGTAGCGGGGAAAATCCGTACGCTGGATGACTTTGATCTCTTCAACCAGATCCGACTCGGTTGCCTGGTGGACGTCACCGCCGCGGTAGCGTCCAAACTCAGCCAGGAGCTCGAGGAATTCCGGTTGGTTGATCAATAGAGGCGCGGCGGGAACTCCTACCCGTTTACCTCGCGCCGACCGCAATCTCTCATCCAGCCCCCGTAGTGTGGACGAATGCCACCACAGTGTTTTTACAATTCACGCGATGTGTCCAAAGTGTGCTATGCCGCCACTAGATAGAATGGGCACTTTCGAGGCACACGGCGATGGCGACCAACAGACGAAATGTAAAGAGTGGGTCGAAAACGACCGATGCCCACGAGCGCAAGAAGGATTTCCTGAATGGACCGGAGGTCGATCGCCTGCTGGAGGCGGCCAAGAAAGGCCGCCACGGCATTCGCGACCACGCGCTCCTGCTGATGATCTACCGGCACGGGCTGCGCGTCAGCGAGGCCATCGGCATGCGCCGCGACCAACTCGATGTCAAGCGATCGAGGCTGTGGGTCGAGCGCCTCAAGGGCTCGCTCTCGGTAGAGCATCCGATCGCCGGCGACGAGCTGCGCACCATCAAGCGCTACCTGTCCACCAGGGAGGACAAGCTTGCCCTGGACGTTCATCTCCGAGCGGCAGACGCAGCTCACCCGGCAAGCCGTGAACTACATCGTCCGCGTGGCAGGCGAGACCGCCAAGCTCGGCCGCGTCTGGCCGCACATGCTGCGGCACAGCTGCGGTTACTACCTCGCCGACAAGGGCACCGATCTGCGCACCATGCAGGACTACCTCGGGCACCGTGACCCGAAGCATACCGCGCACTACACCAGGGTGGCAGGGCATCGGTTCGAGGGCTTGTGGAAGTAGGCTCGTCATCACAATTGCTCTCGTCAGCGTGGACGCGTGTGGGTCGTAGCGCGTATGGGCCCGCGGTCACGCCGAGCACGGGCGCGCTCGGAAGCGTTCCGTCCATCGAGGTACGACGCGGGACGATCGTGCCCGCCGCGCTGCTGACGGTAGTCCGTAAGGTTCGAAGAGCCCGTCGAAACAACGCGCGGGAACAGTTCGGTCAGACCCCACACCAGCGCATCGGCCCTGTCGGGCGAGCCGTCGCCCATGAAACCGTGCGTGGTGAACGCCGCCAGCTGGTTCTCAGCCTCTAGCCGAAACTCTTCGTCGTCGGAGGCCATATGCCCCTCGCCCTTGAGAGCATAGCAATCCCCCACACTACAACCCAACTTGTAGGCATAACACGGACGAACTATCCCTGATGAGTCGCGCGTGCCGCACCGGCCCGTCCATTGGAACGCTAATGCACAAACGACGGGACCTTCTTTTTATTCACACACAAGGCCAAATAGGAACCACAACTCGTTCGAATGCGTTGGATATTCATGGGCATGAACACCGGACAATCGACGTCGCTGGAACGAGCATTCCAGCTCGCCCGCTCAGGGCAGTACAGCACGACCGATGAGATACGAACCGTCCTGAGGGCGGAGGGCTACGCGACCGAACAACTCACGGGCCCCGAGCTGTTGAAGCAGCTGCGAACTCTACTCGACGAGAGCGCTCGGGGACTGCCGTCCGCAAGAAAGTTGCGGTAGCTGCCAGCCACCCCGGGCTCCGCGCAACGCGAGATGCCCACCAGCACCCACACCGCCGCTCACAGCGCGCTCCGCGAGCCACCCCCACCACCAAAATCCGTCCGCTTTGTTGTATGATGGGCAATGCTTGGAACATCACCTACTTTGAAACCCATATCCGCGCTTCCGGACATCCGCGAACTCATCGACGGCGCACCGGGCATACTGAAACGCGATATCTCGCGCATCAAGAACTCTCTTGCTTGATCCGAACGCGGTATTGCCAGTGCCCATAGTCTCCTTCACCCTTCAAGAAGCGAAAGATGCGCTCGACCTCTTGCGCGCTCAATCTTTGCAGCTCACCCAATGGCAAAAGGAGCCCATCACGGATACTGAGCGCGCGGAAGTCACTCGTCTTCAGGCAGCCATTCCGGAGATCCGACCTCTTATTCAGCGGCTGATCACGCTGGCAACCGAACTTGAGCACCGTGCAAAGACCGGCAGCACATCAAGACGCAAAAAGTGGCGGCACCACTGACGTCAGTTAGCGCCTGATCCTGGGTTGCCTGCGACGCTGCGCTTCGCTCGCGCCTCTCCCCCACCGAAATCCAGCAGCTCTACCAACTCGGCACCGTCCGCATCACTCACGGTCGTCCTCTCGCCCTCAGCTAGTGTCGGCAGGACGCCTCGAGAGCGAACGTCCGTTTAGGCCTCGACGATGTGGTTGCGGATGGCATAGCGCACGAGCGATGCCGCCGACGACAGGTTGAGCTTTCGCATCACGGTAGCGCGGTGCGTCTCCACTGTCTTGAGGCTGATGTTGAGCACCTTGGCAATCTCCTTATTGCTGTGCCCTTCCGCGATCAGCTGGACCACACCGCGTTCCCGGGGCGTGAGCGCTGACTGGTCGCGGCCTTGTCGCTTGAGGAAGGAGTTCGAGCATGGTTTCCGAGATCTTGGCCGTGAAGAAGGGCTTGTGTAGCGCAAGCGACTCGATCGCGGCCAGCAGGTAACGGGATGCATCCGACTTGAGCAGAAAGCCACGGGCGCCGGCAGCCAGCAGGTCGCGGACGAGCGTCTCGTTGTCGTGCATGGTGAAGATCAGCACTTCCGTATGCGGCAGCCGGGCATGGATTTGCCGCGTCGCCTCGATGCCGTTGACCAGCGGCAAGGCGTAGTCCAGCACCGCGATGTCGGGCTTGAGCTCAAGGGCCTTTGCGATAGCCTCTTTGCCGTCCGCGGCCTCGCCCACCACTTCCCACTTGGGTTGGGTTTCCAGGATTTTGCGCAGGCCGGACCGCACAACCTCATGGTCGTCGGCAATTAAAATGCGGGTCATCGGGGTTACATGCCTTTTGCGATGGATCGCTATGAAGTTCAACGTATGGCTGCCCGCGGCCTATAGGGCCAAACCCTGGGCAAACAGCGTTAAATTGGGCCATGGTTGCGCAAAGCCGGGAGCGGGTGGCACCGGGCTTGCCCCGGTGAAAGAGAACGAAGACTTTCGTGGTTTCCCCTGAGTGTTTTGCGGTCGAGCAACTCGTATTTGCTCAGATCCGGAAATATCCGAAAGGAGCGATCAGATGCGCATACGAACAATAGTCGCCGCCTTGATGGTCGCAACGCCACTTGTTGCCCTTGAAAGCCCCCAGGCCGCAGCTTGTTGGGGTACAGGATGGGGTTCAGGGTATGGTTATACGGCTGCCGCCACACCCGTGACACCTCGTCGTTACGGCTACATGAGCTACGGCTATTCTGCACCTGCCTACTACGGTGGCCGGGTCGGTTACCGCGGTGTGGGTTGGCGCCGTGGCTATGGATATGGCGTTGGCCGGGTTGGCTACCGCGGTGTGGGTTTGCGCCGCGGCTATGGCGTTGGTCGCGTTGGGCGATGGAGATAGAAACTCCTCTGGTGTTGAGAGCGCGGTGGTGCCGATCGGGCTTGCCAGTCGCTGCAAGCGCCTAGGTTCAGCGTGTCTTCCAGCCCGGTAAGCAGCACCAGCGAGGTCGGGAGGCGGCGACCGGAGCGCACCCACCGAAGGGCGCTCAGGCCGACGCCCGCCTGACGATGTCCATCGATATCGGCATCGTGGGTCGTAACCGAGAAATCTCTGAGCGCGGCGCATCCCCACAACGCCGAGGTCGTTGGCGCGCACCACCCTATCGAAGCCGATCGTCTTCTACGCCGGCCACGGCATGGAGGTGGGCGGCATCAACTATCTGATCCCCACCGACGCCGTGCTGGAGCGTGACATCGATGCGCAAGACGAGGCCTGGAACAGGTCACCACCACCGCCGTGCGGCCACTGCTGCCCTGTCGTCATCGGTATTGCGAGTGCTGCGCCAATACGTCGTGGTCGCGCGCCGCCTTCAACCCGCGAAACAACGTGCGTCGGCTCACGCCCAGCACCTTCGCGGCCATCCTTCGCCATGAGCCGGTGAGCCTTCGCTGCCATCTGGTGCGACCGCTTGATCGGCGGTCCGAGCCGCTGGCCATCCTCGCTGCCGCCAGGCCGGCCCGCGTGCGCTCCAGCAATGTGCTGTTGCTCGCCGTCGTCACCCACCAGATAGGTATGCTTGCTTTCGGCCCGGACTGGCTGCTGGACAGGCGCAAGTGGATCGCCATCGGGGCGGGACGCGAGCGCCTGGACCCCAGGAGGGCAACGATCACCAGGGTGCCGCAAGCCCAGCGACCAGTTGCGCGACAGTCGGCAGCTGCGCGTTGCGTGAGCAAGCCCGATGGCGCGGGCGTCGGCGTCAGCCGCGATCTCCGGCCTATACGCTGGAGCGTCTCAGAGCTGCTCCTTGTCCAGTTCACGAGAGGGTGGCTCCGTGCGGACCAATGGTTGACTTTCAGCAGTCCGCTGGGCGGCCCTAGCTTCGTCCAAGACAGCCGGTAGTGCCGCCGACCTTCGCTGAGCACGCCACCGCTGCCAGCGCATCCTCTGTGCGGCTGCGATGCGCGCCCTGCCGCCCGCAGTCCTCGCTCCGGTGCTCGCGCCACCGTGGTTAGCGCACCGGCCACCACGGCCTTGCCCCTTGCGGCGGCAAGGCTGGCCAGCCCTGGTCTTGGCGCCGCACGGCTCGCAACGCTTGGCTCGCTGTTCGGCATCGCGCCGGCGCTTGAGGGCGAGGGCCTTTTGCCGGTTACCGCGCGCCGTCCGCTCGGCCTGACGCAACAGCATGCGCGCATCATACTCGGCGAGCTTCCTTGCAACCAGGCGATCGAGCCAATTCTTATATGCCACTAGTAACACCCCATGATGCACGCGCGCGCGCTCGCGCGTACTGCGCGGAAATCTCGTGCTCCGGTGGGGACAGCTCACGCGCGGCCAGCATGATCGTGCGCTCCTGCGCTTCCTTTCGCCCCGGCGCGAGCGGCGTACCCGCGAACAGGTGCATGGCGATCGCGTCGATCACCCCCGACGTGCGCGACGCCGGGGCGGGCTGGTTGGCCTGGTTGTTGTCAGCCATTGGAGAGCCTTCTTCGAGCTAGGCGGATGCGCTTGGAGCTTCGCTGTTGGAGCCGTGCACTCACGGACAGCCGGCGCTGGTCGCGGACCACCTTGCCGTTCCTATCAACCCGGAAGCCCTTGAGAGCGATGCGACGGCCGGTCATGGCTAGAACGGGATCTCGCTCGTCGGGTCGCTGCCAATCGCGGGGCATCTGCCGCTGCCGGCTGGCGGCGATCAGGCTCCGGCTCTTTGCGCTGGCCGTTGTCCTGGTCGCGCTTGGGCGGCGCTTCGGCGAGCATCAGCGACCAGATCTCGGTGCCGTCGTCGGCAAACTCTTTGCTCTTGAACAGCGTGACGCGCGCGCCGCCCCAACCAAAACTGCCAAAAAGGCTTTTGACAGTTTTGGCAGTTACCCTCCGGCCCGTTTTCATTGCGGCAGACATCCCAAGCGAGGTGCGACTTGTTCATGTTGGTATCCACAGTTGCATGTACTTTTGGCAGTTAAGGCAGTTACCCAACGGCACACTTTTTCTTCCCGGTTGCCCCCCCGCAAAAACGCGCCTACCCCCTACTGCCAAAACTGCCAAAAGGGCTTTTGGCAGTTTTGGCAGTTACCCTCCCGGCCGCTTTTCACTGCGCGATCACCTTCGGGTTGACGGTGTAGATCGTGGCCGTGCGCCCGTTGGTCTCCGCCTTGGTGACGCTCAGCCAGTCGTAGTCCGCAGCATCTTCAGGGCGGCGTGCACCGTGTCGCGGTCACGCAGGAGCGACCACTGCGGGCGCCACACCTCGCGGGAGCTGAAACCTCCGCCTTCAGGTGCCCGCTCCTCACCTTGGCGATGATGGCGTTGGCGGCGGCCACCACGGCCGCGTCGCCCGAGCCGTAGACGCGGGCTGCGTGCGTCTCCAGGTAAGCGGCCCACTTCAGCGCCTTCTGGACAGCATCGACCGATACGTCGCCGACGGCGGTCGTGGTGTCCGAGTCCGTCAGGTGGATGATCAGGGCGAGGCTGGGCACGAGCTTCCGGTATTTGGCCAGGTGCCCTTCCATCATCGGGTCCATCTCCCGGACCGGAGGCGGCGCTCCAGATCGGTGCGCCAAGCCAGGAATAGCTCCTGCGCAGCGGGAGCGAAGCCGCAGGTAGGGGAGACCGACCTCCTTGTCGCCGATCTTGTCCTGACGGGCGCCGATCGCCTTGGCGTCCAGCTTGTCCAGCTTCTCGAAGACCTGCGTGGCCATGTCCCTGGGCCATGGCATTCGGGTGGCGATCGACATTCTCCCACTCGCGGTGATGTCCGGCCAGACCATCAGGCCGAACCGCTGGATGAGGCCGTCGTTCCCGCGGCCGCCGCGGCGCACTCGTCGACGTACTGCGAGATGCGCGCCGGCTGCGTGCCACCAATCATGGAGAGGCAGACCGCCGGGATGTAGTTGTCGAGCCCCCGGCCGATGCGGTCAAAGTTGTAGTCGGTGTCGCCGGACCACGCCTGAAGATAGAAGCCCGCGCGCCTCCGATTGCCCTTCTTCGTCGAGGCGGTGAAGAAGGGCCATCATCTCGTCGCGCACGTTGATCACGCCGTTGGGGTTCTCCTTCAGGATTTCGCCCAGGGCCTCGGTCGTGGCATTGATCGTGATGTATCGCTCGGCGCACCGGCACCGGGATCGCCTCCTGCTTCAGCAGGGCGCTGACGTTGGCATTCTTGTTCTTGGCGAGCTTGTCCTTGGCTTCCTCCTTGGCGGCCTTGGCCTTCAGTCTCCGCGACCGCCATGTGAGTGTCGTACTCTGCCTTTGCCAGCTTGAACTCATCTCTGGCTGCGGCCTCCAGACGCCCTCAGCGGGCTCAGCGCCTCGTTCTGCGCCGGCGTCTTCAGAAGCCCCGGGGACCCGATGATTAGGCGCCCACTGGTTCGCGACCTCCGACCAGTCGTCCTCGCAGCTTGGGGCGCACAGCCACCTTGCGGCCGATCACGGCTGCCGAGCGCGACCATCATGACACGCCGACGTAGTCGGGCGGGCACTGCATGCGCTCCGCGATGTCCTCGACCCTGGCGCGCATCTTCTCGGGCAGCATGTCGTAGTCGAACGGCGCGACGGGGAGCAGGCCGGTGGGCAGCGGCACGGGGTCGGGCCACTCCTGCTCGGCCGACTGTGCGGCTGTGATGGTGCATGGCCATTGACATCGGCACGCGCCTCGCTCCGGGGTGGCGTCTCGCGTCCCCTCCACCCAAGGCTTGCCGGCTCGACCCCGAGTTGCCGGCAGAGCCAGAGGGCCGCATCGGCGGCATCGCGCACATCGCCAAAGCGGCAGCACGGCATCGATGGGCGTCAGGCCGTACTCATCACCAAAGTCCTGGATGCCATCCGCGTGATAGGAGATGTCCTCCTCCCGATCGCGTCCCAGGTCTCTGGTGGAGACGCGCCAAGCGCCAGTCGCCTGCTTCTTCGCCTTGGGGTGCAGGACCGGCACCCAGACATCGCGATTGGCGAGCGCGGCCGCATTCACCCTCGACCAGAAATCTTCGCCGGTCGGCTTGGCGTGTCCGTTGGTCTTCGCCTTCGCCTGTGGCGTCTCCCCTCTGGAGATCGCCACGGCCTCGAGCAGTCTGGCGATGGTGCGGGGCGCCTCCCGGATCTCGTCCGGAGTGCCCTCGACCTGATTGCCGGTGACCGTCAGATACCGGCCGGTGCCATACACCTCGACGCCCGCAGCATCGTGCTTCGTTGTGCTCTCGACCTTGCCGAGCGCCAAGATCCTGATGCCCTCGCCACTCGGGCTGTACTCGGCATATGTCTCGCCGTAGCCGATCACCTCGGCGGCCAAAGGTGAGAGGGAGCCGGAGTCGGTGACACAGTCGTCGAGGTCGATGCCGGTGAGGTCGTCGTCGGCCTCAAGAACGAAGCCGACGCCTGCCAACCCCAGCCGTCGCGCGGTGGCAGCGGCCTCATCGAACGTGCCGAGGTTGAACAGGTTATTGATGCTGGCCGGCTTGCCGGTGTGCGCACTGCGCGGCGGCTTGTCGTACCTTGTTCTTGCCGGGTTCCAGCCGTGGTCCCAGGTCAGCCACTGGCGCCTATGCTGCAACGGCTCTAGAGCTGGCGGCAGGGTGCCGCTGAACTGGTAGGTGGGCTTCGGGGGTCTGTCGTTAGGCCGCTTTTCGCTGTGCATCACCATCTCCGATAATGAGGATGATGGCGGCGACAACCTTGCTCTGGGTCGCTTTACGGGCTACACACATAGCGCCATCGTTTCTTGGCCCGCAGGCAACGTTGTCTTGCTGCTCAGTGGAGCATCGATCGACATCCGCCGCCGCGAAGAGATCATGGTCAGCTTGCAGGGCTGAAATTTGAGGCCGCTCCTCTCGGGGGCAGCCTCGCTTCGTATGGGTGTCTCATGATCAGTCGCCCCCAAGCTCTGCGGCCTTTGCCTCGTCGATAGCCGCGCGCTTGCCGGTGGGGCCTGGGTCGGAGGTGCTCGACCGCCGCAGCGTGGCGAGCCAGCCGTCGATGGCGTCGTCCTCGTAGAAAACGCGGCCGCCTATTCGCAGGAAGTCTGGCCCAGTCCCGTTGCACCTCAACTTGGCCAAGTATCCGGCAGGTATTCCCCACACATCCTGGACGGCGCCAGGCCGCTTCAATCGCCTTCCGGGCGTGCTTGGGTTTTCCACAGACCGCATGCGGACCTCCGGAGCTTGCTTGACACTGCCAAGCGGTACCGATACCCGCGGAAGATGCGCAAAGGGACTGAGGAAATCAAAGATTCGCGCAGGCATTTCCTCACGCGGGGCGAGGAACCATGGGAAGACCCAAGCAACGCTCAGAAAGCAGATTGATCTCGGCGCTGGATCGACAGCGGAGATCAGCCACTGGCTGAGGCATCGCCGAGCTTTGCTTCACTTACCAAGGATCGTCTTGCTGGGGCGGCGCAGGCTGCCGTTGAGCGCCGTCTTGCGGGTGGTGACGAACCAATCATTCTGGAGACGATCGAGTTCGCCGCCGTCGCCAGCATTTTGAACGTCATGAAAGCTGCGGGCTTGCCTCTCGCTGCATCCCAGCAATTGCCTAGTGCCGATTGGTTGATGGGACCGGGTCCCAACCCCAGGCATCATCTCTGGAGTGATCGCGGCGGATACTGTGAATACGTCGAAACCGACATTGAGATAGCAGCGACGGCTGGCATGTCTCCGGAGCAGTGGCGCCTCGCCGGATACAAGAGGTTCTCGCCGCGTTTGCCGAACTGTTCTGTGCCACCTTGGAGTCACGGCATCGGCTCTGTTAGCGAAGTCGCTCGACCGTGCTTGGGTTGATCGCGTACGGGCGAAGGCCAAGTCACTAGCTACAGACTTGCGGAAGGAGGAGCACGCTGCGGCACGCGCTTCATATTTCATGATGGTGGAAGCGGTGTGCCAGGATTTCAGCCGAGCAGCTAAATGGCATCTTGTTCTCCCAGGCCAAGCGCATGCCGCTAACGGCGGCCCTGGAACCGATCGCAAAATGCTTTAAGCGGCTTTATAAGGCATGCCTGCAAAGGGGGGCTTCCAGCACGCGACAGATGAAACAGATGAAAGTGGCGCAGCAGGTGACCAGCAGGGGGTAGCTAATAGTCCCTTATCCGTTTTGCGCATGCGTTTCTCTGGGAAGCATGCCCGGGGCCGGAAGCGCCGTTCAAGGCGAATTCGATCCAGGATGCCCTGTACGCCGCTCGCAACAAGGCGACGAGCCCCGTCGCCGCTTAGGAACCGGACGCTATTTTTTTGCCTTCCCTCACTGGCCACGTTCGGGGGTGCGAAGTATGGCACGGCCATGCCCGGGAACATGACGAAGGCGGAGGCCTTAAAATGGCTTGCAGGCATGGCGCGACCGCTCGCGGATATCCGCAGGAACCGGCCGCAGCCTATGTGGGCTTGGGCGTCAAGCGCTTTCGCGAAGACGTCGCCGCTGGTCTGCTGCCCCCGCCCCAGCGCACGGCAAGCGCCTCATCTGGGACAAGATCGCGCTCGACAGGTATATGGACGGCGCACGGTCAACGGCGGCAGTCGCCAAGATCACGATCCAGATCATGGCGGACAATCCATGCGGCCCAATCTCCCTCGCTACGTCCAGCCGATCAGAGCTAAGGGCTCCGTCTACCTGTACTTCAGACGCCACGGCAACGGTGGCGGCTCCCTGGCCAGCCTGGTGAGGCTGAGTTCAACAAGCGATATCTCGAACTGCTCGGCAAGACGGGCAACAACCCGGAGCCCAGGCGCATCGGGGAAGGCAGCGTTGCAGCGATGATCCGAGATTACCGCGCCAGCGACGAGTTCCTAGCCCTCAAGCCCAAGACGCAGCATGACTACGGGCGCATGCTCGACATCTTCGTGCCCGTCGATCGGCCATCCTGCCGAGGCCGTCCGCCGACGCCACATCCGAGAGCTGCGCAAAGGGTCTCGCCGGAAAGGCGCGCACCCAGAAGCTGTTCACCCAAGTTGCATCGGCGCTGTTCAACTTCGGCATCGACAACGACTATTGCTCGCTGAATCCCGCCGCGCGCATGAAGCGCATCGGCAAGGCGAAATCCTACGTGCCGTGGTCCGATCAGCACTGCGCGATGTTCGAGGCCTCGAAGCCGCGCACAACCTCATGACGGCCTACATGATCGGGTTGTATGCCGGCCAGCGGCGCGGGGATGTCCTCAAGATGGCGCGCACCGCCTACGACGGCGCCAATATCGAGGTGCGCCAGGAGAAGACGGATGAGCCCCTAGTGATCCCGGTGCACCGCCGCCTCAAGGCCTACCTCGACCAATTGCCCAAGGACTCGCTGCTATTCGTCGTCGACGCGAAAGGCCAGTCGGTCGCGGAGACCGCATTCAGCAAGGAGTTCCGTGCGCCCTCGATGCATGCGGGCTCCAACAGCTTCACTACCATGGTCTCCGGCACAGCGCCGGTCGGGCCCTGGCCGAGGCTGGTGTAGCGCGCACGAAATCCAGGCCATCACCGGGCACAGGACGTTGCAGATGGTGGAGCACTACACCAAGGCTGCCCGCCAGAAGCGCCTTGCCTCAGCAGCGATCGCCAAGCTTGAAGGAACGGGAACGGAACGGGAAAGTGGCAAACCCGAGGAGTAGAGTGGCAAACTTCTGCTCTATGAGAGGTCTACTGAATATCGCCTTTTCCTTGTTCTATCAGGGAGGTAGGAGTGGTGGGTGTAGAAGGACTCGAACCTTCGACCCGCTGATTAAGAGTCAGCTGCTCTACCAACTGAGCTATACACCCCTGCGTCCGCGCATCACCCCGGCCCCGCAGGCCACGGCGGGCCCGGACGAGCGGCGCAACGGCCGGGCCGGGCGGTTGTATGCACGTGACGCAATCCGCCGTCAACTTTCCCAAGCGGCGCCGTTGGATAAGGCATCTCCTCCTCAGGGTCCAATCAGCAGATGCGCGCGCACCTCGAGCTGCTCGAGCACCGCCGCGCTGCCCCTGATGACGCAGTGCATCGGCGTCTCGGGCACCGCAAAGCGCACCCCCACCAGCTTCTCCAGCGCCATGTCGAGCCGCTCCAGCTTGGCGCCGCCGCCGGTGAGCGCGATCGGCCGGCTGGTGACCTCGTCGGCCACCTGGGCGGGCAGGTCCTCCAGCGCGCGGCGGATGAACTCGCCCATCTCGCTCACGGGCATGGCGAGCGCGTCCGCGGTGTCGGCCTGGCTGAGGATCGCCTCCTTGGTCTGGCCCTGGCGCAGGTCGCGGCCCTTGATGTGGATCTCCACCTCGCGGCCGTTGGGCAGCGCGAGTGCGGTGCCGGCCTCGATCTTGATGCGCTCGGCGCTGCCCTCGCTGATGACGAGATGATGCTTGCGCCGCACGTGGCGCACGATCGCCTCGTCCATGGCGTTGCCCGCGACCCTGAGCGAGCGGGCCTGCACCACGTTGCCATCGGCGAGCACGGCGATGTCGGTGGTGCCGCCGCCGATGTCGACCACCATGAAGGCCTGCGCGCCGTCGATCGGCAGCCCGGCGCCGAGCGCGGCCGCCACCGGCTCCTCGATCATGTAGACGCGCCGGGCGCCGGCCTGCTGCGCCGTCTCGTACACCGCCCGCCGCTCCAGCGGCGTGGCGCCGGCCGGCACGCAGATCAGGATGCGCGGGCGGCGGAAGCCGAGGATGGTCTTGGCGCGGGCGATGAACTGGCGCAGCATCTCCTCGGTGGCGATGAAGTCGGCGATCACGCCGTCGCGCAACGGGCGGATGATCTCGACCCGCTCGGGGGGCTTCCTGGTATGCATGGCCTTGGCCTTGAGGCCGACCGCCAGCACCTCGCGGCTGGCTCCGCGCGCCACCACCGCCACCACCGAGGGCTCGTCGATGATGATGCCGCGGCCCACCACGTGCACCAGCGTGTTGGCCGTGCCGAGGTCGATGGCGATATCGTCCGAGAACATTGTGCTACCGCGCGTGCGAGCACGAGCCTGACGGCGCGAAAAGGTCCGCGCCGGTCTCCCTTGACGGGCAACTGCTCGGCTCTCGACCGTTGCCGATCGATGGCTGCAAGGTACCCCATCCGCAACTGCCCGCCAATTCACGCCCGGCAGGCCGCGGACGGATCATCGCCGCTCGGTGAATCGGACCACCTCCGCCCCGCTCGCGTCATAGAGCCTGAGGCTGGGGCCGGTGAAGCGAAACGTGCGCGTGGCAGCGAGCGCAGCCAGGAACTTCTGCTCCTGTTGCATCACGGCAGGCGGCGAGCAGGCCATCCGTGTCGTCCCGAAGCTGCCGAACGTCATCCTGTCGCCCGCGACTTTGGCCGCGCCGAACATGCGGTTGCAGCCGCCGGACCCCGCGACTTTGCCCGCGGCCTCGAAGCGCAGCGTCGACTGCGCGCTGACGCTGGCGCCGCGGATGCTCTCGGCCAGCCACACCCGGCCCTTGAGCCGCTCGGCGTCGGAGGTCTGCGCGCCGGCCGCCGTGGCCGCCGCTACGCCGGCCGCCAGGCACACCACACCGCAAGCAGCCTGCCTTGTCTTCCTTGCATGCGGCTCGTGTTGCAGGTCACCCCTGAACGCCTGCTGAATATGCGCGACAGCGCCCTCACTTCATGAGCTGGAACGACGTCATGAACTCCTCCACGTCGGCGCGCGACTCGGTGCCGAACGGCCCCTGGTAGATCACCTGGTACAGCCGGTTGCCGACCAGGAACATGCGCTGGCGCAGCACGTCCTTCTCGGGCAGCTGGGTGTAGATCTCGCGCCCGTCGACGCCGCCGAGTTCGATCACGGTCTGCCTGAGCAGCTTGGCGCCCTGGTTCAGCAGCGCGCGCACGTTCTTGTCGTAGTTCTTGGCGATCGGCCGGCTGTACTCGGTGAAGATCACCGCGAAGGTGCGGTTCTCCTGCTCCACGGTCCAGCTGTAGTGCACGTGCGGGCCGGAGTCGGAGACGCCCGCGTCCTTGCCCAGCGTCGGCTCGGACGGGAAGGTGGCCGTGAAGCGCCCGACCTCGTCCTTGAACTGGAAGGCGTGCGCGCCCGCGCCGAGCAGCAGGCAGCCCGCCACGATCGTCAACGCCCGCGCCAGCCTCATGCGCATGCTCGCTTCCCCTTCCAATCCGCGGCTCCGTTTGCGGGGGCACCCTACAGGGTCGGCTGGGCGGCGGCATGGCCGAATGTCGGCTGATGGCAGCAGCAAGAACAGTCTCACCAAAAGTATGTTCCTCTTTTGTTCCGACCATGCTACCTAGCAAATCACGCCGCCTGCGCGGGCCGCGAGCGCCCCCGCCCCCCTTGCGCGCTCCGGCCTCGCTCGGCGGCTTCTTCGCCCCCTGATCGCCCCGGTGCGCCCTCGCCGGGGCGATCCTTTTTGGCCAGGTTTCAGGGGTCAGGTTCAGGGGTCAGGTTCAGTCTCGATGAACCCCTGACCCGTGGAACCTGGCCCTAGAACCTGGCCCCAAGAACCCTGACCCCAAGAACCTGAAACCTAAAACATTCATCACCTGCCAACACCGCTAGCCTCGCCGGCCTTGGGCCTCGAGGGTGAGGGAGGAGGAGCAGGGCGTCCAGGCTCGCGCCCGGTAACCTGCGGTCACTAAGAAGGGCGCAAAGGACGCCCTGCTCGGCCCATATCCACGCTTGCCTTGGCGCTTGCCAGGTCAGATCACCGACCAAGGCCGCTCGCGGACACGAGCTTCGCCGCTCCCGGTTCCCGTGCTGGCGCTTGGATGACCTGTCCACCAACCAGTCGAGAGTGCCGGACAACGGCCCCCTGTCTGTTGGGCTTGGTGCAGATTGGGTGCGGGCAGGAGCCCGTAAGACCCCCGGTGACAAGAGGCCGAGAGCCGGCTTGGGCCCTGCCCGCTTAGACCCATCCTGAACAGTTGCACGGGGCTGTTGACGCAGACCCCGCATGACAAGGACAGGCACCCATGACCTTGCACCCGAATGCCCTCGGCGTCGATATCTGCATGCAGCATCTCGACGTCTTCTGCCCGAGATCCCAGCGCGCGCAGCGCGTCCCCAATACGTCCGCCGCGATCGAGGATCTCATTGCCCGATACGAGGATGCCTTCTTCGTCTTCGAGGCCACCAGCGGCTGCGACGACACCCTGCGCCACCTGCTCACGCGAGCCAAAGTGCCGTTCGCCAGGGTCAATCCCCGGCGGGCGCGCGAGTTCGCACGAGCCGCCGGCTTCCTCGCCAAGACCGATCGGGTCGATGCCCGCGTGCTGGCCGAGCTGGGCCGGCGCCTGGAGCTCGCGCCGACCGTGGAGCCGTCCGCGGAACGGCGGGCGCTGTCCGAGCTCGTGGCCCGCCGCGGCCAGCTGGTGGAGGAAATCGTGCGCGAAGGAAATCGCCTGCGCCAGGCCAGGTCCCGCACCGTGCGCTGCGATATCCAAAGCCACATCCGCCTCCTGCAAGGCCGGCGCGACAAGATCGAACGCGCCATCCTGGAGCTGGTGCGCGACAGCTCCGAGCTGGCCGAGGGCGCTGCCAGGCTGCGCGCCATTCCCGGCATTGGCCTTGTCGTGGCCGCCACCCTCCTGGCCGAGCTGCCGGAGCTCGGATCGCGCGACCGGCGCGCCATCGCCGCGCTTGCAGGCCTGGCTCCGCTCGCCAACGACAGCGGCCGCACCAAGGGCAAGAGGCGCATCTGGGGCGGACGCCGCAAGGTGCGGCGCGTCCTCTTCATCGCCGCCATGCACGCCTCCCGCCGCTGCCCGCACTGGGCTCAGCAGCGCCAGCGCATGCACGCCGCAGGAAAGGCCACCAAGACCATTCTCGTCGCCATCGCCCGCAAGCTTCTCGTCGCCAGCAACGCCATGCTGCGCGACGGTACCACCTTCAATCCCCTCAAAACCTGATGCCAAAGCCATCCCCTCGGAGCCGCCGTCGCTCAACCCAATGCGGCGGTGGATCCGAGGGGATGGGCCATCCCCTTGGTGAGCCAGAGCCCCTTCCGCGAATACAGTTGCCGGCTCCTAAATTGGGCTGCGGCTCCGGAAGCCGCGCTTCCCATCACCGGGGCAATCTCGACATAGGCGCACGGGCCGCGTTTGTCACCCTCCGTAGGCAAACAATATTTTTGCTGAATCTTATCCCCGCCGCCCAAACCTGTGGTAGGCGCGCCGGCCGCGCGGCTCCCTCTCCCCGCTTGCGGGGAGAGGGTCAGGGGTGAGGGGCAGCCACGCCCACCAACGTCATCCCGGCGCCGCTCGCATGCGCAGCGTGCGAGCGGGACCAGGCCGGGCCCCAGTCCACCTCACAACGCAGGTGCGCTTGCTGTTACGTGCACTGGGTCCCCGCCGCAGTTCAGCCCGGACTTGATCCGGGCCGGGGATGACGTTCGTGGTTGGGGTGCACGCTCAAACCAGACGTCACTCCCGCGGAGGCGGGAGCCCAGTCCAGTTTTCAACTTGGTTGCGGCCGATGCGTGCACGCCTTACTCCCCCCGCTCACCCATTGTCAGAGTGCGCAGCTCCTGTTAGTAAATGCTGCTGGTTGTCTTTTTTTGGATTCTACAACTTCAACATATCGGGACCCCTCAAGGTTTGCTCAAGACGGCGCTTCGGCGCTGCCGCGCTCTTCCGTGAGCTCTTTGTCTTTGCGTACGACCATGCGTTCGCGCATCTGCAAGAGATCGATTTCAAGCGGCGTTACACCAACCCGGTTGCCAGGGACGCAATGGCGCTCGAAGCGGCCTGCCGCCAGCTCGCTGTTACATTCTGTCCGAAGTCGGACCCTTGGGACGACGCCAAGCGCAGGCATTCAGCCCTCTCAGCCTGCCGTGAGAATGCTGGGGCAGCACCTATTTCGAGTTGCTACAAACAATCGAGGATGGAGAAGAGCAAGCCGCAATGGAGAGGCTGCTCTTTCCAATCTTGCGGGATTTCGCCGACAAGCGCGACTTTCATACTCGGCCTTACGTGGCCATTCTGACGGCGACCATACTTGCGCACCTGGGGCACTATGAGGTTGACTCTTAACAGCTGAACAGTGGCTCGCTCAGCACGAAGCGAATTCTCCGGGCAGAAAAAGGGCGGAGCGCGCGCGTTGCAGTTTGCGATCTACATAACGGACTACTGGGTCAGGCGCGCAGGACTGGGACGCTTCGATCGTCCTCCGGGATTTTCACCTGGACCGCTTGACGAAAGCCTTGGAATTGACTGAAAAACTTCTTCCGGTTCGCACCAGCTGGCGTGTGCGGCGATCGCGTCGGGCTGCTGCTGGAACGCGACCTCGACCTGCTGCCCGCCGTGCTCGGGGTACTGCGTGCGGGCGCGTGCTACGTGCCGCTGGATCCGTCACTGCCGGACGAACGCATCGGCTACATGGCCGAGGACGCACGGCTACGTGTGGTGCTCGGCGAGAGGGGCGCTGCTGACGCTGTTCGACGCGGCGTTGTCCGGTTTACCCGCGCTGCCCCTGGACGCAATTACGGAAACAGACGCCTCCGCACCTGTGTACGGCGTCGGCGCCAGCGCCGAAGACGATGCGTACGTCATCTACACCTCTGGGTCGACCGGCCGTCCCAAGGGCGTGCAGGTCAGTCACCGCAATGTCGCCAACCTGTTGGCGAGCATGCGTCGCACGCCGGGCATGCAGGCGCAGGACGTCGTCCCCGTGATCACCACGCTGGCGTTCGACATCGCCGTGTGCGAACTGCTACTGCCGCTGGTCGTCGGTGCCACGGTGGGCGCTGGCCCACGCTACCGAGGCATCGGATGCCGACCGCCTGCGCGCGATGCCTCGACGAGCCATCGCGTCAGCGTGATGCAGGCCACGCCCGCGACCTGGCGCCTGCTGCTGGATATCGGGCTGGCCGGGCAACCCGCGGCTGAAGGCGTTGTGCGGCGGGGAACCGCTACCGACGTGACGTTGCAGCCGCGCTGCTCGCCGCGCGTCGGCCGAACTGTGGAACGTCTACGGCCCCACCGAGACCACGGTGTGGTCCAGCCGCCATTGCGTCGTCGCCGCAGACACGGCTCACCCCATCGGCCGTCCACTGGCGAACACCCAGCTGCACGTCCTCGACGAACAGCGGATGCCGGTGCCGATCGGTGTAGTCGGCGAGCTCCATATCGGCGGCGACGGCGTCGCCCGCGGCTACTTCAACCGCCCGGAACTGACCGCCGAGCGTTTCGTCGCGATGGCGCAGGCAACCCGGCCAGCGCCTGTACCGCACCGGCGACCTCCGCCCGCTGGCGCAATGATGGCACCCTGGAATGCCTGGGCCGCAACGACTTCCAGGTGAAGCTGCGCGGCTACCGTATCGAACTGGGCGAAATCGAACAGTGTCCTGGCAATCGCATGCCGACGTTGTGCCAGGCGGTGGTCGTCGCCCACGAACCGCACGCCTGGGTGACAAGCGCCTGGTCGCTATCCTGTTGCACCATGCGCGATGGCGCCGCGCTGGACGAGGACGCATTGCGTGCGCATGTGCGGCCCGGCTTCTGCCTGAATACATGGTGCCGCAGCGCTGCATCGCGCTCGATGCATTGCCCCTGACCGCCAGCGGCAAGGTAGACCGCAACGCTCTGCCGGTCTGTGCAGCCACGCCGCCGCAGGTTGCCGCGGATGCGCCGGCGGTATTCGACGACGAGCACCAGGAACGGATCGCCCGGCTGTATCGCGAGCTGCTCGTCCTGCCACACATCGGCCCGCACGATGACTTCTTCGTCCTTGGCGGCCATTCGCTGCTGGCGGCGCAACTGACCGCGCGCCTCGGCCGCGAACTCGACCGCTGGTGCCGATGCGGACCGCGTTCGATCACCCGACCATCGCCGGCCTCGCCGGATGGCTGTCGGGACAGGAAACGGCGGCGCTGCCGGTCATCCCGAACCTGCCATGCGGCCAGGCCGCACCGCTGTCGCTGATGCAGCAGCGCGTCTGGTATCTCGAACAACTGCACCCTGGCCGCACCGTCTACAACGTGCCGTGGCGCACCGCCTGCGCGGAGCGCTCGACCTGATGCGCTGGCACGCGCCTTCGCCGAAATGATCCGTCGGCAACCGGTATTGCGCACCGTGATCGGCATGCACGAAGGCGAGCCCTTCCAGCAGATCCTCGACGCGACCGACACCAGCCTGCCCTTCGACGACCTCAGCGGCATCGCTCCGGCGGCACGCGAGAGCGAACTGGTGCTGCGCCTGGAGGACGAGATCGCGGTGCCGTTCGACCTCGGCCCGCGGCCCGCTGTTCCGCGTGCCGGCTGTATGCCCTCGACCGGGGACCACCACGTGCTGCTTCATGACCCCACCATGTGGTCTGGGACGGCTGGTCGTTCGACCTGTTCGACGAGGAAATGGCCGCGCTGTACGACGCGTTCCTGCCGCGGGCAAGCGCCGTCGACTTGGCACCGCTTCGCAGGTCAGCTACGCCGACTTCTCGGCCTGGCATCGCGACTGGATGAGCGGACCGGAACTCGCACGCCAGTCGGGGTACTGGCAGCGAAAGCCTGGGAGGGCGCGCCGGACGTCGCTTGCGATCCCCCCGCCGACCTGCCGCGGCCCACTACCAGAGCGGCGATGGTGGCACCGCATGGCTGCGCGTGCCGGCGGAAACCACCGCCGCGTCTGCGCGCCCTGGGCGCAGCGCGAAGGCCGACCCTGTTCACCGTGCTGCTCACGGCCTGGGCGACTGCTGCTGCACAAGCTGAGCGGCCAGCGCGACCTCGTCGTCGGCACGCCGGTGCGCGGCCGCAACCTGCCCGAACTCGAGCCGGTGATGGGTTTCTTCGTCAACGCACTGCCGCTGCGGTTGCAACTCGATCCGGAAGTGGGGTTTCCGCGCTCTTGCTGCACGCGGTGCGGAACGAGATGGTCGATGCGCTGGGGCTGCCAGGACATCCCGTTCGAGCACCTCGTACGCGTGCTCGACACCCGGGCGCGACACTCAGCCGCTTCCCGATCTACCAGGCCTTCTTTTCCTACCAGGACGTCGCGCCAGCGACCCGCCGCCTGGGGCAACCTGGGTGCATAACAACGTGCCCGTGTTCCAGCCCGCCGCGGCGCAGGACTTGGCGCTGTGGTTCCTGACCGCGCCGACGGCCTGGTCGGCGGCCTCAACTACAACAGCGACATCCTCGCCTGCCGGACACCACCAACCTGCTGCGCGATCGCTATCTGGCGCTGCTCGACACGCTGATCGCGGCAGGACGATGCGCCGCTGCACGCATTGCTGGCGATCATCGACGGCCGAACACGGGCACGCTCTGGCCTCAATGGAACGACACCCACTGCCCCGCTTGCCGGCCGACCGCAGCCTCCGCGCATTGCCTCGATGCAGCCTATCACGGCACATGGCGAACGCGTGGCCGTGGCTCCAAGGCGAGTGCGTGCTCAGCTTCGCCTGGCCCTGTCCGCGCAGGCCGATTGCATCGCGACCGCGCTGCGCGGGACGCGGCGTGGGCCCGCGACGACGTCGTCGGCCTCCATCTGGAGCGCACGCCCGCGATGATCGCCGCGGTCTTGGGTGTGCTGCGGGCAGGCGCCGCCTACCTGCCGCTGGATCCCGGCCTTCCCGCGGAACGCCTGAAATTCATGGCTGGAGGACTCCGGGCGCGGCTCGACCTGGCGACCGGATGTGGCCCTCGCGGTGGACGGCGTCACCGGCCTGCCGCTGCTCGATGCGCCCGCCACGCCGGCCGCCGGCTCGGCGCCGGCCGCCGAGGGTGCCGATCCCGACGCCCTCGCCTACGTGATCTACACCTCCGGCTCGACCGGCCGGCCCAAGGGCGTGCGTGTGCCGCACCGCGCGGTGGTCAACTTCCTCGATGCGATGCGACGGGCGCCCGGCACTCGACGCCGACGACGCGCTGGCGCGGTCACCACGCTGTCGTTCGACATCGCGGTGCTGGAACTGCTCGCTGCCACTGACCGTCGGGGCCGGAAATCGTGCTCGTCGGACGCGAGCAGGCCGCCGACGGCCGCCGCACTGCGCGCGCCTGCTGCGACGCCACGGCGCCACCATGATGCAGGCCACGCCCGCCACCTGGCGATGCTGCTCGAGGCCGGCTGGCGCGGCGGGCCGGAGCTGAACGCGCTGTGCGGCGGCGAGGCGCTGCCGCGGAACTGGCCGAGCCCTGCTCGCCGCGCGCGGCGAGCTGTGGAACATGTACGGCCCGACCGAAACGACCGTCTGGTCGACCTGCGCGCGCGTGATGCCGGCGCGGGCGACATCGTCATCGGCCGGCCGATCGCCAACACCCGGCTCACGTGCTCGACGCCAGCGATGCAGCCGGTGCCACCGGCGTGCCCGGCGAACTGTACATCGGCGGTGCCGGCGTCGCGCTCGGCTACCACGGACGTCCGGAGCTCACCGCGGAAAGATTCGTCCCCGACCGCTTCGGCCGGCGCCCGGGCGCCCGCCTGTACCGCACCGGCGACCTGGCCGCTGGCGCCGCGACGGGCGCTGAGTCCTCGGCCGCACTGACCACCAGGTCAAGCTGCGCGGCTACCGGATCGAGACTGGGCGAGATCGAGCGGTGCTGGCCGGCCATCCCGGCGTGCCCCAGGCGGTGGTCATTGCCGCCGAGGGTCGCGGCGGCGACAAGCGCCTGGCCGCCTACGTGTCGCCGCGAGCCGGCGCGAGGAAGCGCGCCGCCTCGCGCACATTCCTGCGCGCCGACCTCGCCCGAGTACATGGTGCCGTCGGCCTGCGTCGCCCTCGGCGCATTCCGAATAACCCCGAACGGCAAGGTCGACCGCCGCGCGCTGCCCGCCCGCCGCGGCGCCAGCGGCGACGGCCGATGCCGCGACGGCTCACGCGACCCGGGGCACGCCGACCGAACGCCTTGTCGCCAGCAATCTGGCGCGAACTGCTCGGCATCGAAGCGCATCGGCGCGCAGGACAGCTTCCTCGACCTGGGCGGACATTCGCTGCTGATCATGTGGGCGGTAGCCATGCTGCAGGCCCGCACCGGCGTGAGCCTCAATCCCGTGCCTTCGTGTTCCAGACGCTCGCGCAGATCGCCGCCGAATGCGATGCCGTGGCGTCGGCGGCGAAGGCATCCGCCGTGGCGGAAACGAAATCTGCAGCGTCGCCGCCCGGACTGCTCGCCCGAATGCTCTCGCGGCTGGGCAGGCGCGAGCGGGCATGACGATGGCGAAGCCCTTGGTAGCGCAGCGCGCCGCCGCTCCGGTCGTCATCACGCACGAAGTCGTCACGCACGAAGTAGTAGCCGCTGTAGGCGTCGAGATCGCGCCCGCGGTGGAACGGGATGCGGCACGACTGCTCGCGGTTGCTCCAGTCGTCCACGACGAGGTACCCCAGGGCAGTGATGCCGTCGACGAACTCGGCTCGGTTGCTGATGCGGTAGGGATGGGACGCGCGCCCCGTGGACTGCACGGTCACGAAGGTGTCGCCGTCGTAGAGCGGCGTCTTGTTGATCAGCAGGTGCCGCGGACGCACGCCCATCCGCGCGAGGATGTCCGGCACGCCCAGATCGACGTACTGCAGCGATCCGGCCGCGAGGAAGATGGGGGCGTCGCAGCCCCCGGCGAGGTTGTCGGTGAAGACCAGGCCATCGGCACCACGCTCGCGCGCCATCGCTTCGCCTTCGCGGATGACCGCGGGCACGTCGCACACGAGCCAGCGCATGCCCGGTGGATAGTGCAGGTAATGGCGCCAACCGTAGTAACTGACGTCGACGTGGCCGCCGAAATCGAAGAGCCGGGCCTGCGCATCGATCAGCTGGCGCAGCCAGAACAGCACCGCGTAGTCGCTCTGGCACGCCTTGTCCATGCGGTTGCGGTACATCCCGGCCAGCGCGTCGCGGTCGTATCCGATCCGGCGTCCGTGCGGAATCGACGCTTCCGCCTCGGCGAAGTCGGCATGCACGCCGCGAAAGCGGTTCGGCGGCATCTTCGCGAAGAAGTCGCGCGTGTAATCGGCGGCGAGGATCTGCCCCAGCAGCGGCACCCGCCAGGCATTGCGCGCGACGCGCTCACTGAAATCGGCCAGCCCCATGGCCGGATCGTACCAGCACGGCAGGACGCCTGATGCACGACACTCCCGTTCTCTTCGATGCCGATGGCTTCGATCCCTGGACGATCAGCGCGGTCCGGCACCGGCTCTGCGGGCATCCGCTGCTGCAACTCGGGTCGCTGGTGGAGCTCGGCCGGCGCCTGGAATCACGCCGGCTGGTTCGCACGCATAGCGACCAGGCGGGCGCCGGGACCCGCTTTGCCGAGGCGCCGGCGCTGCATCCCAACCCGCGCGGTGCGGCGGAAACACTGGCGGACATCGCCCAGGCGCACGCATGGATGTCGCTGCTCAATGTGCAGGCCGATCCCGCTCTACCCGTCGCCTGGTCGACGAAGTGCTCGATGCCATCCGGCCCGCGATAGACCGCCACGACCCGGGCATGAGCTACCGCGGGGGCTGGATCTTCGTCAGCTCGCCCGGCGCGGTGACACCCTTCCACATCGACCACGAGCACAACTTCATCCTGCAGGTCGCCGGCCGCAAGCGGCTGTACGTGTGGGATCCGTTCGATCGGGAGGTCGTGTCCGAGCGTGCCCAGGAGGAGTTCCATGACCAGCACTCGCGCGAGCGGATCGTCTGGGACGAAAGCTTCCGCTCCCGCGCGCGCGTGTTCGACCTCGAACCGGGCCACGGCGGCTACATGCCCTCGACCGCGCCGCACATGGTCGAGACGCAGCGAACCGTCGGTGACCATCAGTTTCACCTACTACTCCGATTCCACCCGCCGCCGCGAAATGCTCTACCGCGGCAATGCGCAATTGCGCCGGATGGGTCTGAACCCGGTTCCCGTTGGTGCGTCACCGCTGCGCGATGGCGCGAAAGCGACCCTGCTCCGCGCCTACACCGGGGCGCAAGGCGGAATCCAGGCGCGCGCTGGGCCGGAGCGTACGCGACAACACCGCGGCCTACGCGCCGACTTGAGTGACGTCCCCTACGACCGCACCGGCAGCGCGAATCCCCCCAAGCCTGGCCATTACCGCGCGAACACGGCCGATGTCCTCCTCGCCGAGGCCGTGCATCAGCCACAGTCCCAGCGGATAGCCCACCGCGAACACCGCCGATCCTCCCAGCAGCGCCATGAACGGCGATGCGGCATGTGCCAGCGGCAGGCAAAGCCAACGCGGGCACGGTTGCGGCAATGACCACCCGCGCGAGCCGCGCCCATGGCAACGGCGAATGGG
>CAVWOY010000006.1:0-216143 GCA_963756735.1 uncultured Alphaproteobacteria bacterium
GCTAGCCAACGTTGGCAAATCAGCTTAGTGCCTCGGCTCATGCATGGGCATCGCTGCGGGGGCTGAGATGACCGACCTGAAGCAAGCCAAACAATTCCTCAAGTTGCTCGATCCGGAACAAAGAAAAAATCCTTCCAGACCTTCGGAGAGGGCGCGCTGCGAGAGAACGCACACAATCTAAAGCGTGTGCTCCACGGCAGTCTTGAAACATTGGCGGGATGAGCTGACCGATCTGAACAACAAGAGTGACGCAGGCATCTTTGTCACCGTCAACGAGACGGACTTGAAAGGCCGCAAGAAGGAAAACATCATCCGCATTCGTGCGGTATGGAACGAGGACGACGGTACCCACCCTGGTGGTTGTCCACTGGTGCCCAACATCCTGGTCGAGACGTCACCACACAGATACCACCACTACTGGCTGTTCGATGGCGAACTCAAACCGGGGGAGTTTCGCGCCATCATGCGAACAATGGTGGCGAAATACGGTTGCGACAAGAATGCCACGGACACGGCCAGAGTGCTGCGTGTGCCTGGCTTCTACCACAACAAGGCAGAACGTCGCTTAGTCCAGCTCGTGGACTATGATGAGGATCGGTACGGCGCCTCTGAGCTTGTCCAACTGTATGCATCGGAGCCCACCTCTACCAAGGCCACCAGCACGACCAGTGTTCCAAAAACGCCTTTGGCATCGACGGTTCAATGGCCGCAAGAGAAAGAACGAATTAGGGCAGCGCTGTCATCTCGTCTGCTGACCGAGATACTTGGTTCCGTTTCGGCGGCGCCATTCACGATGAAACCGGCGGCTCGCAAGACGGTTTCGAACTGTGGATAAGTGGTCACGGACACGGCTGAAGAATTATGATCCCGACGTGCAGCACGAGTACTGGAACAAACATTTCAAGGACAGCAGAAAGATACGAACTTCGGTTGCGTCCATACATGCCGAAGCGAAGAAGGTCGAGCAGGCAGAACGCGATGCGCGGTTGGCCAAGCCCCTGGAGCTACCGACCATCGATGGGGAACGGTCCTGACGGGCTTCATTCAAGCACCGATCTCACTGAAACCAGTTGATCCAAAATACTACGATCCAAAAACCAGAGTGGTGGTTTGGGATGCGCTTGCGGATAAAGCAATGGCTGGGCTGAAGAGTAGGTTTGAAGAGTACGGCCACGAGCCAACAACCGAACATTGGCGTGGCTTAAAGCCGATTGCCAAGGTCATTGAGCGAATGGCCGCTGGACTAGAGGACAAGTCCCTCTACGTTTCGTTTCTTCCGGCAGGGATGGGAAAGACGACGACCGTCATCGAGGCTATCAAGGCGCTCGTCGGTCTGAAACAATACTGGCACGTCGGGGCAATCATTTTTCTGTCTCGATTCGAAGAAGATCCGCAATCTGGTTGCGGCAATGGAACTTGGCGACAAAGACTTCGCAGTCATTGCGAGCGAGGGCAAGGAAGAGAACAAGCTCGGGAGACAGGGTGACAAGACGGCAGCTCGAGTGCTCTTCACAACCCACAAAGGGCTCGTTCGCGAAGTCGCAGCGGTGCTCAGTTCTCTGAGATGAAGGGTCTTTTCTATCTGGGCAGGTCACGACAGGTGCGCGTGTGGGACGAGGCGATACTACCGTGGCAAATCACGCGCTGTCGCGCTTCGAAATCCAGCGTTTGCTCGATGGCTCTCTAGGCGGGTTACGGCGCCGTTGCGAAGGCGCTCGATGAGTTTTCTCGTGATCTCTCGAACGCCAACAGGACTAGCCTAGTTCAAATGCCCGAGCTGGAGATCGACCGCGAGGAGGCGCTATCTCTTTTCGATAGTGAAGCGGACGAGCGCATTGTGGAATCGTTGTTCGAACTGGGTGGCAGAGTACTTCGTGTGCATGCCGACAACACTGGCAACACGGCGCTCAGCTATGAGGACATCCTTCCTTCAGACATTGCGCCGATGCTGATCCTGGATGCTAGCGGTCAGCAGCGAAAGACTTACGAGCTTTGGTACAAGGGCCGCTCTGGCATCAAGTTTCTAGTCAGTCCGCAGAAGACCTATGAGGGCCTCACGATCCACCATTGGAACGTGGGGTCGGGCAGGATTGCCCACTTGCAGGGAAGATGGAAAATCATCGCCGACGGTGTAGCGAAGACGATAAACGAGAATATCCCCACGGGCGACGATGTCCTAGTTATTCACTTCAAGGCAGGCGGACGTATCCCTGACATGAGCGCCGAGATCAGCAGCGGTCTTCTCCGTGAGCAAGATCGAGTCAAGTTTTGCAATTGGGGCAGAGAGACAGCCACGAACGAGTACTGTCACATCAAGCACGTCATCCTAGCTGGCGTGCCTCAGTATCATCCGTCTTGGTATGAGGCGACAGCGAGAAGCGCGAAGGGATCGAAGGCGGATGAACCGACTAAGCAAGAGGACATCGATGACACGCGACTAGGGAAGTAGCTCATCGCATTCTGCAGGCGGCCAACAGAGGTAAGGTTCGGAACGGTGGCCGCCGTCCTGAGGGTTGCCACTTGTACGCTGCTTTCCACACACACGAGACCAAGGGGATCCCCAGAGCCATCTTGAACCGCATCTTTCCGGGGGCAAAGGTCAAGGCCTGGAAGCCGATCTCCGAGGCGAAGGGCCACGTCAAGGAGCTGGTAGCGTTGATTGCAGAGATGGGTGATGGAGAAAGCCTCGCTATTGCTGAGATAGCACGCAGGCTTGGGGTGACCGATCGTCGAAACGCGAGAAGGCTACTCAAACACGACGACCTGGAAGCTGTGCTGAAGCAGAGTGGTACGCATCTGACCCGTTCGAGGGGCAAAATCCAGGTCCACAGGCAGGTGCCATCGGCAGACCCGTTCAGCTCAGCGACAAACGGGCCCCCCGAGGAGGTGTACGAGCGTGCTGAAGAGGTTTGAAGGGGAAGATGTCAAAAGGGTCAAAAGACCATAATAGTATCCTGTAATGATTTTTGACCCTTCGGTCGAACTCCCATGGGGGCGCCGATAGCCAATTGCGCAATGTCCCACACCCCGAGCTAATCATCCC
Organism: uncultured Alphaproteobacteria bacterium; assembly: GCA_963756735.1. Classification (GTDB taxonomy): domain Bacteria; phylum Pseudomonadota; class Alphaproteobacteria; order Rhizobiales; family Hyphomicrobiaceae; genus AWTP1-13. The sequence continues at coordinate 3,044 of CAVWOY010000006.1, forward strand.
AACCGATTGATCAGACTCGTATTGCCTCAGTGCTAGTGCCCTTACAGATCGCGTTCGACCCCACGTGAACCCCACGTCAACCCACCTGAACCCACATGGCAAGCGGTGTCCAAGTGAGCAGCCCGACCATCGATCCTAAGTCGTTGATGTAACTCGCGAAGGCCTGCAGAGTTGCGGTTTCCAACTGGGGTATGAGCATGGGTCCAACCCACCCTTCAAGCCACCTGTGAATCGACCTCTGTTGATAAAAGCACCAAGTGTGGGGACAGCTTATGGCGCGTGGGGCACCATGGTTCATCTTGTGTCGACTGCTACGAGCCGACGGAAACCGATGCAACAGGTCTTCAACAAGGTCCTGGCACTTGCTGCTGGCGTTTGGGCGCTTAGCCCGCTCGTTTTGGTTGCACAGGAGAAGCCAAGGCCATCAAGCTTTGGCAATTGGTCGATCGAGGAGAAGAACGATCCGTTGGATGGAAAGAGCACGTTCATCTGGTCAAAGGGAAGACAACCTGGCACGGGTCTGTTTATTGCCTACAGACACACCAAACTTGCAGCTGCGAACGCGCGGCCTATGCACCAGTTCTTTATTTCCTACCACCTTGGCAGAGAAATGCTCTGTCCGCACCTAGAGCACGGCGTGCCGCAGGGGTCCGTACTACAAAAGTCTGCCCTCGTTAGATGGAAACTTGATGACGGCCCCTTGCACGACCAAAAATACTCAATTGGTTGCACGGCAGGCCGATGCGCCATCATCAGCTATTTGTGGCGCGTTCTATCGGTGGGGCAGGATGGATACATTACACGATATGAGAAGTTGCCGATCGAATCGACGACGCAGACTTCTACGGGCTCCCCCACGACCAGATGGTTCATCTGTTGCGCAAGGCTCGATCGCTGCACCTTCGCGCGTCCGATCAATGCGACAGCGTTGATGTACACGTTGATCTGCGTGGCCTTGATGGGGCGCTGAGAGCGTCCGGAATCCAAACGACGGCTCCTTAGGGAGTAAGCTACTCGATCCCTTCCGATCACCCTAAGGCAGTGTTTTGCGGAATTTTATCAATAAATCTAGAGCCCAACTTCTTCGCGCAAAGGGCACCCCCCCCCCCAACCTGGTGTGCATCAGGTGCCTCGTCTCCCTATGGGCGCGAGCCTCACTGCCCGAGCAGGCAGCGCCCAGGTAGCTCAGTTGGTATGAGGCGAGGACACCGAGCCGATCGACGAGCTAACCCGAGCGTAGCGAGGGGAGGGAGCTTGTGACCTGCGAGCAGAGCACACCACTAGCAGCATGGTGAAATCGCTCCGGGCCTATACACCGTCAATACACGGGAAGCTTGGAGGTCAAGGAGACCGATCAGTCCCATCTAAGCGACTGATTTAAATGGTGCCCAGGGGCAGAATTGAACTGCCGACACCATGATTTTCAGTCATGTGCTCTACCAACTGAGCTACCTGGGCGCTGCCGGCTCTGGCAAACGGTGCCGGCGCAGGGCGGCCTTGGCGGGCCGCCTGAAAGGCGTGGGGCGGAATGTTCGCCGCCCGGAGGGTGGTTGATTTAGCGGGTTCGGCTGGGGGACGCAAGCGGCGCCAATTTCCTGGGCGCCCAGGCCGATCGCCAACCGGCAATCGGGCGTTCTTCGGTCGCGAACGTGAGCAGGCTGCGGCCGCGGAAGCTGCTATCGGGGGCCGTGGCGCTCACCGGGCAGCGGCTCGAAGAAGTCCCGGCCGGCGAGGCCTCGCGGCCCGGCTGGCTCAGCGGTCGGTGTTCTGCGGGACGAGCCGCCAGTCATTGCCAAGGGCCGAGGATTGGGGAGCAGCTCGGCAACGGGGCAAGCGCAATAGCCGAGGACAAGGATTTGCCAGCAAACCATTCGCGTGCAACCCATAGATGGGGAAATTGCCAACGAGACCGAGCATGCTGCCCCGCTGGCCGACGCTCGCCTTGATGATCGTTGCGCTCGGGTCCGGCGCAGCCTGGTCGCATGTCAATGATCGCGGCATGGATTACGGCGGCTACAAAGACCATCGCGGTGTCTCATGCTGTAGCAAGGTGCATTGCAGGCCAGCTACCGACTACGTCGACATGACGAGCAAGGGGTACGGCATCGTACGGTTGCTCGTCGACGGGAAGTGGATCAGCGTCCCGCGCTATTTCGTGGTGGCCGAGGACGCCACGGACGGACGTGCACATTGGTGTGGGACCATGCAGCGCACCACGTGGGGCGAGTGGGTGCCTGTGCCCTTCTGCGTGATCTTGCCGCCGCCGACCAACTGAGTGTTGCTCCAGGCGGGCCCCTCGGGCGGGGGCGCCCGCCATCGTCGCGCTGCCCGTGCTCCGCCCTTCTAAGTCCCACATGGCGCTGCGGCGTCGCCTACCACCATACCCGTCAGTCTTGTCGCAAATGCGGGAATGGATTGCGCTTTTGCCCGCAGTTAGACGCTTGGCAGTAAGTCTCTTTCCATTTCCATACCGACTGTATTGTCATTCTCCAAGGGAGGCCCGAAGCAAGAATGGGCGACAAATCGAGCGCGGCGCGGAAATCGGCTCCGCGCGTGGATGAGCAGCTGAGCGCGCGGGACTGGGTCGAGCACGCCAACGCGTTGCTGATCGACGAGAACATCCGCGGCGTGCAGATCGCCACGCTGTGCCAGCGCCTGGGGGTCACCAAGGGCAGCTTCTACTGGCACTTCGAGAGCCGCCGGCATCTGCTGGACGCCATCCTGGAGGCCTGGCGCAAGAAGAACACCCTCAACGTCCTGCGCCGCATCGTGTCGGTCCGCACGCCCCTGCGCAGCCTGCGCGGGCTGCTGTCGATCCCGCGCCGGCCGGCCTCGGTCAACGGCGCGCGCGTGGAGATGAGCATCCGCGACTGGTCGCGGCGCGACGGCAAGACCCATCGCTCCCTCCAGGAGATCGATGTCATTCGCCTGAGCTCGTTCGAGCAGCTGTTCCGGCGCATGGGCTTCACCGCCAAGGAGGCGAGAGCGCGCGCCTACGTCGCCTACGCGGTGATGATGGGCAACTCGATCCTGAAGGACACCATTGGCGACGAGGTGGACACCGAGACATTCGTCAGGACGGCCGTCGCCCTCCTGAGCGCGCCGCACGCCGCCGCGGCGCCGGACGCAAAGTCGGACGCGTGCACGAGCGAGGCGCGGCCCTATCAATGACAAGGGCGCGCAGGCGCCCGTTTTCGAAGGAGAGGAGGAACGCATGCCCAAGACCACCCGCCGCAAGTTCCTTGCTGCGACTGCAGCCGTATCGGGCGCTGCGCTGGCGAGCCCGGCGATCGCGCAGGCCAATCCCGAGATCAAGTGGCGCATGCCGCTGTTCGTGCCGCGGCCCTTCGATGTGCTGTGGAACGAGGCCGGAGAATTCACCAAGAGGGTTGCGGAGGCCACCGACGGCAGGTTCCAGATCCAGCGATTTGCTGCGGGCGAGATCGTGCCCGGCGGCCCTGCGGTGCTCGATGCGGTCGAGGCCGGCACGGTCGAATGCGGCAACACGCTGAGCTACTACTCGGTCGGCAAGGACCCCACCTACGCCTTCGGCTCGACCCTGCCCTTCGGCTTCAACACGCGATTGCAGCAGACGTGGTATCTGCGCGGCGGCGGTGGCGAGCTGTGCGAGGAGTTCTTCAACTCCAAGAACGTCACCGCCATCGTCATGGGAAACTCCACAACGCAAATGGGCGGCTGGTTCCGCAAGGAGATCAAGAAGTCTCGACGACCTCAAGGGGCTCAAGATGCGCATTCCCGGCCTCGCCGGACGCGTGGTGGCCAAGCTCGGGGTTATTCCGCAGCAGATCGCGCCAGGCGAGATCTATCCGGCACTGGAGCGCGGCACCATCGATGCCGCCGAGTGGGCCGCCTCGCACGACGACGAGCGCTTGGGCTTCGTGAAGGTCGCCCCCTACTACTACTCCCCAGGCTGGTGGGAGCCCAACGCCATGACGCACCTGTTCGTCAATCTCGGCGCCTGGAACGCGCTGCCGGCGCACTACAAGGCCATCGTCCGCAGTGCCGCCGAGGCGGTCAATCAAACCGTCATTGCCAACTACGACGTGGTGAACCCGCTAGCGATGCGGCGGCTGATGGCGAGCGGCGCGCAGCTGCGCTTCTTCTCGGCCGAGATCATGAATGCGGCCTACGACGCCTCCTTCGCGCTCTATGACGAGATCGCCAAGGAGAACCCGAGGTTCGCCACAGATCTACGCCCACTGGAAGAAATTCCTGGACGAGAGCGAGCTCTACATGCGCGTCGCCGACAACTACTGCGAGAACTTCATCTGGAGCAGGCGCTCCAAGGGCTGAAGCACCGGGACTGGCTTGCGCCGCGGTCGGCTCATGCTCGCGGCCGGACAGGCCGGTGCCCTGCCGCTCACGCGCAAGCGCCAAGACCTGCCGTGAGCGACTGCAAGAATCGAGGGGCAATTGCGAGGTGATGTAGGCAGAAATTCACTTCTCGGCGGATCGCCCGTGCAGTAAAGTGACCAGCGGCGGGTCGTACCTCCATCACAACGAAAATTGGGAGGACAGCATGGGGTACCATCTCGAGGCCGTCTTCTGGAGGTCTGCAATTGCCGTGTGCTCTGCCCCTGCTGGGTAGGCGAGGATCCCGACAACGGCACCTGTGACACGATCATTGCCTGGCATTTCGACAAGGGCGACATCAACGGGGTGGACGTCGCCGGCACCACCATCGTCTGCCTCGCGCACGTGCCTGGCAATATTCTCAAGGGCAACTGGCGCGCCGCCGTCTACATCGAGCGAGATTGCCAGCAAGGCGCAGGAGGACGCGCTGCTCAGCGTCTACACCGGGAAAGAGGGCGGACCGGTGGGCGATCTGGTGAAGCTGATCGGGGAGGTCGTCTCGGTCGAGCGCGCGCCCATCACCTTCGACGTCGAAAGGCGGCAGGGGCACGATCAAGATCGGCGACGTCGGCTACGCCGAGCTCGAGCCCTACCAGGGCGCCACCGGAGGGGCCACGACGCTGACCGACACCGTGTTCTCGACCGTACCCGGCGCGCCGGTTTTCGTCGGCAAGGCGCCGCGCTATCGCGCCAAGAACCAAGCGCTCGGGATCGACGTCGACCTCACCGGGCACAACGCGCTGCAGAGCATCTTCAAGTTCGACGCCTGAGCCGGCTTCGGAGCCCGCTCATGGCGGCGATCTCCCTTGGCCGAAATTCGCTGTTCCTGCCGGTGCGTGAGCGGGCTCATCGTCCTTGCCTGGCTGACATTGCTGATCTGGGAGCGCAGTCCCTACGGGCGCTACCTCGAGCACGGCCAGTGGACCGAGTCGGGCTTGCCGCCAGCATCTGCCGGGTGGTACCGGCCGGCGCTGTGGTCCTGCCGGCGTTTCTTTATGTCAGCGGCTGGGTGCTGATGACGGTGGCGATGATGCTGCCGACTGTGCTGCCGCTGCTCAACGTGTTCGGACGCTTGACCGAGGCACGGCCCGATCGGCGGTCGCTGCGCGCACTGGTGATCGCCGGGTATCTCGTCGTGTGGGGACTGTTCGGCGCAACCGCGCACCTGCTCGATGCCGCGCTGCACGGGCTGGCGGGCGTCAGCACCTGGCTCACCTTCAACGGCTGGCTCGTCGGCGCATGCGTGCTGGCTCTGGCCGGGGCCTTTCAGTTTTCGCGCCTGAAGTATCACTGGCTCGACAAGTGCCGAACGCCCTTCAGTTTCGTCAATCAGCACTGGCGCGGGCATGCCGCGCGGTGGCGGGCTTTTCTTCTCGGCGGCCATCACGGCCTCTACTGCGTCGGCTGCTGCTGGGCCATCATGCTGCTGATGTTCGTGGTCGGCACGGGCAGTGTCGGGTGGATGCTGGTCATTGGTGCGATCATGGCCATCGAGAAGAACATGCCGTGGGGCGCCAAACTCAGTACGCCCCTGGGCATCGCACTCTTGGTCTGCGCGGGTGGCGTAGTTGTTGAGCAGGTTTGGCGGTAGGAGGCCGGTCGGACCACTGCGCCTCGCCCGTCGGCGCCAAGCCGGCAGCGATCAGCCAGGGTTAAGATTCGGTCTGCGGTGCGTGGCGCTTCCTGATCAGATACGTCTGCGTGCCCTCCATCACCAGCTCGCCCTTCTGGTTGTGTACGGTGGTGGAGAGCGTCAGCACGCCGGTGGTGCGCTGCGGCTTGAGCGCGGACACGGTGAGGCGGGGATAGAGCGTGTCGCCGGCGTAGACGGGCTTCAGGAAGCGCGAGGACTGCTCGATGAAGCCGACGAGCGACTCCTCCACCAGGAACGGGAACTGACCGGCGCCGGCGGCCGTCTGGATCAGCACCTGGTAGCCGTGCGCCAGCAGGTCCGCGTGGCCATGGCGCCGGCAGTACTCGCGGTCGTAGTGGATCGGATGGTTGTCCCCCGAGGCCGCCTGGAAGGCCAGGAACTGCGCTTCCGTCACGGTGCGCGAGGGAATGTAGAAGCTCTCGCCCAGCCCAAAGTCCTCGAAGGTGCGGCTGGGGCCGAGGCGATGGCCTGCCGGATCGAACGATTGGGTCATCGCGCCTCTCAGTTTCGCAGCATCTCGGGTGGCCGGGCCAGGTGCGTTGCCCTCGGGAGTAACGCTGGCGGTCGAGGGCACCCAGGAGCTTTAGCACCCATGTCGGATGTTGGGCAGCAACGGACATGTCGAGCTGGTCAGGACTTTTGCCGAAATCTGAGCCACGACCGTCCTTCCTGAGCAGGCGCAGAGGTGATCAGGGTTGCGGCTTTCCCGGTGTCGCAATCACAAATGTCTCGCTCGTCCCTGCTTCCGAATGGCCTCGCTTGCGTGTCCATGCTGCCATGCATCGCTCATAGACCGTACCGGTTGGTCGGAGCCAAGTGTGCTCTACAGCACTGCCCAAGCCCGGCACACAAGGCAGACTCCAGGATGGGGGGCGTTCACTCACCCAATGGGAGAGCATCATGAAATATTTTGCCGCCTTGGCAATCGCGATGCTTACGGCCTTCGCCACTTGCACCGCGCGTGCCGATACCGTTACCGATTGGAACGAAACCTCGATCGAGGTGATGAAAGCGGCCAAGGTCGCTGGCAATCCTTGGTCGCGTACCCTGGCCATGGTGCACGTCGCCATGTCGGACGCGATCAATTCCGTTCAAGGCCGCTATACGCGCTACGTTGCGACGATGCCTGTCGTTTCCAGCGCGTCGGCGGAGGCGGCAGCAGCGGCTGCCGCGCGGCAAATCCTGGTCCAGCTCTATCCCGGCCAACAGGCCATGATCGACCAGGCGTACACGGCATCGATCAAGGGCATTCCAGACGGCTCGGCGAAGAGCCAAGGCATCACGCTGGGCGAGCAGGTCGCTGCTGCGGTCCAGGCAGAGCGTTCGGTCGACGGCACCAGTGTCCCTGAGACCTACCGGCCGGTTACGAGCCCCGGCGTCTGGGTGCCGACAACGCTGCCACTGTTTGCGCAATACGCTCGAGCCAAACCATGGGTGCTCAAAAGCGCCGACCAGTTCCGGCCTGGCCCACCGCCGCCATTGTCGAGCGCACTCTACGCGCGCGACTACAATGAGACGAAGAACATGGGCGGTGCCAAGAGCACCATGCGAACGCCTGAGCAGACCGAGGCGGTGAAGTTCTGGACCCAAGGCAATTTGGGCCCCGGGTGGCAGGCTGCTGCACGGCAGCTTGCAGCGGCGAAAGGGCTTTCCCTTGCCGAGAGCGCGCGTCTGTTCGCGTTGCTCAACATGGCCGTCGCCAATACTTTCATCACCGACTGGGATGCCAAGTTCATCTACAATTTCTGGCGTCCCATCACGGCCATCCGCAACGGCGACGTCGACGGCAACGACGCCACCGAGCGTGATCCCGGTTGGACGCCGTTGAACGACACGCCAATGCACCCAGAGTACCCATCGCAAGCGGCCATCATCTGCGGGGTCGCGATCGGTGTTCTGAATCCGTGTTTGGGCCCAATCCGGCTATCCCGGTCACCGCGACCGATCTCATGAACCCAAACCTGAAGCGTCAGTTCAAGAACATTGCGGAGCTGGACCAGGAGCACAGGAATGTGCGCGTCTGGGGCGGCATCCACTTCAGGAACTCGCTGGATGTTGCCTACGACATGGGCAGGAAGATCGCAGCTTACCTGGTCGACAACTCGCTCAAGCCGGCGAGTTGAGCGACCACGAGGCCCATTCGCGCGACCAACAGCCGGCCAGCTTGACACAGATGGTGGGCTGGCCGGACCGCAGTGAGTGTCGGCTTGTGGCACGTTGTCGCCGTGCGGGGCCGACAGTCGAGTTTGCAAGCTAGCCCCGCCGCCGCTTGGCCACGTCGGCCGCCTGCAGATGGCGACCGCTGTCCAGGAGCTCGGCCACGTACTCGCGATACGAGACCCCGGCCGCCTCGGCGCGGGCGACGCGAAATTGCAGGATCGGCAGCGGCGGGTTCTTCCACGCTGCAGCGTGCGCCTTGCGCCAGAGGTAGTGAACGAACGGGTCGCGCGGTGGGTCCTCCAGCGGCGGGCCGCCGTTGTGGCCCAGGCGGGCAGGGGCGGCGAGCCCCCAGGCCATCAGCTCGGGCGGCGGAGGCAGGTGGTCGAGGCCCGGATGCCGTGGCCTCTTACGCCAGCTACGGTCATAGCGATCTCCCACGGCGCGAAGAGCTCCCTACTCCGCGGGCTGCACGGTCGCCTGGCGGCGTTCCCGCGCCATCAGCCACACCGCGGCGCCGACCACCATCGCCATCAGCGGCAGCGCCGCCAGATTTATCACCGTCCAGCCGGCCTTCGCCGCCAGCACGCCCGACAGCGCTGCCGCCGATGCGGTCGCCGCATAGACGGTGAAGTCGTGGCTCGCCTGCACCTTGGCGCGCTCGGACGGCGTGTAGGTGGATGTGAGCAAGGTCGAGCCGCCGACGTAGGCGAAGTTCCAGCCGACGCCGACGAAGATGTTGGCGATGAGGAAGTTGGTGAAGTCGACGCCGGCCAGGTTGACCACCGCGCAGCCCACCTCGATCAGGCCGCCGGCCGCGATCACCGGCAGCACGCCGAAGCGGTTGATCAGGTGCCCGGTGAAGAACGACGGCAGGAACATGGCGATGATATGCGCCTGGATCACCGTGGCGCTGTCTGCAAAGCCGAAGCCGCAGGCCAGCATGGCGAGCGGCGTCGCCGACATCGTCAAGGTCATGACCGCATAGCCGAACACCGATGCGGCAAGCGCGACGCGATAGGCGGGCTGGCGTGCGATCTCGCGCATCGGCCTGCCCGGCTGGGCCCGCTCCGCCGCCGCCAGCCTCGGGATGCGCACGAGCTGCACCAGCGCCAGCACCGCAACCGAGAAGGCGGCCATGGCCACATAGACGCCCGGCGAAGGTCACCGGCGCCAGCCAGTCGACCGACCACTTGGCCGTCTGCGGGCCGATGAAGCCGGCGAGCACGCCGCCCGCCATCACCAGCGAGATCGCCTTGGCGCGGAAGGCGGGCTCGGTGGCGTCGGCGGCCGCCAGCCGGAAGTACCAGAAGAACGCTGCCTGCATGCCCTGCAGCAGGGCTGCCGCGCACAGCCAGGGAAAGCTCTGCGGGTACATGGCCGCGCACGCCACCGCGCCCGAGGCGACGCCGAGCACCGCGCCGAGCGAGAAGCCCGCGCGCCGGCCGATCACCCCCATCAGCAGCGAGGCCGGAATGGTGGTGCCCATGATGCCGAGATGGATGAGAAAAATGGGCGCGGTCGCCAGCCACTTGTCGTCGGCCGCGAGCAGGTTGTAGGCGGCGAGCGGCGTGGCGGCGATGCCCATGCCCTGCACCGACATGAACAGCGCCTGCGCAAGCGCCAGGATGGCGACGTTGCGGCGCTGCCGGTCGGTGAATGCGGAGGCTTGGGCCATCAGGTTCGAGGATCGGTTGCAGAATGATGCCGCTGCTTAGCGCAGCACGGCGCCGCCTGTCTCGCAAGAAGCGGCGCATGCCTAAGCCGCGGCGCCGGTATGCCTGAAAGCGTTGGCGCGAGGCAACGAGACGGAAGTCTTGGGCCCAATGGGTGATACCTTGGCCATCTCACGGCCAGAATACCCAAGCCATATGCGCCCGGTCGAACACGAGGGTGCGTGACATGCCGAGCCTTGGCCCTACGAGCCTCATTCCTCGCAAGAAGCTGTTCGGCAACCCCACGCGCGCGCAGGCGCAAATCTCGCCCGACGGACAATGGCTGAGCTGGCTCGCGCCCAAGGATGGCGTGCTCAACATCTGGATCGCGCAGGCCGGCGACCTGGCCACGGCCCGCGTCATCACCGACGACCGCAAGCGCGGCATCCGCTTTCACGGCTGGGCCTGGAACAGCGCGCACGTCTTCTACATGCAGGACGAGGGCGGCACCGAGGAATGGCACATCTATGCGGTGCCGATCCCGGCAGCGAAGGCGCTCGATCTGACGCCGCTCACCGGAGTGACCGCGTACGTGCACGCCCTGAGCCTCGACCAGCCCGGCGTCGCGGCGATCGCCATCAACGACCGCGACAAGGCCTGGCACGACCTCTATCGCGTCGACATCGCCACCGGCGAGCGCGAGCTGATCCTGGAGAACCGGCAGCAATTCTCCAGCATCGTGCTCGACCGGCAGCTGCGTCCGCGGCTCGCCGCCAAGACGCGCGCCGCCGAGGGCGGCAGCGAGATTTCCGCATCGAGGGCGGGCGGCAGGAGCTGATCGGCGTCGTCGAGCACGAGGACGACATGACGACCCGCTTCCGCGGCTTCACCCGCGACGGCGGCACCTCTACGTCGTCTCATCGATCGGACGGGACAAGGCGGCGCTGATCGCCAGGGACTGGCAGACCGGCAGCCGAGCGAGGTGCTGGCCGAGCATCCCAAGGCCGACATCTCGACCGTCATCACCAACCCCGACACCGGCGTGGCGGAGGCGGCGGCCGCCGAGCACCTCGACCGCGACTGGATACCCCTGAACGAGGCCATGGCCGCCGATCTCAAGCGCCTGCACGGGCTGTTGCCCGGCGATATCGACATCGTCGACCGCACGCTCGACGACAGCCGCTGGATCGTGCTGGCGAGCGCCGCCGAGCACGCCCGGCACGTACCACCTCTACGAGCGGGGCAAGGGCACGGTGAGCGAACTCTTCTCCACCCGGCCCGAGCTCAAGGCGTATCGCCTGGCGCCCATGCGCGGCACGACCGTGCGCGCCCGCGACGGCCTGGAGCTCGTGTCCTATCTGACCTTGCCGGTGGGCGAGAGCCGCAAGCTCGCAGCTGCCGCTGCCGATGGTGCTGCTGGTGCACGGCGGGCCGTGGGCACGCGACAGCTATGGCTACGACGCCGCAGCACCAGTGGCTGGCCAACCGCGGCTACGCCGTGCTGTCGGTGAACTTCCGCGGCTCGACCGGCTTCGGCAAGGCGTTCCTCAACGCCGGCGACCTGCAGTGGGGCCGCAAGATGCACGACGACCTGCTCGACGCGGTGGACTGGGCCGTCGGCCAGGGCATCGCCGATCCGCAAACGCGTTGCCATCATGGGCGGCTCCTACGGCGGCTATGCCACGCTGGCGGGGCTGGCGTTCACGCCGCAGGTTTTCTGCTGCGGGGTCGACATCGTCGGGCCTTCCAACCTCGAGACGCTGCTGGCCACCGTGCCGCCCTACTGGGCGGCCTTCTTCGAGAACCTGGCGCGCCGGGTCGGCGATCCGCAGAACCGAGGACGGCCGCGCGCTGCTCAAGGAGCGGTCGCCGCTCCACGCCGCCGCCAGCATCACCAGGCCGCTGCTGATCGGCCAGGGCGCCAACGATCCGCGCGTGAAGCAGGCCGAGTCCGACCAGATCATCGAGGCTATGCGCGCCAAGGGCCTGCCCGTGACCTACGTGCTCTATCCCCACGAAGGGCATGGCTTTGCGGTGCCGGAGAACAGCCTGTCGTTCAACGCCATCGCCGAGATGTTCCTGGCCGCACATCTTGGCGGCGCGCTGCGAGCCGGTGGGCGAGGACTTCAAGGGCGCCGAGCTCGACGTGCGCGTTGGGGCGGCCCATGTCCCGGGCCTGGAAGGCGCACTGGGCGCGAGGGCTTGAGCCGGCGGCCTGTCGCGTCCGGGCCCGCCATTGCGATGCCATGACGCTGTGGCGGCATGGGCGCGCCTTTCTCTAGGATTGGCAGCATATTGGGCGCCGCCTCGGGTGGCACATTGCAAGGCAAGGTAGGGGAGCATGTCATCGTCATCTCAGTCGGTCTGAGGACAGCCGTTGCCGGCATGATCGCCGGCGTCATCGGCCTGGCCTCCTACGGGGTGGTGCGCGAGACGCGCAGCGTCGGCGACGGCAAGATCGTGATGGCGACGGGCAGCTCGCAGTATTTCGAGCTGGCCGAAAGCTACCGCAAGGATCTGGAGCGCAACGGCGTCAAGTACGACGTGCAGCGGCGCACCGAAGGCTTCGCCACGCTGAGGGCGCTGCTGGATCCCAGCTCAGGCATCAACGCCGGCTTCATCAAGGGCGGCCTCGTGGGCAGCCTGCAAGGCCGGCTCGCCACCGAGAAAGCCAAGGGTCGCCACGCGCAATACGGCAAGCTGCTATCGGTCGGCCGGCTGTTCTACGAGCCCATCTGGGTCTATTCGCGCGGCGATCTGCCGATCAAGAGCCTGCGCGACCTCCAGAACAAGAAGATCATGACGGGCACCAGGGAAAGCGGCGCGCGGCGGGTCGTCAACCAGCTGCTCAAGGCCAACGGCATCACCAAGGACAACGCCACGCTGATCGACGATGACCTGCCGGCCGATGCCGCGCCGCTGTTCGACGGCCGCGCCGACGTGGCCATCATCATTGCGCCGCCGGACTCCGAAAAGATGCGGAGCCTGCTCGAGGTGCAAGGCATCCGCCTCATGGACTTCTCGGAGGAGGCGGAGCCTACGACAACCGGTTTCCCGCTATCGACCATGGTCATGCTGCACAAGGGTGCCGTAGATTCAGTCCGCTGTTACCCTCCGACGACATCACGCTGCTCACCACTTCGGTCGCGCTGGTGGTGCGCGCCGACATGCATCCCGCGCTGGTGAGCCTGCTCACGCATGCCGTCATCACCAATCCCAGGCCCGGGTTCGACCGGGATGGCGAGCCGGTGCTGTTCTACAAGGCCGGCCGAGTTCCCGTCCCTGAGCGACCCCGAATTTCACGATCTCGCCCGACGCACGTTCCGTCTACAGGTCGAGCGAGCTGCCGTTCCTGCTGCGGTTCCTGCCCGAGCTCAATCAGCGCTTCGGGGTTCCCTTCGCGTTCACAGCCTTCGCCAGCAGCTACGCCGCACAGCATGATTCTCGTCCTGATTCCGTTGCTCGCCATCTGGTTGCCTCTCTCCAGGGCGGTGCCCGCGCTCTACGTGTGGATGGTGCGCCGCCGGCTGGTCTACTGGTACCGCCACCTCAAGGCCCTGGAGCGCGACATCGACAGCCGCGGGGCCAAGTACGACCACGCAGCCCACCAGGCAGAGCTGGAACGCATCGACGGCGCGGTGCGGCGCATACGCGTACCGAGCTACTTCTCCAACGAGCTCTACGATCTGCGCCTGCACATCGACGTGGTGCGCAAGCGGCTGTGGCCACAGACCAAACTGCAGATGGCGGCCGAGTAGAGCGCACCGGCGGCGGGTCTTGCGCGTGGCGAAGCGGCGGCCGCTCGCGTTTCTACGCCATATCCGCCATGCGTTCCTGCGGTGGGAAAGCTGCCGCGCTGACTGTAGGCTCTTTCGTTCATGGCTGGCTGGGGATGGAAATGGCGACCAACAGGAAGAAGGTGCTGCTGCCGGAATTGATGGCGCAGTCGAGCTGGGCGCTCGTGCGCGAGCGCGGCGACATCGAGGCGGTTGGCTTTCCCATCGCGACCCAGGAGTTCCGGGCGCTGCTGGAGCGGCACGCGCCCGTTCACGGGGTGGCTCTCGGCGTCACGCCCTTCAGCGAGCCGGAGCTGGCGGCGGCCAAGGAAATGCAGGTGGTGGCGCGTATCGGCGTCGGCTACGACGCCGTCGACGTGCCGGCACTGACCGCGCGTAAAGTGCCGCTGATGGTGGCGGGCACGGCCAACTCGCCATCGGTCGCCGAGCAGGCGCTGTTCATGATGATGGCGCTCGCCAAGCGCGCCAACGAGCTCGACGCCATGGTCAAGGACGGCCGGTGGGCCAAGCAACTCACCGCCCTGCCGTTCGATCTCTACCAGAAGACGGTGCTGATCGTCGGCTTCGGCCGTATCGGCACGCGCAGCGCCAAGCGCTGCCAGGCCATGGAGATGGACGTCCTGGTCTATGACCCCTACGTGCCGGCTGCTGCAATCTCCGCAGCTGGATGCAAGGCTGTCGCCGATCTCGACGCCGCCCTACCCGGTGCCGACTTCGTCTCAATTCACTGCCCCAAGACACCGGAGACGGTCGGCATGTTCAACGCTGCGCGGCTCGCGCGCATGAAGCCCACCGCCTACCTGGTCAACACCGCGCGCGGTGGCATCATCGACGAGCCGGCGCTGCACGCCGCCCTGACGTCGGGCAAGCTTGCCGGTGCCGGTCTCGACGTGTTCCGCGAGGAGCCGACGCCTACCGACAACCCGCTGCTGGCCTTGCCCAACGTGATCAGCGCGCCGCACATGGCCGGAGTGACCCGCGAGTCGCTCGACCGCATGAGCCTTCAAACCACGCGCAACATCCTGAGCGTGCTCGACGGCGCCCCCATCCGCGACAACGTCATCAACAAGGAAGTGCTGGGCTAGGCGGTGCGGCCGCGTGCAAAATGTCGTCTGATGATGCGGTAAAGGAGCGGTGGCGGGCGCTGATGGCCCGGCTGGGCGTCGACGGGGCTTATTCTTCCCCGACATTGGATGCGCTGGTGGCCGCTTATTCGGAGCCGCAGCGGCACTACCACACGCTCGATCACATCGCAGCGTTGTTTCGCCTGCTCGACCAGCACGGCCAACACCTGAGAGATCGCGACGCTGTCGAACTCGCAATTCTCTTCCACGACGCCGTTTACGATCCGGCGCGTTCGGACAACGAGGAAGCAAGCGCCGCGCTCGCTGCCAAGACGCTCGCGAGCCTCCATGTTGCGCAACGGCTAGCGACGCGCGTCTCCCATCTCATCCTCGCCACGCGCCACGGCGCGGCTGCGCCCGAGGCGAGCGCCGATGGCGACATGGCACTGCTGCTCGATCTGGATTTGGCGATCCTGGCTGCGAAGCGGGATCCGTACGCCGCCTACGCGGCAGCCATCCGGCGCGAGTACAGCATCTATCCCGATGAGGTCTACCGGCCTGGCCGCCGCAAGGTGCTTGGCCAGTTCCTTGCGCAGCCACGCATCTATCTGACCGAGCGGCTGCACGGTGCCTGGGATGGTCAGGCCCGAGCAAATCTTGCCTGGGAGATGGAGCAGCTCGGCTGACTACTCCGCCGCCGCCAGCATCTCCGCCGGCTCCACCTTTGCGGCGCAGAATTTGAACTCGGGGATCTTGCCCATCGGGTCGAGCTGCGGGTTGGTGAGCAGGTTGGCGGCGGCCTCCGCGAAGCAGAACGGGATGAACACCATGCCCTCGGCCACGTCGCGGTCGGCGCGCGCCTTCAAGGTCACCTCGCCGCGCCGCGTCGACACCTTGATGAAGCCGCCGGGCGGCACGCCGAGCCTGTCCATCTCGCGCGGATTGAGGCCGGCGATGGCCTCCGGCTCCAGCGAGTCGAGATTGGAGGCGCGGCGCGTCATGGAGCCGGTGTGCCAGTGCTCCAGCAGGCGGCCGGTGGTGAGCACCATCGGGTAGGCCTCGTCGGGCAGCTCGTCGGGCGGCAGCAGGTCGGCCGGCACGATCTTCGCGCGGCCCGACTGTGGTCGGGAAGGACTGCGCGAAGATGATCTCGTTGCCCGGCTTGTCGGGCGCATCGCAGGGATAGGTGACGGCGTCCTCGCGCACCAGCCGCTCCCAGGTGATGTTGGCGAGCGACGGCATCACGTGCGCCATCTCCGTGAACACCTCCGACACGTCCTTGTAGTTCCATTTCAGCCCGATGCCCTGAGCCAGCTGCTGGATCAGCACCCAGTCGAGGCGCGCCTCGCCCGGCGGGTCGATCACGGGCCGCGCGATCTGCACCTGCCGGTTGGTGTTGGTGAAGGTGCCCCACTTCTCGGCATGCGCGGAGGCCGGCAGCACCACGTCGGCGTGCCAGGCCGTCTCGGTGAGGAAGATGTCCTGCACCACCAGGCATTCGAGCTTGGCCAGCGCCTCGCGCGCGTGCTGCACGTCGGGGTCGGACATGGCGGGGTTCTCGCCCATCACGTACATGCCCTTGATCACGCCGTCCTTGATGGCGTGCATGATCTCGACGACCGTGAGTCCCCGTTTGGGCGGCAGCGTCGTGCCCCAGAAATCGTCGTACATGCCCCGGATGGCGGGGTCCTCGACCGATTTGTAGTCCGGAAAGAACATCGGGATCAGGCCCGCATCGGAGGCGCCCTGCACGTTGTTCTGGCCGCGCAGGGGATGCAGCCCCGTTCCCGGCCGGCCGACCTGGCCCGTGACCAGCGCCAACGCGATCAGGCAGCGGGCGTTGTCGGTGCCGTGCGTGTGCTGCGAGATGCCCATGCCCCAGAAGATCAGCGAGCGCTCGGAGCGGGCGTACAGCCGCGCCACCTCGCGGATGGTAGCCGCGGGAATGCCGCACACCGGCTCCATCTTCTCCGGCGTGAAGTCCTTGACCTTGGCTTTCAGGGCCTCGAAGCCCTCGGTGTGGGCCTGGACGTACTGCACGTCCACCATCCCCTCCTCGACAATGGTGCAGAGCAAGGCGTTGAGCAGCGCCACGTCGCGGCCGGCCTTGAACTGCAGCACGTGCGAGGCGTAGCGGCCGAGGCCCTGGGAATGCCCGCGCGGGTCCATGACGATCAGCTTGGCGCCGCGGGCTGCCGCGTTCTTGAGGAAGGTCGCAGCGACGGGATGGTTCTCGGTCGGCCGTGCGCCGATCACGATGATGCAGTCGGCGTCCTTGGCGGCGGTGAACGGCGCCGTCACCGCGCCGGAGTTGATCCCCTCCATCAGCGCCGCCACGGACGAGGCGTGGCACAGCCGCGTGCAGTGGTCGACGTTGTTGGTGCCGAAGCCCTGGCGGATCAGCTTCTGGAACAGATAGGCCTCCTCGTTGGAGCCCTTCGCCGAGCCGAAGCCCGCAAGCGCCTTGCCGCCTTCGCGTGTGTGGATGGTCTTGAGGCCCGCCGCCGCCTTGGCCAGCGCCTCCTCCCAGGTCGCCTCGCGGAAGTACTTGTCCACCTCCTCGCGCCGGATCTGCATGTTGGCGTCCTTCGGCACGCCGTCGCGGCGGATCAGCGGCTTGGTCAGCCGGTCCGGATGGTGGATGTAGTCGAAGCCGAAGCGGCCCTTGACGCACAGCCGATTGTTGTTGGCCGGCCCGTCGCGGCCGTCGACGTAGAGGATCTTGTTGTCCTTGACGTGCACCGTGGTCTGGCAGCCGACGCCGCAGTAGGGGCACAGCGTGTCGACCGACTTCGTCTCGTAGTTGACGCGCGTGCCCGCCTGATCGAGCAGGCCCTTCTCCATCAGCGCGCCGGTCGGGCACACCTGCACGCACTCGCCGCAGGCGACGCAGGTCGACTGCCCCATCCCCTGGTCGAAGTCGAACACCACCTTGGAGCCGTGGCCGCGGTAGGCCATGCCGATCACGTCGTTGGCCTGCACCTCGCGGCAGGCGCGCACGCACAGCCCGCAGTTGATGCAGGCGTCCAGGTTCACGGCGATGGCCGAATGCGTGACGTCGGCGACCGGGCGGTGGTCGCGCGGGAAGCGGCTGGTGGGCGTGACGTCCATGGCGTCGACCCAGTTCCAGAACGCTGGACTTGGGATCGTGGCTCGTCTCGCGCGCCGGCTGGTCGGCCAGCAGCAGCTCGAACACCATCTCGCGCGACTTCTTCGCCCGCTCGGTCGCGGTCTTCACCTTCATGCCAGGCGCGGCCTTGCGCTGGCAGGAGGCGGCCAGCACGCGCTCTCCTTCAACCTCCACCATGCAGGCGCGGCAGTTGCCGTCGGCGCGGTAGCCGGGCGCCGGGTGCCAGCACAGGTGCGGGATCTTGGTGCCCGTGCCGCTGCGCCACCTGCCAGATGGTCTCGCCCGGCTCGGCTTCCACCGGCTTGCCGTCCAGCTCGAAGGTGATCTTGGTCGTCATGCTGTCAGCTCTTCAGCTCGATCTCGACGAAAGCATACTCGAAGTCGTTGGCATTGATGACGTTGTGATGCACGCCGGCCTTGCGGAAGTAGGATACACCGAGCTTCAGGTCCGCAAAGCTTTCCTCACCCTGCGGCGACACCAGTTTCAGCCGGCCATTGCCGGACGGCACCACCACGTAGTCCATCTGGTGGATATGCTCGCCCGTCTCCGCGCCGGGCGCAAAGCGCCACTCCGTCACGCGCACCCGCTCGTTGTCCACCTGCACGGTTGCGACGCTTGTGGCAGCTTGCTCACCGCAGCCCTCCGTTGTCATCCCGGGCCTTGTGCTCGAGCGATTCCAGCGGCTCAAAGAACTCGTTCCCGATGGGCGTGTGCTGCCCGGTGGATCCCGGCGCACAAGCGCCGGGATGACAGTGGAGCGCGCTCGACGCGACACACGTCACCGCAGGTCCTCCGGGAAGAACTTGAACACGCACCGCACCGGGTTGGGCGCCGCCTGGCCGAGGCCGCAGATGGAGGCGTCGCCCATCACCTGGCCCAGGTCGTTGTGCAGCTCCTCGCTCCAGTTGCCAGCGGCCATCAGCGCTACGGCCTTCTCGGTGCCGTTGCGGCAGGGCGTGCACTGGCCGCAGCTCTCGTCCTCGAAGAAGCGCATCAGGTTGAGCGCCACGGCCTTCATGTCGTCCTTGTCGGACAGGATCACAACCGCGTGGCTGCCGACGAAGCAGCCGTGCTTCTCGAGCTGGCCGAAATCGAGCGGAATGTCGGCCATGTAGGCCGGCAGGATGCCGCCGGAGGCGCCGCCCGGCAGATAGCCCTTGAATTTGTGGCCCTCCGCCATGCCGCCACACAGCTCGATCAGGTCCTGGCAGGTGGAGCCGGCGGCCGTCAGCACCACGCCAGGTTTTTTCACGCGCCCCGACACCGAGTAGGAGCGCAGGCCCTTGGCGCCGTTCTTGCCCTGGCCCGCGAACCAGGCCGCGCCCTTCTCCAGGATCGCTGGCACCCAGAACAGCGTCTCGATGTTGTTGACCAGCGTCGGCCGCCCGAACACGCCCACCTGCGCCACATAGGGCGGACGGTGGCGGGGCAGGCCGCGCTTGCCCTCGATCGACTCGATCATGGCGCTCTCTTCGCCGCAGATATAGGCGCCGGCGCCGCGGCGGACGGTGAGCTTGGTATGCTTGGAGAGGCCCGCCGTTTCGAGCTTGGCGATCTCCTGCTTCAGGATCTTGATGATCGCGGGATACTCGTCGCGCATGTAGATGAAGACCTCGGCGGCCTCCACCGTCCACGCCGCGATCAGCGCACCTTCCAGGAACTTATGCGGCTCGCGCTCGAGGTAGTAGCGGTCCTTGAAGGTGCCGGGCTCGCCCTCGTCGCCGTTGACGGCCATCAGCCTCGGGCCCTTCTCGGCGCGCACCAGGCCCCACTTGCGGCCCGTCGGGAAGCCGGCGCCGCCCAGGCCCGCGCAGCCCGCCGTCGGAGAGCGCGGCGATCACGTCCTCGGGCTTGCGCTGGCCGGAGAGGCACGACTTGAGCACGCCGTAGCCGCCGCCTTTCACGTAGGCGTCGAAGTCCTGGTAGGCGGGGATGTGCGGGTGTACCTCGCCGCGTGTCGCGATCTCGTAGAGCCCGGCGACGCTGGCATGGTCGACATGGCGATGGCCGACCTCCGCCGCCGGCGCGGTATCGCATGAGCCGATGCACGGCGCGCGCACGACCCGAACGCCCGGCATCTTCTCGGCCTGCAGCGTTGCGAGCAGCTTCTCGGCGCCGGCCAGCATGCAGCTCAGGCTATCGCAGACGCGGATCGTCACCTTCGGCGGACGCGGCTCGCCATCGGCCACAACATCGAAATGGGCGTAGAAGGTCGCGACCTCGTACACCTCGGCCATGGGGATGCGCAGCTCCTCGGCCAGCGCATGCAGGTGGCCCGCCGGGCAGACATCCCTCGCAATCCTGGATCAGGTGCAGGTATTCGATCAGCTGAGCCCGCTCACGCGGCCGGTCGCCCAGCAGCGCCCTTACGGCGTCCACCTCCTCCTGCCGCAGCACGCGTCCGCGCGGAAACGGCGCCGCTTTGCGCCTGCCCGAGCCCGGATGGATCGCGCGGCCCCCACGGCCGCCCGCTGAATGCACTGCGTCCTTCATTTCCGTTCAGCCGCCCAGCGCCACCCGGTTGCAATGGCAGTTGGCATACCATATACCAACGCTCGCGAACCTGTCGAGAGAAGTACGGACACACGCTGCGAGAACCCGCCGGGCGGCAGCCGGCCTCCGCTGGCGCAGGATGCCGGGACGCGGTGCTCCGTGATCGCCGGCAACCTGCAGACACGCTTCAGCTCGCGGCCGATTTGCGCACGCGCCACCGCCCTGGTCAACGGCCTGCGACCGCTTGGCCTGCTCGCCTCATGTCGCATTATCCTTGACAGCTCACCTGCAAGTTGGGCCATGAGGGTGAAAGACGCGCGAGAGAGGAAGCGACAAGATGGAACTGACGGGGATGGCGAGCGTCGCCACCGTGTTTGCGCAGGCATCAGCCTCGGAGCAGTGGCTGAATTGGTTCGGATCCCTGTTTGGCGATCACGCCCTGACCGCCATCGCCGTCGTCAAGATCATCGGCATCAATATCGTCCTGTCGGGCGACAATGCCGTCGTGATCGCCCTTGCCTGCCGCAATCTGCCGCCGCGCCAGCGCCGCATCGGCATCATGCTCGGCGCGGGCGCTGCCGTCGTTCTGCGCATCATTTTCACGCTGATGGTTCTGTTCCTCTTCAGCGTCGTCCCCTACCTCAAGCTTGTTGGTGGGCTGCTGCTGTTCTGGATCGCACTCAAGCTGTTGGCGGGCGACGATCACGCAGGCAACGACAAGGTGGCCAGCGGCGACAGTCTCTGGGAAGCGGTGAAGATCGTCGCCATCGCCGACATCGTCATGAGCCTCGACAACGTGCTGGCCATCGTCGGTGCGGCCGAAGGGGCGCCGCCAGAGCAACGCATCTGGCTGATCGTCACTGGGCCTTGTCATCTCGATCCCGCTGGTGGTTGCCGGCTCGACGCTGATCATGGGCCTGTTGACGAGGTATCCGATCCTGGTGTGGGCTGGCGCCGCCCTGCTCGGCTGGGTGGCCGGCGAGCTGATCGCAACCGAGCCCGTGCTGAAGGACTACGTGGCCTCGCTCGCCGAATACCTGGGCGTGAGCGCCAAGTTCATCCTGCGCAGCTTCGAGGTGATCGGCGCCTGCTTCGTGGTGCTGGCCGGTTGGCTCTTGACGCGCAAGGCGGGGCGCGAGGAGGCTCATCGCCACGCGGCCGAATAGCGCCGGCTCGTGCGCCCAAGAAAATAAGAAGCCGCCTGTGAGTTTCCACAGGCGGCTTCCCTATTCAGTTGCCGAGCTGCGCGGTCCAGCTGCCCGGTGCCCTGACCCCAGGTCAGTAGCCGAGCCAGGTCTCCAGAGGCCCCTTGGGCAGCGGCACCAGAAACCACTTCTCGAACATCAGGAACAGCAAGATCGGGATCGCAACCGACACCGCGATCGCCTTCAGTGGGTTTTCGCGCCCGATGGCCATCATGAAGACTAGGATGAAGATCGCCGATGCGGCGTAGATGCCGATCCTCGGCACCTCAATTGGCCCGATGGCCACGCCACCGATCAGGCCCACGTACGCCAGACTCGGCACCAAGACCGCCAGGACGCGGCCGAACGGCCGCAGCGATACGAAGATTTCTCCCGCCCCATGGCCACGCACAGCGGCCAGCAGGTTGACCAGGCTGGCGACGGCGAGCATGACCGCAATCCAGAACGGGAAATACCCCGGCGCCGGGCCCTCGCCCTCCCGCCAGCCGAACCCCAGACGCGCGCTGTCGTAGATTACGATGGCCGACCCGCCCAGCAGCACCAGGGCGACGATGATCTCCATCATCCGGTTCGACACCAAGGCGCGACTGTTATCCGGGTTGTCATCTTTGTGCATGCGTTCGATCCTTGCTCGGCAAGCCAGGCCGACTGTCGGCTACGGGAGCGGGACCGGCGCCGCCATCATCGGCACCGGTCCAGCCCAGCTCACTTGCCGGGCGCCAGGAAGCCCGCTTCCTTCATCAGGTCGTAGTGGAGCTGGTCGTTGGCTGCGACCCAAGTCTTGAACGCGTCGCCGCTCATGAAGGTTTGATTGAAGGCGCCATCCTCCATGAACCTCTTCCAGTCGTCCGTCCCCATCACCTTCTTGAACAGATCGACGTAGTAGGCGACGTGCTCGTCCTTGACGCCCGGCGGCATGAAGATGCCGCGCAGCATCTGGTACTCGGTATTGACCCCGGACTTCCTGGCAGGTCGGGATGTCGGACCAGGCCATGGTGGAGGTCACCTTCTGCGTGTAGATGCTGCGCTTGCCGTCGAAGATGCACAGCGGCCGCAGGGCGCCTGCCTTCCACTGCGACACGGCCTCGATCGGGTTGTTCACCGTCGAGTTGACGTGCTTGCCGACCAGCTGCACGGCCACCGCACCGCCGCCGGCATACGGGATGTACGTGAACTTCTTGGGCGCGGTCAGGCGCTCGAGGGCCGCGGTGATGATCTGGTCCTCCTGCTTGGAGCCGGTGCCGCCCATCTTGAACGACTTGTCGTCGCCGGCCTTCACCGCGTCGATGTACTCCTTCGCGGTCGTGTAAGATGCCTCGCTGTTGACCCACAGAACGAACTGGTCGAGCGCCAGCATGGCAACCGGCGTCATGTCCTTCCAGCTGAAGGGCACGCCGGTCGCATTGGGCGTCGTGAACAGGTTCGACAGCGTGATGATGATGGTGTGGGCGTCGCCCGCGGATTTCTTCACCTCGAGGAAGCCCTCCGCCCCCGCACCGCCCGCCTTGTTGACGGTGATCATCGGCTGCTTTGCGAGGTTGTTCTTGGCGACCGCGCCCTGGATGAAGCGTGCCATCTGATCGGCACCGCCGCCGGTACCGGCGGGAATGATGAAGGTGATGGGCTTGGTCGGCTCCCAGGCCTGAGCCGCAGCCGGCGGCGCTGGAACAACCAATGCTGCGGCAACGGCCAGGGCTGCAACACCGAACAGACCGCACCCGGCGGTGCTCCAGCTCGATCCCTGCACTTTTGTACTTCTTGTCATTGTTTCCTCCTTGGTTGTCGCTGCTTTGCAATTGATGGTTTGTCGGTATTCCTCCTGTCAGCGGTCACGGTCGACGACGGCGGCACCGGCCGGTGCCGTGACCGGACGCTCGGCAGACTTGCGCCGCCGGTCCTGCAGCCAGGTGACCGCCGGCCACAGCAGCAGCACCATGCCGAGCGTCATGATCGAGCCGACCAGCCAGTTCGACCAGAAGATCGTCAGGCTGCCCTGCGAGCCCAGCATCGCCTGCCGGAACGATTCCTCGGCCTTGTCGCCCAGCACGATAGCGAGCACCAGCGGCGGCAGCGGGTAGCCGAGCTTGTTGAAGATATAGCCCACCACCCCGAACGCCAGCATCAGCCAGACGTCGAACATGGAGTTGTGCACCGTGTAGGCGCCGACCGCGCAGATCACCAAGATGACGGGGGCGATGATCGAGAACGGCACCCGCAGGATCGCCGCGAACAGGGGCACGCAGGTCAGCACCACGACCAGGCCGACGATGTTGCCGAGGTACATGGAGGCGATCAGGCCCCACACGAAGTCCTTCTGCTCGATGAACAGCATCGGCCCCGGCTGCAGGCCCCAGATCAACAGGCCGCCCAGCAGCACCGCGGCCGTGGGGGAGCCCGGAATGCCGAGCGTCAGCATGGGAAGCAGCGCGCTGGTGCCGGCGGCATGTGCGGCCGTCTCTGGCGCCACCACGCCTTCGATCTCGCCCTTGCCGAAGTTGTTGCCCCGCTTGGAGAAGCGCTTGGCGAGGCCGTAGCTCATGAACGAGGCCGGCGTGGCGCCGCCCGGCGTGATGCCCATCCAGCAGCCGACGATGCAGCTGCGGATCGAGGTGACCCAGTACTTGAGGAGCTGCCTCCAAGTCTGCAGCACCGCATTGAGCCGGATGGTGGCGGTGCTGCCCGAGAACTTGAGACCGCTTTCCATGGACGAAAGGATCTCGCCGATGCCGAACAGGCCGATCACCGCTATCAGGAAGTCGAAGCCGATCAGCAGCTCATCGTGGCCGAATGTCATGCGCAAGGTGCCGGTCATCTTGTCGAGACCGACGGAGCCCAGCGCGAAGCCCAGGCACATGGCGGCGAGCACCTTGAACGGCGAGCCTCGTCCCATGCCGACGAAGCTCGCAAACGTCAAGAAGAACACGGAGAAGAACTCCGCAGGCCCGAACTGCAGAGCGAACTTGGCAATCAGCGGCGCCAGGAAGGTGATGACCACCACTGCCACCAGCGCCCCCACGAACGAGGAGGTGAACGCGGCCGTCAGGGCTTCGTCGGCCTTGCCCTGCTTGGCCATCGGGTGGCCGTCGAACGTCGTGGCCACGGACCACGGCTCGCCCGGGATGTTGAACAGGATCGAGGTGATGGCGCCGCCGAACAACGCGCCCCAGTAGATGCACGAGAGCAAGATGATCGCCGAGGTGGCCCCGCCCGGTACCTGGGCCATGGGGAAGGTGAGCGGCAGAAGAATAGCGACGCCGTTGGCTCCGCCGAGGCCCGGCAGCACGCCGATGATGACGCCGAGCAGGATGCCGACGAACATCAGGGCCAAATTGTACCAGGAAAGAGCGACCTTGAAGCCGCCGAGAAGAGCGTTGATCTCGTCCACGAGTGACCTTCCCCGTCGTTTCCCGCGCGGCGGCCCCGCTTAGGCTTTGGGGCCTTTCCCATTGTTGGTTCTGCGCCGTGGTATACATTGTGCCAAATGCCCTGCTAACGCAATATTCATTGTAACCTAAGACGGACTGTCCGCTGGCGTCTCACCCCTGCACGTCGATCCCGACCTTGCCGGATCGCAACCGCTTGTGGTGTGGGAAGTGCTGGCGTATGGTATACCAAGTACCACCAGGGTGAGTGGGCTGCTGCCCCTTTTGCTCGCATAGTCAGGTGTGATGTGGCGGAAACCCAGCTCAAGATCGCGCCGATAGGCGAAGGCCTGAGCCTCAAGGCACGGGCCTATGAGGCTTTAAAGGCCGCCATCACCAACATGAACATTTACGCCGACGACGCGGAGCTGCGTCTCGACGAGCGTGACCTGTCGCAGCGCTTCGGCGTCAGCCGCACGCCGCTGCGCGAGGCGTTGGCTCAGCTCGATCAGGAAGGCCTTGTCCGGATCGTGGCGCGCCGCGGCATTTTCATAGTGCGAAAGACGAAGGCCGAGATCCTCGACATGATCACGGTATGGGCGGCGCTGGAGAGCATGGCGGCGCGGCTTGCAACCAAGCACGCGGCCACTGCCGAGCTCGCCGGGCTGCACGCCCTTGTCGACCAGTTCTCCCATGACAAGGTCGCGGCCAAGATGGGCGAGTACTCGGACGCCAACATCAAGTTTCACCAGACGATCATCGGGCTCGGCAAGAATCCGCTGATCACTGAGATCACCGACACGCTGTTCTTTCATGTGCGCGCCATCCGGCAGCGCACGATCTTCGAGCAGGACCGCGCCAAGCGATCGGTCGTTGACCACAAGGATATCGTGACGGCATTGGAGGCACGCGATACCGAGCGCGCCGAGCGGCTGGTGCGCGAGCATACCCTGCGATTGCGCGATCACGTCGAGCGCTTCGTCACGCTCGATTGATGGGAGGAGCTTTCCAAGCCGGCAGGCTTGAGAAGATTGATGGCGGCTGCTGACGGCGGCTGTCCGACGATTGGAGCGGTGCACAACAAGTTTGTAGGGGAGCGAGATGTCCGCAACAGCAGACAACCAAGCAATGACGGGCGGCGGCGAGCAGGAGCTGACGGACGGGTTTCATCTCGTCATCGATGCGCTGAAGCTCAACGGCGTCAAGACGCTGTATGCCGTGCCGGGCATCCCGATCACCGACTTTCTCCGGATGTCGCAGGCCGAGGGCATCCGCGTGCTTTCGTTCCGCCACGAGCAGAACGCGGGGTACGCCGCCTCGATCGCAGGCTATCTGACCAAGCAGCCCGGCATCTGCCTCACCGTGTCGGCGCCCGGCTTCCTCAACGGCCTCACCGCGCTCGCTCATGCCACCACCAACTGCTTCCCGATGATCCTGATCTCCGGCTCCTCCGAGCGCGAGATCGTGGATCTGCAACAGGGCGACTACGAGGAGATGGACCAGCTCGCCATCGCCAAGCCGCTGTGCAAGGCGGCGTTCCGCGTGCTGCACGCGCAGGACATCGGCATCGGCGTTGCGCGCGCCATCCGCGCTGCCGTCTCGGGGCGCCCCGGCGGCGTCTATCTCGATCTGCCGGCCAAGCTGTTCGGCCAGGTGATGAACGCGGAGGCCGGCAAGAAGTCGCTCGTCAAGGTGATCGACCCGGCGCCAGCGCAGATCCCGGCACCGTCTGCGGTCAAGCGCGCGCTCGATGTGCTCAAGGGCGCCAGACGCCCGCTGATCATTCTCGGCAAGGGCGCGGCCTATGCGCAGGCCGACGACGCGATCCGCTCGTTCGTCGAGAAGAGCGGCGCGCCGTTCCTGCCGATGAGCATGGCCAAGGGGCTGCTGCCCGACACGCATCGCCAGTGCGCGGGTGCGGCGCGCTCGACCGTGCTCAAGGACGCCGACGTGGTGATGATGATCGGCGCGCGCCTCAACTGGCTGTTGTCGCACGGCAAGGGCAAGACCTGGGGCGATGCGCCCAAGAGGTTCATCCAGGTCGACATCGAGCCCAAAGAGATGGACTCCAACGTCGAGATCGCCGCCCCCGTGGTCGGCGACATCGGCTCGTGCGTCGCGGCGCTGCTCGATCAGATGGGCGGCAACTGGCCGGCGCCGCCCGCCGACTGGACCAAGGCCGTCACCGCCAAGCGCGAGGAGAACGTTGCCAAGATGGCGCCGCGGCTCATGAACAACAACGTGCCGATGGACTACCACGGCGCGCTCGGCGTGCTGCGCACCATCGTCAAGGAGCGGCCGGACGCCATCCTGGTCAACGAAGGCGCCAATACGCTGGATCTGGCGCGCGGTATCATCGACGTCTACCAGCCGCGCAAGCGCATCGATGTCGGCACCTGGGGCATCATGGGTATCGGCATGGGCTACGCCATCGCGGCAGCGGTCGAGACTGGCAAGCCGGTGCTCGCGGTGGAGGGCGACTCGGCGTTCGGCTTCTCCGGCATGGAGATCGAGACCATCTGCCGCTACAAGCTTCCCGTCTGCGTCGTGATCTTCAACAACGACGGCATCTACCGCGGCACCGACGTCAACTCCGCCAGCTCCGACCCGGCGACAACCGTGTTCGTGAAGGGTGCGCGCTACGACAAGATGATCGAGGCGTTCGGAGGCGTCGGCGTCAATGCCACCTCCCCGGATGAGCTGAGGCGCGCCGTAAACGCGGCGATGGACTCCGGCAAGCCTACCCTCATCAACGCGGTGATCGATCCGAAGGCCGGCAGCGAGAGCGGCAGGATAGGCAATCTCAATCCGCAAAGCGTCTTGAAGAAGAAGTAAGGGAGCGAGCCATGGGCAAGGCACTCGAAGGCGTCAAAATCCTCGACTTCACGCACGTGCAGTCGGGGCCCACGTGCACTCAGCTCCTCGCCTGGTTCGGCGCGGACGTGATCAAGGTCGAGCGACCCGGCGTGGGCGACATCACGCGCGGGCAGCTGCAAGATGTTCCCAACGTGGACAGCCTCTATTTCACGATGCTGAACCACAACAAGCGCTCGGTCACCATCGACAGCAAGAACAAGAAGGGCATGGAGATCCTGGAACGGCTGGTGAAGACCTGCGACGTGCTGGTCGAGAACTTCGCGCCGGGCGCACTCGACCGCATGGGGCTGACCTGGGAGCGCATCCAGCAGCTCAACCCCAAGATGGTCTATGCCTCGGTCAAGGGCTTCGGCCCCGGCCCCTATGAAGACTGCAAGGTCTACGAGAACGTCGCCCAGTGCACAGGCGGCTCGGCGTCGACCACCGGCTTCCGCGACGGCCCGCCGCTGGTGACCGGCGCGCAGATCGGCGACTCCGGCACGGGTCTGCATCTGGCGCTCGGCATCGTCACGGCACTCTACCATCGCACCATGAGCGGCAAGGGCCAGCGCGTCACCTGCGCTATGCAGGACGGCGTGCTGAATCTGGCGCGGGTGAAAATGCGCGACCAGCAGCGCCTCGCGCACGGGCCGCTCAACGAGTACAGCCAGTTCGGCGAGGGCATCCCGTTCGGCAAGGCGGTGCCGCGTGCGGGCAACGACTCCGGCGGCGGCCAACCAGGGCGGATCCTCAAGTGCAAGGGCTGGGAGACCGACCCCGACGCCTACATTTATTTCATCACCCAGGCCCCGGTTTGGGAGGCCATTTGCGACATCATCGGCGAGCCCGGCTGGAAGACCGATACCAACTACGCCAAGCCGCCCGCACGGCTCCCGAAGCTGAACGAGATCTTCGGCCGCATCGAAAAGTGGACCATGACCAAGACCAAGTTCGAGGTCATGGAAATCTGCAATAGCGTCGACATTCCTTGTGGACCGATCCTGTCGATGAAGGAGATCGCCGAGGACAAGTCGCTGTTCGCCACCGGCACCATGGTCGAGGTGGACCATCCCACGCGCGGCAAGTATCTGTCGGTCGGCAACCCGATCAAGCTGTCCGCCAGCCCGTCCGACGTGAAGCGCTCGCCGCTTCTCGGCGAGCATACCGGCGAGGTGCTGCGCGAGCTCGGCTACTCAGCCGACGACATCGCAGCGCTTGCGCAAGCCGGCGCGACGGCAGCAGTAAAAAAGGCGGCGGCGGAGTGATCTCCGCCTTCGCGGGGATGACGGAGGGAGCAACGCAATGCGTATCGTCGTGCATGGACAAGAGGCCTTCGGCAAGGCCGTGCTCGAGAGGTTGCTCGAGCGCAAGGAGAACGTGGTCGCCGTGTGCTGCGCGCCGGACAAGGCGGGCCGGCCGGAGGATCCACTGAAACTGTTCGCGATCGAGAAGGGCCTGAAGGTGCACCAGCCCAAGAGCTGGAAGACGCCCGAGGCGCTCGAGCTCATGAAATCGTTCAATGCCGACGTATGCATGATGGCCTACGTGCTGCTGTTCGTGCCGCAGCCGGTGCTGGAGGCGCCGCGGCTGGGCACGTTCCAGTACCACCCCTCGCTGCTGCCGGCGCATCGCGGGCCGTCGTCGATCAATTGGCCTATCGCCATGGGCAAAACGCGTTCCGGCCTCTCGATCTTCTGGCCGAACGAGGGCCTCGACGAGGGACCGATCCTGATCCAGAAGTCGGTGGAGATCGGACCCGACGAGACGCTCGGCGACGTCTACTTCAAGAAGCTGTTTCCCATGGGCGTCGACGCCATGATCGAGGGGCTGGAGCTGGTGCGCGCTGGCGTAAAGCTCAAGCACAAGCAGAGCCTGGCCGACGGCTCCTACGAGAGCTGGTTCAAGAAGGAGCTGGCCGAGCTCGATTGGGGCAACCCCGTCGCGGACGTCTACAACACCATCCGCGCCGCCAATCCCGCTCCAGGAGCGTGGGGAACGATCAAGGGCAACAAGGTCGACATCTTCGACAGCGCCAAGGTGTCGGGCAGCGGCAAGCCCGGCGAGGTGCTCGGCATCAACGACCAGGGCATGACGATCGCTGCCGGCGGCGGCGCCGTTCTGGCGAAGCGCGTGCGCGGCGCCGACGGCAAGAAGGTCACCGCGGCCGAGTGGGCAAAGGCGGCGGGCGTCACAGCCGGCGATGTCTTCGACAAGCCCGTGCCGAAATCATGAACCTCGTGCCGGCGCGGGTGGGCTCCCACGCGAGGCGAAATTGAGCGAAGTGGGCCTTTCCGGAACGCAGTAGGATTTTTGAGAAGAGCGCGGCTCCCCGCAGGGGTGACGCCAGGCAGACGGGAGCAAGCATATGTCCGTGAAGTCCGACATCGAGATCGCACGCGAAGCGAGGATGAAGCCGATCACCGAGGTCGGAAAGAAAATCGGCGTCCCCGAAAGCGCGCTGCTCAACTACGGTCCCTACAAGGCCAAGATCTCCGCCGACTTCATCAATTCCGTCCAGAAGAACAAGGACGGCAAGCTGATCCTGGTCACCGCGATCAGCCCAACGCCCGCGGGCGAAGGCAAGACCACGACCACGGTCGGTCTCGGCGACGGCCTCAACCGCATCGGCAAGAAGGCCATGAGCTGCCTGCGCGAGCCCTCGCTCGGGCCCTGCTTCGGCGTCAAGGGCGGCGCGGCCGGCGGCGGCTACGCCCAGGTGGTGCCGATGGAGGACATCAACCTGCACTTCACCGGCGACTTCCACGCCATCACCAGCGCGCACAACCTGCTCTCCGCGCTGCTCGACAATCACATCTACTGGGGCAACCAGCTGGGTCTCGACGCACGCCGCATCGCCTGGCGGCGCGTGCTCGATATGAACGACCGGGCACTGCGCTCCATCGTCAACTCGCTCGGCGGCGCCGCCAACGGCTTCCCCCGCGAGGACGGCTTCGACATCACCGTTGCCTCCGAGGTGATGGCGATCCTCTGCCTCGCCATGGACCTCAAGGACCTGGAGAGGAGGCTCGGCAACATCGTGGTCGGCTACACCCGCGACCGCAAGCCGGTGAAGGCCAGCGACCTCAAGGGCGATGGCGCCATGACCGTGCTGCTCAAGGACGCGCTGATGCCGAACCTGGTGCAGACGCTGGAGAACAACCCCGTATTCATCCACGGCGGCCCGTTCGCCAACATCGCGCACGGCTGCAACTCGGTGCTGGCAACCAAGACGGCGCTGAAGCTGTGCGACTACGTGGTGACTGAAGCGGGCTTCGGCGCCGACCTCGGTGCGGAGAAGTTCTTCGACATCAAGTGCCGCAAGGCGGGCCTCAACCCTGCGGCGGCGGTGATCGTCGCCACCGTGCGCGCGCTGAAGATGCATGGCGGCGTCGCCAAGGACGACCTCAAGAACGAGAACGCTGCAGCCGTCGCCAAGGGCTGCGACAATCTCAAGCGGCACATGGAGAACGTGAGGAAGTTCGGCGTGCCGCCGGTGGTGGCGATCAACCGGTTCATCACCGACACCGACAAGGAGATCGCCGAGGTGATGAAGGCGGCCGAGAGCGCCGGCACCAAGGCATTCCTGTGCACGCACTGGGCGCGAAGGCGGCAAGGGCACCGAGGCGCTCGCCCGCCACGTAGTCGATCTCGCCGACAGCGGCCAATCGAAATTCAAGCCGCTCTATCCCGACGCGATGCCGCTGCGCGACAAGGTCAAGACCATCGCCACCGAGATCTACCGGGCTGCCGACATCGCCTGCGACGCCTCGGTGGAGGCGCGCTTCATCGAGCTGCAAGGCGCTGGCTACGGTCACCTGCCGGTGTGCATGGCCAAGACGCAGTACTCGTTCTCGACCGATCCCAACAAGCGCGGCGCGCCCACGGGCCACGTCGTGCCGGTCCGCGAACTGCGGCTCTCCGCAGGCGCCGAGTTCATCGTCGTCATCACCGGCGAGATCATGACCATGCCGGGCCTGCCGAAGACGCCGGCCGCCAACACCATCCGCCTCAACGAGAGGGGACAGATCGAGGGGCTGTTCTAGGCCCCTGTCCGACCCCTAAGCCCGGCAGACGTGGTCCAGCGTGTAGCGGACCGCGTCGTGCGGGGTGGGCGCTGAATGGGTCGAGCTGCCGTATCCGCCTGGGGTAAAGGCGTAGCCGCCGCCGATCCAACGCCACACCCCGCGGTAGTGGCCGCGGTTGAGAACGAGCACGCCGGAGTGGCCGTCTTTCTCGGCCGAGAACCCGCGTGCATCCTCGGCGAACGAGGCACAAAGCCTGCTCAGCAGTTGGTTTTCCTCTTCAGCGCCAATCATTGCGTTCCTGCCGTTTCTCGGCCCGCCGCGTCCGCCCCCCGAGCGCTCCGGCATCATGCTCGTGTTGAAGCGACATTGCATTGATTAACGCGATAGTGCGTAACAAATGTGCTCCGAATTTCCCGCGAACTTTAGCCAATACTGCAACGCTTCCTCAACGGTGGAGAAGAGCGCTCGCGCTAGCGGCGGCAGGGCCGCGCGACCGCGGTGCAGGCGAAGCGGCCGTCGCGCTCGGAGCATTCGTAGTGGGCCGCGTCAGCTATGCTCCATGTCGCATAGAGCGGCCCGAGCGCCGGCAGGGCGCGCACCCGCGCCCGCCAATTGCCCCGCGCCTTGGCCTTGGCCAGCACCTCGTACCGCGAAGGCTCGCCGCGCGCCGACACCGTACGCTCGTCAGAGCAGGTCGATGCGTCAGCAGAGGACGAGGCGCATACCAGCACCGCCAGCGACAAGGCCAGCTCGTGTGGCCGCCGGGATTGCGTGCGCGTCATTGCTGCGTGCGTGCGGGTTGTGAACAAGGCGCGCGAAAGATACGACTTCTGGAGCGCCCCGCAAGGCCCGGCCTGCGGACCAGCCAAGGAGCATCCCATGACGGTTTCCGACGCGATCCTGCAGGCGTTCGCGACCCTCGCCACGCCAACCATCGCCAATGCGCTGGACGACGTTGCCTTCGAGGGCGTGATGCAAGGGCTCGTGCAAATGGTGCCTGGAACGCGCTGCGCGGGCCGTGCCGTAACGGTGCGTGAGATCACCGGCCGGCGCGGCGACTTCCGCTCGGAGGACTTCAAAGTCGGACACATGATCGACGCTGCCGGCGCCGGTGATATCCTGGTGATCGACAACGGCGGACATTGCGTGTCGACATTCGGCGGGCTGGCGACGCTCGCCGCCAAGGCCAAGGGGATCAGCGGGCTCGTCGCCGACGGCGGCGTGCGCGATCGGGAGGAGATGATCGAGCACGCGTTCCCGGTGTTTGCCCGGCACATGACGCCGCTTACGGGCCGTACCCGGCTCGCCATCACAGACGTCAATGTGCCGATCGCCTGCGGCGGCGTACGAGTGCGGCCCGGCGACGTCATCGTCGCCGACGGCTCTGGCGTCGTGTGCATCCCCGCCGAGCATGCCGCACAGGTGGCCGAGCTCGCCGGCCGCTACACCAGCGACGACGAGCAGGCGGCCAGGGAGCTCGTCGACGGCCTCACCTTCAGTGAAGCCATGGCCAAGTTCCAGCGCATCTGACCGCTGGGCCGCGAGGGGGCTGAAAGCGTGCCACAGAGCCAAGCGCCGGCAGCCCGCGCATTTCTCGTTACGCTCGTCGTCCTCGCGTTCGTCATGAATATGCTCGCGCGCGGCGTCACCGAGACGTTCGCGGTGTTCCTGCTGCCCGTGCAGCAGGGCCTCGGCGTGTCGCGCGCCGACATCACGCTCACGTATTCGGTGTTCATGTTGGCCTACGGGCTTGCTGCGCCTTTCGCGGGCCAGCTGATCGACCGGTTCGGCGCGCGCGTCACGTACGGCTTCGGCTTGACCAGCCTCGGGCTCGGCTACCTGCTTGCAGGCTCGGCCACCGAGCTTTGGCACTATCTCATATGCGTCGGCTTCCTGGGCGGGCTCGGCTCGGCTTCGCTCGGCATGATCGCGGCCTCCGCGCTGCTGTCGCGCTGGTTCTCGAGCCGCATCGGTACCGTGATGTCGGTGCCCTATGCGGCGATCGGAGCCGGTATGCTGATCCTGCCACCGCTGACGCAGCTGGCGCTTTCCATCACCGATTGGCGCGTGGCGCATCGAATGCTGGGGACAGGCGTGCTCGCCATGTTGCCGCTGGTCATGCTGGCGCCGCTCGAGCGCATGACGGCGGGCTCGCCTGAGTGGCGGGCCATGCGCGCGCGAGGCAGCGCGCAGCGCCAAGGGGCCGTGGACGGTCTCGGCGGCGTTGCGCACCGGCGCGTTCTGGGGCCTGTTCGCCGCCTATCTGTTCACGTCGATTGCGGCCTACAGCGTGCTGCCGCACTCGGTTGCCTATCTGATCGAGCTGGGCTTCGACCCGCTGATCGCGGCCAGCGCCTTCGGGCTCACCGGCATGCTGTCGGTGGTCGGCATTCTCGGCATCGGCTGGCTGTCGGACAGGTTCGGCCACCTGCGCACGGCGAGCCTGTCCTATCTCTCGACCATCATCGGAATTGCGGTGCTCATGCTGGCCTCGGCCTGGCCCTCGCTGGCGCTGGTCTACGCGTTCGTGCTGTTCTTCGGCCTGATGCAGGGAGCCCGCGGGCCGATCATCATCGTTCTCGTCACCCGGCTGTTTCCAGGCGGGGTCGGAACCATCTACGGGACGCTGTCGCTCGCCATGGGCTTGGGCGCGGGGCTCGGCTCGTGGGCCTCCGGCCTGCTCTACGAGCTGACGGGAAACTACATGGCCTCGTTCACGCTGGCGATCGGCGGCGCCCTGATGGGGCTTGCCATGTTCTGGTGCGTGCGCGCCTTGCGCACGGCGCCAGCCTCCTGAAGAGGATCAGTGCGCAAAGAACACGGGCAATTCCGCGGCCGAGAGGATGTGGCTGGTGGGCCCGCCGAAGATCATCTGCCGCAGGCGGCTTTGCGTGTAGGCCCCCTTGATCAGCAGGTCGGCGCCCATCGATGCGGCCTCGGTGAGAATGATCTCGCCGGCGCGCAGGTTGCGGCCGCCTACCGTCTTCTCCGTCGCAGTCACCCCGTTGGCGGCCAGATAGCCGATCGCCTCGCCGATGCTCGGGCCGGGGACGAGCGCGCCTTCGACGGCAATCAGCACCACGCGTTTGGCCTTTTTCAACAGGGGCAGCGCGAACAGAATGCAGCGCGCGGTCTCGGTGCTGGCATTCCAGTGCACCAGCACCGTCTGGCCGATCGACTTCGGCGCGAGCTGCGGCGCCATGAGCACCGGCCTGCCGCTGTCGAACAGCGCCGCCTCCATCGCCGTCATGCGCGCGCCGCGGCTGCCCGGCCGGCCGAGCACGGTCACGTCATGCACCCGCCCCAGGCTGCCCAGCGTGCTGTCGTCGATCGCAGGCCCCCCGCGCCAGCGAAAGCGCCCTTCCTGACCGGCCCCGGCAGGGTACCTGGCCGCGAAGCCATCGAAGGATTGCCGCGCGATTTGGCAGAACTCCGCCTCGTTCCAGTCGGCAGGCGGGATGGTGACGGCGACGATCGGGTCGGGCGCTACGATCTCGGCAAATGCCGGACGCAGGGCAACGCCTTCTATAGTCGCCGCAAACAGGTTTGCCACCAGCCGCGCGGCCTCGAGCGCCGCCGGCATCTGCTCACTTTGATCGACCGGTAGGAGAATGCTCTTCATGGCATTCCTCCGCTGTTTCGAACATCGAAGCATAGCACATATGCGTGCCGCGCGCTGGTCCAAAGCTCAGGCGATTATGCTCAAAAGCGGGTCAGTACGTTGAACGTGGCGAACGGCCCGTGCACGTCCACGAAGCCGTTGCTTGGGCCATCGCCCGAGACGCCGCCGGACACCGACAGCTCGCCCGTCGTCCACTCGTAGCGCGCGAAGGCGCCCACGCGCGCCGTATCGTAGTCCCAGTTGCCGGCAGCGCCGCCTTCAACGCCGACCGATAGTTGCGGCCACCACCGCCAGCCGACCCGCGCGCGGGAGCCATAGACGCTGTCGAGCGTGGACCACGACAAATCCAGCGACGCCCAGACCTGGTCCGTCACGTTCCACCACGCCTCGAAAACGCCTTTGCCCCCGACCCGGCTGCCCAGGTTGGAGGCATCCGGGTCGTCGACGCTGCGGTCCGCTATCGTGAGGCCGCCCAGAATCTTGATGGTCAGCGGGCCCATTTGCTGCTGGTAGCCGGCGAGAAGGTCGGCGAAGGCGATCGAGCCGTGGAACTGCACCTGCTGGGTGGCAAGGCCGGTCCAACGCGCGCTGGAGTATCGGTACGCCCCATACCCGGCTACCGCGCGGACCCTGAAGCCGTCCTGACGGACGCTGCCGAAGGGAGCATACGTCCCCCCCCGCATATAGCGACCAAACTTGGCGGAACGCGTCGGCTCCGGCCCATATTTCGTAGTGGGGCTCGGAGGCGCCGGATTGGGCCTCGCCGGCCACCGCGAGCGATATTGGCGCGAGGCCGCACGCGATAGTGGCCTGCGTCAGAACGAGGTTCCGCAAGAACAAACGGTCAACAAAACGCGCCACGCGAAGCATTTTGCCAACAAAAAGTTGGAATCTGATGACTATGCGCCCACCTGAACTTCCGCGTTAACCGTATTGTACTTGGCGCGGGATGCCAATTGCATGCTGGAGCTGGCCGCCGTATCCGGCTCATCTTTGGGCCGGGCGTGTGGCCGACAAACAATGTTCGCGATGCGTTTCCGTGTTGCCGATCCGCCTCATGAAAGGTAATTCTAGTGATGCCGCGCCCGGAAAAATGCGGCCAATCTCCGGAGCGGCTGTTCAGGGTAGGAACAGTGGAGAGGGCTATGAGCGCAAACGAGCGCGGTGACCCCGTTGCGGGTCCCTTAGGCAATTTGAGCGCGGTTTGGTGCGGCGCTGTGGATCAGCTGGTCAAAGGCTACGAGCCGGCGCTGCGCAACGCCGGCCGCATCAACCTGGAAGTGATGGGTCTCATGACCCGGCGGGCCCAGGCTTGGCTGGAGCTGCCCTCGCGGGTGGGCCAGTGCAAGACCCCGCAGGATCTGGCGGGCGAGCAGCTGCGGTTCTGGCAGGCCGCCGCGCAGGACTACACAGAGGGCGCGCGCCGCCTGGCGGCTACCTTCAGCGCGCTTGCCGGGCAGGGCCTCAACGGCACATGGGCTGGGAGCACGGTCGCAACGCCGCGCGACTACATCACCTTCCCCGAGCCCAAAGCGCCGGCTGCCGACGGTCCTACGCGCGACCGTCGCGCGGCCTGAGCGCGATCCCAGGGCCCGTCCGGCCGCTCAGGCCCTGGTCTCAAGATCGGGTCTCACGATCGTGCACGCTCTGCAGCACGGGGCGGAGGTAGTCGAGGAAGCGCTCGGGGTCCTCGCTCATCGGGAAGTGACCGAGTCCCTTCATGATGGTGACCTGCGCGCCCGGGATGCGCGCTGCCAGGTCGCGCGTGTCAGCAGGTGTGCAGGAGTAGTCGTACTCGCCGGTCAGCAGATAGAGCGGGCAGGCGCGCGTATCGATCTCGGCCACCCGCGCGCGCACGTCGCCGTCGGACGTGTAGTAGTGGAGATCGCCTTTGAAGACGCCGGGGCCGCCCTGCATGTAGTGCCAGATCGTCTCCCAGCGGTCCCTATCGGGCGCGGTCGGAGCGATCAGGCCGGAGATCATCGCGCCGCAGATCTCGCCGCCATGCACATCCGGGCGATGCAGCCAACTGAGATCGTAATAGGGGTCGGCGTGGGCGCCGGACTCCAGGCCGACGAGCGCGCGGAAGCGCGTGGCGTACTCCAGCGCAAGATGCAGAACGGCACGGCCTCCGATCGAGCAGCCGATGACCACTGGCCTGTCGAGGCCAAGCGCATCCACCACGGTCATGATCGTGTCGACGTAGGCGCGCGCGGTAAGCTTGTACTCGCCGCTCTGCCAGCCCTCGGGCGGAGACGACTTGCCGTGCCAGGGCATGTCGAAGGCGATGATGCGAAAGCGCGAAAGGATCTCCTGGGTCGGCGAATAGTCCCCGGTACTGCCGACTGTCGGCGCCGGCCGTGTGCAGGCACAGCAGCGGTATGCCCTCACCTGCTTCCTCCACATACAAGCGATGCGTCTTGCCCGCGATCGAGAGCCGCAGGTAGCGGCCGACGATCGGCTCGAATCTGGGCGCCTGCGTCCTTGCTCATTGGACTGCTCCCGCGCTTGCCCGCGGCAGCGCCAGCAGCTCCTTGAAGTAGCGCAGGTGGGCCATGAAGGGGTGCTGATCGCCCTCGATGCGCAGGGCCTTTACCTTGGACATGGCGATGAGGTCGTGGAACCCGGGCGGCGGCACCGGTTGCCAGAACGTCGACCAGGCCTGCTCCGAGGCGCGCAGCGCGAACGTCCAGCGCGGCATGACAAGAGGCCCCTTGGCGACCTTCTCGATGTGGCCGCGGCGAATGCCGACCAGATACTGCGCGGGTCCGGCCTCGAGCATGAAGTCGACGTCGAGGAACCTGCCCCGGTGCACCAGCCAGGCGTTGCCGTTGGCCAGCTCAGCCAATCGCTCGAAGACAGCCTCCGTCATTGCTTTCTCCCTGTCCGTCGTGCTGTTGCGCCCGCGCGTGTTTGCTGGTCAGCTTCTAGTGTGATGATCGAGAAGTCCGCTACATCACGCTGGGCTGGGTTCGGATGCGGACTTCTCGAATCACTAGCATCATGATTTTTCAAGGTCCTTCAGATCGCGAAATTCGTTCTCAGTCCGCCGCATAGTCAGACGAATTTCGCGATCAGGACACTAGCACGCCATCCCACCGCCCGGCGACGGAGGCATCAGGCCAGCTATGCGCGCCGCCGGTTTGCGGAAGCGGGCAAAGCAGCTACGGTGCAGTGGAAAGATCGCGGCCAGGGAGGGCCGGAAATGCGCGACCGATTGCACTTCCTGTTGCTCAACGTCGGGCATTTCCTCGATCATCTGTTCACGCTGATCTTTGCCACCGTCGCTGCGCTGGCGCTGCACCGCGAGTGGGGGCTCGGCTACGGCGATCTCCTGAAATACGCGACGCCGGGCTTCTTCGCCTTCGGCGTGTTCGCCCTGCCCGCCGGCTGGCTCGCCGATCGCTGGAGCCGCGATGGAATGATGAGCGTGTTCTTCGTCGGCATCGGCCTCGCCTCCATCGGCACCGCGTTCGCCCGCTCGCCGCTGGAGATCGCGATCGGCCTCTTCATCGTCGGCGTATTCGCCGCGATCTATCACCCGGTCGGTCTCGCCATCGTGGTGGAGAAGTGGAAGAACACCGGCATGCGCATTGCCGTGAACGGCGTGTGGGGCAACCTCGGCGTCGCCAGCGCCGCGCTGGTCACCGGCTACTTCATCGACCACGGCGGCTGGCGCGTTGCGTTCGTGGTGCCTGGCATCGTCTCGATCCTGATCGGCATCGCGTACACGGCGCTCATGTGGCCCGAGATCGTGCGCCCGCGTGCGCCGGCTCGCGCCAAGGCCGCAGCCAAGGCACTGGCGCCCGACCTCAAGGCACTGCTGGTGCGGGTCTCGGTCATCGTGTTCCTGACCACCGCAGTGTCGAGCATAGTCTTCCAGTCGACCACGTTTGCGCTGCCCAAGGTGTTCGACGAGCGGCTCGGCGGAATTGCCGTCTCCGCGACCGCGCTCGGACAGCTCGCCTTCCTGGTGTTTGCGCTGGCATCGATCGGCCAGCTGATCGTCGGGCACTTCCTGGACCGGCTGGGCCCGCGCACCGTGTTCATGACGGCCGCTGCCCTGCAGGTGGTGTTCTTTGCGGCGATGCCGGGGCTTGCAGACTGGGCGGCACTACTTTGCGCCATGGCGTTCATGCTGGCGGCGTTCGGGCAGATTCCCATCAACGACTACATGATCGGGCGGCTTGCCGAGGGCGAGTACCGCGCGCGCATCTACGGCTTGCGCTACGTCGTGAGCTTCACGGTGCTGGCGGCGTCGCTGCCGCTGATCGCGTTCCTCTACGAGAACTGGGGCTTCGACACACTGTTCCGCGTGCTGGCCGCATCGGCCGCCATCATACTGGCGGCTGTCGCCATGCTGCCGCACCGCCTGCCAGCCCCGCAGGCCGCCGCCGCCTGAGCCTTGCTTTTCTGCAAGATCTTCAAAGGCATCCGCCCGCTATCCCGGCAAGGCTTATCCCTTGTGTCGCACGGCACAGCGCGGTTTTGGCGTTTCGCTAAGTTCTCCTTGACGGATGGAGCACCACCCCATGGGAGGACAGACCGTGAAGCCGCAAGCAGCCGCATATCCCGAGACCACACCTCAGAACCCGCTCACGGCAATCACGGTCGTGCAAGCGCTCGCTGCCGGCGCGGCATATTCGCTGACGGCGGCCTGGGCTTACGTGAGCGAGTATCGCAACGCCCGCGCAACCGAGGAGCTCTACAAGGAACTCTCGCGGCTGTCGGACAGCGAGCTGGCACGGCGCGGCCTCGATCGCGCGCAGTTGGCACTGCTCGTGAAGAACCGCTCTTAGGATCGAAGCCCCGAGAGGCGCACGTCTCCTCAGGCGCGGCGCTGCAGCCGCGCCACATAGAAGCCGTCGAGACCCGATATCTCCGGTGGCTCCAGCGGCAAGTGATGGGGCAGGGTCCTGAGCTCGCCGGCTGCCGTGATCCACGACGGGTCGGCGCCGAGCGCGCCGGGATCGATGGGCAATCGAGCAAATTCCGCAGTCTCGCCCAAGAAGGCCGCGATCTGCTGCTCGCCTTCCTCCGGCTCCAATGAGCAGGTGGCGTAGATCAGCATTCCCCCAGGCGCCACCAGTCGCGCGGCGCCGTCGATAAGCGCGCGCTGAATGCCCGCCAAGCGGCCGATGTCCTCCGGCTGCCGCAGACGCAGAATGTCGGGATGCCGGCGAATCGTGCCGGTCGCCGTGCAGGGGGCATCGAGCACGACGACATCGAAGCTGCGATCGGGCATCCACGTCGCCAGGTCGGCCGCGACGATCTCGGCCTCGAGCTGCAGCCGCTGCAGGTTGGCGGTCAGGCGTTCCAACCGCTTCGGCGAAATATCGACCGCGGTGACCTTGGCGCCCGCAGCAGCGAGTGCGGCCGTCTTGCCGCCTGGGGCGGCGCAAAGATCGGCGACCGTCCGCCCCGCAACCTCGCCGCGCCGTCCGCGTCACCAGCGCGGCAGCCGCGTCCTGAACCCACCAGGCGCCTTCGGCATAGCCGGGCAGCTCCTCGATGCGCCCCGGCGCAATGCAGCGGACCGACCCGGTCGGCAGCTGGCGGCCGCCGAGGCGCTCGGCCCACACCAGATGCATCGGCGGGGGACTTGAAGGAAATGTCGAGCGCGGCCTCGCGCAGGCTCACGCTCCCGACCGCACGCGCCACATCGTGGCCGTAGGCCGCCTCCCAGCGCCGCAGCAGCCAGGCAGGGATGTTGGCAGTGATCGGATCGACATCACGCAGCAGCTCTGGGCCCTTCTCCGCCACCCGGCGCAGCACCGCGTTGGCAAGCCCCGCCAGCTTCGCTCCGCCGCGCAGGCGTCGCGTAGCCTCCACCGCAAGATCGACGGCCGCATGCGGCGGTGTGCCGAGACAGACGATCTGTGCCGCGCCCGCGAGCAGGATGGGCCGCGCACCACTGTCGGGCGGGAGCGGCCGCTGCAGGAACGCGTTGAGGACGTGCTCCAGCTCGCCCTGCCGGCGCAACACGGTGCATGCCAGCGCACGGGCGAAGGCACGGTCGCGGGCGTCGAGCTCCGCGAGCCTCCGATGGGTGCCGGCATCTACCAGCGCCAGCTCGAGCGGGCGCCGGTGGACCAGTACTGCTGTGATCAGCCGATGCGCCAGCTCACGCGCCGCCAGTCCCGAGGGGCTCCCGCTGCGGGTGACCTGCGCGGGCCGCTTCCTTCCACCCTGCCGGGCCGTTACCCCCACGGGCCACGGCGCGGCCTGTCAGTCGCACCCCCGCCCCAGGGGCCAGGCGCGGCCGGGGGCGCCGCATACCGGGATGGTTGCGGCACGCGCGAGGCACCCGGGCCGAGCTCGGCCGACAGCTTCTCCAGCTCGGCGATGCGGTTCTCGGTGTTGGGGTGGGTCGAGAACAGGTTGTCCATGCCCTGGCCGGTCAGCGGATTGATGATGAAGAGATGCGCGGTGCCGGGTGCGGCCTCGGCCGGCTCGTTGGGAATGCCGCGGGCGTAGTGCTCGATCTTGCGCAGCGCCGAGGCGAGCCACATCGGATTGCCGCAGATCATGCCGCCCAGCCGGTCGGCTTGGTACTCGCGCGAGCGGCTGACCGCCATTTGCACCAACATCGCCGCCATCGGCGCCACGATCGCGGCGATGATCGCAACGATCCAATGCCCGCCGCCGCCCTGGTTCTCGCGGTTGCCGCCGAAGATCGCGCCGAACTGCAGGTACTGCGCCAGCATCGACACGGCGCCGCCGACCGTGGCCGCAACCGCCATGGTCAGCGTGTCGTAGTTCTTCACGTGCGCCAGCTCGTGCGCCATCACACCCGATACTTCCTCGGGCGACAGCATCTCGAGCAGGCCGGTGGACGCGCACACGGCGGCGTTCTGCGGATTGCGCCCGGTCGCGAAGGCGTTGGGCTGCGGGTTGTTCATGATGTAGACGCGGGGCATCGGCAGCTGTGCCCGCGCCGCCAGATCGCGCACCATGGCGTAGTACTGTCCGCCGCTGTTGGC
Organism: uncultured Alphaproteobacteria bacterium; assembly: GCA_963756735.1. Lineage (GTDB taxonomy): Bacteria > Pseudomonadota > Alphaproteobacteria > Rhizobiales > Hyphomicrobiaceae > AWTP1-13. The sequence goes on from CAVWOY010000006.1 coordinate 45,422, forward strand.
GTCGACCTCCTCGGCGCCGTACATGCGCAGCACCAGCTTGTCGGACTGCCAGAGGCTGAACATGTTCATCGCCAGCGCGATAAAGAAGGCGATGACCATGCCGCCCGGGCCGGCAAACAGATAGCCGAGCCCCACAAAGATACCGGTCAGCACCGCCAGCAGCAGGCCGGTTTTGGCGAAGTTCATCGGCATCGATCGATCCCCTTGGGATACTTGCTCCTCTGCCGCCCGCAGCGGGTGCGGGCGAACGTACACTATATGGTGTGGCAGGCTGGCCTCGGCCAGGGCGGCAGGGGTTGCACAGCCCCCTTGGCCAGCAGCACCACCAACGCCAGGAAAACGCCCAACGCTGCATCAGGCTACGACAAACACGCCCGCGTCGCCACAGGGGGAACTACGGGGAGAGCGCCGCGGACCGACTGATGGACGGCGGGGCGTGGCGGTTGCGCCTGGCCCCGGAATTTGCCGGGCAAAAGAAAATGGCGCCCGCGAGGGGCGCCAGTTCGAGCTCACTCAAAGGTCAAGCTCGTGCGATGCGAGCCTCAATTTTGGTTGCGGTCGCGCTCGACCCAGTACTCGAGGGAGCCGAAGGTGGCGGCTTGGGCCGAGCCCAGGGAACCGGCCAGAACCGTCAGCGCGACAACGGCGGATAGCAACGTCTTCATGATGGCCTCCTGTTCAAGAACCGCGATACCGGCAACCCGCCGGCCGCTGACCAACAGGTAAGCGTGCTGCTCCGGTTGCGCTGTGCTTTGGGGCACAGGAATGGTCGACCCTGCGCCGTCTTACAGCCCCGACCGCGCTTGCCCGTTGCGCCTCAAGTGCTGGCTGGGCGCAGCTTCCTCACCTCGTCGTCGGAGGGCAGGTAGCGGGCCCCGTCGCGATAGCCCCAGCCCACCATCACGCCCTTGCCATCCTTGACGTCGAGCCGGCCGACGTAGGCGCCGAGCGTCGACTGATGATCGATGGCGCGGAACTCGACAGGGCCGAAGGGGCTTTGGAACTTCAAGCCGCGCATGGCACCGATGAGCTGCTCGTTGTCGGTGCTGTTGGCCTTGGTCAGCGCCGCGGCGATGGCGTTCATGGTGTCGTAGCCCACCACGGAGCCGAGCCGCGGGTAGTCGTTGAACTTGGCCCTGTAGGCTGCGTAGAAGGCCGCGTGCTCCGGCGTCTTGATCTCGGCATGCGGATAGCCGGTGACGATCCAACCCTTCGGCGCCTCGGCGCCCAGCGGATCGAGATACTCGGGCTCGCCTGTCAGCATGCTCACCACCTCGCGTCCCTCGAACAGGCCGCGCGTGTTGCCCTGGCGCACGAAGTTGATGAGGTCGCCCGCGAACGTCGCGTTGAAGATGCCTTCGGGCTTGGCCGCCTCCAGCGCCTGCGCGGTGGCGCCGGCGTCGATCTTGCCGAGCGCCGGGAACTGCTCGGCCACGAACGACACGTCGGGCTTGGCCTTGGCCAGCAGCTCCTTGAACCATCGCACGCACGACTGGCCGTACTCGTAGTTGGGCGCCACGCAGGCCCAGGTGCGCGTCTTGAGCTTGGCGGCCTCCTCCACCAGCATCGCCACCTGCATGTAGGTGGAGGGGCGCAAGCGGAAGGTATAGCGGTTGCCGCGGGCCCACACGAGTGCGTCGGTCAGCGGCTCGGAGGCGACGTAGAGACGCTTGTTCTGGTTGGCGAAGTCGGAGATGGCGAGGCCGACGTTGGAGAGGAAGCCGCCGGCCAGGATGTCGACCCGCTCGGCATTCAGCAGCTCGCCAGCGTGCCGAACCGAGTCCTCGGGCTTGCCGCCGTCGTCGCGGTGGATGGTCTCGACCTTGCGGCCGAGCACGCCGCCCTTGGCGTTGATCTGCTCCAGCGCCAGCGTCCAGCCGTTGCGGTACGGATTGAGGAACGCGGGCTGGGCGGTGTAGCTGTTGATCTCGCCGATCTTGATGGGGCCGGCCTGCGCGCGCAGGACGGATGGTGCAGCAACAGCTGCTGCCGTTGCTGCGGCAGACCCGGCGACGAATTCACGGCGATTGATCTTGCTTCTTCATGACGACTCTCCACGATGATTGATGCTCATCCTTCGCGCCCATGTCCTTGGGTGTTCTGCTTCCGACTTTTGTTTGTCATCCCGGCGCTTGTCGCCGGGATCCATCTCGCAACTTGCTCCGGCGTTTGCTGATCGCTGGATACCGGGGACAAGCCCCGGTATGACATCCGAGCGCTCATCTCAATCCATCTGCGCCTTTGATCTCATCTTTCTTGAGACCGCCGACACGCGGCAGCGGCCGGCCGCCGTCGGTGACGGCGACGCATACCACGATCTCGCTGGCGCGCGGTGCATCCGGCACGCGCACCTCTATGGCATCGAAATGCGATCGCACGTAGGCCGCATCCTTGTGGCCGAGCGGCACGTCGATGGCCGTGCCCGGCCCGCCGCTCTTCTTGGCCGAGGGGATCAGCGCCGCGCCCTTCTCCAGCACCTTGCGGATCGGCGTGCCGAGCTTGGGATGCAGCAGTGCGGCGGCATGCTCCAGCTCGCCCGCCTCGCCGACGATGGCTGCCTTGCCGTAGCCTTCCGCCGTGCCGCCGGGGATGCCGAGCGCGGCGATGCAGCGCTCCGTCAGCAGCGTGCCCAGCTCCTCGCTGATCTCGACCAGCGGCGCGAGGTCCTCAACGTAGCGGCCCGCGAACGGGTTCTCGATCACGGCGCAGGCTACCGCGCGGCGCACCGGTGGCGACACCGGCCGCCCCATCTCCATCTGTGTCTCGTCGACGACGGTGAGGATTTGCGGATTTTGGCTTTCATCAGCGCCCCGTTGTCATCCCGGGCGTGCCCGGGATCCATCCATCAGATTGCTCAGGTGCTCGCGGATGGGTGGATCCCGGTGACGAGCACCGGGATGACATCTGAGGCAACGGTTGAGGAAATAGGTGCGCATCGAAGTCTAATGCCCCACCACTTCGGGACGCGGTCGGCCGGCGGCGTGTTGCGCGAGCGGCCGCAGCGCACGATGCCGTCGATCACCACCATGCCGATGCCGGGTAGGTCGCCGAGCGCAACCGACTCCAGCAGCGTCTTGCCCGCGGTGTGCTGCGCGCGGTCCATGAACACGAAGTCGGCCGGCTTGCCCGTCTCGATCAGCCCGGCATCGAGCTTGCGGACGCGCGCCGTGTTGCCGGTCGCCATGCAGAACACCGTCTCCGGCGCCACGCCGCCGAAGCTTGCCAGGAAGGCGATGGTGCGCAGGATGCCGAGCGGCTGCACGCCCGAGCCCGCCGGCGCATCGGTGCCGATGATGATCTCGTGCGTGCGCTTCAATTCCATCGCCGTCTTGAGCGCGGTGATGGCGGCCTTCTCGTTGCCGTTGTGCACGATCTCGATGGCGCCCTTGGCCTGCTCGCAGAGCTGGCAGATGTGGCCGGTGGCGAGCGCGGTGTGGCCGCCGTTGATGTGGCTGACGACGTCGGGGTTGGCCTCCAGCACCACCTCGTGGCTGATGAGGTTGGAGCCTGGGATCGACGGCCCGCCGGTGTGGATGATGGTCTGCAGCCCGTGCTTGCGGCACCAGGCGACGTGCTTGGCCGCTTCGGACCCCGTGTTCACCGTGCCGAGCCCGATCTCACCGATCATGGTGATGCCGGCGCGGGCCATCTCAGCGTAGTCCTCCTCCACCATGGTCTTCTCGGCGATGGGCGCGCCGGCGATGACCTTGGCGCCGGAGGGGCGGAAGTTGGCGAAGGTGCGCTGCGCCGTGATGGCCAGCGCCTTGACGCCGATCGGGTCCTTCGGCCGGCCGGGCAGATGCACCTCGCCGGCGGAGACGAAGGTGGTGACGCCGCCGTTGACGCAGGAACTCGATCCAGCCGAGCTGGTTCTGCCGCGGCGTCCAGTCGCCGAACACGGGATGGCAATGGCTGTCGATCAGGCCCGGCGCGACCGCGCAGCCTTTGGCGTCGATCACCATGTCCGGCTTGTCGGTGTCGACATCCTTGGCCTTGCCGACAGCCATGATCCGCCCGTCGACCGCAACGATGGTGTCCGCATCCAGGATCGGCCGCGCCAAATCACCCGACAGCAGCAGGCCGATATTGCGCACGACCAGCTTGCCCTGCATGGGCCCCGCGGCAGCTTCGACGGCCATCCGGCGCTCCCCGCAATGCGTGGCAGCATGGATCATGGCGGGGTGCAGGGGCGAGCGCAAGGGGCGCCACCGTCAGCCTTCGGCTCAACTCAGCCGCGAACGCCCAAATAGGCGGCGACCACGGCCGGATCGTTCAGCACGACCTCCGGCGTGCCGGTGGCAAGCGTGCGGCCATAGTTGAGCACATGGATGCGGTCGGCGAGGTCGGCCACCATCTGCATGTCGTGCTCGATCCAGATCATCGGCAGCTTCAGGTCGTGCTTGATGCGCAGGATGAAGCGGGCGAGGTCGTCGCGCTCGTCGCGGGTGAGGCCGGCGGAGGGCTCGTCCAGCAGCAGCAGGGACGGCTCCAGCGCCAGCGCGCGGGCGAGCCCCACGATCTTCTGGATGCCGAACGGCAGCGCGCCGGCGTGCGCATGGCGCACGCCCTCCAGCTCCACGAACTCGATGATGCGCTCCACGGCCTCGCGGTTGCGCCACCTCCTCGCGGCGCACGGCCGGCAGGAACAGCATGCGCTGCAGCGGGTTGGTGGCGAGGCGCGCGTGCCGGCCGACCATGATGTTGTCGAGCACGCTCATGTGCGGGAACAGCTCGACGTGCTGGAAGGTGCGGGCGATGCCGAGCCGCGCCACGGCGCGCGGGCTGAGCGCAGAGATGTCGCGCCCGCGGAAGCGGATGCGGCCCTCGCCGCGGTAGATGCGGCTGATGCAGTTGAAGGCGCTGGTCTTGCCGGCGCCGTTGGGGCCGATCAGCGCGAACAGCTCCGCCGGCTCCACCGCGAACGACAGGCCCTCCAGCACGGTGAGCCCGCCGAAGCGCAGGCTCAGGTTCTCCACCTCCAGCTCAGCCATACCACCTCCGGCTGCGGCGGTATTGCTTGACGTCGCGGTAGCTGCGGCGCTGCCCGCCGCGCGCCTGGCCGAGGTAGAACTCCTGGATGTCGGCGTGGCCCTTGAGGCGCTGGGCGTCGCCGTCGAGCACGATGCGGCCGTTCTCCAGGACGTAGCTGTAGTCGGCGACCTCCAGCGCCACCGCCGCGCTCTGCTCGACCAGCATCACGGTGATGCCGAGCTCGCGCTTGATCTCGACGAGCCGCGCCATCAGGTCGTCGACCACCACCGGCGCGAGGCCCAGCGACAGCTCGTCCACCAGCAGCAGCTCCGGCTTGCACACGAGCGCGGAGGCGATCGCCAGCATCTGCCGCTCGCCGCCCGACAGCAGTCCGGCAATGCGGTGGCGCAGCTCGGCGAGCTTGGGGAAGAACTGCACCACCTGCTCCTCGCGGCGGCGCCGCTCGGCGGCGCTTTCGCGCGGGCCGGCCGGCACCACCAGGTTCTCGGCGACGGTGAGGTTGGGGAAGGCCTTGTCGCGCTCCGGCACCAGCGCGATGCCGGAGCGGGCGATTCGGTGCGGCTCGCCGTTGTCGATGCGCTGGCCCTTGAAGCGGATGGTGCCCTCGGTGACGCGCGCGTCGTCGATGCCGTGGAAGCCCGAGATGGCGCGCAGCAGCGTGGTCTTGCCGGCGCCGTTGGTGCCGAGGATGCCGACGATCTGGCCCTGCGGTACGGCGAGCGAGATGCCCTGCACGGCGGTGATGGCGCGCTGGTAGACGACCTCCAGCTTGTCGACGGCGAGCAGCGGCTCGCTCATCTGGGCCGCCCCGCCATCGGCCGGTGCTTGAACGGCCACATCAGGAAATAGGTCTGTACGCGGCGCCAGATGCCGACGAGGCCCAGCGGCTCCAGCACCAGGAACAGGATCATCACGACGCCGAAGGCCGCGTAGTTCACGGCGAACAGGGAGCCGGCGTAGCGCTGGGCGCCGGGCAGCGCGCGCAGGGCCGCCTCGATGGCGTAGGGGAACAGCGTGACGAAGACGGCGCCGAGGATCGCGCCCAGCAGCGAGCCCATGCCGCCGATGATGATCATGGCCACGTACTGGATCGACAGGAACAGCGAGAACGCCTCGACCGAGACGAAGCCGCGGTAGTAGGCGAACAGCGCGCCCGCCAGCGCGGTGAGCGAGGAGGAGACGACGAAGGCCAGCAGCTTGTGGGCGGCAACGCCGATGCCCAGCGCCTCGGCCACCGTCTCGTTGGCGCGGATGGCGGCCCAGGCGCGGCCCGTGCCGCTGCGCAGCAGGTTGAGGCAGAGGAGCAGCGTGCCGGCGGCGGCGAGCCAGAGGATGAAATACCAGGCCCGGCCGCTGGTGACGGCTGAGGCCGCCGATCGTCGGCGGGTCGATGACGATGCCGGTGGAGTAGCCGCGCTTGGTCTCGTACTCGCCGCCCAGGTAGACGACGAGGAAATGCAGCGCCAGCGTGCTCACCGCCAGATACAGCCCGCGCAGCCTGCAGCGACGGCAGTCCGAAGACTACGCCGAGCAGCGCGCCCACCAGCGCGGCGGCCGGCAGCGTCACCCAGAACGGCGCCTGCACCTCCTTGAACAGGATGCCGACGGTGAAGGCGCCGGCCGCCATCAGCCCGGCGTGGCCGAGCGACACCTGCCCCGCGTAGCCCGTCAGCAGCATCAGCGCGAGCGCGCCGATGCGAGGCGAGGAACACCTGGTTGGCGAGGTCGAGTAGAAACGGCGAGGCGAGGAACGGGAACAGCCGCCAGCGCCATCAGCAGCGCGGCCAGCGACGCGCCGCTCGGTGCGGGTCTCGATCAGCGCGAGGTCCTGCGCGTAGCCGGTGCGGAAGTAGCCGCTGGCGCGCGGCCGCCTAGACACGGTCGAGCTCCTCGCGCGTGCCGAACAGCCCCCACGGCCGCACCACCAGCATGGCGATCAGCACCAGGAACGGCACCACCTCCGACAGCAGCGGGTCGACGTAGTGGATCAGCAGCACCTCGGCGGCGGCCACGATCAGCGCGCCCAGCAGCGCGCCGACCAGGCTGTCGAGCCCGCCCACCAGCGCCGCGGGAAACGCCTTGAGGCCGATGATGGCCATGGTCTGGTCGAGGCCCGAAGTCGAGCGCGATCAGCATGCCGGCGAGCGCGCCCGTCAGCGTGGAGAGGCCCCAGGCCAGCGCGTAGACGGCGTGCAGGTTGATGCCGCGCTGCGCGGCGAGCAGCGGGCTCTGGCCCGCGGCGCGCATGCGCACGCCCCAGCGGCCGAAGCGCAGGAACGCGAGCAGGCAGCCGTAGACCAGCGCCGTCGTCGCCACCAGCAGCGCCGCGCACAGCGAGATGCGCGCGCCGCCCGGCAGCGCGATGGCGAAGTTGGCGATCTCGAGCCGCTGCGCGGGATACTGCTGCTGCGCCGACCAGATCAGCACGATGACGCCGCGCAGCAGGATGCCGAGCGCCACCGTGGTCAGCACCGCGGCCAGCACCATCTCGCCCGTCATCTTGCGCATCAGGAACAGATAGACCAGCACGCCGACGAGCAGGCTCAGCCCCACCGCGGCGGCGATGGCCACGGCCCAGTGGCTGCTGAACTGCGAGGCCGTCATCAGCAGCATGTAGGCGCCGAGCATCATCAGCTCGCCGTGCGCCAGGTTCAGCACCCGGCTCACGCGATAGACCAGCACATAGCCGCACGCGATCAGCGCGTAGATCGCGGCCAGCACCACGATGTTGACGGCGAGCTGCATGTTTGTCGCGAGGTGTCGAGGTGTACTCAGTGGGATCAGGTTTCAGGGCGATTGTCGTGAAACCTCGATCGGCCTGACCCCTGACGAACCTACTTCACATCGAACGCGGTCCAGTCCTTCACGCGCACGATGGCGCCCTTGCCCGTGTCCCAGCGGTAGACGCGATAGTACTGGCGCGTGCGGAAGTGGTTGTCCTTGGTCCACTCGATCGGCCCGCCGCGCAGCCCCTTGGTGTCGACCTTGAGGTTGGCCATGGCCGCCGCCAGCTTCTCGGCGTCGCCGGCCAGCCGGTGGCCTTCAGCGCCGCCTCGATCACCATGCCGGCGATCCAGCCCTCGGCCATCTGCTGGGGCGGATACTGCACGCCCGCCTTCTTGGCCGCCTCGGCGATCTCCTTGTGGATCGGCAGCTCGTCCTGGAACAGCGCGTTGGCGCCGATGACGTAGAACTTGCCGTCCTTGAGGCGCGCCAGCTCGCCCTCGGCCTCCAGATGCGACCAGGCGATGTAGTCGCCCTCCCAGCCGAGCCGGCGCAGGGCCTCCAGCGTGCGCACCTGCGTCACCCACGGCGCCCAGGAGAACACCCAGTTGGCGCCGGCGTCCTTGAGCTTGGTGGCGAACGGCGTGTAGTCGGGCGTCGGCGGCGGGATCACCTCCTTGCCGACCACCGTCATGCCGAGGCCCGGCGCCTGCTGCTCGGCAAAGTCCATCTCGCCGCGCGACAGCGGGATGGCCATGGCCGAGAAGCCGATCTTCACCGGCTCCTTGGCCGTCTCCTTGATGAAGCCGAGCGTGGCGCGGCTGTCGTAGTTGGCGGCGAAGGCCGTGGTGCAGAACAGCAGCGGGTCGGCCGGCGGATAGACGTCCTTGGGGCACACGCGAGCTGGCAAACAGCAGCGGCACGCCGGCGCGCTTGGCCTCGGCCACCACCGGCGCGTAGGTCGAGGACAGGCTGGCGTTGATCAGCAGGATCACGTTGTCCTGCGTGATGAGCTTCTTGGCGTTGGCGGTGGCCTTGCCGGGCTCGGCCGAGTCGTCCTGCAGGATCAGGTTGACCTTCTTGCCGTTGATGCCGCCCGCGGCGTTGACGCGCTCCAGATAGATGCGCAGCGCCTCCACGGCCGGCGCGTAGGTGCTGGCCGGCGGGCCGGTGAGCGCGCCCGTCAGGCCGATGGTGTAGGCGTCCTGCGCCGAGGCCGGCACAGCGAAGATCGCCGCCACGGCGGCGGCAGCCAGTTTGCGAAGCATCGTTTCCTCCCAATGCTTGGTTGCAATTGTTCTGCGCTGAGCCTCAAGCCAGCGCGTCGGCCGCGCTTGCGGCCAGCAGCTTCTCCTCCCGGTCGTCGTACATCTCCTCGACCAGCGGCTTGAACCGCTCGTACATGGCCTTGCGCTTGACCTTGCGCGTCGGCGTGACGGGCTCGCCCTCCTCCTCGGGGTCGAGCGCCTTGGGCAGGATGCGGAACGCCTTGATCTGCTCGGCGCGGGCGAGCTGCGCGTTGGCCTTGTCGATCTCGCGCTTGATCAGGCCCTGCACGCGCGGGTGCTGGGCGAGGCTGGTGAAGCCGGTGTAGGCCACGTCGTTGCGTGCGCGCCCAGTCGGCCACCGTCTCGAAGTCGATCTCGACGAGCGCGACGAGGTACTTGCGGCGCGTGGCCGAACACGACCGCCTCGGCGAGATAGGGGCTCGCGCGCAGCGCGTTCTCGATGAAGGACGGCGAGATGGTCTTGCCGCCGGAGGTGACGAGGAAATCGCGCGCGCGGTCGACGAGGCGCAGGCTGCCGTCGCGCCATTCGCCGACGTCGCCGGTGCGCATCCAGCCGTCGGTGCCGAGCACCGCCTGCGAGGCCTCGGGGTTGTTCCAGTAGCCCTCGAACAGGTCGGGCGAGCGCACCAGGATCTCGCCGTCGTCGGCGAGCTTCACCTCGAAGCCCTCGGGCACGGTGCCGACGTCGCCCGGCCGCGGGAACGGCCCGCGCTGGCCGGCGATGATGCCGCCCGCCGTCTCGGTCTGGCCGTACATCTCGCACACGTTGACGCCCAGCATGTGCCACACCGCCATGGTCTCGGCGGGCAGCGGCGCGCCGCCGGAGACCACCAGCTCCAGCTCGGTCGAAGCCGATCTTGTTGAGCACCGGGCGGAACACGGCCGCGCTCCAGGCCGCGTGCGCCAGCGCGTCGGCGCCGGTCGCCGTGCCCGCCCAGCGGCGCTTGGCGTGGCCGCGCGCGAAGGCCATGGCGCGGTCGTAGGCGAAGCGCTTGACGGCCGAGCTGCTGCCGGCCTGCACCAGCACCTGCGCGGCGAGCTTCTGCAGGAAGCGCGGCACGGTGAAGAGCACCGTCGGCGCCGTCTCGAACAGCGTCTCGGGCAGGTCCTCCACCGCTCTCGCCGATGTGCGGCACCAGCTCGCGTCATCAGCGGCAGGGTGACGGCGATGTCGCGGCCGAGCACGTGGCACAGCGGCAGGTAGGCGACGGTGCGGTGCTCCTTCTCCACCAGCGTCGGATACTGCGCGGCGACCGAGCGCGTGGCGGCCAGGTGCTTGCCGTGCGTGATCAGCGCGCCCTTGGGGTGGCCGGTGGTGCCCGAGGTGTAGACGATGAAGGCCGGCTGCTCGGGCCGCAGCTTGGCGACCTGCGCCTCGAGCCAGGCGAGATCGGCATCGCGGCCGGCCTCGCACAGCTTGTCGTAGGCGATCGAGCTTGTCGTGGGAGAAGGCGAACAGCGCGGTGTCGTCGATCACCACGATGCGGCGCAGCGCCGGCAGCCGCTCGACGAGCGGCAGGATGCGGTCGACGTACTCCTGGTCCTCGGCGACGAACAGCACCGCGCCGCCGTCGCGCATCTGGTACTCGACCTCCTCGGCCGAGGCGGTGGGATAGATGCCGTAGACGATGGCGCCGAGCGACTGGGCGGCCAGATCGCAGATCAGCCACTCCTCGCAGGCATCCGCCATGATGGCGATGCGCTCGCCGGCCTGCAGGCCCTGCGCCGCGAACGCCTTGGCGGTGCGCGCCACCATGCTCGGCGTACTGCGCCCACGTGCGCTCGCGATAGATGCCGAGCGCCTTGGAGCGGAACGCCATCCGCGTCGGGCTCGCGCCGCGCCCGCTCCAGCAGCAGCGCCGGCGCCGTGGTGCGGCGCAGCTCGTCGGCGGAGCGCAGCGTGTGCGGCGGCGTCACGCATCACACGACCGTCGCCTACCGCTGCCCGCGCCTGCGCCGCCGCCGGCGGCCAGCCCGTCGGCGATCAGCTTGGCGAACCCGGCGGCGATCCGGCTGCATGTCCTTGCCCTGGTCCGCCGCGCGCCAGTTGATGACGGCATTGCACATGCCGAGCACGGCCAGCATGGCGAGCCGCGCATCGGTGTCGCGCGCGATGCTGCCGTCGGCGATGCCGGCCAGGATCACGTGCTCGAAGCAGCGCTCGATGCGCCGCGTCTTGCGGCCCAGGCGCCGGCGGCTGGCGGCCGGCAGGTAGCGCCGCTCGTTGATGAACACCTTGACGTAGTCGCGCCTGGTCTCGATGGGGGCGAGATGCGCGGCGATCAGGCGCGCGAGCTTGTCGAGCGGCGCGCCGGCGCTCTCCACCACCGCCTCGGCGCCTTCGACGAAGCCGTCGGTGCCGCGCAGGCACACCAGCTCCAGCGCCGCCTCCTTGGAGGGGAAGTAGTAGTAGAGGCTGGCCTGGCGCATGCCGAGCACGTCGGCGATCGCCTGGGTGGAGGTGCCGTGGTAGCCGCGCTCGGCGAACACGCGCGCCGCCGCATCGATGATCTCGTCGGCCCGCCGCAGCACCCGGCTGTTGCGGACGAGGCGCGCGCGCGGCGTGTGCGTGTTCATCGGTGACGCGCGTCCGAGACCAACCCCTCTTGATCTATACAATTATAGAATCTATACGTCTATCGAAAACGCACCCGTGCAGTCGAGGAAGCTCGCCGACATGGCCCACAGCGATCGACGCAGCGCCCGCCCTTCCGCGCCGATCATGTCGGCAGCCTGCTGCGGCCCAAGGCGCTGCGCGAGGCCTTCCGCTGGCACGCGCGCGGGCGAGCTGTCGGCCGCAGGCCTTCGCCGAGGTCCAGGACGCCGCCATCCGCGACGTGGTGCGCCTGCAGGAGGAGGCAGGGCTGCAAGGTCGTGACCGACGGCGAGTTCCGCCGCAGCTCCTACTGGGGCCGGTTCGTGGAGCGCTGCAGCGGCTTCGTCATCAAGCCGGCCGAGTTCAAGTTCCGCGACGACCACGGCCACGAGGTCGACTTCACCGCCACCTACGCGACGGCCAAGCTCGCGCGCAACCAGCCGCTCGCCACCGACGAGTTCGCCTTCCTGCGCAAGGTGACGAAGGTGACGCCGAAGATCACCATGCCGGCGCCCTCCACCATGCACTTCTACCGCTGCGGCGACTTCGCCGACCGCAAGGTCTACGCCGACGCCGAGACGTTCTTCGCCGACCTCGCGCAGCATCTACCGCGAGGAGATCGCCGACCTCGCCAAGGCCGGCTGCCGCTACATCCAGCTCGACGAGGTGGCGGTCGCCATGCTGTGCGATCCCGCCATCCGCGAGAAGATCGCCGGCGCCGGCCAGGACCCCGACCGCCTGGTCGACCTCTACATCCAGGCGCATCAACGACTGCGTCGCCGGCGCGCCGGCCGACATGGTGGTCGGCGTCCACATGTGCCGCGGCAACTTCCGCGGCCGCTATCTCTCGGAGGGCGGCTACGAGTTGGTCGCCGAGCGCTTCTTCGCCAACACCAGGGCCACCCACTTCCTGCTCGAGTACGACACGGCGCGCGCCGGCGACTTCAAGCCGCTGCGGTTCGTGCCCAAGGGCAAGGGCGTCGTGCTGGGCCTCGTCAGCACCAAGACGCCGGTGCTGGAGACCATCGACGATCTCAAGCGCCGCACCGGCGAGGCCGCCAAGTTCATCGACCTCGACCGGCTGGGCCTCGGGCCGCAGTGCGGCTTTGCCTCCACCGCCGCCGGCAATCCCGCTGACCGAGGACGACGAGCGCGCCAAGCTCGGCCTGATCGTGCAAGCCGCCGACGCCATCTGGCGCTAGCAGTCGCTCGCGAGGACGCGGGCGCCAAGCGTGGCTCGCAACCGGCGGGCGCAAGTGCATAGATTCGGTGATATGGTCCGGGTGCCCTAGCGCCGGTTCGCCAATCCTGTTAGGAGCACCCTCGATACTTGCGAACACGGCAAGGCCACCCGTGAGCCCAATCATCAAGCTGCATCGAAACGATCTCCCGTCAGGCATCGACTTTACCGAGGGGGTCGCGGTCGACACCGAAACCCTGGGGCTGCTGCCGCGCCGCGACCGCCTGTGCGTCGTGCAGTTGTCGGGCGGCGACAACACCTCCCACCTCGTGCAGTTCGACGGCACGGACTGGTCGGCGCCGCGCCTCAAGGCGCTGCTCGCCGACCCTGCCATCCTCAAGATCTTCCATTTCGCTCGCTTCGACGTGGCGGTGCTTGCCCACTATTTGAGCGTCGTCCCTGAGCCCATCTACTGCACCAAGATCGCCTCCAAGCTCGCCAGGACCTACACCGACCGTCATGGGCTCAAGGACCTGTGCAACGAGCTGCTGGGCGTGGACCTGTCCAAGCAGCAGCAGAGCTCGGATTGGGCGGCCGACAAGCTTACCGACCAGCAGAAGCACTATGCGGCCTCCGACGTGCTCTATTTGCACGCCCTGAAGGCCAAGCTTTCCGGCATGCTGCAGCGGGAGGGCAGGACCGCTGCCGCCGAGGCCTGCTTTCGCTTCGTGTCGGTTCGGGCGGGCCTGGACCTCGCAGGCTTCGAGGACATCGATATCTTTGCGCATTGAGCTGGCGGGTAGCGGCGTTTCGCCGGCCGCGACGCGTTTGCCTCAGCGCCTGCCAGGTGCTGCCGCATTGTTTGCCAAGCAGCCTGCTAACACCTTGCCAACAGTCCCAATATCACCCTAATTCGTGCCCAGTTTGTGCGCGAACTCGGGGATTCCTCTTTGTGGGGTGCGCCGCGCCGCAGCGGCTTCGCACGATGGCCATCACGCTCGACACGCGCCCCTCCCGTGGCGCCGCGCCGGCAGGCGGGGCAGTTGCCCGCATTGCCGATCGCGCGCGCGCCTTCGCCGTTGCGCGGCGGCACAGCCGCCTCGTGCGCGCGCTGCGCGTGCTGCTGCCGCTGACCGCCGTTGGCCTGCTCGCCACCTATGCGCTGGTGCTGACGGTCAGCTGGCAGCTGAGCACCGGCCGCATCAGGGTCGGCGGAATTCAAATCTCGGCCGACGATCTGAAAATGAAGGATCCGTCCTACTTCGGCGTCACCAAGGAAGGCGGGCAATATCACGTCCGGGCCAAGCGCGCGGTGGTGTCGCTCAATCAGAGCGAGCCGGTCAAGCTGATCGACGTCAGCGGCGAGCTGACCGAGGCCAGCAAGGTCGTCACCAAGCTCAAGGCAAAGCACGGCCTGTTCGACAATGCCAAAGGCGAGCTGGAGCTGTTCGACGGCATCGAGATCGATTCATCGAACGGCACGGTTGCCAGGCTGGCGCGGGCGACCCTGTACCAGAAGGAGAACAAGGTGGTCTCCAACGAGACCGTCACGGCGAGCACGCCGACGGGCTCGGTGCAGGCGTCGGCCATGGCGATGGACAACAAGAAGCGCTTCGTCGCATTCCGGGGTGCGGTGTCCGTGCGCCTGCTGCCGGGCGCGCAGGGTCCGGTCGGGCTGGGGCGGGATTCGCGCAAGCCGGTCGACATCTACTCGGACGAGCTGGATATCGACGAGACTGCCAAGACCGCGCACTTCAGGGGCAAGGTGGTGGCGACGCAAGGCGATACCACGATGAACACGCCCTATCTGTTCGTCAAATACGAAGGCAAGGGCGCGGCCGGCCTGGCATCGGGCGCCTCCCAGTCGAGCGAGCCGGGCTCGCGCGTCACCTTCCTGTGGGCCCGCAACGGGGTCGACATCAAGTCGGAAGGCGACCGGCGCATAACGAGCGATCTTGCCGATTTCGACGTCAAGGCCGACACCGCGCTGTTCGTCGGCAACGTCCACGTCACGCAGGAAAAGAACATGCTGGTCGGCGGCAAGCTGTTCGTCGACCGCAAGTCGGCCAAGAGCCGCCTGGAGTCGCCGCCGGAGGGCGGCAAGCCCGCAGGCCGCATCGCGGCCCTGTTCCACCAGGCTGACGCCAAGGCCTCGGTGCCCACGCCGTCCAAGGCAACGGCCCCCGATACGTCCCAGCAGGTGTTCGGGTCGTTCAAGTCCGACCCCAATGCGCCCATCGAGATCGAGGCCGACACGCTCGAGGTTTTTGATGCGAGCAAGAAGGCCGTCTTCACCGGCAACGTCTGGGCCAAGCAGGGAGAGATGGTGGTGCGGACGGTGGAGCTGACCGCCTTCTACACTGGCCAGAGCGGCCTCGGCGCTCCTGCTGCCGTCGACGCCGTGAAGGCGGGACCGGCAGCTCAGGCGGCCCAGATCGTGCGCGTGGAGGCGCGGCGCAAGGTGCTGATCGTCTCCAACGACGGCCAGAGCGCGACGGCCGACTGGGCCAACTTCGACGTGAAGGCCAATACGGCGCTGCTGGGCGGCGGCGTGGTGGTGCTGCGCGGCAAGGACCTGGCGGAGGGGCCACGTCTCAAGATCGACCTCACGACCGGCATGTACCGTTTCGAGCTCGACGGCGAGGCCAAGGGGCAGGCCGGCAGTCCGCTGCCCTCCGCGCAGGCGGACCCGCTGGAGCACCGCACCTGCCCTCCGGGAAAACAGTGCATGCTGTTCTACCCGAAGGACGTGAAGGACAGGGCCCAGGAACTCCTGAAGAAGGCGCCCTAGTGTGATGATCGAGAAATTCGCCTGTGCTGGCGTCGAGATTCGGAGCGAATTTCTCGATCTGAATCACACTAGCGACTCCATGCTTCTAGTGTCCCTTATGATTCCGAAGTTCGCTCCCGAACCGGTATCGAGCACCGGCGAACTTCGAAATCGGGACACTCGGTCGATGCGCGCTAGCGAGCTGCAGGCATGAGGCTGTTTCCGGTCCGCTTGCGCAGAGGCAGGAGCGCCGCCCGCGACCCCATCGCGGGCAATGGCCACGACATAGTGGAGGAAGAGGACCTGGTGGGCGGCGAGGGCTGGCTCAGCACCCACGATGTCCAGAAGAGCTATCGCGGCCAGATGGTCGTGAAAGGCGTGTCGCTGGCTGCCTCCCGCGGCGAGGCGGTGGGCCTGCTGGGCCCCAACGGCGCCGGCAAGACCACGCTCTTCTACATGATCATGGGGCTGGTGGCGGCCGATGCCGGGCGGGTGATGCTCGACGGCCGCGACGTGACGAAGCTCCCGATGTATCGCCGCGCCCGCCTCGGGATCGGCTATCTGCCGCAGGAGCAATCGATCTTTCGCGGCCTGAGCACCGAGCAGAACATCATGGCGGTGCTGGAGCTGGTCGAGCCCAACCGGCGGCGGCGCAGGGAGCGGCTGGACGCCCTGCTGGAGGAATTCGGCATCGCCCACAAGCGCAAGGCCCCCTCCATCGCGCTTTCGGGCGGTGAGCGGCGCAGGTGCGAGATCGCGCGGGCCCTGGCGACCGGCCCGTCATTCATGTTGCTGGACGAACCCTTTGCCGGCGTCGACCCCAGGGCGGTGGAAGAAATCCAGAACACCGTGCGGCACCTGACCCAGCGGGGCATCGGTGTGGTGATAACCGACCACAACGTGCGCGAGACCCTGAACCTAGTGAATAGGGCCTATATCATCTTCGACGGCCAAGTATTGATCCACGGTAAACCTCAAGAAATCATTCAGAACGAACGGGTAAGGCAGGTCTACCTCGGGAAGACGTTCAGTTAATGCGGCGTCGTTATACCTTGACCCCTTGACACGTCCTGGTGACGATCGGGGCCGTTATGGTGCTGACGCCTAAGTTGGAGTTGAGACAGGGCCAGCAGCTGGTGATGACCCCCCAGCTGCAGCAGGCCATTCGTCTGTTGCAACTCTCCAACATCGAGCTGGGCGTATTCGTGGAGAGCGAGCTCGAGCGCAATCCCTTGCTGGAGCGGGGCGAATCCGAACCGGAGCCGCCCGAGGAGGCGGCGCGCGCCAGCGGCTCGGCGGATCAGGACGCCTCGCCCGACGACGAAGGCAATGGTGCTTGGGAAGGTGGGGGCGACTTTCCGCCCGCCGCTGTCAACGGGCGCGAGCCCGAGGCGGACAGCCAGGCCAACGGTGCGGCCACCGCAACGGTCGAGGCGGGCCGGGACGCAGGCGAGCAGTCGGGCTGGGCCTCGATCCGGCCCAGCACGCACAACGGCTCGGGCGAGAGGGCCAATCTTGAGGAGTTCGTGCCGGCCGTCCGCTCGCTGGCCGACCACCTCACCGAGCAGCTGCATATGGCGGTGCCGAGCCAGATCGAGCGCGTGATCGGCGCGCATCTGATCCACATGGTGGACGAGGCCGGCTACCTGCAGGGCGGGCTCGGCGACGTCGCGGCCAAGCTCGGCGCCTCGCAGGCGCTGGTCGAGAGCGTGCTCAACAAGCTGCAGAGCTTCGATCCGCCGGGCGTATGCGCGCGCGACCTGGCCGAGTGCCTGGCCCTGCAGCTCAAGGACCGCAACCGCTACGACCCGCAGATCGCCAAGCTGCTGGACAATCTGGAGCTGCTCGGCAGGCACGACCTGGCGGCGTTGAAGCGCGTCGTCGGCGTGGACGCCGACGAGCTGCTCGAGATGATAACCGAGATCAAGGCCCTCAATCCCAAGCCGGGCCTCAAGCTCGGCTCGGTGCAGATCCAGCCGGTGCTGCCCGACGTGCTGGTGCGCCCGGGCCGCAACGGCGGCTGGCTGATCGAGCTCAACAACGACACGCTGCCCCGCGTGCTGGTCAACCGCGGCTACTATGCCGAGGTCACCAAGATTACCTGCTCGAACGCCGACAAGGGCTATCTGCTCGACTGCCTGCAGAACGCCAACTGGCTGGTGAAGAGCCTCGACCAGCGGGCGCGCACGATTCTGCGAGTGGCAGAGGAGATCGTGCGCCAGCAGGATGCCTTCCTGATGCACGGCATCGAGCACCTGAAGCCGCTCAACCTGCGCACCGTCGCCGACGCCATCTCGATGCACGAGTCCACGGTGAGCCGTGTCACCTCCAACAAGTACATGTCGACGCCGCGCGGCATGTTCGAGCTGAAGTACTTCTTCACCTCGGCGATCTCCTCGGCGACCGGCAATGGCGAGCAGCACTCCTCCGAGGCGGTACGCCATCGCATCCGCCAGCTGATCGACGCGGAGGTGCCAAGCTCGGTGCTGTCCGACGACAAGCTGGTCGAATACTTGAAACGCGACGGCATCGACATCGCCCGCCGCACCGTTGCCAAGTATCGCGAGGCGCTGCGCATTCCCTCCTCCGTGCAGCGCCGGCGCGAGAAGCAGATGGCCGCGCGCCTCGATACCGCGCTCTAGTGTCCTGATCGCGAAATTCGTCTCAATGTGCAGCGAACGCGGTACGAATTTCGCGATCTGAAGGACACTAGCAAGATCATGATGCTAGTGTGATTCAGATCGAGAAGTCCGCTGACGAACCTGGCTTCAAGCGATGGTGCGGACTTCTCGATCATCACACTAGCAACCATCGCCGCGCGGTTGATTTGACAGCCCAGCCCGCCTGCACTAGCTTGCGCGCGCAACGACAAGCCCCGCCTGGCCGACAACCAAGACGCGAGCGGCAGTTGCCTATTTTGTCTTCAACAACAGCATGGAAGCGTCGCGGTCTGGACTGTGCGCCGGGCGGCCGGTCGTGTTGGGATGTGTCTCGGGGGCTCGAGGGATAGGGCAGGGATCGCCTGAGCGGGCGGTCACCCGAAAAAGAAGATGCACATGCCGTGTAGTAGGCACGGGAAATGCCAGTAAGCGCGGTCTCGGCCGCCTGTTCGTCTGGGCCGGCGGCGGCGCGCGCGTGCGCGACGCGCGTTTTTTGCGCGGGCAGGGGCGGAACTGACGTGACCTGGGCGTTGTAGTGTCGGACCCGATCAAAGAGAGAAAGAAAACATGGAACTCGGTGATCTGCTCACTCCCGAAGCCGTGATCCCCTCGCTCAAGGCCAAGACCAAGAAGCAGGCACTGCAGGAGCTCGCCGAGAAAGCCGCAGCCCTCACCGGTCTTGCCGCCCGCGACGTCCTGGAGACCCTGCTGCAGCGCGAGCGCCTGGGCTCGACGGGGGTGGGGCAGGGCATCGCCATTCCGCACGGGCGCATGGCGGCGCTGAAGAGCATTCTGTGCGTTTTCGCGCGGCTGGAGGCGCCGATCGAGTATGAGGCGCTCGATGACCAGCCAGTCGACCTCGTGTTTCTGCTGCTGGCGCCCGAGCATGCCGGTGCCGATCACCTGAAGGCGCTGGCGCGCATCTCCCGGCTGCTGCGCGAGCCGCAGTCGATCGAGAAGCTGCGCGCCGCCCACGATCGCGCCGCCCTCTATGCGGTGCTGACGCAACCCGCAGCCGTGCATGCGGCCTGAAGCCGGTCGGGATTAACCACTGGCCGAGCGCGTGCGCTGACAAAACTGGCGCCGCGCCTGCAAATAGCAGCGGTCCGGGGTGACGTTGCACGGCTCGAGGCTGGTCCTGCCAACCCAGCAGGCCTACATTGTCTGGTGGGCTCAGCCTCGGCTGGGGGTGAGATGACTGCGATCGATTCCATGCTGGATTGGGTGGGCCGGAGTATTGCCCGGCGCCTGACGCATGCGAAAAGCGGCTACGAGCCCTACACCCACAACAACTCCGACCTGCGCCGGGCATTGCAGCCGGGCGACGTGCTGCTGGTCGCCGGCAACCAGCGCATATCCGGGATCATCAAGTATCTGACGCAATCCACCTGGTCGCACTCGGCGCTGTACGTGGGCGATGCGCTGGGCCCGCCGGCGCCGGGCGAGGAGGCCAGGACGCTGATCGAGGTGGAGCTGGGCGAGGGCTGCATCGCCTCGCCGCTTTCCAAGTATTCGAGCTTCAACACGCGCATCTGCCGCCCCGTGGGCTTGAGCGACGAGGACCGGCGCAAGGTCGTGCGCTTCATGGTGCGAGCGCCTCGGCCTCAAGTACGACATGCGCAACATTCTCGACCTGGCGCGCTACCTGTTCCCGACGCCGCCCATTCCCATTCGCTGGCGCCGGCAGATGATCGCGCTGGGCTCGGGCGATCCCACGCGCGCCATCTGCTCCACGCTGATCGCGCAGGCGTTTGCGGCGATCCGCTATCCCGTGCTGCCCAGGATCGAGCGGCGGGGCTACAGCCGCGCACGCAGGCGCGAGATCCTGCACATCCGCCACCACAGCCTCTATGCCCCGTGCGACTTCGACCTGTCGCCCTACTTCCAGATCGTGAAGCCGTCGATCGACGTGGCGTTCGATCACAGGCAGCTGCTGTGGGCGGAGCGGCGGGCGCTTGCCGACGAGAGGGGCAAGCGAGGCGACCAGCGCAAGCTGAAGGCGTAGCGCCGCGCGACAGCAGGCCCATCTCAACCGTGGCAAGATCCCGGATGGCCTCGGCCCCGGCCTCAAGGCCGTCGCCTCGGCCTCCGGGAATGCAGGAGGACCCGGCTCAGCCCAGGATCGCCAGCGCGCCGAGGCCCATGCCGCCGACGATGATGCGCCACCAGGCGAACGGGGCGAAGCCGTGGCGGCTGACGAAGTCGAGCAGATAGCGCACCACCAGCACCGCCGCCACGAACGACACGGCAAAGCCGATCGCGATGCCGACGGCATCATCGAAGGTGAGCTCGGCGTGGTTCTTGTAGAGATCGTAGGCGAAGGCGCCGGCCATGGTCGGCATGGCGAGAAAGAAGGAGAACTCGGTGGCCGCGCGCTTGTCGGCGCCGAGCAGCAGGGCGCCGACGATCGTCGAGCCGGAGCGCGACACGCCGGGGACCATGGCGAGGCATTGGGCAAGGCCGATGGCGAAGGCGGTGGAGAGCGGCAAATCCATGACATCGTGGAAGCGCGGCTCGAGCCGCATGCGGTCCACCGCCAGCAGGACGATGCCGCCGACGATCAAGGTGGTGCAGATCAGCCAGGGCTGTTCGAACAGCACCGCCTTGATGAAGCGGTGCGCCACCGCGCCGATCACCGCCGCCGGCAGGAAGCCGACCAGGATGGCCAGGATGAAGCGCCGCGCGCGCGGGTCGCGCGGAGCATCCACCAGCAGGCGCAGCAGCTTGGCGGCGTAGACCGAGAGGATCGCCAGCACGGCGCCGAGCTGGATCAGCACCTCGAAGGTGCGGCCGGGCGAGTTGAAGCCGAGGAAATGCCCGACCAGCAGCAGGTGGCCGGTGGAGGAGACGGGGATGAACTCGGTGAGGCCCTCGATCAGGCCGAGCAGGATCACTTGCCAGGTTTGCATCGGCTGTCTCTCGCGGGCGGCGCTTCGGTTTGCGGTGGCGGTGGATGTGCCCGATCCACTACGCCCGGCATTCTAGCCGCTCAAGCAGCGCGGTGGGATTCGCCGAAGGTTGAGGCGGGCGGGTATCGGGGCGTTGGCGGGATTGGGTCAGACCCGCAGGGTCTGACCCCATTGGCGCGAGCTGGCGGGATCGTGCGGTGTGTGCTGAACTACCTTGCGTCGGAAGGGCTGGTCGGCAGTACGCCCAGCTCGGCCAGCCGTTTTGGGGCCTCGGTCAGGACAGTTTTGATCAAGCTATCGGGACTAGACGCGCCCTTCGCCAATTCGACGGCCTTGCGATAGTCGGCAATTGCAAGTGCCGCATCCCCTTTTTTGTCATGACATTGGGCGCGGCCATAGTAAGTGCCCGCATAGGAGGTGAAGCCAGCGGCAATGGCCGCCTCGAAACCGACCAACGCCTCGTCAACCCGGTTGAGCGCCAAGTAGATTTGGGCGCGTGTATCGAGCATGCTGCCACCTTTGGGTGCAAGCGCGACCGCCTTCTCGGCATCGGGCAGGCCCTCGGCGGCCCTGCCTTCCAAGAACTTCCTCCATGCGCGGGAATCATAGCCCCTGGCCCATTCGTCATCGATGCGCTTGCCGAGGCCGGCATCGCGCTCGAGGGCCTTGGCGAACGCCGCCTTGGCCTCCTCGTCCTTGACCTGCCCAACGAGCTTGCGGCCGCGGGCTGATGTAGACATCGGCCCATTAGCCGCGATCGACGCGCTTGGCGGCGCCGGCATCGTGCTCGAGCGCCTTGGCGAACGCCGCCTTGGCCTCGTCGTCCTTGCCCTGACCTAAGAGGTTGCGGCCGCGGCTGATGTAGGCATCGGCCCAAGCCTGATCGATGCGCTTGGCGGCGCCGGCATCGCGCTCGAGCGCCTTGGCGAACGCCGCCGCTGGCCTCCTCGTCCTTGCCCTGACCCAAGAGGTTGCGGCCGCGGCTGACGTAGGCATCGGCCCATGCCGCTTCGATGCGCTTGGCGGCGCCGGCATCGCGCTCGAGCGCCTTGGCGAACGCCGCCGTGGCCTCCTCGTCCTTGGCCTGACCCAAGAGGTTGCGGCCGCGGTTGATGTAGGCATCGGCCCAGGCCTGATCGATGCGCTTGGCGGCGACCTTGATCGCGCTCGTGCGCCTTGGCAAACTCTAACAGTGCCGTCGCCTCCTCGTACCTGTTCCACGCACGAGCCTCGGTCCCTCGACGACGGCGGAGACGGCGTCGTAGGGCCATTTCTCCATGGCACCGCACCAGCGCGAGTGCGCGGTCGCCAGATAGGTGCGTTGGCGCTCGGCCGGAGCAAGGCAACGGGGCACAAGCCTCTTTGCCTCGTCGACCAACGCTTGGCCCGACTGCAGCAGTTCCCACACCCGCGCCGTCTTATCGGTGGCGCCGTGACGATGCGCGACCCGTCCGGCATCACCGCCACGCGTACGACATTGCCGGTGTGGCCCTCGAGCTTGAGCAGTTCGGTGCCGGTGCCGGCGTCCCACACCCGCGCCGTGTTGTCCCAGGAGCCGGTGACGATGCGCGCCCCGTCCGGCGTCACCGCCACGCCAGGACGCCGCCGGTGTGGCCCTGAGCTTGAGCAGCTCCGCGCCGGTGTTGGCGTCCCACACCCGCGCCGTGTTGTCCCGGAGCCGGTGACGATGCGCGCCCCGTCCGGCGTCACCGCCACGCCCAGACCCAGCCGGTGTGGCCCTGAGCTTGAGCAGCTCGGCGCCGGTGCTGGCGTCCCACACCCGCGCCGTGTTGTCGTCCGAGCCGGTGACGATGCGCGCCCCGTCCGGCGTCACCGCCACGCCATAGACGCTGTCGGTGTGGCCCTGGAGCTTGAGCAGCTCGGCGCCGGTCTTGGCGTCCCACACCCGCGCCGTGTTGTCGCGCGAGCCGGTGACGATGCGCGCTCCGTCCGGCGTCACCGCCACGCCATAGACCGTGCCGGTGTGGCCCTTGAGCTTGGAACAGCTCGGCGCCGGTGTTGGCGTCCCACACCCGCGCCGTGTTGTCGTCCGAGCCGGTGACGATGCGCGCCCCGTCGGGCGTCACCGCCACGCCTGGACCCTGTCGGTGTGGCCCTTGAGCTGTGACCAGCTCCGCGCCGGTCCTGGCGTCCCACACCCGCGCCGTGTTGTCCGCGAGCCGGTGACGATGCGCGCCCCGTCCGGCGTCACCGCCACGCCGTGACCTGTCCGTGTGGCCCTTGAGCTGTGAGCAGCTCGGCCCGGTGCTGGCGTCCCACACCCGCGCCGTGTTGTCGTCGGAGCCGGTGACGATGCGCGCTCCGTCCGGCGTCACCGCAACGCCCATGACACGTGCCGGTGTGGCCCTTGAGCTGTGAGCAGCTCGGCGCCGGTCTTGGCGTCCCACACCCGCGCCGTCTTGTCGTCGAGCCGGTGACGATGCGCGCCCCGTCCGGCGTCACCGCCACGCCAGGACCCAGCCGGTGTGGCCCTTGAGCTGTGAGCAGCTCGGCGCCGGTCTTGGCGTCCCACACCCGCGCCGTGTTGTCGTGCGAGCCGGTGACGATGCGCGCGCCGTCCGGCGTCACCGCCACGCTCGATGACCGTGTCGGTGTGGCCCTTGAGCTGGAGCAGCTCGGCGCCGGTCTTGGCGTCCCACACCCGCGCCGTGCTGTCGTCCGAGCCGGTGACGATGCGCGCCCCGTCCGGCGTCACCGCCACGCCCATGGACCCAGCCGGTGTGGCCCTGGAGCTTGAGCAGCTCGTCGCCGGTCTTGGCGTCCCACACCCGCGCCGTGCTGTCGTCCGAGCCGGTGACGATGCGCGCGCCGTCCGGCGTCACCGCCACGCCATGACACGTCGCCGGTGTGGCCCTGGAGCTTGAGCAGCTCGGCGCCGGTCTTGGCGTCCCACATCCGCGCCGTGTTGTCGTCCGAGCCGGTGACGATGCGCGCCCCGTCCGGCGTCACCGCCACGCCAGTGACGGTGCCGGTGTGGCCCTGGAGCTTGAGCAGCTCCGCGCCGGTCTTGGCGTCCCACACCCGCGCCGTGTTGTCCTGCGAGCCGGTGACGATGCGCGCGCCGTCCGGCGTCACCGCCACGCCTCGGACGGAGCCGGTGTGACCCCTGAAGATCAGACGCTCACGCAGAGCATTGACGCCAGAATACAAGGCTGCCGCGGCAGGTGGCCAAGGGGGGCGGGTCCTGGCATGTCATCGTCCGCCTTCTCGTCGGGCACTGCCTCGAGAGCGAACAAAAGCCCTGTTGCCGCATCGCCCTGCTCGATCGCCTGCACCGCCTCCTCGGCCAGAACGCGTGACTGATTGATGAGGGCCTCGTTGCGGGCGGTGCGCGCTCGGGCGGCCTCGGCTTCTGCTTCCGACTTGCGGGCCTCGGCGATCTTCTTTGCGCATCCGCCTCGCTCCGTTGCTGTAGTGCATAGAGGCCGAAGCCGCCAGCAACGACCGCTAGCAGAACTGCTGTGACCAGCCCCGCCAGTGTGCGCTGCATCACACGCCGCGATGCCGCATTGCGCTCCTGCTGGGCCGCCTCCGCCTCCCGCACCAGCCGCTCGCGCTCATCCAGCCGCTTGCGCTCGGCGCCGGCCCGGCTCGCCTCCTCCTCGTCGGTCGCTCCGAGGAACGCGCGCTGCAGCACCGTGAGCTCCGGCGCATTGCTGGGCCGCCGGTCGCGCCAGGCCTTGTAGGCGGACAGCTCCGAGCCGCGCAGAAGCTGATCGGCCGGGCGGCGATCGCTGTCCCAGCGCTGGGCCAGCTCCTCCAGCCGCGTGTGCTCGCGCAGCCAGCCGATGTCGACCGACAAAGCCTCGACAAGCCGCACCTGGCCGGTGCCGAAAGCCGAGCCCGGCACGTCCTTGTCGGGATAGAAGTGGATGTAGTTGAGGTCGCGCAGGCCCGCGTGCGGCTGCTGGCCCTCGAGCGGCCGGCACACCACGGGCACGATGCGCTTGCCCCGCCGCATCGCCTCCTCCACCTCCCATGCGCATATTTCGGAGGCGGCGGAGTCCGGCGACAGCACGAACACGACGATGTCGGCCTCGAGGATCATCTGGCCCAGGCGCTGCTTCCACCGCTCCGCGCCGTGGATGCCCTCGAGGTCTATGATGGGCAGGAAGCCCTGCCACTCGAGCACGGCGACGAGCTGGTCGGCGAAGGCGAGATCGCGCCTGGAATAGGAGATGAAAACCTTGAGCTTGCTGGCAGCGGTCGCGCCGGCGTCGCGCATGCGCCGAGTCCCTGAGAAATTCCTTGCTCAATAGCCTCCAAGCATACCGCCCCTCGGATCGGCCGTACACCCGCCGCGGCGAGATGCAGCCAAAGCATTGGCCAGGGGCGGCCTCGCTGCTCTAGACTGCGCCTATGCAAGCGCATGGGGCATCCTCCAAACCCGATCTCAAGCAGCTGGTGCTGGCGGAGGCGCGCGCGGCGGGGTTCGATGCGGCGCGCGTGACGACGCCGGATGCCGTCGGCGGCGCGATGGCCGAGCGGCTGGGCGAGTTCCTGCGCGAAGGCCGGCACGGCGACATGGCCTGGATGGCGACCACCGCCGAGCGGCGCGGCCACCCGCTCGCGCATGTGGCCCGAGGCGCGCTCGATCGTCATGCTGGGCATGAGCTACGCGCCCGACAGCGATCCGCTGGCGGTGCTGGCCGAGCCGAGCCGGGGCGCGATCTCCTGCTACGCCCAGAGCAGCGACTACCACGACGTGGTCAAGGCGGGGCTGAAGCGGGTGGCGGGCGCGCTGGCGCGCGAGAGCGGCGCCGACGTCAAGGTGTTCGTCGATACCGCGCCGCTGATGGAGAAGCCGCTGGCGCAGGCGGCGGGGCTCGGCTGGCAGGGCAAGCACACCAACCTCGTCTCGCGCGAGCACGGCTCGTGGCTGTTCCTCGGCGCCATCCTGACCACGGCGGAGATCGAGCCCGACGCGCCCGAGGCCGACCATTGCGGCACCTGCCGGCGCTGCCTCGACGTCTGCCCGACCGATGCGTTCCCCGCGCCCTACCAGCTCGATGCGCGCCGCTGCATCGCCTACCTGACGATCGAGCACAAGGGCCACATCGCCGGCCGAGTTCCGCGAGGCGATCGGCAACCGCGTGTTCGGCTGCGACGACTGCCTGGCGGTGTGCCCGTGGAACAAGTTCGCGGCCGCCGCGCGCGACGAGCAAGCTCGGGGCGCGCGAGGAGGTGCGCTCGCCGCCGCTCGCCGAGCTGCTGGCGCTCGACGAGCCGGCCTTCCGCACCCGCTTCGCCGGCACGCCGGTCAAGCGCACCGGCCGCGACCGCGTGCTTCGCAACGCACTGATCGCCGCCGGCAACTCCGGCGACGCCGGCTGCTGCCGGCCGTGGAGCGGCTGCTGGACGACGCCTCGCCGCTGGTGCGGGCGATGGCGGTGTGGGCGCTCAGCGGCTTGCCGGCGCCCAGGCTTGGCCGCGGCGCGGGTGCAATATGCTGAGCGTGAGACGGATTCGGCGGTGCGGGCGGAGTGGGGCAGGAGGCTCCTTGGGAGGTCCGCTGATGCGGCTCTTCTGCTTCGGCTACGGCTACTCGGCCGAGGCCCTGGCGCGCCAGCTCACCCCGCGCGACGTCGGCGGTTGCCGGCACGCGCACCAGCCTGCGGACTCCGGCCGAGGCCGGCGCGACGCTCGCCGCCTACCAGGGCGACGGCCCTTCGCCGAGGTGCGCGAGCCTGCTCGCCGGCACCACGCACCTGCTCGTCAGCATCCCGCCCGACCTGGAAGGCGACGCGGTGCTGCGCGACTTCGCCGAGGACATCGCCGCGCTCCCGGACCTCGCCTGGGTCGGCTACCTCTCCACCGTCGGCGTCTACGGCGACGCCAAGGGCGCATGGGTGGACGAGGACGAGCCCCACGCGGCCGCTCACCGAGCGCAGCCTGCGGCGCGCTGAGGCGGAGCGGGCGTGGCTCGGCTTCGGGGCCGAGCACCGGCCGCCGGGTCGAGGTGTTCCGGCTGTCCGGCATCTACGGGCCGGGGCGCAGCGTGATCGACAGTCTCCGTGCCGGCACCGCGCGCCGCATCGTCAAGCCCGGCCAGGTGTTCAACCGCATCCACGTGGACGACATCGCCGCGCGTGCTGGCCGCCGCCATCGACAAGGACACCGGCCACCGCGTCTTCAACGTCAGCGACGACGAGCCGGCCCCGCCCGAGGACGTCGTGGCCTACGCGGCCGAGCTCCTGGGCCTGCCCGTGCCGCCGGCGATCGCCGCTCGAGGCCGCCGGTCTCGCCGCCATGGCGGCGAGCTTCTGGGCGAATGCAAGCGCGTGCGAACGAGCGCATGCGGCGCGAGCTGGGGGTGGAGCTGATCTATCCGACCTATCGCGAGGGCCTGCGCGCGCTGGCGGCGTGAGGTCGGCGCGGGGAGGGGCGGCGACTATGGTTAATACTCAACAATGTATTGTTTCACGTGAAACAATGTCCGTATGCAGTACAAATCCGCGGCAATCGAACCTGGCTGGCTAGTCGCGCCGCGCTATCCGTCGAAGCGCCTGTGCGTCGTTGGCCTCGATACGCGTGCCGACTTTGTGTATTGCGCCGGCGTTCTCCAGAGCCAGCAGGGCGGCATCGGCCCGCTGCCTGGTCGTGCCGATGAGATGGGCAAGATCCGTCTGCGACATCGCGATATTCACGGACGCCGCCCCGTCGTCCAATCTATCGAGCAGAAAGCGGGCGAGGCGAACATTCGACAGAGTGCAGCGCCACCGCCTCGAAATGCTCGCTGACATCGCGCACTCGGCGGCACAAGAGCTCGATCGTCGCCAGCGCAACTTCGGGCTTGGCGAGCAGCAAACTACGGAAGGCCGAGTACCCGAGCACCTTCAACCGTGAACGTGCGACGGCGGTGGCATCGGCGCTCCGCCCGCTTCGGTCCAGCGCCGCGATCTCCCCGAACACGTCGCCGGCCTCGGCATGCGCAAACGACAGCTCGCGACCATCGACCGACAGAACCGAAATGCGAGATCCTGCCCAGCATCACGAGATAGATGCAGTCGCCGGGATCGCCGCGGCTGAACAGCACCTGGCCTGCTTCGAGCTCGACATCGCGCATCTTGTCGGCGAGCTCCAGCCTCTCCGCTGGCTCGAGCATGCCGAACAGCGCTGAGCGCTCGAGCATGTCGTTCACGGATTGCTCGGTCATTGCGTCGGCCTGTCCTTTCCAGGACATGCAAAGCTACGGCTCTTCTCCTCGACCCTGCCCGCTTCCTACGACCTGCCTGCCGCATGTCGGACACGGAAGGAAGCAAGCAAGGGAGATTAGCATGAAGCGCATCATCATGGCGGCCGCAGCCCTTTTCGCGCTGCTGGCATCGGGTGGACCTGCGCCGGCCCAGGAGCTGGCCTGGGCGATCGTTGGCAGTCGGAAGCTCAGACGAGCTTTGCCGCAAGGAGCTTGCGACCGGAAACACGATCGCCCTTCGGCGAGCGCCCCGCAGGACACCTGGTCTACACCGAGGATGGGACGGGAGCCTACGTCATTGCCGCCGAGAAACGTCCCAGCCCGGGCATCAATCCGAGTGAGGCGGAGCGGCTGGAGCTCTACCGGACGATCGTTGCGGGCAAGTGGCAGATACCGGGTCGAAGCCAACAGCAAGGTGGTCTTCACGCCCGAGGCCACCACCAACCAGGGTAACCGTCGGACGGGAGCAAGCCTTCCACATCCAGGTCGTCGGCAAATCGCTTACATCGACATCCGCCCCGCTCAAGAGCCCGATGGATGGGCAGGAGGTCGTGATCGTCACCACCTTCGAACGCGTGGAATAGCAGCTGGTCGGTCCGCAAGGCATCGACCGGTGCGGGCGGGTCCCTGTCGGCGGCGGCGACGGCGCCGGCAGGGGCTCGGCCTGGCGGCTCCTGCTACGCAACAATCATTGCTCCGGCATGCCGGCCTTGCGAAAGCCGTCGAACATGCGCTGCCGAAGCGTCGCATAGGCCGGGTGCTGAGAACGCGAGCC
This sequence comes from uncultured Alphaproteobacteria bacterium, assembly GCA_963756735.1. GTDB lineage: Bacteria > Pseudomonadota > Alphaproteobacteria > Rhizobiales > Hyphomicrobiaceae > AWTP1-13. The sequence goes on from CAVWOY010000006.1 coordinate 74,533, forward strand.
CTTCTGCACGGAGGCGACGGTCGCCATCTTGGGGTTGACCTGCCTCAGCTCCGCCAGCGCAGCCTGCGCCTCCTCGCTCCTGTCCAGATGCGCCAGCGCAGCGATGAGATACCAGTACAGATAGTGCGGCCGGTAGCCGACGCTCAGGGTCTTCCGGCAGATCGCGACCACTTGCTCGTCGTTGCCGAGCAGCACATGCGCATGTGCGCGATTGACGTCCCAGTAGATCGACAGGGGATCTCGGGGGCTCAACCGCCGCGCGCGCTCCAGCAGCTCCAGCGCCTGCTGCGGCCTGCCGAGGAATGTTTCGATCTGCGCCAGGCGCGCGTGGGCATCGACCAGGCTGGGATCGAGCGCGATGGCGACGAGCGCCTCGTCTCGCGCGGCCTCCATGCGGTTGGTCATGGAGAACAGGTAGGCGCGAGCGTATCGTCCCAGGCATGGTTGGGCTCGATGATCAGGGCCTTGTTGAGGGCTTCCTTCGGCATTGGCCAGCCGCTCGGCCGGCGTATCGAAGATGGAATACTCGGACACGTCGACGAGGGCGACGCCGACCAGCGCGTCCACCGCTTCAGGTGCCACCGCAAGTGCCGAGTGGAAGTAGGCGCGTATATCGGCATACCGCTCGCGCGTCACCGTAACCGGGCTGTAGTAGGCGGCGCGACCGCGCAGTATGAGGTCGGCAACATCGGGCTTCTCGACGTGCGCCGACTTGCGTGCTGCCAAATCGACGAGACTGAGGCTCAACGTCCGCGCCAGACGGCCGGTAATGTCTTCGTTCAGGGATTGCAGATTGCCGAGGTTGCCATCGAGGCGGTCCGCCCACAGCACGCCACCCGTCCCGGCGTCGACCAGTTGAGCGTCCACCCGCACAGAGTTGGCCGTCCTACGGGCGCTACCCTCCAGCACGTAGCGAACTCCGAGATCACGCGCCACCTGCTTGGCATCGACGGTCTTGCCCTTGTAGGCGAACGCCGTGTTGCGGGCGATCACCAGGCTGCCGCGAACGCGCGCAAGATGGCTGATCACGTCTGCGGTCAGGCTGTCGGCCAGATAGTCGTTGGCAGGGTCGCCGCTCAAGTTCGCGAACGGCAGGACCACAATGGACAGTCTCGACTCCGGCTTGTGCAGAGCTCGGTCCCAGGCTTGCCAAGCGCCAGATGAGACCCACAGCGCAGCCCCGCCGAGCAACGCGAGTGCCATGGCTGCTACCGCGACCGGGCGCCAGCCCGTGTAGGTGCTGACACCGTGCTGTCGACCCGAAGCAGCGGTCCTGTGAGGTCGGAGGCGGAACACGCGCACGGGTTGAGCGATGTTTTTCAACGACCGCACGCCGAGATCGGTGTGCTCGAGGTCGATCTTGCCGCTGATCTCCTCGAACACTTTGCTCGATATGTAGATGCTGTCCGGCTCGGCAATGCTTTGCAGTCGCGCGGCGACATTGATGCCGTCGCCGTAGATGCGTGTCGCATCAACGATGATGTCGCCAAGAGTAATGCCGATCCTGAACTGCATACGGCGGTCAGGCTCGACCGCAGCATTGTGCTCGGCCGCCGCGTTCTGAAAGGCGCGCGCACACTCGACGGCCCGCAAAGCGCTGGCAAATTCGGCAAGGACGCCGTCACCCGCGGTATCGACCACGCGTCCGGCGTGCTCGGCAATCAGCGGCAGCAGAACTGCCTGAAGAGCCTTGAGGTCTCTGACCGTCGCATCTTCGTCTCTCGCCATCAGCGAGGCATAGCCGACGATGTCGGCGGCCAAGATCGCGGCGAGCTTGCGATCAGACTTGTCGCTCTCGCTCAGCTGCATGTGCAGACGCGGTTGTTAGCCAGGTTTAGCATGCTGTCGCGTGTTCATGAGTTCACGCCCTAGACTAGACGAGAAGACACACAAAACGTGGGCGCCGACAGAACGGCGCCCACGTGACCTTCAGTCCGGGTCAGGTCGCCCGAGCGGCTGCTTGCACTTTGGCCGGCGTGAACGGTACGGAGCGCAAACGCACGCCCGTGGCATCGAACACCGCGTTCGAGATCGCCGAGGGCACCACGGCCGCAGCCGGCTCCCCGGCGCCCCACGGCGGCGTGGCCGGCCGATCGATCAGCTCGATCACGATCTCGGGGATGTCCGGGAAGGTGAGGATCGGATAGGTGGCCCAGTCGAGGCTCGTCACTGTCGAGCGGTCGAACTTCAGCTCCTCGATCAGGGTGCGGCTCACGGTCTGGATGACGTTGCCCTCGAGCTGGTTCTTCAACCCGTCCGGGTTGATGATCTGCCCGCAGTCGTGCACCATGTAGAAGCTGCGGCACACGGATCACGCCGGTCGAGCGGTCGACCTCGACCTCCGCGACCACGCCCACATAGGTGCGGACCAGCTCGTACTTGGTGTAGCTCACGCCCCGGCCCCGAACCACGTTGCCGGCTGGCGCCCCTCGCTGCGGGGAAGGCCGCTTGTCCCACTTGGCGAGCGCAACCAGCCGGTTGAGCACCTCGATGCCGCGCGTGTCGGCGGGGTCGATGTGCTTGAGACGGAACTCGATAGGATCGACGCCGAGCGTTGCCGCAAGCTCGTCGACGAAGCACTCGTTGGCGTAGGTGTTCTGCATGCGCCCCGGCGTGCGGATCCAGGAAGGCCGGAACGGCGTCGTCTCGAGTTGGCGGCACACCGTTTTGACGTTGGGAAATTTGTAGGTGATCGCGGAGAGCTGGAAGATATTCCCGGAAACGAGGTTGGCCCGTGCGGTAGCCCCGCCAGCTCGGCGGCGACCAGCGTGACGTTGAGGCCTTCGCCCGCCTGGGGAATGAAGAACTCCGACTCCCACGCGGTGACATTGCCTGCTGCATCGATGCTGGCGCGCAAGTCGGCGAGCGTCGGCGGTCCCTTCGGCTCCCAGCCGTGCTCGTCGGCTCGCGACCACTGCACTCGTACCGGCCGATCCACGGCCTTGGCCAGGAGGGCGGCGTCGGCGGCCGCATCCTCGTGACCGTTGCGGCCGTAGCAGCCTGCGCCCTCGAGATAGATGCAGCGTACATTTTCGACTTGCAGCGCGAACATCTGCGCCAACTGCTTGCGCAGATCGTGGGTTGCCTGCGAGGCCGACCACGACGTCAGCTTGCCGTCCTTGAACTCGGCGACAGCGCAGGACGGGCCGATCGAGCCGTGCAGGTGGATGGTGAAGTCGTACGTGGCGCCGACTTTCTTGACGCCCTCCTTCGCCATCGCTTCGGTCGTGTTGCCGACATTGCTGGTCACGTCGTCCTTGACGACCTTGGTTGCGCGCACGTGCTCGTAGAGCTTGGCCTGATCCGGCAGCCCTTCCCATTTCGACCAGGTGGCCTTGATCGTCTGTGCGGCCTTGATCGCCGCCCATTCGGTTCGCGCCACGATGCCGAGGAAGTTCTTCTCTCGCACCACCTTGACGATGCCGGCGATGCCCTTGATCGAGCTTTCATCGACGCTTTCGAGGCTCGCTTGCATTGCCGGCGGGCGCACGACGCGGCCGTGCAGCATGCCGGGGACCCGGAAATCCTGCATGTAGGTGAACCGGCCCATGACCTTGTCGGGAATGTCCACCCGTGGCACCGACCGGCCGACGATCTTGTAGTCCTTCGGGTCCTTGTGGCGCGGTGGCTTCTGGTGGTCGACCTTGAGGGCAAAGGATTTGCCGCCGATCAACTGCGCATACGTCACGCTTTTGCTTCCGCCGCTGATGACGCCGTCGACGATCCTCAGCTCGGCCTTGGCGACGCCGAGACGCTTCTCGGCCTCCTCGAGAAGCGCGTTCCTGGCGAGGGCCGCCGCGTTGCGGATCTGCATTCCGCCGACCTGGATGGTGACGCTTGCCCAGGTCTTGCCCTGGTCCGGCGTGAGCGCCGTGTCGCCTTGAACGAGGTCGACCCTGCCCAGCGGCAATTCCAGCTCCTCGGCGGCCATCTGCCTGAGCGCGGTGGTGACGCCGGTACCGAGATCGACCTTGCCGGAGTAGACGGTGCACCTGCCTCTGGCGTCGATGGCGAGGAAGGAATCGACCTCCGTCAACGCCACCGGTTTTGCCGGAGTCGCAGCTTGCGCAACAGCCTCGCCGATGTGCGGAGCGAGCGAGAAGCTGACGACGAGCGCGCCGCCGCCCTTGAGCATGTCGCGGCGGGAAAGCTTCAGATGTTGGTTCATGGTTGCCTCCCTCAGGCCGTGCCGGCTGCGCGCTTGACCGCTCTGACAATGCGGGCATGCGTACCGCAGCGGCAGAGGTTGCTGGCCAGCGCCTGCTTGATCTGCGCTTCGGTCGGTCTTCTGTTCTTGGCGAGGAATGCGGCCGATTCCATGATCATGCCGTTGATGCAGTAGCCGCACTGCGCGGCCTGCTCGGCGATGAAGGCGCGCTGCACCGGATGTGGGTTCTGCTGCGTGCCGAGCCCTTCCAAGGTCACCACCCTTTGGCCGGACCTGATCGACGACAGCGGGGTGACGCAGGAGCGCACGGCATTGCCGTCGACATGCACGGTGCAGGCGCCGCATTGGGCGAGCCCGCAGCCGAAGCGCGGTCCCTTGAGCGCAAGGTTGTCGCGCAGCGCATAGAGCAGCGGCATGGCCGGGTCGTCGATCGTGATCGATACCTGCCGGCCATTCACATTGAGAGATTTGGTGGCCATCTGTATTCCTCCCTAAGAATTGTTTTTGGTGCACCGAAGACCGGTGACGCTATCGCACTTCACTTTCGGGGCGCGATTTTCGCCAAGGCCCAGTCTACAATCACAAGCGCCAGACGCTTGACGGAAACGCGCCCGAGGCCAGCAAGCAAGGCGATGGCAACTCGCACCATCGCAGCATCCCTCACCGACCCCGTTGGACTATAGCACCAGAATTGCGGTGTGCACTGCGCGCTCAGCCCGCCCGGACATTCTCGCTGGTGCAGCAATCGCTTCTGCCGTCGCGGATTCTCGAGACCTCGCGATTGAGTTCTCGCCCTAGTGTCCTGTCTCCGAAATATCGTCATCCTTCGCGGCACAGTTGGGCGATATTTCGGAGACAAAAGGACACGAGAAAAACTATGATTCTAGTGTGGTCTACGTCTCGCAAATGCCTTGTAGAACCTGGCCGCAAGGGGGAAGGCATTTGCGAGACACCACACTAGACCCAAAGTCCGCTGCGCCTGACGTGCGCGCGCATGGCCGGGGAGATCGCATGCACCTTGGGCGGCCGGCGGTTCCAGCGGTCCCTCAGCGTCAGCCACCAGTAGAGGCCCTGTCCATAGCAGCGCAGCAGAAAACCCGGCTCGCGGGCGTACACCGGCAGATCGGTGATGAACTGCGCTCCGATCACCACGGAGAAGCGCTTGGCGTAGGCGTGATCGAACAGCTCGGCGATGGGCAGGTCCGGCACAACGTCAGGATTGGCGGCGATCGTTGCCTCGCGCACCAGGATCGCATTGGGTCCGGTGCAGGCAACGACGCGATAGCCCTTCGCTTTTGCAAGGCGCTCCACCGCAACGGCGGAGTGCCGCAGGAACAGCTCGCCTTCCGGGTCGCAGTAATCGATATGAAACGGGATGCGGGCGTTGAACTCGATGACGACGATCGCCGGGCGCAGGTATTCCATGTGGGCGAACACCCAATAGTCGAACGAGTCGATGTCGATGGATGCGACGCCGATATCGGAGGGGAATCCTGCACGCCGAGCGATGGCATCGAGCGAATTCTCGCCCCGTGCGGCAATGCTGGTCTCGGCGATGGTGACGTTGGGCAAATGCGCACAGTTCGCTTTGAGTGCGGCCGCGCGCTGCTCGATCAGCAGCGCCGCCCACCCCTGCTCGGCCCACAACGGGCGGGTGTTGGACGCACGCACGCCGTCGCCGGCACCGACCTCGAGGCAATGCTTCGGCACCTGCGGATAGGCCTCCAGCAGATACGCGAGCAGTCCGTTCTCCCCGAACTGCGAGCTCGTGTTGGCTCTGAATTGATCCAGCCTACCGGCCACACTTGCGATCCTTCTCTACCGATCTCGACCAATCGACGCCGGCGCGAATGATTTTCCGACCAATGAGCCCATCACCGGTATCGCGCCTTCCTCTCGGCTTTACGTGCGCCCACTGGCCTCGAGAAATGTCCTGGCGCCGGCGCCTATGAGACGCGGCAGATGCGTGTAGACGTAGCGGCAGCCGTTGCCCAGCACCTCGGGCAGCGTCTCGGCCGTCGCCGGCATGCCGGGCACGCGGCCCGCGGCGACGATTTTCGCCAGCGTCTCCGCGATCGCCTTGGCCACCGGCGGCGCCTTGGGGTTGCCGGGAAAGCCCATCGACTGGGAGAGGTCGGAGGGGCCGATGAAGAACACGTCGATACCCTCCACCGCCAGGATTGCCTCGACGTTGGCAAGCGCCTCGGCGTGCTCGAGCTGCACGCACACCAGCGACTGTGCGTTGGCCTGGGCCGCGAAATCCGGCATGCGCGCGCCGAGGCCCCAGCTGTCGGGCCGCGTGCCGGCGGCAAGCCCGCGCGCGGCGCCGGGCCCGAACTTGACGGCGGCCACCGCGCGGCGCGCATCCTCGGCCGTGCTCACGTGCGGCACCTGCACGCCCATCACGCCGCGGTCCATCACGCTTTGGATGTCGGCCGCCGCGTTGCTCCTGGGCCGGGCGATGGGCGTGATGCCAGCCGCGTCGCAGGCCATCGCCATCAGCTCGACGTCGGCCAGGGCTGGCCGAGCCGTGCTCGCAGTCGATCAGCACCCAGTCGAAGCCCGCGTGTCCGAGCATTTCAACCACCTGCGGCGAGGGAAACATCACCGAGCAGCCGAGCGCCGCCTCGCCCCCTGCGATCTTCTGCTTCATGCGGTTCGTGCGGTTCGGCTTCATTCGGCAGCGCTCCGTCGCGTTGCGGGTGCGGGCGGCGGCGCCCTGCGCAGGCCATGCCGCTCCCGGTGCAGAGTATAGAGCCCGGCGCCGAGAACCAGCGCAATGCCGAGCCAGGCGACGGCATCGGGCAAGTCGCTCCACAGCAGCCACCCGAGCAGCAGCGACAGTGGCACCGTGGCATAGCGGAACGGCGCGACGACCGCGATCTCGCCGGTGCGCAGGCCGGTGGTCATGGCCGTGGTGGCGACGAACAGGCAGGCGGGCCGAGGCCGTCAGCACCGCCCACCCCCAAGGGCTCGGTGCGTGCCAGGCGCCGTCGATCGGAACGATGGCGAGGCCCGACAGCGTGGAAACGGCAACGGCGGCGGCGGCCACGAAGATCGAGGGGATGTCCTTCGGCAGGCCGCGCGTGGAGAGATCGCGTGCGGTCGTGCACAGAAGCGCGATCAGGATGAGATAGGCCGCACCGCCGAAATCGCCGCCGGGCTTGGCGATCAGCACGACGCCGACAAAGCCCGTCAGCACGGCCGCCCAGCGCCGCCAGCCCACGGCGTCGCCATAGAGCAGAGCGGCGCCGCCGATCACCACCAGCGGTGTTGCCTGCAGCACCGTCGTTGCAGTCGCCAGCGGCAGGTAGCGCAACGCTATGACGATGAACACGGTCGCACCGGCCGAAGCGACAAGGCGCACCAGCATCAGCGGAGTGAACAGGATCGAGAGCGGCCGCGTTGCGCCGAGCGCGAGCACGCCCGCCGTCATCATGGCAGTGGCGATCAGGCCGCGCAGAATGATGATCTGGCTGGCGGAAGCTCGGCCGACACCAGCTTGACGGTGGTGTCGTGCCCGACGAAGGCGGTCGAGCCGATCACCACCGCCAGGATGCCGCGCAGATTGTCGCTCATGCTCGCGCGCCCCACCACCGTCGAGCCTCATTCCCCCGGGCTTCGTCTAGGCACTCGGCACCGCCGCCCGCGCGGTGAGACCATGCACGCTCCCGGTGCAGAGTATAGAGCCCCGCGGCAATGACCAGGGCGATGCCGACCCAGGCCAGCGCATCGGGGACATCGCCCCACCACCACCAGCCGATCAGGATGGCCAGCGGCGCCGCCACGTAGCGAAACGGCGCCACCACGGCGATCTCGCCCGTGCGCAGGGCATAGATGATGAACGTGTTGGCGATCAGCTGGCATACGGCGGACACCCCCATCCAGCCCCAGGCCTGGTCCGTCGGCCAGGTCCAGGCGGTGTCGAACGGCGTAACCAGAATGCCGCTGAGCGTCATCGCCGCTGTGCTGGCAGCCGCAACGAACAGCGAGGGAATGCCGCGCTCGAGCCCGCGCGTGGTGAGGTCGCGCATGGTCGTGCAGGCGAGCGCGGCGAGCACGACGAAGGCTGCCGCGCCGAGCCCGGCATTGCCGGGCTGCACGATCAGCAGCACGCCGGCAAAGCCCGTGAGCGCCGCCATCCAGCGCGGCAGTCCGACCCTCTCGTCGATAGAGGATGGCGGCCCCGGCGGTCACCAACAGCGGCGTCACCTGCAGCACGGTGTTGACGGTCGCCAGCGGCGCGTGGCGCAGCGAGAGGACGATGAAGACGGTGGCCGCCGCGGCGGCGGCGAGCCGCGCCGCCATCATCGGGGTCGCGAGCACGGCGAGGGGCCGCACGGCGCCGAAGGCGATCGTGCAGGCAACCAGCATGGCCGTCGCCATGGTGCCCCTGACGACGATGATCTCGCCGGAGGCCAGCTCCGCCGTCAGCAGCTTGACGATGGCGTCGTTCACCACGAAGGCGGCCGACCCGGTCAGGATCGCCAGGATGCCCTTGAGGTTGTCCGTCACGCGCGCGCCGCCTTTGCCAACCGGTGCTCGCGCAGGAAGGTGTAGAGCCCCGCCGCGGTGAGGATGGCGATGCCGGCCGAGGTGGCGAGATCGGGCAGCTCGTGCCACACCAGGAAGCCGACCAGGATCGCCCACAAGATGATGGAGTAGCGGAACGGCGCCACCACGGCGATCTCGCCGGTGCGCATGGCGACGATGATCCAGTACTGGCCGCCGAGCAGGCCGACGGCGGCAGCCGCCAGCGCCAGGACCGCCGCCGCCGACGGCCGCTGCCACTCCTCGAAGGCGAGGAAGCCGAGGCTGGAAAGGGCAACCGCCAAGGCGGAAGCGAGCGCGATCAGCAGGCTCGGCACGTGGCTGCCGAGCTGGCGGGTGACGAGATCGCGCGCGGCGATGAAGGCAACGGCGAGCAAGGCCAGCGCCGCGTAGGGGTTGAACGCCGTGGCTCCTGGCCGCAGGATGATCAGCACACCTACAAGGCCTGCCGTCGTCGCCAGCCAGCGCCGCCAGCCGACGCGCGCGCCCAGGAACAGCGCCGCGCCCGCGGTGATGGCGAGCGGCGTGAACTGCAGGACGGCGGTGCAGTCCGCGATCGGCATGTGCGTGAGCGCGCTCAGGTAAAGCAGGGTGGCGAAGACGTCTGCGAGGCTGCGCACCGCCACCTTGCCGTTGGCGAGTGCGGGCCATGCGGCAAAGCCCACCGTGGCGAGCACGAGGCCGGCAACGAAAATGCTCGCCATCACGCCGCGCAGGAAGATCGCCTCCCCCATCGGCAGCTCGGCAGCGGCCAGCTTGAACAGCGCATCGTTGGCGATCAGCGAGGCCATCGACGCCATCATGGCCGCGATGCCGCGCAGATTGTCGGAGGCGGAATGGGTGGAAATCGGGGACTCGTGGGGTGGGAAGACTTGCAGCCCCCCTTACGCGCTGGGTACGCGCGCCGCAACCCCTGCACTTGCCCGGCGCATCACGGTTGCCCGGCGCGGTCCTGAGCGGCGGGTCGGCAATGCGCTGATCGTACTGGAGGGCGGCCGCTCTGGCTCGTGGGCAGCCAACCTACGGCTTGCACTCCGGCGCGACTACCGGTGAGCTTCAATCGGGCCTCGATGAGATCGGGAATGCCCTGCCACTCCTGCTCCAGATGGCTGAGCCGCTCGCGCGGATCAGCGATCTGGCTGCGTAGCTCGGCGATCTGCTCTTCGATGGCCATGGGCCACTTAGCCGCCCGTCACGCTCATGTGGCGGGCCACCGCGGGCTGCCGGGTGCGGCGGTCGATGACGAAGTCGTGGCCCTTGGGCTTGCGCGAGATCGCCTCGTCGATCGCCGCCATCAGCGGGGCATCGTCGGCGGAAGCCCGCAACGGAGAGCGCAGGTCGGCGGCGTCGTCCTGGCCCAGGCACATATAGAGCGTGCCGGTGCAGGTCAGCCGCACGCGGTTGCAGCTTTCGCAGAAGTTGTGCGTCATCGGCGTGATGAAGCCGAGCCGCCCGCCCGTCTCCTTGATGCGCACGTAGCGCGCGGGCCCGCCGGTTCTGAGCGGAATGTCCTCCAAGGTCCAGCGGTCCATCAGGCGCGCACGCACGATCGACAGCGGCAGATACTGGTCGGTGCGGTCGCCGTCGATGTCGCCCATCGGCATGGTCTCGATCAGGGTGAGATCGAAACCGCGGCCATGCGCGAAGCCGATGAGATCGTCGATCTCGTCCTCGTTGACGCCCTTGAGCGCAACCGCGTTCAGCTTGACGGCGAGCCCGGCTCGCTCGGCTGCATCGATCCCGCCCATCACCTGGGCGAAGCCGCCCCAGCGGGTGATGGCCTTGAAGCGATCGGGCTTCAGCGTATCGAGGGAGACGTTGATGCGCCGCACCCCGGCGTCCTTCAGCTCCTGCGCCAGCTTGCCGAGCTGGCTGCCGTTGGTGGTGAGGGTGAGCTCCTCGAGCGCGCCGGTTTGCAGGTGCCGCGCCAGCGCGCGGAACAGCCACAGGATGTTCTTGCGCACCAGGGGCTCGCCGCCGGTGATCCTGAGCTTGCGCACGCCCTTGGCGACGAAGGCAGAGCACAGCCGGTCCAGCTCCTCCAGCGTCAGCAGATCGCGCTTGGGCAGGAAGGTCATGTGCTCCGCCATGCAATAGGTGCAGCGGAAGTCGCAGCGGTCGGTGACCGACACCCGCAAATAGCTCACATGCCGGCCGAACGGGTCGACCAGCGCCGGCTGTTGCGCGCGCGGAACGGAAATCTCGGTCATCCAGCTCCTTGGCGTACCCGCCCCGGCATCTGCCGGCCCCATTGCGGAGGGGTATCGCATCCCTCATCTAATGTTGGCATCTAGCATGCCACGAACAAGGCACAAGCTCTAGACTGAAGCCAAAGCGGCGCCGTTTGCTGCATCGCAACAGGCTGGTGCCGCGTGAGGCTGCCCCAGGAGAGTCCGATGAACGACGACAAGTTCAACATGTCGCTGCGCAAGTTTCTCAAGCAGGTGGGCGTCACATCCCAGCGCGAGATCGAGCGGGTGGTACGCGAGAAAGGGCTCGATGCCGGCAAGCTGAAGGTGAAGGTGGTGCTGACGGCAGCCGGCACCGACCTCAACCACGTGGTCGAGGAGGAGCTCGATCTGGGGTAGGCACGCCGGCGGCCTTGGCAATGAAGTCGGCGATCGCGGCCACGTCGTCGAGCGCGAACACCGGCAGCCCCCGGCCTTCCACCGCGTAGTCCGCCGCCAGCGCGATGACATGCGGGTCGGCGTCGGCGAGCGGCTGCTGGCTTGCAGCCTCCCGGCGCCGCACCTCGATCTTGGGGATCGGCGCCCGCTTGTAGCCCTCGACGATGATCAGGTCGCAGGGGCCAAGCCAGGATACGACCTCCTCCAGCGCCGGCTCCGGCGCATCCTGCAGCTCGTTGACCAGCGCCCAGCGCTTGGACGACACGATGGCGACCTGTGCCGCGCCGGCGCGGCGATGGCGCGCGCTGTCGGTCTCGCGGTCGTCGATCTGGAAGTCGTGGTGGGCGTGCTTGACGGTCGCGATCCTGAGGCCACGGCCGCTCAGCTCGGTGATCAGCCTGGTCACGAGCGTGGTCTTGCCCGATTTCTTCCAGCCGGCAATGCCGATGATGGGGGTCTTGGCCGCAGTTTGCATCATGCGCCGGACCTTGCCAGCAGCGCCCGCAGCTCGTCCAGCTCGGCCGGCGTGTTGGCATTGAAGAACGGGTCGATCTCCACGCCGCCCACATCGAGCATGGGAAAGTCGGCCGCGACGGTGCCGTGCCGGTCGGTCCAATCGAGCACCTTGCGCACCCCCGAGCGCAGCTGATCCTCCAGGTCGGCGGCCAGCGCCACGGGCCACAGGCCGATCACGGGGTGCAGCTCGCCGCCCGACCGGGCCAGCGCGATGGCGTTGGCACGTCCCGCCGCGGCTCCCGCGAGCCTGGAGACAAGGTCGCCCGGCAGCATCGGTGCATCGCCCGCGGCCGTGACGATCCACCTGGCGGCCGGAGCGTTGGCCGCCGACCAGCGCATGCCTGCCAGCACGCCGGCCAGGGGGCCGGCGAAGCCCGTGATCGTATCGGCAACCACGGGCAGGCCCAATCGCGAGAAGCGGGCCGGGTCGCCGTTGGCGTTGATGACCATGCGCCCGACCTGGGGCGCCGAGGCGCTCGATGACGTGGGCCAGCATGGGGCGGCCGCACAGGTCCAGCAGCCCCTTGTCGCCGCCGCCCATGCGCCGCGACTGCCCGCCGGCCAGGATGACCCCGGTGACATCGGCGCCCGCTGGGAAAGCGCTCATGCCCTAATCCACCGGCTCGCTCAGGCCGCCCTTGCGCGCCGCCCGGCGATCCTCGTCCTCGGCCGCCTTGGGGTCGGCGTCGAACACCAGCCGCTCCAGGCCCGAAAGCGCCACGAAGCGCTTGCCGCGCGCCCGCCCGATCAGGGTGAGGCCCGCCTTTTGCGCCAGCTCCACGCCCCAGGCGGTGAAGCCAGAGCGCGACACCAGCACGGGGATGCGCATCTTCACGGTCTTGATCACCATCTCCGAGGTGAGGCGGCCGGTGGTGTAGAAAATCTTGTCGTCGGGCGTGATGCGGTTGAGGAGCATGTAGCCGGCGATCTTGTCGACCGCGTTGTGGCGGCCCACGTCCTCCATGTAGATCAGCGGCCTGTCCTCCTGCGCCAGCACGCAGCCGTGAATGGCGCCGGCCTTGAGGTAGAGGCTGGGCTGAGTGTTGATCTTGCGGGTGAGCTGGTAGAGCCAGGACGTCTTGATGCGCGCATCGCGGCTCAGCGTGACGCCATCGAACTCCTCCATCAGGTCGCCGAACACCGTGCCCTGGGCGCAGCCCGAGGTCTGCACCTTGCGCTTGAGCTTGTCCTCGAAGCTGGTCTGCCGTTTGGTGCGCACGACGACGGTGGCGATGTCCTCCTCGTATTCGATGGCGGTGATCTCGTCGTCCGGCTTGAGCATGTTCTGGTTGAGCAGATAGCCGACGGCCAGCAGGTCGGGCCGGTCGCCGATGGTCATCAGCGTCACGATCTCGCGGGCGTTCAGAAACAGGGTGAGCGCTCGCTCCGTGACGACATCGGTCGCCACCGGCTTGCCTTCGTGGTCGATGCCCGGGACGCTCACCGAGAGGCGCGGATCGTCGGGATCGGGGCGAACTTGGAACTCTTTCAAGCGGGTATGCTCCGGCCGTGGTTAATGCGATGTAATCCTGCCAGGCAGCGACCGCAAGACGGCGCTGCCGGTATGGTCGACGATCCCGGTCGGCCGTCTCGGGCCGGCTTGGGGCCGTCTTGGGGAATGGCCGCATACCGCTTATGATCCAATCGGTGCTCGCCAACGTTGTTGGTGCGACCAACGGCTGTCTCGGCGCCTGCGTGGAAAGGGTGCTACAGCTTCTGCGGGGGACTGGTCCAGTCTGGGGGATGGGTCCAGACGGCAACGACGACCGGGCACCGACACACGGGTGTTCCGGGACGGGGCTTGGCATGATGCCGGCCCAATACTGAGGAGAAACGCCAACATGGCACGCATGACACGGCGCAGGTTCATCAGGAACGCGGGCGTTGCCGGCGCCACCGCTGCCGCCATCGCCTCGCCGGCGATCGCCCAATCCGCGCCCACCATCAGGTGGCGGCTGACGGCGAGCTGGCCCAAATCGCTCGACGCGCTCTACGGCAGCGCCGAGCATTTCGCGCGATATGTCGCCGAGGCGACCGACAACAGGTTCGTGATGCAGACGTTCGCCGCCGGCGAGATCGTGCCGGCGCTGCAGGCGACCGACGCGGTGTCAAGCGGAACCGTGGAGGCCTGCCACACCGCGCCCTACTACATGTGGGGCAAGGACCCCACCTTCGCGCTCGCTTGCGCCGTGCCCTTCGGCCTCAACGGCCGCATGCAGAACGCGTGGTGGCGCGAAGGCGGCGGCGACCAGCTGGTGAACGCCTTCTACGCCAAGCACAACATCGTCGGCTTCCTGGCGGGCAACACCATGGCCCAGATGGGCGGCTGGTTCCGCAGGGAGATCAACACGCCCGACGATCTCAAGGGCCTCAAGATGCGCATCGCCGGCTTTGCCGGCGCCGTGATGTCGAAGGTCGGCGTCGTGCCCCAGCAGATTGCGGGCGGCGAGATCTACTCGGCGCTCGAGAAGGGCACGGTCGACGCCGCCGAATGGGTGGGGCCCTACGACGACGAGAAGCTCGGCTTCAACAAGGTGGCGAGGTTCTACTACTATCCCGGCTGGTGGGAGGGCGGCACCATGATCCACGTCCACATCAACAAGGCGAAATGGGACGAGCTTCCCAAGAGCTACCAGACGATCGTCAGGGCTGCCGCCGCGGAAGCGTCACAACTACACGGTGGCGCGCTACGACACCGGCAACCCGCAAGCCCTCAAGCGGCTGGCGGCCGCCGGCACGCAGCTTAGACCCTTCTCGGAGGCCACCCTCGACGTGTGCCATCGGGCAGCCAACGAGGTCTATGCGGAGATCAGCGGCAAGAACGAGGACTTCAAGAAGATCTGGGACTCGATCAAGGCGTTCCGCCTCGACCAGTATCTGTGGCTGCAGGTGGCCGACGGCACCTACGACAACTACATGATGACCCAGCACCGCAAGCAGGCGCTGTAGCTGCCGGCGCCGGCAGGAATCGGAGAGCCCGGACGGCCATGCCGTCCGGGCTCTTTTTGTGCGCCCACGCTTCTAGTTTTGCTGAGGCGCGCTCGCCGGAGGCGCACCAGCCGGAGCGGCGCCCGGCTGCGGCGGAGGCATCAGCTCGGCTGGCAGGCTGCCTGGTCCAGGCGGCGCGGGAGGTGGAATGTTCAATCCGCCGGGCGCACCGGGGGGCGGCGCAGCGGTGGGCTGCGCCGGAGGTGTGAGACCCGGCGGCAGGGTGCTGAGCCCAGGGGGAGGCGGTGGCGGAATGTTCAATCCGCCGGGTGCGCCAGGCGGCACTCCGAACGGCGAGCCGGACGGCGGCACTCCAAATGTCGGGATGCGGATCTCGATCTTGCTCGGATCGATGGTCGGCGCCTGGCTCTTGTAGTGCATCACCATCTGCGGGAAGGCGATGACGAGGCCCACCATGATGCACTGGATGACGACGAACGGCACCGCACCCCAATAGATCTGCCCTGTGGTGACCGGCTCCATCATCTGGCCGGTGACACGGTCCTTGTAGGGCTCCCTGGCGGCGACCGAGCGCAGGTAGAACAGCGCAAAGCCGAACGGGGGATGCATGAAGCTCGTCTGCATGTTCACGCCGAGCATCACGCCGAGCCAGATCAGGTCGATGCCGAGCTTCTCGGCCGCCGGCCCGATCAGCGGGATGACGATGAAGGCGATCTCGAAGAAGTCGAGGAAGAAGGCGAGCAGGAACACCAGCACGTTGATGAAGACGAGGAAGCCCGTCTGCCCACCGGGCAGCGATGTCAGCAGATGCTCCACCCAAACGTGTCCGTTCACGCCGTAGAAGGTCAGCGAGAAGATGCGCGCGCCGACCAGGATGAAGACCACGAAGGCGGAAAGCTTGGCCGTCGACTCCAGCGCCGACCTTAGGAGTGTCAGGTTGAAGCGCTTGGGGTTCCTGTCGAGCCAGCGCTTGAAGATGGCGAGCAGGATGGCGCCGGACGCGCCCATGGCGCCGCCTTCCGTCGGCGTCGCCACGCCGATGAAGATCGTGCCGAGCACGAGGAAGATCAGAAACAAAGGCGGCACCATCACGAAGGTCACCTGCTGCCCCAGCACGGACAGGAAGCGCCAGCCGGTGATCTTGCCGAGAATCCAGTTGAGCACCGCAACCGCGAAGGCAAACATGATCGACACCGCCATGGTGAGGACCACGAAATCGGCGCCGCGGTAGGGCTGGGTGCGGACGACCAGGTAGCCGACCACGGCCGACACTACGGTGAGAATGGCCAACGAGGTGAGACCGCGGCTGCCGTCGGGCTCGCGAAAGCCGACCGCGTCAGCGGGCAGCCCAGGCGCCGCATCGGGCGCCATTTTCGTGACGAGGAAGATGTAGACGGCGTAGAGCGAGGCGAGCACTGATCCCCGGGATGAAAGCGCCTTCGTACATGTCGCCGACCGAGCGGCCGAGCTGGTCGGCCATGACGATCAGCACCAGCGAGGGCGGGATGATCTGGGCGAGCGTGCCGGATGCGGCGATCACGCCGGTCGCTACGCGCCGGTCATAGCCGTAGCGCAGCATGATGGGGAGCGAGATGAGCCCCATCGAGATCACCGAGGCGGCAACCACGCCGGTGGTCGCGGCCAGCAGCGCGCCGACGAATATCACCGCATAGGCGAGGCCGCCGCGGATGGTTCCAAACAGCTGGCCGATGGTATCCAGCAAATCCTCGGCCATGCCCGATCGTTCCAGCACAAGCCCCATGAGCGTGAAGAACGGAATGGCGAGCAGGACGTCGTTGTTGACGACGGCATAGAGCCGGTGCGGTATCGAGCCCAACAGCGGCCAGGACAGCGTGATGGTGCCGTTCGAGAGCGGTGCGACCTCCACGCCGATGATGAAGAAGATGAGGCCGCACGCCGCCAGCGAGAAAGCGACCGGATACCCGATCAACAGGAACACGACGAGCGCCGCAAACATGATCGGCGCCATGTTCTGCGCGATGAATTCGGCCATCTCAGGTGCTCCGGCGGATCGAATTGAAGGGTGGCATGAGGCGCTGGGCCCAGGCTCAAGTGCGGGCGCGCTGCTCTGCCTCTTCCCGGGCTACCTGCAGCAGGCGCTCGGCTTCGGCCTCAGCTGCTGCGTGATGACCGCCCCCGCTGACCGTGTCCTGCAGCTGGCCGCGCATGATCGCAATGCGCTTGATGAGTTCGGAGAGGGCCTGCACCAGGAGCAGCGTGAAGCCGAGCGGTATCAGGAGCTTGGAGGGATATACCGGCAGCCCGCCAGCGTTGGTGGACTGCTCGTTCTGCATCACCGAAAGCCAGAAGAACGGCCACCCCAGATAAACGATCAGCGCTGCGATCGGGAGCAGAAAGAAAATATGCCCGAACACGTCGATCCAGTCGCGTAGGCGCTTGGGAAAGAAGCTGTTCACGATATCGATGCGGATATGCTCGTTCGACAGAAGCGTCCAGGGCGCGCACAGCAGGAAGACGACGCCGAAGAGGACCCATTGCAGCTCGAGCCACGAGTTGGACGAAGTATTGAAGACCTTGCGAACGATGGCATTGGCGGCACTCACGATCACGGCGATCAAGATTGCCCACGCTACCAGCTGACCGAGCTTCGTATTGAAGCGGTCCACGGCGCGGCTGAAACCGAGCAGGCGTTTCAAGCATTCCTCCACATTGTGTTTGGGGTATGCAGTCGTCTTGAACGCCCAAACCCCTTGTCGGCCAGCTTATAGCCTTGCAGTGACGTGACATACAGTAAAGCCTCTGCCACTATGTGCTAAAGTCGCAGTGGGGTGGTCACCTCGTCTGCCGCGGCCAGTACATGGCCGCCTGCACCACTTCCAAGAGAACAAGCATGAGCCTCAGCAAGGAACAGATCCTCGAGCGCCTGCGTCAGGTCAGAGGGCCGGACCTCGAGGGCAACATCGTCGATCTGGGGCTGGTATCGGAGATCCTGCTGAAGGACGGGCGTGTCTCGTTCTCCATCACGGTGCCGCCGCACAGAGCCTGCCGAGCTTGACCCGTTGCGACAGGCTGCCGAGAAAGTCGTGCGCGACATGCCGGGTGTCACCGGCGTCGTTGCGGTGCTGACCGCGGAGCGTGCCGGCGGCGGCAATGGGGCTTCCCACAGTCGGCGGGCGGCCGGCGGAGAGCGCCAGGGTGCAGCAGGCCCGCGCGGGAGGCGCCGCGCCTGCTCACGCGCCGGCGCCGCCAGGGCCGGCCGCCGGCGGGCGCCGGCAGACCATCGACGTGCCCGGCATCAAGCACATGATCGCGGTGGCCTCGGGCAAGGGCGGCGTCGGCAAGTCCACCACGGCCGTCAACCTTGCGCTCGGATTGCAGTCGATCGGTCTCAAAGCAGGCATCCTCGACGCCGACATCTACGGTCCCTCGCAGCCGCGCCTGCTGGGCTTGAGCGGCCGACCGCAGGTGGCCGGCGGCAACACGCTGCGGCCGATGGAGGCCTACGGCCTCAAGGCCATGTCGATGGGCTTCCTGGTGGACGAGGGCACGCCCATCATCTGGCGCGGGCCGATGGTGGTCTCCGCCCTCACGCAGATGCTCCGCGACGTCACCTGGGGCGACCTCGACGTGCTGGTGATCGACATGCCGCCAGGCACCGGCGACGTGCAGCTCACCATGGCCCAGCAGGTGCCGCTGGCCGGCGCCATCATCGTCTCCACCCCGCAGGACCTGGCGCTGATCGACGCGCGCAAGGGCCTCAACATGTTCCGCAAGGTCGATGTGCCGGTGCTCGGCATCATCGAGAACATGAGCACCTTCATCTGCCCCAAGTGCGGCGAGCGCTCCGACATCTTCGGTCACGGCGGGGCGGAGCGGGAGGCGGAGAAGCTCGGCATCCCCTTCCTCGGCGCCGTTCCGCTCGACATGGAGATCCGCATCCGCTCCGACGAGGGCCGGCCGATCGTGGCGACGAGCCCAGACGGCCCGCACGCCCGCATCTACCGCGACATTGCCACCAGGGCGTGGGAGGCTCTGCGGGGCGGCGGCGATGCCCGCGTCAAGCCTCCGAAGCTCGAGATCGCGGCCGGCGGCGGCGAGCTGGCCGTGGCGTTCGAGGGCGCCAGGCCGTTCACGCTTTCGGCCGAGATGCTGCGCGTCATGAGCCCGTCGGCCGAGGTGCAGGGCCACTCGCCCGACCAGCGTGTCACGGTGCCGAGGAAGCGCAACGTCAAGCTCAAGGAGCTCAAGCCCGTCGGCAATTACGCGGTGCGCATCGTCTTCGACGACGGCCACGACACCGGCCTCTACGCCTGGCCCTATCTGCAGACGCTGGACGCCGAGCGCGAGAAACGCTGGGCGGAGTACCTCTCGGCGCTTGCCGTGAAGGGGCTGGGCCGCAGCTGAGCCGCGCCGGTGGTGGTGCGGCACGGCCTTGGGCCACCCACAACGTGGCCGCCCGTTATGTTTGGTACCGCCGCGTGGCATCGAACCACGGACCTCCTGACCCACAATCAGGGACACATGGCAGTCATATGTTCCGCACAGGACTGCAAACACCACGCCAAAGCCTGCAATCCCGTGATATTCCTCCTGTCGTGACCGACACGCGGCTGACCCTTGTCTGCCCCGCCGTCAGTTCCGCCGACGTTCCGCAGCAGGGAGGGGATCATGCCGAGGCTCGTGGAAGGCTATTCCGACCGGCTGCGCGTGCCGGCCGGTGCACGTGACGTGCAGGTGTTCGACGACGCGCTGCCCGGCTTCGGTATCAGAAAGTTCCGGGCGGTCACGCTCAGCTACTTCCTGAAATTCAACGTCGGCACGCAGCAGCGGCGCCTGACGCTGGGCCGGGTCGTGAGGGGCAACCTCAAGGCCATGCGCCTGCAAGCGTCGGCGGTCTTGGCCAAGGCAAGGCTGGGCACCGACGTGGTGGCGGAACGGCGCCTCAGCGCCGCCAAGAACGTCGTCACGCTCGGGCGAGATGGTGCCGAAGTATCTTGCGGCCAGGAAGGGCGAGCTGCGCCCGCGGACGTTTGCGGAGGCCGAGCGCTACCTCCAACGCGCCTGGCTGCCGCTGCACGGCCTGGCCATCGATGCCGTGCGGCGTTCCGACATCGTGGCCGTGCTCGATGGTCTGGAGACCAGCAGCGGCAAGGTCAGCTGCGACCGGGCTCGCGCGGCGTTGTCCGGGCTCTTCGCCTGGTGCATCGACCGCGGTCACGTCGAAAGCAATCCAACGAACGACATCCGGGCAAGAGCCACGAACGGCAGCCGCACGCGCGTGCTCAGCGAGGGCGAGCTGCTGGAGATATGGAAGGCGTCCAGCCTCGATGACGACTACGGCAAGATCGTCCGGCTCTTGATCTTGACCGGTCAGCGGCGGGGCGAGATCGGGGGCCTGGCGTGGTCCGAGATCAATCTGGACGAGCGCCAGATCGAGCTGCCCGAGACGCGCACCAAGAACGGCTCGCGCTCACGTCATTCCGATTAGCGACGCAGCGATGAGCATCCTCAAAGCGGTGCCCAGACGCGAAGGACGTGATCTGCTGTTCGGCTCCAGTGCGCGGCGGCTTCTCGGCCTGGGCGAAGGCGAAGGCTGATGCTTGACGGACGCATTGCCGAGGCCAGGCGCGCGGGGTGAGAAGAAGCCGATGCCGCCCTGGACGCTGCACGACATCCGTCGCATCGCCATCACCCACATGAACGAACGAGGCTCGCGCTGCCGCACGTGATCGAGGCGATCTGCAACCACGTCAGCGGGCATCTGGCAGGCGTGGCAGGCATTTACAATCGTGCGCAGTACCTCGCCGAGCGGCGCCAGGCGCTGCAGCTGTGGTCCGAGCACGTCGTGGCCCTGGCAAGCGGCCGACGAAGCGAAAGTCGTGCCGCTGCAAGAAGCGCGCCTGAAGCTGTGAAAGGCGCGTTGACTGACGCCGATGCGGCGCGGCTAGCCGACATTGCGGGCATCCCCGACGAGAACCGCAAGCAGTTCACGGACGAAGTTGGTCGCGCCATCGCGGCGGCACGGCGCCATCACTCGATCACTCCGAGACGGAAGCTGCCGACACCGGCCGACCAGGCCAACAAGGCGGCGCTCCAGTTCGTGCGCTCACTGCGCGCCATCCCGCCCGATCAGCCCAATCCCTTCGCTGCCGTCCTGCCGTTCGGCAGCGCGTACCCCATCGAGGTCGCAGCCACCAAAGCGAAACGCGGACGACCAGCTGCCGTCTTCAGCACCGCATTCGAGCGGTTCGTCGGAAGCTTGCTGCTTTTGACATTGAGTGCCGGTGGCCGACCATCCGTCGACCGCAAAAATCACAGAGGCCGCCTGGCCGACATGCTGGACGTTCTGCGTCCGCACCTTCCGCCAGGGTTCATCCCCAAGCGTCTTCCGTGGTCGAAGCTTGAGCGTCTTCGGGTGGACGCGGTGGCAATCGTGAAAACCACTACCGCAAAAAATCGATCTTGATTGTTGTGGGTAGTCGCTGGCGCCAAATGTGGGCTAGCTCCTGGCTGTCAACCGACAGCCGGAGTACAGCAACATGAAGCGCGATGCCGCCCCAATCGCCCTCGCCGTTCCACCCGCACAGTCGCAACCCACCGTCATTGCGGCCGCCGACGATGATGAGTTGTTGAGCCCCGAGCGGACCGCAAGTCTTTTGGGCTGGAGCCTGCGCACGCTTGCGCGGCGCTCCGACGGCGAGAACGGCCCACGGATCACGAGGCTGTCTCCGCGCCGCTCCGGCTACCGGCGAGCCGAGATACGACGCTTTCAGCTCGCCTGCACGGCAGCCTGATCATTCTGGCGAAGGTGGTAGCCTGTGTCCCTCCCGAGCCCGCGCGAGGCTGCCCGGCTTCTGGGCGGGCACGTTCGCCAGGACGGCGCCGTCGCTTTTCCAGAGACCAGGCCGCAAGAAACCTCAGACCGGAGCTGCACGCTCTGGATCAGAAGCGGCCGCTCCCGACGGCTTCATCGTCGCCGACACGCGCGAGCAACATCGATGACATCGAAGCTCAAAGACTACGTGCGCGGACGATTGGACATCCCCTTCCAGCCGCGCAGACAGAACAGTGGCCGCAGCAAAGCCCATCGCGCTAGCCGCGCGGCCCCGTCGTCCGCGTCCAGGTCCAGCAATGGCCGGGTCGCACGGAGGAGAGGAAGCCCACGCCCCATCGGGTCGGCTTGCTCTCCTCCCCTTCAATGAGATCAGGGTCGGCACCGACTCGCCGCAACCTGATCAAGGGCCTCATTCCCCGCTGGGGGCTCACCGTGCTGTGGGGACCGCCCAAATGCGGCAAGTCGTTTCTCGCGCTCGACATGGCCTTGCACGTGGCGCTGGGCCGGGAGTATCGCGGCCGACGCGTGCACCAGGGGCCTGTCATCTACGCCTACCTGGAGGGCCAACTAGATTTTGGGGCGCGCAAAGAAGCATGGCGGCAGCGGCATTTGCTCGAGAGCGCAGATGATCCGGTGCCGTTCTTTTTGATGCCCGTCGGCATGCAGTTGGTTGTCGACCAACAGGAGCTGATAGCGCTGATCAAGAACCAGCTGGCCGAGGCTCCCGTTCTTGTCGTCATCGACACGGTCAATCGCAGTTTCAGCGGCTCGGAAAGCTCGCGACGAGGACATGACCGCCTACGTGCGGTCCACCGACGCGGTGCGCGAGGCCTTCCAGTGCGCGGTGCTCGTCGTGCACCACTGCGGCCACGACAAAAGTCGCCCACGCGGTCACACAGCACTGATCGGTGCAGCTGACGCCGTGATCGCCGTCAGCATGAACCCTGACAGCAAAATCATCACTGCCAAGGTGAAGGCGATGAAGGACGGTCCGGCCGATGCCGTGCTTTTCTCCAAGCTTGAGGTGGTGGAGGTAGGCGTCGACGAGGACGACGAGGTGATCAGCTCTTGCTGATCGAGCCGGTCGAGATCGCACCTCAAGAGCCGGAAACCAAGGCGAAGTCGTCCCGACCTTCACCAGCCGCCTTGATCGCTCTCGAAGCGCTGCGCGAGGCTATCTCGGAGGGCGGCAGCGTGCCGTCGCCGTCCAATCACATCCCGCCCGGAACCAGAACCGTCGCGGTCGGCATGTGGCGCAGCTACGCCTACCAGCGCGACCCGGACGGGAATGCCGAGAGCCGCCGGAAGGCGTTCCAACGATCACGCCGCGACCTGCAACGGCATCGCCTGGTCGGCGTGTGGGGAACCGAGAACGGCAGCGAGGATGACGCCCAATGCTGGCTCACCTCATGACCGGGACAAGCGGGACAGGACGGGACATCCCGGGACATTTCTGCAAGGCGTGTCCCGGCCGGGACAGGGACATAGCGGGACACCCCCCCTTAAGGGGTGTCCGCTGTCCCGGTGTCCCGCCCTCGACCATGATCATGAGCGATGGGAGTGTCATGGACGATGGAAGATGAGTTCCGCTCGCGGCGGGCTGGCGCGGCGCGCCCCTTGGCGGGCGCAAGCGCCGGGGCCCGCGCTGCGAGAGAGCACAAACAGCAACAACCGGCCTCGCGAGTAGAAGCCAGGCGGTTGGTGTTGAACGAGAGGAACGGGGCGTGGGCGGCGGCTATGTGGAAGCAGCGGTGCCAGGCCAGATGCAGAGGCCCACAGCCGCAGGACGCTCAGCAATTGCGGTGGCCAGCGCCGACAACGACGACGGGCAGCCTGGAAGCCCACCAGCGCTCGCCTGCGCTGCGTCAGGCCCAGAGGCCGCAGCAGGCAAATCGTCGCCTACGGCCACGTCAGGCGTTTCTGTGGGCGTTCGCCCAGCGGTGAGGTGAGCGAAGGAAGGAATGGTCGTTGAGCATCGAGATTGCGTTTGATGGAAGGCTCGGGGGGCCGCAGCTGGTCCGCACCAGTGCCAAGGGCACGAAGTGGCTGGCGCTAAGCGTCGCGGTCAATGTCGGCGAGGAGAAGCCGTCGACGTAGACAAACAACTACAGCCGTTGCTCCAGATACGCCTCAGCCTCCTCGAGCGAGAAGGAATAAGGGAACTCAAGATTGTGCGACAGCTTGATCATGTGCGCATCGCGATCCACCAGGATATAGCGTTGAAGAGTCTGTTGCGTGCTCGTTGTCCGGACGAGCATCCCTCTGCGAGCGGCCTCGCGGCGCAAGTCGCGCAGGCGGGACCCGGGTGACGGTACTCTTACGGCGATCATCATGTTCCTCCCCTGATCCATACGAGTAGCACAGAAACGCACACCAGTTGCCCCGGAACTGCGCGCCGGAGCAAAACCGCCGCATGGGCAAGGATTGCGTGGGATAAGCCGGTGCATAACAGCGATGGGTTGTTGCTAAGCACCGCTGCCGACAGCCATGAACGTATTGAGGCTCGAACGCCTGTGGGGAGGAACGACCACAAACAATCGAGCAGAGGTTCAGATGCTGAAACTCTACGCCGTCAGAGTGTGGCACACGAGCGAACCGCGCCACTTGGAAACAATCGAGGTTCGGACCTACACCGCACAGCGCGCCGAACATCTAGCAAGCGAAAGCTACCCATATTGCAACGCCTATGCCGCGCGTGAGTTTGTTGACGGAGAGTGGCAGCGTCCGACCTACGATGACCAATCGCCAAGGCGAGTAAAGATCGCCTGAAAAAAGAGCTGACGGGGGTGCCCAAGTCGCCCAATGACGACACCGGCGACAGCGCGGCGTACCAGTCGGAGCTGGCACAGCCGACCGGGGGCACCAGCGCGCTGCGGCCACTTCGTCAGATCGCGGTTAGGGTCGCACGCGGGGCGACTGGCAAGAACAGGTGAATCGGCACCGCCGACCGCAACCGAGCCACGGACCAATTTGCAGATCACCGCCTCGCGCTTCATCGCGTTGGATCGCATCGGTCGTCGTCGGCATCCAGCGCGGGTGAAGAGTGCCTCGAGCACAAGCTCCGTCATCCGGACAATCCACAGAAGGCGCTGATCCCGTTCTAGTCGGTTCCCTGTTACACAGTCAGAGGGACAAGCCTCAACTGGTCGAGCATTCATGGGCATCTAGAGTGCATCGGCCGTTCTGCGGAACGTCAGCGGACTTGACAGGTGGCCAAGCGACGCCTTTTCTGCTCGGCGAAATGGGATCGAACCGGCATTGAGCGAAGTCGAGAAACCGTCGCCGCCATCATGGCACAGGCCGGGCAAGGTCGGGCGTCGGATCAACCGGTCTCCCCTGGCGACGTTGCGTGCGTGCGTTTCGGAGCTCGCGCGCTACCTACCGCAGCTTCAAGGCCGGGCAGGATCGACGCACGATACGGCGCGCGTGAGGATCTACGTGCTCGACCGGTTGCGAGCGGCGCTTGAGGCCGAGGCACTGGGCGAATTGCAGCAGCGATTGGACGAGTTGGAGCGCGTACGGGGAACGGGGTTGGAAAATGGCACAAGCGTTGAGCATCCTGCGATCCCTCTCCAGGCGCATTGACGGTCTTGCGATGCGTTGCGGGGTGCGTGCGGTGGTGTTTCAGTCCCCCGGCGAGACCGAGGCAGAGGCACGAGCGCGCGCGCCCGCTCATGCCACCGAAGTGACGTTGGCACGGTGGGTCCTTGTCGATCCCCCGGCGGTTGAGTGATGAGCAACAACGCAGAGATCGCCAGCGTCGTGGGGCTGCAGCGCAGCTACCGAGGCTCAGAGCGCTTGCCGAACCTCGCCCCAGGCGAAGCCTGTAGCTGCACAGCAGGGATGATCTGCAGCTGCAGCGGCGGGAGAGCACTGCAGCTACTTCGCTTCGCTCGGGGGGGCCTTGTGCAGCGCCTAACCGTTCCGCGCATTGCTCTGTAGCCCGCGATGCTGAGGCAAAGCGCTGTGGACCCTTTGTGAATTGATCGGGTGATGTTGGCGAGCATGGGCGCATGAAGTAACCTCGCTGCGCGCCATGCACCGGGGGAGCGGGGATGAATGAAGCTGTTCCAATACTGGGGGTAATCGCTCTCTACCTGCTGCCCGCAGCCGTCGCTCTGTGGAGGGGACACCGCTACAAGTGGGTGATCGTGGTACTCACTGTCTTCGCTGGATGGACCGGCGTCGCGTGGCTCGGGGCCATGGTCTGGGCGGTCTCGCCAAGCCTCAGCCACCGACAGCGACGTGACCCAACCCCACCTCAAGGCGGAGACGGATCAGCCCAGCCAGGGTGAGCTACCGCACTTGGGATCGGGGGTCAGCGGTCAGAGCTACAGGGCCTTGCCGCTGACCTGATCGAGCCACGCCTGAGCAAGCTCCTCGACTGTGCCATGCACGTTGGCGCCGACAGCTGAGCCGACGAAGACCTCCGCAACGACCTTCCACTGGAAGTCCTTCTCGCTGATCTTGATCACGCCGGTCTTGCCGCCGAGATGGATCATGGCGTAGCGCTCTCCGGGTGCATCACCTTGCTGCCACTGGAGAAGGCCGTCCCTGGACATGTGAACCCCCCGACACTGCTCTCCTGTAGCTCTACCACTGAAGCGGCAGGCCATGAAGGCGCCTCCGATGCGGTCTGCCCGAGCCCAGCGGCACGCTGTAGCTGCACGTTGGGGGGAGGCGCCGCAGCTGCACAGGCCTTCACCTGCAGCAGACGATCACCCACTCAGGCGGGCACCGTAGTCCATGACGAACTTCTCGACGAGCTGTGCAGCAAGTCACCCCGCTCCTTTTGCCAATACGCTCGCGAACTCACGGTTCCGCAACAGCAGAATATCAATAATGATCAACGCTCGCCGAACGCGAGGCCCAATGGTGTGAGCTAGCTGCCTCGACGTGCTCGCCGAACCGAACAACAGTCGTTGCTGCGTCTTCGCCTTGCACGTCCATGTGATATTGGTAGGCGAAGCCATTCGGGTGCGTGAACTCAGAGTCCATCTCATACGCGGACCGGACCGGGCGCGGCTCGCGCTCTGCCACTTCTGGCATCAGCTTCCGAATGTGGGCGTCACTGTCATCTATGCAATTCAGCACTTGTTCGGCCTTGAACGCGTCGCCCCGTGGTAGCTTCATGCCAAAGACGGCACTTCCAATTCGCTCGTCCACCCGCTCCAGATCGGGCGGCGATTTTCGCAATTGCTTGTCTACGTACAACGTCGTGGCAATGAAGTGCGCGGCCGTCTCGACGAACTGGCGCGCCAAGATTAGAGCCGACACCGGCTCATTGTCTCTTAAGCAGGCTGTTATCCCGCGCTCCAGGCCCTTCAACCGGAGAAACGCTGCGTTGCGATAGCAGCGCCCCCAGAAGATATGTTTTGGCAGTGTCCCGCGTAGTAGCTCGGCTTCGACTGCGACGGCACGCAGAACTCGCGAGGCGCTTCTCGTGTTCCACTTGCAGGTCTTCCTCGGTGGGACCGCCATTCTTGCGATCCTCTGCTAGCTCGCTCATAACGCGTAGTTCGCCGTGGTCATGGTGCTCTTTCTCTCGCGCAAAAAAAACGGGAGATGCCGTCATCCGAATTGCTGACCGATCAAGCCGGGTGTGGTCCTCAACATCTGCGAGTTCTCCACAGGCTAGTCGAGGGCGGGGGAAGAAGGACGCTGACTGCCTCGTTGTCGTATGACCCCGGACCTCCGCACCAGTTCGGGGTTTGGCGCCCTGCTAAAGCAACCACCCACATACCCATCGGCGAGGCAGGGCGCCAGTTTCCCCAACCGCACGCGTGCTATCGCTTGCGGCCTCGCCGAGGTGGCGGCCGATCTGACAGCTCAGTGCCTCAACCTCCGCGAAGCTATAGCGCACCCCGGCCCGTTCAGCCTCCTGACAAAGCAGCTCGGACAGATTTCGCGCCAGCGGTTGAGCACCAGAAGGCTACCTCCCCCCATCGACCGGATCGCATCCAACATCGACGTGCCCTGGCCCGTCATCACCATGGTTGCGACTTCCCCGCGAGGCGCCCGTCCTCTTTTGCGGAACATGGCAGCGGCGGCGGCCTAGATGCCGTAGCTCTTGAGCACCATCGAACACCCCGCGGGAGAGCCCGCGGACGGCGAGACATACGCGGCCGTGCGAGCGTTCGACCTGCCGCCGCTGCGGCTCAGCATCAGCTCAGGCCTGAAATGAGGTCGGGTCAATTAGGTCTCCCCAACGCGGGGGATGCGTTGACCGCGTCGGCCAGCCATCTAGCGCGTTCGTTGCCACGGACGCGATGGACGGAGGCCGGTGTGCCGTCCGGTCGTGCCGCTCTGCGCCTTGTTGAAGATAGCCACCAGGACTTGGCCAACTAGCGGCTCATGCTGGGTGAGCCCAACAAAGATTGCGTGAAGTGAAAGATGATGGATCACTCCCTACTACACCTGCTTCACAGGGCAACGCAGTTGGCTGAAGACGTCTTCTTATCCAGTGTCGCTGGGACAACGCCGAGGCAATTCGCGGTTCTTGTTGCCATCGACGAAAACGAAGGAGCCAGTCATCAAACACTGTCTGAGCGCACCGGCATTGATCGGTCGACGTTGGCGGGAATTGTTCGACGCCTCCTTCTCCAAAACTTGGTCCGTCGCCGCCGGACCGAGAGAGATGGTCGAACCTACGCCGTAGCGCTCACGAGTGAAGGCAAACGCCTCCTGCGGCAGGTGGAGCAGCTGGCAAGAAACGTTGACCAGCGCGTGCTTAGTGCCTTGCCTCAAAGTAGACGCCGAGAGTTTCTGGACGTTTTGTCGGCTATATCGAGCAAATTGGGCTCCTAAGCGCGGCTACCGGACAATCTGCGCGAGTGCACCTGATGAAAGACTGACAGGCACTACGCTGCTATGCCCGCTTGGCCGTCGTACGCCGCTCAGCGATCTCCGCCAGCCGCTCGTACGCCGCAGCGATCTCAAGCATTGTTTGCTTCTCTTCGGCGTGGCTCAGTTTGTCGGCCTCGGCGCGAGCCTCCTGTGCTCGCTGCCGCCAGTGGCTCGGATCGTCAATCATCCTTGTGCCTAGCATCATGGTCAACGGCACAAGCGTAGGCGAGTTCCTATGCAAGCACTACGTCAAAATACTCAAGACGATGATTTCTTGCGTGCCTCAGCGAAGCTAGCCAAGCGATCATACCGCTCAGCAATAAGCAGCATGGTTCGGCGGGACTCAGGATCAGTCATCTCGGCGGCGACGCGTCTTGCCTCGGCCGCGAGGGCCCGCCAGCGAGAAGCATCATCGACTTCGGACATGGTTGCACACTTCCCGCCCCCGACGTGATCATGGGAAACGGGGTGCACGGTTGAAGGTTCCCGGTGTGAGGGCGGCCCTTCAAGCTCCGCGATGCGCGTGTCCAATTGGTGACTGTAGAGGCCTACTGCGGCTCGGTCCGCATGCTTGGCTGCGGCACCATTGGGCCAGGCTCAGGCGGGCTCTTGTAGTAGAGCGCCATCGCTTCGAGCGCGCCGCGCTTGAGCGCCTCCACATCGCGGCTGTCTTCGCAGGCTACCGACAGCAGGGCCTCCGCTAGCCTGAGACGCCCCTCCTCTATCGACTTCGGTTCGCTCCCGAAATTGCCTGCGATGCAGTCCCAAGCTTCGTCGAACGCCTGGCCGATTGCCTTAAGCGCAGCCGGTCCATACGACGCGCCATCTACAAGAGGACGGGCTATCACGGCAGGCACTCCCCACCTACTCAGCCAACCTGCGCACAAATTTTATTCGGGCGATAACGGATGTCAATACTTGCCGAGGCGCCGCTTCCGGGCGGCTGGGCGGCTCAAGCCCAGATGCTCACTCGGCGGTAAGCCATGAGTTCCACGACATGGGCCGCTTCGGCACAATCTCCTCAATAACGGAAACGATTGGCCGCCGGGCGCGTTTCCGTACAGAGGCACCCAAAATGCCAGCATCCAAGTATGCCGCTCGGGTCGGCAACATCATCTTTCTGACGCGTATCGGCTCGACCCTCCGGTGGGTGACCAGCGACATCGTGGATGAGGAGCTGCCCACAGAGGTCAAGCTTCTACTGCGCAGGCTGGATCGCCTCGAAGCGAAAGCCGAGGCAACACCTAGTAGGGACGAGACTACGTCCTAGTGTCGGTGGCTCCTGCTGGTCACCGCCGCCGCTTGTGCGGATTGCGCGGCGGCGGCCGATCACTCCAGCTCACAGCCTCAACGTCCACGAAGCGGTATTGCACGTGAGCGCGCTCAGCTTCCTGATCGAAACAGCTTGGGCAGATTTCGCGCCATCGGTTGAGCACGACCGTCTTGAATGCTTCCTCAGGCTCAACGCGGAAGTTCACGACGTTGCGGCGTGAGCATTTCTGGCAGTGAGGGATGTAGTCGTGATCATCACAGCCTCACCCGGTTTAGAAAAAGAAGCACCAGGACGATCACGAACGTGGCACAAACGGCCGCGAAGCCGAGGAGTTCATCATCTCCAAATCTTCGGATGTGGCGCAACCAGCGCATGCGTGGCGACCACTACTGAGGTGACCTGGCTTTTGCCACGTACCGCGGTGATGCTGGTGATCGCCTTCGCAACGCTGGGCACATCGCCGCTTCAGTTCGTTGCAGTCTGGGCAGGGCGCTCCAGCGCCGCACATGCAGCCGCAGAGAATGTGTCTCTGACCACGGCCGCTCGGGATGCTTCTCGCAGACCCATCCAACATCCCGGCAACGCTTACAGCGAGGACCGAACATGAACATGCTCAAGATGTAGGGCGCGCCCCCTGAGCAGGCAACGAAATCTAGTGGCTTGGCTTAATGGCTACAGCCGGTAGCGCTTGCGCATGCCTCGCGCACTCACTACCGCACCGCCTACGCTCGGTCAGCTTCGTGAAAATCAGTGTTGGGTGTGGCTACACTGTCCGCGCTGGGCGTGTGCTTCCGCGCGGTGCCCCGTTCGCGCTGGCACCGGCCGCCATCCACGAGGGCCCATCCCTGGCGAGCCTCTGCCCCGCCATTAGGTCCAGCCGGTGTTGTGGATGTCTTTATCGCGGTCCAGCTTTCCCTCATACACCCACTCTTCATTGGTTTCAGGTCTGACGAACGTCCCCTTGAGGTCAATCTGCGGCGGCGCGGGGCATGGCAGGCGTAAGCCGAAGGCGTTGCCATTTCCACGCCAGTGGGCAGCCCACCGTGCGGGCTTCAATGCGGCCGGAGAGTTCAGAAACGCAGCGCCATCGCCGACAACCCATATCTTGCTGTACCCGCCGCGCAGCGACTGGCCGATCGTCTCCTGTTGATCCCCTAAATAGCTTGCAGTGGCAGCCTTCGAGAACAGGAGGCGTAGGGCATTGACGATGCTACGGTTGAAATCTGCGCCCCGCTCCGGCGACGCGTAGTAGTGAGCGCGATACCCTGACCGCCCGTTCAACAAGCTGTCGAAGAGCTCCGGAGGGATGGGAATTTTTGCTTCGGCCCTGAGATACTCGGGTTCGTCGACGGACTGGACCAGAACGAGTTGGATGCGGCCCCCGCGTCCGGCAGTCACGGCGGTTTCTGACACTGACGCAATCAAGTCATATGGCAACGGCGCGGCAAGCAGGTGTGCCTTGCGACCAGCGCCAATCAACTGATCATCAAGAACCCATTCCTCAATCGGTACCGCGCCGTTATCGATCGTAGCTGAGCCCAAAGCGCTGCGCCCTCCGTGTCAACGGATACGGCAAGCCGCGACGCAGCTTGACTTCATATACCGCGTCGGAACCCTGCGAACGCCCAAATGAGTGCGTAACCTCCAATGAAGAGCACAGCAGGTACAAGCACGGCCGTAAGTCCTGTGCTCTGCAGCCCTTCCATTTTCTGCGTACGCAAGCGCTCCATCCGTGGCTTAACGTGCCTGTCGGTGAACGTCGTGGCGTGCTGGGCGAGAAATGTCTCATGGCTGACTGAGTTGTGCACGTAGAGGGTGATCGCATACTCCGGTTGGAACTGATAGCTATTGTGTGTCGACCTAAGTTGGTCGGTACGATACGGGTCCTCTCCCTGGAAGAAGTTGTCAGGCTGGTTGCTAGGCGGAAGCAGTACCTCCAGCGGATACAGTCGCGTATGGTACGCGATGTCGTATGCCACGGCCGCGCAGCCAATTGCCCAGCAGGCTGTGAACAGCACCCACAAGCGAAAAAGCCCCCGCCGGACATTCACGGCTTCCCCCAGAAAAAAGCCCCACATGGTAGCGGTGCAATAGCTATGCTGTCACGCCACGATGAGCCGTTGGGAAACTTACGATCCCGGCCAGCAGGCGCTCATACCACGGGCGAGAGTAATTAAGCCCGCCGATCAAAACCCATAGAATGTTGAGCGACACCACGGCCGCGGCCAACAGGATGACCAGCAGCACGTAACGGGTGCGGAGTGCACATGCGTTCAGTCCCCCCAAGCCATAACCTGCGCAAGCGGCAGGTTATCGCAGCGAGTTGCATGCAGACATGGAAACCATGTTGATGCTGAAGACCGCCAGCCGCGCGATCGGGCTGGACAGCGGCCGTCCGATATCGGCCGATAGACTCGGCCCGCCGCCCACGGTCGGGCTGGATGCCTTTGCGGATCAATCGCGATCCCGATTGGCGTCGTCGGGCGTCAGCTTGTGGGGCACACCCGCTTCCGCGAGCTGACGCCTACATGCCGAAGCGGCTCACCAACATCGAGTATCCACCAATGCCGAGTTCGGCGTGTGTATTCCTTCGGTCGAAGAGTGCCGCTCGTTGATCATTGGCGAAAATATGTTTCCTGTATCGTCTCCCATCCCTGCCATCCGGTGAGGCAAGTCATGCTATTTCCGCTCCTAATCTCGCAACTAAAGGTCCCTGCGACGGAGGTAGACGTCGTGCCATCTCCCCGGCGGCAATTCCCATTGCCCGGATTGACTTGAAACGAGACGGCGGCACCGGCAATGCGGATATTGGTCACGGGATAGTTCTCACAGCGACCACCGCCACCGGCACGGAATGTAGTGATGCTCAACTCGTCTATCTTGTGTGATGCAAATCTGCCGGTGGTCTCGCGCATCCTTGGCCGTTTGCCAACAACCAACCAATTGTTGGGCCTCAGCGCTATTCGACAGGAGCACCAGTACTAAACTCAAGGCGGTCGCACGCGTTGGCACTAGTTATCCTCCCCATCCTGCAATACGTCTTCACAACAGCAGCTCGCCGTTGGAGTAAGGATAGCGGCCTGAATTCTACGCCTCCACGCGGTGTGATCGCGATTTCGAGGACCGTTCCGGGCCAACAGTTTTCGCATGCAGATGGAGGGTGCCGCCCGCTCTACGGCTCATCCACAAGCGTATAGATTGAACGCCGCGAGGCTCAACAGCCGTAGAGCGGCAGCGGTAAGAGTTCTCTGGTCTTGTGAATGTGGTGAGGAAGCGGCGACGCCCCGAACCGAGCACACTGCGGGCGTCAATCCCGAGGGCCTGTCGCCGCCGCTCCTCTTCTGCAGAAGAGCAGAATACTTGTCATCCAAGTAGAGCGGGCGAGCCACAGTCGTGAGAAACTACCTGTGTATCAACATAAAAAGGCGCCTCACGAATGAGACGCCTCCGTTATCAACCGGAACCGCTCGGTGCGGGTGAGCAGTCCGGTCTAACGGATAACGTGTGGTGCCTGCGGCTATTCCCTGAACGGTTGGGCACGCATGACTGACCCGACGTTTTGGCTGGGCTGATCGCCAAGCGCTCCATGATCGCAGGCTAGATCGAGCACATCCGAGACAAGCTCCGTTGCTGATCGGCCTCGACTACATCGACGCGGCCATCCGCATTTCGACCCGTCGCCGCACCGGCAAGCGCTCACCCCGTGAACCGAAGACGGCAGACCTTCGGGCTGAAGCCGAGGCTCTGTTCCGCACGGGGACGGATGACAGCAACGTCATCCACTTAAGCGCTAGGGCGAAACACGTCGGGACCTCCCACGAGGTCTCGACTGTCGTCCTCGGGTGATGCCGAGGGCCTGATGACACCAGTCACGGTCAACTCCATTGCCCCGACTTTAGTAGTG
Organism: uncultured Alphaproteobacteria bacterium; assembly: GCA_963756735.1. GTDB lineage: Bacteria > Pseudomonadota > Alphaproteobacteria > Rhizobiales > Hyphomicrobiaceae > AWTP1-13. Next base: position 108,184 of record CAVWOY010000006.1, read on the forward strand.
GTCGGTCCCACCAAGTCTCCCGCTGTATGGGGATGCGGCAGCGGGTCAGCCGGTTCATCTATGCGCTCGTCACCACCGGCAGCACCAACAGCATCGAGCGCGAATGCCTCACCAGCCGGACTATGGGGGTGAACTGAACTACCGGGACGCGATCATCATCGTCGTCGCCCTCGCCGCTTTCGTGGGCCTCCTCGCCCTCGCAGCGCAAACGTTCATCGAGCTGAGATAGCTAATAGGAGGGTGGGGCAGGGGCCACGCGAAGGCCAGCAATTGCTCCTTGCGATCTGAGGGAAGAGATCGCTAGGGCATCTCAGCTCACGGGGGAGGTAGAGCTGAGATGATGGGGTGCGTGGCCCCCGACGCGGTTGACGTTGCCCCAAACTACTGTTCGTCAGCCACTGGTGGAAACCCTGGTCACTGAGACAAAAAACACTGGGGAACTCCTTGCGGCCGTGATCATGCGCGTCCGTAGGTCGTCGGCTGACGCTTGATGTTGCGTAGTCGGATGGCCCCGTCGGACTGACAGCTCAGATTTGTCGGCGCCTAGTCCGCAAGGGCGTCTGCATCGTCCGCAGCATCCTCCGTGGGACGATCCGCATCCTTGCCTTCAACGCCCCGTCGCCTTTTGAGTTCAGCGAGAACTGTCTCGCGAAGGAGTCTGTCATCTTCATCGGTCATGCGCCGCAGCTTGACCCAGATTTGTGTCGTCAATCATGGTGGTGGTTGTAGAGGGTTAACGTGCTGTGCCCTTACGTGGGCGTAGCACTCGCGCGGCAGCCGCAGCGCTTAGCTGTTAGGGAGCGGCAAGGGGCCACGCCCAGCACTCAGTCTGCGACCGGGTAGGTGCAGCCGATGCCAACCTGTCCTGAGGAGAGGGTGAGGATGGCAGCATGGCCCCTGCACAGTGGTTGCCACACGCGGCAACCGACATCCATTGCCTTGGCCATCGCCGTCTTGGCGCGGCCCTTATACTTCCCTTCGGCCTTCGCCTTGGCGATGCCTCGCGAACGATCAGGTGGGCCGCAACCACACCCCCATCATAGGGCCCATTCGCGCCGTTCCTCGCTCGTCCGCCTGTCACTCTTGAAGCTGTGCAGACTTCTGCTCTGATTTCCACCACAATGGCTCTGGCGTGCTCCCGTAGCTGATAATCCACCTCATCCATGATAAAAAGCGAGCCGCCCTCACCAGCAATCGGTATCGCAAGCTCCCTAAGAGTTTTTGCTTCGCTGGCGCACCGTTTAGTCGCAGCAACTGCGATTAGCTCTGGTATCTCGGGTTGCAGTGCAGCTCGCGCTGCACCCGCGAGAGAGTGCATTCGACATAAACGCGACTTGCCAGCCGGTAATTCCTGTTGGGGACGTCGGCCGAGGCAGAATAGGCGACCGCTGGAGGCGGTGGCGCTTCTTGCGTCAGTTGTGGCCTGACCTCGACGGGGTGAGCCGTGCTCGATGTGGTTTGCACCCGCGTGGCGATTGCTACGCTCACAGAAATCGTGGCCACCACGGCGACCAGCACTCCATATGGCCTTCGCCGCGGGTAAGCATTGCCCAACGTTAGCCCTTGGATCAATGGCGCGGTGTAGAAGGCAGCTGGTGACACCATAAGTACTGAACCAGCGGCAGCTCAGCGAGCCGCAAAATCGCTGGTTCCCTCTGCTGATGCGGACGAACCCAGGTAGTGTGCTGCGTGGGGGCAGTCTAGCGGGGGAGCAGCTTGTCCCCGCTATCCACGGGAATGCCAAGGCGTGAGGAGCCGAAAGTCGCTCAATGCGCTTAACAACGCGTGAACGCCTGTTTAAATCTTACTGCTTTTAGCGCTTCCGCAAATAGGCGAAGCATTGGGGTCTCCGTCCGCAGAATATACGAACCAGAAGGGACGCAGACGGTGGATGCAAGTGTCGGCGGGCCACACGGCTGTGGAAAATTTAGCCGCGAGTGGCTACCGCTGGGTTGCGTGACATAACGGTTCTCACCTCTTTTGCAGACCCGAAGTTAGCGCTTTCGTCTTCGGGTGCGCGAAGGCGCCGCTTTGGAGGCACCACTTCCTCTCCGCCTCACAATCTGTGGGCGTACTCTCTTTTGTACATGCGGTATACGCCTCCGAACAGGTCTTGGGGGCGCTTCAGAGGACGCGTGCGACACCTGTGGAGATTGCCAACGCGAATATCGCTCCAAGGCTGAGGCCGATAACGACGGGCATGCTTCCCTCCAGCGGCCGTGCAGTGAGTGAACAGTCTATCCCACCAAAGTTCGAGCCTATGCGATCTAAGCCTCGATCACCTCAAAGTCCTTAATCTGGGCTGGTCTGTCGATCGTCTGATCCGCCTTCACCCATGTTCCCTCGCCCTCACGTAGGCTCCCGCTGCCCGTGACCTTCACGTCCTCGAACCCCAGTTCGCGAAATTTGTCTGCTACAGCGTCGTTACTCGCGATGGTTTGGTACCAGGCAAGTTCGATGGTGCCGCGATAGCGATTGCCCCTGACGAGGGCTACCGTATCCGAGCCGATCCCGCGCGTCTTCCAACCGATCAGAGGCATCTGCTTCGCTCCCGCTTTGTCAACTTGTGCGACCTCTTGCGCCCATCCCGCTTGCCGCCCTTCACCTGACGCGCGCCGAACTCAACGGCTCGTGCTTTGTGAGCGGTCCCGACTTCAATGAGAACGCACCGGCCACGACGAGCAACAAGAACACGAACACACTTCCCACGAGGACAACGAAGCCGACGCCAAGCCTTGTCTGCCTTCGCTCACACGCTATCAGATCATGCTCATCGCGAACGTGCGTGTATCCACGGCGCCTGCCATGTGGCCTGCTGTGATCGTCAAGGCGCACCGCATACCCGCGCACGCCTGCTGACAGTCGTCTTGCGCAACAGCACTGGTCGTCTCCTGTGGATGGGATGCCCATCAGACAACTTGGCTCCGCGCCGCCGAGTTCCGAGCTTGCACCCGCATTGCAAACGTCCTATAGAACAAATAGGGAACAGCAATAGAGAGGGGTCGCTGCGATGTATGAGCTGGCCGAACTGGTCGCACGCGAACAAGAGGTGGAGCGTGAGTGGCAGTGGCTGCACGATGCGCTGAACGAGGTAGCACGCGCTCGGGCCGATCACGGTGACGCTGCCGCGTTCAGGCTCATGCAGCAACAGGCAATGCGTGTTGGCCAGCGTCGCGTTGAGTTGCGCTTGCGGAGAGCAGCGTTGGAGCGTCCAGCCAGGTAGCGCAATGGTCTACCGCAAAGGCGAGCTGACCAGTGCCGCATCGATCGCGGCTGGCCACACCAGGTCGCGCTATCGGCTGAAGCTGTGCGCGGTCGGAACACAACGATCATGGACCGCTTCTGTCGTGGGCTGTCGGTGTATCCGCGTCACCAGCACTTTCGCAGAGATGATCACGACTTCATCGTCTACTGCTTTCGCGAGCGTGGCGATGCTCAGCTATTCGCGATGCATTTCGACGGCGAGCTGATGACGCCAGAGACAAGGCCGCCGAGGTAACCCGCGCGCCCGAAAGGCATCGTAGAACGGCTGCACGCGCGGGGTATCATCAGTTCCTGAACGAGATGAAAATGTCGGCCATGGCCCGCAGGAACGAACTGCACTGGCGAGCTTGCTGGAGGCCGGAAACGGGCTTGTGAGTTCCGCCTGAGTTCCGCAGCCGCATTCCTGCGGAACGTGGGTTGAGATTAAGTCTTTGATTTGATTGGTACCGCCGCGTGGCATCGAACCACGGACCTCCTGACCCACAATCAGGCGCTCTACCCACTGAGCTACAGCGGCACACTCACACCCTTGGTCGATGCGCGGGCAACAAAGGTTCAAAACCGGCCCAAACTTTTTTCTCCCGGGGCTGCCGGCTCTGGGTCCAGGAGAGTGGGCGCGGCCACTAGCGCATGCCACATCTACAACGTTAATCTTGCCTAATGGGTTGGCGTGCGAGGCTGCCGACCCTCCTAGATACAGTCTGATGGCCCACGGGCCGTTTTCTTGGCGTTCGTGATGAACCTTTGTTCAGACCGCTGCGACAGACCTTGTGCAAGGCGTCTGATTGGGCTCCCGGGATGACTCGAGCCGCTGACGAGGCCTCGCTGATTGGGCGAATTGCCGCCGGAGACGAGACCGCTCTGCGCGCGCTTTTTGCACGTCATCAGACCCGCGTTTTCAGGTTCATCGTGCGGCTGGTCCGCAACGAGGCCGTGGCAGAGGAGCTTACGAACGAGGTGTTCCTGGAGGTCTGGCGCAGTGCCGGGAGCTATGCCGGAGCGTCCTCCGCGGCGACGTGGATGCTGTCGATCGCCCATCACCGGGCGGTCAGCAGCCTGCGTAAGCGGCGAGAGGAAAGCTGGGACGAGGATGCGGCTGCGGCATTGCCCGACACGGAAGACAATCCCGAGGTGGTGGCGCAGAAGGCGGACAAGGGCGCGATCCTGCGCCGCTGTCTCGACGCGCTCTCACCCGAGCACAAGGGCATCATCGACCTGGTCTACTACCACGAGATGTCGATCACCGAGGCGAGCGAGATACTGAAGATCCCCGAGAACACCGTGAAAACGAGAATGTTCTACGCCCGCAAGCGGCTCTCGGAGCTGCTCAAGGAGGCGGGGATCGATCGAGGTTGGCCATGAGCGAGCAAGCGACAGAAGAGATCGAGCGCGAGGAGATCGAGATGCTCCTGCCCTGGTATGTCACGGGCAGGCTCGATCGCGCCGACGTGGCAAGGGTCGAGAGCTACCTGGCGCGGCATCCGCAGATGTCTGCCCAGCTCGATCTGATCCGGGCCGAGCGCGAGCAGGCTCAGCTTGCCAACGAGGCGCTGGGGTCACCGTCAGTGGAAGCACGCGATCGGCTCATGGCCTCGCTGGCGACCGCAAGACCGGCTTCGCTTGTAGAGCGCATTGTCGCGAGCGCGCTGTTTCAGCGACTGAGCGCTTTCTTCACCGCGCCTACAGCGCGCGGCGTGCAGTGGGCGGGGCTGGCTGCGGCGGCACTGATTGTCGTGCAAGCCGCCGCCATTACCAGCCTGGTCGTGGGAGGCGGCGGCGACAGCTACCAGACCGCGTCGGGTCAAAGCATCGGCAACGGGTTCGGCGCCGGCGTCTCCGCGCTCGTGGTCTTTGCCGACGAAGCCAAAGCCCCGGCAATCGCCCGGCTCCTGACGGACTTCGATGCCGTCATCGTCGATGGACCGAAGCCCGGAGGCGTATACAAGATCAGGCTACGGACCGCAGACCGGTCGCAAGCGGCCCAGGACGCCCTGTTGGGGCGGTTGGCGCAGCGCCGCGAGGTCGTGCGGACGGTTCTGCCAAGCAAGGACTGACGGCCATGGCGAGGCAATCGACACTGCAAGCGATACCCGATCGCTCCGAGCGCAAACAGGAGGCGCACCGCTCGGGGCGGACGGCGTTTTGGGTGGCGCTCGTCCCCGCGTTCCTGCTGTCGGCGGGGAGCGCTTGGGCGGGGAGCCCAGTGTTCGGCGCAAGAATTGATGCTCACCCGGCGGCGAGGCTCGCAGTCCAGCCGGCGCAATTCTCGTACAAGCAGCACAACCGGCGCTTTGTCGCCGCGGGAAAGCAGCGTTCCCGCCGGTTCGACCGATACATGATCGCGCCGTCGAGGGGCAAGGATTGGCAGAAACAGACATCGACGCGGCCGCCCCCGCGCGACCCGCCGGATCGCAAGCCGCCGCACGGCCACCGGCACCCCAAGCGCTTCCCGCCGCTTCTGATCTATCCCGAAACCGCGGCAGAGCGTGCCGAGTACCTGGCCTCGCTGCCGCGCCGCGTGCAGCAGGCGCCGCAGGCGCAGCCGCAGACGGTCGAGCGCCAGATCGTGCTGCTCTTCGATGCGGACCGGTCGCTGTCCCTGCGCGACCAGGTGGCCCGTACGCATGGCCTCCAGCGCCTGAGCAGCCAGCCGCTGCCGCTGCTCGGAGCAAATATCGGTCTGTTCCGGATTGGCGGCGGGCGGTCCGAGGCGGCGGTGCTGGCCGCGCTGCAGCGAGACGGTCGTGTCCGTTTGGTGCAGCTGAACCAGCGCTACTTCCATACGCAAGGTGCGAGCCAGCGCGTGGCCGCGATTCCTCAATATGGCGCGCGCAGCGTCAGCCTGCCCGAGGCGCATCAGCTTGCGCTTGGCCGCAAGGTGACCGTTGCAGTCATCGACTCCAAGGTGGATTCGGCCCATCCCGACCTCAAGGGTGCGGTGGTGCGGTCCTACGATGCGGCCGGCGGCGCCGATGCGGCTGCCGATTTCCACGGGACAGCCGTGGCCGGAATCATCCGCGGCCGCGGCATCGTCGAAGGCGTGGCCCCTGAGGCCGAGATTCTGGCCGTGCGCGCCTTCTGGACCAGACGCCCCGGCGCGCAGCCCGAGACCGACTCCTATACGCTCTTGGCGGCCGTCGACTGGGCCGTCGGCAACGGCGCCAAGGTCCTCAACATGAGCTTCACCGGCTCACGCGATGCGGCCCTGCAGCAGGCCCTGGAGGCTGCCAACAGAAAGGGTATCGTCCTGATCGCCGCAGCTGGCAACAAGGGGCCCAGGGCTGCGCCGGCGTTTCCTGCGGCCTATCCGGGCGTGATCGCGGTGACGGCGGTCGACGAGGCGGACCGCCGCTACGAGCATGCCAATCGCGGCGGCTACATCGCGGTGGCAGCTCCCGGAGTGGACATCCTGGCGCCGGTTGAACGCGGCAGGCACTCATACCTGTCCGGCACCTCGTTCGCTGCCGCCTACGTCAGCGGCATCGCCGCGCTCCTGCTGGAACGCAATCCGGGCCTGGATGCGGCGGGCTTGGCCGCGCTGCTGGCAAGTGGCGCCGACGACCTCGGTCCGGCCGGCCGCGACGACGACTTCGGCGCGGGGCGCGTCAATGCCTACGGCTCGCTGAAGCTGCTCGGGCACGGCGTCTCCGCCAGGTAGACAGCCGCAATCGGCGGGCACGGTTTTCGAACACCCCCTCGCTTGGTGCAGGTCCTGGAACGCTTCCGACCAGGATTGAGCCCGCGTCCAACGCGCCGTCGCCGTCATCCCCGGGCTTGTTGCACAGCCCGAGGGTCCATCTCTCGGCCAGCGACAGCGCATGCCGATGCCAGGCCTCGGCCGCAAAAAATAGTCAACGGACTTTGAACCCGACGCCGGTTGGCTGCGACCAATCATTCAGGACCCATGATGGGCCCTTGGATGCGCCGCACATTAACCGGCGGTTTCCCCGCCTAGCTCAAGGAGTAGACACATGACTGGCTTGCTGACCCTGGTACGTAGCGGAGCGCTCGTCGCGGCCGCCTCTGCAGCTCTCGCGTTTGGAGCGCCGAGCGTTGCCTCCGCCCATAAGGGCCATCATCACCACCATCACGGCCATCACCACCACCACGGCCATGGGCATCACATCACCACCACACCACGGCCACGCACACTGCCGCCGGGTGTGCCATGGCTACCTGCATTGGCACTATGGCCATGCGCACTGCGATGGGCATTGGCACCGGCGTTGCCACTGGCACTACTAGTACGGCCGCTGGCCAGCGCGGCACCTCCGCCGTCGGCTAGCGTACTGCCCGGTGCTTTGGACACGATCCGAGGCGCCGGGCAATTTTTGTTGTCGGTCCGCTTTCTCGGCGACTGATGAACCTTCCTCTCTTCCCTGGCGACTACCAAGTGCCGGTCGGCCTCGTGAGCCCTTCGGCCGGGACTGACACAGGAAGGTTATTCGACATGCAAACCTCGAACCCCCGACGGCTGGTATCGCTAGCGGCCCTGGTGCTGAGTGCCGGCGTTGCTGCGCTGACGGCCGGCTCGATGGTGCTCCGACCGCAACTCGATACCTCCCGGGGGCTCGGTCAAGTCCGTCGCCTGCTGGAAGCTCGCCTGCTGCGTGACGATTTGGCGATGATAAGGAGGCAGGCCCTGTGCTCCTGATCGAGCTTGCCACGAGCAGCAGCTTTCCGAATTTTGAGCCGCGGTCTCGTCCGACCCGCCTCAGCCCGGACCCGGCTCCGACAGCAGCGTGCGCTCGACCAGGCGGGCGAACATCGCCGACCCGAAGGGAATGGCCTCGTCGTTGAAGTCGTAGCGGTCGTTGTGCACGGGAGCGCTCGCCTCGCCGTTGCCGAGGTTGATGTAGGCGCCGGGCACCTTCTCCAGCATGAATGCGAAGTCCTCCGACGCGGAGGCCGGCGCCTTGTTGCGGTCGACATTGGCCGCGCCGACCAGGTCCTCGGCCGCATCGGCGATCGCGCGCATCGGCTCGGGCGCGTTGACGAGAGGCGCGAAGATCAGCCGGTAGTCCACCTCGGCCTTGGCGCCGAGCCCCTCGGCAACGCCGGTCGCCACCCGCTTCAGGCCGGCCTCGATCAGCGCCAGCACCTCGCGCTTCATGGCCCGAACCGTGCCGCCCATGCGCGCCTGCTCGGGAATGACGTTGTAGGCGTCGCCTGCCTCGATCTTCGTCACGCTGAGCACGCCCATGTCGGCAGGCGCCAGATTGCGCGCGATCACCGTCTGCAGTGCCGCGCCGATGTGGCAGGCGGCGATGACGGGATCGATCGCCGAGTTGGGCCACGCGCCGTGCGCCCCGCGGCCCTTGACCGTGATGTCGAAGAAGGCGCCTCCCGCCATTGCCGTCCCCGGCGTGATGCCGAACTGTCCAACGGGCATGCCCGGGCGATTGTGGAGGCCGTACAGCTCATCGGACGGGAATTTCTCGAGCAGACCGTCGGCCAGCATGGCGAGCGCGCCCCCCATGCCCTCCTCGCCCGGCTGGAAGATGAAATTGACCGTGCCGTTGAATTCACGCGTCTCGGCGAGATAGCGCGCCGCACCGAGCAGCATCGTCGTGTGCCCGTCGTGCCCGCAGGCGTGCATGACGCCCGCCTTGCCGCTCTTGTAGGCGGCGCCCGTCAGCTCGTGGATCGGCAGCGCATCCATGTCGGCGCGCAGCCCGATCGAGCGCGGTCCGTTGCCCGAGCGCAGCACGCCGACCACGGCGGCGCCGTCGACCAGCCGGTGCACCTCGATGCCCCACGACTTCAAGAGCTGCGCGACGATATCGGCCGTGCGATGCGTTTCCAGACCGAGCTCGGGGTGGGCGTGGATGTCGCGGCGAACGCTGGTCAGGTCCGCGTGATAGCTGCGCACCCGGTCGAGGGTGGCACTGGCGGCGGCAGTCTCTGGCATGATTGGGTTTCCTGGCATTGCTCGATGCGAGCTGCCATCTTACCCGCGCCCATGGTCTTGTTAACGTCGAATTGCCATCGACAGCGGACAGTTGGATGCAGTTGCGCCGGTGAGAGGCATCGAAGGAGCAAGGAGATCGGCTGGCCGTGACAACACGGCGCTTGCCGCGAGCCAGACCGGCGTCGAGCTTGCACTTCCCGGCAGGATCTCGCACCACCATCATTCATGAACCTCTTCCTGCTCGCCTTCGTGCCCGCCTGCTTTGCGCTCAATCCCGTCATCGGGCGGGCGCTGGTGGATCAGTTTGGGCCGGCCACCCTGTCGGCCATCCGCTGGGCGCTGTCGGCGGCGCTGATGGCCGCACTGCTGGCGGTCTGGCGCGGCAATGCCGAGCGCTGGCAAGCCCCGGCCGCCCTGATCGTGCGCATCGGCCTGCTCGGCATCCTCGGCATGGGGTTCTGCTCCTACGCCGCCTACGAGGCGGCACGAACCACTGAGGCCACCAACATCGGCCTTATCTACGGCTGCACCAGTGCCTTCGTTGCCGCCTGGGAGATCGCCGCCGGGCGCCAGCGGGCCACCGCCATGCTGGGTCTCGGCATCGCCGCCTGCCTGTTCGGCGTGGTGCTGATCCTCACGCGGGGGCATCCCGGCGTCGTGCAGGACTGGACCTTCACGCCGGGCGACCTGTGGGCGGCGGCCGGCATGCTGGCGTTTGTGGTCTACACCGTCATGCTGCGGCGCGTTCCCGTGCTGCTGACGCCGCTGGCGCAGTTCACGGTGATGAGTATCGCCACCTCGCTGGCGCTGCTGCCGCTTGCCGGCGCCGAGATCGCCGCCGGCGGGTTGCCAGAGCTGCACGAGCGCACGCTGCCCTGGATCGTTGCGCTGGTGCTGCTGACCGGCATCGGCGCCTACCTCGGCTACAACGTCTCGGTCAGGCGCAACGGTCCGGTGCTGACCGCGGCATCCATCTGCCTCACGCCCGTATTTGCGGCCGTGCAGGCCATGCTGCTGATCGGCGAGAAGCTCGCCTGGTATCACGGCGTGGCGCTTGCCCTGGTGGTGGCGGGGCTGCTGCTGGTGAACCGCACGCAGGCCAAGTAGGCAGCTTCCGGCCGCTTCGGGCCATTTCCGGTCGCATGGGAGAGGCCTATGACGTGATCGGCGCCTAGGCTAAGAACAACGGCTACCGGCTCGCCGGCGGGCCTGATCCGCTCTCCTCGCTGGCGGGGCCGAGGGAAATTAAAGAGAAGACACTAGGGGAAACGCCGATGCTGAAGCTCGTGGACAACCTCGCGCGGCTCGGAACCGAGACGGCCTTCGAGGTGTTGGCGCGCGCCGAGGCGTTGCAGCGCCAGGGCAAGTCCATCGTCAACCTCGGCATCGGCCAGCCCGACTTCAAGACGCCGGCCCACATCGTGGAAGCCGCCATCAAGGCGCTGCGCGACGGCCACCACGGCTACACCCCTGCCCAGGGCGTCCTGCCCTTGCGCGAGGCGGTGGCGCGCGACCTCAAGCGGCGCCACGGCGTCGAGGTGCACCCCGACACCATCGTCATCTGGCCGGGCGGCAAGCCCACCATGTTCTTCTCGATCCTGATGTTCGGTCAGCCGGGCGCCGAGATCATGTATCCCGACCCCGGCTTCCCGATCTATCGCTCGATGATCGAGTACACCGGCGCCAAGCCCGTGCCGATCGTGCAGAACGAGGCCAACCAGTTCAGCTTCACCGCCGATCAGGTGCTCTCCCAGATAACGCCGAAGACCAGCCTTGTCATCCTCAACAGCCCGGGCAATCCCTGCGGCGGCGCCGCCGACAAGGCCGAGATCGCCAAGCTGATCGCGGGTCTTGAGAAGCATCCCGACGTCGCCGTCATGTCGGACGAGATCTACAGCCAGATGCTCTATGGCGGCCGCGAGCACGAGAGCTTCCTGCGCTACCCCGCGATCCGGGATCGCCTGATCCTGCTCGACGGCTGGTCCAAGACCTACGCCATGACCGGCTGGCGCCTGGGCTTCTCCGTTTGGCCCAAGGGCCTCGTTGAGAAAGTCGTGCGGCTTGCCGTCAACTGCCACTCCTGCGTCAACGCACCGACCCAGTATGCCGGCATTGCCGCGCTGGATGGCCCGCAGGACGAGGTGCACAAGATGGTGGCGGCCTTCGACGAGCGCCGCCGCATCATCGTGCCGCTGCTGAACCAGCTGCCGGGCTTCACCTGCCTCGACCCCGGCGGTGCCTTCTACGTGTTCCCCAACATCACCGGCACTGGCCTCGATGCCCGCACCCTGCAGAACAGGATGCTGGAGCAGGCCGGCGTCGCCACCGTCGCCGGCACCAGCTTCGGCATCCACGGCGAGGGCTACATTCGCTTCTCCTACGCCAATTCTGTCGATAACATCCGCGAGGCCATCAAGCGCATTGCCGCGCTGTTGCGGGATTGAGTCCACCCGTCATCCCGGCCAAGCGATCGCACCTGTTGGCGCGCGATCGCGCAGCGCCGGGGTCTGCGGCAGATGCCATCCGTGCGGCAGATCCCGGACAGCCTCCGCCAAGGCGTCGGCTTCCGGGATGACGGGTGGAAACGTACCCTGCTATGAGTGGGCGGTGTACTGCTCACCGAAGTGCGGGGGTTGCCATGAAGATCGATGCCGTGGAGCTCACGCTGTTCGCGTGGGACGACATTCCGCCGACGCGCTATTCGCAGGGCGCACAGAACACGGGCGGGCGCTCCAATCTGGGGCTGCTGCGCATCTCCACCGATGCCGGCATCGAGGGCCACGCGTTCCTGGGCTCGGCCACCAACCCTGCGGAGACCGACGCCTTCGGGCTGATCCGCTTCCTGAAGCCGATCCTGATGGGCAAGGACCCGCGCGCGCGGGAGGACCTGCACTTGGCCATGCGGGCTCGCCAGCGCGTCACCGGGCTGCGCACCATCGGCGCCTGCGACACGGCGCTGTGGGACATCTGCGCCAAGGCCGCCGGCGTGCCGCTCAACCGGCTGCTGGGGTCGGACCGCTCCTCGATCCGCGCCTACGCCTCGAGCCAGATCCTCGACAGCCGCGAGGCCTACGCGGCCGAGGCCGCGCAGTTCAAGTCCGAGGGCTGGAAGGCCTACAAGATCCATCCCCCGCAGGTGCCAGCCGACGACATCAAGGTGTGCGAGACGGTGCGGCGGGCGGTGGGCGAGGATTTCACCCTGATGCTCAATTCCACCTGGAGCTACCGCTTCCCCGATGCGGTGCGCGTCGGCCGCGCCATCGAGCGCCTGGGCTTCCTCTGGTACGAGGACCCGCTCAACGAGGAGGACATCTACAGCTACGTCAAGCTGAAGCAGAAGCTCGATATCCCCATCATGGCCACCGAGTACCCGGCGGGCGACATCGGCAGCTACGCGGTGTGGCTGACCGAGCGTGCCACCGACTATCTCAGGGGCGACATCCCCATCAAGGGAGGCCTCACCACCATGCTCAAGACCGCGCACCTCGCGGAGGCCTTCCACATGAACTACGAGGTGCACCACGGCGGCAACTCGCTCAACAACATGGCGCAGCTGCATCTCGCCTGCGCCATTCCCAATACGACCTTCTTCGAGGTGCTGCTGCCGCACGGCGCGCACAAGTACGGTCTCACCAACGATATCCAGGTCGGCCGCGACGGGCTGGCGCACTGCCCGCAGCTACCCGGCATCGGTGCCCAGATCGACTTCGACCTCATCAAGCGCAAGCAGGTGGCCGCTCTCAACTAAGCCAAAGAAGCGTCAGATTTCCGAAACCAGCGCTTCGGTCGCAGCAACCACTTGATCGCGCAGCCAGCAGTGCGCCGGACTGCGGTCGTGGCGCTTGTGCCAGTACATGCGCACCTCCGGCACCGGAACCTCTACGGGCGGCAGGTAGATGGAGAGCCCGAGGTCCTTTGCCACGGCTTTGGCAAATTGCACCGGCACCGCTGCGATCAGTCGGCCCCGCGAGACGGCGCGTGCGATGCCCTGGAAGCTCGGCAGCGCCAGCACCACGCGGCGCTTGCCGCCGGCCTTGCGCAGTGCGTCGTCCACCATGCCGCTCATGCTGCCGTCGATGGAGCGGATCGGGTGCGGCAGGGCGCAGTAGAGGTCGAGGGGGATGGCGGCACCCGGCGCGACGCGTGCCTTGCGCAGCTCCTTGTGGCCGCGTGCGGCAATGATGGCGAAGGGCGAGTGGAAGAGGAGCCGGCGCGAGATCCAGTCGGGCATCTCCAGCGGACGCTCCAACGCCACATCGATCACGTTCTCGCGCAACAGCCGCTCCACATCGCCGCTCGCGCTGTCGAGCATGCGCAGGGCAATGCCCGGTGCAAGCCCGGCGACGCGCTCGGCCAAATCCGGCATCAGCAACGTCGCGAAGAAGTCGGCGCCCATGAGCGTGAAGATCCGCTCGGCGCGTGCCGGATCGAACCGGGCATCGCCATAGAGCGCCTGCTCCACCTGCGCCAGCGCATCCCGCACGCGCTCCGCCAACGCCTCTGCCCGCGGCGTGGGGACCATGTCGTTGCGGCGGCGCACGAACAGCTCATCGTTGAGGGCGTGGCGCAGGCGGCTGAGCGCGTTGCTCACGGCCGGTTGGGTCAACCCGATCAGCGCGCCCGCACGGGTGACGCTGCGCTCGCGCATCAGCGCATCGAAGACGCGCAGCAGATTGAGGTCGAAGGTGGCGAAATTCATGGCCGTGATGGGGCGCATACCATCATTCGATTTCCCGGGTGAGGGGCCATTGGCTAGAAACCGCGCTCGGGAGGCGGTCGCGGGCTTCGCGATCGCCGCCTGAAATCAGCTGCCACCGTAGCAAGCCGCCGCCGCAGCGCGCAATCGCGCTCGGCCGCGCAACCAGGAGACATGCCATGCACACGAGCCGCAGGCCCGAGAAGCTCTGGTTCCTGAATACCCTGGTCACCGTCCGTGTGGCCGCGCAAGACGGCGCCAATGGCATGACCGTGCTGGAGCACGCCGCCCCGTTCGGGGACTCGCCCGCCCCTGCACGTGCATCGCAACGAGGACGAGGTGTTCCACGTGATCTCGGGCGAGCTGCGCTGCCGGGTCGGCGCGCAGGACCTGACCTTGCGCGCCGGCGATACGGTGCAGGCGCCGAAGGGCGGGGCCCACACCTATGCCGTCGTATCGCCGCAGGGCGCCCGCTGGTTCACCATCACGTGCCGGGGCGACTTCGAGCGGCTAGTGCGCTCGCTTGCCCGTCCGGCTGAGCGCGAGGGCCTGCCACGGGCCGCGCCAGCGCCGACACCGGAGCAGGCGGCCGCCCTCGCTGCCGCGTGTCTCGAGCACGATGTGGAGCTGATCGGGCCGCCATTGGCGGTGATGCAGGCAGCGTGAGAGGCCGCAGCGGGCAGGCTGAGAACGGGTCCGACGTCGGACAACCGGCCTGCCCGACGGGTGCCTGCCGCCGCTCGCGTCGGGCACGGCAACCCTTTCTTCACCATCTGCGGTAACACTTGGTTACCCCTGCGGGTGGGGCCAACCATGAAAGCCGTCGTCGTCATCCTGGTGCTGCTGGCAGCCCTGAAGCTGGGTCACCAGGAGTACCTGTATCGCGTGGCGACGCGCGACCTGATCGTCGCCGCCTACAAGGACCGGGCCGTGCAGGCCTGTCTCGCGCACGGGCGCAACACCAATCTCGGGCTGCAACCGCAGTCGTGGATTCACGCAGCCTCCGTTCGGCTGGTGATCGGCAAGAGCGGCCTCGACGTGCAGTTCTGGCAGGTGGACAGCGACCTCTGGAACCTGCGCTACCGCAATCCCTTCCTGGTGCTGACGGCGGACGCGCGCGGCGGCCCGGTGAGCTGCGAGTACGATATCGTCAACGCGGCCGCCTCCGTGCACCGCCTATAAGGCCTGCTGCCGCGCGCCGGAGCCCCGCCTCCGCGAAATGTCCCCTCCCGGGGATGCTCCTCAGGTGCCCCGTCGTGATAGAGTGCCGGCGGCTCTTGCTGCCGAATGCCTCGACAGGTCTCGATGGACGCCAACCTGCAACGACGGGTGCAGCGCTACGGCTGGGACAAGGCCGCGCCCTACTATGAGCGGTCGTGGCAGGCGCAGCTGGCGCCTGCGCAGGATGCGCTGCTCGCGTTGGCCGATCTCAAGCCCGGAGACCGGGTTCTCGACGCCGCGTGCGGGACTGGGCTCGTGACGTTCAGGGCCGCGGCGCTCACTGCCCCCGAAGGTCAGGTCGTCGGCACCGACATATCGGAGCAGATGATCGCGGCCGCGCGCGGCGCCTCCGGCGGTGTCGGCAATGTGCGCTTCGAGCGCATGGACGCCGAGGACCTGAAATTCGGCGATGGCTCGTTCGATGCCGCCCTGTGCGCGCTGGGCCTCATGTATGTGCCCGATGCGGAGAAGGCGGTGCGCGAGTTCCACCGCGTGCTTCGCCCCGGCGGACGTGCGGTGGCGGCGGTGTGGGGGGAGCGACGCAAATGCGGCTGGGCCGAGATCTTTCCCATTGTCGATGCACGCGTGCAGTCTGATGTGTGCCCCATGTTCTTTCGCCTCGGCACCGGCGAGAGCCTGCAGCACGCCTTCGCCGCTGCCGGGTTCCGCGGTATCGTCACGCGACGACTGGAGACACGGCTCCGGTACGCCAACGGCGATGAAGCTTGTGCGGCAGCCTTTGCCGGCGGGCCGGTCGGGCTCGCCTACAGCCGGTTCTCCGACGCCACCAAGATCGAAGCCCACAAGGAGTACCTCGCCTCGCTCGAGCCCTATCGGCAGGGCGAGGGATACTCGGTGCCTGGAGAGTTCGTCGTAGTCCTTGGGACGAAGTGAGGAGGAGCCCACCATGTCCAACTTGCGCGCGCGTGAAGCCTTGGAGCGGGCCCGTCGCCTGTTCCTGGAGCGGCCAACGGCCGCGAGGAAGGCCAATCCGGCCGCCACTTCGGTCTGGCAGGAAGGCCTTCGGTTCGAGACGACGGGGCCCGCCGGCGAGAAAGCCCTCACCGATATGCCCGAACCGATGGGCGGCTACGGGGCCGGGTCCAATCCCGGCTGGTTGCTCAGGGCGGCTCTGGCGTCGTGCACGGGTACCGCGATCGCCATGCGGGCAGCCAGCCGCGGCATCGAGCTGAAGTCGATCGAAGTCAGCGTCGCAAGCGAGTTGGATGCGCGCGGACTGGTCGGGATCGACGGCGTCTCCACCTCGCTTTCCAACATGCGCATGACCGTCAAGCTTGGTGCCGACAATGTTCCAGAGAGCGAGCTTCGGGAGCTTGCCCAGTGGGCTGCGACGGAATCTCCCGTAACCAGGACGCTGCGCGACAGCCCGCCCATGGCGCTGGAGGTATCGGTTGTTTGACGGTCGGGGGTACGCAGGCGCCCGCTAGTCTGGGCCACCGTCGCCAGCATTTGGGCGCAAGGCTGGCCCTAGTCACAAGAACTGTTGAACCCAGTCGGAACTCTCTGCTAGTGTCCTACGAAAAGTAGGATAATGGGAGAGTGTCCGTGTTCTGGTTCGGCCGCGGCAAGCAGGTGCTCACCGTCGGCTCGGTGCACCTCGATACGATTGCGCTCAGCGAGCCGACGGACGAAGGCCAAACGGGGGTCGGCAGCATCATCCATTCCGTGGGCGGCAGCGCCTACAACATCGCCGCCAATCTGGCCACGCACCGGCCCAGGAGCGATGCGGTCAGCTCCGTTGCGGTGTACTCGATCCTGCCGCAGCACTCGGTGCTCACCGAGATCATCAAGTACAAGTGCACGGCAGCGGGCGTTAACCCCAGCTATCTGCGCGCTGCACAAGGAGTTCAATCGCAAGCGCGTGCGCGGCGGCGGCTACGTCGGCATCCTCGATCAGGACAAGAAGCTGGTGCGCACGGCGGTCGTCGACGCCGCCATGTACGATACCGACATCTTCGCCCAGGAGGAGGAGGCGGACGCGCTGGAAAGCGCCATCGGCTGGGCCGACATCCTGGTGCTCGACGCCGACCTCGCCGTAGCCACCGTCAATCACATTGCCGAGCATGCGCGCAACAACCGCAAACCGCTGTTCATGAGCGTGGGCTCGGTGCTTGCCGGCACCCGCACTTGGCTGCCCAGCAGCACGGCCAATGCCGCGGTATGCCTGAGCGGGCGCTCGCAGGTCATCCGCACGCTGCTGTCCACCCTCAAGGTGCCGCAGAGGCGACATCGACGCGTTCCGCGCCTTTGTCGCCACCGGCGACGACAAGCACCGCATTCGACATCAACGAGATCTGCCGGCGGCTCAAGACCACGCACCTCGTCTGCAGCAACGTGCAGCAGTCGAGGGGGTTTGCGCTGCTGGCAGCCGGCGAGCGCCCCTACCGCTGCTTCTTCGCCACGCCGGAGGAGGTGCGCAACCGCATGCGGCACGGCACCTCGGCCGGCACCGTGGATGGGGCGCTGGCAGGCTTCATCCAATCCTATGCGCAGCTGGCCAAGCGCAAACGTGGCGCCAACGATGGCGGCCTGATCAACGACGACAACGCCAAGGTCTTCCAGGCCAACATCATCGACTTCGTCGAGGACGTTGCCGAGTTGGAAGGGGCGACGGCCGGCTCCGTGATCTCCTTCGAGGAGCAGGCCAGCGAGCAGACGCAGTTCGCCAAGCTGTGGCGGCTGACGCGCATTGCCTTCGACGTGCTGCCCGTGTTCCGCTACATCCTTTCGCTCGGCGCGCTCATCATCGCCCTTTGGATGTTCGAAGACCGCGCTCGATCTTCTCAAGTACTTCGGCATCGAGGTGCCGCTGCCCGACACACCTTGGATCAGGACGATCCTGCGGCGCTGATTGGCTGGACCGGCGGCTCGTTTGGCTACGCGCCCTTCACCATCCCGCGCCCCTGCATCACGCCGGTGATCTCGTCGAGGATGGCGGGATCGTCGATGGTGGCGGGCATCTTCCAGGTCTCGCCGTCGGCGATCTGGCGCATGGTGCCGCGCAGGATCTTGCCCGAGCGGGTCTTGGGCAGCCGCTTCACCACCATCACCGTCTTGAAGGCGGCAACGGGGCCGATCTCCTCGCGCACCAGCTTCACCACCTCGCCCTCGATCTCGGCGGGCG
Organism: uncultured Alphaproteobacteria bacterium; assembly: GCA_963756735.1. Taxonomy (GTDB): domain Bacteria; phylum Pseudomonadota; class Alphaproteobacteria; order Rhizobiales; family Hyphomicrobiaceae; genus AWTP1-13. Next base: position 126,421 of record CAVWOY010000006.1, read on the forward strand.
GCCGGTTGACGCCGGCGTTGAGCACGATGAAGCCCGCCGGGATCTGTCCCTTCATGGCGTCCGCCACGCCCACCACGGCGCACTCGGCCACGTCCTTGTGGCGCGCCACCACCTCCTCCATCTGCCCGGTGGAGAGCCGGTGGCCGGCCACATTGATCACGTCGTCGGTGCGCGCCATCACGAAGGCATAGCCGTCGGCGTCGATGTGGCCGGCGTCCTTGGTGGTGTAGTAGCCCGGGAACTCCGCGAGATAGCTGTTGCGGAAGCCCTCGTCGTTCTCCCACAGGGTCGGCAGGCACGAGGGCGGCAGCGGCAGCTTGACGGCCAGCGTGCCCGTCTGGCCGGCCGCCACTGGCTTGCCGGCTTCGTCGAGCACCTGCAGGTCGTAGCCCGGCATCGGCACCGTCGGCGAGCCGTACTTCACCGGCAGCACGCCGAGCCCCACGGGATTGCCGCAGATCGGCCAGCCCGTCTCCGTCTGCCACCAGTGGTCGTACACCGGCACCTTGAGGTTGGCCTCGGCCCACTTGATGGTCTCGGGGTCGGCGCGTTCGCCGGCCAGGAACAGCGTGCGGAAGCGGGAGAGGTCGTAGCGCCTGATGTGCTCGCCCTTGGGGTCCTCCTTCTTGATGGCGCGGAAGGCGGTGGGGGCCGTGAACATCGCCGCCACCTTGTGCTCGGAGATCACACGCCAGAAGGCGCCAGGGTCGGGCGTGCCGACCGGCTTGCCCTCGTACAGGATCGAGGTGCAGCCGTGCAGCAGCGGCGCGTAGCAGATGTAGGAGTGGCCCACCACCCAGCCGACGTCGGAGGCGGCCCAGAACGCCTCGCCGGGGTCGATGCCGTAGTGGTTCTTCATGGTCCAGGCGAGCGCCACCATGTGCCCGCCGTTGTCGCGCACCACGCCCTTGGGCTGGCCGGTGGTGCCCGAGGTGTAGAGGATGTAGAGCGGGTCGGTGGCCTTGACCGCAACGCAGCCGGCCTTGCGGCCGCGCCGCTTGGCATCGGCGATGGCACCGGCCCAGTCATGGTCGCGGCCCGAGATCATCGACGCCTCGGCCATCGGCCGCTGCAGCATCAGGACGGGCTGCGGGCTTGTGCTTGGAGAGGTCGATGGCCGCATCGAGCAGCGGCTTGTACTGCACGATCCGCCCCGGCTCGATGCCGCACGAGGCCGACAGCACAGCCACCGGCTTGGCGTCCTCGATGCGCGTCGCCAACTCCGGTGCGGCAAAGCCGCCGAACACCACCGAATGGATGGCGCCGATGCGCGCGCACGCCAGCATGGCGATCACCGCCTCCGGGATCATCGGCATGTAGATGATCACCCGGTCGCCCTGCTTGACGCCGAGGTCGTGCAGCACGCCGCCCAAGGTCGCCACCTCGTCCGTCAGCTCGGCGTAGGTGAAGCTCCGCTGCGAATTGGTGACCGGGCTGTCGTAGATCAGCGCCTTCTGCTGCCGCGCGGCCGCGCTCAACGTGGCGGTCGAGGCAGTTGTAGGCGGTGTTGCATTCCGCGCCCGCGAACCAGCGGCCGTACTGGCCGGCGTAGGGGTCGAACACCTTGTCCCAGGGCTTGTACCAGTCGATGGCGCGCGCGGCCTCGGCCCAGAAGCCGTCGGGATCGCGCTTCCACCGCGCGTAGACCTCGCGATAGCGGCTCGACATGGCGGCGTCCTCCCAGAACTTGCGGGCCGCGCTTCAGGCGGCGTTGCCGGCGAATTGTGCCGTGGCTGCGGTGGCGAAAGCAAGGCCTGCTTTCGTCAGCCTCTGACGTCAGCCAGCGTCCGTCCGGGATCGCTCGGAACCGCCTGCACGTCTTTGCGGTAGAGGTAGACCCAGGCCGTGACCATGTCGCCCGTGGCCAGCCGGACCGGCCGCTCGACGCGCTCGTACTGGTTCTGATCGTGGTTGCCGGGCACGATGCCCTCGTAGGCGTCGAGCCACTTGAGCGAGGCGGCTGGGCTGTTCAGCGCATAGACCTCGCCGTGCACCAGCCCCGCGGCGTCCGCCGCCTCGACGAGGCCCGGATAGCGCCCGAGGCTGTAGAGCCGGCAGCCTTGGATCGGTCGCCTCGCCGAGCAGCCGCGCCTCGCTGCGCGAGCTGCGCGCCCTTGGGATGGCCGGCGCCCGACAGCAGCGTGCCGTAGACGAATAGGTGAGGGTTCATGCCGATGCGCCGCCCTCAATGCTGGACCAGATGGCCGAGCGGCAGCGGCGCCGCCGACTTCAGAGATTGCAGGGCGATGTTGCTGCGGACGTCCTTGATGATCGGCAGCGTCAGCAGTTTGCCGAGCAGGAAGCGCTGATAGTGCTCGAGATCGGGCACGACCACTTCCAGCAGGTAGTCGGATTCTCCCGAGACCATGTGGCAGGCCACGACCTCGGGCATCGCCACCAGCGCATCCTGCAGCTCGTTTGCCCGCTCGTCGGCGTGGCCCTCGATCTTGACGCCGACGAACACCGTGAAACCCAGGCCGACGCGGCTGCGGCCCAGCGTGGCGCGATAGGATTCGATGTAGCCCTCGCGCTCCAGCCGCTTCACGCGCCGCAGGCACGGCGACGGCGACAGCCCCACGCGTTCGGCCAGCTCGACATTGCTCAATCGGCCGTCGGCTTGCAGCGTGGCTATGATCCGGCAGTCGATGGCGTCCAGGTCGAGTTTTGGCATGATTGGTCCAATCCGCGACTGAAAGCGGCATGCTATTGCGCAGGCTCGGGCAGTTCTAGCGCAATTTGCAAGGACATGCCGGCGCCGCCTGGGCCAAAGTGCGCGCAACCTCGACTTGAACCGGAGAACTGTCCATGCCCGACCACGCGCCGATTGCCAGCCTCACCGAAGCCGTCCAGCGCTACTTCGATCTCATGTACGACGCTGATACCGCGCGCTTCGATCGCGTGTTCCGTTCGACGTCCCAGCTGCACGGCTTCCGCGACGGCGAGATGACCGTTTGGAGCGCCCAGACCTACAAGGATATCCTCGCCAAGCGCGCATCGCCGAAGTCGCTTGGCGCACCGCGTCAGGAGGAAATCCTGCTCATGGATTTCGCGTCGCCGACGCAGGCCCTCGTCAAGGTGCGCGTAAGGATCAACGCCATCGTCTTCGTCGACTACCTGTCGTACCACCGGTTCGGCGAGGATTGGCTGATCACGGCCAAGGCCTACCACGTCGAAAGCACCGCTGCGCAATAGGGGCGTCTCGATCACGGCGGCCGCTCCGTGCTAAGCGTGGGCCACCACGTGGAGCGAAGGGGCGCGCCGTCATGGCCGAGTACAAGTTGCACTGCTTCTGCCAGTCGGGGAACTCCTACAAGGTCGCGCTCTATCTCAACTGCGCCGGCCTCGACTGGGAGCCGGTGTTCGTCGATTTCTTCAATGGGCAGACGCGCAAGCCTGAGTGGCGCGAGACCGTCAACGAGATCGGCGAGGCGCCCGGTGCTCGAGTTCGGCGGCCGTAAGCTGTCGCAGTCGGGCGTGATCCTGACTTACCTCGCCGACAAGACGCGGCAAGTTCAGGCCCGCCACCGAGGACGACCGCCTCGAGGCGCTGCGCTGGATGCTGTTCGACAACCACAAGTTCACGGGCTACTTCGCCACCTACCGGTTCCTGAAGTCGCTGGCGCCGCAGGCGCCCTCGCCGGAGGTGCTGGCGCTGCTCAAGACCCGCTTCGATGGTGCGCTCGGCATCGTCGAGAAGCACTTGGGCCAATCCAAGTTCATGGTCGGCGATAGCCCCACCATCGCCGACTTCTCGCTGGTGGGCTACATGTTCTACCCGCCCGAGGAGACGGGTTACGACTGGGGGAAGACCAATCCCAACCTCGCAGCCTGGATCGCGCGCATGCGGGCGCTGCCGGGCTGGAAGGACCCCTACGAGATGATGCCGGGCGAGCGCATCAAGCCGCTGCGGTCGGACCTATAACCGATGCCCATAGCCACGCGATTGACCGAGCGCCTCGGCATCACGCATCCGGTTGTTTGCGCGCCCATGGATGTGATCGCCGGCGGCAAGCTGGCGGCGGCGGTGTCGAGCGCGGGCGGTCTCGGCTTCCTCGGCGGCGGCTATGCCGATGATGACGGCTGGTTCGAGCGCGAGTTCGCCGCCGCTGGCAACCAGGCGGTGGGCTGCGGGTTCATCACCTGGTCGCTGCGCAAGCGGCCCGAGCTGCTCGACTACGCCATCGCCCGCAGCCCCAAGGCGATCTTTCTCTCCTTCGACGACCCCGAGCCGTTCGCCGAGCAAGGTCAAGGCCGCCGGCATCCCGGTGTTCTGCCAGCTGCAGACCCGTGCCGATGCGGAGCGGGCCATCGACTGCGGCGTCGACATCATCGTCGCGCAGGGCACCGAGGGCGGCGGCCACGGCGGCACGCGCGCGACACTGACCCTGGTGCCGGAGATCGCCGACCTGATCGCCAAGCGAGCGCCACAGACCCTGCTGTGCGCGGCCGGCGGCATCACCGACGGCCGCGGCCTCGCCGCCGCGCTGATGCTGGGCGCCGACGGCGTTGTGGTCGGCACGCGCTTCTGGGCCTCCAGTGAGGCGATGGTGCCGCCGAGCCTGCACGCGGCGGCGCTGGCGGCGGGCGGCGACGACACCGTGCGCCAGAGCGTGCTCGACATCGTGCGCGGCCGCCCCTGGCCCGCCCGCTACACGGGCCGCGTGCTGCGCAACGACTTCGTCGCGGAATGGCTTGGCCGCGAGGGTGAGCTGCGCGAGGCCAGGGGCGCCGAGGTCGAGCGCTACAAGCAGGCGGCCGCCGCCGGCGATGCCAGCATCGCGGCAACCATCGTCGGCGAGGGCGTGGGCCTGATCCGCGCCATCGAGCCGGCGGCTGTGATCCTTGGAGCGCATGGTGGCTGAGGCTGAGGCCCTGCTGAAGCGAGGTGCCGCGCTGATGCGGCCATCGTGACATCTCCAATGACTGGTGCTATCATTTATGATAGCAATGGAGGCTGAGCGATGGGTCAAGTTCTAATCAGGAATATCTCTGAAGGACTTATCGAGACCTACAAGGTGAAGGCACGGCTGCAAGGCACCTCGCTCGAGCAAGTGCTGCGGGGCATTCTGGAAACCAATGCGCCTTTCTCGCCGGCCGAGCGGGCGGCGCTGGCCCGGCAATACATCGCCGAGTTCCCGACACCGCTAGAGCCCTTGAGCAAGGACGAGATCCGCGAGGGTCTCTTGTGACCGGCCAGGCGGTCGTCGACTCGTGTGTCGCCGTCAAGTGGATCGTGCGCGAGGACCATTCGGACAAAGCTGTTGAGCTGCTCCAAGCCGACCTGCACCTAGTTGCGCCCGACCTCGTGCTGATGGAGATTGCGAACGCGTTGTGGAAGAACGTCAAGCGAGGGCTCGTCTCTGCCGAACAGGCCAAGGTACGGCTGAACGATGTGCCGGGCTTCTTCAACAGGCTGCTGACAACTCCCGACTTGGTGGCAGAAGCCTTCGCGCTCGGCAACACGGCGGACGTGCCAATCTACGATTGCATCTACGTGGTGGCCGCTCGCCGCATAGGCACGCGACTAGTGACCGCAGATGCGAAGTTGATCTCCAAGCTTGCAGGCACGCCGGATGAAGCACGCGTGATCCACATCACTGACTGGACCTGACCCATGCACTTCGCCCTCACCGAGGAACAGGCCGCCATCCAGGAGACGGCGCTCAATTTCGCCAAGGAGCGCATCGCCCCGCATGCGGGCGAGTGGGACGAGACCAGCCACTTCCCCGTCGACGTCATCCGCGAGGTGGCCCCGCTCGGCATGGCCGCCATCTACGTGCCGGAGGACAAGGGCGGCTCGGGCCTCTCGCGGCTGGACGGCGCGCTCATCATGGAGGCCTTGGCCTACGGCTGCCCGTCGATCGCCGGCTTCATCTCCATCGGCAACATGGTCGCCTGGATGCTGGCCAAGTACGGCTCCGACGCGCAGATCAAGGAGTGGATGCCCAAGATCGCGTCGATGGAGTGGCTGACCAGCTATTGCCTCACCGAGCCGGGCTCGGGCTCGGACGCGGCGGCACTCAAGACCACGGCCAAGCGCGACGGCGACCACTACGTGCTCGACGGCTCCAAGCAGTTCATCTCCGGTGCCGGCGTGTCCGACTTCTACTTCGTGTTCGTGCGCACGGGCGACGAGGGCCCTGGCGGGATCTCGGCCATCGCCGTGATGAAGGGCACGCCTGGTCTCTCGTTCGGCGCCAACGAGAGGAAAATGGGCTGGAACGCCCAGCCGACGCGGCAGGTGATCTTCGAGAACTGCCGGGTGCCGGTCGCCAACCGCATCGGCGCCGAGGGCGAGGGCTTCAAGTTCGCCATGAGCGGCCTCGATGGCGGGCGCGTCAATATTGCTGCCTGCTCGGTGGGCGCGGCCTGGGCCGCGCTCGACAAGGCGCGCCAGTACATGCTCGAGCGCAAGGCCTTCGGCAAGCACATCGGCGAGTTCCAGGCGCTGCAGTTCAAGATCGCCGACATGGCGACCGAGCTGGAGGCCGCGCGCCTCATGACCTATCGCGGCGCCGACGCCATCGACCGCGCCGACCCGCAGGCCACCATGTATTCCGCCATGGGCAAGCGGCTGGCCACCGACCTCGGCTTCAAGGTGTGCAACGAGGCGCTGCAGATCCACGGCGGCTACGGCTATCTCAAGGACTACGGCCTCGAGAAGCTGGTGCGCGATCTGCGCGTGCACCAGATCCTGGAAGGCACCAACGAGATCATGCGCGTCGTCATCTCGCGCAAGGTGCTCGGCGGCAATCGCGGGTAGAGCACGTGCCAGACAAAGATGGTGCATGGCCGCTCGACGATTCTGCATGGAAGCGGCTAACATTCTTGCAGCGCGCGCTGCGGCCGCTAATGCGAAGCGATGATCATCGGGAGATATGCCAGTGGGTTTTCTGCAATTCTGTTCTCCGGCCTGCCAGCGTTCGGTGCCCGCCGTTCCACTACCATCGCCTGCATGCTCGTTCACGTGAAGTTGGTAGCTGTCCTACATGCGTCAGAAGGTTGGAACGTTCAGGTCCTCCATGGCGGGCGGGTGGAGGCGCTCGATCCTTTACGAGGATGGTCCTGCCATTGGCCAGTACGCCCTGTCCGCAGCCGTTGACGCGGACGTGCTTGTCGTCAGCGCTATACCTTCGGACTGCTGGTGACGGTCTTGCTAGGATATGGAGCTGGGCAATGCCGTGCAGCTCTGCCCTACTGGCGTTTATACGCTCGAACTTGCTGCTCCTGGTCAATGCGTATTCGTGCTGACTTTGGTGGGTGTGCTCAACGATAAACCTGGCTGGGGCGGCCTCAAGAAGATTGGCCAATACTTGAAGTACTCGCTAGGCGAAGCTATCGCCGCGCGGTACCGTAGTAGTAATTGACAGAGGCAACGGGTCGACAGCTCGACTGTCGCCGCCACGGCTTATCGTTGCCGTCATCTCGACCTACTTCCTCCCGTCACACGTGGTGAGCGTCACGCGGCAGAACTCGCGGCGCTTGCGGCCCGCCGTGTCGATGCACTTCTCCATCGCCAGCTCCTCGGCCACCTCCTGGTTCTTCGAGGTCGACCAGCCGATGCCCGTGGTGCCGGACTGGGGATCGAGCGCCACCGCCAGGCAGCGCTTGGAGAACTTCTCGACGATCTTGCACAGGTCGCGCGTTGCCTGCGGCGCATCCTGGAACTCGCGGCAGCGCTTGAGTGCCAGCTCCTGGGCTTTTTCCGTGGTGTCGTAATTGAGGGCATAGCCCATGGCCAGGCCCTGCTTGGCGACGTCTGCGGGAAGGCCAATGGCAAGGGCACCTTCGGCGCTTCCTCGATCGGGCAGCAGCGCAGCACAGCCGATCAGCGCTGCGGCAAGGGCGGCCGTTCCTGGGGTCAATCGCCACTTCGCTGCCATCGGCTCCATCCTGCTTGCTCCCATGAAATCGCTGGGCGGCCCCGCGCGGCCATTCGCGGGATTTGGCCGGGGAACTTCGACGAAGCTATGGAAGTTCCGCCTCGGCGGCCGAGTGGTTGGCATAGGTGCTCCAGGTCGGGCGGTAGCTGGCCCCGGCCTGGTTGCCCCACGCGGTCCAGCCCGGGCGCTGGCCGCGCGCGAACAGCTCCAGATAGGGCCCCGGGCTGCAGGCCTCGATCAGCGCATACTGCTCGTCGGGCTTCCTGGAATGCTCGCGCTTGCGCGTGGCGATGAAATTCACCTGCCGGCGCCCCGGCGCCAGGGTGCGGTTGTTGCGGCCGCGCACGCCGAACAGCAGCAGCTCCGTCACGTTGCGGAAGTAGAAGCCCACCCCGCGCCCGTCCGGGCCGCCGTCCTTGCGCACCTTCTGCCACACGATGTTGGTCTTGTAGTCGAAGCCCCAGGCGGCCATCACCTCTAGCCCATCGGGCAGCAGCGCGTTGGGCACCCACAGGTAGAGGTGCGCCTTGTCCGCCAGGATCGATGCCACCGGCAGGGCGCAGATTGCATTGGTGGTGAGCGTTTCGTAGCGGTTGAGGCGGCGGTGCTCGGGCGCCATCTTGCCGGTGCGGTTGGTGAACTGCCACGGCGGGTCGGCGAGCACGCTCGCAAAGCGCCGGCCTGCGGCAAGCCGTTGAAGATCGTCTGGACCCTGATTCGCCATGCCGCCATCCAAGCACACGGCCCTGCCGCTTCCAATGACCGCCAATGCCGAGCGCCTGCGTCGCGCCGTGCTGCTGGGGCTCGTCGGCGTCACCGTTTTCGGCCTGACCATGCCGGCGACCCGCGCCGCGGTGCTGGAGCTGGACCCGCTGTTCGTCACGCTGGGCCGCGCACTGCTGGCCGGCGTGCTGGCTGCGTTCACGCTGGTCGCTGCTCGCGCCCGGCCGCCTGCCAGAAGCGATTGGCCGCGCCTCTTCTGGTTCGCGCTGTGCTCCATCATCGGCTTCCCGCTGCTGATGACGGTCGCCATGCAGTACGCGCCGGCATCGCACGCGGCCGTGGTGCTCGCCGTGCTGCCGCTGCTGACCGCAATGGCGGGCGTGCTGGTGGCGCGCGAGCGCCCGTCGCTGGGGTTCTGGGCCTGCGGCGTGGCCGGCACCGGGGTGGTGCTGGTCTATGCGCTGCTTTCCAGCGGTGGCTCGGGCGATCTCGGCTGGGCCGACCTGCTGCTCGCCGGCGCGGCGCTGTCGGCCGCGACCGCCTATGCGCTCGGCGGTGAGCTGTCGCACCGCGTCGGCGGCTGGGAGGTGATCTCCTGGGCGCTGGTGGCGGCGGCGCCGGTCATCCTGGCGCTGTTCCTCGTGGTCGGCCCGCCGATCAACTGGGGCGCTTCCGCCGCTGCGTGGACGGGCTTCTTCTACGTCGCCATCTTCAGCCAGTTCCTCGGCTTCTTCGCCTGGAACAAGGGCATGTCGCTCGGCGGCATCGCCAGGATCGGACAGATGCAGCTGCTGCAGCCGTTCGTGACGCTGGTGGCCGCGTTCCTTCTGCTCGGCGAGCCGATCGGTTGGATGGAGGCCGTGTTCTCGGTGCTGGTGGTGGCGCTGGTGGCGCTCGGCTGGCGCATGCGCGTCACACGGGTGCCATGAGTTGGGCGGCTCCGCCGCCGCGGTGCCGCAGTCCGACATCAGGATGCTCGGCAAGCAAATCAGGGAGACCGCCCATGACAAGCAAAGTGGCTGTTGCCGGCGCCGCGATGATACTGGCCGCCGCGGCCTACGCGCAGACTGCGGAGGATGCCTTCGGGGTTTGGGAGAACCCCGAGAACAAGTCGCACACCGAGTTCTACAAGTGCGGCGACGGCGTTTGCGGCAAGATCGTCAAGGTGGTGGACGGGCAGAAGACGGACGACAAGAACCCCGATCCCGCCAAGCGCGACCGGCCCATCATCGGCCTCGTCGTCATGCAGGGGGCCAAGAAGACCGGCCCCAACAAGTGGGCGGGAACCATCTACATCCGCACCGACGGCAAGAGCTACTCGGGGACGCTCACGGTCAAGAGCAAGACCGAGCTGGACCTTTCGGGCTGCGTGGCCGCCGTGTTTTGCAAGACGACGACGCTGACCAGGGTGAAGTAGGGCGGATTAGCGAAGCGTAATCCGCCGTAGAAGACCGCGGCGCGTCGATCGGCGGATTACGGCTGGCGCCTAATCCGCCCTACTAGGGAAGATGCATGGCCGTCCGACGGCCGCTGCATGGCGCGCAATATTGTTGCCACGGCGGGGTCTGGCACGCGCCGCATCGCACTGCAACAAGCTGCCTTTGGCTCATTCGCGCAGCGTTGTTGCGGGAGGCGCCTACCCACATCATTTCAGAGGGTAAGCGCCGGATCGGCACGAGATTTGCGGTAGCAACCGGACTCTGGCATCTGTAGCGCCACGAACGAGCCGAGGAACGCGAGAGACCGAACCGCCATGCCCAAGAACACGGTCAGCCTCGACGACAAATACGCTCTCGACGAAACGCACCAGCTTCTCACCGGCACCCAGGCCATCGTCCGCCTGATGCTGACGCAGCGGGCGCGCGACGTGAAGGCCGGGCTCAATACGGCCGGCTACGTGACCGGCTACCGCGGCTCGCCGATCGCCTCGCTGGAAGCCGCCATGCTGCGCGCCAGGGGCATCCTGGAGCCCAACCACATCAAGTTCATGGCCGGCCTCAACGAGGACCTGGCCGCCACCGCGCTGTGGGGCAGCCAGCAGGCCGAGCTGAGGGGCGAGGGCAAGTACGACGGCGTGTTCGGCGTCTGGTACGGCAAGGGCCCCGGCGTAGATCGTACAGGCGACGTGTTCCGCCACGCCAACCATGCCGGCACCTCCAAGCACGGCGGCGTGCTCGCCCTGATGGGCGACGACCACACCTGCGAAAGCTCCACCAGCGCGCACCAGTCCGAGTTCGCCTTCCTCGACTTCATGATCCCGATCCTGAACCCGGCGGGCGTGCAGGAGATCCTCGACTACGGCGTGCTGGGCTTCGCGCTCTCGCGCTACGCCGGCGTCTGGGTCGGCCTCAAGTGCGTGAAGGACAACATCGAGGCCACCTCCACGGTCGATGGGCGCATCGACCGCATCCAGGTCAAGATCCCCGAGGATTTCACGCCGCCGCCGGGCGGCCTCAACATCCGCCTCGGCGACCAGGCGCTCCTCAAGGAAGCGCGCCTGCACGACCACAAGCGCCCGGCCATCCTGGCGTTTGCCCGCGTCAACAAGCTCGACCGCATCGTCACCAGCGGCGGCCCGCAACGCGAAGCTCGGCATCATCACCACCGGCAAGAGCTATCTCGACGTGCGCCAGGCCATGGATGAGCTGGGCATCGACGAGGTGAGGGCCAACCAGCTCGGCATCCGCCTCTACAAGGTCGGCATGACCTGGCCGCTCGAGCCGCAGGGCGTGCTGGCCTTCGCCAAGGGCCTGGACCAGATCCTGGTGGTGGAGGAGAAGCGCGCGCTGATCGAGACGCAGGTCAAGGAGCAGCTCTACGACCTGCCCGAGCGTCCGCGCGTGCTCGGCAAGAAGGACGAGAACGAGCAGTGGCTGTTCCCGGCCAAGTATGCGCTCGACCCGACCGATATCGCCATCTAGCTGGGCGAGCGGCTGATCCGCAACGGCGCCGGCGACGACATCAAGGGCAAGGTCGCCGAGCTGAAGCGCCTCAAGGGCAACCGGCCGGAGGCCGCCGAGGCCGCCACCCGCATCCCCTACTTCTGCCCCGGCTGCCCGCACAATAGCTCTACCGTCGTGCCGCAGGGGTCGCGCGCCTACGCCGGCATCGGCTGCCACTACATGGCGCACTGGATGGACCGCTCCACCGAGGGGTTCACCCAGATGGGCGGCGAGGGCAGCAACTGGATCGGCGAGGCGCCGTTCTCCAACACCAGCCATGTGTTCCAGAACCTCGGCGACGGCACCTACATCCATTCCGGCAGCCTGTCGATCCGCGCGGCGCGGGCGGCCGGCGTCAACTATGACGTTCAAGATCCTCTACAACGACGCCGTCGCCATGACCGGCGGGCAGTCGCTCGACGGCGGCATCACCGTGTCGATGATGCTGCAAGCAGGTGCTGGCCGAGGGCGTCGAGAAGGTGGTGGTCGTCACCGACGAGCCGCACAAGTATCCGGCGGGCTTCATTCCGAGCGGCGTGCCCGTCTACGATCGCCGCGACCTGCAGAAGGTGCAGACGGAGCTGCGCGAGGTGCCTGGCGTCTCGGTGCTGCTCTACGACCAGACCTGCGCCGCCGAGAAGCGCCGCCGGCGCAAGCGCGGCACCTTCCCCGATCCCGACAAGCGCGTGTTCATCAACCCGGCCGTGTGCGAGGGCTGCGGCGACTGCGGCGTCAAGTCGAACTGCGTGGCGGTCTCCCCGCTCGACACCGAGCTCGGCACCAAGCGCGCCATCGACCAGTCGGCCTGCAACAAGGACTTCTCCTGCCTCAACGGCTTCTGCCCGAGCTTCGTGACGGTTCACGGCGCCAAGGTGCGCAAGGCCAAGCGCGCCGGTGCGGCGAGACCGGCGTCGCCAGCATGCTGGCGAGCCTGCCCGAGCCCAAGCTGCCGGCGCTGGATCAGCCCTACACCATGCTGGTGACGGGCGTGGGCGGCACCGGCGTGGTGACGCTCTCCGCCGTGCTCGGCCAGGCCGCGCACCTGGAAGGCAAGGGCTTCGGCGCCATCGACATGACGGGCCTTGCCCAGAAGGGCGGCGCGGTCGCCTGCCACATGCGCGTGGCCAAGGACGTGGAGCCAGATCCACGCCATCCGCGCCGGCGTGGCCGGCGCCGACCTGGTGCTCGGCTGCGACCTGGTGGTGACGGCCTCCAACAAGGTGCTGGAGACCATCAAGCCGGACCACACCGCGGTGGTGTTCTCCGACTACGAGATGTCGACGGCCGACTTCACGCGCAACGCCAACCTGCGCATCCCCGGCGCGGCGCTCAGGCACGCCATCGAGGAGCGCGCCGGCAAGGCGCCGGTGCACCACTTCGATGCGCACACCGCCGCCGTGAAGCTGTTCGGCGACTCGATCGCCGCCAACGTGTTCCTGCTGGGCTACGCCTATCAGCTGGGCAGCGTGCCGATCGGCGCGGAGGCCATCGAGCAGGCGATCGAGCTCAACGGCGCGGCGGTGGAGATGAGCCGCAACGCCTTCCGCTTCGGGCGACTGGCGGCCCACGACATGGGTGCCATCGAGCGCATGATGGGCGCCGGCGATGCCGAGCGGCACCGAAGGCGCAGACGCTGGAGGACATCGTCGCCTATCGCGCGGCCCAGCTGATGGGCTACCAGGACATGGCGCTGGCCGATCGCTATCGCGCGCGCGTCGCCGCCATTGCCGAGGCCGAGCGCGGCAAGGTGCCGGGCCGCGAAGGGCCTCGCCGAGGCGGCGGCGCAAGCGGCTACTACAAGCTGCTCGCCTACAAGGACGAGTACGAGGTGGCGCGCCTGTTCACCGATCCGGCCTTCGAGAAGGCGCTGTCCGACCAGTTCGAGAGCCCGCGGCAAGCTCGAGTTCCACCTGGCGCCGCCGCTGCTGGCGCGCCGCGACAAGCTCACCGGCGAGCCGCGCAAGATGAAGTTCGGGCGCTGGATGCTGCCGGTGTTCCGCCTGCTCGCCAAGGGCAAGAGCCTGCGCGGCACGGCCTGGGACGTGTTCGGCTACACGCGCGAGAGGAAGCTCGAGCGGCAGATGATCGCCGACTACGAGAAGCTGCTCGACGAGATCGCCGAGCGGCTCACGCCCGCCACCCATGCCACGGCGGTGGCGCTCGCCGGCCTGCCGCTCGAGATCAAGGGCTTCGGCCACATCAAGGAGCGCAACCACAAGACGGCCAAGGCGCGCGAGGCGGCCCTGGTGGCGGAGCTGCGCAACCCGTCGTCAGGCGTGCTCCGCGCAGCCAAGGCAGCTGAGTAGTGGGCAGCCGAGTAGTGGCTCTCAGCCCTTCTTGCCCGCCGCCACCTCGCGGACCCAGGCGTCGAGCTGGTAGTTGCATTCGCGCGGGGCAAGCTCGGCCGCCATGTCGTCCTCCCCGGGCAGCTTGTCGAGGATGCGCAGCGTGATCTGCCGCCGCTGGCCGCTCGCCCCGCCGACCACCGAGTAGGTGGCATCGGGCTGCAGCGTGACGCTGGCGGGCCAGGCCGTGGTGCTGCTGCCCGCGGCGAACTCGACCTCGCCGCGTTCCGCGGTCGCCGCGTTGACCACGATCAGGCGCTCGGCGCGCGGCGAGGCAGCGCGCCGCAGCTCGAGCTTGGTGTTCCTGCCCACGCAAAAGGTGCCGTCGCTGGTGGCGGGTATGGCGGTCCAAGAGAACATCACAGGCGCCTCGCCCGGCTTGAAGCTGCGCGTGGCGCCCGGCGTCTGCTCCCTGGAGCCGCCGGTGCGCAGGAGGTTCTGCAGCCAGGCCATGACCCCCTGGTTGGGGTTGTGGCCCTGCACCAAGCCCGACGCCGGCCCCGAATAGGGACCGCGTAGCGTCTGCGTCTTGCCCGAAGGCATGATGGCGCGGATGGAGCCGTCGGGGGGGATGGCGATGTGATCGCTTGCCTTGTAGGCGGCGCCGGATTTCACGGCGCTGGTCGTCAACTCCAGCACGTAGACCTGGGCGTGCGCGCCAGCCAGTCCCATGCCGGCCGCAAACGTCGCCGCCAAAGCCAAGGCGCGAAACAGGGTGCTATGTGTCATGTCGGGAACTACCTCGATTGGTCGAGAGGGCTTGGGCCCAGCCACCTGCCCAAATAAAGCCCCGCGAACTCTCCCAAGAACCAAGCCAACAGTGCGAGCAGCATAGGCAATATGATGCGCCACTGCCAAAACACAAAAGTATCGACCAGAATTATGGCAGCCGTGGCGAAGCCGCCAAATACCATCCCATGCTTTTCCTGGTGAAAGTACCAGCCGACCAGAAATGCCAACGCCGCTACGGCGGCCAGCGCCAGCTTCATCCTCCAGGAATCCACATCCAGTTGCAAGATGCTGCGCCCGTCCACCATTTCCGCGACCGTGTGCGCATGAATGAGTGCGCCGGACTGCAGTCCTCCCGCGCTGGTCGTGAGCGGCGTCAGGTGCCGGTCGAGATCGACGAACTGCCCGCCGACGATGACGATCTTGTCCTTGAGCTGGGCGCGGGCCGCGCGGGCGCCGGGGTCGTCGGCTGCCCGCAGCACGATCTCGGCTGGAATGGAGAGGAACGTCTCCGTGCCGTCGCGCGGCTCGAGCAGCCAAGCTATGCGCTTGCGCGTGGTGTCGACTGTCACGCCGTAGCTCTCGGCCAGCAGCTTGGCGAAGCTGTCGCGATGGGGGGAGCCGGGGGAAGGCTGCGCCTTGAACCTGACGACCCAGTCGTGCTCGGTGGCGAGATTGATGTAGCCGGCCTGGCGCCCGGTCGCGGCGATGAATTTCGCCTGGTGGTCGAGGTGGGCCTTGGGCAGGCCTATGCGGTCGTCGGCGGCGGCCAGGACGATCTTGGCTCTGGCGCCGCGGATGGCGCGGATCAGCATGTCCTCGTTGTCGGGCGGCGGCGTGCGCGCCGAGAGGATGTCGATGCCGATCACCTTGGCTCCGGCGGCATCGATGGCCTCGATCAGCCGCGCCAGCAGCGCGCGATCGATCGGCTGGCGCACCTTGAGGTCCTTGAGCGTGGTGTCGCTGATGCTTACCAGCGCCACGTGCCGGTGCTGGGTCGCCAGCCGTTCGGAAAGATAGGCCGTGCGCACGTCTCCCATCACGTGCTCGAAACGCAACAGGCCTGGCGCGTAGATGGGCGCCAGCTCCGTGAGCAGCAGCGTGGAAACGAGCGCCAGCAGGGCGGACAGCAGAAACGGGCGCAGGACGGACGATCCCATCGGTCGCAAGCGGCTCCCCGTGTTGTCGATCATTGCCAGCGACCCATGCTGCCGGTGCTAGAACCTATTGGACGCTGCGGGGCGAAACAAGCGGTCCATTCGCGCCTTGCCTCGCTGCGGCCATGCCATGTAAACGAAGGCTTTTGCGCAGGCCGCCGATCCCGGAATGCCATTCCCGGCGGGCCCGCACGCGACGAGGACAGTTCAAATGCGCCCGCTCGAAGGACTGCGCGTCGTCGACCTGACGAGGGTGCTGTCGGGGCCCTACTGCACCATGCAGCTGGGCGACCTGGGGGCCGAGGTGATCAAGGTCGAGCAGCCCGGCAAGGGCGACGACACGCGCGCCTTCGCGCCGCCCTTCCAGGGCGACCAGGCGGCCTATTTCCTGTCCGTCAACCGCAACAAGAAGAGCATCACGCTCGACATGAAGAGCGGGCGCGGCAAGGAGGTGCTGTGGCGCCTGATCGACACGTCCGACATCCTGGTCGAGAATTTTCGGCCTGGAGCGATGGATCGTCTGGGCTTCGGCTACGAGGCGGTGGCCGCGCGGCGGCCTGCCATGATCTATGCCTCCATCTCCGGCTTCGGCGACAGCGGCCCGCAGAAGGACCGCCCGGGCTACGATGTGATCGTGCAGGGCGAGGCCGGCATCATGGATATCACCGGCCCGCGCGACGGCGCCCCCTACAAGGTCGGCGCAGCCATCGGCGACCTGGTGTCGGGCCTCTATGCGACGCAGGGCATCCTGGCGGCGCTCGCCACCCGCAACGCAGGCGGCCAGGATCGCGTCCAGAAGCGCGATCAGGATCGCGGCCAGGATCGCGGCAAGGGCCAGCACGTTGCCATTTCCATGTACGAGGCGGTGGCCTCGCTGCTCACCTTCAATGCCGAGCATCTACTATGCCACCGGCGACTCGCCGCGCCGGCGCGGCAACGAGCACCCGACGATCGTGCCCTACGAGACCTTCGAGGCGGCGGACGGCTGGATCAACCTGGGCGTCGCCAACGACGACCTGTGGCGGCGCTTCTGCAAGGCCGCCGACCGCGCCGATCTCATCGAGGAGCCCCGCTTCGCCAAGGCCTCCGACCGCGTGCGCAACCGCGAGGAGCTGGTGCCGCTGGTCAGGGCCATCGTCAAGCAGCGCACGCGCGACGAGTGGCTGGCGCGCATGGACAAGGCCGGCGTGCCGAGCGGGGCCATCCGCACCGTTGGCGAGGTGTGCGACAGCGATCTCTTGCGGGCGCGGGGCATGGTGGCCGAGATGGCGCACGCCAGCGCCGGCACGGTGAAGGCGATCAAGAGCCCGGTGCACCTGAGCGCTACGCCGCTCGAAGGCTACGCCGCGCCGCCGGCGCTGGGCGAGCACACCCGCGAGGTGCTTACCGGACTGCTCGGTTACAGCGCGAGCGAGGTGGATGCGCTGGCGCGCGAGAAGGTGATTTGAGCCGTAGGTTGCGGAGGCGGCGTAGGTGCAATAGGCGCTAGCCGTATTGCACCGATCCACCGCTTCAAGCGGTGCAATGCGGCTTCGCCTTATTGCACCCTACGCCGCTCTATCCCCGCCTACCTGAACCGGGCGCATGATACCCCCGTCGCTGCTTGCGACGGGGCGCATGGTACCAGCACCCAGCGTGGCAGCGATCGGCGCCTGGAAGGGTGGCCCTCGTGTTGGAGGGCCGAGATCCAGGAGGCCTGGGCCGACCGCTGACAAGGAAGCGCCAGCAATGGCGGGGAATTGTCGGCCGCTAAATAGCTGCATGGCAACCGTGACGCTCCAGCGATGGGGCAAGCGGCAAGCCGAAGAGCGGACCAGGACAGAAATCGCCGCCACGCGGGCGCCGCAAGGCAACCCAGGGGACCCTCTCGGGTCCCAGTGGGCTTCGCAAGGAGCCCTCGAGCAGGCCCGGCCGGGTCTGCTGGGGCCGGAGGAAAACCGGCCCCCGGGTTGCCGAGAGGCGCCCGCGTACCCGTCGCACCTCGCGGTTGGCCCCGCGGCCGCGGGAAAGAAACGGCGCGTGCCTGAAAGAGAGATCGTCGCCCATGCATGAGCAAACCTCACATCTGTCCTTCCCATTTGTCGTTTGACGAATTGGTCAACCTGCCATTTGGTCGCTCGGCCCGGCGCACGCGCGGTGCGGCCCGAAGGAAAACTCACGCATGGCCCAAGACGTTGCACCCTCCGCGCCGTTCCATTCGAGCCTCGTCACGCGCGGGCAGGCCATCGCCATGCTGAGCGGGGCCGCGATCATGCTCTCGATCGCGATGGGCGTGCGCCAGTCGCTCGGGCTGTTCCAGACGCCGGTGGTGCAGGACTTGGGGATCGCGGCCGCCGACTTCGCTATGGCCATCGCCGTGCAGAACATCGTGTGGGGCTTCACCCAGCCTGTGGCCGGCGCCTTCGTCGACCGCTTCGGCCCGCGCTGGAGCGCGATTGCCGGCGTGCTGATCTATGTCGCGGGCCTGGTGCTGACGGCCATGGCAACCACGCCGCTGATGCTGACGCTCGGTGCCGGCGTGCTGATCGGCATCGCGCTCTCGTGCACGACCTCGGGGATCGCGTCGAACATCGCCGCGCGCGTGGTGGCGCCGCAGCGACGCAGCCTGGCGTTCGGCATCGTCTCGGCGGCGGGCTCCATGGGCACCTTCTTCTGCGCGCCGCTGGGGCAACTGGTGATCAGCAACGGCGGCTGGCGCGCCGGTCTCGTCACCTTCATCATCGTCGCCTTGCTGATGCTGCCGGCGGCCTTCATCGGCGGCCGTGCCGGCCAGCTGCCCAACTCCACCGCGCGCGATGCCGACATGACACTGTTCGGCGCGCTGGGGGAGGCGCGCCGGCACGGCGGCTACGTGGTGATGAGCCTTGCCTTCTTCGTGTGCGGGCTGCAGCTGGTGTTCCTCACCACGCACCTGCCGAGCTACCTGGTGCTGTGCGGCATGGACCCGCTGTTGGGCGCGCAGGCGCTGGCGGTGATCGGCCTGTTCAACGTGATCGGCTCGTGGGGCTGCGGCTGGCTCGGCGACCGCTATCGCAAGCGCACCTTGCTGGGGTTGGTCTACGTCATCCGCTCGGTGACGATCGCCATCTATTTCACCTTGCCGGTGACGCCGACCTCGACCTTGATCTTCGCCGCCGTGATGGGGCTGACCTGGCTCGGCGTCATCCCGCTGCTAAACGGCATCGTGGTGGAGATGTTCGGCATCAAGTTCCTGGCCACGCTGACCGGCATCGCCTTTTTCAGCCACCAGCTGGGTTCGTTCCTGGGCGCCTGGGGCGGCGGCGCCATCTACGATGCGCTGGGCTCCTACGACCGCGCGCTGCAGTTCGGCGTGATCGTCGGGCTGATCGCGGGCTTCGCGCAGATGCTAATGGACGACCGCCCGACGGAGCGGATCGCGGCGGTGCCGGTGCGGTGAGGCGTAGGTTGGGTTAGCGCGGCACCGACGCCGCGCTGAGATCGCGACGCCGATCCGCGCGTAACCCAACTTGGGTTGGCACTCGCGGGCGTTGGGTTACGGGCTTCGCCCTAACCCAACCTACGCGTTGCGGCGTATCACCGGTGCCGGCACGCGCTCGATCATGACGTTGACGCAGGCCGGCCTGCCGCTGGCGATGGCGCGCGCCAGCGCCGGGCCAAGGTCGGCGGCGGACGTGACGAGCTCGCCGTGACCACCAAGGGCCGCGGCGACCAGATCGTAGCGTGCTGGCAGAAGGTCGCAGCCATGGGCGCGCTCGGGACCATATTCGCGCAGCTGGATCTGGTGCTCCGCGTTCCAGGTGGCGTCGTTGCCGACCACGGCGACGAACGGCAGGTTGCAGCGTACGGCGGTGTCGAACTCGGCCATGTGGAAGCCGAAGGTGCCGTCGCCCATCACGGCGATGACGGTCGCGCCGGGGTTTGCGGCGCGGGCGGCGATGGCGAACGGGATCGATGCGCCGATGGAGCCGGCGGGGCCATTGATGATGCGGCGTGCCGGTGCCAGCAGCGCTTGCGGCCATTGCCCGATCTCGCCGCCGTCGCACACGAGGATGGCATTGGCATCGGCGGCGAAGATCGGCGCCAGGCCGCGGCACAGCTCGACAGGATGCAGCTTGCCGGCCTCGCGCGCGGTGAGCGTCGCCCATGCCGGCGGGCGATAGGCGATGGCGGCTGCGACCTCGCTGAGCCAGGCTGCGTTCGAGTGTCGGTCAGCGGAGGCGTGCTGCATCAGTACTTGCGGCTGCCGGCTTCGCATCGGCCACGGCGCTGAAGATGAGACGGTCGCCCTTCTCGCGCCGCACGCGCTCGATCATGGGCGGCTCGGGATCGATCACGACGAAGCGGCAGGCGGCATCGACGAACGGCGGGTCGGCGAAGCGCAAGGTGAAGTCGTGCGCCTTGCCCAGCAGCAGGATCAGGTCGGCCTGGCGCAGCATTTCGGCGAAGGCGCCGAGCCGAGGATCGTTGATGCCGCGCGGGCTCTCCATTGGCACGACTGGAACGCCGAGCTTGTCCCCTAGCTGCAGCAGCAGCGTAAGATCGCCGCCATGGCAAAGTTGCGGGCCGGCGAGAATGAGCGGGCGCCCGGCCTCGGCGAGGCGGGCCAGCGCCTCGCGTGCCGCAACGTCGCACTCAACTCCTGCTGCCAGCCGCCAAAGGCCGAGCCGGGCGGCCACAGCGAGGGATGCTCCTCCACACGGGCCTCCAGCAGGTCGAACGGCAGGCTCAGGTGCACAGGACCCCTGCGGCCCGACATGGCGATATGAGCGGCATCGGCCACATCGAGGCCCAGCTTTTCCGCCGCGCTTGCCACCCACGAGGCCTTGGCGGCGGGCGCCGCCATCTCGGCCTGGCGCAGCTCCTGGAAGGCGCCGCGGCCAACCTCCTTGACGCCCGCGTGCCCCGAGATCAGCACCAGCGGCGATTCACCCGCCTGCGCGGTGCAGAGCGCTGCGGCAGCATTGGTGAAGCCCGCGCCGCCGCTGACCCAGACAATGCCGCATGTGCCCGTGAGGCGGCCCCAGGCGTCGGCCATGTGCACAGCCGCCGCCTCGTGGCGGACGTGGATGAGCCTCAGCCGCGTGCCGATGGCGGCATCGAACAGCGGCATGATGTGGTTGCCGGACAGCGTGAAGATGGTGGTGTGGCCCGCCGCGTCGAGCGTGCGGGCGGCGAGGTCTGCGCCTCTGATCTGATCGGGCATCTGATCCGGCATAGGGCGGCTTTCCGGCGGCGTGGCGAAGGCCGCAACCTCGGGGATGAGGTGCTGCAAAGTCAACCCATGCGGGGCGCGCCTCTGGGCGGCGCCTTGCGCTCCGGACGGGCCGACATATGCTCGCGCAGAGAACCCAAGTCGCGCAGGAGCGCGGTGCCCGCGATGACCCGTGTCGCCTCCATCGGCGAGTGCATGATCGAGCTGTCGCAGGCCGGCGGCGGCCTGCTCGCGCGCGCCTGGGGCGGCGACACGCTGAACACGGCGGTGTATCTGGCGCGGCTCGGCGTGGGCGTAGACTATGTCACGGCGCTGGGCGACGACCCGTGGAGCGATGAGATGCTGCGCGCCTGGGCCGCCGAGGGCGTCGGCACGAGCCGCGTGGTGCGCTTGGCCGGGCGCCTGCCCGGGCTCTATTTCATCAGCACGGACGCGGGCGGCCAGCGTCGCTTCGACTACTGGCGCGACAGCGCACCGGCGCGGCTGCTGTTCGACCTGCCGCAGACGGAGGCGATCACCGCGGCGCTTGCGGGCTACGACGTCATCTACCTGTCGGGCGTCTCGCTGTCGCTCTACGGCGAGGCCGGCCGCGTGCGGCTGCTCGCGGCGCTGGATGGGGCGCGGGCGCAAGGCGCGCGCGTCGCGTTCGACACCAACTTCCGCCCGCGGGGCTGGCCCGACCGGGCGCTGGCGCAGGCCGCCTTTCGCGCCGCCTTGCGCCGCGCCGACATCGTGTTCGCCTCCACCGAGGACCTGGAGCAGCTGTTCGGCGACGCCGGCCTCGCCGAGCTGCCGACGGCGGATGGGCGCATCGAGGTGGTGCTGAAGCTCGCCGAGCCCGCGGTGCGCATTTTTCATCGCGGCAGCGACGCGACCATTGCCGCAGGGCCGGTCAGCGGCGTGGTCGACACCACGGCCGCCGGCGACAGCTTCGCTGCCGCCTATCTTGCGGCACGGCTGGCGGGCGCCGAGCCGGCAGCGGCGGCGCAAAAAGGGCACGCGCTCGCCGGTGCCGTCGTGCAGCACCGCGGCGCCATCATTCCGCGTGCGGCCATGCCGGAGGGCTGCCGCGTCGCCGCGCCACAAGGAAAGGCCACGCTATGAGCAATCCCCGCAGCGACATGGCGCAGGCCCGCCGCACGAAGCTCGACGAGATCCTGCGCGCCTCCCCGATCATTCCGGTGATCACCATCGAGCGCGCGGAGGACGGCGTGCCGCTGGCGCGAGCGCTGGTGAGCGGCGGCCTGCCCGCGCTGGAGATCACGCTGCGCACGCCGGCAGCACCCGATGCGGCCAGGGCCATCGCCAGCCAAGTGCCCGAGGCGATCCTGGGCGTCGGCACCGTGCTGACGCCTTACGATCTCGAGACTGCGCGCGGCCTGGGCGCACGCTTCGCCGTCAGCCCTGGTGCGACGCCCGGGCTGCTCGACGCGGCAGCCGCGAGCGACCTGCCGTTCCTGCCGGGTGTGCAGACGGCCTCCGAGCTGATGGCGGCGCTGGCGCGCGGCTTCGATGTCGTGAAGCTCTTTCCCGCGGTGCCGGCGGGCGGCATCGCTGCGCTGAAGGCGCTGGCCGGGCCGTTCCCGCAGGTCAAGTTCTGCCCGACCGGCGGCATCGGCGAGGACAACTTCGCGGACTGGCTGGCGCTGCCCAATGTCTCAGCCGTCGGCGGCTCGTGGCTGGCGCCCGCGGCCGACATCCGCGCGGGCAACTGGGCCGCCATCACCGAGCGCGCACGGCGGGCCGTTGGGAGGCTACGCTCTGTACACCAATAGCGACCTTCCGCCCGCATCCGACTGCGCCTGTCGATCGTTGTGCCCCGTCATCCCGTCGCCGCGTGCATGCGAAGCGTGCACGCGGGACCAGGACGGGACCCATGCACCAGGCAACTTGCTCTCGGCTGCGGCTGTGCGCGACGATCCCGCCTACGCGTCGGCCAGGAGCGCTCGGTGCATTGTGCATGGGCCCCGGCCTGGTCCCGCTCGTGCCCTGTCGGGCACTCACGGCGCCGGGGTGACGGTGGAGTGCGACCTAGGCGCTGGGATCCCCGCTTGCGCGGGTATGACATCGGCGAAGCCAACGTCACTTCATCGTCGGGATGACGAACTCGGCGCCTTCCTTCACGCCGCTCGGCCAGCGCGAGGTGACGGTCTTGGTCTTGGTATAGAAGCGCACGCTAGTCCGGCCCGTGCTGGTTGAGATCGCCGAAGCCGGAGCGTTTCCAGCCGCCGAAGGTGTAGTAGGCGAGCGGCACCGGGATCGGCACGTTCACGCCGACCATGCCGACCTGCACCTTGGCGGCGAAGTCGCGCGCGGCATCGCCGTCGCGGGTGAAGATGGCGACGCCATTGCCGTACTCGTGGTCGTTGGCGAGAGCCAGGCCCTCCTCGTAGGTCTTGGCGCGCACCACGGAGAGCACGGGGCCGAAGATCTCCTCCTTGTAGATGCGCATGTTGGGCTTCACCTCGTCGAACAGGCAGCCGCCCATGTAGAAGCCGCCCTCGTAGCCCTGCATCTTGAACTCGCGGCCGTCCACCTTCAGCTTGGCGCCCTCCTCGATGCCGAGCGCCACGTAGTCCTTCACCTTCTTCAAGTGCGCGGCCGTCACCAGCGGGCCGAAGTCGGCATCGCCCGAGGTGGAGGGGCCGATCTTGAGCGACTCCACGCGCGGGATCAGCTTCTCCACCAGCAGGTCCGCTGCCTTCTGGCCGACGGGCACCGCAACCGACACCGCCATGCAGCGCTCGCCGGCCGAGCCGTAGCCGGCGCCCACCAGCGCATCCACGGCCTGGTCCATGTCGGCGTCGGGCATGACGATCATGTGGTTCTTGGCGCCGCCGAAGCACTGCACGCGCTTACCCGCCGCGCAGCCCTGCGCATAGATGTAGGCGGCGATCGGCGTGGAGCCGACGAAGCCGATGGCCTGGATATCCGGGTGCTGCAGGATGGCGTCGACCGCCTCCTTGTCCCCGTTCACCACATTGAGGATACCCGCCGGCAGGCCGGCTTCCATGAACAGCTCCGCCAGCATCAGCGGCACACCGGGGTCGCGCTCCGACGGCTTGAGGATGAACGCGTTGCCGCAGGCAATTGCCGGTGCGCACTTCCACAGCGGGATCATGGCCGGGAAGTTGAACGGCGTGATGCCGGCCACGACGCCGAGAGGTTGCCGCATGGAGTAGAGGTCGATGCCGGGGCCCGCGCCTTCCGAGTACTCGCCCTTCATCAGGTGCGGGATGCCGATGGCGAACTCGACCACCTCAAGCCCGCGCTGGATGTCGCCCTTGGCGTCGGCAACCGTCTTGCCGTGCTCGCGGGCGAGCACGTCGGCGAGCTTGTCGTAGTCGCGGTTGGCGAGCTCGAGGAACTTCATCAGCACGCGGGCGCGACGCTGCGGATTGGTCGCCGCCCATGCCGGCTGCGCCGCCTTGGCGTTCTCTACCGCGGCGGCCACCTCGGCCTTGGAGGCGAGCGGCACCCTGGCGCGCAGCGAGCCGTCCATAGGCTGGAACACGTCGCCGAAGCGGCCCGACGTGCCCTTCACGTGCTTGCCGCCGATGAAATGTGTGAGCTCTGCCGTCATAGCGTTTCCCCGATTCGCCTGAGTGTTGGATCGGGGCGCATCCTACGCAAGGTTGCCAGACTTGGCCAACCAAGCCTGCAGCATCGCTCGCTGGGCGGCACAACCCTCAACGATCGCCGGCCGGCCCTAGCGCACCGTCTTGCGCAGCAGGACCGTGTTGTCGAATACCAGGCTGATGGTCCAGACCCAGCGCGCCCCGATGAACGCCTCAGGGAAGCGCCAGTAACCCGGAATCGGCGCGACGCCCACCTCCTGGTCGAGGTACTCGAATGCCTGCGGCCAATTGGAGTCGTCGAAGTTGCGGCTCGGTCCAGCCGGCCGGGATCGGGTAGTGGATCGCGAAGCAGTGCTCCCTGCAGGTCGGCAGCTTGGCCAGAGGGTGGATGCGCCCGCCGAGGTGCGACGTGTCATGGATGTTGCCGTATTCGATGACATCGTCGGGATGCTGCAGCGGCGCGATGTAGAACGATTGCGCCTTCCAGCTGCTGTTGGTCATGGTGCCGTCGGAGAACCTGGCGACGAAGCCTCCGTCGCCGGAATGCCAGCTGTTGCCCGCGAACACCTCCATGCCCAGGCCCAGCTTGTCCTCCCAATCCTGCGCCAGCACGGCGATCGTGTACGGCCGTTTGACGCGGAAGCGGACCACATGCGAGTTGAAGGGCGTGAACGGCGTCGCGTCCACCCCGATCAGCTTGCCATTGATGTACAGCTCGAAATAGTTGTCCGCGACCATGAAGCCGGTGACGACCTCGCCATCCTTGTCGAGCTCGACGATCGGCACCTTGTTGAGATCGACCTCCGCGAGGCTCTTCGGCGTGACCCTGGCGCATTCATTGTAGAGGTCGGGAAGCTTAGGGAGCGGTCTGATAGTTGCTCGCCGTCGGCACGGTCAGCTTGGTGCCATCCTTCGCCGTGATCTCGCCCACCGGATTCTTGCGGATGTTCATGCCCGGCTCGTTTACCGCGCACGGGATCAGATCTTCCGTAACGGTTTTCGCCAACCCCTGCGTGACGATCCGCTTGGGTGGGGGGTCCGCAGCGGGAAGCGGCATTTTTGTCGGTGGTGCCTTCGCCTGCTGCGCGGCGGCGGAGCCCAGCACGAGCAACGACGCTGCCCCGACCGCCGCGAGCAACCAGAACCGAGACTGCCCCAACGTGCGCATGCGGTTCCCTCCCCTCGCCTGCTCTGTTGCCGCAGGGATGGCAGGGCCAGCACTGACGCCGGTCTCGATCGGCCGAGCATCCGGCGGGCCCGAGTGCAGCGTAGAGTAGGCCCGACACCGGCGTCAAAGCGGCCCGTTCTCAGGCGCGATCAGGGTGACAAAACCGGGCACGCCGGGCATGTCGGGATCGACCAGCGGCGCGCATGGCGTCGGATGGGGCGCGCACCAGGTCGCCGCCCTGCAGGCGCAAGGCGCCGAAAGGGCTTCGAGACCTTGAGCACGCAGGATGTTGGGCCTAGAGTTTCGGGCTTGGGGAGACCGGCAAACGGTGCGCACGTGGGCGCGAAAGAGGAGCTTCGACGCATCGCCTTCTGGGCCGATGCGCTGACCGAAGCGGAGGCCGCGCGCGCCCTTGCCGGCGTCTCGGAGCGCCGGTTCCCGGCCGGCTCCTACATCTGCCATCGCGGCGACCGGCTCGATTCCTGGACCGGCGTGGTGTCGGGCCTCGTCAAGATCAGCGCCATCTCGCGCGACGGCAAGGCCATGACGTTTGCCGGCGTCGGCGCCGGCGGCTGGTTCGGCGAAGGCACGGTGATCAAGAACGAGGCCCGCAAGTACGACCTGGTGGCGCTGCGCGACACCCGCCTGGCCCTGATGAACCGCGCGACCTTCATGTGGCTGTTCGACACCAGCGTCGGCTTCAACCGTTCCTGGTGCACCAGCTCAACGAGCGCATGGGCCAGTTCATCGCCACCATCGAGCATGACCGCATCCACGACCCATTGCCCGGGTGGCGCGCAATCTGGCCTGGCTGTTCAACCCGGTGCTTTATCCCGAGGTCGGCAGCCACATCGAGATCACCCAGGAGGAGCTGGCGCTGCTGGCGGGCGTATCGCGGCAGGTCGCCAACCGGGCGCTGCAACAGCTTGGAAGAGGCGGGGCTGGTGCGGCTGGAGCGCGGCGGGATCACCGTCTTCGACGTCGGCGCGCTTGGCGGCTACGGCGGCTGAACAGCGGCCACCGCTGGGTCACGTCGCGAACGGTGGCGGATGCAAGCCTTAAGTATAGCAGACATCCGCGGCCATGTCTGTCAACGTACAGTTGAGGCCGCTGGCGTTTTATGGGATATTGTATACGTCGTTGAGTGAGCGGTGTCGGCCGGAACCAAAAGCGCGCGGCCAACGCGCATCCTGAAGGCCGGTTCGAGGCCTAGGCTGGCTGGCGCCCAGGCCCTGCCGCCATGGCGATCCCAGGGAGGAGACTTGGTCCGTGAGCCTCGAAAGCTCGCGCAATCTGGATACCGTGCCGAAGCTGCTGCTGCGCAACGCCGGCGCAGTACGGCGCGCCGGCCGGCGATGCGCCACAAGGACTTGGGCATCTGGCAGACCTGGACCTGGGCGCAGATGCGCGACGAGGTGCGCGCCCTCGCCATCGGCCTGCGCAAGCTCGGGGCTCGAGCGCGGCGATGCCGTGGCCATCATCGGCGACAACCGCCCGCGCCTCTACGCCGCCTTCGCCGCGGTGCAGAGCATCGGCGGCATCGCGGTGCCGGTCTACCAGGACTCGGTGGCCGAGGAGATGGCCTACGTGCTCGACCACGCCGAGGTGAAATTCGCCGTCGTGCAGAACCAGGAGCAGGTCGACAAGGTGCATCTCCATCGCCGAGCGCGTGCCGAAGCTCGCGCACCATCGTCTACGAGGAGGAGCGCGGGCTCGCCGCCTACGACCACACCAACCTGCATGCCTTCGATCATGTGCAGGAGCTGGGCCGGCGCGAGCTGCGCACGCAACGCCGGCGCTGCCGGCTGGTGGCTCGACGAGATCGCCAAGGGCAAGGGCTCGGACGTGAGCGTGATGCTCTACACGTCGGGCACCACGGGCCGCCCCAAGGGCGTGATGCTCAGCCACGACAACATCGTGCGTCTCGGCCCAGAACGGCAACAAGTTCGACAACTTCACGCCCGACGACACCCTGCTCGCCTATCTGCCCATGGCCTGGGTGGGCGACCACATCTTCTCCTACGGCCAGGCCTTTGCCGGGCGCCATGTGCGTGGCCTGCCCGGAGAGCCCGGAGACCATCATCGAGGACCGCCGCGAGATCGCGCCCACCTACTTCTTCGCCCCGCCGCGCGTGTACGAGAACCTGCTCACCCAGATCATGGTGCGCATGGAGGACGCGGGCCGCCTGAAGAAGGGCATGTTCCACTACTTCCTGAAGGTGGCGCGCCGCTCGGGCGAGCAGATCCTCGACGGCAAGCCGGTCGGCTTCAAGGAGCGGCTGCTCTACTGGCTCGGCGACATGCTGCGTCTATGCGCCGCTGCGCAACCGCATGGGCTTCTCCAAGATCCGCGTCGCCTACACCGCCGGCGAGGCGATCGGGCCGGAGCTGTTCCGCTTCTACCGCGCGCTCGGCATGAACCTGAAGCAGCTCTACGGCCAGACCGAGGCCAGCGTGTACATCACGCTGCAGCCCGACGGCGAGGTCTATCCCGACACGGTCGGCAAGCCGGGGCCCGACGTGGAGATCGAGATCGCCGACTCCGGCGAGGTGCTCTATCGCAGCCCCGGCGTGTTCCTGAAGTACTACAAGAACGACGAGGCGACCAGCGCCACCAAGACCGCCGACGGCTGGGTGCATACGGGCGACGCCGGCTTCCTCGACCAGCGCGGGCACCTCAAGATCATCGACCGCGCCAAGGACGTGGGCCGCCTCAACAGCGGCGCCCTGTTCGCGCCCAAGTATCTCGAGAACAAGATGAAGTTCTATCCCGAGATCCGCGAGGCGGTGGCCTTCGGCCAGGGGCGCGACTACGTGACGATGTTCGTCAACATCGACCTCACCTCGGTCGGCAGCTGGGCCGAGCGCAACAACGTCTCCTATGCCAGCTACCAGGAGCTGGCCGCGCACCCGCAGGTCTACGACATGGTGGCGAAGCGCCTCGACGAGGTGAACCGGCAGCTCGCCGAGGAGCCGCAGATGGCGGCCTCCCAGATCCGGCGCTTCCTGATCCTGCACAAGGAGCTCGACGCCGACGACGGCGAGATGACGCGCACGCAGAAGGTGCGCCGCTCCACCGTGGCCGGAGCGCTACGCGCCGCTGATCGCCGCGCTCTACGACGGCTCCACCCGCTGCCACATCGCCACCGAGGTGACGTTCGAGGACGGCCGCAGGGGCGTGGTGGAGGGCGACGTGCGCATCGTCGACGTTGCCGACCTATCCGGCGCGCGCGGCCGCCGAGCCGCTGAGGGAGGCCGCCGAGTGAAGGCCGATGTGCAAGCCCAAGCCGGTCGATGGCCGGGCGAGGTGGCTACCGGACGAGGTCCTGCTCGCGGTCGAGAACGTGTCGCTGTCGTTCGGCGGCGTGAGGGCCATCCGCGGCGTGTCCTTCGACATCCGGAAGGGCGAGATCCGCGCCATCATCGGCCCCAACGGCGCCGGCAAGACGTCGATGCTCAACGTCATCAACGGCTTC
Source organism: uncultured Alphaproteobacteria bacterium (assembly GCA_963756735.1). GTDB lineage: Bacteria > Pseudomonadota > Alphaproteobacteria > Rhizobiales > Hyphomicrobiaceae > AWTP1-13. The sequence goes on from CAVWOY010000006.1 coordinate 155,616, forward strand.
TACCACCCGCAGGAAGGCACCATCACCTTCAAGGGCAAGCGGCGCCACGACATGCGGCCCTACCTCGCCGCCAGCCAGCGGCATCGCCCGCACCTTCCAGAACGTCGCCCTGTTCAAGGGCATGTCGACGCTCGACAACATCATGACCGGCCGCACGCTCAAGATGCGGCGCGGGCTGTTGGCGCACGCCCTCCATTTCGGCCCGGCCAGGTGGGAGGAGATCCGCCATCGCGAGGCGGTCGAGCGCATCATCGACTTCCTGGAGATCGCCCACATCCGCAAGACGCCGGTCGGCAAGCTGCCCTACGGGCTGCAGAAGCGCGTCGAGCTCGGCCGCGCGCTCGCCATGGAGCCGGAGCTGCTGCTGCTCGACGAGCCGATGGCCGGCATGAACCTGGAGGAGAAGCAGGACATGTGCCGCTTCATCCTCACCGTGAAGGACACCTTCAACACCACCATCGCCCTCATCGAGCACGACATGGGCGTGGTGATGGACCTGTCCGACCGCGTGGTGGTGCTCGACTACGGCCGCAAGATCGCCGACGGCACGCCGGCCGAGGTGCAGGGCAACCAGGCCGTCATCGACGCCTATCTCGGGGTGGCGCACTAGTGAAGCGAGAAATCGGAATCGAAATCGGCTTGTAGGTTGGGTCAGCGCGAAGCGCGTAGACCCAACGCGATCCAGGCGACACAGGGATGCATGTTGGGTCTTGCGCTGTCGCTTGACCCAACCTACGCTGCGCGACAGGAAAATCTCGGTGGTAGCGTTCGGTCAGTTCATGGAGGTGTTGGTCGGCGGGCTGCTGGCGGGCGTGCTCTACTCGCTCGTCGCGCTCGGCTTCGTGCTGATCTTCAAGGCCTCCGGCGTGTTCAACTTCGCCCAGGGCGCCATGGTGCTGCTGGCGGGCCTGGCGCTGGTGCGCTCGCTCGATTTCCTGGTGGCGCGCGGCGTGCCGGTGTGGGGCGCCATCGTCCTGGGGCTCGCTGTTTGCCGCCGTGGTCATGGCGATCTCGGCCTGGCTGATCGAGCGCTTCGTGCTGGGACCGCTGGTCAACCAGGACGGGCTCACGCTGTTCATGGCGACCATCGGCGCCACCTTCATTCTCGAAGGCGCCGCGCAGATGATCTTCGGGTCGGACGTCTACCCGCTGCGGCTGTTCCCGACCGATGCCTGGTTCCTGTTCGAGAGCATGTTTCCGGGCGGCATCCTGGTCAACAAGCTCGACGTCTGGGGCGGCGCTCATCGCCGGCGTGCTGGTGGCCGGACTTGCCATGTTCTTCCAGTGGACCAAGACCGGACGCGCGCTGCGCGCCGTGGCCGACGACCACGCCGCGGCGCAGTCGGTCGGCATCCCGATCAGCTGGATCTGGTTCGTGGTGTGGCTGGTGGCCGGGCTGGTGGCGCTGGTGGCGGCGACCGTCTGGGGCACCAAGCTCGGCGTGCAGTTCTCCATCACCTTCCTGGCGCTGAAGGCGCTGCCCGTGCTCATCATCGGCGGCTTCACGTCGGTGCCGGGCGCCATCGTCGGCGGCCTCATCATCGGCGCCGGCGAGAAGCTCGCCGAGGTCTACCTCGGGCCCTACATCGGCGGCGGCATCGAGTACTGGTTCGCCTACGTGCTGGCGCTGATCGTGCTGCTCGGACGGCCGCAGGGGCTGTTCGGCGAGCGCATCATCGAGCGGATTTGAGGGCGAATAGGGAGTAGCGAATAGGGAGAGATCGACGAACCGGACCATTCGCCATTGCTATTCCTACTCGCCTTTGAGGACAAAATGCTCTATCGCGAAGCCGGCCAGTTCAAGACCTCCTACTCGGCGGACATGGCGATGTTCCCGATCCGCCAGGATCGCATCGCGCTGATCGCGTTGCTCGTCTTCGCGTTCGTGGGCGTGCCGCTGCTCAGCGCCTACCACATCTGGCCGCTCGGCAGCGACTACATGCTGCGCGCCATCCTCGTCCCGTTCCTGATCCTGTCGCTCGCCGCCATCGGCGTGAACATCCTGGTCGGCTACTGCGGGCAGATCTCGCTCGGCAGCGGCGCCTTCATGGCGATCGGCGCCTACAGCGCCTACAAGTTCGGCACGGGGGTGCACCTGCCGCTCGACTGGCTCGGCACCGAGATCGCCATCCCGCGGCTGCCGGTGCTGCCCTCGATCCTGCTCGGCGGCCTGATGGCGGCCATCGTCGGCATCCTGTTCGGCATCCCGAGTCTCAGGATCAAGGGCCTCTATCTGGCGGTCGCCACGCTCGCCGCCCAGTTCTTCTTCGACTGGGTGTTCATCCGCGTGAAGTGGTTCACCAACTACGCGCCGTCGGGCTCCGTCTCCGCGCCCGAGCTCGACTTCTTCGGCTTCGTCGTGAACAGCTCGATCGAGCGCTATCTCCTGTGCCTGATCTTCGTCGTCGTGTTCGCCTTCATGGCCAAGAACCTGGTGCGCGGCAACCTGGGGCGGCAGTGGATGGCGATCCGCGACATGGACATCGCCGCCGAGCTGATGGGCATCCGCCCGTTCTACGCCAAGCTCACCGCCTTCGCCGTCTCGTCGTTCATCGTCGGCGTGGCCGGCGCGCTGTGGGCGTTCGTATATCTCGGCGCCTGGGAGCCGCTGGCGTTCGACATCAACCGCTCGCTGCAGCTGCTGTTCATGGTGATCATCGGCGGGCTCGGCTCGATCCTTGGCTCGTTCCTGGGCGCGGCCTTCATCCTGATCATCCCGATCATGCTGAACCTGGCTCCGACCCAGCTCGGCATGCCGATCTCCACCGAGACCATCACGCATCTGGAGTTCATCATCTTCGGCTCGCTGATCTGCTATCCTGCTGATCAAGGAGCCGCACGGCTTCGCCCGGCTGTGGTCGATCGCCAAGGAGAAGCTGAGGCTCTGGCCGTATCCCTACTGAGGGCCAGCGAAAAGGTGACAGCGCGCAGTGTGGAGCGGCGCGCCGCATCGACGACGACAAAGGCTCGCAGTTGAAAGCCCCGGCATCCCGGCCGGAACGCAAAGGAGGAGTGAAATGACCCGAAGGATACTGGCTCTCGCGGCGGCCGCCGCCGGCATTGGCGGCGCTCGCTGAGCCGGTAGGGGCGCAGCAGAACGAGCAGTTCATCCCGATCCTGTCCTACCGGACGGGCGCCTATGCGGTGAACGGCGTGCCCTACGCCAACGGCGTGGTGGACTACTACAACCTCGTCAACGAGCGCGACGGCGGCATCAACGGCGTCAAGATCCTGTTCGAGGAGTGCGAGACGGGCTACGCCACCGACAAGGGCGTGGAGTGCTACGAGCGCCTCAAGGGCAAGGGCCCCACCGGCGCGGCGTTCTTCAACCCGCTGTCGACCGGCATCACCTTCGCGCTGACCGAGAAGACGCTGGCCGACAAGATCCCCATCATCACCATGGGCTACGGCCGCGCCAACTCCAAGAACGGCGCGGTGTTCATGTGGAACTTCCCGCTGCTCGGCACCTACTGGTCGGCGGCCGACATCGCCGTCCAGCACGTCGCCAAGGAGGTTGGCGGCGACGACAATCTCAAGGGCAAGAAGATCAGCCTCGTCTATCACGACAGCCCCTACGGCAAGGAGCCGATCCCGGCGCTGCAGGCGCTGGCCCAGAAGCACGGCTTCGAGTTCACGCCGATCCCGGTCACGCATCCGGGCGTCGAGCAGAAGTCGCAGTGGCTGGCGATCCGTCAGAACCGGCCCGACTACGTGCTGGTCTGGGGCTGGGGCGTGATGAACGGCGTGGCCATCAAGGAAGCCGCCGCCGTCGCCTATCCGCGCGACAAGATGATCGGCGTGTGGTGGTCGGGTGCCGAGCCCGACGTGACGCCGGCGGGCGCCGACGCGGCCGGCTACAAGGCGCTGATGCTGCAGCACGGCGCGCAGAAGGACGTGGTGCACGCCGAGATCGAGAAGCACGTCTACGCCAAGGGCAAGGGCATCACCGAAAAGGAAAAGGTCGGCGAGGTGCTCTACAACCGCGGCATGGTCAACGCCATGCTGGGCGTGGAGGCGGTGCGCAAGGCGCAGGAGAAGTTCGGCAAGAAGCCGCTGACGGGCGAGCAGGTGCGCTGGGGCTTCGAGAACCTCAACCTTACCGCTGACCGCATCAAGGCGCTCGGCTTCGAGGGCATGCTGCGCCCAATCGGATCACCTGCGCGGACCACGAAGGCGCGCGCGATGGCCGCGTGCAGCAGTGGGACGGCAAGGCCTGGAAGGTCATTTCCGGCTGGTACACGGCCAACCAGGAGGTGACCGAGCCGCTGGTGAAGGACGTCTCGGCCAAGTATGCCGCCGAGAAGAAGATCACCCCGCGCGACTGCTCCAAGGAGAGCTGAGCCGGTGTGTCCGGTGTCGGACCCTCCGGGTCTGACACCGTGGCTCAGACGTCGGTTGTAGGCACGGTGTCAGACCCGGAGGGTCTGACACCACCTCGGAGACTCCACATGTCGCCTGCCGCGCCCGCCGCAAAGCCGGAAACGGCCAAGCCGATCCTCGCCGTGCAAAACATCGAGGTGATCTACGATCACGTCATCCTGGTGCTCAAGGGCGTGTCGCTGGAGGTGCTGCAGGGCGGCATCGTCGCCATCCTGGGCGCCAACGGCGCCGGCAAGTCGACCACGCTCAAGGCGATCTCCAACCTCATCAGATCGGAGCGCGGCGAGGTCACCAAGGGCTCGATCGAGTTCAAGGGCGAGCGCGTGGACGGGCTCACCCCCAGCGATCTGGTGCGCCGCGGCTGCATCCAGGTGATGGAGGGCCGGCACTGCTTCGGCCACCTGACCGTCGAGGAGAACCTGCTGACCGGCGCCTTCACGCGCACCGACGGACGCAGCGCGGTCGCGGCCGACCTCGACATGGTCTACGGCTACTTCCCGCGCCTCAAGGAGCGCCGCGGCTCGCTGGCCGGCTACATCTCGGGCGGCGAGCAGCAGATGACGGCGATCGGCCGCGCCCTGATGTCGCGCCCCAAGATGGTGCTGCTGGACGAGCCGTCCATGGGGCTGGCGCCGCAGCTGGTGGAGGAGATCTTCGAGATCGTGCAAGCGCCTCAACGCCGAGCAGGGCGTCTCGGTGCTGCTGGCCGAGCAGAACACCAACATGGCGCTCAAATACGCCACCTACGGCTACATCCTGGAGAACGGCCGCATCGTCATGGACGGCGAGGCCGGTGCGCTGCGCCAGAACGAGGACGTGCGCGAGTTCTACCTCGGCATCGGCGGCGGCGACCGCAAGAGCTTCCGCGACGTGAAGTCCTATAAGCGGCGCAAGCGGTGGCTGGCATAGTCGAGCGGCTGGGCCGGTCGCCCGGCGGAACAATGCAACACGGGCTGGACGACCGGTGAGCAAAGATCATCTCGATCAGCTGGAGACCCGCGACCCAGAGCAGCGGGAGCTGGCGCAGTTCAACCTGCTGCCCGACCTCGTGCGCCTGGCGATCGCCGCGGCGCCGGGCTGGGCCGATCACCTGAAGGGCGTCGACCCCTCCAGCGCAAGCTCGCGCGCGGGTCTCGCCGGGCTGCCGGTGCTGCGCAAGTCGGCGCTGCACGAGCTGCAGGCCAAGCGGCCGCCGTTCGGCGGCTTCGCCACAGCCAAGCCAGCGGAGGTGTCGCGCGTGTTCATGTCGCCCGGGCCCATCTTCGAGCCGGAGGGACGCGGCGAGGACTGGTGGCGGGCCGCGCGGGCGCTCTACGCCGCCGGCGTGCGCAAGGGCGACATCGTGCACAACACCTTCGCCTATCACCTGACCCCCGGCGGCTGGATCCTCGATTCCGGCGCCCGGGCGCTGGGCTGCGCCGTTATCGCCGCCGGCCCCGGCAACACCGAGCAGCAGCTGGAAGCCATCCAGACCCTGAAGCCCACGGTCTACGTCGGCGTGCCGGACTATCTCAAAATCCTGCTCGACAAGGCCAAGGAGACCGGCAAGGACGCCACCTCCTTCAAGAAGGCGATGGTGGGCGGCGGGGCGCTGTTTCCGTCGCTGCGAGCCGAGTACAAGCAGCGCGGCGTCGCCACCTTCCAAACCTACGCCACCGCCGATCTCGGCATCATCGCCTACGAGAGCGAGGCGCTGGAGGGCATGATCATCGACGAGGGCGTGATCGTGGAGATCGTGCGGCCGGGCACCGGCGACCCCGTCCCGGCGGGCGAGGTGGGCGAGGTGGTGGTCACCTCCTTCAACCGCGACTATCCCATGATCCGCTTCGCCACCGGCGACCTCTCCGCCGTGCTGCCGGGAGCAAGCCCCTGCGGTCGCACCAACATGCGCATCAAGGGCTGGCTCGGGCGCGCCGACCAGACCACCAAGGTCAAGGGCATGTTCGTGCATCCCGAGCAGGTGGCCGAGGTCGCCAAGCGGCACGGGGTGGGGCGCGTGCGCCTGGTGGTGGGCCGCGCCGGCGAGCAGGACATCATGACCCTGCACGCGGAGGCCCAGGACGATGCCAGCCTGAAGGCCAAGCTGGCCGAGACATTGCAGGCGGTCACCAAGCTCAAGGGCGAGGTGGAGATCGTGGCGCCGGGCTCGCTGCCCAACGACGGCAAGGTGATCGCCGACGAGCGCACCTACGGCAGCTAACCCTGCTCGCCAGCCTTTCGCCGTTCCACGAGCCCAGGCATTATGGCGCGGGAAACGCGACAACGGGACAGGCTCGGGCAATGCGCATCGGTTTCATCGGCCTCGGCGTCATGGGCAGCGCCATGGCGGGGCATCTGGCCAAGGGCGGGCACACGCTGGCGCTCTACGACCTGCAGCCCGCCACTACCCGCAAGGTCGCCCGCCGGCACAAAGGCGCGCTGGCGGCGAAGTCGCCGCGCGCCGTGGCGGAGGCCTCCGACGTCGTGTTCACGATGCTGCCCGACGGGCCTGCGGTGCGCGACTGCATCTTCGGCAGCGACGGCTTGGCCCAGGGCTTCAAGAAGGGCGCCATCCTGGTCGATACCTCGTCCGCAGAGCCCTGGATCACGCGCGAGAGCGCCGCACGCCTGGCCGAGCAGGGCGTCACCATGATCGACGCGCCCGTGTCGGGCGCGGTCGAGGGTGCCGAGAGCGCCACGCTGGTGTTCATGTGCGGCGGCGAGAAATCGACCGTTGCGCGGGTGCGCCCGCTGCTCGAGCTGATGGGCCGGCAGATGTTCCACCTGGGCCCCGTCGGCAGCGGGCACGCTATGAAGACGGTCAACAACCTGGCGACCGCGCTCACCTGCCTCGGCACCACCGAGGCGATGCTGATCGGCAAGGCCTACGGCCTCAAGCCCTCGACCATGCTGGAGGTGCTCAACGTATCCACCGGCATGAGCTTCCTCACCAAGACGCGGTTCGGCCCGCACGTGGTGGAGCGCCGCTTCGCCGATGCCTTCAAGCTGGAGCTGATGCTGAAGGACGTCGGCATCGCCAACAAGCTCGCCGACGAGCACGGGGTTGGCGTGCCGGTGAGCGCGCTCGGCGAGCAGATCTGGCGCGCGGCCAACACCGCGCTGGGCCCCGGCCGCTCGCTGGTGGAGATCGTGCGCTGGTACGAGCAGGCGACCGGCGTGACGCTCGAGGATTGACGGCGGTCGTCGCGACGCTACGCGGCCTGTCCCGCACGCTCCGGATAGAGCGCCAGCAGCCCCTCGCGCGAGGCGGCCGCCACGCCGCGCTCGGTGATGAGCCCGGTGATCAGCCGCGCCGGCGTGACATCGAAGGCATCGTTGCGTGCCGCGCTGCCAGGCGCGGCGACTTCCACCGCCACGACCTTGCCCTCCGCCGTGCGCCCGCTCACCGTCAGCACCTCGGCCGCATCGCGCTCCTCGATCGGGATGTCGGCGCCCGCCGCCAGCGTCCAGTCGATGGTCGAGTGCGGCAACGCCACGTAGAACGGCACGCCGTTGTCCTTTGCCGCCAGCGCCTTGAGGTAGGTGCCGATCTTGTTGGCCGCATCGCCGTCGGTCGTCACACGGTCGGCGCCGACGATGGCGAGGTCCACCAGCCCCTGCTGCATCAGGTGGCCGCCGGCGTTGTCGACGATGATGGTGTGCGGCACGCCGTGGGCGCCCAGCTCGTAGGCGGTCAGCGCCGCGCCCTGGTTGCGCGGCCGCGTCTCGTCGACCCACACGTGCAGCGGCACGCCACGGTCGTGCGCCTCGTAGATCGGCGCCGTGCGCCGTGCCCCAGTCGACGCAGGCGAGCCAGCCGGCGTTGCAATGCGTGAGGATGTTGACCGGCTCGTCCGGGCTCCTTGCGGCTCGGCCGCCACCAGGATCGGCTTGAGCCCATGCTCGCCGATGCGCCGGTTGGTCTTGACGTCGTCCTCGCAGATCTCCGCCGCGCGCTCGTAGGCCGCCGCGACGCGCTTCTCGCGCTGCAGGTTGCGCACCGCGCCCAGCATCTCCTCCAGCGCCCAGCGCAGGTTGATGGCGGTGGGCCGCTGCGCCGCCAGCAGCGCGACGGCTCGCTCCATCGCCTCGTCGGAGGCGTCCGCGCGCAGCGCCAGGCACACGCCATAGGCGGCCGTGGCGCCGATCAGCGGTGCGCCGCGCACCTGCATGGTCTTGATCGCCCGCGCCGCATCCTCCGACCGTTTTCAGCGCAACGATCGCCAGCTCGTGCGGCAGCCTGGTCTGGTCGATGATCTCCACCGACCAGCCGTCCCGGCCGAGCCAGATCGTGCGATACGGCTTGCCGTCGATGTTCATCGTCTCGCTCCCCCCGCCATTGCCGACCTCGCCTCACACGCCAACAGGCGGGGAGAGGGGACGTGGTGGCGCCCTGCACCACCTCAGTGCCCCTCGAACGCCATCAGCGCGTGGCCTTCCACGCCGAGACCGGCCAGCTTCTTCATGCCGCCGAGCTCCGGCAAGTCGATAATGAAGGTCGCGCCCACGATCACCCCGCCGGAGCGCTGCACCAGCTTCACCGCCGCCTCCGCCGTGCCGCCGGTGGCGATCAAATCGTCGACGATCAGGATGCGCTGGCCCTTCTCGATCGCGTCCTCGTGCATCTCGATGATGTCGACGCCGTATTCCAGCGTGTACTCCTGGCCGATCCTCTTCCAGGGCAGCTTGCCCTTCTTGCGGATCGGCACGAAGCCGCAGCCGAGCTTGTCGGCAATCGCGCCGCCGAGGATGAACCCGCGCGCCTCGATGCCGGCCACGGCCGCTACGGCGGCACCGGCATAGGGCGCCGCCATCTGCTCGATCGCCGACCTGAAGCCCCGGGCGTCGCCCATCAGCGTGGTGACGTCGCGGAACATGATCCCCTTCTTGGGATAGTCGGGGATGGTCCGGATCAGGCGCTTCAGGTCTTGCACGGCTGCTGTCTCCCACACGGCGAACCCGCGCGAACGATAGCAAGGGCGCGTTCCAGCGTCATGCCCAAGAGCGGATTTGTGGCTTGGGTTGGGTACCGCCATTGCCTTAGATTGCGGCAGTTGCACCAGTGGAGTCCGCCCATGAAGATCAAGCTGCACCACGTCAATGTCTCCTCCAAGGACGTGCCGGGGCTGGCGGCGTTCTATCGCGACGTGCTGGACCTGGCGCCCGAGCCGTCGCTGGAGGCCGGCCGCATCCTCGACCGGCAGGGCTACCCGGGCGCCGTGACCTTCCTGTCCGACGGCATCACCCAGTTCCATCTGGCGGAGAAGGACTATGGCATCTGCTTCCGCACCGGCCAGGCCATCAATCCCGTGGAGCGCGGCCACATCGCCTTCCGCACCGACGACATCGAGGCCTTCAAGCGGCGGCTGAAGGAGAAAGGCATTCCGTTCGCGGACTACGGCGCCTGGGCCATGAAGGGCTGGGAGCAGATCTTCTTCCACGACCCGGAAGGCAACGTCATCGAGGTGCACCAGGTCAAGGAGTGAGATGCATCGGCCGCGGCGCGGAGGCTCCGGAAGCGCCGTCTCTGTCGCCACCGTGTTGCCGACCATGCGCCGGTCGGGAACGCCCGGTCCGCACGCGTGCCGCGATGTAGCGACATGTGATGCGAGGAGTGGCCGACGCTGACGCGTCCGTTGATCCGCCAAGCCGATTCCGCAAATCAACAAATCCTCTATTTCACAAATGGCGCCTGGTTGAGGCAAATCCCGGTCTGCAAGAAAGAGAGTCGGCGGGGCAACACGGTCTGATCGGGCGCGCCCTGATTGCACGCAACGGTCAATATTCCAGCCCCATTTCCAGCCATTCGGCATTTTCTGGATGTATGTAGTCCCCGTTTGGCAATCTTCCAAAAACAAGGTCGGCGGCACAACTTTTCGTTATTTGGATCTAATACGTAAATTCTGGAAAATGAAATGTGCTGTCTTATAATAAATCAAAATAACCACTCAGAAAGCAAATCCAGCTTATTTTCTTGCGAATTGGCGGAAGGCTCGATTCGCCGCGTCTCCTGTCAAAAGTGCCGAGGAGTAGGGTTGACAGCCCCTCGGGGAAAAGACTTTCGACCAAGCCGATGAGGAGCCGCCCTATGACTCTACCTCGCCGCGAGTTTCTGCGCCTGGCAACATTGGGATGCGCTTGCTGCCTGGTTTCAGGACGCAGTTTGCACGCCGATTCCGGTCATGGCGTAAATAATGCCGGCAAGGCCGCGCATTGGAGCTATGCGGGAAATACGGGGCCCGAGCATTGGGGCGAGCTGCAACCCGATTTCAAAGTCTGTCAGCTGGGCCTCGAGCAGACGCCGATCGATCTCAACCCCAATATCAGGGGCGATGCCGGCTCCGTGGCGTTCGACTACAAGCCGCTGCCGCTGCGCATCGTCAACAACGGCCACACCATCCAGGTAAATGCCGATCCGGGTAGCAGCTGCACCATCGGCGTCACCCGCTACGAGCTGGCGCAGTTCCATTTCCATCACCCCAGCGAGCACCTGCTCGCCGGCCGCCCGTTCGACATGGAGTGCCACTTCGTGCACCGCTCCAGCAGCGGAGCGCTGGCGGTGGTCGGCGTGTTCATCAAGGCCGGCGCGCGAAACGCGGCGCTCGCGCCCGTGTTCGACGCCATGCCGCGGTCCCAGGGGCCCGAGGTTCGCGCCCCGCCACCATCGACCCGGCAGCCATGCTGCCGCGCGAGGGCGGCTACTTCCGCTACATGGGCTCGCTCACCACGCCGCCGTGCTCGGAAGGCCTGACCTGGACCGTCTTCAAGCAGCCGCTCGAGGCCTCGTCCGAGCAAATCCGCCAGTTCGCCGCGCTGTTCCCGAACAACGCGCGTCCCGTTCAGCGTACCAACCGCCGCTTCGTGATCGAGACCAACTGAGCAATCGCGCCAATCCAATCACTCTCAGACAAGGAACGAAGAAATGTCCATCGCTCATAGTGCAGCAAATGCCGGCGGTTCGCGCGGCATCACTCGCTTCTTCACCGACCGCAAGATCAACACCGAAGATCGGCATCGGGTTTGCCTGCGTGCTGGCAATCACCGCGGCAATCGCGACCATCGCGTATTACTCGCTGACTAGGATCGGGACCGGCCTTCATGAGTACAGCCGGCTCGGCGATGTCGTGGCCGCCGCGCGCGATATCGACACCACCTTCCTGAAGCTGCGCCGCTATGCGCGAGAGTTCTCGCTGACCGGTGACGAGGAGATGGCGACCAACGCCGTGAAGGCGCGCGATGCCCTCAAGGAGAAGCTCGCACAGAGCGCCAAGGTCATTGTGGTTGGTGAGCGAAAAGCCAAGCTGGCAAGTGTCACCCAGCAGTTCGAGGCCTACTCCAAGAACCTCGACTCGGCCTTCCGTCTACGCCGCGAGCAGGACAAGCTGCAGAGAGACGTTCTCGACCCCACGGGGGTCAAGCTGCGCAACGAGATGGAGCAGCTGCAGAATTTGGCGGTCAGCAAGGCCGGCAACTCCAACACCCTGGTTCTGGCCGGCGAGGCCATGAAGCAGCTGCTGCTGGCCCGGCTCCACGTCAACAAGAACCTCGCCCGCCACGATAAGGCATCCGCCGCCGCGGCGGAGAAGGCGTTCGCCGATCTCAAGGTGGTGATGGCAGCCTTCGGCAAGGCCATCGCCAATGACGATGAGCGCCGGCTGTTCAACGAGGTCAATGCCAATGTGACCTCCTATGATGCCGCCTACAAGAAGGCCGCGCACGACGCCCACGAGGTCGAAGCGCTGGTCAATGGCGAGATGAGTCGGGAGGCTCAGGCCATCGCCACGGATGCTGCATCATCGCCAAGTCGTCGATCGAGGCCGAGCACGCGATCGAGCAGGAGACCGAAGGGCTGCTGACGAGCGTCGAGCGCATCGTACTGATGCTGGCGATCGGCGGCCTTGCTCTCGGCGCACTGCTCGCCTGGCTGATCGGCCGCGCCATTGCCAACCCCATCAAGGGCATGACCGGCGCGATGACCAACCTGGCCGCCGGCGATCTCAAGGTCGAGGTGCCCGCCGTCGGCAACAAGGACGAGATCGGCGAGATGGCCAAGGCGGTGCTGGTGTTCCGCGAGGCGGCCATCGACAAGGTGCGCATGGAGCGCGAGGCCGAGGAGGAGCGCGTCAGGAGCGAGGCGGCCCGCAAGCAAGGCCGAGCGAGGAGGCCATCGGTGCGCGAGCGCGCCATGGTGTCGACCTCGATCGGCGCCGGCATGGCCAAGCTGGCGGCGAAGGACCTCACCTTCCGCCTGACCGACGATCTGCCCGAGGCCTACGCCAAGCTGCAGGCCGACTTCAATGCGGCGCTCGAGCAGCTCGAGCAGGCGCTGCAGGGCGTCGGTTGCCAGCACGCAGGCGATTGAGCTCCGGCACGCAGGAGATCTCGACCGCGTCGAACGATCTTTCGCGCCGCACCGAGCAGCAGGCATCCAGCCTGGAGGAGACGGCGGCGGCGCTCGACGAGATCACCGCCACCGTCAAGAAGGCGGCCGAGGGTGCCACGCATGCGCGCAAGGTGGTGGCCGGCACCAAGGTCGACGCCGAGAAGAGCGGCGAGGTGGTGCGCAAGGCCGTGGAAGCCATGGGCGGCATCGAGAAGTCGTCCCAGCAGATCAGCCAGATCATCGGCGTGATCGACGAGATCGCCTTCCAGACCAACCTGCTGGCGCTCAACGCCGGCGTCGAGGCGGCGCGTGCGGGCGATGCCGGCCGCGGCTTCGCGGTGGTGGCCTCCGAGGTGCGGGCCCTTGCCCAGCGCTCGGCGGAAGCCGCCAAGGAGATCAAGGGCCTGATCTCGACCTCGACCACGCAGGTCGGCCAGGGCGTGCAGCTGGTCGCCGAGACCGGCAAGTCGCTGGAGCGCATCATGGCCAAGGTGGCGGAGATCAACACGGTGGTCTCCGAGATCGCCGCCGGCGCCCAGGAGCAGGCGACGGGCCTGCAGCAGGTCAACACCGCCGTCAACGAGATGGACAAGGTGACCCAGCAGAACGCGGCGATGGCGGAGGAGGCCACCGCGGCCGGCCGCTCGCTGGCGCAGGAGGCCGAGCAGCTGACGGGCCTGGTCGGCCAGTTCCAGCTCGGCAACGTCGGCCGAGTTCCAGCCGGCGCGGCGGGCCGCCACCAAGGCGGAGCCGGTGCGCTCGCCCGACCTCGGCAAGGCGCGATGCGCAGGCCGCCAAGCGCCAGCTCAAGACGCCGGCCGGCCGCAACGGCGCAGCCGTCCGCAAGCCCGACCCGGCACCCGCCGAGGACGGCTGGCACGACTTCTGAGTCGAAATGTAGCCGCATCTCCCCGCTGGCCGCGGCCGGCGGGGAGATGTGTCGGCAGGCTCGGAATGGTTCGCTTCGTAACGGTTCGGAAAGCAACTCACCTGTAGTTAAGGACGAGTCCCGTCCAGCTGCCGCCCAGCGCTTTGGGGGGCCGAGGCGCACAGACCAATGCAGGCACGACCGTCAATCAGCACCGGCACCCGCTGCACCAAGCGGCTGCGGATCGAGCCGCGGGGGCACTCGCGGCGTCGGCGGTCAGCGCTGTCGAGGAGACCCGCATGACCCCGTCGGCGCTGCAACTTGACGAGGCGCTCGACCTCGTGGCCGCAAAACCGCTCGCCAAGTCGCTGCTCGAGCGGCGCGGGGCGAGCATCGTGATCGACGCCTCGCTCGGTCCAGCGCGTCGGCGCGCAATGCGCGCAGGTGCTCTTGAGCGCCGCCTCGACGTGGACCGCTGACGGAAATTCACTCGCCATCGTCAACAGATCGCCGGGCTTCGTCGAAGGCCTGCAGCTGCTGGGGATTGCGGCGGACGACATTCATTGAAGGGGAAGTACAGCAATGACCATGACGGTTCTCACGGTCGACGATTCGCGCACCATGCGCGACATGCTCAACCTCGCGCTGAGCGGCGCGGGCTTCCGGGTCGTGCAGGCCGAGGACGGCATGCACGGGCTCGAGGTGCTGCAGCGCGAGACGCCCCGCGTCATCATCACCGACATCAACATGCCGCAAGCTCGACGGCTTCGGCTTCATCGAGGGCGTGCGCAAGACCGACGCGCCACCGCGCCGTGCCGATCCTGGTGCTGACCACCGAGAGCGACGCCGAGAAGAAGGCCCGCGCCCGCAGCGCCGGCGCCACCGGCTGGATCGTCAAGCCTTTCGACGCCGTCAAGCTGGTCGAAGCCGTGCGGCGCGTCGCGGCCTAGATCGCACGGGAAGGATGCCCGCCATGGACGCGATGGCCGCCATCAAGGAGACCTTCTTCCAGGAGTGCGAGGAACAGCTCGGCGAGCTGGAAGCCGGGCTCAGCGCCATGGAGGAGGGGCAGACCGACTCGGAGACCGTCAACGCGGTGTTCCGCGCGGTGCACTCGATCAAGGGTGGCGCCGGCGCCTTCGGGCTCGACGAGCTCGTGAGCTTCGCCCACGTCTTCGAGACCACGCTGGACGAGGTCAGGGCTGGTCGCCTGGAGCCGACGCAGGCGCTGTTGAAGGTCATGCTGCGGGCCGCCGACGTGCTGGCCGACCTGGTGCACGCCGCGCGCGACGGCGAGCAGCGTCGACGGCGCACGCTCGGCCGCGCTGCTCGACGAACTCGCCGAGCTCTCACCGGGGCGGTCGCCGCTGCCGGCGACAAGATCAACGCCGACGGCGACCATCGAGGGCCTGGATTTCCAGCCCTCTCGCCTTCTCCCTGGACCTGGGGATCGGCTCGGAGCCACGGCCGCGCCCAGCCAGAACACCTTCACCATCAAGTTCCGCCGACGCGCCGAGCTCTACGCCAAGGCCAACGAGACCGCGCTGCTGCTGCGCGAGCTCGGCCGCCTCGGCACGATGAATGTCACCTGCGACACCTCGGCGCTGCCGGCGCTCGACGAGCTCGACCCTGAAGGCGCCTACCTCGCCTGGACCATCGAGCTCTCGACCGAGAGCGACGAGAGCGGCCATCCGCGACGTGTTCGAGTTCGTCGACGGCGACTGCGAGCTCGAAATCTTGCTAGGCTCGCGGCCCCGAGCCGAGATGCCCGGCTCCGGAGGCGACGGTGGAGCGAAGTCGGTGCCAGGCCGAGCCCGAGGAGACTCGCCGGCAGCTGCACGACATCGCCGCGTCAAGACGGGCAAAAGCAGCCGGCTGCACGATCGGAAGTCGCCAAGGCCGACCCTGCGTCGGGCAGCCGCATCGGCCCGGCAACGCCACCATCCGCGTCGATCTCGACCGCGTCGATCGCCTGATCAACCTGGTCGGCGAGCTGGTGATCAACCAGGCGATGCTGGCGCAGCGCGTGCTCGAGGCGGGGCTGGCCCGGGCGTCGGGCGTCGCCATCGGGCCTCGACGAGCTGGAGCAGCTGACCCGCGAGATCCAGGAAAGCGTGATGGCGATCCGCGCCCAGCCGGTCAAGTCGGTGTTCCAGCGCATGTCGCGCATCGTGCGCGAGGTCGCCGATGCCACCGGCAAGACGGTGCGCCTGATGACCGAAGGCGAAGACACCGAGGTCGACAAGACGGTGATCGAGCGGCTGGCCGATCCGCTCACCCACATGATCCGCAACGCCATCGACCACGGCCTGGAGAAGCCGGAGGCACGGCGCGCGGCGCCGGCAAGCCCGCCGAAGGCGTGGTGCGCCTCTCCGCCGCGCATCGCTCGGGCCGCATCGTCATCGAGGTGTCCGACGACGGCGGCGGCATCAACCGCGCGCGGTCAAGGAGTCGCGGTCGAGCAAGGGGCTGATCGCCGCCGAGGCTCAGCTGTCCGACAGCGAGATCGACAATCTGATCTTCCTGCCCGGCTTCTCGACCGCCGACAGCGTATCGACATCTCCGGCCGCGGCGTCGGCATGGACGTGGTCAAGCGCTCGATCCAGGCGCTCGGCGGGCGCATCTCCATCGCCTCCCGGCCCGGCCGCGGCTCCACTTTCACCATGAGCCTGCCGCTGACGCTGGCGGTGCTCGACGGCATGGTGGTGAGGGTGGCCGACCAGACCCTGGTGGTGCCGCTCACGGCGATCGTCGAGACGCTCAAGCCCAAGGCAGCCGAGGTCCGCGACCTCGGCGAACTCGCGCGTGATCTCCATCCGCGGCAAGTTCGTGCCGCTGATCGACGTCGGCCTGCGAGCTCGGCTACCGCGGCGAGATCGCCGACGCGCTGAGCGGCGTGGCGCTGCTGGTCGAGACCGAGCGGGGCGCGTGCAACGCGCTGCTGGTCGACGCCATCCAGGACCAGCGCCAGGTCGTCATCAAGAGCCTGGAGACCAACTACGGCCGCGTGCCCGGCGTCGCCGCCGCCACCATCCTGGGCGACGGCCGCGTCGCCCTGATCCTCGATGTCGATGCCGTCGTGGCCCGCTCGGGCGACGCCAGCTTCCGCGAGCCACTGGCCGCGGTCGGTTGAGGCTCATGACTAAGCAGCGGCAACCCGACGGCGCCGAGGATTGCAGCGCTCCTGCAATGGAGTGCGCCATGACGCCTGTGCCCACGCCACCTCCCCGCCTGCGCTCGCGGGAGAAGCCGCTGGTCCCCGGCGAGTTCCTGCTGACCGGCGAGGACTTCCAGGCCATCGCCGCCATGCTGCATGCCGACGCCGGCATCGACCTGGCGGAAACCAAGGCAACGCTGGTCTACTCGCGGCTGGCCAAGCGGCTGCGCGCGCTGGGGCTGGAGAGCTTCCGCGACTACTGCACGCTCATCGCCGGCGCCGAGGGGGTCGGCGAGCGCCAGAAGATGATGGCGGCGCTCACCACCAACGTGACGCGCTTCTTTCGCGAGCCGCATCATTTCGAGCACCTGAAGAACGCGGGTGCTGACGCCCCTGGCGCGACGCGGCCCGCAAGGGTCGGCGCGTGCGCTTCTGGTCGGCGGCCTGCTCGAGCGGGCAGGAGCCCTATTCGATCGCCCTGACCGTGTCTGTCGGTGCTGCCGGACGCGGCTTCGCTCGACATTCGGGTGCTGGCCACCGACATCGACCCGCACATGGTCGCCGACGGGCGCGCCGGGCTCTACTGCGAAAGCGCGATCGCCGACGTGCCGGCCGAGCTCAGGCGCAACTACTTCGTCAGGACGTCGGGCCATGGCGACAAGATGTGGGGCGTGGCGGACGATCTGCGCGAGCTGGTGGCTTTCCGCGAGCTGAACCTGAACGGCGCCTGGCCGATGAAGGGGCCGTTCGACGCCATCTTCTGCCGCAACGTCGTCATCTATTTCGACGAGCCGACGCAGCAACGCATTTGGAGCCGCTTCGTACCCCTGCTGACACCTGGCGCCAGTCTCTACATCGGCCATTCCGAGCGGGTGTCGGGTCCTGCGGTCGCGCAGCTCGAGAGCGACGGCATCACCACCTACCGACTGCAGGGAGGAGCACGCAAATGAAGCCTGTGCGCGTTCTCGTGGTCGACGACTCCGCCACCATGCGCGGCATGATCGCGGCCACGCTGTCGAGCGATCCCGCCATCAACGTCGTCGGCGAGGCCAGCAATCCGCTGGAGGCCCGCGATGCCATCAAGGCGCTCAATCCCGACGTCATCACCCTCGACGTCGAGATGCCGAAGATGGACGGGCTGGAGTTCCTCGAGAAGATCATGCGGCTGCGGCCGATGCCGGTGATCATGGTCTCGACCCTGACCAGCCGGGGCGCCGATGCTACCATCGAGGCGCTCGAGATCGGCGCCGTCGATTGCGTCGCCAAGCCGTCGCCCGAGAATACGCGTTCGTTCGCCGAGCTGCCGGCCAAGGTGAAGATGGCCGCCGTCACGCGGCTGCGGCCCCGCACGGAGGTCGTGGTGGCGGCGCCGCGCGATCCGCAGCCGGGCTACAAGCCGGACGGCAACCTGGTGGCGATCGGCGCTTCCACCGGCGGCGTCGAGGCGCTGATCGCGATCCTCACCGCAGTTTCCGCGCAATTGCCCGCCGACCGTCGTCACCCTGCACATGCCCTCGCCCTTCACCGCCACCTTCGCGCAGCGGCTCGACCGGCTGTGCGCGCCCAACGTGACCGAGGCCACCGACGGCGCGCCATCGTGCCGGGGCACATCTACCTGGCGCCCGGCGGCGCGGCGCATCTGGAGGTGACGGGCTCGTCGATGCTGCGCTGCCGTCTGCGCGCGGGTGATCTCGTCGGCGGCCACCGCCCCTCGGTCGACGTGCTGTTCAACTCCGTGGCCAGGACCTGTCGCGCGGCCGCCATGGGCGTGATCCTGACCGGCATGGGCCGCGACGGCGCCGGCGGCCTGCTCGCCATGCGGCGGGTGGGAGCCCAGACCCTCGGCCAGAACGAATCGACCTGCGTCGTCTACGGCATGCCCAAGGTGGCGTTCGAGATGGGCGCAGTCGAGAAGCAGGTCCCCCTCAACAAGATCGGCGCCGAAATCGTTTCGGCCAGATCGGCACGCGCCTGAAAGGAGCAAGCTGCAAATGGCCCTCAAGGATCAACTGAAAACGCTGGTGGTGGACGACACGTCCGTCAGCCGAGCGCTGATCATCGATGGTCTGCAAACCATCGGACTGAAGCAGATCGCCATCGCCAAGGACGGGGCGCAGGCGCTCAGCGCCATGAAGGCGAGCCCCTGCCATCTGGTGATCTCGGACCTCAACATGCCGAACCTGGACGGGATCGGCCTGCTCAAGGGGCTGCGCCAGCATCCGCCGACAAGCAAGGTCGGGTTCATCCTGGTGACCGGCAAGGGCGACAAGGCCATCATCGACCAGGCGCGCCAGCTGGGCCTCAACAACTACCTGGCGAAGCCCTTCACCGTCGCCGCGCTCAAGGCTTCGATCGAGGCGGTGGTCGGAAAGCTGTAGGCCATGAGTGCGAAGGGTGAGCTGGAAGGGCGGCGCATCAACGTCGTCCAGGGCGAGTACAGCGTCAGCGCCGATCCGGACGTGGTGTTCACCACCATCCTGGGATCGTGCGTCGCTGCCTGCATTCGCGATCCGGCTGCCGGCGTCGGCGGCTTGAACCACTTCCTGCTGCCCGGGGACGAGCACGGCGGACAAGCCAACGAGGCTGAGCGCTACGGCGTGCACCTCATGGAGCTTCTGGTCAACGGACTGATGAAGAAGGGCGCGCGGCGCGATCGCCTGGAGGCGAAGCTGTTCGGCGGCGCCAAGATGATGGAGCGGCTTTCCGACGTCGGCAAATTGAATGCCAACTTTGCCGAAGGCTTTCTCAAGCATGAGAGCATCCGCCTGGTGGGCGGCAGCCTCGGCGGCGAGCAGGGCCGGCGCATCCAGTTTTGGCCGGTTTCCGGGCGGGCGCGGCAATTCATGATGCCGCTCGATAGGGCCTTTGTTAACCCGACCCCGGCTAAGGTGCTTCCGCCCGCCAGTGCTGGCGAGATCGAGTTGTTCTGAGTTGCGTCTGCGTGTGCGTTGGGAGTGCGTATGCAAGCGGAAGTCCGCCAGCTTTGGGCTGTCGAAACGGTCCCGGTCGCCGGCACGCTGGATCGGACGAGCGGCGAGTTGCGCAGGCTCGCGTGCGTCGCCGACAGCGTCCAGAACGTCGTCAGCCAGATGCTGCACGATCACAGGGCCAACGAGCTCACGTCGCTGATCGAGCTGCAGCGCCTCGATTTCCTTACCCAGTCGATCGGCGCGATCGCCGACTTTCTCGAGGCGCTTGCGGCCAACACCCCTGCGCACTGGTCGCTCGACGTCAAATCTGCCTCCCAGTCCGTGAAGATGTCGGAGCTGGCGCTGCGGTTGGCATCGGCCACCGAGGCGCTCCCCGGCGCCCACGCCGCTCCCGTCGGGGACTGCGAGCTGTTCGACGCCCGATTGGCGGGCTGAGCCAAGCCGGCATCTGTCGTGCGCCGGGTCCGGTGCCGGCGCGCCGCCAGCTCCGCACCACCCTGCACATTCAATTTGTTGGTGCGCGGTAAGCTCGCGTTAACCAAATTTTGAGACCAAGTATCCAGCTTTCAACGTTGCGCATGCGTCGGCGGCACCAGGCTTCCCTCAGCTGAGGCGAGCCTAGCCCATTGGATTTCTCACTCTAGGAGATCGCGCGCTTGCCACGCAGGTATGCGACTTGATGTCTTCGAGCAGGAGGAGCAAGCAGTGCCAGAGCTTGCAAGCGCCGGCGGCGCCACCCACCACGAGTTCATGACATTTCGCGTCGGCGGTCAGGAGTTCTGCGTCGACGTGATGGCGGTGCGCGAAATACGCGGCTGGACGCCGGCTACACCGGTGCCCCAGGCACCGAACTACGTGCGCGGCGTGATCAATTTGCGCGGAACCGTGCTCCCGATCGTCGATCTTGCCGCGCGCCTGGGGTTCAAGCCCGCCGAGCCGACGGCCCGGCATGCCATCATGGTGACGCAGGTCCACAATCAAGTCGTGGGCTTGCTCGTCGACGGGGTGTCCGACATCGTGTCCATCACCGAGGCCAACATCCAGCCGACGCCGGACGTGGCATCCGAGGTGGCGAAGACCATCGTCAAGGGCGTTATCGTTCTTGAAGGCCGCCTGATCAGCCTGATCACCCTGGACAATCTTCTGTTGCCGGGCGAACAGCTGGCGGCCTGAGGGCGTGTTCGACAAGCAGGCACCACGCCAGCCATTCGACTATCGCTAGCGCAGGAACCCGCGCAGCCGCGCGGCATGGCCCAGGCGCACCTCCGGCCGCGCGCCGACGACGCCGATGATCTCCGCCGCGGCGAAGCTGCCGAGCCGGCCGGCGGTCTTCAGATCCATGCCGTGCGACAGAGCGTAGAGGAAGCCTGCGGCGTAGAGATCGCCGGCCCCCGTCGCGTCCACCACCTTGGAGACCCGCTCCGGCGGCACTACGATCGCCTCGCCGTTGGCGAGGATCACCGAGCCCTTCTCGCTGCGGGTCAGCACGACGAGCCTCAAGTCGCGTCCGGCCTGCCGCATAGCGTCGTCGAAGGACTGCGTCTCGTAGAGCGTCTTGATCTCGCTCTCGTTTGCGAACAGCACGCCGATGCCCCCGCGGATCAGGCGCAGGAACTCCGGGCGATGCCGCTCCACGCAATGGGGATCGGACAGCGACAGCGCCACCATCTTGCCCGCCCGGTTGGCGAGCGCCACGGCGTGGCGGAAGGCGGCCTTGGCCTCCGGCCGGTCGAACAGGTAGCCCTCCAGAAATACGATCTTGCAGTGCTCGACCGCCTGCGCGTCGATCAGGCCGTCGTCGAGCTCGGTGCTGCAGCCGAGGTAGGTGTACATGGTGCGCTGGCCATCCGGCGTCACCAGGATCAGCGAGCGCGAGGTCTCCTTGCCGGGCGCAACCGTCGGCGGCGCGGTGAATGAGACGCCGATGCCGCGAATGTCGTGGCGGAAGATGCGCCCCAGCTGGTCGTCGGCGACCTTGCCGATGAACGCCGCCCGCCCGCCGAGCGACACCACGCCCACGGCCGTGTTGGCGGCAGAGCCGCCGGCGACCTCGATGCCGCCGCGCATGCGGTCGTAGATGGCCGCGATCGAGGCCGGCGTCGGCACCAGGGTCATGCGTCCCTTGGGGCCGCCGACCTTCTTCAGGAGCGCCTCGTCGCAGCGGCGAATGATGTCGACGATCGCGTTGCCGATCGCGAGCACATCGTGGCGGGTTGTTGGCACGATACGGCCTCCCCCGGCACTCCCGTTCCATCCTTCGCGGGAATGCCGACATCTGCACCGCTGTGCAGCGCGGCGCGACTATCATAGCCGTTGGCCGCACGGGCGCACCGGGCAGTGTCGCAGGGGGACGCTGCCAAACAGTTAATGGTCGGGTTGCGGGTTGCCACGGATGGCGGGGCTGGCGCAGGTGCTAGAAGTCGTGCCAGCTGTCCTCCGGCCGGCGCGACGTCGCTCTTGCAGAGCGCGGCTGCGCCGTTGCGATGCGCAACGGGAGCCTTGCCGCGTGCCGGTGCCTGCGCGGATTTGGCTGCCGGGCGGGCCTTGGCCGCCGAGCGTGCCTTGCCGGGCAGAGGCTCGGTCGCCTGAACCTGTCCGACCCGGAACTGGCCGATGAGGCCCGACAGGCGCTGCGCCTCGTGGGCGAGCGACCGGCTGGCCGCGGTCGACTGCTCCGCCATCGCCGCGTTCTGCTGGGTCATCTGGTCCATCTGGTTGATGGCCGTGTTGACCTGGTTGAGGCCGGTCGACTGCTCCTGCGAGCCCGCCGCGATGTCTGACACCACGCTGTTGACCTCGCCGACCTGGGTGATGATGCGCTCCAGCGACTTGCCGGTCTCGCCCACCAGGCTGACGCCCTGGCCGACCTGCGTCGTCGATTCCGAGATCAGAGCCTTGATCTCCTTGGCGGCCCCGGCCGAGCGCTGGGCCAGCGCACGGACCTCGGCAGCGACCACCGCGAAGCCGCGGCCGGCATCGCCGGCTCGCGCCGCCTCGACGCCGGCGTTGAGCGCCAGCAGGTTGGTCTGGAAGGCGATCTCGTCGATCACGCCGATGATCTGGCCGATCTGGCGCGAGGACTTCTCGATGCCGGCCATGGCCTCGACCGCCTTGCGCACGACGGTGCCGCTGCGCTCGGCGTCGTTCTTGGCGGTGGCCACCACGTCGCGGGCGTGCTTGGCGCCCTCGGCCGCCTTCTTGACGGTGGCCGTGATCTCGTCGAGGGCCGCGGCGGTCTCCTCCAGGCTCGCTGCCTGCTGCTCGGTGCGATGCGAGAGGTCGTCGGCCCCCGACGACAGCTCCTCGGTGCCCGAGCCGATCGCCTGCGTGCTGGTGACGATGGCCAGCATGATCTCCTTGAGCTTGCCGACCGCGGCGTTGAAATCAGTGCGCAGGTTCTCGGCATCAGGAGCGAACGGCGTGTCGATCTGGCAGAGCAGATCGCCGTGGGCGAGCCTGTCGAGGCCCTCGGCCAGCGCCGCGATCGTGACCTGGGCCTGGCGCGCCTCCTCGGCCTTCTCGGCCTCGCGCCGGGCCCGCTCGGCCTCGGAGCTGAGCCGCGCCGCCTCGGTCTCCTTCTCGAGCTGCAGCTTGGCGATGGCGTTGGCCTTGAAGGTCTCCACCGCCCCGGCCATGTCGGTGAGCTCGTCGCGGCCGCCCTTGGGCACCTCCACCTCAAGGTTGCCGGCGGCGAGGCCGGTGATCGCGCCGTTGAGGCGGTGCAGGCGCCGCACCACGTTGCGGCTGATGAAGATCCAGCCGCCGAGCAGCGCCAGGAAGCCGACCGAGTTGATGGCAATCAGGGTGGTCTTGCTGTTGGAGATGGCGGTGCTGGAGGCGGCCACGGAGGAAGACATCTGCTCGCGCGCCTCGCGCGCCACTTGCTCGACATCGCCGGTGAGCGCCAGCGACTTGGCGCGGGCGGTGTCTACCAGCTCCCAGCCCTGGGCGATGGTCTTGAGCTCGCGCTCGCGCTCGGCGGGAATGCCGGTCTTGGCGTTGCCGAGGGCAACGAGGGTCTGCAGGGCGGATTTGAGCGCCGCGCCATGCTCGGTCTTGGCAAGCTTGGCCACGGCTTTGGTCGCCCGCACCTCGGCGGCCAGCAGGCGATCCCTGAGCGGGGGCAGCAGCTGGGTCGAAGGCGCCAGCGAAATCTCGGTCAGGATGCCGAGCAGCAGGTTGCTCTCGATCCTGAGCTCGGAAAGGCCCTCGAGAACCACCATGTCCTCGTCGGCGATGCGCTCCAGCTCGGCCTTGTTCTTCTCGCGGTTCTCGCTGTCGCCGGCCGAGCGCAGGCCCAGCATCAGGTTGAAATTGGCGTCGTCGGCAAGCGGGCCGGTCTTGTCGGCGAGCTGGCGATGGGCGGCGATGGCATTGGCCACGAGCTGCGTGCGCCTGGCGGCGATCTCGAACCTCTCGCCGACGGCGGTGGCGAGCCGGCCGACGCTGCCGCTGAGCTGGCCGACTTCGACCTTGAGCTTGTCGGCCGGCCCCGCGGCCGACCTTGGTGGCGCCCAGTCCGTCGAGACTGACCTGGATGCTCTGGCGCGTCTTGGCGAACAGGGATTCGGCCCGGTCCAGAATCCGCGGGGCTCGCTGCTCCCGCAATGGTGGCGGATACGGCCGACAGCTCGGCCACCTGTCGGGCGAGCACGAAGGCGTGCGTCATGCCGGGCAGGCTCTCCGCCTCGACCTTGCGCAGGCTGTCGCCCAGGATGTTGTAGGAGAGGAACGCGACGGCCGTCGCCACCACGGTGGCGCTGGCAATGGTGCCGAAGCCGGCGACGAGCTTGAGCCGGATGCCGGCCCTGGCAGTCTTCTTGGAAGGGGCGACACCCGGCCGAGCGCTGCCTTGCATTGCGTCGGCTTCTTCAGACGAGGCCTCTCGGCCTTCACCTGCGGTCAACGACGCTGCATCAACACGCTTCGGCACGGGTGTCTCCATCGTTCTTCTTGGTCGATCGGCGGGGCTCTAGTGTTCTGATCGCGAAATTCGTCGCCCCTTGCGGTGAACTCGGTACGAATTTCGCGATCTGAAGGACACTAGAGAAACCATGATGCTGCTAGTGTGAATTCAGATCGAGAAGTCCGCTCCGGAACCCAGCCCAGTGCGATGCTGCGGACTTCTCGATCATCACACTAGCCGCCGGTCTGCTTCAGGCTGGTGGTCGGCTTGAAGGTGCCGTCCGGCTGAATGGTCGTCAGGAACACGTCATCCATGCCCTGATTGTCATTGGCGCCATACGCTAGCCGCACGCCGCCGAGGTCGAAGGTGTTGGAGAAGATCGTGTCGAGCAGCGCGCGGCGCGTGGGCTCGCCCTCGATCTTCTCGAGCGCGGCGATCACGGCGCGGCCGACCATGTAACCCTCCAGCGTGCCGAAGCCCGGCGTGGCATCGGGGTTCACCGCCTTCAGCGCCGCCTGGTAGCGGGCAACCAGCGGGATCGACGTGTCGCCCGGGAACGGCACGACCTGCGTGACGACCACGCCGGCGCCGGCGGGGCCAACTTCCTTGGCGAGCGCGTTGCTGCCCACGAAGGAGATGTTCACCATCACCGCGTCCAGCTTGATCTGGCGAGCGAGCTTGATGAACTCGGCGCAGGGCTTGTAGGGGCCGACCATGATGATGGCTTCCGGCTTGCCCTTCTGGATCGACAGCAGGGCGCCCTTCACGGCCACCGTGTTGCGCTCGAAGGTGCCTTCGGAGGCCAGCTCCATGTTGCGCTTGGCGAGCGCCTTCTGCACGCCAGCGAGGCCGGCGCGGCCGAACGCGTCATCCTGGTAGAAGATGGAGATGCGGGTGATGCCGCGGTCCTTGGTCAGACGCTCGACCATCTCCTCGGTCTCCTGGAAGTAGGAGCCGCGGACGTTGACCACGTTGGGCTGGCTGCGCAGGAACTCGGCGCCCGTGAAGGGGCCGATGAACGGAACGCCCGACTGCAGGGCGATCGGCTGCGTGGCGGCCGACGTCGGCGTGCCGACCGGGCCGATGAGCGCGAACACCTTGTGCTCGTCGAGAAGCTTCTTGGTGGCTTCGATCGACTTGTTGGGCTCGTAGCCGTCGTCGATGGAGACGAGGTCCAGCGTGCGGCCCTTGACGCCGCCGGCCTTGTTTGCCTCTGCGAAGGCCGCGCGGATGCCGGCCTGCATGTCCAGACCGAGCTGGGCGGCCGGGCCCTCGAGAGGTGCGGCCTGTCCGAACACGATCTTGTCGTTGCTCACGCCCTGCTCTGCCTTCGCCACCAATGGTAGACCCATCAGCAGGAACGCAGATACCAGAGCCGTTGTACGGCGTGGTGTCATGTAAAACCCCCGAGTTAACTGCTCAGTCAACGTCGGAAGCTTTGCAAATCCGCATTGGTGGACGGTTAATGCGCCAACTGATCAAATGGTAAATTGGTATGCTGACCTGTTGCTTACGGCGATGTAGTGCATATGGGAGGCCGAATTAGTGAAAGCTTCACCAAATGCAAATTGTTTCCCGCGCCGATAGTGCAAGCGCGCCTTAAAGAATTTCGGCCAAGCTGCAATCTCGCACTGAGGAGGGAACAATGCGTAGAGTTGTAGTTGCCGGCGCGTTCTGTGCACTGATTGCCGGAGCCCTGGTTGCGCATGCGGTCAATGGACCGGGCGCCAATGGCCGCGGAGTTGCAGCGGCCTCCGTATCGCCGTTCGAGCTGATGCTGAAGGCGGGCAACCTGCCGGTCGAGTCCTTCGACACGGTTTGATGCCGCCGACGGACGCTGGCGCCGCCGTACAACTCGGACAACTCGGGTAGTGTCCGCAGCCGCCTGATGCGGCAGCAACCGGGAGAGTGGCGGAGCTTCACTCGAAGGGCTCGAGTGCGGCCTGTGCTTTCCTCGTGAGGCTGGTGCGCACCAGCCTGTAGGACTGCGTCAGGCGGTGGCGCAGCTCGTCCTTGGGCGTGCCCCAGGGCAGGTTCACCCACGAGCGGTGGAAGTAGGGCGCCTTCACGCCGACGCCGGCGTCGATCAGCATCTGCGCCGTCTCCACGCTGTCGGTCTTGACCGAGACGCCGGGCATCACCGCGCCGATGCAGGCAAACATCTTGCCGCCGACCTTCCAGGCGTCGTGACCCCCGCCCCACGGATCGGAGACCTCGGCGCCCGGGAATGTCTTGCATATGGAATTGACAAGCTTCCGGCTCATCGCATCACTCTCGACCTGGGAGCACGCCGCACGGCGCAAACATCGCGGCTTGCCATCGGATACCGTCCATGCCGCCAGCCCTACCGGCGACACTCGCGCTTGCCTGCGTAGTTGCCTGCTCACCTGCAATCGCGCAAGGGCAGACCGCCGATGATGGCCCGGCCCTGGCTGAGGTCGCCCCGGGTCCGGCCAGAGCTTCAGGGACCGGCAAGCCGACGGTCAGCCCTGTCCGATGTGCCCCGAGCTCGTCATCGTGCCCTCCGGACGCTTTACGCTCGGCTCGCCCGCCGATGAGCCCGAGCGGCTGGCGAACGAGGCGGAGGTGGGCGTTTCCATCAGCCAGCCGTTCGCCGCCGGCAAGTTCGCCGTGACGTTCGACGAATGGGATGCCTGCGTGGCCGACAACGGCTGCGACCGGTACCGGCCCGTTGATCCTGGCTGGGGCCGCGGCAATCGGCCGGTGATCAGCGTCAGCTGGCACGACGCCAAGGCTTATGCGGCGTGGCTCAGCGCCAAAACGGGCAAGGCCTATCGGCTGGCGAGCGAAACCGAGCGCGAGTATATGACCCGCGCCGGCACGGTCACGCCTTTCTGGTGGGGCGCTTCGGTCTCCACCGACCAGGCCAACTACAACGGCAATTTCAGCTACCTTGGTGGAGGCGCCAAGGGCCAGTACCGCTTGCGTACCTTGCCGGTCGACGGCCTGTCGGCGAACCCTTGGGGTCTACACCACGTGCACGGCAACGTGTGGGAATGGACGGAGGACTGCTGGAACGACGGCAACATCGGCAATCCCGGCGACGGCAGTGCCCGGCTGACGGGGGATTGCACGCGCCGCGTGGTGCGCGGCGGCTCGTTCTACAACATTCCCTCTTGGCTGCGCTCCGCCCGCCGCCACTGGTTCTCGGCTGTCATGCGCAATCCGGTCCTCGGCTTCAGGGTTGCCAGAGCGCTAGTGTCCTGATCGCGGTGCAGCACGCGCGACGACCGTAGTTCTACGGGGCTTGAAAATTTCGCTGCAACAATCGACGGATCTGCCGGGCGCGCGCCGTCACAGAGGAACCAATACGCCGGTTGCTGGTTTTGCGATCGGCGAGAGTTTGCTCAAAGCGTGCAAAAGAGCGGAGGAACCCAATATGGCTGCTAGCGCAATCGGCGGAACCATCGCTGGTCGCGTCACGCGCGTGCTGACGGCAGGCGCGCTGGTTTGCATGTACCTGTTCGGCGCCATCGCCGCCACCGGCGCGGCCCTGACCTTCAGCGCAGCGCCCGCCGAGGCGCACCGCGGCTGGCGTGGACGACGTGGACGCTGGCGCGGACGGCGAGGCTGGCGTGGGAGGCGAGGGTGGCGCGGGCGGAGAGGCTGGTACCGCGGCCGTCGCCGTGGCCGCCGTGGACCCGGCTTCTGCTTCTACATACACGGCGCAGGCTTCTGCGCTCGGTAGCTCGGGCGAGCGACAAGATTCGAGCCGCGGAGTAGGCTCGCAGGGAAGGCGGCGTCCGACAGATCGCCGCCCGTCGCCGCGAGAGCGCGTGCGCCGCGCTGCGCTACGGTCGGGTCGCCTTCTCCAGGAACTTCACCAGCGCCGCGCGATCCTCGGCGCCGACGCGCTGCTCGGGCATCTTGGTGCCCGGCGTGTAGGCGGCGGGCCCCACCTCGAACAGCTTCGACACCGTCTCGGGCGTCCACACGATATCGAGCTTCTTGAGCGCCGGGGAGAAGTCGTAGCCCGGCAAGGTCGCGATCCTGCGCCCGAAGATGCCGGCCAGCGTCGGCCCCGCGCGCGGGCCGTCGCCGGACTTCAAGGTGTGGCAGGCGACGCAGGCGCGGAACACCTCCGCGCCTGGATCGCCGTCGTAGGCGGCCAGTGGATCGCCCGGAGAGGCCATCGCCACCTCGCCCATGTGCTCGCCGCTGACGGCGTCCCAGCGGCGCACGAGGCGGTCGGTGCCGCCGGTCAGGATCGTGCGATTGTCGGGCAGAAACGCGACTGACCAGGCCGGCAGGCCCGGGCCGACCAGCGTGCGCTCCAGCTTGCCGGCGGCGCGGTCGATGATGGCCACGGCACCCTTGATGCTGGAGGCGGCGACGAGCTTGCCGTCGCCGGACAACGCTAGCGCAATGATCGGCACGGCGGCTGCCTCCACCTCGCTCTTGATCTCGGCCCTGGGCGAGAGGAAGAACACCTTGCCCGAGGCGCCGGCCGTGACGACCTCGCCGCCCGGCGCGACCGCCACCGCGTTGAGCGGCGAGGGCAGCGTGGCGGTGATGGGCGTGCCGCCGGCAAGCGGCCAGATGCGCAGCGTGAGGTCGTAGCTCGCCGTCACCACCGCGCTCCCGTCGGGCGTGAAGGCGATGCCGTTGACGTTCTGCTGGTGACCCTCCAGCAGGCGCGGGGCGCCGCCGGCTAGCGGCCACAGGCGCGCGGTGTTGTCCCACGCGGCAGACGCGAGCATCGCCCCGTCGGGCGACACGGCGAGCGCGACGATGGGCGCGCTGTGCCCCGCGAGAACCGTCATCGGCTTATCGTCGCCCGGCCGCCAGATGGCGATGCGCGTGTCCTCGCCCGCGGTGGCCATGCGTCCGTCCCTGAGGAAGGCGACGGCGTTCACGGCGCCCTCGTGGAAGCGCAGCACCTTCTCGGCGGTGCCGGAGGCGAGCGACCAGGTGATGGCAGTGGTGTCGAAGCTGGCGGAGATCAGACGCTTGCCGTCCGGCGAGACGGCGAGCGCGCGCACCGGCCCGCCGTGCCCGCGCAGCTGGGCCAGCGCCTGCATCTGGGCGAGGAGCAGTAACGGCAGCGCGCACAGGAGGAGGCGTGCGGTTGAGGTTGGGCCTGCGCTGAGCTGCATGCGGTTGCGCCGGATGCTATGTTTGACTTTGCCGAAAGAGCCACAAGAAACTATCGGCACCTGCAAGGCAGGGCAATCGCGCGTGCTGCGCATCAGAGGTGAAGCTTCGCCATGAGAAACGCAGCCATGCGCCGGGCTCTGGCGCTTGCCGTGGCCCTGGCTGTGGCGGCGGCCTTCGCAGCCGAGGCCCGCACCGTCACCGACTCCGCCGGGCGCAAGGTCGAGGTGCCCGACAGGGTAGACAAGGTGTTTGCCGCCGGGCCGCCGGCCTCGATCCTCCTCTACATGCTGGCGCCCGAGAAGATGACGGGCTGGCCCGATCCGCCGCGCGCCGAGGAGCGCCCCTTCATCGCGCCGGCCTATCGCGACCTGCCGGCGCTCGGACGCCTCACGGGGCGCGGCGGCACCGCCAATCTGGAGGTGGTGCTGAAGGTCAAGCCCGACCTCATCCTCGATTTCGGCTCCGTGCGCGGCACCTACGTCTCGCTGGCCGACAACGTGCAGGAGCAGACCAAGCTGCCCTACATTTTGATCGACGGCCGCTTCGAGGCGACGCCGGCCGCGCTCAGGCTATTGGGCGACATCCTCGGGCTCGAGGCGCGCGGCGAGGAGCTTGCGGGCTACGTGGAGGCGGTGTTCGCGGAGATAGACGTGGTGCTGAAATCCACGCCACCCGAGAAGCGCCCGCGGGTCTATCTGGCTCGCGGACCCGATGGGCTCGAGACCGGCGTGGTCGGCTCGATCAACTCCGAGATCATCGAGCGCGCGGGCGGCCGCAACGTCATGGCCGCCGCCGGCCAGAGCGGGCTGGTGCGCGCCTCCATGGAGCAGGTGATCACCGCCGACCCGGAGGTCGTCGTCACCTGGGACCGCACCTTCTTCGATTGGGTGATGAAGGACACGCTGTGGGCCGGCATCCGCGCCGTGCGCGACAAGCGCGTGTATCTGGCGCCGACCGCGCCGTTCGGCTGGATCGACCGGCCGCCCTCGCTCAACCGCGTGATCGGCCTGCGCTGGCTCGCTGGGCTGTTCTACCCCGACCGGCTGGCGCACGACCTGCGCGCCACCACGCGCGATTTCTACCGGCGCTTCTATCATGTCGATCCGAGCGATGCCGAGCTCGACACGCTGATTGCTTGGAGCAAGGGAGAGGCGCCGCCTGTGCAGCCCAGACGCTGAGCCGCCGGAAGATTATAGTTAATACTGAACATCGATCGGATTGTTTCACGTGAAACAATTCCGGGCATACTAAGTGTAAGAATTTTCTTCATATTCGGCCCATGGTGTCCCAAACCCATTCTAGGTTGGGAGTCTTTGTTCCCTGCATGTCTCGCAGGCGGCTCACTGCGGAAGCTGCCAGACGCGACTGGTCGGCGTCACGGGTGTACCTATAAATTTCTGACAAATGAAGCATGGCCAGTGACGGCTTGGATCTCCTTCACGAAAACGGCGGCGATCTCGGCGAGCGTGTTGGAGCGCCGGTTCGAGGCGCCGGCGCCCAACCGTAAATGGGTGGCGGACTTCACCTACACCTGGACGGCGGAAGGGTGGCTGTATGTGGCGGCGGTGCTCGATCTGTTCTCGCGCCGCGTGGTCGGTTGGTCGATGAGCGCCGCGATGACGGCCGACTGGTGACCGACCGCTAGTGATGGCGATCTGGCGGCGCGGCCGGCCGCGAGAGCTGCTGCATCACTCTGATCGCGGCAGCCAGTATTCATATCAATAGGTTGCCCAAAGAACGTGTTCCGCAAAAGTTGCTTTGCGGAACTCAGGCGGAACTTGGAAACGGCAGCACCGTCGCGGATGGTGTGCGGATTTGATGGGCTGCCTCGGCGCTCGTCGGGCGATCGCGGTCAGGGCAACCAAAGATTGCTTGGAGCATGACCATCTCATAGCGTCCCGCAAGTTGCAAATTTGCAATCTGCGAGCAAGAAAAATTGAGTACCAAGACAGAGGGGCCCTGTGCCCTGTAAGCTGCATGGGCCCCAACCTCTAACTACGGTATGTTCGGCGTGCGCGACAAAGCTGCGGGGGCCAGCACCCTTATGCATCGACTAGGTAAGTGGCTTCGTCGAACCAGGCGAAACGGCGTGGGGCGGCATTTGCGGACCGTACTCGCCGGAAGCGCGCTCTGCGCACTGGCTGTTTTCATTTTTGAGGTGGCGGCGCGCCTCGTCTTGCCGGAAAAAATTGCAGCATGGCGCCTGCAACCGTTTGGGGGTGAAGATATTTCGTTCATTTCCCGAAGACCTTTTGGAACCGCAAGCGGTTATACTCCTTTCGCACCAAACTCCACAGTGCGCGTAGTTTCTTACTACCCCGATAAGAGTTGAAGAGTTACCAAAGAGTACGACTGCACCTTCCAAACGGATATGAGAGGATTTCTTTCAAATGAAGCAGATTATGCAGAGCGAGAAATCCTCCTCGTAGGAGACTTGTTCACAGTCGGACTGGGAGGATGCGAATGGATATCAGGGCTGGAGACTGGCGTCAGATTGAGACTTTACAATGCCGCAATTAACGGAACTGGCCCGCTAGTCTGGAAAAGAATTGTGAGCGACCTGGCAAGCGTGAAGGAACCCGAACGGATCCTGATGATATTTGTCACTCGACGATTTCTTTCGTGGCGAGAGACTGCACTCCAAATCTCAGCTTGACTGCCTGAACCATACGGCCGACTGCTTTGGACGATGGTTGTTTCCTATAACTGAAGACATGGACGATGTGGCGGCAAAGAGATATGCCGAGAGAGTTAGCAATGCAGCGCTTATGGGCTATTTTTATAACTATTTACCTGCGACTTGCATGCTAATAAGGATCATAACAGGGGAAGGAATGTACCGCGATAGAAACCTCCTCCGAATGTCTGCCAATTCCATCCTAGTGCTTTCTCAGAAGTATGATTTAAAGCTTTTGTGGGTCAATGAGAAGAGGGAGATTGATGCTGTCGCTTGGGACGCGCGTCTTGTGCAGGATGAATTAACAAGAATAGGAGTAGAATTGAGTTCGGCGTAATATCCCGCTACACGGTTTTTTACCTCGCGATAACCATCCAAATAAGGTTGGCTATGATATACTTAGGGCGTGTGTTGAGAGAATTGTTCGCGATTGGAAAGTAAAATGAAGTATTTTTAGTGTCGACCGGAGAAGAATGCGTGCAGAAACCGTGACAATCGAAATGGCTTATTCGCAGTCGGCAACGACCAAATTGAATTGCACAGGCGCCTCACGGCGTTTCTGGGCCATGGAAAATGACGCTCACCGCATGTCCGATTCCGGAACCGCACGGCAACAGCGGCCGTGTTCTCGCAACGGGCCCGAGGTCGTTGCCCGCAACGTGCGCGAATGGCTCGGCCGGATCGGCGTGAAGACGCTCGTCGTCGAGCTGGCAGCCCGTGGGAGAACGGCTACTGCGAGAGCTTCATCTCCAAGCTGGCGCGACGAGCTGCTGGCGGCTGAGCAGTTCTCGACGCTGCACGAGGCCAAGGTGCTGATCGAGCGCTGGCGACGGCACTACAATGTCGGCTATCTCAGCCTGATGGAGTTCGAACAGAGGGCGCGATTAGCTTAGGTTGGTGTCTACAGAACCGGCGGCAGCTCATCGCGCTTACATCTCGCTCGCGAACCTTGGTAGCAGGTCGCAAACTCCACGTTGTCAAGAACATGGTATGTATTTCGCCGCGCGGCATGCCACGTTCATTGCGCGCGCGCCAGCACGCCCTTAAGCTTGCTGGCAAGCACCAAGTTTCCGTTTCGATTAAAATGCATATCTCCCTTCAAATAGAACCTGTCATACCAGGTCGTGTCATCTGACCTTCTATATTTGGAAAACTCCGGAAGAAATCGACGAAATGCGCACAGCGATCCTTGCACCAAGCCTCCCACACCCTCACCTGCAAACTATCGAGGTCGTTGTGGTAGATCTGGGCAGGCCAAGGGTGCACTCCCAAGCTCAGCGGAATGCCCCGATCGGAAACCAGCTTGTGCAGCGCAGTCAGCATACGCATGGCTTTTTCGACCTGAGTATCGATGTTGCCCCGCGTCGGAGCCGCCCGCGGCGCCTGCCGGGAGCAGCGTGCCCAAGGGCTGCCCGGATCACCCGTTGAATAGTGCCGCTCCGTGAACGGGTCGCCCCTGTTATAGGTCCATGCGCCTCTGCATAAATTGAAAATCAATGGCTGACGAATTCCCAAAAGCTCAGTAGCCAGCCCAAGCAGTACGAAATTCTGGCGCAAGTATTGTCGAACGTCTGGCAAGCTGTCGCGCCAGCGTGAACCTTGATCGCGTTCCGCGGGTAGTGGAACAGGAGGAGGAGGTTTCAGGAAGACGACCTTGTCGTCCCTGATATCAAACAGCGTCTCGTCCTGTATATCTGATATGTCGATCAGAACAAATAAATGATCGAACTCATATCCCGCGTCGAGAAGCCATTTGATTCGCCGAAAGTAGATGGTGGGGCTGGTCGCGGATAGGCCGGCATTCAAAATCTCTACCTCAGGCATTTCAGCTGATAGAGATCCCGACAAAGGTATCGTCCCATGGCACGCCCAACCCTTCCGTAAAGGAGTTGCCAACGAACACGATGCGCTCGCGCGCCGCTTTCTTTTGGACAGTCCTGGGCGCCTTGTCGACAAAACCTAAGTCGTTCGTTCGAAATGCATAGAGATGGGTTCCCCATTGCATTTTACCGTCGACATTCGGTTTGAGAGCGTGATGAAGGATCGGATGCCCTACGCGCGACGCGCGATTTATCTCCTTTTGTTTTGCAGTGGCGACATGAACCCGCCGGGACAGATAGCTCGAGTACAGGAAATCGAAAATGAGAAAAAAGGTCACGCAAATCGCACCGACGAGCAAGCCCAACCGCAGCTGTGAGCGTGAGGGCATTCTCGGTGCGGGCATTTGGTGAGGCTCGTTGCGTGACAAGACCAGCTAATCCAACGCAGATCGTGCAATGGTGAGTAAGTCTCTAAACTTGCGGAGGGCAAGGAGGGCTACGCGGTCGTCGGTCGTTGTGGTTCTGTAGCACGGCACGGCGGGGCCATCGCGGGGTGCCGCACAACAAGGTTGATGCATTTTGGGGGTGGCCGGCTCGACGAATATAGACCGGATGGGTTGTGCGATTTGTGCGGCCTTGCTTGCCCGCGGTCGATGCATTGGCCAGGGTGGAAATGGACTTGAGCTCGCGTGGATCGAAGGGCATTCGCTATCCGGTGCTTGGGCCCACCGCTTACTTCCGGCCCCGCAAACGCCAAGTGGATGACTGGTCCACCACGACAAAGTTGCGCCGGATCTCGTCCCCGTACAGGGCCAGCATGTGATCGACGTTGACGTCGCGAAACCAGTTCCCGGGGATTGAACCGATCGGCTCCATGATCCAATCCGTGTTGTCCAGTATCCGACCGGCTGGTGGAAACGCGCGATGCGAGTAAGTCCGCCCCACGTCCCACCATGCCAACGATCCTACAGGCGAGCGCCCTTGCAAGATCATTGGGAACGGATTGGCGAATGTTAACGAGAACACCGATTGACCCGCTCGCAGATGCCGCCTCAACAGGTCCGTTCCTTCGGCCATCATCATCACTTGCCCTTGCAGGCCGTCCTTCTTCCATTGCGGCAATCCTAGATCGTCCCGCTCAGGACAGTCTCGAGTGTATCGGCGATATGTGCCCTCGAACGCACTGGGTGGGAACAGAAGCTTCGCCGAAGGCGTCCCGAGCAAGGCGACCGCCCCGCACGCGTGCGCGCCGCCAGAGGCCAATCGATGCATAAGAACAGACGCAATATCGACTAGCGATATGAGGACCGGCACTGCGACCGCCACTGTCCAAGCGCCGGCACGCAACCGGCGTGTGAAGATCGTCGATGACACTGAGCTTTCGTTTCCAACTCGGCGACGCGCGAGTTCCCACACGGCGATCGGCGCCGCACCCAGGAGAGGACATTCGTACCGGGCAAAGTTCTGCGTGGCCACCAGGAGCCCGACAAGCGACGATTGCCGCACCGACTAGAATCTCGCGCCACCAGAGCCAAACGAAGTTCACGATTGACCGGGTCGGCTGAAGCAGCCAAAGCGCAGCAACCACAATCAATCCCACAATGCCGCCCAAATACAGATGCTGTCTCATCTTTCGTTGTCGATTTATCGGTTCGGCGCGGGCGGCATCCATCGCCATCCTGAGATCGCTCAGATAATTTGAAAGGTTTTGGAACGCGAGCTCGACGATACCCAGCAGAAGAACAAAGGTGACTGCCGAAATCAGAAGCGAGCGCAAGGAGACAGTTCTTAGCACCAACCCCGCCATAACAAGGACCCCGCCAGCGACGAAATACGTTACTTTGAGAAGAAACAATAGAACGAAGAGAGCG
This sequence comes from uncultured Alphaproteobacteria bacterium, assembly GCA_963756735.1. Classification (GTDB taxonomy): domain Bacteria; phylum Pseudomonadota; class Alphaproteobacteria; order Rhizobiales; family Hyphomicrobiaceae; genus AWTP1-13. The sequence continues at coordinate 191,705 of CAVWOY010000006.1, forward strand.
CCGATGGCTGCCCCGTCAATAGCGTCGGAATTCATGCATCGCGATGCCCTTGCCGAAGACGCAGGTCGCGGAACGAGCAGGGCAAGGGCGAGGATCAGCAGAAGCGCCCATCCCCAGCTGTTGTAAATGGCCTGATGCCCGAAAATCCACGGTGGACTCGCGAACTCTCGGGGGGAAATGACCGTAGCCAGAATGAGGAGGAGCGATAGGCAGAATAGGGGGGTCGCCAACCTCTTCCTCAGGAGCAATGTGGAAAATGCCAGGGCGATGACGGCGACCAGTGCATTGGCATAAAATATGGTCGTGGCTTGAAGCGGAATGATCTTGGACACAATGGTGAACGGCCAATAGAAGGCGTGCCCCAACGGTGAATAATAGTCGCTATGCGGAACTTGACCGGCTGCGCTTCGCGACATGGAATCGAACGTGAAGCCAGCGAGGTCGTTGACGAAGAAATGTACAAGCACCCCGTTGTTACTTACCAGCAACACCAAAAGCACCGCGCAGAAGAACCAGGTGACCAGTTCGAGCCGACAATGGGGCGTTCTCATTGGGTTCCAAAGAGTACATTAACTTGGCAGGCCTCGGAGCTGTTCGCCCGCCACTGTGGTGGAAGTTATCAGGTACTAGCGCGCTTAGGGTGAATTTCCAACTGGGCCGCTATCAGGCAGGCATTCGTAAAGTAATCACTGGGGAAGTATGCCCTTGACATAGTAGCACGCAGGCACTGGCCGATCACACCGAGCTCGGTCCTGAGCATCCTCTCAGACGTTCCACGCGCGGCGCATGCCTACTCTACGACTTCGCCAGCAGCAATTGAACGGCCTCCTCCACCCAGCCGCTGTGCCAGTGATGGGCTCGATGCGGACCATCGACGTGCTTGTGCGGAATTCCCATCTGCTTCAGTAGCTCGTGCATGCTCACGTGATGAGACCGATGCGCGTCGTAGCCGGTCATAATGAGACGCATTTCACTGCCCAGTTGCGATCCGTGGGTCCTGACGAGGCGCGAAGGCATGAAGGTTTCGAAGTTTGCCTGAGTGCCGCAGAGCTTCTCATGGCCAAAGGTATCCAGCATGAAGGGTGCATCCCACGCCACCGCGCGGGCAAACAAATTCGGGTGGCGCAGCAAGAGGGTCCACGCCCCCCAGCCGGACTTGCTGAACCCCAAGAGATACCGTCCTTCGGCCCTGCTCACCGTTGGATAGGTACGGTCCACGAATGGGACTACGACACTTATTAAATGCGATTCCTGGCGATTGGAAGTCACAGAGGCATGATCGCAATACCAGGGCATCGCTGTGAACATGGGCATCACGAAGATCACTTGGTGCCGATTTTGCAGATCCAATTTTTCCACCTCGATCAGACCGTCGCCAAAAGGGTCTTTGCGATGCTGCGGCCGGACCGGAAGGACGTACACCACCGGATAGCGTCGCTCTGGATCGAAACTGTCGGGTAGAAGCACGCGAATCTCAGTTGCCTCCGCCTGATGGGGAGATTTAATCTTGTGAATGAAGAGCGACGCGCGTGGCGCATCCTTGTAGATTATAAAAGCAACCAACAGAAGCGTCAGGATCGCGAAACACAATATTCGGAAGCGCGATTTGGGTACTGCAAGCCCCCCGGTCATTTTGCGAGCCTATCCTGCTTCCCACGTGCAAGTCGCTGCATTCACAACTACAGGGCTCTCGCGCCTGGATCCTGCTGGCCCTGTTCGCCCTGCTCCCGACCGGTACCAGATAACCCGCTGCAGGTGCAAGGTTACGGGACCGTCGGGGTAAAGGAGCCTAAGTCGGCACTCAATAGCACCTACCTACAACGCGCCGATGCCTGTTGCTGGATGCCCAGCGGAATTGTTCTGCTCCAAACCAGCACCCGTCTGTATGGCCAGCCGCGTGTCTCAGAAGCGATGACAACTTCGCCGATGTGCTTCGGTCTTGCATCGTATTAGGCTTCGAACACGAAGCGTTTCACCGCTTCGGGCCACCATGGATACGCGGGTCGATGCATACCCAAAGAAGCGTTCCTCAGTTTCATAGTCACTAGAAATCGAACGCCTCGTCGGCCCAATCAAGTGGATCACCAGCGGGCGCAGACTTCCGACCCAAGAAAGGATTGCCACGGCTGTGCAATGGCTAGGGTTTCAAATCTCGGAGCAGTCGCCGGGCGACATATTCGTTCCCGGAATCGAAGAGATGCACTGGATCAATAAAAATCAGAGCCCTAGGATCACGAGTTTCCTGCTGGCGGAGAACCGGGATTTCTCGGAAATCCGCATCGAAAATATTGGAGTAGTCCAAACAATTCTCTTTACAGTAGGCAGTCGACATGACCTTGCGCACTGCACGCTCGAATAGCCACGAGTCCGGATCGTCATTGCGATCGCTGGCCGACACATTCTTGTGGGTTCTCAGCATGGGTTGGATAACGGTCACAAAGCGAAATTTGCGTCCGTCTGCGATCGCTCGCATATTCATTTGGTTCCATGCAAACCTATCAGCGGCGGTCTCCACCGCGCTGAGCAACTCTTCTTTCGTTGCGGCAGGTGGAGGAACTTCTTGTCGCTTCGTATTGAAAAACCTGCTTACCAGCGCTGACGTGCGGGGAAAGATTTCAGCAAGAATGCGCCGTGACAACCCCCTGCCTGCAGAGGCACGGATATCGTCGACAAGCGTTGTCAACAGGTCGAAGCTCTCAGGCGCGCCAGACGGATATGCGGCGCGCTTCCTGGCATAGTCCAATGCTACAACGATGTCGTTCGAGAAGCTGTATGACAGAACGAGAGTGGGGTTCATGGGAACAATCTGATCTGCAAAGCGATGCATCTCCTGCGTGGAATTCCAACTTGGCACTCCGGCGTTGACAAAGTGAACTAAACCTTGGAGTTTGTTTAGATAGCCGGTTATAGTGGTTTCATTAGACGATGCGCCATCACCGAAGGCGGCAGAGCCACCCAAGAGAACGGCGAGGGACTTACCCGCTATGGGGTCACTTCCACGGAACCCATCTTTGCTCAACGAAACTACTTGATTGCCGATGGCGCGACGTTTCTCAGGGTCTAGAGGAAAGAAAAAGAGATACGTGGGGTGCAAATGCTGAACATGAAAAGCGGCGTACGGATTATTCGTGCTTGCGAGCTTGTAGTACTTTTCCAATAAGAATACGGTCTTTTCGTTTGGATTTCTGACGGGCTTTGATCGTATGGCCGGAATGGCTTCATACACAACAATCGCTGTCACGGCGAAAACAGCGAGCCACAGAAACGCAATCGCAGCGCCCCCGACCAAGCGGCTCTGGCTAATTGCTACGCGTGCCGGCTTTACGTAAGGGTCCATGTTGACACGCGCTGAGCGCATCGATCGCTGACATTGCGTAGGCAGCCAGACTGCTCTGTGGCTGAACAACTGGTAGTTGTCAAGGCTTCAACCGGTGCTTTTTTTTGACGCAAACAAAATTGGAGGCATGAGTGCTACTATGAGCGCACGCCCCAGTTGCGGCCGTTGGTGGTGGAGAACCAGTCGCAGGCGCATCATGGCGGCTTGGCGCCCGGAAACGTTCGCGCATAGGTGTCTATCTCCTGCACGATCGCCACCGCCTTCTGGAATTGCGCCCAATTGTTTGTGCCCCCAAGCAGGATGACCATTCCAGCCAACGCCAATCCGATAAGGCGCAGACGCGTGAAAGCAACGCCGGCTGCAAGAACAATGAGCAGCGGAAGGACGTGCAACGAGTATAGGAACGTCTCCGAGCCGAAAAACAAATGCAGCGCCGTCTGGCCAGCGAGAACCAAGAGACAAAGGTTCGACAGCCTGGACGGAGTTGTCCAGGTGGCCCATGCCGCCAAGCCTAGCAGAGCGAGCCAGGCCATCGTCGCAAAGAAGCCAAGGAGCCCGGCGCTGCCCACGAGCGACTTCTGCACCGACATCATTCGATCGGCGACAATACGCGCATGAAGCTCGGGCCCGGCTAGCACCTTGATTTCTGGCATGACGATGACGTGAGACCAAAGCGTCTGAATTACTTCGAGCACTCGAGCCGGTGTGGGCACAAAAAGGAAATCGTCATAGGTTCCCTTGAGAGGAAAGAAGAACTCGGACATTGGAAAGATGAGCTTTTGCACACCCCAGAGCATCGTTATGATGAACCAGGCGCTCGTCACCGCAATCCAAAAGTCTTTGCCAGAGAGCCTTTTCGCAGCACCTAAGAGGCCAACCATCGCATTGGTCAGAGACATTGTAATTGAGATGACAATTGCAGCCGCATAGCGAGCGGCCGGACCGACCTGAGGCGGCCATAACGTCAGGATTAGCGCGATAAGGATCGTGGCCGAGCCAAATGAGAAGGACTCTGGCACCGAGAGCCAGAAGATTGAGCTCGCGCTGATCAGGCCGAGAACGCTGAACACCGTCGCGTCAAAGATCCTGCACCCCCATAGCAACAACAGGAAGAACATCAGTGCCATCCACGCACCGCACACCGTAGCAATGGTGATTTGAATAGCCTGCTTCGGAGCAAAGCCGACCAGACGTAGGACCTTGACGGGAGGGTACATGACCAGCGACATAAGCGGGTGGCGGTACGAAGCGCGATGTCTCAGCGACCACCACTCGGTCATCCTCAGCATGTAATGCGAGATATCTGCGTCGAAATAGATATCGGTTGTTTTTGGCCCGCTCCGCTCATCCGAGCCATAGCCGAAATACTCATACAGCACAGGGGAGAACATCGCGGAACGGCTGTAGGAGCCATAGGCAGCAAGCAGTGCCAGACAAATTGCGATGGGAACGGCAATGAAAAGGCGCCGCCTCGCCTGGCCGTTCGGGTGACGCTCCTCGCACCTTGGATCGCTCGATCCGAGAAGGGGCCTTTCCCACAAGCGGAGGAGCGAAGAAGAAACAACGCCCCACGAACGCTCAACTATCGACTCTCTTCCCACAATTCTCACGGTCGGTATCCCGAAAACGACCGTGCGTAGGCATCCATTTCCTCGACGAATGCCACGGACTGTCGGAACTGCATCCAGTTGTTGATGCCCCCCAGGGCGATGACGACGATGGCCAGAGCCAAACCGGCAATACGGAATTGGGTGAAGGTTACCCCTGCGACGAACACGATGAGCAAGGGCAAGAGATGCAGTGTATAGAGAAAAGTCTCGAGACCGATGAACACTTGCAGCAATATCTGGCCGGCGAGGGCAAGCACGCAGACGACGGTAAGTCCGGATCGGGCCCGAAAGGCCGCCCACACCCCTAGTCCCGCCAGCCCGCCCCAGGCCAGCGTTGCGACTAAGCCGGGAAGACTGCCGCTTCCCGGCCACGAGCTCTGAACCGAAATGATCCGATCCGTGGTGGCAGCACTAGAGAAGAAGTCGGCGCCGGCAATCACGCTCATTTGCGGCATGACCATGGAATGGGAGCACAGGGCCGCAAGCGCCTGCGCGATCCGCGTGACCGTCGGCCGCACCAGTATATTGGCTGCAGTCTCTGGGGGAAAAAAGAACACCGAGGCTGGAAACATTAGCTTCTGGACGCCCCATAACATGGAGACGAGGAACCAAGCGCTGGTGCCGACGATCCAGATATCTCTTGGCGGCAGCCGACGCGCCGCCGCCAGGATCCCGACCATCGCATTGGTGGTTGCCATGCTGAGCGATATGGCGGTGGCCGCAGTGTAGCGTACCATTGCGTCGAGGCGCTGCGGCCAAAGCGTGAGAAGGAGCGCGGCCACAATCGTTACCGACCCGATCGGGAACGAACTCGGGCACGGAGAACCAGAATATGGCGCTGGCACTTACGCCGCCGAGCAAGGTGAATATGCCCGCATCGAGCAGCCGGCAGCCCCACACAACCAATAAGAAGAACAGCAGAGCCGTCCAAACGCCGCACACAACTGCGATCGTCAGTCGTATTGCGCGGTCCGAGCTAAGGCCCGCGAAACGAAAGGCCTTAACGGGCGGAAAAACATAGATAGATACGAGCGGATGCCGGCGTGAGAAATAATGGCGGTCGGCCCACCTATCGGTCATGATATCCGCGTAGTGCGCCGCGTCCGCATCGAAGAACATGTTTTTCGTCGCAGGCCCGCTCTTCTCGTCGGTGCCATATCCGTAATATTTGTAGAGCACCGGGGGGAACATCGAGGATCGGACATACGAGCCCACGGTGGCCGCAAACGCCAGGCACAGCGCGACCACGACAGTGACGCGCATGCTGGGGGCTGCCAACGCCAACGGATGTCGACATTCCGACCGCGGCCCTCCGGCAGGGCCCAACAGCGGGTTGTGCCAAAGGCTGCGGATCGCGCGGCAGACAATGCACCACAGGCGATACGCTGATCGTTGGCTCATCGTGCGAGTATTCCAGAAAACGCGCTTTGAGCAACAGGCGACCCGGCGTCACGGTGACGCGACAGCGACATCAGTTAACGATGCGGTGTTTGTCACCTTGATGGCCAGATGGCGAACTGGGTACCCGCCCCATGCCAAACGCCGGCCAAGAACATCGTGATAGCGCATCGCATCTCCACACTTCGAGATGCGTCCAGTCCAATCGACTTCACCCGAAGCATGACGCAGCGGGTCATGCGGGGATCGGACAAGACTTCGGGATCGCTGTTCTCATATGTGGATGTGGAAGCGCGCATCCCGACGAAGCATCCGCTGCGCACGATCCGACGGATCGTGAACGAGGTGCTCGTGAGCCTCGATCCGGAGTTGGCCAAGCTGTACGAGGCGACGGGCGGGAGTCGACCCGCCGGAATGGCTGCTCAGGGCCTCGCTGCTGCAGGCATTTTACTCGATCCGCTCCGAGCGCCAGCTGATGGAGCAGCCCGACTACAATCTGCTGTTTCGCTGGTTTGTCGGGCTCGGCGTGGACGATGTGGTGTGGGACCACTCGACCTTGCCCGTGGTATCGGCGCCAAGCTCCTTCAGTTTTGATTCGAGTTCCCGGACCTCGCTCCCGCACGCTGCTCGCAGTATCCCACTATCTCTATGGCGGGTTGACGTTGCTCGCGCTGCTGCTGCTGTGGTCGCGCTTCAAGCTCGCTCCGTGGCCGGTCTTCCGCTCGATCCCTCCGCAGCGGGGACCGGGGTCCGCGACCTATCGATTTTGGGAGCGCGCCGTTGACCGACCTATTTCTGCAGGAGCTCTCACGTAGGGTGCCAAAAAAAGACAAGACACGGTTCGGCGTATGGTATCTTGATAGATGATACATAGGCTGTCGACGGCAAGGGGCTCAGCACGCGCGGCAAGGACAACGACCGAGTTGGGCAAAGGGCAAGAATGCACACTCCGGCGCAGAACGGTGCGCGAGCGCGCGTACGCCGATACCGTGGGCAAGCGCGCACGCGAGCTGACAGGGAGTCCGGCACACTAGCGCTGGTCTGCAAGGCTATCAGCTTCCGCCCGAGGGCTCTCGCTGCCGGTCGGCACACGCAGGGAGCCTGGTACGCGTGAGAATAGGTGCGCATTGGTTGGCCAAATCCGGCACGGCGGCCTTGCCCTGGGCGCCATTCGCTGGTTCGCTGCAGCAGCCCGCGGGATACATCGGGGCGCTGGACGGGGTTCGCGGCATCGCCATCATTCTTGTTCTGATCTACCATTTTGGCCGCGATAGCGCCGCCTTTCTCAACTTCGGTCATTCCATTTTGAGGTTCAGTGCGTTTGGCTGGATCGGAGTGGATCTCTTTTTTGTCCTGTCGGGTTTTCTCATAACAGGAATTCTGTACGACAGCAGACACTCGGAAAATTATCTGCGCAACTTTTATATGCGACGCGTTCTTCGCATTTTTCCGTTATATTATGGCGCGATTGTACTGTTGATTGCCCTTAGCTACATGTGGCCTGGCAAAGGCCTAATAAATCCCCACAGCATTCCCTGGTTGGTAGCATACCTTTCAAATGTTCTGGTTGCGATTGAGGGTTGGCGGGCGATACGCGGCCCGCTGGCCCATTGGTGGTCGCTCGCGGTCGAAGAGCACTTCTACCTCGTCTGGCCCTTCATCCTGTTGTGGGGAACCCGCCTGCAACTGATGGCCGTGGCGTCGGCGCTGGCCCTGGCCGCACCAATCCTACGCACGATACTGGTGCTGTGGAATTTTGAGCCGTCTACAGTCTACGTGTTGACCCTGACACGCATGGACGCGCTTGCGGTGGGGGCACTTTGCGGTCTTGCCATCAGGGGGCCGGGCGGCGCTGCTGGTGTCAGGCTCCCAGGCGCAGGTGCAGCCATAGCCTGCGGCATTGCCCTCATTGTCATCGCTTTGAGCCGCTGGACGGTGAGTGAGTACGACCCCGTCATACAGAGCGTGGGCTACACGCTTCTGGCGCTTGCTTTCGGTGGTGTCATCCTTGTCACGCTCACCTGGCGGCCTTTGAATGCTGTCGTCGACAACGGGATTTTGCGCTGGTTCGGCCGCTATAGCTATGGGCTGTACCTCTGGCATCCCATTGTAATTGCGCTGCTCTTTCGCTCCACCTTCGCATCGGCGCTCGATGGAACGCCGGCGAAAGTCCTGTTTACCCTGTTGGTGATCGGTGTTGCGGTGCTGGTCGCAGTAATCAGCTACCATTGCTGGGAGAAGCCGTTCCTGAGACTCAAGCGGAACTTTTCATAGCTTCCGCTCGAGCCCGGTCGCGTCATGCAGGGTTGGTGAATTTCCTTGTCCAGGGTGAGGCCCATCATCGCGGAAACGGGATTTTAGCTGCAGGAACGGCCGTTCCCAATAGTGGTAACAGAGAATGGAAACCCCAAATACGAGCAGCATGGTAAATAATACGTAGGCGCCGTTCAGAATGGGACCGGTTATTCCAAGAGAGCCCTTCAGAGGAGTATAAAAGAGCAGAACATTTATGATCACGTGCCACACGTACAAACCATAGCTGTATTTGCCCAACCATCGAAATAGCGTCAGGTCCGCCACCGCGTTGAACGGACGCCACCCCAGGGCGAGGATCAGCCCAGAAGCGCAACCCAGGGCGACAATGGTGTATCCCACCGTCTGCACGACTGGGTCCAGGGGGCGAAACCCGCGCTTCCAAAGTGCTATGCAAATGAATGCTCCGCAGCACAGCGGAAAAATCGCCTTCGCCCAGCGCAGCGCGGAAGCCATGCCTGCGGGGCTGCGTATCGCCAGGGCGCAGAAGGCGCCGACAGCAAGCGAGTCCATGCGCGTGGGTGTCAGTATATAGACCGCAAAAGGGTTGACCTCCAGCAGGATCAAAATCACTCGAAATACAAAGGCCGCAGCCACTACGACCAGCAAGACGCGCATCAGCTGTGAACGCGTGCCGAGCGCCACCGCCAGCGGCCACAGCAGATAGAATTGCTCCTCGACCGCGAGGGTCCAGAAATGACCCAAGAGAGCGGCCGAATTGCCGGTCGCCATTACAAAATTCGTAGCATATATGCTGAACCAGAATAGGCTGAACTCTGGCCAGACGCCCGCAATCGGCCAAAGCGTGCTGATCAACAGTATGAAGAGCAGTGACATATAGTATAAAGGAAAAATTCTTAATGTGCGGCGGGCGTAGAAGTTGCGAAAATAGTGCGCGGAATTGCGGTTGTCACAGAGGATGCCGGTGATGAGAAAGCCGGACAGAACAAAGAAAAGATCGACGCCCACCCATCCGAGTTCGGTCAGAAATTTGATCGGGTTGTGAAGACCGAAGCTGGTCCAGCTGCGCGCGTAGTGAAAGACGAGGACCAAGAGAACGGCTATGCCGCGAACCCCGTCCAACGCTCCAACGTGCGAGTTCGACAATGCCCGGCTGGGGCCTGAGATTGCGTCGGGTGGAAGGCTTGTTGTCATTCCGACCGGCTCGGCCCATTGGATGAGAGGTTCGACAGGACTTGTCCCGTTCACGCCACACGGCGGGGCATCCTAAACATCTTGGATCCAGACGGCACTCCCCCCCTCCTCAGGGCCCCTGGGTAGCATCGAACAGGAAGGCGATGTTGGCGATGAACTGGGCTGGCAGAGCAAACGGGCTGAGCGCAAACAGCGCGGTTGCAATCATCATCATCGATTGTGCAAGCCGCCGCTGCGATGCGGTGGCAACGCGCAGGAACAGTGCAAGGGCCAGCATTCCGCCGCCGTAGAACCACGGCTCGATCAATCGCGAGCGCAGCCAGATCGAGAGCGCCACATGGCCCTGGACCTGCGAGTCGACTGATGAGATGAAGTCGAAAGCTGCAAAGCCGAATGGCATCGCGACGAAGGCAACCACAATGCCCGCCAGCCAGGGGGTTAGAATTCGAGTTGGCAAAGTCGCCGCACTCGGCCGGCGCACGACCCACCAGGCCAATACTCCAGTCATGATGACTGGGGCCAGACCATACGTTCGGGCGAACATGGCGAGAGACGAGCAATGGCCGGTCAGCCAGCGATAGCCCCACCAGTAGCCACCGTCGCAGTAAGGCGATTGAACAATTTCCGGCCGCGCAGCCGCAAGCGTGCTGTAGAAGCGCTCGAGTATCACGGCGCCTGACCACGGCCAGGCCTCCGCCAACAGCTGCTGCGTCTTTGGGATCAGCACGTTGCCGAGCAGTAACAGGCCCAGAACATAACCAGCGCAAGCGGCAAGCAAGAGGCCCATTGCCTTTGCGATTTCGTTGCGCTGCATCGCCGCCCGAACCGCGGTCCAACCAAGCGGCTGCCAGAAAGTGTTCCTGCCGAAATGACACCTCCAGCCAGCAGCACCAATACACCTGCAACGTCGGGCAAAGCCTGAATGCCATAGGCGACGGAAAAAGCGACCATCAGCGCGAGGGCTGCAGCGACTGAAGCCAGCCAGATCCGGCGTGTGCGTGCGGCCTCGGGGCGCAAGCAGCGTCAGCACTCCCACGACCAAAGCCCAGACGAAAACAATTGCGCCGTGGATGGTCATGCTGGACAGGCCGATGCCCAGCATCACGCGATGCCGGTTGACCGCCACGAGAGCACACGGCTTGGCGGTTGATCGCGGCGATCAACAGCAGCGGCAACACTGGCACCAGGAACCTGGACACGTGCACCACGTAGGCGAGCGGGCTAAGGGCATCGAACAGATAGTCTGGATACGACCGGGTTGACCGATAGCGATGCGCCGCAGAAAAAGGCGAACGAGATCGAGACTGCTCAGCCGGTCGACGCCGAGCGCCCGGAAGGCCAGATAGGCCATAGGTCACGGCGCTAAGGCGACCGAAGGCAAGCATCAGCCAGTAGATCGCGGTCAGCGTCGCTCGCGGCGGTTTCGCCTGGCCTGACGACACCATAGATGATCGGATAAAGGAATGCGGCCTCGTCGTAGTGCTGCGAGATCAGCGGCCATGTACCGCCGGTGCCAATCCCGTGTTCTTGGACAGGAACACATTGCCGATGAACCAAATGCTGCCTTCCGCCAGCGTGTGCACGCGGTCGAAATGCACGCTGAAGATCAAGAGCGATCAGTAGGGCAGCCGCGACAGGCCAAACAAGCCGCCAGTCGGCTGCTCGCAGGAGCTTGCGCAGTCTGCCGGTCGCCGTAGCCTGCAAAGACGGCCGCGACAAGCACACCCGCCATCAGGAGGGAGGAGCGACCGTGTTCGGCAGCGCCAGGGTAACAATGCGTGAAGCAGCAACGATGAGCAGCATTCCTGGGACATGGCCGGCGATCAACAACCAAACCGGAGCGGCAAGTCTCTGGGCGCCGAACATCGGACGCACCACGCAGCTGTAGCCAATGACAGCGGTGGCGATATTCCACAGCATCATGCCGACCAATGGGACGATCTGGATTTCTGTCTCGAATAGAAGCCTTTGGCCGTAGCCATAGGTGGTCCAGGGCACGCCGACACGCGGGCCACTCGCGATATCGCGCCAATCGGTGAACGCAAGCACAACCCACAGCGCGGATATCCCCAGAGCCGCGATCGCGAGCCGGCCGGCCGGGCTCGGACAACCACGACTTCATTTGGTTGATCCGGACCGGTCGGGCTCGGAACAGGCGCCGGATGACGCACAGGTTGCCAAAGCGCTGCAACAGATTCGGAAATCCGCTTCTGGTGATCGGGCGGCATGTTGTCGACCCAGGCGGTCAGGCGGGATGCGGACACCAGGCCACGTCGGCCACGACGCGCGGCAGCATCGCTGCCGTCACCACCATGATGCCGGCAACCACCCCAAGCACGGTCAGTGCCACCATCGAGCTGCGAATGACGGTCGAGCGAACCTGCTCACCCTGCTGGTCGCGGGCAAGCTCCTTGAGTCGCTGCGACAGGGACGCGGCGGAGGCTTCGGTGCGCATCAGATCCTCGAACGCTGCGGAAGCGCGTATTGCCCGTTCCCGACAGCGGCGTCCCCGCGAGCGTCAGGATGAACGTCGTCCCGTCCGTGCAGAACTCGCCCTTGATGACGTCGATCTCGCCCTTGTCCATTATTCGCCTGCATGGAAGCCTCTGCTCTCGAACGATAACTGACATCTCGCCATGCCCTAGAGCGGAGGCGCCCCGGCGCGGAAACGCTCGACATCAGCCGGCACGCCGAGCGGCACTACCTCGCCCGCCTCGATCTCGCAGATATAGACCGCGCGGCCGTCGGCGATGAGCGCATTATAGACTGGAGCGACGTAGCGCTCGCCCCGCTCGAGGTTGGCCGCGCTGGAGTAGTAGCGCCGATAGGCGTCGGCATAGAGCGAGAAGGAGGAGAACCAGTAGAGACCGACGGTGGCATAGGGCGAGATGCGCTTCTTCTCCCGCACCTCGGAGACGCGGCCCGTGTCGTCCGCCGCCGCAAAGCTCCATGCGTCGCCTTCGCGCGCGAAAGCACGGGATCCAGCCGTCGCCTCGCGCCTGGTCGGGTGCATGGCAGGCGGGTGCACGAAGGTGTCGATATTGTAGATCAGCAAGGGGGCCGAGCGGTCGGCGACGGCGCCTTCCGCCGCCAGCGCCGTGGTGGCCTGCCCGTCGGTCGGCGCTGCGATCTCGACGATGTCGATCTTGCCGATCCCGAGGCTCGTGGCCTCGCCGCGGATGAACTCGGCTGCGCCGCATCGGCCGCACGCGCCACGAACACGAACGACGCGCCGGCTTCGATGAAGCTCCTGAGGCTCAGCATGGACCATGGAAAGAGCGAGCGGCCGTGCACCTCGATGCGGTACTTGGGAACGCTATACCCGCGTCCGGGAAGCGCCGCCCAAATCCAGCCATGGTGATGATCGCGGTCGTGGCCATGCGGCAGCGCGCTGCTTCTAGTCCTCGCCGACGAGGGCGATGATTTCCTCATAGCTCAGGCTGAGGAACTCGCTCGGCCGGATCGCCTTGTCGTCGACGTAGAAGCCGCCCTTGCCGCCCCACGGCTTGCCGACGTGAAGCTCGTCGTAGGGCACCTCGTGCCGGTCGAGCCAGGCGAGCAGCGTCTTGGCGGTGTTGGCCGTGATCAGGCCGACGTTGCCGTCGTAGGTGTTCATGTTGCGCGAGGTCGCCAGGATCACGTAGAAGCCGCGCTTGCGATACTCCCTCAGCGCGGCCAGCACGTCCTCGCGCGGTTGCACATCGGCATAGCTTTGGTCCGGCTTGCGCTTGGCGCACAAGGTGCCGTCGACATCCATCACGATGCAGCGCTCGCGCCGGATCATCTGCTCGGCCTCCCTTGTGCCCGACAAGTTGGTCGAGAATGCTGGCGCGCATTGATGGCGAAGGCCAGAACGTTGCGCGGGCGGTCGATGTGCAGCGGCAGCATGCTGATGAACAGCGATGCCTCGCACAGCCGGGTGAGCGTCGGGATCGAAGCCGGACTTGTCGAGCCGGTCGAGGAACAGTCTGCGCCGTCCAGGGCGGCGGCGGGCTCCTCGAGCTGCAGGCGTAAGCCCAGCGTCTCGCCGATCTCGATGTCGAACTTGCCGTGATTGATGAAGTCGTAGTTGCCGAGCACGGAATGCGACAGCTTGGCGACGTCGTAGTATGGGTCGGTATAAAGGTCGTCCTCGCTGCTGGCGCCGCGCGGATCGACCAGTTTCAGGAACTGGTTCGTTTTGGAGTAGAGGATGTTCGAGAAGCAAGGATCGCCGTGGCCGATCACGAGCTTGTCCGCTCGGGAAGCGGCGCTCGCATGCTCTTGTAGAGACCCAGATAGCGCGCCAGCAGGGCATCGACGCCGCCGCAAGCGTTGTCGAGCAGCGGCGCCAGCTGTCTTGTAGGCCGGCAGGCGCCTTCAGCGCGGCGATACGGGCAGTCACCTTCTCGACGTAGAGGCGCGTCGCGCACTTCAGACGACCTCGCTCGGTCCACCGCGCCGCTCGGGACGGACGCGAATGAAATAGAAGAAGTGCTGGAGGAAGCGGTCGAACTCGTTGGCCTGGAAGGAGCCGTGCAGCCATTGCAGCGACATGTCGGGCATGGAAACCCGCTCCATGCGGTAGCTGGCGGTCTCGCCGTCGTCCTCGAAGTCGAAGGGCTGCACGAGAAACATCTGCATGCGCGGCGGCAGCAGTCGGTAGTAGTCGTACTCGCGCCGCAGCTTCGCCCGGTCGGTCGAGCGCTTGATGACCGTGAATTCCTCGCGCTCGACGGCATTGAAATGGCGGGCGTCGAACTGGCCAGAGAGGAAGTCCTGCAGGGTCCGCTTCGTCGCTCACGTCGATCAGGCGCAGGCGGTCGCTCACTTCGATAAGGGCGTCGCGATTCTCCTCGAAGAAGCTCGTGACGTCCCCTTCCTGCTGCTTGGCGAGGAACTTGCGCAGTAGCGAGGTGCGCATCAGCAACCAGCCGCGGCGGTCGCGCGAGGTTGCGAGCGGCATGTGCAGGCAGGCCGGTGCGTACTGGACCTGGCGGAGGAAGGTGACGATGCTGTCGTTGCCGATCGCCGGGATGACATGGGAAGGGCAAAGCAGGTAGAAGCTGATCGTCGTCCTCGTTGCGCAAGCGGTTGATGAGGTCGGCGACGTCGGCGTGATCGTTGCAGGCAAATGACAGCCGGCCAGCCGGCCGCCGCCGCCATTGCACGCATTGCTTCGTTGCGGGTGCGGCGATGGAAGACCAGGCTGCCGAAGCGGTCGACACCCACCAGTGCACGTACGGTCTCCGGCACAGGAAGAGTGTCGTCAATGACCACCTGAAGCGTCACGCGAGTCGCCCGCCATTCCCGCTGAAGGACCTGGATACCGCCCCTGCGCCTCAGTCCTAAGAGCCTTGCTCGGAAACGTGAGGCATCATAAGCGCAAACTGCGCGGTGTATAGTGCAAAGCAGCAAGGAAGCCTATGAACGCCAAGGGAATTTGCGTGGCGGTGAAATAGGATAGTAAATTTCCATCGAGCTGCGGCCGGTCGAGGACGCCGAGCAGCGTCTCGCCGGTGGTCACCGCCGAGAGGAAGGCCAGCAGGGCGCCGAGCGCCATGTCGAGCGTACCCGCGCAATTCCGGAAACACGATCACGAAGCAGGTCGCTTCGGCTGTCCAGATCAAGGCGGTTAGCGTCGGACAGCGTGGCGACCTTCGCGTGGACGATGCGCGGTGCCTCCTCGATCGAGCGCCGGACGAGATCGACGCCGTGCAGGAACGGCACGGTATGGGGCGAAGTTGTAGCGGCGAATGATGAACACGGACAGCCGGCGCAGGTTCTCGGGTGCAATCGTTACGACGACCGCTGTAACAAGAATGAAGGCCAGCGCCACCAAGGCGACGCCGTAGGTTTTGTGATGTGCTCGACCCGGATCCGAACAAGAGGACCACAACGATCAGGAGCAGGATCGCCGCCGCATCGAAGGTGCGCTCCCACCAGACGATGACAGCGGCGCGCACATGGCCGCCGATGATGTTGCCGCAGCTCGAGGATGCGATAGACCTCGCCGAGCTTGAGGGGCGCCACGAGGCTCACCGCCGCCGTCATCAAGTGAAAGCTGCCGATCGTGCGCAAACCGACTCGCCAGGCGCCGACCAGCAACGCCAGCCGCAGAATGCGCAGCACATGGCTGGCGAGGTACACGACGCACGGCAAGGCCGATGGCCCACCAGGACGAGGATTGGCCGGCGGTCGAGCCTGCCGTCCCATGCGGCGAGCACAATCTGCGACAGCAGATAGAGCGAGCGCGGCAATGGCTGCCGCCAGCAGGACCTTGCTGGCTATGTCCCAGGCGCTCCGGCGCCGGCGCCGGGTCGAGCGCCACCCAGGCGGTCACGAGGTCGCCTCCGCTGTTGCGCGCGTTAGCGAATACGACGGTCGAGGTATAGGCGCGGCCGGGCTCGGCGCGAGTGGTCCCGCTCGAGGAACCGGCGGCGGTTGAAGGCATAGTCGCGCACGATGCCGAGCACGCGCAGCGACTGGCGGACCATCTTGACGTTGGAGACCTGGTCATCCTCGCGCCAGGCAATGGGGAAGAAGCGCATGCGCCAGCCCGCGGCAATCGAATGCAGGATCATGCCGTAATTGAAGGTCAGGTCGTCCGCGTTGCGCAGATAGTTGCGATCGGCGAGCGCGCGGACGGCGTACATGTTGAGGCCGGAGCCGAGGTCGTAGATGCGAACACCCGATGCCGCGGAATAGAGCAGATTGAAGAAGTGATTGCCGAACGTGCGAAACCACGAATAGCCCTTGAGCCGTGAGCCTCGCATGAAGCGGGCGCCAAGCAGGCAGTCGACCTGCCGATGCGCGCCATTGCGGATCAGCGGCGCGATATTGTCGATGTCGCCCTGGTCGTCGCCGTGCAGCACGATGCAATAGTCGAATTTGTTGGCGATGGCGTAGTCGAAGGCCACCTTGTGCGAGCCGCCGAGGCCATAGTTGTAGTCGTTGTGCAGCACCTTGGCCGGGAGGTCGAGGATGCCCTTCAGGGCGGCGATGGCTGCGGCTTGGCCGCCGTCGGTGCTGCGGTTGTCGACGACGATCACCTCGCTCAGGAGCGCGCGGATCTCGGGTTTCAATTGAGCAATGACCCGCGGAATTTGCGGCTCGCAATTGTACATCGGGATAAACAGGAGTACCCGTTCCGACGGTGACGGCACGCGTTACCCTCCGCGCAAGAGAGCCCTAAAATTCAGTGTGGTTCACCCCCGACTGGCAGTCAACCAACGCAGGAAAAGATAGTTTGTCGAGAAAGTTGCCGGCAGGATCAGCAACTTTGCGATCGCCGGACTTAGTCCCCACTCTGTGAGCCAGGCAACTGCCCAAGAAGCGATCGCAACCGCAAGCGCCTGATAGACGAGGTAAGCGACAAGAAGGTGATACAGGAAGTGGCCCTGATAGTCGAAAACATGCTTGGTCGAGACGAAGTAGACGAAGGTGACGGCGGCTGTGGCCGAGATGAGGTTGGCAAAGCCCGGGCCGAGGCCGGAAAAGATAAGAACAAGGAAGATCGCGAAGTCGAGGGCCAAGCCGACGCCCGCTACCAGAGCGAAGCCCACCACCATGGCAAGAAGGCTTGTTCCTTTTCCGAAGGTACTCAGCCAACTCTCCGATCCCCCCATACCTGTCGCACTCCCATTGGCATGTCGATTGTGTCAGCCCCCGGTTGTTAGATGCCGACCAATGGTCAATTGGTTCAGATTACGCCCACGCCGCTGACTAGCCGTCACTTCCCGGAAGAACAAAATCAGCGAAAAAGCTGTTGCGCCACCAAGGCTCAACCACTCGGGGCGGATCCGATATCGCGCTCCCTTTCATGGAGCTTTTCTCTGTGGTCCGCTCCCCAACGTGCCCTCGCCGGAGGTTAGATTTTTCCGGCCTCGTTTGACATCGGCGGCTGATCGCGCCGACGCATCCGAGCAGCGCGGCCGGGGTTTGTTGCCGATCGCGCCATGCGGTCTTACCTCGTTGTAGTCTCCACGCCAACACTCAAGCTTTTCCCTGGCGTCGGCAAGCGACAGGAACCCAGTGCGTGTTCAAGCATTCGGACTTCTGGCGCAAGGGCACCAGGCTCCATCATGGCCTTCATCTAGCCATCCAACCGCTTGCTCTGGCGTTCGTGGATCGCTGGTCCCTCGCGACCCTCGGCCTGCGTCGAGGGCAGGCAAGCCCAAAGCCCAACCTCAACGGCCAAGCTTCTTCGCCCCCCGACCCCGCCGCCAAATCCTTGAACGGAGAGTGCCTAGCAAGGCGGTGCGGATGGCCTTGCTAGGCATTAGTCGGCCTACCGGGGGCCGGTCGGCCTTAGCCTCACAACGGGCGGCGTGCGCCCGCCATCCATCACGATATTGGTTGTGGAAGAGCGGAGCTACCCATGCGCGAGCGCTTGCGGTGTGTCCATATCCTGAGTTGGCTGCTTCAAGGCCATTTGCTAGCGCACAACCGCGGAGCGACATGCGGGTAGTGCGGGAAACCCCGCAGGACTCGGCGAGTTAGGCCACCGCCGCTTTCACATATCTGGTGCAAATAGCGTGTCTACCCACCGGTCGGTAGCGGCGGCTCAGCGGGCTCAGGAGCTGGCTGCTCAGTTCCTGCACACCCACATTGCTCAAGTGCTTGGGTCTCAAATGGCACATGTGAGACCTCACCGACGGCGGTCAGAATGTCCGGAATTTAGGCGTAAGCGGACTAGCACGCGGCAGCTATCGAGAGTCGCGTTTTGACCCGACTGGCAAGGCTTCAGCGTGTGAACGCGACCGATATTCCGCCGATAGGCTCGAGAGCGTACGCCATCGCTGTTTCATCCGCCTCAATGAGCAGCGGTGGCACGACCGAGCCGCCAATGACGATATCGCCGGCGGAAAGCCTTTCGCCGAAGGCCGCGAGCAGGTCGGCGACATGGCGCACGATGTCGACCAGTTTTCCGGTTGCCGCCTCTGGGTCGGTCGTATGGGCCGCCTCCGCGTCGCGGCGGAACACACGCGCGGTGAGACCCGCCGTGCTGCCGCCGGCGCGCAAAGGGTCAGGGTCACCCACGATCACGTGGCGTTGAAAGATGTTGCGCTTGAGTATTGCTTCTGGGTTGTCGAACGGCAAATCGGCGTCGGCGAGCTCGATCGCCGGCGAGAGTGCGGCGATAGCGGCCGCTGCATCGGCCCGATCGCCACCGCCTGCCAAGTCTCGGCCAATGCTGATCGCGATCTCCGGCTCCGTTCCACGGGCCTTGGGCTCGCGCAGAAAAATGCCGACGGTAGAAATTGGCACTTTTCTGCCGTTCGCGGACCGAACGCGATAGGTCGGTTGTGAGGGCAAAGCTGACGTGTCCGAGCTCGCCGAGGCACATTCAGCCAGGGCTAACAAGGCGGGACGGTAGCTACGTTGGCATGGTGCGCTATACCGCGCCTGCGGAGTTCGGCTCTCTGCTTGGGCGTCAGGGGTGTGACGCGGTTCGCAATTTCGAGCAAAGCCTCCGGGGTGAGCTGGCGCCTGCTGAAAACTAAGTAGCAACACCACAACATCGACGCGTCACCGCTTCTAAATGCAACCGCGGCTGCGTTGGCGGTCGACGTGATCTGTGCTTCCACTGACACTCAGATGGCGTCCTTTGCAACGCGAGCGCGGCGGCAATGTATAAAATCCTGTTGACGGCCACAGCACTTTTGGCGGCGAGCACTGTAGTCGCGCAGGATGGCCGCGAGTGCTTTTCTGAGCTCACCAAATACAACGTTTGCGAAAAGGCGCGAGATATGCAGCGCATAGTAGCGGGCTCGCTACCCATGAAGATGAGCGCGAACATTACCCTTTCGATGGCATTGGTTGAGGGACCGCGGATAGTCGTCATCGCAATTTGGCACATGACGAAGTCTGACCTTGATGCCACGCTTCGGGCGGGCGGAATGACACTCGCCGACCTAGAAGCCCGCATGAACCAGGCCACACGCAACGCAGTTTGCGGCCAAGAGGTGATGGCGGCATTCATCGGGCTCGGTGGGCAGATGCAATATACCTATAGAACCGATGATGGATACTCCGTGTTGGCGCCAGCCGTGACCGCTTGCTAGGGATCGGTGTCAACGCTTCCGCTTGTGCGGATTTCTCGGCGGCGGCCGATCTGACCAGCTCTGGCCTTCAAGTCGGCGAAGCTGTAGCGCACGCCAGCGCGCTCGATCATACTCAGTTCGCCGCTGCAGCTTTGTACCCGCCGATTAGCCTCTGTTCGCTGTGCGTGCACGCGGGCATGGCGATCCTGGGAAAGAGGGGAGCGCGTTCGTCCTTTGGAGATTGATACGCCATGAAACGATTGACGTCGTTTTCAGCCACCAAGCGCCGTCGCCTTCCTCTACGCCACGATCGCATACTTCAAGACCGTCGGCGTCACTGTCGAGCGCGTCATGACCGACAATGGCAGCTGCTATAAATCCAAAGCTTTCGCCCGCGCCTGCAGGCAGCTCCCAAACCCTACACCCCGCAGACCAATGGTGGCGGCGGCCACGGCTAGTGCAACCCGCCCTTGTCGCGCGTCGAATTAACGCTGGTGATCACGCGATCAGTGCGCGGCTGGTCATCGTGAGCGAGATGGTTGCAGTCCGGGCAAGGTTCGCCAGCGCCGCACATGCAACTGTTCTTCACCCGCTCTGCCCACGGCTTGTCAGGATGGTTCTCGCACACCCATGCGATATCCAGGCAACGCTTGCAGTGAGGAAAGTTGAACATGCGCAAGATGTAGGCCGCGCACGTTAGGCGGGCAACAAAACCTAGCGACTTGGCTTAACGACCGTGGCCAAGCTGGCGCTGTTTTCGAAGCGGGAAATGTCATCAGCTAGACTAGGTACTTCTCGCGATCTTCGCCCGCATCGATCTTTCGCTTCAGCCAGCTCGCCATCCGCCCGCGCCCTGACCACGTGTCGCCCGTCTCCGGATCACGGTACTTTGGCCTGACATGCGATACCAACTCCTCGCCCAAATGGTTGCGCGCAAGATGCGACGCATCCGCTTGTCCGGCGCCGTTTACTGACTGCTCCACGCTTGCAACGCTGCTCTGAAGGACCTCACGTTTCAGGTAGGCCAGCCCATAGGGAAGCACCGCAACAAGCTCCCAGCCTTCCGACCCCGCGTCACACAGCAGGTCAATCTCATCACCCTCACGCGATGCCTCGGTAAGCATGATCTTCATGTATTCCCACGTTTTCATTGTCTGTCCCCCATGGCCTCACCGCCCACCAGGGCATCTTACAGCAGCGGGGCCGAGCCTGGCCTCTGATCATGGGCGGATTTGGCAGTGGCGGCCACAATGCCGGGGGCGCAGCAACCTGCGAAGGCTGTCGCACCATCGATCTCGCCTCGCTCCGCCAGCCAGGTAAGTTGACGCCAGGTCGCTACTCGACCGTGACGATCCTGCTCGCGATCTCGACAAAGCACTTGGGTTGATGGTGCCGCCTGGCCTACGCGCTCGCGCCGAGGTGATCGAATAGGATGCTGCTTGCTGCGGTGCATGAGGCCGCAGTTGGCAGACCAATTCGCGCTTGGCCAGCGATGTCTGCTTTGGGGGTGAAGCGGACGTCAGAGGCGGTGCTCGGCCACGTCCGCTCATGACCCAATCGAGACATCAAGGTGCGGGAGTAGCGAGGCGGTAGGAGGGCCCGTGCGACTCACATGAGATTGCCGAGACCTACCCGCCGACCCAGCCTGCCTTGCGCAGGCCGTCGAGGAGATGCGCCTCGTGTGCGGGATCGGCATAAGGGCAAGTAAGGGCCCAGTGGCGCTCGACATCGTTGGGCTTGAGCCCCTCCATCTCAGCCAGCAGGGTGCCGGCCTCCTCAATTCGCCCGAGCTGGCCCAAAGTGGCGACCAGGGTGCGCATCACCACGTAGATGCGACGCCGCTGCAGGGCTTTTTCGAGGTGGGCAACCGCCTGCTTGTAGTCGCCGAGGTGATAGTGTGCGAGCGCGATCAGACTGATATAAAAGGATGCAAACGGGTCGCGCGGAGTGAGACGGAGACAGCGCATCATCGGATCGATGGTCTCGGAGAAGAGGCCCATGAAGATGCGTGATTCGCCGAGCGCAAAATAGCCAAGCGCGAAGTTCGGGTTGAGATCGATTGCTCGCTGGGCCGCGGCAAGTGCCCGCGCGTGTCGTCGAGTCATCACGCTCAGGATTGAAAGCCCGTAGTGACCAGCAGGATCGCGCTCGTCGAGCGCCAAGGCGCGCTCCGCCGCAGCTTGACTTGCCTGCAGGTCGAACTCAAAGTCATCGCTGTAGCCCGCCCAGCAACGGACCGAAAGGACTCGCGAGAGCGCGGCATGGGCGCGGGCCAATGTGGGGTCGAGCTCGATCGAACGACGTAGCCAGCTCTCGGCCTGCCGATTGTCTTGGGGCCCAAGTTGATTGGCATGCCAAATGCCCCGCATGCAGCAGTCGAACGCACCGAGATTAGAAGGAGGCTTGCGCGCTGCACGGCGGCCTTCGCTGGCCAGGATTTCGGGCTCGATCGCGGCGACGACGCTCTCCGTGATTCCATCCTGAAGAGCAAGGACGTCGGCGCAGCCGTGGTCGAACTTCTCGGCCCAAAGATGGCCGCCGCTTTCCGCGTCGATCAGCTGCGCGGCAATCTGGACACAATCTCCGGCGCGCCGCACACTGCCTTCCAACACGTAGCGTACCCCGAGGTCGCGACCGACTCGGCGGACATCGGCCGCTTTGCCCTTGTACTGGAAGCTGGAATTGCGGGCGATGACGAACAGCCCCTGGAATCTCGACAGCTCGGTGATGATGTCGTCTACGACCCCATCCGCGAAATACTCCTGGTCGGGGTCGGCGCTCAGATTGCTGAAAGGCAGAACGGCGATCGAGCGTCGGTCGGGCAGCGGGAGGGGCGAGGCGGAATCGATTTCATCCATCACCTTTGCCACGGGGGCATCGTCAACCGAGATAGCCACGTCCATCAGATAGCCGCGTCGTGGAACCGTCTTGATGATGCGCTGGTTCTCGTCGCCCAGGCCGTGACGGACCTCGCTGATACACTGCGTCAACAATTCATCGCCGACCGTCACGTCTGGCCAGACGGCATTGATCATTTCTTCTTTGGTAACCACCCGGCCGGGGTGCTCGACCAAATAGCGTAAGACCTCGAAACTCTTTCGCCTGAGGTTCGCCTGACCGGTGGGGCCAAGCAGGCACAGTCGGTCCACATCGAGGGTGAAGTCTTCAAATCGGAGCCTCTTGTTCGCCGTCATCGCGACCTCGAGAGAGTGCGGCAGGCTGCGAGATTTTAGCCAACCTTGGGCCAAGTTTGAGAGAAATCTCACGACGCCGCGCGGCCGGCGGTGATCCCCTCCATTCCACAGCTTTGGCGCCGCCGCAATCGAGCGGAGTAACGGCACTCACCACAAGGTGGAGGAAGCTTTGAGAGCGCTTTCCCCGTTAACCCTTGCAGCGGTCCTCTGCGTCCTTGGCAGCATCCAAGGGCAGGCACAGGAAGCCGTGTGCGGCGGTGACTATGTATGCATCTCCCAAGGCCTGACGGCGACCGCAACTGGGGCGAACAAATCATCAACAGTTGCAAGGCTGGCCAGCCTTGCCGAGCTGGAGCGATGTCCGAGGGCGCCCATCGACGTCAAGGCGGCGTCTCCAAATGAGCGCCGCCTCGCGTGCTCCGCAGCCAGCGACGCCATTCAACTGCTCGACCGCTGCGGGATTTCTCTGCGTAGGCCCCTTCAAGTGCAAATCATGAGCGAGGTTCGGCATCCTTTCAGTGGATCGATCTTTGGGCTCTTCGACACGAAGCAGGAACGAGTCCTTGTTACGCAGGAGGCGAATATTGCGTCTCTGGTCAAGGATACGCCTTATGCGAAGCTCCCGCAGCGCGACTTCTACAGGAGCCTCATCGTTCATGAGGTAATTCATGGAGTGATGCATCAGAACTTGAAACGGCCGGTGGTGACGCACGCGGCATACGAGTACCCGGCCTACGCGCTTCAGATCGAATCCCTTGCCCCGCATGTGCGCGAGATGTTCTTGCAGTCCTTCGACCAGACCGCAATCAGCAGCAATTCCATCATTTTCAGCGATGCCGTTCTCTTCTTCGACCCGTACTTCTTTGCGGCGAGCGCTTACCACCACTTCCAGGCTTCCCACAATGGGTGCGCCCATCTCACAGCCCTGCTAGAGGGTGAGGTCGCGTTCATCGCTCCACAGCGAATGTAGGCACAGCCAACCTCGCGCTCGGCCTACGAGCCGCCGAACTGCTCATCAACCGGTCCCGTGGAGTGACAGTTATGAACATGCATGAGAACTTTTTCCCTTCTGAGGTGATCACGTCCGGCTCAGCTGCGCCCACACGTTCCTCATGGCGCCGGTTGCTCGAGAGGTTCGCCGCTTCGTTGAAAAGCTGCGTCGACCACTACGCCGCTGCGGCTGCATACGAAGAGCTATCGCGCCTTTCGGATGCAGAACTCAGGCATCGTGGGTTGAGCCGGGACATTCTCACCCGCGATCTAAACCAGTGGAGCGATCGGGCTTCCGGCAAGTGACGTACAGACACGCTCACCTATGTCCACA
Source organism: uncultured Alphaproteobacteria bacterium (assembly GCA_963756735.1). Taxonomy (GTDB): domain Bacteria; phylum Pseudomonadota; class Alphaproteobacteria; order Rhizobiales; family Hyphomicrobiaceae; genus AWTP1-13. Next base: position 216,061 of record CAVWOY010000006.1, read on the forward strand.
TTCATTTTTGGGGACGTCATGACACGGAACAGCGTTGGCTCGGCCGCATCTTGCTGCAGCACACGAGTCAGGAACTGGCACTT
>CAVWOY010000007.1:0-192570 GCA_963756735.1 uncultured Alphaproteobacteria bacterium
CAACTCAAATCAGAGCTTGCGCCCGGAACACGCTTTGCCATGACAACAGAGGGATGGCGCGAAGGTGCGGAAAACTCAGTGTCGCATCCGCGGTTCCCGTGGAAGATGATCGAGCCTGACATCGTGCTCACCGATGGCCAGACAGTCACCGGCGGCGACATCGCAATTCAGGCGTTCGAGACACCTGGTCATACGATGGGCACCGCCTCGTTCGCATTCGATGCACGTGATGGCGCTCGCACTTACCGCGCGTTCACGGTCGGCGGCCTAGCGCTGAATCGTATACGCGGGCCGGAGCAAGTGGAGGCATTCATCGCCAGCGTAAAGCGCATCCGCACCCTCACACAGGATGGTGCGCGCCCCGTGGAATTGCACCTTACGACACATGGATTTTGACGGGTCTCAACGAAGCGAAAGACCTGCTTAAGACGCGCAAGGCTGGAGATCCGCATCCTCTTGTAGACTTGTCAGGCTTCCGCAAGCAGCTCGACGAGTTGCAAACCGGGGCGGAGAAGCGGCTGGTTGTCGAGCGCCAAAAGCAAGCGAAGTGATGTCGATGCCGCCGAATTAATAATAGCCATCATACCTGGGGCGCCATCACTACCTTCCTAGGCCTATAACTTATCGCAGACGCTCAGGTCAGGAAGTGGCACTCATTCACCGTTGGTAGCGGCCAACAAGCACGTCAGGAAACGGTGTCAGATTTCACTATCCAGCCTCACTACGCGACCTTCATCGAGCGGCTCGTTTCTACGCCGCCCATGCTCCCTTGAACGCGGCCAGCACGCCGCGCACCTGCTGCTCGCTTGCGCCCCAGAGAACCAGCGCAGCGTCGAACGGAGCTGAGTTCGCGCCATCATCGAAGCGCAACCTGCCAGGCAGAAATACCACAACGCCTGAACCCACGACGTTCTCTCGCCACCAGAGATGCGAGTTGGCCCGTGCCGTTGCGCAGCCGCCTGACCGTGGCGCGCGAGATGCTGGCCGCCAAATCTAGTCGGGGTTTAGTTACAAGGTTCTGCATCTGTCCGGCTCAGGATGTAACGGAAGGGCGGCATGGACTGAGTCGGATTTGCGTGCAATAGCCTTACTATCGACGGCAAAGCCCTTTCCTCGACGTCCGTCAGGCCGTGCTAGGGCAGGCAGGCTCGCGCGGCTTGGCTGATGACCCGCAGCGCATCAATGGCTCCATCGGCTTCGCCCTTCTCAAAGTCACCTTCGATGCGCGCCATTTGGTTGGTGACATGAGCGAAGCAGATCACCGGCTTGTTGCGGGCGAAGGCGAAAGCATAGAGCGCCGCAGCTTCCATCTCGACCGCGAACAAACCCCTTCGCTCTCATCGCTTCAATTGCTTCAGCCGTCTCGCGAAAGGGTGCGTCCGTGGTCCAGGCGGCTCCCACCGCCACGGGAACCGTCAGACAACCGAATGCACCGGAAAGTCGTGCGAGGAGTTGCGTGCTGGCGAGGCTGAACTCGGCCGGCGGGAGATAGTGATAGCTCGTGCCTTCGTCCCGCAACGCCTTGTCGATCAGCACGAAATACGGCGGCTGACCCAGTTCGACGAGCTGGCCCGAAGATGTGACGCTAATGAGCAGCTTGCATCCGCTGGCGAACAACTGCTCGGCGAAAGGACGGCAAACGAAGCCCCAACGGCGCAAGGCACGATGCCAAGCTCGAGATCTCCTTCATTGTCCGAAGAGGCCGGTGTGATAGCAGGCCCACTCAGCATCCCTATGGGCGCGACCGATTCGTTTGAGGTAGCGCACGATGTCGCCGTCAGGGTCGAGGACGCAGACGGCAGGCACGGAAGCATGGTCAAACCCTTCTGACGCCGCGCCTCCCTGAGAATGCTGTCCGGCGTGAAGACGGATTCCGCATCGTAGTGCTTGTTGGAAAGGATCGGCGGCATCGGGCGGAGCTCTTCCGGCATGACGTCTCTCTCCAATCTGGTCATGCACATGTCACTGCTGCGATGGACGCTAAGTACTTCCAACACGGTGATCCGCCGTCGACACAAGCGACATGCGTGTAAGACAAGAGCCTGCGCGAAGGTCATTGATGCCGATGACCGATGGGCGACCGGCAGCCGGGCTTCATTCCAGCGCACCATGCCCCCGCGCAGGATCCGTACGTCGCGAAACCAGCTTCGGCAAGCAAGCCGGCCGCATTCGCGGAGCGCTTGTCGGTATGGCAGACGAGAACGATAGGCTTCTCTGCGAGCGACTTCAGATCGCCCAGTCGCGCCGGCAAATCCCAAGCGGCACGTTGCGCGCATCGCGAATGTGACCAAGAGGGCCAGCGAACTCATCTGGCCCGCGCACATCGATGACGGCCTTATCACTGGTCTCGCCAAGACGTGCTGCCAACTCGTCGGCATCGATCCAACGTCGCTTCTCGTCGTCCCTCAAACGACGAACCAGCCGCGGTAGGAAAGCGACGGCCGCAAGCAAGGCAAGGCCGATCAGGCCATAGCGAAGGGCCGCGTCATTCCGGGCGAGCGCTTCCCGACCTGCGTAGCCGAGCCAAGTGTAGGCGAACGTGCCCGGCAGCATGCACACAAGCGATGCCAGAACGTAGGCAGCAAGGGGAATGCGCGTGAGGCCTAGCGCATAGTTGAGGAGGTTGAACGGGAAGAGTGGTACCAGGCGGACAAAAGCGACGAAGCGCCACCCCTCGGCTTCCACCCCGCGATGAGCCGGTCGAGCTTGCCGCCTGCTATTTGCCTGATCTTGTCCGGGCAATATAGCGCGCAAGCAGGAATGCCGCCGTCGCCCCAAGCGTGGCGCCCAGCAGATTGAGGAGCGTTCCCCATGCCGGCCCGAACAGGACACCGCCGGCCAGACCAAAAAAAGCGCCTGGAACAAACAGGACCGTCCCCACCGCGAACAGTACGACGTGCGCAATGGGAGCCAACAGCCCAAGGTCGCGGACGATGGCCTGCAACACGGCGGGATCGAGCCGGTCGCGGTTGAGGGCAAGCCAAAGCGCCATGACCGCGACGACCCCTGCGATAGTGAGCCGGGGAATGACGTTTTGCATTGTCATCCGGTCGGTTCCCTATGACCGAGTGGATAGCGCCGCACATCATCGCGGAACGGCTGCGTCAGCATGCGATCAAGCCGCTGCTCACGCGCGTCTCGGAACTGCTCGATGCCGATGGTCATCCCAACATGGCCAGCTTCCGGCTGGTCGCGGTAGGTCCCGAACAGGCGGTCCCACCAGGGCAGGTTGAAGCCGAAGTTGCTGTTGGTTTCGCGTGGTTTGACCGAGTGGTGGACGCGGTGCATCTCCGGCGTCACCACAATCCAGCGCAGTACCCGGTCGAGCCGTGCAGGCAGATCGACATTGCCGTGGTTGAACATCGATGTGGCGTTGAGCAGGATTTCGAAGATCAGGACGGCGACGGCCGGTATGCCCAGCGCCGCCACGACGCCCAGCTTGATCCCCATGGACAGCAGAATCTCGATAGGATGAAAGCGGATGCCGGTCGTAACATCGAACTCGAGGTCGGCGTGGTGCATGCGGTGCACGCGCCAGAGGGCAGGCACCGCGTGGAACAAAACGTGTTGCAGATAGATGGCTAGGTCGAGCAGGACGATGCCAACAGGGATGGCTGCCCAAGCCGGAACGTCGAAGGCGTTGAACAGTCCCCAGCCTCGAGCTTCGGCAAGCAGAGCCAGGGCGACCGCGCCAATGGGAAACACCAGCCGCACCAGCACCGTATCAAGGACGAGAACGCCGATGTTGGAAGGCCAACGTGCTGACCGGCCAATCTTCTGGTCACGACGCGGTGCCAGCAGCTCCCAGACGACCATTGCGGCCAAGATGCTGCCGAAGGCCGCCAGGCGGACGAAGGGTTCGGTTGACAGCATGGCGTCCATGTTCAATAATTCACTTGAATGATATGACGATGTCAAGCACCTTCAATCCAAAGCGCGCCCTCTATGCGCAATTTGCCGTCGTCGCCAAGGCGATTGCGCATGAGCACCGGCTCGAACTGCTCGAGCTGGTGGCTCAGGGCGAACGTAGCGTCGAGGCTCTGGCTGAGCGGTCGGGACTGTCGACTGCCAACGTTTCGCAGCATCTCCAGAATTTGCGCCGCGCCGGGTTGGTAGCATCGCGGCGGCAGGCCAAGTTTGTGCTCTATCGGCTGGCGGACGAGGCCGTTCTCACCATGCTGGCGGCCCTACAGAAAGTGGCGGAGCGCAATGTCGGCGAGGTGGAGCGCATCTTGCGCAGCTACTTCCATGCACGCGATGAGCTGGAGCCGGTGTCCCGCGCCGAGCTCACGCAGCGCATGAAGAAGGGCTTAGTCACAGTCATCGACGTGCGCCCTAAGGACGAGTTCGCGCTCGGGCATGTCCCCGGGGCACGCAACATTCCGCTGAGCGAGCTGAAACGGCACCTGTCGAAGCTCGACCGCAAGAGCGAGATCGTAGCGTACTGCCGCGGCCCCTATTGCGTGATGTCGTTCGAGGCCGTGGCCCAGCTGCGCAAGCTCGGGTTCAATGCGCGCAGGCTGGAGGATGGCCTGCCCGAGTGGAAGGCTGCCGGTTTTCCGGTGCAAACGGGCACCTCCTCCCGGGCGTGAGCCCGTTCTGTGTAGCGCAGGAGGCGTTGCAATGAAGCTGTACTATACCCCGGGCACGAGCTCACTGTTCGCCCACATCGTGCTCCATGAGGCTGGCCTCGCTTTCGAGACGACCAAAGTCGATGAGCACACGAAACTCATGGACAATGGCGGGGACTACCGGACGGTCAATCCCTTAGGCTTCGTACCGGCCCTGGAGCTAGATGACGGCACCGTCCTCACCGAGGGAGCGGCGTCAGGTCGATGAAATCTGGTGCTTCGTCTACGCGAAGCAGGCGCACGTGCCGAAGGCCAAAAGTCCGCCGCCTGGTGCGGGCGATATTTGGACGTGGACGGCTATTTGCGCAGACACAAAGCTCGTGCCGTCGTGGCTGGTCGGATCGCGCGACGGCGATGCCGCCAAGGCTTCATCGGCGATCTGGCCGCCGCCTCGCCAACAAAGTGCAGCTCACCAGCGATGGACACAGCGCCATACCTCGAAGCGATTGAGCAATGCGTTCGGTGCCGACATCGACTATGCGCAGATTGCAGAAAATCTACGGCAAGTCGGATGAAGGCCGAGAAGCGCTACAGCCCGCCCGAGTGCATTGGCTGCGAAACCAAAGTGATCGAAGGCAACCCCGAGGCCCGAGCACATCTCCACCAGCTACGTGGAGCGCAACAACCTGACGATGCGCATGCACATGCGCCGGTTCACGAGGCTGACAAATGCCCTCTCAAAGAAGGTGGAAAACCACGCGCACGCCGTGGCGCTGCACTTCATGTACTATAACTTCTGTAAGCTGCACAAAGCGCACCGGCTAACGCCCGCGATGGCAGCGGGCGTCACGGATCGGCTGTGGGACGTGGCCGATGTTGTGAAGGTGCTGGAAGAATGGGAACGCCAGCCTCATCCAAATAGCTGAAGAAGGGGACTGCTATTCCTCTTTCTTTGGCCCACGCGCGAAGTTCGTCGACCGCGACCTTTGTGTCATAGTGGACTGGAACAACGGGAGACCCCTGGTTAAAGAAATCGGACAGATTTTTGATTTTCCCGGCCTCAACCGCAGTGGCAATGTGGTGCGCCCAAATTCGTGCCTTTTCGGGGTATGGCGTCCCCTGGAACCAGCCGACATCAGCAAAAAGGCAAGCCGCCTGTCCTATGTGAAGAACGTCCGCGTGACGCCAAATCTCGTAGTCAGGCTTCCTGTAGATGGCGCCCCGCACAAGTACGCCCACCAGACTTGGCAGAAGCATCAAGTAGGCAATCGCAACCGCAAAGCAGATTGACACAGCGACAACAATCGGGAGGGGGAGCCCTTGGATCATTGCCCAAGCCGCCCAACCAAGAGCGCCGAGGATCGCCGTAAGCGGCACCCAGAAGCCGAGCAGTTCCAGAACCGCCTTGCCGGTCTTGAGCAACGAGACAAGATTCTGGAGGTGTTTGGTACCGCCCATGGCTTTAGAGTACGTGGCGCATGCCCAACGGGGCAAGCAAGAGCGCTCAAGCAATGCCGAGGGCTGGGGATTTCAAACTGACCCACTACCCGCTTGCGTGCTGACCAGACAATGGTGAGCAGTTCGCGTTGAGCACCAACTCTGCCTTGCGTCCGTCGCTGGTGCACCGGGTGGGCTAGGTGTATCGCCAGACTGCTTGGCGGTGTAGTTGTCACGCAGGCCGACAAGCCACGACGGCACCCCCAAGTTCTGTCCATGTGGAGTCGACCGAGGCGATGGGACCATCGAGAACGCATCTAGGGCCCCTAGCACGGGCATCGCGAGCTGAAGGCTCAAGCCCGGCGCTGAACCCAGGCGGGTCAGCATCAAACTCGGGGCATGGCCCCCCCCGCGCGCGCGCCGCCCAACGCTTGGGGGCTGTGCGCCTCTCCCCCACAGCCTGAAATTTCTGTAGCCACCCTTTCACCGGGGGCAAGCCCCTTTTTCAGTCAGTACTGTACTGATGTCGGCGCTACGCCTGGGGCTGCGCGCCTCCATCCTCTGCCGGTGCTCTCGTTGCGTCGCTTGCCTGCCATGCTGCGTCTCCATCGCAAATGCGTTGACACACACATGGAGCGAATTCGGGCCGGTTTTGGGTCGCAGTCCTGGTGCGGGACCTGCTGGGCGTGGCGGTGCTTCCGAGCAGGCCCCGTGGACGAGAAGCCAAATCGCGCTAGCATTGAACACCATCCCCCAAACGTACGACCCGGCTCTCTGCCATCAACAGAGGCCGGGCCATAAGTAGCTGGTCGTTCGAGCCGTAGCGCGGCGCGGACTTGACCGGTGCCCACGTTGGGAGGGGGCAGCCATGTACAGTACTTATCGCAAAACACCTGCGGTCGTTCACTATGTAGCCGGGCCATGTGGCTCCGGTAAAACGCACGCCTTCATCGACCTGACAGCGGACAAGCACACATGCGCGCGAAATGAGCGCAACACGCTATACGTGGGCATATCCAAGGAGCTGCTCGACCAGGTGGAAATGGGCCTCAAGGCGGGCGGCATCACTGCCCGTACGCATCAATTCGGTCACCCATCGGGGTCGAGTGACACCTGAGATCTTGAACTGGCTCCGGTGTCGCAACCACGAGAATGAAGTGCTGCTGATCACTCACGCGGCGTACCTCGACCTGCCTTACTTCCACCATCGCGAGGCCTGGGACATCGTCATCGATGAGGTGCCCCAGTGCGACACCTTCTACGACCCCAGGCTGCCGAGAAGCTGGAGCCTGCTCAACGAGCACTTGGACATCGGCAGGGTTATTGGAAAACGCCTGGGCCACTTGGTGCCGCACAATCTTGGCAGCACGCGGCACTATCTGGAGCAGCCTCGTGATGACGGCGAGGAAGTCGCACGGAAAATCATCGCCGACGTGTGCAACCCCAACAAGCGGGTGTTTGTAGACCTAGCGTCCTGGGAACGCATGGTTGAACGAGCCAAGGTCTCGACCAAGCTCGACGACGCGAACCGCATATGCTTCCTGTCGATGCTGTCTGCGCAGGCCTTCCGCGGGGCCACCGTCATGGGCGCTGATGTTGAGCAGTCATTGCTCTGGCACTGGCTAGGCATGAACGGCGTCGAGTGGACGGACAACACGAGTATCACTCAGCGCCTTCGTTACAAGCAGTACCCCACCGAACTCGCCCAGCGGGTCCACGTCCATCACGTCTTCGACGACGACGGGCACTGGTCGAAGAAGAAGCGCAATGAAGCGGGATGCAAGATGGACGATGCCATCAAGGCATGGGTGGGCGACGACCGCTTCTTGCTCGTGCAGAACAACGATGCAAAGAGCAGCCTAACAGCGCTCCCGGGATGTCAGCAGATGTCCCCCGTATGCCATGGCCTCAACCGCTTTCAAGGCTACAACCGGCTCGTCTTCACCTCGGCGCTCAATCGAAAAAACATGCATCGCGGCATGCTCAACGACCTTGGCATAGGCGACGAGGTTCAGCGTCAGTCGATTGTGTACTCGGTACTGCACCAGGCGGTCATGAGAACGTCGCTTCGCAACCCGATGTTCAGGGAGAGAGTGAACATCCTGGTTCCGGACAGGTGGATGGCCGACGACGTGGCTTGCGCACTGGGCGGAGCCTACATCTGCGACGCGGCGGGCAAGCTTCCCAAGCGGTTCAGGGTCAACAAGCATGGCAACGCCAGCTCAAGTTGTACGCGGAACACGAAAAACGAGGACTATAAAAATTCTATACTCCTCGACTTTGGCGTTGCATCATCAACTTCATCGCGACGCAAACCGCAGCGCGCGCGCGGGGGGCCATGCCCCGATATCGATGATGAGCCCACTTGCAGCGTCCACATTCAGTGGAACCAGCTGCGACCTCGCCGTGACGACCCAACGAAATCCTACGACACCCGGTTCGAAAGCCAGTCGGTGCCGGTGCTAAAGCTTGTCACCTATCTCGAGAAAATGCACAAACGGGTTCGGACTGAAAAGACCGGCGACAAACTCTTCCAGCTGACGATGTTCGACGAAGATTTTCTTATCGCCATGGAGGGCTACATCACCGCGGGCTTCCTCAACACGCGGAACTTCATGTTCAGCTACGGCCTGCTGCTCGACTTTGACGGTGGCTCGGTGACACCGGATGAGTTTATCCGCATCTTTTGGACAGATGCTGGTAGCCGGACGAAACACGCCTTCATCATCTGCAACACCTTCTCTTCCTCGCCAGCGAAGTCGAAGTTCAGGGTGGTACTTCCGTTCCGCGAGAGCACTCACTCCATCGCGCAGTTCAAGGCCGTGGTCGACTCTATCGTCAAGCGCCTAGAGGAGAATGGACACCCCGCCAAGCAGTCGGGGCTGGACCCCAGGTCGCGGAACGTAGTCCAGCGCTACTATCTGCCATGCACGAACGCAGCACACCCGAACTCGGCTTTCTTCGAGACGTACGGGCTGCGTCGGACAGATGAGTTCCTGCGGTACGCCATCAATCCCGCTGACCATATCCCTGTGCCGCGAAAAGAGAGAAAGCGCCTGATGATCAGCCCCAAACACAGCGGGGCTGTCAACGCTCAGCGCATCCTTGACGATGCCGAAGAGCTGAAGGCGAAAATCGAGGGAATGTTCGAGGACCGCCGTGACTTGGTTTTCCAGCTAGCCTGCAAATTGGCGGCGGTCTGGCCGCTCGACCAGGTCCAGGATGATTTGATGGACTGGGCGCCCAATGACAAGGTCGAGGAGCATGTCGAAAGTGCCATGGAGTACTTGGACAACCTTGATTGGACCCAGGCAGCTTAACTGGTGTCGGCAACGGCCCGGCGCTGCTAGCGTGCCGGTGCTACGCGCAGAGGACCTACCCTGACGCAGACATCAAGTACGCGAACATCGGCGCGCTCGCCTGCGATTCACTCGCCATGGGAGGCGGGGTCCCGCGACGGTCATGTCGACACCCACGTAGACATAGCCCACCTGGGTCAGCTTCCCGGTCTCCTCGTCGCACACCAGGATACGCACGCGGAAACCCAGGGGCTGCCATTTCGCGGCGCCTTTCGTCGTTCATCGCGAAGCCGCTCATGCGACAATGCCAGTTCCTTGGCCCACAGTTCGAGGCCATCTCCTGTAACCGCCGCGCGTGGTTGTGGTTCGCCTCGTCAGTCCTGTGAGTGGTTCAACACCCGCCCGACGACCTCATCAGCCACGCCCAGGTCGCCCATCAACGTCGCCGCGGTCCTGCGCAGGTCGTGCGGCGTGAGTCGCGGATGCAAGCAAGCACCATCCGCGTCGAGTAGTACACGGAGCCGGTGGTCCCACTGTTCCAGTGCTGCCTTCATGTCCGAGAACCGTTGTGCGTGGTTGTAGTGCTTGCCTGTCACAGTGGTCGGTGCATGGTTCAGGATTTTGCCAATCACCTCATCCGAGATCCCCATGGCGCCCAGGCGTGTTGCCAATGTCCGGCGCAGGTCATGGGTGCCCACTCCTTGAAGGACCTTCGTCCGGGCACGCAAACGGATGAGCGCATGCATTGCTGACCTCGGTCTCATTGGGCCTCCGACTGGGACTCGGGAATAGCCACACATCGGACCTAGATCTGGCCAGAGCTGCCTCCAAGATGGAACAGGCAAGTTCGGGAAGGGGTAGTACATGCGAACGCCGGCTTTTGGTCCTCCCGGCGGGGATGGTCCAGACTCCCGTGCCGATGTCGATTTCGTTCTTGGCGGTGCCCATGGCCTCGCTAATCCGAAGCCCGAGTAGCAGTTGCAGTCTCAGAGCGTCGCAAACTTCTACCGAGATCTTCGATTCCTTGAGCAGTCGCCAGAAGAGCCGTATCTCGTCATCGTCTAGCACCCTGCTCCTCGGCCGCGACGTGTTGCGCTTCTTCAGTCCCGTGGTTGGGTTGCCTTCCAGGCGGCCAGTGGCGTTGGCCCAATTGAAAACAGCCCTCACTATGCCAAGAACGCGGTCGGCGGCCACGTACCGGCCCCGACTTGCGACCTTCTCTACGACGAGAGCTACATCGCTTCTTCTGACCATGCTGGCTCGCAGTCCGCCGAGGACGGGCACGACATCGGCCCTCAGAATGCGCTCCAACTCGCCGCACCAACTCGGCTTCAAACGATGACGGGCTTCTTCAACAAAGCATTTGGCGAGGTCCGCGAAGCTGACCTGCTCCCCCAGCAGACTTTCAAGCGGGTCCTTTCCTTGCCGCACCGCGCCGCCGAGAGACAACGCCCTGTCCCTTGCCTCCACCAGCGAAACCGTCGGGTACGAGCCCAACGAAATCTTTCGCCACCTGCCGGTTGGTGAACTCAGGTAAGAGTAGGACCAGCTCTTTGTCCCTGCCGCCGTTATCCTTAGGACGAGGTTGCGGACTCCCTTGATTTTGAACTCACCGCTCGTGTTCGCGGCTTGGACTTGACGGTCGGTGGCTAGCATGCGTTTGGAAAGTCTTGGCACGTTCTCCTCGTGGTCTTGAGGGCGATAGTTGGGCAATAGGCGGCCCACCAGCAGGCCTCGCATCTGGCCAGGCAGTTGCCCAGGCGAATCGCCGGAATGCCGGTGCGCGAGTGGCACTACCGCGACTTCGGCTCGCTGGTGTCGCTGGGCGAGTACTCCACCGTCGGCAACCTGATGGGCAAGCTGGTGGGCGGCAACCTGTTCATCGAGGGCGTGTTCGCCGGGCTGATGTACAAGTCGCTCTACAAGATGCACCAGCTGGCGCTGCACGGGCCCACGAAGGTGACGCTGGACACCATCGCGCGGCTGATCTCGCGCCGCACGGAGCCGGTGGTGAAGCTGCACTAGTGTCCTGATCGCGAAATTCGTCTCACTGTGCGGCGAACTCGATACGAATTTCGCGATCTGAAGGACACTAGCTGCAATTGTGGCGACGGTTGGTGATGGAACTCCGCTCAGAGCGCAAGGCCCACGCAAGCCACGGGCAAGGCATGGAACCTATGTGGGGGCGCTTGCATACGGAGGAGCGCAACATGGCAAAGAAAGCCAGGGCAAAACAGATGGACGCGGCGCCAAGCCCGTCGCCGGCGTCACCCAGGTCGCTGATGCAGCGGCTGGCCGTCCTGCAGGAGGAGTTCGCGCAGCAGGTGCGCCAGCAGGATCAGGCGGCGCAGCCGCAGCCTGAGCCCCCGCCTGTGACCGAGACGGACGCGACCGCGCCCGCTTCCACCGAGGCTCAGTCGTAGCTGGGCCTTCGCCCGGTCTGCAGCTCAGATCAGCTTGGCGATCGTGCCGGTGAGCGCCTTGGGTGAGCCGAGGGAATAGCCGCCGAGCTTGGAGGTCTTGAGCCCCAGGCGCACCAGCATCTCGGCGAGCTTCACGGTTGCGGGGCTTTGGCAGCCTCGATTGCCCGCCACACCCGCATCGGCGTCGCCGGCATGTCGAGCTGCTTGACGCCCAACGGGCGCAGCGCATCGAGGATCGCGTTCATCACCGCCGGCGGCGCGCCCGTGGTGCCCGCCTCGCCGATGCCCTTGACGCCCAATGGATTGGTTTTGCATGGCACGTCGTGGTGGTCCACCTCGAACGGGGGAAGGTCGGCCGCGCGCGGCATGGCGTAGTCCATGAAGCTGCCCGACACGAGCTGGCCCGACGTGCGGTCGTAGACGAGATGCTCGAACAGGGCCTGGCCGATACCCTGCGCCAGCGCGCCATGCACCTGGCCCTCGACGATCATCGGATTGATAGTGCGGCCCAGGTCGTCCACCGCCGCGTAGCTCACCACCGTCACCTGGCCGGTAGCCGGGTCGACCTCCACCTCGCAGGCATGGCAGCCGTTGGGGAAGTTGCCCGGCTCGCTGGCGTAGGTGCCGTGGCCCTCCAGGCCCAGGCCGAGTTCCTCGGGCAGGCCCATGGGGCGGAAGAAGGCCTTCGCCACCTCCTGCATGGGCATCGAGCGGTTGGTTGCCTTCACGCGGAACATGCCATCATTGAAATCGACGTCGTCCGCTTTCGCTTCCATCAGGAACGCCGCCATCTTGCGCCCCTTCTCGATGACGGCATCGGAGGCGGCCTTGAGCGCGCAGCCGCCCACCATGATGCTGCGGGAGGCATAGGTGCCTCGGCCGAAGGCGATCTTCTGCGTGTCGCCCTGCAGGTAGCTGATGCTTTCGAACGGCACCCCCAGCCATTCGGACACCATCTGCGCAAAGGTAGTGGCGTGGCCCTGCCCATGAGAATGCGTGCCGGCGAGGATCGTCACGTTGCCTTCGGGGTCGAAGCGCAGGTCCATGCGCTCGTTGAACACGCCGGCCTCCTCGATGAAGTAGGCGAGGCCCTGGCCGCGCCGCAGCCCGGCGCTCTCGGACTGCGCCTTGCGCGCGGAAAAGCCCTTCCAGTCGATGAGGTCGAGGCACTTGTCCATGGCGACCTCGAACTCGCCGCTGTCGTAAACGTAGCCCGTGAGCGTCGGATACGGCATCGCCTCGGGGCGGATCAGGTTGCGGCGGCGGAGCTCGATGCGGTCGATGCCGGTCACGATCGCCGCCTCGTCGATCAGGCGCTCGGCGAGATAGGCTGCCTCGGGGCGGCCGGCGCCGCGATAGGGCGCCATCGGCGAGGTGTTGGTGAACACGGCATGCGCCGTCGCATGCAGCGCGCCGACGTGGTAGGGCCCGGTGGCGAGGCGCAGGCCATAGACCACCACGGCGATCACGGCCGAGGCGGTATAGGCGCCGACCGCGTCGAGCGCGCGCGTGCGCAGGGCAAGGATGTTGCCGTTCTCGTCCATTGCCATCTCGGCGGTGACCACCTGGTCGCGGCCGTGATAGTCGCCCTGCAGCGCTTCCGCGCGGTTGCAGGTCCATTTCACCGGCCGGCCGCAGCGGCGCGCGGCCCACAGCACCAGCGCATCCTCGGGGTAGGCATCGGCCTTCATGCCGAAGCCGCCGCCGACGTCGGGCGTGATCACATGGAATTTGGCGACCGGCTCGCGGAACACTGCCGCAGCCAATGTTTGCCGCACCCCGAAAGGATGCTGGGTGCTGGTGTGCAGCGTGAACATATCGGCCGCGGGATCGTACTGGCCGATCGAGCCGCGTGGCTCGATCGAATTGGCGGACAGGCGGTTGTTCTCGAGCTTGAGGGAGACGACATGCCGGGCCTTGGCGAAGGCCGCGTCCGTCGCAGCCTGATCGCCGAACGCCAGGGTGACCGAGATGTTGCCCGGGCATTCGCTCCACACCGATGGCGCGCCCGGCTTCACCGCGTCCTCCACCGAGACGACGGCCGGCAGCGGCACGTAGTCGATCTCGATCAGCTCGGCCGCGTCGCGCGCCTCCACCTCGGTCTCGGCCACGATGAAGGCGACGCGATCGCCGACGCAGCGGACGACGTCGTGGATGAGTATCGGTCGGTGGGTGCGGAAACCCTTGGGGCCGCCCACGTCCTCGGGCATGAATAGCGGCGGTAGCCGGCCCAGGCCGTCGGCGATGGCGTCGGCACCGGTGAGTACCAGCACCACGCCCGGTGCTCGCATCGCGGCGCTCGCATCCACGCGCGCGATCCTGGCATTGGCATGCGTGGAGTAGACGACGACGCCGTGCAGCTCGCCCGGCAGCACCAAGTCATCGACGAAGCAGCCAGCGCCCTTCAGAAAGCGTGCGTCCTCAACCCGGCGCACGGCCTGGCCAATCCCGAACTTCATCGTCTCCTCCCCGTCGTCGCGCCGGCGGCTGCCAACGTGTGCTTGTGCTCAGGGAACACCGGTTGGGGCGCCAGAGCAAGCGACGCAGAGCGCCCGTCGCCGCCGAGGCGGTGGTACGCTGCCCACCGATCTGCCGTCGGACCAGGGGCTAGCGCCCGAACCGCACCTCGCTCGACAGCGTTTCCAGGAACGCCACCAAATCGGCCTGCTCGCCGGGCGAAAGCTTCAGCGGCCGTACCAGGCGCTGGCCGGGCATGCCGTGCAGGCGTTCCTCGCTGACCTCCGAATAGTGGCGCACAACATCGGCGAGGGCGGCGAGGCTGCCGTTGTGCATGTAGGGCGCAGTGCGTGCGACGTTGCGCAGCGACGGGACCCGGAACTCGCCCCAGTTGCGGTGCTGCTGCTCGACGTGGCGGGTGGCGATGCCTGGGGCCTTGTCGGGATCGTCGTTGTAGGCGCCGAGCAGGGTGAAGGGGCTCGCCTGCAGCGCGGCGATGCCTCCGTAGCGCCCCTGGTCGACGCGGCCCCTCTCGGCGAAGAAGGGCACGCCGATGTCCTCGAACTCGCCGCTGGTGAAGTTGGGGCCCAGGTGGCAAGCACCGCAGTCGCCCTTGCCGACGAACAGCTTAAGCCCGCGTTGCGCAGCTATTGGGAAACGAGCGATGGTGGTGGTATCGCCGCGCTCGAGCGCATCGCGGAAATCGTCGAAGGGCGTGCGGCCGCTTGTGATCGTCCCCTGGAAGGCGGCGAGCGCCTTGGCGACGTTGACCAGCACCAGCTCCGGTGCATCGCTCGACGATCGGGTGCCGAACACGCCGGCGTAGGCCGCGGCCAGCGCACCATCGCCGGCGATGCGGGCTCGAAGGTTCGCCGGCGCCAGCGCCAGCTCCTTGTCGTCCAGGATCGGGCGGATGCTTTGCGCCCACAGGCTGTCGGCGGCGCCGGCCCAGCCGAACCAGCGGTTGAGGCCGAGGTTGGCGAGCGCGATGGCGTTGCGGTCGAGCAGCGCGCGGCCAACGCTGCGGGGGCGTCCGTCGCCGAAGGCCTTGGCGGGGTCATGGCAGGTAGCGCAGGAGCGCTTGGCATCTACTGAGAGCCGCTTGTCGAAGAACAGAAGCTTCCCCAGCGCGATGGCCTCGAGCTTTCCCGACACGCGGTTGCTGGGATCGGGCGGCATGGGCAGCGGCCAGGGCCCGTGCGCCAGGATGGCCGTGCGCTCGGCTTCGGTGAACTCGGCAGGCTGGGCGGGCGCGGGCGCAGAGCTGAAAATGAAGAAGGCGCAGGCGAGAGCAATGCGCGAGATGTAGGGCGCAATAGGCGTTAGCCGTATTGCGCCGATCATTGCGCACAACGGCGCAATGCGCTGTCGCTTATTGCGCCCTACATGCCAGAACCCGCTCACGGCGCGAGCTTGACCTCGTGCATCAGGCGGGTGCGCTTGGCTCCCTGCACGAGGTCGATCGTTACCCGCCAGGTGCCGGCCATGTGCAGCATCAGGCCGGTGAACTTGTAGTGGCCGGGAGCCGACTGAGCCGCGGCGGGGCGGTAGTTCATGCCGTGGCCGTGGGCGGGCATGGTGGCATCGATGCGGATCTCGCGCACCGGCTCGGAGGACGGGGCCTTGCAGGCAACCACCTCGGCGGCGAAGAAGCGCCCGACTTTCAGCTCGGCAGGGTCCCAGCGATAAGCGACCTCGGCATCTCCCGATGCGAGCCGCTGGAAACCCTGCTCCGCGGCAGGGCAGGCCAATGCGTTCGAGGCGAGCGCAGCGGTGGCCAGAATGGCGGCGACCAGGGCGATGGCGCCACCCGTCATTGCCCCACCCGTTGCCCCAGCGCCCACGCGGTGAGGCGCTCGGCGTTGCGGAAGGCGACGTTGTCGGCGACGTCGGCGGGGAGACCGGCGATCCATTTGCGCGAGAAGTTGGCGTGCTCGACCACGTAGTACCAGCGCTCGGGCGAGGGCGTGTCGGTGCCGACCATGAAGCGGTCGGGGAAGTCGATGATCAGCTGCCGCCAGGCATCGTCGAGCCGGCCGCCTGGCGCGTAGTCGTTGCGGTAAGCGAGGTCGGCCCACAGCATCTTGTGCTTGGCGAGCAGGACGCGCACGTTGTCGGGCTGGTCGAAGCCCGAATGCGCCCACAGCACGCGCGCGCCGGGGTCCTGCTTGAAGATGCGCTCGACCGCATCGACGTCGGAATGGGCGTGCAGGAAGATCTTGCGCTCCTTGGCGAGCTGCACCAGCCGGCGCATGACGGGCAGGTCGGCATCGGCGCCGAACACGTGGAACTCGCCGATGCCGGCATAGGTGTTGGCCTTGAGCCGCGCCTCCACGTGCGGGACGATCGAGGGGTCGCGCACCCAGGTGCCGATCTCGCCGCGCCGGCGATAGGGGCGCAGCACCGGCACGATCAGGTCGGGGGCGGCCTTGTAGAGCATCTGCGTGCCGTCGTCGCTGGAGCTGGAGACCAGCGCCTTCTTGACGCCGGCCTGCCGCAGCACCTTGATGGCCTCCGGCGGCGGCAGCACGTCCCAGGTGTCGTGGCTGTAGTGGATGTGGGCGTCGACGATGGGGCGGTTCGGATCGGCGGTTGCGGCGGGCAAGCCGAGCCAGCACAGCAGAGCAGCCAGTAGCAGTTTGCGCATGTCAGCAATCCCCTGGACCAACGAAGCGCATGCTAAGGCATGACCCAGCCTGCGGCCAAGGGCGTGCCAAGCCTTGGTTTCAGGGCCCGGATTTGCCTGCGGCCGAGGCTCCAAAAAGCCGGCAGGATCAATGCCACGCGTAACCAGCACGCCTGTTCCTGGTTGATAATTCCCCTGTGACGCCCTGCCGTGGCATGCAACTGTTGGCAGCTGCGCCGGTCAGAACTAAACATTCCAGCGCATGCTCGGGTCGATGCCGCTGGCCCAAGAACGTGAAAGGCCCGTGCCGCCCTTGTCGACTGAGCCAGAGATTGCCCTGTCGGTGCCCTCCGCCGACGAGATCAAGACCACGACCTGCTACATGTGCGCGTGCCGCTGCGGCATCCGCGTGCACCTGAAGGACGGCCGGGTGCGCTACATCGACGGCAACCGCGACCACCCGGTCAACAAGGGCGTGCTGTGCGGCAAGGGCTCGGCGGGGATCATGCAGCACTACTCGCCAGCAAGGCTGCGGGCGCCGCTGCTGCGCACTGGCCCGCGCGGCTCGGGCGAGTTCAAGGAGATTTCCTGGGACGAGGCGCTGGGGCTCGCGACCCAGTGGCTGGGCGAGGTGCGCCGCACCGACCCCAGGAAGCTCGCGTTCTTCACCGGCCGCGACCAGAGCCAGGCGCTCACCGGCTGGTGGGCGATGCAATACGGCACGCCCAACTACGCCGCGCACGGCGGCTTCTGCTCGGTGAACATGGCGGCGGCCGGGCTCTACACCTTCGGCGGGTCGTTCTGGGAGTTCGGCGAGACCGACTGGGACCACACCCGCTATTTCATGCTGTTCGGCGTGGCCGAGGATCACGCCTCCAACCCGATCAAGATCGCGCTCGGCAAGCTCAAGCAGCGTGGCGTGAAGGTGGTGTCGGTGAACCCGGTGCGCACCGGCTACAACGCCATCGCCGACGAATGGATCGGCATCAAGCCCGGCACCGACGGACTATTCGCCGGCGCGCTGGTGCACGAATTGCTGGCGACCGAGCAGATCGATGTCGACTACCTGGTGCGCTACACCAACGCGCCCTGGCTGGTGATCCGCGATCCCGGCAAGGACGACGACGGCCTGTTCGCGCGCGATACGGCGGGTAGCCCATTGGTGCACGACAAGGCTACGGGCTCGCTCAGGAGCGGGCTCGAGGGCGGCCTGAAGCCCGCGCTTTCAGGCACGTTCAAGCTTGCCGACGGCCGCGAGGCCGTGCCGGTGTTCCAGCTGCTGGCGGAGCGGTTTCTGTCGAAGGACTATTCGCCCGAGCGCGCCGAGAAGGAGACGGGTGTTCCGGCCGCCACCATCCGCCGCATCGCCGCCGAGCTGGCGCATGCGGCGTTCAAGGAGGAAGTGGTCCTCGACATCCCCTGGACCGACTGGAAGGGCCAGCGGCACGAGAAGATGATCGGCCGGCCGGTCGGCATGCATGCCATGCGCGGCATCTCGGCCCACAGCAACGGCTTTCACTCCTGCCGCATCCTGCACGTGCTGCAGATCCTGCTGGGCTCGATCGATTGCCCGGGCGGGTTCCGCTACAAGACGCCGTATCCCAAGCTCGCGCCGCCGTTCCTGAAGCCGCGCGGCAAGTCGGGCGACGTGCGCCCCATGCATCCGCTGCCTGGCCCGACCCTCGGCTTCCCCACCGGGCCGGACGACCTGCTGGTGGACGCGGCCGGCACGCCGCAGCGCATCGACAAGGCCTTCAGCTGGGATGCGCCGCTCTCGGCGCACGGGCTGATGCACATGGTGATCGCCAACGCCGCCAAGGGCGATCCCTACCCCATCGACGTGCTGTTCATGTACATGGCCAACATGGGGTGGAACTCGGCCATGAACCTGCCGGCGACGCTGGCGCATCTGACCGAGAAGGACCCCGCGACCGGCGAATACAGAATAGGCAAGGTGATCTACTCCGACGCCTATGCCTCCGAGACGGTGGCCTACGCCGATCTGGTGCTGCCGGACACGACCTATCTGGAGCGCTGGGACTGCATCTCGCTGCTCGACCGGCCGATCTCCGAGCCCGACGGTCCCGGCGACGCCATCCGCCATCCGGTCGTGAAGCCCGACCGCGACGTGCGGCCGTTCCAGGACGTGCTGCTGGATCTGGGTGCCCGCCTCGGCCTGCCCGGCATGGTGACGGGCAACGGTGCACCGAGGTTTCCGGGCGGCTATCCCGACTACATCGTCAACCACGAGCGGCGGCCGGGCATCGGCTCGCTGGCGGGCTTTCGCGGCGTGAACGGCGACGAGTACGCGCGCGGCGCGCCCAATCCGCGCCAGCTCGATGCCTACATGGCGCAAGGGTCCTTCCACGTGCACCACCTGCCGGCGCACATGCGCTACTTCAAGCACGTCAACCGCGACTACATCGTGTGGGCGGTGGACAAGGGCTTCCGCCTCACCACCACGCCGGTGATCTTCCAGCTCTACAGCGAGCCCATGCAGAAGATGCGGCTGGCGGCGCAGGGGCACGGGGCGGTGCAGCCGCCGGAGCAACACCGCCAGCGCGTCGCCACCTATTTCGATCCGCTGCCCTTCTGGTATCCGCCGTTCGAGGACAGCGCCACGGACGCCAGCTTCCCGCTGCACGCCATCACGCAGCGGCCGATGGCGATGTACCACTCGTGGGGCTCGCAGAATGCGTGGCTGAGGCAAATCCACGGCGCCAACCGGCTGTTCATGAGCCGCGTGCGGGCCGCCGAGCTCGGCATCGCCGACGACGACTGGGTGTGGATCACCTCGGGCGTCGGGCGCGTCAAGGCGCAGGTGAAGCTGATGGAGGGCGTCAACCCCGACACGGTGTGGACCTGGAACGCCATCGGCAAGCGGGCGGGCGCCTGGGGCCTGGCGCCGGACGCGCCCGAGGCGACGCGTGGGTTCCTGCTCAACCACCTGATCGCGGAGCTGCTGCCCGAGCAGCCGGGCGGCTATCGCTTCTCCAATTCCGATCCGGTGACGGGTCAGGCGGCCTGGTACGACCTGCGAGGTGCGGGTGGAGAAGGCCGCCAAGTACGAGAAGCACGAGACGTGGCCGCGCTTCGAGCCGCGTCTCGCCGTGCCAGCGCTGCGGGGGCCGCCATGACAGGCTTGCCGCAGACTACCGCCAAGAAGCTCGGGCTGGTGATCGATCTCGACACCTGCGTCGGCTGCCAGGCGTGCGCGACGAGCTGCAAGGAGTGGAACGCCGGCGGCTACTCGGCGCCGCTCACCGACGAGCAGCCCTATGGTGCCGACCCGCACGGCGCCTGGCTCAACCGCGTGCACGCCTACGAGGTGGGCGAGGGCGAGGCGAGCCGCACGGTGCATTTCCCGCGCTCGTGCCTGCACTGCGAGACACCGGCCTGCGTGACCGTGTGCCCTACAGGGGCCTCCTACAAGCGCGCAGAGGACGGCATCGTGCTGGTCGAACCCCGACACCTGCATCGGCTGCAAGCTTTGCTCCTGGGCCTGTCCCTACGGTGCGCGCGAGTACGACTACAGCCACGGCGTGATGAAGAAGTGCACGCTGTGCGTCGACCGCATCTACAACGAAACGTTCGCGCCGGAGGACCGGGTGCCGGCGTGCGTGCGCGCCTGTCCGACGGGAGCGCGGCACTTCGGCGACCTGGGCGATCCCAAGAGCGCGGTGTCGCGGCTGGTGGCTGAGCGCGACGGCTTCGACCTGCTGCCCGAGTTCGGCTACAAGCCCGTCAACAAGTATCTGCCGCCGCGGCCGCGCCGCGATGGGCGCGAGGCGCAAGACGGCGCTGTGCCCGCCGCCGCCGACGCCGGGTCCGCGGATGGTGCGCAGGCGGGCGGCGCGGCCGAGCGCCTGTTCGCCTGGGTCGACCGTGTGCTCTCGCGCTGATCCACGCCCATGCATCCCGCCTATTCGGTGATCCTGTTCACGACGGCCTCCGGCGCCGGCTACGGGCTGCTGGTCTGGCTGGCGCTGGTGGGCGTCGCGGGCTGGGTCGATGCCGACCCGTGGCTCGGCTTCGCGGGCTTCGGGCTGGCGCTGCTGCTGATCACGGCGGGGCTCTTGTCGTCGACGGCGCATCTGGGGCGTCCCGAGCGGGCCTGGCGCGCCTTCTCGCAGTGGCGCACGTCGTGGCTCTCGCGCGAGGGCGTGCTGGCCATGCTGACCTATGTGCCCGCGATGTTCATGGGCGTAGCGTGGGTTTGGCTGGAGCGAGTGCTGGTGGTGACGGGGATCATTGCTGCGCTGGGTGCGCTCGCCACGCTGTTCGCCACCGGCATGATCTATGCGACGCTGCGCACCATCCGGCAATGGCATCAGCCGCTGACCGCGCCGATCTACATCGCGCTTGGGCTCGCCAGCGGTGCCGTGCTGCTCAACCTGCTGCTGCGCATCTTCGAGGAGTATGACCCGTGGCCGGCGCTGCTGGCGCTCGCATGCCTGCTGGTCGCTGCGGCGATGAAGTGGGCCTACTGGCAGCGCATCGACGGCGAGGCGCGCGAGTACAAGATCGGCGCGGCGACGGGGCTCGGCGGCATGGGCAAGGTGCGCCAGCTGGAGCCGCCGCACACCGGCCCCAACTTCATCATGCGCGAGATGGGCTACCAGATCGCGCGCAAGCATGCCGTGAGGCTGCGCCGGCTGGTGGGGCTGCTGGCGTTCGCGGTGCCCGTCCTCGGCACGCTGCTGACGCTGGCACCAACGGCGGCAGCAGAGATCGGCGGGGCGCTGCTGGCGACCGCCTCGATGGCCGTAGGCCTCGTGGTCGAGCGCTGGCTGTTCTTCGCGGAAGCCGAGCACGTGTCGATGCTGTACTACGGCAGGGATGCTGCTTAGCCCGCTATCCGGCGTCCATCAGTTCGCGGATGCGCCTGGCGAGCACGTCCATCACGAACGGCTTGGTGATCATCTGCATCCTCGGGTCCAGGATGCCCTTGGTGATGGCCGCGTTCTCGGCGTAGCCCGTCATGAACAGCACCTTGAGGTCGGGCCGCGTGACCCTGGCGGCATCTGCCACCTGACGCCCGTTGAGGCCGGGCAGGCCGATGTCGGTGATGAGGAGGTCGATGCGTTGCGGCGACTGCAGGATGCGCAGGCCGCTCGGCCCGTCGCCGGCTTCGAGCACCTGGTAGCCCAGCTCGTCGAGCACGTCGATGATCAGCAAGCGCACCAGCGGCTCGTCCTCGACGACAAGGACGGTCTGGCCGCTGCCAGCTTGATGCGCCGTGCTTTGCTCCGAGCCCGCCGACACCTCTTCCTCCGCGTGATGGCGTGGAAGATATAGCTTGACGGTCGTGCCTTTGCCCACCGCGCTGGCGATTTCGACGCAGCCGTCGGACTGGCGGGCGAAGCCGTAGATCATGGACAGGCCGAGGCCGGTGCCTTGACCCGTGGGCTTGGTGGTGAAGAAGGGATCGAAGGCGCGCTCCATGACGTCGGGCGTCATGCCGGTGCCGGTGTCGGTCACCGAGACGCACACGTAGTCGCCGGGGGCGACCTCGCGCTGGTCGGCCACGTCGGCCGCGCTCGAGGCGCGCGTTGCGGGTCTCGATCAGCAGCTTGCCGCCGTCCGGCATGGCGTCGCGGGCGTTGATGGCGAGGTTGAGAATGCTGTTCTCGAGCTGGTTCTGGTCGCACAGCGTCGGCCACAGGTCGCCAGCCAGAGTGAGCGTGAGCTGGATCCTCTCGCCCATGGTCCGGCGCAGCAGGTCCTCGATGGAGGCGATCAGCGGATTGGCCCCGACGGGCTTGGGATCGAGCGGCTGGCGGCGGGAGAACGCGAGCAGGCGGTGGGTCAGCGCCGCGGCCCGGTTGGCCGAGGTCATGGCGCCCGTGACGTAGCGCTGGATCTCGCTCAGGCGTCCGTCGGCCAGGCGCTTCTGCGCCATGTCGAGCGAGCCGACGATGCCCTGCAGCAGGTTGTTGAAGTCATGCGCGATGCCGCCGGTGAGCTGGCCGACGGCCTCCATCTTCTGCGACTGGCGCAGCGCCTCCTCGGTGTGCCGCAGCGTCTCGGCGGCCTCCTTCTCGTCGGTGACGTCGCGGGCCACCGCGTAGATCAGGCCCTCGTGCGCGGCCGCCGTCCAAGACAGCCAGCGGTAGTCGCCGTCCTGGTGGCGCAGGCGGTTCTCGTAGCGCTGCGTCCTGCCGCCTTTGGCGAGGCGCTCCAGCTCGGCTTGCGACCGCGGGATGTCGTCGGGGTGCTCGATCCATTCGGAGGTGCGCCCCAGCAGCTCGGCCTGGCTCCAGCCCAGCACGGCCGTGGCGGCCGGGCTGGCGTTGAGCCACACGCCCTGGCGGTCGGCGACCACCAGCATGTCCTGCGATACGTTCCAGATGCGGTCGCGCTCGCGCGTGCGTGCCTCGACCTGGGCCTCCAGGGTCTCGTTGATGCTGCGCAGCTCGATCTCGGCGCGCTTGGCCGGCGGTGATGTCGTGGGCGACGCCGATGAAGCCGATGTGCTCGCCGCCCGGACCCCAGCGGGGTTGGGACTCCGAGCGAAGCCAGCGCCACTGGCCGTCGGCGCGCTTGTAGCAGGCTTCCAGCGCGAACGGCCGCCGCGAGCCCTCGCCCGCGATCTGCTCGCCCAGGATGCGCTGTAGGTCGTCGGGATGCAGCGCCTTGCGCCAGTCGAACTCCAGGCACTCCTCATAACCGAGACCCAGGAACTCCATGTAGGCCTGATTGACGAAGGCGCGCTTGCCGTCGAGGCGGCTGACCCATATCGGCACCGGAGCGCTGTTGGCGATCAGGCGGAAGCGCTCCTCGCTTTCCTTGAGGGCTTGCTCGGCGCGCCGCGGCTCGGTGATGTCGACATTGACGCCGATCATGCCGAGGAAGGTGCCGGCGGCATCGAAGCGGGGCTGCGCGTCCGTGCGCAGCAGGCGCCACTCGCCGTCGTGGCGGCGGTAGCGTGCCTCCACCCTGAAGGGTGCGTGCTCGCGCATCGCGCGCTCGAACACGGCAAAGAGCGTGGGGGTATCGTCGGGATGCAGCGTTGCGTTCCAGTCGAACCCGGCAACTTGTTTCTCCGCCACACCCCAGAAGTCGCGGAGCATACGATTGAGGTAGAGGCACTTGCCCTGGGCGTCGCCCATCCAGAGCTTTACCGGTGCACTCTCCGAGACGAGGCGGAAGCGCCGCTCGCTTTCGCGCACGGCTTCCTCGCCGAGCCTCCTCTCGGTGATGTCGATGTGCGCGCCAACCAGGCGCAGCGCGCGGCCCTGCGCGTCGCGCTCGATCTCCGCCTTGACGGCGATCCAGCGCACCTGCCCGTCGTTGGGACGCACGATGCGGTACTCGGCGCTGTAGTCGGTGATGTCGCCCTTCACGGCGTCGAGGAAGCGCTGCACGATGCTGTCACGGTCGTCGGGATGGATGCGCCGCACCCAATCCTCGTGGGTGTCGCTGTCGGTATCCGGCGGCAGACCGTGGATGGCCAAATATTCCGGCGAGCGGCGGCTGCGGAAGTTGTCGGCGAGGTCCACGTCGAGCCCGCCGACCATGCCGATCTGCTGCACGCGGGCGAGGTCGGCTTCGCGCTCGCGCAAGGCCCGCTCGGCACGAACCTGGTCGTCGATGTCGGTGTTGGTGCCGATCCAGCGTGCCACCTGGCCAGCCTCGTCGCGGATCGGAATGGCGCGCGCCAGGTGCCAGCGATAGGCGCCGTCGGTGCGGCGAATGCGAAACTTGGTCTCGTACACCTTGCCGGAGGCCAGCGATTCCTGCCACGCCGCGGCTGCGTGCTCGCGATCATCGGGATGCACGACATCGCCCCAGCGGTGCCCATCGCTCTCCCCGGGCCTCGTGCCGGTGTAGTCGAGCACCTGCTGGTTGAACCAGTCGAGCCTGCCATCCGGCTTGGCCGACCAGACATGGTGCGGCATCGCGGCGGCAAAGGTGCGGAACTGCGCCTCGCTTTCGCGCAGCGCCTTCTCGGCCCGCACCCGCTCGGTAGTCTCCACCACGATCGCCAGCACGCCGGCTGGCTTGCCGTCTTCGTCGAGCAGGGGGCTGTAGTCGAGGTCGACCCACACGTCCTGCGGGCGGCCGGGCCGGTAGAGGACGAGGTGCTCGTCGCGGAAGGACAGCGTCTCCCCGCGCAAGCCCACTTCCATGACCCGGCGGTTGAGGTCGGCCACCTCGGGCCAGCCCTCCAGCACCTTGGAGCCGAGCAGCTGGGGGTGGCGCCCGCCGGCAAACACCGAGTAGGCATCATTGTAGATCATGATGCCGTCGCGCCCCCACAGCATGACCAGGGGGACGGGGGAGCCGAGCACGATATCGACCGCGGTCTTGAGGCTCTGCGGCCATTTGGCGATCGGGCCCAGCGGGGTGCGTGACCAGTCGAAGGCGCGAATGAGGGCGCCCATATCGCCGCCTCCGGCGGGAAATGTGCGGGAATCTCGTACAGCCAACATGCGGTTCCCCTCGCGGCCGGCAAAGGTAACGCCTCAGAGCGGGAAGGGTTCCAAGGCTTGGCGGCAAATTTTTCGGGCGATGCCGGCCTTCAAGCTGTGACCCAGGAGATGCCTTTATGGGCGTCGGCCCCTGTCAGTCCGTGCAGCATCTCCATCAGCATCTCGGCGCTGTCGGCCAGCCGCGGGCCAGGGCGATTGAAATAGGCGTTGCCGTCGGCGAAATAGACGCGACCGGCGCGGACTGCAGAGGTACCAGCCCAGCCGGGCTTGGCCTGGAGCAGCGGCAGCTCCTCCAGGCAGCGGGCGAGGCCATAGCCGCATGGGGCCACAACGATCACCTCCGGGTCGGCGGCGCGCAGGTCCTCCCACTGCATCCAGTCGGAATGTTTGCCGGCCTCGCCGAACAGGTTGTGGCCGCCGGCGGCCTCGATCAGCTCGGGCATCCAGTTGCCGCCGGCCATCAGCGGCTCCACCCACTCGATGAAGGCGACGCGGGGCCGGGAGAGGCCTGCGGTGCGTGAGCTGACGCTTGCGATGCGGGCCTGCATGTCGCGGATCAGGGCCTCGCCCGCGCCGACGGCATCGAGGGCGGCGGCGACGCGGCGGATGTCGGCGTAGACATCCGCGGTGGAGTCGGGCCTGAGCGAGACGATGCGCACCGGCTTGCCGGTCCAGGTGCAGGTGGCGGCCTCCACGTCGGCGAGGCTCACCGCGCACACCTCGCAGTGGTCCTGGGTGACGATCACGTCGGGCTCGAGTGCTTTCAGCGCGTCGCCATCGACGCGGTAGACGGAGAGGCCGTCGCGCACGATCTCGCGCACGCGGGCGTCGATCTCGGCGCTGGTGCCCTCGACCTTGAACTTCGCTTCCGTGAGCTGCGGCAGGTCGGCGACGTCGGGTGGGAAGTCGCACTCGTGGCTGCGGCCGACCAGCCGGTCGCGTCGCCCCAGCGCGCACACGATCTCGGTGGCGCTGGCGATCAGGCTGACGATGCGCGTGCCCCGTCTCCCCGCCTGCGGGGTGAGGGGCTGACGCTGGCTCTGGCGCATGTGGCTGCCCCTCACCCTAACCCTCTCCCCACTGAAGAGTGGGGAGAGGGGGACTTGCAAGTCGCAGAAGACGAAGCCGTCGCGGGTGACGACCTCGCCGGTCTCCACCGCGATCGGGCGGGAGAACATCGGGCCGGCCGAGGCGAAGGTGTGAAACTCGCCGTTCTCGCCGCAGGGATCGACGCCGGCGGGCAGCTCGGCCAGCAGCGATGCGTCGAAGGCGCGGCCGGCGAAGCGCTCAGGCAACTTCCTGGGATCGAGGCAGCTGATGCGGGCTTGGAGGCCGCCGGCGATCATATCGCGGGCGAGACGGGCCGTGGGGATGCCCCAGATCGGGAACAGCGGCGCAATCCCGGTGCCGGCGAGCTTGGCCTCGCGATAGCGGCGGATGTCCTCCAGGAACAGGTCGCCGAAGGCCATGGCCTCGACGCCCTGCGCCGCCTGCTCGGCGACGAAGGCGCCCATGATGGCCTCGTAGGTCTCGTTGGGGCAGGGGTAGGGGATCGGCAGCACGATGAGCGGCAGGTCCGCGGCGTCGGCCTGGGCCTGCAGCAGGCTGCGCCGCACGCCGTGCATCGCCACGCGATCGAACTCGGCGTTGACGGTGGTGACGAGACCCGCCAGCTCGACGCCTCGCCGCTGGCGCAGGACGTGGAGCACCCACGCCGAGTTTTGCCCGTGCTCCAGCTGACGAGCGTCTTCATGGACGGAAGCGAGAGCTCCAGTAGGAATTGCCTCGGCAGGCCAAAAAAGCACGCCGCGGCGCGTACGTGCAAGCCAGTTCGAAGCGATACCTGTTCTCGTGCAGCGTGGCCGCGATCGTCGCAAGAGTACCGGCGCATTCAGCCGATGATCACCGCCTGGGCGCGCGCCGCACCGGCCGCGTACGCTTCGGTGCCAGTGGAGAGCCCCACCGTGGCCGTGATCTGAAACCCGCCGCCATCGTGGTATCGCAGGTCGGTTCCGTAGCTCGCGATCAAAGAGGTGATGCTCGCGGCAGCGCCGCGAACATCCATCATGCCGCCCTCCTCATCCCATCACGACGCCGAGGCTGCGCGGCTTGGCGAAGTAGTAGCCGAGGTAGTACGCGTAGATGTCGGCCCGGTCGGTGCTGTCGAACGCCTTGCTCCACCCGCCCACCCCGGCAATGTCGCCCTCAAATCCACCCCCTCCGGCGGTGTCCCAGTTCCAGTTGCCGATGCGCAGGCCGGCAAGGCCCGCCGCGCCGGGGTTGCCTGAGATGGCCAGCACGTTGTCGACATAGACCGCAGACGATGCGCCATTGAGAATGGCCACAAACAGGTGCCACGCACCATCCGGCACATAGCTGCCGGTGCGCTGCACGGTGCCGTTCGCGTAGAGCGACAGGGCTCCTGGCGCCGGCGAGGTAACCTGCCAGTCGAAGAACAGGGTCGGCCCGGGGGCGTTGTCGTCGCTGAACATCACCGGGGAGGTGTTGTCATCCGTGGTCTGCGTGCACTTGGCGACACAGGCGATCGTCAGCGGCTGCGCCTGGGCCGGCGTCGACGCGCGGTTGAAGTGGGGTGTCGGGTTGGCCTGCGCGAAACGGGCCGCCAGCCGGCCGACGAGGCCGCTGTCGACGATGGTCGGGCTGTTGGCTGGCGGTCTGGTTGTAGCCGTTGGAGGTCTTGTCGTTCCAGGCCGAGGCGATGCCGCCGCCGCCGTCGACCAAGCTGTCGCCGCGATACCAAAAGATGCTGCTGGCGGTTGCAACGGGATGGGCCATGGCTCAGCTCTTCGTCACTTTGAGCGAGAGGCTCACGCGCTGGATCGACGTCACGCTGTCGACGTTGAAGCGCAGGATGTCGCCGGCGGCGATCGAGGTGGTCCAGCCGGTGAGCGTCGCGTCCTGGGCCTTGGTGGCGGTCGAGATGGTGGGCGGCGCGCTGGCCGTGATGCTGTCGGCGTCGGTGGGCGGGAAGTTGGCGTAGGTGTCCTTCCAGATGTCGACCACGATCGAGCCCGTCTGGTCGGCCAGCACCGTGACCTGGTTGATGGTGCAGGCGAACGGAATTTCCAGGTCACCCTTGATGCCGGTGGTGATGGCCGAGCCGCCGCCGTCGATGACGAAGGTGAGGGTGGCCGTGCGCTGGTTGGCGGTTGCCTGCAGGCTGGTGCCGGAGAACTCCAGCCCGTTGGCCGGCGTCCAATAGGCGATGTTGCCGGCGCTGTCGTCGAAGAACAGGCCGCTGTCGGCGTTGGGGTCGATGGAGAGGGCCGCGATCTCGGCGAGCAGCTCGTCGAAGGCCTGCACGTCGGTGCCGATGGCCAGCCCGAGGTTGGCGCGGGCGCCTGCGGCGTCGCTGGCGCCGGTGCCGCCGTCGGCCACAGCCACGTCGCTGCCGCCGGCCTTGTAGATGGCGGCGCCGCCGTGGGTGACGAGCGCGCCGAGGTCGGCCGTGGGCGCGTTGTTGGCCGTCCAGGTCAGCACATCGACCCAGGCGGCGCCGTCGACGTCGCGCACCTTGATCCTGGCGGCGTGGCCTGCCGTCGCGCCGCCGACGATGGCATCGCCGTTCTCGACGATGACATCGTTGCCGTTGCTCTCCAGATCGCCGCCGAGCTCCGGCGTCGTGTCCTCCACCACGTTGGCCAGTCCGCCAGCCACCGCCGCCAGCGAGCACCGTCTCTGTGCCGGCGTCGTCCTTTTGGTAGAGGCTCTTGTCGGTCTTGGCGTAGAGGCGGACCTTGCCGCTGGCGGGGGTGGCCGGTGCGCTGGCAGCCGGCAGGTCCAGGTACGCCGTGGCCGGCAGCGCCACGCGGCCGGTGCTGCGGTCGATCAGGATGGCCTCGTTCCAGGCCGAGCCGTCGGCGCTGACCTTGAAATGGAAATCGTCGTCGCCGGCGGTGCCCATCTCGGCGCGGCCGGAGAAGCCGGTCTGGAACAGCAGGCTTGCCGTGTCGCCGGCGGCGTTCTTGTTGATCTTGTGCTGATGGCCGGCGCCGGCATGATTGAAGAGCGAGGCGGCCGCGGCGATGGCGAAGCGGGTGGTGGCGTCGGCTGCAGCGTTGACGCCGAACAAAGCTGCCCGCGGGTGGCCCGTGCCCTTGCCGGCAAGCGTGAGGTCGATGTTGGTGTCGCCGCCCTCGGCGGCGATCTGCGGCGCGGTGCCGGTGGCGGCGTTGGTGACGCCGACCTGGTTCACGGCGCTCGCCGTCTTGTGGAAGACGATGTGCTCGTTGCCGGCATCGTCGGTGATGCCCGTGCCGTCGTCGAAGCCGATGCTATGGCCATTGGCATCGAGGTCGCCGCCCAGCTGGGGTGTGGTGTCCTCGACGACGTTGGCGAGGCCACCGCCGCCTCCACCGGCGAACTCGACCCAGGCCGAGCCGGTCCAGACATACAACTTGTCCTCGTCGGCGACCCAGGCCAGCCAGCCCTCGCGCGGGGCGTAGAACGCCCAGGCGCCGTCCTGGAAGGCCGCGATCTTGCCGGCTTGGCCCGCCCACGCCCCGGTAGGGCTTGCCGCTACGACGTAGCGGGCGCCCTCCGTGGGGGAGCCGGGTGGGGTGGCGAGGTCCTTGTCGAGCGCCATCAGCTGCACGACCGCGTCAAGGGTGCGCAGCGCCTCGTTGTGGGTGACGTGCTTTTGCGCCTGGGCGGCCACAATGAAGGGGAGGTTGAGATTGGTGCTGGCGTCCATCGTGCGCGTGCTCTCGAGCTGCAAAGCTTCTGCGAGCGCATTTGAACACGGGCTCAGGGGGGCGGGGATAAGCAAAAAAAGCGCTGAGGCGGGGGCCTGGATGGCGGCCAACGGACAAAAAAAGAGCCGCCCTTTGGGCGGCTCAAAAGTTAACAGGGAGGCGTCAAACAGAGTGGACAGGCCACTCGGATCCAGATGGCTGGATAAGGTTAATTGTGCCCGAGATTGGATAACGAAGCGTAAAGACTGCCCCGGAATATGCGTCGGCAGTCGAGACAGGAAACTAGTTGCGCTTGCACAGATTGGCGGCCCGGACGACTGCCGCCTCGGGCGTCGCAAACTCGCCCATCAGCACGGGCTGCACCTGGCCGTAGGTCGCCTCCAGCCAGTCGCGCTGAAGGAAGGGCGCCATCGGATTATCTGCCGGGTGGTCGAGGATGATGTAGTGGGCCACCTTGCCCTTCATGACCCGAATGAGCGAGGTCTGCGTGCCGCCGAAGGGCGCGCGCTTGATCGTGCAGGGCTGGTCCGTGTCCTTGCCGGTGTTGGAGGCGATGGATTTCTTTTTTGGCGCGGGCTCGGAGACCATCTGCGGCCGCATCAATCTGTTGACGCCGCTCACCACCACCAGGATGGTGGCAGCAATTGCCAGCAGCCGAATTGCCTTGGGGTTCATGGCGCGGACACTAGCGTTGCGTTCAGCGTTTGAAAACGGCGGCGGCGGCCGCCTCGTGCGCCTTCTTGGCCTGCAGCTCCTCGCGCACCCGCTCGATCTCGGCTGAAAGGGCGACGATACGCTGCTCGAGCTCGGCGATGGAGAGGTTTTGCAGGTTTTCGCCCACCGTGACAGCGGGGGCCGGTTTCGGCTTCAGATCGTCCCAATCCATGGCCGTCACGCTCCCGCCGGGTGTCCGCCGGCCGCAAGGTGCCACGGTTCGCCCCTTGTCTCAACTCTCGCCCTCGGGCATGGGAGGCTGGTCCTCTCGCGAGCCGTCACCAGGAGCAACCATGTCCAACACGCCCGAGACCATGACCGCCGTTGCCATCACTACTCCAGGCGGACCGGACGTGCTGAAGGCGACGAGCATGCCGACGCCGAAGCCGGGGCCTGGACAGGTCCTCGTCAAGGTGGCCGCTGCCGGCGTCAACCGGCCCGACGTGGCCCAGCGCATGGGCGCCTATCCGCCGCCCCCCGGCCACTCGCCGCTGCCGGGGCTCGAGATCGCCGGCACGGTCGCTGCGGCCGGAGCGGGCGTCAGCCGCTGGAAGGCCGGCGACAAGGTGTGCGCGCTGGTGAATGGCGGCGGCTACGCCGAGTATTGCATCGCCGAGGAGACGGCTGCGCTGCCGATCCCCGGCGGCCTCGACTTGGTGCAGGCAGCCGCCGTGCCGGAGACGTTCTTCACGGTGTGGAACAACGTGTTCGAACGCGGCGGCCTCAGGAGCGGGGAGTGGCTGCTGGTGCACGGCGGCTCGAGCGGCATCGGCACCACGGCGATCCAGCTCGCCAAGGCGTTCGGGGCGCGCGTGATTGCCACCGCGGGCTCCGCCGACAAGTGCAAGGCCTGCCTCGACCTCGGCGCCGACCAGGCGATCAACTACAGATCAGAGGATTTCGTCGCCGTGACGAAGGAGGCCACCGGCGGCAAGGGTGCCGACGTGATCCTCGACATGGTGGGCGGCGACTATGTCGAGAAGAACATCATTGCCGCGGCCGAGGACGGCCGGGTCGTGCAGATCGCAACGCTCGGCGGCGCCGACGTCAAGATCAACATCGCGCGACTGATGATGAAGCGCATCACGCTGACAGGCTCGACCTTGCGGCCACGCACGCGCGAGGTGAAGGCGGGCTTCGCCCGCGCGCTGGAGGCCAAGGTTTGGCCGCTGATCGCCGCAGGCAAGGTCAAGGTGGTAATGGATTCTACCTTCCTGCTGGCGCAGGCGGCCGAGGCGCACCGCCGGATGGAGTCGAGCCAGCACATCGGCAAGATCGTGCTCACCGTGTAGTGCGCATGCAAGGCAACGGAGGGCCCCTCCCGTAAACTGTGATTCGCCCGGTGCTATCGCAGGGCCGCATCGGCGCGAGACGGAGGAGGAGAAGCCAATGCCACGGCCGGCACCCGCGTTCCCGGAGTTCGCCGAATGGCAGAATATGAGCGAGAGCGAGCAGGACGCGCTGCTCGACGCGCTGGAGGCGGGACGGCGCCGCGGCAGGCTCGCCACGCGGCTCATGATCGGGCTGGCCGGCACGGCCGCCGCAATTGCGGCGATCGGCGGGGCGCTGCTGGCGCTGTGGTGAGCACGGGTTACGCGCTGCCCGCGCCAACCCGACCTACGTACCCACCTACCAGGCGAGCTCCGATAGGGCAGCCACGGGTGCGAAAGGGGTGGCCGCGAACAGTTTCTCGAGTACCTCGGCGTCGAGGCCGTCGGGCGCGAAGATCGGGCTGGCGATGAACACCGAGCGCAGCCCCGCGCCATGCGCCCCCTTGATGTCGGTTTCCACGCCGTCGCCGATGCAAAGGATCTTGTCCCTGCCGACGGGCCGCCCCTTGAGGCGTGCGATCTCGGCAAGGGTGCGCTGGTAGATGGGCCCGTGCGGCTTGCCGGCGTAGATCACCTTGCCGCCCCTCGTCTCATAGTCGGCGGCGAGCGCGCCGGCGCAGTAGATGATCTCGTGGCCGCGCTCCACCACGATGTCGGGGTTGGCGCAAATCATGGGAACGCCGCGGGCCGCAAGCGTAGCGAGCAGGCCCGCGTAGTCGGCGGGCGTCTCCTTGGTGTCGTCGTAGAGGCCCGAGCAGAGCACGGCGTCCGCTTCCTGTGGCGAGGACATACGGACGTCGAAGCCGTCGAAAAGCCCCTGGTCGCGCTCCGGGCCGATGTGCAGCAGCTTCCGGCCCTGCCACTCGCAGATCATGTCGCGAGTGGCATCGCCCGAGGTCACGCCGCCGTCGTAGGCCTTGGGGTCGACGCCCAGCGAGGTCATGTGCGGGATAACGAAGCGGAACGGCCGCGGCGCGTTGGACAGCAGCACCACGATGCCGCCGGCCTCGCGAAACCTGATGCAGGCCTCGCCGGCGGCCCTGTGGGCGCGCGCACCGTTGTGCATCACGCCCCAGATGTCGACGATCCATGCCTCGCTCGAGGAGGCGAGCTCGGCAATCGAGGAGAGGATGGGGACGGCCGGCGACATCGGCCATCCCCTAGCGGGTGGGAGCGGCGCAATCAAGCTGCGGCGGCGCCGCGGTCCGCGACAACCTCGGGCTTCACCAGCTTCGGCCCGCCGAACAGCGTGCCATGGCCGAGCAGCACGCCAAAGCCCAGGATGCGCGCCAGCAGCCAGTCGTCCTCGATGCGGCCGACGATCAGGGCAAGGCCGAACTCCGCCAGATAGCGGCAGATGTCGGAGGCCGGGATGCGTCCGCTGGAGGTGGGCAGCCCTTCGAGGAACACAGGCGCGTCGAGCTTGACGAACTCGAAGCCCATGGCCTTGAGGCGGCCGAAGTCCATGTCGAGGTCGGTGACGTCCTCGAGCGCGAAGCGGAAGCCGTTGGCGGCCATGGTGCCCAGCGCCTCGGCATGCACGGGCGTGAACGTGCGCACATCGCTCTGCGTGAAGGACAGCACCAGGCTGATGCGGCCGTCGGAGCCGGGCTGAAGGGCCGTAGCATCGAGGAAGTCGCCGTCGGCCAGCGATTCCCCGGCCAGCGCGGTCATCAGCGACCCCTGCCGCCCCCGCTCGCTCAAGCGCCGCGCCACCCGCGCCGCCCGCAGCATGCGCGCGGCATCGAGGCGCGGCATCAGGCCCGAGCCGCGCGCAACGCGCGAGAACTCGCTCTGCTCGACCCCGGCGCCATCGGCCATGCGCAGCCTGACGCTGACCTCGTAGTGGCGGGGCCGGTTCTTCTCCGACAATGCATGGATCGGCTGCAGCAGCACCTCGATGCGCTCGGCGGCGATGGCTTCGGCAATGCGCGCGAGCTTGGGATCGAGCTGCGGCGGGGCACCAGCGCGCATGTGCGCGCCGCGGGGAGCGCCCAATCCGGCTCCTGCACCGTGCGCGGCGTCCGCGCCGGAGCCGCGCATGCTGCGGGCCGTGGTTTCCAGCGCGGCGACCGAGTGGCCGATCATGGCTTGCGTTCTATCGTCCGGCGCGGCCTCGGGCTCGCCGTCGCGTGCGGGCGGGCCGGAGCTGAGCTCGTTGGCGAGCTTCTTGATGAGCTCCTGGATGAGCTCGACGTTCATTTCCGGCGGCGCGTCGGCAGCGCCAGGCTCGGCCTCAGCCTCCGGCGCATCGCCCAGCAAGCGCGCCTGCGGCGCCGGCTCGTCCTCGAAGTAGGGTGAGCGCGAGGGTCTGAACGTGAATGGGTCATCGGCCCCGGCGGGTGCCAGATCCTCCTCCGCGCCGCCCTGCTGCATGGGAGGCATCGGCAACGGCTCGGGCCACTGACCGGGCTCGGCCTGGTGGGGAGCCGCGCCCAGCGCGGGCAATGCCGGATCGGCGTATCCGCCGCGCTCGGCAAGCATGGATTCGAACCGCTCGCCGGAGGCATCGGTGTGCCAGTGGTCGCCGTCGCTGCCGTGGTCGTAGCGCTCGGGCTCCTCCGCACCATCCTTGAACGTGCGGCGCACGAGCAGGTGGAGGAGCAGCAGGCCGCAATAGATCGCCAGCGCCGAAAGCAGTGCCGATGACAGCTCGAGGCCCAAGCGCGAGATGAGCCAGGCGCCGGAGGCAAGCGACAGCAGGGTGGCCGACAGGATGACGAACACGTCGCCGAAACGCGTGAGCAAAGGCTCAGACTTTGCCAACTGTTGTGTCATTGGGTACCCGTTTGGTGCTCGATTACGAATCACGCCGAACCTCGCAGCGAGCTTTCGCGAGCCAGCGCTGCAGCGGCAACCGGTGCGTTCCGACTATCACCAGTTTTCAATCCGCGCCCTGCCGGCTGGGGCACTGATTCGCAGGCCTTTTTATGGCCGTTGGGATCGCCTAAGTGCCACGGCGGCAGCAGGATTTTGGGCGATGTTGCACAAGGGTGCCCATGCCGAACGAACTCATTCCCTTCGCCGAGTTTGCCCAACTGAGGCTCACAGAATTTCTGGGTGCGCACCCGGCCCTGCTCGACAAAGTCGCGCATATGGAGGGCGGGTGGGAGTTCATGGGCGGAATGTGGCTCGGCGAGGGGCTGGGCTTCACGGATTTCCTGCGCCTTGAGACGATGCCGAAGGAGCTGGGCTGCCTGTCGCTATCTCTCGCCGAACTTCCCGAAGAGGTCAGCGCCGCCGTTTTCGCGCGACTGGGGCTACCGCTGGGCCGCGGGATGACCCGTGCGGAGATCGATGCGCATCTGGGTTCGCCGGAGCGGCAATACCAGTTCGTAGCCGATCGGAAGAGCTTCGATTACACGGTGGGCCGCGTGTGGCCCTACCACGTCGGCTGCACGGTGCACGACCGGGATGGGCTGATCTACGTGGTGGTTGCGCGCAAAGACGTACTTGCGCTGTGCGAGCCGGAGTGAGGTGGGGCGCAATAAGGCTATCGCCTTGTGCGCCCTACCGATTCACGCCACCGCCTTCAGCACCTTGGCGAGGCGGTCGCGGATCTCGGCGATGTCGGCCTCGGTGGCGATCAGCGGCGGCGCTACCACCAGCGTGTCCATGGCCACGCGCACGTAGATGTCGAGGTCATGATACATGCGCTCGGTGGCCTCGTAGCCGCGCACGCCGGGCTTGCCGGCGATGGGGTCGAGGTCGATGCCGCAGAGCAGGCCCACCGTGCGGATGTCGGCGACGTTGGGCTGGCCCTTCAGGCTCATCATGGCGTCGGCGAACACCGGCTCCAGCTTGGCAGCGCGCTCGAACAGGCCCTCGTCCTTGTAGATGTCGAGGGTGGCGATGCCGGCGGCGGCAGCCAGCGGGTGGCCCGAGTAGGTGTAGCCGTGGAACAGCTCCACCATGTGCTCCGGCCCGGTCATGAACGCATCGTAGATGGTCTTGGAGGCCAGCACGCCGGCCATGGGCACGGCGGCGTTGGTCACGCCCTTGGCGAAGGTGATCATGTCGGGTGTCACGCCGTAGCGCTCGGAGGCGAAGCAGTGCCCGAGGCGGCCGAAGCCGGTGATGACCTCGTCGAAGATCAGCAGGATGCCGTGCTGCGCCGTGATCTGGCGCAGCTTCTCGAGGTAGCCCTTGGGCGGTGGCAGGATGCCGGTCGAGCCCGCCACCGGCTCCACGATCACCGCGGCAATGGTGGAGGCATCGTGCAGATTGATCAGCCGGGTCAGTTCGTCGGCCAGATGCGCGCCCCACGCGGGCTCGCCCTTGGTGAAGGCCTGCTCGGCGCGGTTATAGGTGCTCTGGAGGTGGTCGACGCCGGTCAGCATATTGCCGAACTGCTTGCGGTTGGCGACCATGCCGCCCACCGAGATGCCGCCGAAGCCGATGCCGTGGTAGCCGCGCTCGCGGCCGATGAAGCGGGTGCGCGCGCCATCGCCCCTGGCCTTGTGGTAGCCGAGCGCGATCTTCAGCGCCGTATCGACCGCCTCGCTGCCCGAGTTGGAGAAAAACGCGTAATCGAGGTCGCCCGGCGCCAGCAGGGCGAGGCGGGAAGCCAGCTCGAACACCTTGGGGTGGCCGTACTGGAAGGCCGGGGCGTAGTCGAGCTTGCCCGCCATCTCCTGGATGGCCTTGACGATCGGCTCGCGGCAATGGCCGGCGTTGACGCAGAACAGGCCCGAGGTGGCGTCGATCACCTTGGTGCCGTCGGGCTTGAAGTAGTGCATGCCCTTGGCGCCGGCGAACAGCCGCGGGCGCTTCTTGAAGGCGCGGTTGGGGGTGAAGGGGATCCAATAGGGCTCGAGCTCGTTGGGCTTCACGTCGAGCGGCGCCATGGCTCATCTCCGGGCAGGGGGTGGGTGACCTTGGGCCGCTTCTAGCAGGGCGGGCGGCGGCCTCCAAGCGCGACCGGCGCATGCCAGGGCCTCCGGGCCTCGGCCGCCTGCATCGGGCTTTTTCCTTGCGCGTCAGGTGCCTATGGCCGGTCGGCCAGACCGCTGTTGCTCGGTCGACGGGCAGGCGGGCATTGTCACGCGGCGTTGCCAGTCGAACCCAATATGCTGGCAAGCGAATGTTCCTTACGGAGTGCTGTAGAGCACAAGCCTTCGATCCGCCACAGACCTGCCGGGTATCCGCACGGATTCAGGCACACGGCCACCCGAATCGGGCTCGCATTTAGGCCTTGTTAGCCGAATCGGCGCGAGAAGCGGTGAAGCGAGCCGCGCCCGAGCCGAAGTGGCTGCGTTGAGGAGGAAGGCCCCCAATGTTGATGAGTGTCATCGAGGGAACCCCGCAGGTCCCTACGTACCCGGACCTTGCCGGAAAGCGGGTGCTGATCACCGGGCTGACCAGCACGTGCGGGGTGGAGATCGTGCGCGCGTTCGCCGAGCACAAGGCCAGGCTGGTGTTGCAGTCGGCCGAGGACAGCGTCGCCATGGAAACGGTGGCCGAGATCGCTGCCACCGAGGCTCTCGATATCAAGTCCTACGGCGATGTGCGCCGCGACAGCGACGAGATCGTGCGCTTCGCCAAGGCCGCGGTGACCGCCTACGGCGGGCTCGACGTGGTGGTCAACCTGGTGCCGCTGGATATGCAAGTCCTCGACCGTGGGGCTGAGGTGGCCGACGTGGAGCGCCAGATCGCCAGGCAGCTTGCCGTGCCGTTCCTGCTCTCGCAGATCGCCGCCAACCGTATGAGCCTGACGCTAACCGACGGGCTGGTCCTCAACGTCGCGCTGCTGGGCGGCAGGGCCGGCGCCGCGCGCCGTGCCTTCGCCACGCTGGCCAAGGCGGCGCTGACGGACTTGACCCGGGCGCAGGCCGAGGAGTGGGCGGGCCGCGCCATCCGCTTCAATGCGATCGCGCCGGCCGCGCTCGACCATGGCGCCGAGGGGCTCTCGGGCGAGCCCGACATCGCCGTCCTGGCGCTGCATCTGGCCTCCTCGCGCGGCGCGAGCCTGTCGGGCTGCGTGTTCGAGGCGGAGATGTAGGGGCGTAGGTCGGGTCAGCGCGGTAGCGCGTAACCCGACATCGCTTCGCACGTCGAAAGTGTGGGCTACGGGCTACCGCCCTAACCAACCTACGAGCTAAATTGCTTGGCCCCAGCTCAGGGCCAAGCCAGAAGCCGTCGAGCATACGGCATATCGCGCTACGGTATTTCCACGATTTCGACCCAGTTGGCGCCGTTGCCGACCGGATAGCGGTTGATCTCAGTGAGCCGGCCGTTGCTCGGGTTGATCTTGTAAACCGCCAGGCGATCGGACTTTTCGCCCGAGGCAACCAGATAGGCCCCGCTCGGATCGATCTTGATGCCGCGCGGCTGCTTCTCGGTGGAGAAATTGGTCACATACTTCAGCTTTCCTGTCCCCGGCGCGACGGAGAACAGCGCGATCTTGCTTAGCGTGCGCTCCGTGGAATACAGGAATTTACCGTTGGGGGTGAGCTGAATATCGGCGGCCCAGACCTTCGGTTTGTCGTCGGCTTTTGGCGCACCGGGTGGGGGTGCTGTGCCTGCCGGTGCCTGCGCGACACCAGGTACAAGACCGGCCTCCGGCGGCACTGAGCCCACACTGTCCACCTCCCTCAAGGTTCCCTTCTTCTGATCGACGGCGAACTGCGCAATATTTCCCGTCAGCTCATTGAGAACATAGAGGTGCCTGTTGTCGCGCGCGAACACGAGGTGCCGCGGACCGTCGCCAGGGCGCGCCATCACCGCCGCCGGTTCGTTGGCCGTCAGCTTGCCGGTCTTGGCGTCGAACAGGAACTGCAGGACCTGATTGGCACCGAGAGTGGGCACGTAAACGAACTTGTTCGTGCGGTCGGCCAAGATGGCATGCGCATTCCTGCCGGTTGCAATGACCGGATGGCTCACGCTGTGATCGCGGTTGCTTCCGGTGCGTCCACTGAGACGTAGGGCATGCTGGAAGAGGGCCGTGGCTTTCGCGCAGGGCACCAGTCCGGTTGCCTGATGACCCGGGGCTCTCAGCTCGACTCTTGTTCGGGCTCACCGCCATCGGCATCACCAGCTTGCCAGCGTCGGCCTTGCCGATTGGCGTCAACGCGCCAGTACGCTTGTCCAGGGTATAGGCATCGATGTTGCTGTCTTGGGCATTCGAGACATAAACGAATGTTTTGGCGAAAGCCGGCACCGCGCCGGCCGCGCACAGGATCAAGGCCGCCAGGCTCAAGTCCCTCAGCGCATTCAGTGACAGCTGCATGGGCATTCCTCCTGTGTGGTCGTGACGATTGTCTTGGTTCTGCTCTTTGTCGGGCAGCCGAATTGACGTCTGCGGGGCACCACACGGTCAGCCACCCCAGGAACGCCGCGAGCTCCTTGATGACAATGGATGCTGCCTGCGGTCAGGCGGGGAACTGGGCGCTCGGCGTCGAGCGCGAGATCTCGACCTCCTCCGGCGTCATGTCGGCCGGGACGTTGGCGAACAGCGGCGTCGACAGGTAGCGCTCGCCGGTGTCGGGCAGCATGGCGAGGATGGTGGAGCCTTTCGGCGCCTCAGCGGCGATCCTGAGCGCCCCCGCAAACGTGGCGCCCGAGGTGATGCCGACGAAGATGCCTTCCTTGGTGGCGAGCTCGTTGCTCATCTTGATGGCCTCGGGGCCCGGGACCGGGATCAGCTTGTGGATCACCTTCATGGCGACGGCGTCTTCCGTGATCTTCGGAATGAAGTCCGGCGTCCAGCCCTGCATGGGATGCGGCTTGAAGGCCGGATGCCCTGCGGCCGGCGAGCCGTCGGGATTGCGCGTCTGCTCGGTGCCGCTGGCGATGAGCTGCGCATCCTCGGGCTCGCACACGATGATCTTGGTGTTGGGCATCTCCTTGGCCAGCACGCGCGCCACGCCCTTCAAGGTGCCGCCGGTGCCGTAGCCCGTCACCCAATAGTCGAGCTTCTCGCCCTTGAAGTCGTCGATGATCTCGCGTGCGGTGGTCTTGGAGTGATAGTCCGGGTTGGCCTCGTTCTCGAACTGGCGGGTGAGGAACCAGCCGTGCGTCCTGGCGAGCTCGATGGCCTTCGTCACCATGCCCATGCCGCGCTGGGCCTGCGGGGTGAGCACCACCTTGGCGCCGAGGAAGCGCATGAGGCGCCGCCGCTCGACGCTGAACTGCTCGGCCATGGTGACGACAAGCGGGTAGCCCTTGGCGGCGCACACCATGGCGAGCCCGATGCCGGTGTTGCCGCTGGTGGCCTCGATCACCGTTTGGCCGGGCTTCAGCTCGCCCGACTTCTCCGCGGCCTCGATGACGCCGAGCGCGAGGCGGTCCTTGACCGAGCCCAGCGGGTTGAAGGCTTCGATCTTGACGTACAGGTTCACGCCTGGGGGCGCGAGGCGGTTGATCTTCACCACCGGCGTCTTGCCGACCGTGCCCAGAATGCTGTCGTACTTGCTCATGATCGCTCCTGTAGGCTCGTGAACCGCCCCCCGCCGTGGCCTGGGGTGATAGCACGGGCGCGCAAAGGCGCAGTCTGCTGCGTGCAGCGAGCGGTTGCAACGCCAGATAGGGACGCGGTGTCTTTCAGGCTGGCGTGCCGCAGACCAATGGTGCGCGCGATGAGACCGGTGGCTTGGTGCCGTTGCAAGAAGTAAGAGCGCTTACGTTCCGGCGAGGGTCACCGGAATGGAAGCCCTCACAATCGTCCTGCTGCTCGCGGACGTTATCTCGAGTGTGCCACCCATTCGATGAACGCGCTCGCGCATGCGTGCGAGTCCCAATCCCCAGCTGGCCGTGGTCGATGTCAGCCGTTGAATGAGCGCTCCCATGTTGGACGTCCACGGCATCCCTCTCCCGGCGTCCTCAATTGCTACGACGACCCCGCCTCCAGCCGATCCCGGGTCACGCTGGATGCTAACCCGCGCCGTGGCACTTCCCGAATGCTGTCGGACAT
The DNA here is from genome assembly GCA_963756735.1 of uncultured Alphaproteobacteria bacterium. GTDB lineage: Bacteria > Pseudomonadota > Alphaproteobacteria > Rhizobiales > Hyphomicrobiaceae > AWTP1-13. Next base: position 40,920 of record CAVWOY010000007.1, read on the forward strand.
TCGCCAGCGCTTCCTCAACGACGCGAAAGATCGTCAACTCGACGTCAGGCGGCAACCGTCCGAGCCCGGAGGCTTCGAGAGCAACCACAATTCCGCTAAGTTCCGAGTAGCTATGCAAGCGCGCGCGAAGGGCCACCTCCAAACCTGCTTCCTCGAGCATCGGAGGATGCAGCAGGTACGAGATCTCTCTAAGATCTTGTATCGATCTCTGAACGGTCTGCTCCAGCTCGGTTTGAGCAGACTGCTGGCTGAGTGCCCATGTGGCGGCCACGAGCCGCTGACTGATGTCATCAAGCAAGCGCTTCGCTATTTGTCGCCGCTCGGCGTCCTGCGCACCCAAAACGAACCGGGCGAGGCGGGCCGTCGTTCGCTCGGCGCTTCGCAATTGGTCGGCCGATGCACCCAACAATAGTGTGGTCACGGACACGACCACGAGAAACAGCTGGAGCGCCAGAACGTTCTCCTCGACGTTCGCGCCGGAGAAGATGGTCGGGCCTTGCAGCGAGCTTGCGATGGAGCCGACGGTCATCACCAACACGGCCGCGGTCGCGCCTATGCTTTGAAACCGCACAGCCGCCCAAACGACGAAAGGCAACGGCAGGTACAGCAGGCTTGGGATGTAAGAGGGATTGGCAAAGGAGTGTACTCTGAAGGCGATGGCGCAAGCGAGCCCCAGGCCCGCCAGGAGAAACGACGCTTCGATGTGTCGCCAACCGGAGCGGAATTCCACCCAATCATCGCCGTTCTTCGCCATCCACGCCAGAAGCATGGCACCAAGCGAAAGAGCGCCGAGTGCATTGGCAATGAACCATTCGGCCCAGAACTGCTGGTAGTGCCCGAGCTCCCCACCGCCAGTGATGCGCACAAACGCGCCGCCCAACGCCGCAATGCCCGGACCGAGGACAGCAGCGACGAGCACATAGGCCAATGCCCCTTGCAGCGTGTTGAGCCACGGCGGCGCACCCAACAGGCAACGCAGACCGAATGCGCTTATCAATGCAACCATACTGTTGGTCGCAAAGGCGACGAACAGCTGTTGCCAACCCATGCCAATCCCAAGCTCGGCAATGATATGGGCCGGTAGAACGGCCAAGATGTAGTGTGGCCAGCGTCGATAGGGGGCGAAGGCCAGCGCGCACAGCAGGATCGCGTTAGGTGGCCAGAACGGAGCGAAGATCTTGTCCGTCAGCGTACCAACGAGAAATGCTGCCTCGGCCCCCACATAATAGGCGAGGCCTACGAGCAGCGGCCCTTGCACCTCTGAAAGGTGAAGCCTCGCAGAGGGGGGAAGCGATCCGATATTGGCGCCACTCATGCGTGCCACACCCACGCAGCCGGAGACGCCGGACAGGGGCACGAATAAGAGAGGCTGTCCAGAGCCAAACGCGTCTTCACAACGAGCCGCGAAACCCACCGTGCCACGTGCGGGCGTCCGGCAAGAGCGGATGATCAGCCCGGAATACTGCTTAAGCCGGCTGGCCGCTCGCCTGAGGCTGGCCTGGTGGCGGTCGGCCGCCGCCCTCGTTGAGCACCATCAGCAGCGGGGTCAGCCCCTCGGTATCAACCAAGCGGAACACTTCGACGTCGTTGCGCGCCCTCTCGCTCCAGCCGGAGATCTGCAAGGCATGTTCCGCCTTGGAGAACAAGCCGTGATTCGCGGATCGGCCGATTGCTGTGCTCCGGCAAGCCCTCCGCTTCCAGGCCTTTCTCCTCCCGCCACTTGCGCCTGATCTCGCTGAGGTCCGTGCTGCTGGAAGCGCCTTCCTCCTCGCGCAGCGCTCTTGCCTTCCTTCTTATTCGGCCAGCGCAGGAGCTGCAGATCGGTCAGCACGCCCGCCAAGTGGTTCATGGCGAGCGCCTTGGCGGCCTCGTCGGGATTGGCACTGTCCGCCGCGTAGAGGTTTGGGATGACGAGGTAGGACGCATCGCGATGGTGAATGAAGTGCCCCTGCAGCCAGTGATGATCCACTTTGGCACGTGATAGCGCGGTCTCGATCGCGCCGGCGACTTGCCTCGCCTGATCTCTGCCAAACTCGATGGGCCGCTGCTTGGGTGGATTGACGATGGCCAGCGCCAGTAGCCCGAGGTCGATGCCGATGGTGGCGAGCAGCGCGATTAGGTCGCGCCCCGTGATGGGCTCGCCGGTGTCGGTGCGCCCTACCGCGACGTTGCCGCCGGTGAATACGTAGCGCGCTAGGCTGGCGCCGTACGCGCCCATGTTCGACCAGAGGTTCTTCACCGCGTTGGCAACGCCTGCGGGGCCTTCGTTGAACACTGCTTCCCGCAGTTTCAGCTCGGCCGGCTGCTCGGATTGGGCAGCTGCCAGCAACAGGCGTTCCGCTAGCGTTGGGTCATAGCAGGAGAAGCCGGACCGTCCGGGCGCCACGTTCACGGCGTTGGCGAGCGCGCGCATTTCCGCGCCCGTCGACTTGCCTAGCTGATTGCTGCGCGCGGCGATGTTGCGGGCGCGGCCGCGGATATCGGAGGCCCTCGTCTCGAAGTTGCGCTGGCGTTCCTCGACGGTGGCGCCGCCGAGGCCCTCGGCTGCCTTCTTGAGCTGCTCCACGTCGACCTTCACCGGCTCGAGCCACGCGCGGGTCATGCCTTCGCGCAGGGTGGTGATGGAGTCGCGCACGCTACGGCGCGCATTGTAGAGCGGGCCGCGGCCGGCGCCCGAAGGCTGGCCGCAACTGCTGCCACTCGTCTCCTCGCGCGACATCTGGCTTTCCGACCAGGTCACGACGCTGTCGAGCTGGGCCTTGACCGCATCGAGCCGTGCCGCGATCACGGCGCTGGCGTCGCGAGCGTCCTCTTGCAGGCCGGCGAGACCGCTGCGGGTCGCCTCCTCACCGGCAATCAGGCTCCACCAGAAGCCGTAGCCGAAGCCGATCGACCAAATGGCGAGGAACACATAGAGCGGGAAGGTGATGAGCCGCTCGCGCAGGTGGCGGCCCGCGCCGAAGGTCTCGCGCAGCATCAGCCACATCAGGAAGGTGAGGGCCACCACGACCGCGATCACGAGCAGGTCGGTCGAGAACGACATGCCGCCCGGCAGGACCTGGCCTTGGCTGGTGGTGGTCGACGACACGCCGATGATGAAGTCTCGCATGCCATGCCAGGTAGCATAGCCGGCGATGATCAGCAGCATGAACGAGGCGACGCCGATCAGCGTGTTGCGCCCCAGGATGTAGTCGACGGTTTTTGCGAAAAGCGAAGGCGCGCGCGTCTCGGCCATTGCCCAACTCCCCAACCGTGGCCCGCTTGGCTGGGGGATAGCGGAAAATGGTGGCGCTGTCGCGATGCCGGGCTCGCCCTTGGGGTCACGGCACGCCGGGTGTTGCTGCGCTGCGCCGCTATTTGTGCGGTTGCGGGAGAGCCGAGCCGGCTCCCTCGATCAGCGTGGCGACCGCTACTCGCGCACGTCGGTGCGGAAGGTCTTCGACACCACCTTCCAGCCGCTGTTGAGCTTGAGCAGCGTCAGATAGTCGGTGAAGTAGCGCGGGTGGATCGAGCACTCGAGCTTCACGAACGCGGTCTCGGGCCCGGAGAAGTCGATCGACACGATGCGGTCGGTGCGTGAGAGGCCCTTGGTCTTGGGCGAGGGGCGGCCCTTGACCATCTCGAACCACTTGGCGCGCGGCAAATCGGCCACCCCGCCGTCGCTCAGCGAGTAGAGGTGGCTCACCTCGTGAAAGGCCTGCCCCAGCTTTTCCGTGTCGCCCTCGTAGAGCCCGTCGAGGTAGGTCCGCACCACCTTCTCGACCGCTTCGACTTCACCGGCCATGGCTTTCCTCCGCGTGTTGTTCACAGCCCACTATAGCAGCAGCGTCGGTGCGGTGCCCAATGTGTCGATCTGACCTGGTTCACCTCGGACTGCGCGCCGGCGACAGGGCGCCGAGCGCGATGCCGGCGATCACAAGGGCGGCGCCGGCGAGCTTCCAGCCGCCGATCGCCTCGCCCAGGTAGAGCGCCGACATGGCAAGCGCGGCGAGCGGGATGGCCGCGGTGGCAAGCCCAGCGAGCCAGGTCTCGACATAGGGCAGGCCGCGGTACCACAGCCACAGGCAGATGACGCTGGCGGCCAGCGTGTACCACAGCCCGAGCAGCCACATGCCGGGTGCCACCGACCTGGGATCGAAGCCCGGCAGCTCCAGCAGCGCGAGCGGAATGGACAGCGCGAGCCCGACGAGGTTGGCGCCGAGCGCCAGACGCAGGGGCCGGTACGGCGGGGCCAGCCGCTTGCCCAGCACCACGAAGCTCGCCTCGCACAAAACCGCGCCGCCGACCAGCAGGTTGCCGACCAGCGACGACGGTCCCGAACCTGCGTCTGCGGCCTGGACCAGCAAGAGCCCGGCGACCGCCAGCGCAACAGCCAGCGCCTGGGCTCGCGAAAGCCGGTCGCCGGCAAGCGCCACGCCCAGCACCGCGACCACGGCAGGCAAGGTGGCGGTGATGATGCCGGCATCGGCAGCGCCCGTGCGCTTCAGTCCTTCGAACATCAGCACCGTGAAGCCCACCATGCCGAGCAGCGACATGAGGGAAAGATCGCGCCACTGGCCGGCGCTCATGTCGGCGAGCTTGGGTCCGGGCTCCGCGGCGGCCAGAGGTGCAAGCGCCGCGCACGCGACGATGAAGCGGAACAGCACGAACAGGTAGATGGGCACCGCGGCCACGATCTCCTTGCCGAACGCCACGTTGGCGCCGGTGAGCGTCATCGCTGCCAGGAGCGACAGGGCGGCTGCGAAGCGGGAGATGGGTGACATATGGCTGTCATGCCTTTGCCCCAACTGGCTGGCAAGGACGCGCGCAGACTTGGAGGCCAGCCAGGGGGGCGTGCCATGGCCAGATGTGCCGACCGCAGCTGTTGCAGTTCGGCGTACGCGGCTGCCGCGGTGCTGCTCTACGCCGTTGTTTGGTTTGCCACCAACGGCTTCTCGCGTTGGGCCCGCATCGCCGTTCGGCTGTTGGCGCTGCTGGGCATCGTGGCCGGCGCCCTCTACTTTTCACTGCCTTTGCAGCGCGAGATGGCCGGCGCACCGCTGCGCCGCGAAATGGCGGAGCCGCGGCGTGTGCAAACCATACCGATTGGCCCGTTGACGGAAACGCCCAAGGCCAACGAGGACCGCGCGCAGCCGGCGCCGAGGGCAGCCGAAGTACCGCCACCGGTTGCCACTGCGCCTCCACCGACGGCTCAGCCCGCTCCCATGGCGCCCCGCGGTCCGGCAGCGCCGGAGCCGAAGGCCGCCGAGAGGCCCGCCGATGACTTGAGCGCCAAGGGCGGCCCGGCGCCCGGCGTGCCAGCCGCGCCGGAGGGCGACTGGGACGTGGTGCCGGTGTTCTACGGCACCGACCGCGCGCGCAAGGACGATCCCAAGGGCGGCTTCGTCTACAACTCGGAGCGGGCGCGGCGGCTGGAGCTTGGCCGCGCGCTCGTCACCGTTCCCAAAGTGCACCAGGTGCCGAAGATCGAGCGGCCGTTCGCGCTTCGCGTGCCCTATTTCCAGGTCACCATCTACGAGCAGGCCGAGGACCCCAAGCTGCATTTCACCATCCGCGAGCTGAAGGCGCTGTCGGAGGCCGAGTTCCTGGCGCTGGCGCGCGAGCGCGTGGGCGGCAGCAGCGCCTTCAAGGACCAGGCGGTGGTGTTCGTGCACGGCTACAACACCGGCTTCGACTTCGCGCTCTACCGCACCGCGCAGATGGCCTACGACCTGAAGTTCGACGGCGCGGCGTTCCTGTACAGCTGGCCCTCGGGCGGCGGCGTGACGGGCTACGGCTACGACCGGGAAAGCGCCACGCAGGCCGAGCCGCACCTGAAGGAGTTTCTGGGGCTGGTGCTGAAGGAGACGGGTGCCAAGAGCGTCAGCGTCATCGCCCACAGCATGGGCAACCTGCCGCTGCTCAACGTGCTGCGCGAGCTCGGGCCTACGCTGCCGCCCGATGTGCGCCTCAACGAGATCATCATGGCCGCCCCCGACGTCGACCGCGACGTGTTCCAGTATCTGGCCGCCAACATCAAGGCGTACGGGCGCGGGGTGACGCTCTACTGCTCGGCCAACGACCGAGCGATGGCGGCCTCGCGCCGGGTGGCGGGCGGAGTGCCGCGCGCCGGCGACGTGCCGGCCGAGGGACCCATCGTGCTCGACGGCATCGACACCATCGACGTGACGCAGGCGAGCACCGACGTGCTGGCCCTCAACCACTCCACCTACGCGGAAAGGAGCGCGCTGCTCAACGACATCGGCTTGCTGTTGCGCACCGGCGAACGGCCGCCGGAGCTGCGCATCCCGATCCTGCAGAAGGTGGGGACGCCTGCGGGCTTCTTCTGGCGCTATCCGGGGCCCTGACGCCGGGGCTTGCGGCTCACTCTCGCGACCCTCGTGGCGGCGTGGTGATGGCCCTCACGCAGCGCTGAATGATCGGCGCGGCGAAGATCACGACCGGCATCATGGTGAGCCAGGCGACGGCCCACGCCATGGCCCACTGCGCCACGAACTGCGCGCCGAACGCCTGCGACTGGTGCACGCCGACCGCGGCTGCGACGCCGGTCGTGAGGGTGACCTGCAGGACGGAAAATGCGAAGGGCGCATACCGGCTTGGGAGCCGTGCCATGGCGTGCTCGCTGTGACGATTGCCAAGCAGGTTCGAGCGCGCCGGAAGCGGGTGTTGGAATTACCCAACGCTAGGCAATGTGCCCAGATTCCGGGCACGGGCGGACCTATTGTTCTTGTTGGCGAGGTGGCGAGCGGGTAGGCCTGTGCCCCGCATGCGAAGGCTCCTCGGCACGTTCCTCGCCAATCCCCTGTTCGAGTGGTACCGGCGCACTTCGCCGCTGCTGCGCGGCTGCCTGCTGATGGTGGCGAGCACGCTGCTGTTTGCCGCCATGCACACCGCCATCCGGCACGCCACCCAGCACCTGTCGGGCTTCGAGGTCGCCTTCTTCCGCAATCTGTTCGGCCTGATGGTGATCGTGCCGCTGCTGGTGCGCTACGGGCCGGGGCTGTTTCACACGCAGAGGCTTTCGCTGCACCTGTGGCGGGCGTTGATCAACGCGGTGTCGATGGTGTGCTTCTTCGTCGGCCTGTCGATGACGCCGATCGCGCGGGCGACCGCGCTGGCCTTCACGGCGCCGCTGTTCACGGCGCTGTTCAGCGCATTGTTCCTGGGCGAGGTGTTCCGCTGGCGGCGCTGGACGGCGATCTTCGTCGGCTTCCTCGGCGCCCTCGTGATCCTGCGGCCGGGCCTCACCGCGGTCGATACCGGGGCGCTGCTGATCCTGCTCTCCTCCGTGCTGTGGAGCATCGCCATGATCGACATCAAGGTGCTGGGGCGCACGGAATTCGAGCCGCACCATTGCCGCCTACGTCACCGTGCTGCTGACGCCGCTGACGCTGGTGCCGGCGCTGTTCGTGTGGCAGATGCCCTCGCCCGGGCTGTGGGGCTGGCTGATCTTCATCGGCGTGATCGGCACCATCGGCCAGTTCATCATCACCGAGGCGATCAAGCTCGCCGACATGACGGTGCTCATGCCGTTCGACTTCCTGAAGCTGGTGTGGGCGGCGTTCCTCGGCATGATCTTCTTCGCCGAGGTGCCGGATATCCTCACCTGGATCGGCGCGGCGATCGTGTTCGCAAGCTCGTTCTATATCGTGTGGCGCGAGGCCACGCTGCGCCGCAAGGGGAAGGCGGGGCAGGGCTCAAGCTAATCGTCTTCGACCTCGTACGCGGATGCAGCGCGCACATTTGGATCGCGTATTCGATCGCTAGCGATACATTGCGAGCGCCGCTCGGGCTGCGCTTTTGGATGTTGCTGAGGATGCTGTCTATGTCGCGCAGCGCACGGCGCGCGTAAACGAGCTTCATGCACGATACTTGTCGAAGACCGCCCGCACCTCGGCCTCCGTTGCGATGTCGCCCCGCTCAAGCTCGGCCAAGCCCTCGCGCACCAGACGGCGCTCGTTCTCGCTCAGCTGGTAGACGTCGTCGCTGCCGCTGGCGATCGGCTCGAGCAGCTCCGCGGCATGTTCCTGACGCTCCGCGGAAAGCGCCTTCACCTTTTCGATTGCCTGTTCCAGTGCTTTGATCATGCGTCAATCTACCATGGGCTGACCGTTGGGCAACCCTAACGCGGATCGAGCAGCAGATCGTCACCAGCTGGGAAAATGTGCCGCCCGGCGCTATCGAGCGGCAGGGGCTCGACCCACAGGGCGGCGCTCACGGGCAGGGCGGCGTAGAGATGCGGGAACAGCGCGCCGTCGCGGGAAGGCTCCCATTTCAATGCTGCGCCGAGCGCATCCGCATCGACGGCGACGAGCAGCAGATCGTCTTGCTCCGCGAAGTGCTTTGCCGCCGTTGCCGCGACCTGCTCTGCCGCCGAGAAGTGGATGAAGCCATCTGCGTAGATCGGCCGCAGAGCCGCGGTAGACGCCGGCCCGCACTGCCGCGCTTCCATTCCGCTTCCGGGCAGATCTTGTAGACGATCATCATCGTGATTGTCTCTGTCTGAGCCGCCTTCAGTCGTTGCGCAGGTGTGCCTGCCCTACCACGAACACCGGCGCTGCCAAAAACGTCGATGCAACTCCCCGGTCCGCGATGTGAGACCTTATCGGTTCTGACTGTTGGCTTTCACGTTCGGGGCCCATAGTCTCTTGCTCGGCGGGTTTGGCGGGCGAGGGACTGGGTATGCTGATCACGGACGTCCGGGCACACCACATCCGCATCCCCTACGACGCCGGGGTGGCGAGCTTCAAGCAGGGCGCATCGGCCATTGCCGCGCTCGACATGGTTCTGGTCGAGGTCTCGACCGACGCCGGTATCACGGGCTGGGGTGATGCCTTCAGCTATGTGTGCCCGCGTTCCAGCGCGACGGCTGTCGCAGAAATGATTGCGCCGCAGGCGCGCGGGCAAGAGGTGCCCGACGCCGCCGGTATCCCGGACTTCATGGAGCGCATCCAGCGCAACCTTCACCTGTTCGGGCGCTACGGCATCACCATGTTTGCGATCTCCGGCCTCGATATCGCGCTGTGGGACCTGGTCGCACGGGCGCAGGGCAAGCCGCTGCACCGCCTGCTCGGCGCACAAAAGCGTGCCAGCATCCCAGCCTATGCAAGCCTGTTGCGTATCGGCGATCCCGCACTGGTTGCGAGCGAATGTGAAGCCGCACTGAAGCGCGGCTACCCCGCCATCAAGCTGCACGAGACGACGGTTCCTGCCGTTATGGCTGCCCGGCATGCCATCGGCACCGGCGTGCCGCTGATGGTCGACATGAACTGTCCCATGGACGGTGCTGCCGCGATCGCCTTTGCGCACGCCTGCCGCGAGGCTGCTCCGAAGTTCCTGGAGGAGCCGGTGTGGCCGCCGGAGGATTTCGCCACCCTGGCGAAGGTGCGCACCGAGGGTGGCTTGGACATCGCGGCCGGCGAGAACGCCTGTACGGTGCACCAGTTCCGGCAGATGCTGACGGCGGGTGCCGTGAGCCACGCCCAGCCCTCGGTCACCAAAGTCGGCGGCATCACCGAGTACCTGAAGGTCGCTACGCTGGCCGACACGATAGGCGTGAAGCTGGCGCCGCACTCGCCCTACTTCGGGCCAGGCTTGCTGGCGACCTTGCAACTGATGTCGCTGCGCGACGACGGCTCGTTCGTCGAGGTGTTCTACATGAATCGCGAGGCCTGCCTCTGGCGCGGCGGCATCGACGTCGATGCGAACGGCGCGGTCGCCGTGCGCGATGGACCGGGCCTCGGCTACGAGCCGGACAGGGCGGTGGTGGAGCGCTACCGCGTGTCCTGACGCCTAGCCGCGCCGCTTCTTCGCCCTGAGATCGATGATGCCGGCGCGGTTGCGAGGGTCCTCGCCAGGGGTGAAGATCTGGGTCTTCTGCACCTTCTGCGTGCCCGTGGTCGGCAGCTTGTCGAGGAACAGCACCCAGCCCGGCGCCTTGAAGTAGGCGAGCTTAGCGTTGCACTGCTCGAACAGCGCCTGCGCCAGCGCCGCGTCGCCCTTGATGCCCGGCATCGGCACGACGCAGGCCAGCACCTCCTCCTCGCGCAGCTCGTCGGGCGCGGCCAGCACGGCCACCTGCGCCACCGCGTCGTGCGCCTGCAGCACCGCCTCGATCTCGGCGGCGGCGATGTTCTCGCCGGCTCTGCGAATGATGTGCTTCTTGCGGTCGACGAAGAACAGCATGCCGGAGGCGTCCTGGCGCACGACGTCGCCGGTGTGGAACCATCCGCCCCGCCAGGCTTCCTCGGTCGCCTTCTCGTTCTTGAGGTAGCCCGAGAAGAAGCCGTGGCGCGGCTTCTCCGCCGAGTGGCGCACGAGGAGCTCGCCTGGCGTGCCGGCGGGCACGTCGTTGTCGTCGTCGTCCACCACGCGCGCCTCGAAGCCCGGGAACGGCCGCCCGAAGGCGCGCGTGCCGACCATGCGCGGCTCGTGCGCGTCGCCGGTCACGCGTCCGGTCTCCGTCATGCCCCACAGCTCCATCATGGGAAAGCCGAAGCGCTCCTCGAAGGGCTTGTGCAGCTGCGGCTCGATGCCGGCGCCGAGGCCGAGGCGCACCTTGTGGTTGCGGTCGGCGGGGCCGGGCGGCTGGTTCAGCAGCATGGGCGCGACGATGCCGAGGTAGTGGATGACGGTGGCGCCATGCGTGGAGACCTCGTGCCACCAGCGTGTCGGCGAGAAGCGCTCGGGCAGGATCAGCGTGTTGGCGGTCTGGATGGCCGCCGTCGACATGATGTTGAGGTGGTTGATGTGGAACAGCGGCAGCGGATTGTAGAACCGTTCCTGGCCGTTGCCGGATGTCCATCAATCCGCCGTGGCTCCAGATAGGTCTTGCCTGCATTCAGCGTGTAGAAGTTCGAATGCAGGCAGCCCTTGGGCCGGCCCGTGGTGCCCGAGGTGTAGAGCAGCGAGCACTCGGTCTCGAGGCCGGGCGGGCCGGGGCGCGGTGCTGGGCCCGAGGGCCGGGGCAGCTCGGCCGGCATGGCGTGCGCGTCCACCACCGGCAGCGGCCTGGCGCGCTGGCTGGCGGCTTTGGCGACATCGGCGACGCGGTGCGGCAGCACCACGGCAAGCTCGGCGTCGCTGTGCTCCACGACATATGCGATCTCGTCGTGGCGGTAGTCCGGGTTGATCGGCACGATGCCGCAGCCGAGCCCGTTGAGCGCCAGGTAGTGCAGGAGGAATTCGGGGCGGTTCTCCAGCAGGATGGCGACGCGGTGGCCGTGGCCATAGCCTGCCGCCGCGTAGGAAGCGCGCAACCGCTCGACCTCGGCCAGCGCGGCGCCATAGCTCACCTCGATGCCGTCGGGTGACCAGTCGCGGTCGGCGCGCGCCGGCACGATCAGGAACGGGTGGGCGGCATTGGCGCGGGCGGTGTCGGCAAAGGTTTCCGCAACTGTGCTCGGCATGGGCGATGGTTTCCTCCGGCAGGGCGCTTTGGAGTGGCCCTTCCGCGCCGACGCTAGCCCAAGGCGCGCATCGGCGCGAGCGCCCAGCATTTATGCGCCGCCTATGAACTAGCCGCGCCGGCCGGCTCGAATCTTTATGCATTTCTCTGCATCTCCATGGCATGCCGGATCGCGATGACATCGACAGGGCGTATCACTATCCCAGTTCCGTTCTCGGTCGGGAGTTGGCTGGTGCCGGGGTTCTGGCTGGCGGTGGTGGTGGTGGCGCTGCTGCTCCTGCTGGCGGGCGAGGTAGGTTGCCCTCACCCCGTCTCCCCGCAAGAGGGAGGGGGCAGCCCTACCCGCGGCCAGCAGTGCGGAGTAGAGATAGTGCATCGTCTTGCCCGAGCCGATGTGGATCTCTCTACCGTCGAGATCCACGACCACGCCAAGGGCGCCTTCCGGGTCACCCCAGTCGCCACTGAACCAAACACCCTTGATGGCGCGCCCGGTATGACGCCAGTACGGAATGAAGAAGCATTTCCTGACAATTACGACTCGAGATGGTCCGACGACGATCGAGGCCCGCAGGCCCCCGATGATGGCCAGCATCGCTACGACAGAGGCGGCCACGCCCACCAGCCCGCCATCGCGCCAGGCAGCTGCAGGCAGCCATAGTATGGGGGTTTGTAGGATGACTATCCACGCCGTGAACTGAGCCATCGAGTTCCGCCCACTGAACTTGAATCTGGCTGCGTCGTTCATGTCGCCCATCCTTCGAGATGAGCTGCAACCTGGGATTTCGCGGTCGGCCGAAAACTGAAAGAGCCGTCGCGAACTCGGAACTAGCTTCTCCTTAGTAGATGGGTGCGCACGCTGGCCGCCACCAACGCACAAATCACGTTTCAGCCCTGCGCTCGGCGCGGCTCACGGTATCAAGTCCGTTGCCACGTCTGTCAGGAAGCGGAGCATGGATGGATTGCCTACAGGCGCAGCAGGCGCTTGGCGTTGCCCGAGGCGAGCTTGGCCTTGTCCTCGTCGCTGAGCGGCACGGTGTCGATCCAATCGACCGCAGGCTTGTTGGCGACGAACGGCCAGTCGACCGAGAACAGGATGCGGTCGATGCCTATCTCCATCACGCTGCACAACAGTGCCGGGTTGGAGAAGAAGCCGCTGGTGGTGATGTAGAAATGGCTGGCGAAGACGTCGCGGAAGCCGACCGACTTCTGCCCGGGCCGCGCGAGAGCCGCATCGATGCGCCACAGCAGGAACGGCAGCCCCTCGCCCAGGTGGCCGAGGATGATCTTGAGGTTGGGGTAGGCGTCGAACACGCCGGAGAGCACCAGCCGCACGGCTTGCGTCGCCGTCTCCACCGTGAAGCCCCAGGCGGCGCGCAGGATGATGGGATATTCCTGCACGTAGTCCTTGTAGTAGGCGTCGATCACGCTCTGGTGCGGCACCGAGGGGTGCAGGTAGATCGGCACGTCGAGGCGCGCCGCGCGCTCGAAGATCGGCCAGAAGCGCTTGTGGTCGACGAACTGGCCGTTGGCGAGGCCGTGCAGCATGGCGCCCTTGAAGCCGAGCTTGGCGACGGTGCGCTCCAGCTCATCGGCGGCAGCGGCGGGGTCCGAGGTGGGGAGCGCCGCGAAGGCGGCAAAGCGCTTGGGGTGGACGCTGCAGGCGGCGGCGAGGCGGTCATTGACCTGGCGCGTCAGGGCCACCGCGCCTTCTCCGGTGAGCTTCTGCGTGGCGGGCGCGCCGTGCGAGATCACCTGGATGTCGATGCCGGCCTCGTCCATCTCCTTGAGGCGCAGCTCGCCCATGTCGTAGAGCCGCCGGGCGAGCTCGGGGTCGCGCGTGGAGTCAGGCCCGGTGTAGTGCTGCGCCAGCGCCTTGTCCCAGTAGTGCTCCTCCAGCGCGATGACCTGGCATTTCGGCTTCATCAGCATGTGGCGCTCCCGATCTGCAGAGACTGGACGGGTCCGTTCTAGCAGACCGCAGCCGGCGTGCACATTGGACGGCGCCATTGCCCGCAAGCTCACCCTGCGCCAGTATGCGCTGGAATCTCGTATGATCGCGATCTCGGAGGAAGCCATGAAAGCGCCGCGCATCAGCTACGTGGACCCGTCCAGCATCACTGATGCGGCGATGCTCGCCGAGCTGGACCGCTGCCGTCGCGAGGGCACGCCGCGTCCCGAGAGCCAGGCCGTACGCGCACATGTGCCGGCGGTATTCTGGTCTTTCGCCAACAGTTGGCGCGACGTGTTCAAGAACGGCGTGGCGGACCATGCGATCAAGGAGCTCTGCCGCATCTACGTGTCGCGCTCGGTGAAGTGCGAGTATTGCGGCAACCAGCGCTCGATGAAGGCCGCCAGCCAGGGGATCGTCGAGGACGACTACCTCGACCTCCTCAACTTCGAGAAATCGACCCGCTACGACGACAAGCAGAAGGCGGCGCTCGCCTGGGCCGAAGCGATCACCTGGGACCTCCCCGCCGACGACGCGCTATGGAGCCGGCTGCACGCACATTTCAGCGAGCCGGAGCTTGTCGAGATCGGCTATTTCATCGCGCTGACGATGGGGCAGCAGCGCTGGCTCAGAACGCTCGATATCGAGCACCACCAGGTGCTGGCCGGAACGGAAGCATCGATGGCGCCGGGCTTCGAGACCGCCGAGGCGCTGCAGCGCTCCAAGCAGGATGCGGGCTACTGGGCGGGGCAAGACGCCAAGCCGGCGCGCGACGCGGCGGGGTGACCGGAGAGCGGCACCGCGGCCCATGGGCGCCGCGCTGCGGACTGAGCTAGGGAGCGAGCCGCTTCAGGACGTCGTCCGCCGTCAGCTTCAGGTTCGGATTGAGGGCCTTGGCCTTGGCAAAGGCCGCCTCGGCCTCCCCGGTGCGGCCGAGCGCGCGCAGGATGTGGCCGTGCGTGTCGTTGCAATGGGCATGACAGAAGCGCACGGTCTCCACCGCCTTCTCGGCATCCTTCAGGGCGTCCTCGAGCCGGCCCGCCTTGAAATGCGCCCAGGCGCGGCCGTTGAAGTAGTTGTCGTCGCGAGGGTCGATCTCCAGCGCCTTTGTGAAGTCTTTGACGGCCTCGTCATACTTGCTCTGGAGAATCCAGGTGATGCCTCGGAAGCGATAGCCCTCGTCGTATTTGGCCCTCAGCTCCACGACCTTGGTGAAGTCCTTGGCGGCGTTGTCGAGGTCGGCGCTGACGAGGTGCGTGCGGCCGCGGCCGAAGTAGTTGTTGGCGTCGCCCGGGTCGATGCCGAGCGCCGTGTTGAAATCATCGATGGACTCTTTGTACTTGCCCAGCTCCCTGTAGGAGTCACCACGGTTGCGGTAAGCCTCATCCCATTTCGGCGACAGCTTAATCGCCTCGGTGAAGTCGCCGATGGACTTCGGTTGCATGCCCGCGGACCTGTGGGCGTCGCCGAGCACCCGGTAGGCGTTGGCAAGCCGCTGTCTCAGCCGGTCGTGGTCGGGACGTGTGGAGTGCAGGCCGACGTAGCGCTCCTGCAGCTGCACGCCGGTGGCGAACAGCGCCAACGCGTCCTTGCGATCCACGTCCAGCTGCCTGTTCACGAAGTCGTTGGCCCAGTTCACATACCTCCAATCGACCAGCGAGAACTCGCGGTCATAGGTGCTGCCCCCCTTGTCGAGCAACTGCAGCACCCGCGTCTGTGCCTGGTTGAGAATGCGCGCGTTCTCGGTGTTTCGCACCAGGTTCTCGCTCGTCTCCAGCGCGGCGATGGCGAGCCTCCCGGCCAGCGTGACTTCAATCGGACTCCGCGGCCTGCGAGAGCTGCAGGTAGAGCTCGGCCCGCTTGGTCGCAGACAGCCTCTGCCTGGCGATTCCGAGCTGCGAGCCGAAGTGATCGGCGAGCTCCAGCAGCTTGGCTGTCGGCAGCACCTCCTCGCGCTTCTTCTCGTCCAGGCGCTCGTTGAGGTCTACCACCGCCTTGGCATAGACGCCTGTCCGCAGCTGCTGGGCCGCGCCCAGAAACTGGACGAAGGCCACGCGCGGGTTGCCGTGCGGGGTGCCGCCCGTGCCGGTGCCCCTGAGCACCAGCTCGTAGTGGCCACGCACCGCCAGCGTTGCCAAGCTGTCGGAGGCCTTCTTGTCGGTCAGCTCGTCGACGAGGCGCACGCCCTTGCCGATGGCCGACGAGAGATCCTCCGTGCCGCCGAGGGCGGCGACGATCTGGGGCCGCGTGTAGCCCTTGAGCGCGGCGGCGTCCTTTGCCCGCTTGGGATCGTTCAATCGCGGCCAGCACGCGCCTGGCGCTGTTGTCCGCATTTTCGAACACCTTGACGAGATCGGGCAGGGCCAGCCGGGCGGCGAGCTGGACACGGCGCGCGTGGATCGCGACCTCGATGGCCTCGATCGCGTCCTGACCCTGCACCAGCTTCTGCGGCTGGCGCCGGTCGCGCTGGGCCAGCAGCAGGCGGTTGGCAACGACATAGTTCTGAAGGGCGCTATCGAGGCGCTCCGTGCTGCCCATCGCCGAGCGCTCCAGCTCGTAGCCCAGCAAGGCGAAAGCCATGGGATCGCCGGCCTCGCTCAGCTCAGTCAGCTCGTCGGTGAGCTTGGCAACCCGAGCCGCGATACTGGTGCATTGCAACGCCAAGCCTACCAAGGCCGGGGCTACGAAGCGGCCTCTGCGCATGGCCTGCGTGTAGAGCGCCAGCATCGCCGAGGCGCGGGCGCCGTCGCAGCGGATCGTTCCCGAGTCCCCGCCCTGTGCCGGCGAGCTTCTCTTCTCGCTCTCGCCCAGCTCACGGGCGATGAGCGCCAGGGCCAAGGGATTGCCAGCCGCCGCGTCGGTCAGAGCGAAAGCGATGGCGCGGCTCGGCAATTGCCGCTCCAGCGACCGGTAGGCGTGCTCGGAGAGCGCCAGCGCCCGCTGTCCAGGCGTCGAGAACTCCAGGAGAAGGCGCGAGCACTCGCGCTGATAGTTGGAGTTGGGGTCGCCGGCGCAGGCGGCGGCCGGGGTGTCGGGCACGACGGTGCCATCGGCCGGCAGGAACCAGTTGGCATGCACATCGCTGTCGGAGCGGGAGAGCCAGCGGGGGGTCAAAGCTTCCGCCATATAGGGAATCTTGTCCACGTCGGCCTCGAGCGTGACGGCGGGCATCACGATGTGCTTCAGGCCGACCACGGCGAACAACTCGCCGGTGGCGAGCGGCTGCAGGCCGCCGATCCTCTTGCTGGAACCCCCCGGCGCATACCAGTTGAGCAGCAGCCCCAAGCGGTTGTACGAGCGGATGCTGCTCTCGTCGTGGACGTGCAGCACCCGGTCGCCGATCGCCCACGCCAGGTCCTGGGCCGAGTTGAGCTTGGTGCGGGTATTGATGGTGATGGGTTGCGGTGCCTTGCTGGTCAGGTCCAGGCTCCAGATCTCGACGTGACCCTCCTCGTAGGCGAGGAAGGCGCTGGAACCCTCATCGAGAAAGCCGAAAGCGCTGAGCCTGCCCTTGTCCGGGGCGATGCGGATGTCGGGCCGCTTGTTGCGGGCGTAGCTGGGATCATCGTGAAAATACGCGATACGGATCATGTTCTCGGATTCGATGCGGTACAGCCAGCCCGCCTTGCCACCGGTGCGCGCTTCCTGCCACTGCTCCCGATTGGGGTCGTGCACCGCGTAGACCGCTCCATCCATGGCGACCCTGACGAGGACGCGCAGCGACACCGACATCGTCGCTCTGGTGCCCGCGTCGCGCCGCTCCGGCCGGGAGGTGCCGGCCAGGACGAGATCGGCGTAGGGCACGCTCTCCTCGGGGTCGGGCGCGTTCACCCGCACCGGATCGCCCTTGAGAAGCCCGGTCTTGAGATCGATCGCGGCGACGAACGCCGCCGAGCGCAAATTGCCGGGCTCGGTTTCGAGCTCGGGCACGACCGCGAGCACAAGTAGCTGCCGGCGCGCAGGATCGAGCGCCTGCGTGACGAAGTCGACCGCCGGGGTACGAGGCTGCTGCCCGCGCCGCGTGAACCAGTCGGTGATCTGCCGCTCGATCTTCGCGACGGCCCTCGATGTGGAATCCGCGTCGCCCAGCTCCACCTCCATCAGGTCGCCGTGGTCGACGCCGTAGACCACGCGACCGTTCGCGCCCAACCACCTAATCAGATCGCATGCGTGGACACAGTCGCGCTCCTTGTGAAGGACCTGGTCGACACGGCGCTTCAGGACGCTGCGGCCTTGCGGGTTGGTGGCCGCGAAGATGACGCCGTTGGTGGGGGAGTTGAAGTCGAGGGTCTGCCGGTCGTAGTCCCGGTAGTAGATGTGTTCCAGCTCGTACCTGCCGTCCCGCAGCTTGATCTCGGAATGCTGGACGGTCCAGGACTTGTTCTTGTCGTCTGGCGGGTAGCGCAGCGTCAGCCTCTGTTGCTCGTCGACGTCGATCGAGGTGATCGCCGGGTCGTTCCAGGTGTGCAGCGCCTTGAGCGAGAACGTGCCGTCCTGCGTGCCGAGCGCGTACAAGGACATTCCTCCGGCGGCGTGGGTGATGATGCGCTCCTTGGCGAGGCGAAGGAGCGGCGGTGTCGGTCCCGGCCAACGGTCGAGCTTGCTCGTGCCCTGCAGGCGCTGCCAGCCGCTTCCCACCTCGGTGCCGAGGCGCGCTGCGAACGCGGCGCCGTCGGGCTCCGCCCACACGCACAGGCTCTCGTAGCAGCTGATGGCAAAGCCAGTGCCCATGGCGTTGTTCCAGCTCGGCCGGCCGGCTGCGCGCGGCAGCCTGATGGCCTTGCCCTCCAGCGCGCCTTGCGCATCGAAGCGCCAGCCCAGAACGTCTCCGTTCTTGTTGACGGCCGCCAGCATCAGGCGTGAGCCGACCGTGCCGAAGGCGATCGCCCGCACGTCGTCCTCGGCATAGACGTCGTAGTAGTCGGAGTTCCTGCGCAGCGAGAACAGCTCCGCATCGCCGCGCTCCGAGAGCAGCGCCGCATGCGATCCGTCCGGACTGGTGATCAGCGTGCGTACGTTGTCGGCATAGCGCGGCTGCCGCCGGACAAGGCTTCCCGTGTTCGCATCGGAAAGGATGAGCCCCTTGTCCTGACCATCCTCGGCCCACACGATGTAGCGGCCGTCCGGCGTGAAGGCGGCCTTGACCGAGTTGGTTGCGATCGATCCCGCCAGCTCGACGTCGGCTTGCCGCCTCATCAACTCGACCACGACGTTGGCAAAGTCGACGCCGAGCACGGGATCCATCGCCTTGCCCGGCTTCTTGTCGTCGTACTCGTACTCGAAATCGACCGCGCGGTTGCGCTCCTTGAAGATGCGCCGGGCTGCGAGCGCCAGCGCGCGCGCGTCATCGGAGCTTCCCGCCTCGAGCTTGTCGCGGGCCTTGGCCAGCAGCAGCTTGAACTGGCCCGTGAATGCGCCGTCCCGCCATTCGTTCAGCAGGTTGTTCTGGTCCCGGACCAATGTGACCACGTTCCAAAGGCCGAACACGACGCCGCACAGGATGACGGCGGCTGCTGTCGCCGCCCGGGACCACCACTTTACGCGGAGCGCCCTCATGCGTTCTTTCTCGCGCGCGTCCCTTATCTCCTTGAGCTTGGTATCGGCGGCGCCGCGGAACCGGCTGTCGGGGTACTGGGAGATGAAGCTCTCGAGCAGCTGCTCGCTGTTGCTGGAGCTCGTCAGCGTCCAGTATTCCTCCTCGCGCTCCCTGGCGGTCTCCTTGCGCTGCCGGTCCAGCTCCTCGCGGGTCAGAACTCGATGCTCGGCGCTGCGGTTGGACTGCTTGAAGGCGAAGTGGTCGACCATCAGGGACGACTGGTCCCATGGCAGCTGCCGCCCCTCGGTCTTCTCGTTCACCTCCTTGCGCACCACGCGCATCATCTGGCCGACGTCTTGATCCTCGGCAATGATGTGCTGGAGCAGCGAATGGGCAAACGGGCTGTGCTGGCCGGCCGTGCCGTCGCTGGCGGTGGCGCCGGGCTGGGTGGAGAAGGCGATGAAGGTTCCGGCCGGCGCCCCGAGGTTGGCAAAGCCCCTGCGCAGCGACCGCGACAGCGAGCGCCCCTGGAACGGGTTGTCGCGGCAGCAGTCGAGAATGATGATGCCGACCTTGCCCGATTCCTCGAGCGGGTCGAGCAAGGTGCCGAGCGAGACCGAGCTCTGGCGCAGCTCCGGCATCGTGCCGGGGTTGCAGTCGACCGGCAGCACGTAGTTCTCGCCGTCGATCTGTACGCCGTGGCCGGCATAGAAGATGAGGCCGACGTGGCAGGCGGTCAGGTCGTCCTTGAACTTGACGATCGACTGCACCATGGAGTGCTCGGTGGCGTCGCGCAGCAGCGTGACGGAGAAGTCGAGCGATTTGAGCCGGTCGGCGATCGCTTCGGCATCGTGGGTGGGGTTGGTGAGCTGCGATGCGGCGGTGTAGGCGCCGTTGCCGATGACGAGGGCGATGCGCTTGGAGCCGGCCGCGATGTGGCGCACCTGCACCGGCGCGGAGGAGGGCGCGCTCTTGAGGATGCCGAACTCCAGGCGCGCATCCATGTCGGGCGAGTAGATGCCGTCGGCGAAGGAAAGCTTCTTGCGCTGCAGGGCGGTGAGCGCCCTGGTCTCCTGGGCACCGAAAAGCCCGGTGGGCTGCAGCCCCAGCTTGCGCTGCAGGCTGCCGACCAGCTCGCCGCGCGAGCCGTGCCTGAGCCGCGTCAGGCGCTCGAGCACGATGCCGGAGTTGCCGACGGCCCCCGTGCGCCGCAGCTTGGAGGCGATCGCGGCCTCGACGCCGGTCACCAGCACGTAGTCGAAGCGCTTGCCGTTGTCGCCGCGGCTGCCTAGTCCGGCCGCGTTGCGGAACTCGGCCCATTCGCCGGTGTGGCCGGCGTCGAACCCGCCGCGCACGGTCTGGCATCCGCGCGAGCGGAACATCCTGCCGCTGAAGGAGGGATGCAGGTTGGCGTGCGGGATCGACGGATCGTAGATGTCGGTGGTGTCGTAGCGCACGTCATAGATGGTGCGCAGGACGGCGACGCGCTCCTGCTGGGCCTTGTCGTGGCCGGTGCCGAGCCGGAGGCAGCCGGGGATCTGATGCTTGCCGTGCGCGCCGACGTAGTAGGGGTAGCAGCCCGTCGGCAGCAGGTTGGTCCTGGGATCGCCGCGGCCGCGCTGGAAGAAGTCGTGCACGAAGGCGTACCACGGCACGGTGGAGCCGACGAAGCCCGAGATCAGCTTGGTGCCGGTATTGTAGACGCCGATGACGCAGCGGAACTCGCGATGGTCGGGGCGGGTGAGGCGCAGGCGCAGGCCGGGGCCGCTGGCGCTGCCGCCGGTGGCGAGCATCGCGCCGCGCAGCCCGAACAGGATGCGATCCTCCTCGCGCGTGGGCTCGAAGCGGTTCTCGCGGATGATGAGCTCGAGGTCGGCGCCGGTGAACTCGAACTCCTCCTCGGCAAAGCCGGCGTCGAGGTGGCGGTAGTCGGGGTGCTGCTTGTCCTCGGCCCAGCTGACGTCGTCGGCCGCGAAGGCCTGGGCGCCGCGCGGCGGCGCGGTGGCTTCCTGGCACTCCTCCTCGGGCTCGTACCACCACTCCAGCTCGACATCCTCGCCCGTACTCAAATCTCTGGTCATGCCATTTCCCGTACGCTGCTATGGCAATTGCTCGCGAGGGCCAGCCGTCTGCCACCAACGACCTGCGGTGCTGTCAGTGCCGGCGAGTTCAACAAGTCATGGAGTGGAGCGCATCGCACAAAACTGCACCAGCATGCCCAAACTATGGGGTGAGAGCGTGGCATGGCCGCCGTTGCTCGGCAAACTGTGTTGTCCAAAGCACAATCCTCGCGTCTCCTGCATGCGGTTTGCGGGCATTGATGCTCCTGCCGCATGATCGGCCGCCACCGACGGTTGAAAGCGCCACCTTACCGGCGTGGACGCCTGCTGCTTGTGCCGGTCGGCACAGCCGCGGCCGCCGCGCCCGCGTTCTTATTTTTCTGCCACACCCGCGACGGTAGAAACTGCTGCATCTGCGTGACGGCCTCGGCAGGCCGCGCCGTCAACAGCCCCGGCTTGTGCCCCCACCCAGAATCAGGATTGCTGCGCGGCTATGCACCGGCGCCTCGCGGCAACCGTCCGCGCTCCAGCCACAGGGGAGCAACCTTCATGATCTTCAACAAGAAGCCAGAGGAGAGCGGCAGTCTGGCGGCCACCGCGCGGGCGTTCGGCGGCACGGCGCCGGCGGATCAGGGGGCGCTGCTCAACCGCAAGCCGAACCTCGGGCCCTCGCGCGCCATCATCGACGCGAGCCTGCAGATCGACGGCAACCTGACGACCGAGGGCGAGGTGCAGGTCGACGGCAAGATCAACGGCGACATCCGCTGCGCGCACCTGACCATCGGCCGCGACGCCGTCATCATGGGCGACATCACGGCGGAGGAGATCGTGGTGCGCGGCAAGGTGACGGGCATCATCCGCGCCAACCGCGTGATCCTGCAGGACGGCGCGCAGGTGGAGAGCGAGATCATCCAGAGCAAGCTCACCATCGAGGAAGGCGCCAACTTCAAGGGCATGATCCGCGACCAGACCGAGCCGCATGTGGCGGCACTGCAGGACATGGCGGCGGAGATGAAGGCGAAGGCCGGCGCCGCCGCGGACGAGGTGCCGGCAAAGAAGGCGCTGGCGGGCTAAAGTCGGGCAGATCGTGCAGTGAGCTTCACCTCCCCCTGTGTCGAAGGCACAGCCTTCGACACGAAAGAGGGGGGAGGGCGATGCGTCCGCGGTTTGGACCGGCCATCGCCGCGCGATCTGCAGACGCAACAGCCGGGCCAAGCCGCTGGACGCATCGGGTGGGGGCGTCTCGCCGATGCGCGGTGCCGTCACCCCCACCAGGAATGCCATCGGACTTAGCCTGCCGGTCGTGTTCGCTGCGTGGGTTGCGAGCGGCAGTCTAAGTCCGTGGCATTCCGTCCTCCCCCCTCGTGCGCATCGAAGGCCCGCCTTCGATGCAGGGGGAGGCAACGCGTCTGGCGGTGTGTCCAATACGAGTGTTTGGAAGCGTGGTGTCAGAACAGCGTCACAGCAGCACGCTGCGGATGACGAGGCCGACGGCGGCGACGGCGAGAACGCCCGCCAGCCACAGCGCGACGAACCACAGCAGGCGGCGGGAGAGACGCGGCTCGGGCGCGCCCGCCATCAGTGGTAGCCCGCCTTCGGGTCGACCTTGCCGCGGAACACCCAGTAGGCGAGCGCGGTGTAGCCGAGGATCAGCGGGATCAGCACACGGCGCCGACCAGCAGGAAGCTCAAGCTGTTGTCGGGCGCGGCCGCGTGCCAGATGGTGATCGAGGGCGGCAGGATGTAGGGGTAGAAGCTGATGCCGATGCCGATGAAGGACAGCACGAACAGGGCGATGGCAGCGAGGAACGGCATCGCATCGCGCTCCCTGGCCAGAGCCCCCAGAACAGGGCGAGCGCGGCGAGGGCCACGAAGATCGGCACGGGGGCGGAGTAGATCACCGCCGGCCAGGCGAACCAGCGCTGCATGAAGACAGGATCGAGGAACGGCGTGATCAGGCTGACGAGGCCGATGAGCGCCAGCGTCGCCAGCGCCGGTGATCCAGGCGAAGCGGCGTGCACTGGCCTGCAGCTCGTCCGTGGTCTTGAGGATCAGCCAGGTGGCGCCCAGCAGCGCGTAGCCCACCACCAGGGCGGCGCCCGGTGAGCAGGCTGAACCAGGTGAGCCAGTCCCACCAGCCCCCGGCATAGGCGCGGTTGGCGACCGGGATGCCCTGCACCAGGGCGCCGAGCGCGATGCCTTGTGATAGTGCGGCGACCGCCGAGCCGCCCGCGAACGCCCAGTCCCACACGGGCTTCCGCGCACCGTGCGCCAGCGGAACTCGAAGGCGACGCCGCGGAAGACGAGGCCGAGCAGCATCAGCGTGATCGGCACGTAGAGCGCCGGCATCACGACGGCGTAGGCCAGGGGGAACGCGGCCATCAGGCCGCCGCCGCCCAGGACCAGCCAGGTCTCGTTGCCGTCCCAGACGGGGGCCACCGAGTTCATGGCCACGTCGCGCTCGTGGTCGTCGGCCAGGAACGGGAACAGGATGCCGATGCCGAGATCGAAGCCGTCGAACAGCACGTAGGCCAGCACGGCGAAGGCGATCAGTCCGGCCCAGATGAAGGGGAGATCGATCATGGCCGATCCTAGCACGCGTGCCTGGCTGCGTTGAGGGCCTTGGGCGCTGCCTCTAGATCGGCCAGACCCACGGCACCATCACGATGGCGATGGCATAGATCAGCACCGTCAGCGGTGCGCCGACCTTGAAGAAGTCGGAGAACTGGTACTTGCCCGGCCCGTAGACCATGAGGCACGAGGGCTCGAGCGGCGTCAGGTAGGAGCAGCTCGCGGCCACCGCCACCATCATGGCGAAGGCGCGCGGATCGACGCCGAGCTGCAGGCCGGTCTGCATGGCGATCGGCAACACCACCAGCGCGGCGGCCTGGTTCGACATGGGCTGGGTGAGCGCCACGGTCAGGATGAAGAAGCAGCTGAGCAGGGCGTAGCGGCTGTCGGCGCCCACGATGGCGATGAGCTGCTGCGCGAGGATACTTGCCCGCGCCGCTCGCCTCCATGGCCGCGCCCAGCGACAGCAGCGAGCCGATCAGGATCAGCGCCTTCCATTCGACCTGCCGGTAGGCCTCCTCGGGCGAGAGGCAGCGCGTCAGCCAGCATCAGGAACGCGCCGCCCAGCATGGCCACCGGCAGCGCGGCGAGCTTGAAGGTCGCGGCCACGATCGCCAGCGCGAAGATGGCCGCGGCGAGCGGCGCGCGGCGAGCGATTGAGCCGCCCCTGCTCCACGCCGCCGAAGATGTTGAACAGGTTGCCCTGCTCCAGCGCCTTGACGTCCTCGGGCGTGCCCTGCAGCAGCAGCACGTCGCCCATGCGCAGGCGCGCCGAGCTGATGGTCTCGGGCACCCGGCCCGCGCGATGGATGGCCAGCACCTGCAACCCGTAGCGCTCCTTGAAGCCCAGGCTTCTCAGGCTGTAGCCGATCAGCGGCGAGCGCGGCAGCAGCACGCCCTCCACGATGGTGGGCTTCTCCTTTTCTTCCTTCGTCTCGTCCTCGTCGGCCAGGTGCACATCGGCCTTGAAGTCGAGGCCCTCGATGTCCTTGATCTTGAGGAGGTCCGCGCGCAGGCCCTCGATCAGCAGCTCGTCGCCCGCCTGCAGCTCGATCTCGGCGAGCCGCTTCTCGCCGCGATGGTCTCGCCGCCGCGCATCAGCTTGACGACCGACAGCCCGGCGCCGGCCGCGATCTTGGCGGCCTTCGAGCGATCTTGCCGACGAGCGGCCCGTCCTCGATCACCACGACATCGGCCTGGTACTTGCGCTCGCCGATCGTCTCCTCCGGCTTCTGGTCCTCGCGCTGCGGCAGCAGGCGCACGCCGATGAGCCAGACATAGAGGATGCCGACGATGGCGATGGGAATGCCGACCGGCGCCAGCTCGAACATGCCCATGGGCGGCTGCTGGTAGCGGGTGAGCAGATCGCTGACGACCAGGTTGGTCGAGGTGCTGATGAGCGTGACCGAGCTGGTCAGGATCGACGCGAAGGCGAGCGGCAGCAGGAACCGCGACGGGCTCGCGCCGATCTTGGCGGCGTAGCCGATCACCAGCGGCACGAAGAACGCGGTCGCCGCCGTGTTGCTCATGAAGGCGGAGACGACGGCCACCGAGACCATGATGACCGGCAGGAAGATCGCCGGGTTGCGCCCGGCCAGGTCGAACACGTAGCGGCCGGCGATCTCCACCACGCCGGTCTGGATCAGGCCGGCCGACATGATCAGCAGGCCCAGGATCATGATCACGGTGTCGCTGCCGAAGCCGGCGAAGGCCTTGTCGGCGGCAGCAGTCCGGTGGCGATGACGGCCAGCATCACGCCCAGCGCGACGACGTCGGCCGGCATGCGGTCCCAGGCGAACAGCAGGACGGCGCCGCCGAGAATCGCCAGGCAGATCGCAATGTCAGGTGTCATGGGTGCCCTTGCCCTCGCAGCAGCAAACGACGCCGACACGCGCCGGGTTCCGGCGCCCACGCCAGGCGAGCCCGACGCGCTAGTCCCTAGCCGCTAGCCCGCGGTAAACCGCGCATGCGGCGCTCGGCGGCTTCGCGCGTCCACAGCTCCCACGGCCGATGCACCTGGCCTTCGGTGGAGGCGGCGCAGGCGGCGGCCTCCTCGGCGGTCAGCGCCGTGATCGGACCAAGGCGCATGGCCTCGGACTGGTAGCGGGCGTTCAGCTCGGCATAGACGGCGCGGTAGACGACGAGCGGCAGCGACGGCGCCGTCACGGTCGAGCCGTGCCCGCGCATGACGACGATGTTGCTGTTGGCGAGCGGACGTGGCGAGCGCGCGGCCGAGCTCCGGCGAGCGGATCAGCAGGTCGGTCGCGGGACCGCCCGCGTCGCGGATCTCGAACAGCGGGCGCCGCGGTGCCGATGAAGCCCGCCATGTGCAACACCGCGCGCAGGCGATGCCGCGCCGAGATGGAGAACGGCACGATCGAATGCGAATGGCTGTGCACGACCGCCATGACATCGGGGCGCGCCGCGTAGATCTCGCTGTGAATGAAGCGCTCGAGATAGGGGCGCGGGCCCTTGCGGATCGACGGGCGACGCCGTCGAGGTTGAATTCGAGGATGTCGCCGGCGGTGACGCTGCCGGGCGCCATGTTGCGCGCCAGCAGGAAGCGGTCGGGCAGCTTGTCGTGGCGGACGCTGACGTGCCCGAATGCATCGACCACGCCGTGGTCGTAGAGGATGTGGTTGGCCGCGACGAGATCGCGGAGCAGGGCGGCGTCAGCGGTCATGGTGGCCTCTCAATTGCGGGCGGCGTGATGCCTGCGACCTTGGCGATCTCGGCGCTGCGGGCTGCTTCCGCGGCGAGGAAGCTCGCGAAGGCGGCGGCCGTCTCGGTCACCGGCTCGGCGCCGAGCGCCGTCAGGCTGCTGCACCAGCTCGGGATGCTTGGAGGCTGCCTGCACGGCGGCATTGATCTGGGCGACGAGGTCGGGCGCCATGCCCTTCGGGCCCCACAGGGCGTACCAGAGCGTGAAGTTCAGCCCCGGGAAGCCGGCCTCGGCGACGGTCGGCACCGCCGGCAGCTGCGGCGCGCGCTGCTCGGACATGACCGCGAAGGCGCGCAGGCTGCCTGCCTGGATCTGCTGCAGGGCGCTGCCGAGCGGCGCGACCATCAGCGTCGTCTGCCCGCCGATGACGTCGGTGAGGGCCGGCGCGGTGCCGCGGTAGGTGACGATCACCGCCTTGACGCCGATGCGGTTGTTGAAGCTCTCGCTGGCCAGATGGCCCATCGAGCCGAGCCCGGAATTCGAGTAGGTGTGCTTGTCGGGGGCTGCCTTCATCTCGGCGACGAGCGCCTTGAGATCGGCGGGCGTCTTGCCGGGATGGCCGACGAACACCATCGGCGAGATGGCGAACCGCGAAATCGGCGTGAAGTCGGCGACCGGGTCGTAGGGCACCTGCCGCATGACGTGCTTCGCCATGAGATGGATATCGGCATTGGTCAGAAGCGTCGTGCCGTCGGGCGCGGCGCGCGCCACTTCGGCGGCGCCCAGCGTGTTGTTGGCGCCTGCGCGGTTTTCAACGATCCATGTCTGGCCGAGCGCTTCCCGGAGGCGGTCTGCGTAGAGCCGGCCGATGACGTCGATGTTGCCGCCAGCCGCAGCGGGCACGACCAGGCGGACGTTGCGGCCCTGAGCGACGGCGGCGCCGGGCAGCGATGCCAGGCCAGTCCACCCAGTGCGAGCAGGGCTTTGCGGCGTGTGAGCATGGCGGCGATCTCCCTGGGCGCTTTTTTGTCATAACGCGAGACGCCAAGGGCGTTGTCAACAACGGTGCGAGCCGCGCAACAGGCGAGCGACCCCTCACTGTCCCAGCGCCGGGGCGGGCGTGATGCCTGCCGCCCGCGTCGGCACGCCCTTCTCGATGTCGGGCTCGGAGAGGTCGGGCGGCTTGGCCATCATGCGCAGCAGGTAGAACGTGCCGGCGCCGAACACCAGGAAGTAGACGACGATGAAGGCCAGCAGCGAGGCCCCGACGGCCGCTGCATCGATGGGCGAGGCCGAATTCCGCGGTGCGCAGCAGGCCGTAGACGGTGTAGGGCTGGCGCCCGGACTCGGTGGTGATCCAGCCGGCCAGCACCGCCACGAAGCCCGACGGCCCCATCAGCACTGCCGCCTGCAGCAGCCGCGTGCTGTCATAGAGGCGCCGGCGAAAGCGCAGCCACAGGCTCCAGAAGCCGAGCCCGATCATCAGCACGCCGATGCCCACCATGATGCGGAAGGTCCAGAAGATCAGCGTCGAGTTCGGCCGCTCGCTGCGCGGCCAGGCCTTGAGGCCCTTGACCGTGCCGTTCCAGTCGTGGGTGAGCACGAAGCTGCCGAGCTTGGGGATCTCGATCTGCAAAGCGGGTGGTCTCCGCCGCCATGTCGGGCCACCCGAACAGGATCAGCGGTTGGCCGGGGCCGAGACTCCCAGTGTCCTTCAATGGCGGCGATCTTGGCCGGCTGATGCTCCAGCGAGTTGAGGCCGTGCTGGTCGCCCGCCACAGCCTGGATCGGCGCGACGATGGCGGCCATCCACATGGCCATCGAGAACATCACGCGTGCGCCCTCGTTGGCGCGGTCGGCGAGCAGGTGGAAGGCGCCCACCGCGCCGACCACGAATGCGGTCGTCAGGTAGGCGGCCAGCACCATGTGCACCAGCCGATAGGGAAACGACGGGTTGAAGATCACGGCCCACCAGTCGGTCGCCACGAACTGGCCGGCGGCGTTGATGGCGTAGCCGGCGGGCGTGTGCATCCAGCTGTTGGCGGCCAGGATCCAGAACGCCGACATCAGCGTGCCGGCCGCCACCATCAGCGTGGCGAAGAAATGCAGGCGCTTGCCGACCCGCTCCATGCCGAACAGCATGACGCCGAGGAAGCCGGCCTCCAGGAAGAACGCGGTCAGCACCTCGTAGCCCATCAAGGGCCCGAGGATGGGGCCGGTCTTGTCGGAAAACACGCTCCAGTTGGTGCCGAACTGGTAGCTCATGACGATGCCCGACACGACGCCCATGCCGAAGCTGACGGCGAAGATCTTCTTCCAGTAGTTGAACAGCGCGAGGAAGACGTTGCGGCCGGTGGCGAGCCACAGCGCCTCGAGCACGGCGAGGTAGCTGGCAAGCCCAATGGTAAAGGCGGGGAAGATGATGTGGAACGAGATGGTGAAGGCGAACTGCAGCCGGGCGAGGCTCAGGGCGTCGAGTTCCATGGCGCGCTCAGCTCCACATTTGCGCCGTCAGCCCTGCGCAAAGCTAGAGCTGGACGGGTCGGCTCGACTGCGGACGCACACCCTTATCTGGCCCCATCCGAGGCGCCCTGCAAGCAGGTGCGTCGCGACGAGCGATCACGCGGCATGATCGCGCCGCAGCCGCTAAGCACGCACGATGCCGAGCCGTTCGGCGGCAATCTCCCGCGGCAGGCCCTTCTCGGCGACGAACTCCTCGTAGGCCTTCAGCGCCCCTTCCCACACGTAGTTCGGCTTGCAGTCGTCGACGACGATGATGCCGCCCGGCGCCAGCGCCTCGTAGATCTTGGGGAGCGCCCTGCGGATGGGATGATAGAGGTCCACGTCGAGCAGGCAGAACGCGATCGGAGCGATGCTGGAAAAGGGGAATTCGGCGACGTCGGCCTGGATGGACTTCACCCGGCTGAAGTGATGCAGCCGCATGCTCTTGTCGAACCAGGCCTGCCGGTTCTCGGCGAAGCCGTGGGCGATCTCGGCGGGCTTGCCCAGCGTCTCGATCTCGTAGCGCACCTGCTCCTCTATGAAGCCCGAGAACGTGTCGATGGCGTAGTAGGGGCGCTCGATGCCTTCCTGGTTCATGGTCCTGTTGAGCAGCGCGGTGGTGGCGCCCCACGCCACGCCGGCCTCCACGAAGCACCCCGGCACCTGGCCGGCATCCTTCACGCGCTCGATCATGAACACGAGCTGCTTGGGGTCGAACATGTAGGGGTAGACATTGAAGAACAGGTTGTTCCACAGACCCGTCTTCAGCGAGGCATCCTTTGCGAGCCGGCGGATCGCACTGGCCAGGCGCCGCTTGACCATTGGCTCACGCCTTGGCGGCCGGATAGACGCTCAAGCCGTCGCCCTCCAGCTGGTCGGGGCCCGGATCGTCGGGGGCGCGCGGCGAGACGAACACCTTGGGCTCCACCGGTTTTCGCGGGGGCGGCTTGCTCGCCGGTGCGGGCTTCGGCGCCGGCCGCACCTTGGCTGCGGCGGCCTGCTGCGACGGGGGCGGGTCGGCTGCCGCCTCAGTGGGGGCGACGATCGGGGTGAGGGTGACGGGCTCCGCCGGCGCCGGGCTCGGCCTTGCCGGCAGCGCCTTGGCAGGCGGCTGCGGCAGGGGCTCGGCCACCTCGATGGTGGTGGGCTCGGCGTCGCCGCGGCGGGTCGCCGGGGGGCCGCCGCGGCGACGCGCGCTTCACCGGCAAGGCCGATGAGGGCGTCGACCTTGGCCGCGAGCGAGGCAGCCGCCGCGCCGCTCTCGACAGCGGGCTGGCGCCACTGGAAGGCATCGAGCGCGCCCGTCACCGGCGACATCGGGCTCCACCGGTCGGAGACGACGCCGTCGGCCGTCCAGGCGGGATCGCGCTGGGCGGTGACGGCGCGCGCCAGCCATTCGCGCACGCGGCCCGCGTCGCTGTTCTCCTCGCCCTCGATGCGCGCCATCAGCGTGCACACGCGCGGCGTGAGGCGGTCGGCGATCAGCGGCTCGAGCGCGGCGCGCGCCTCGTCCCACTCGCGTGCCTCGATGGCGCCGATGGCGAGCGCGATCTGCGCCTCGGCATGGTTGGGCGACAGCCGGGCCAGATGGCGGGCGCGGGCCAGGCGGTCGCGCGGGCTGTCGCCGGTGCGCGCGTAGGCGTAGGCGGCGGCGAGATCGGGATGCGGGGCGAGCCGCCAGGTCTTGAGCAGCACGCGGGCGGCGCGCGGCGTCTGGCCACGCGCGGCGAGAATGCGTCCGGCGATCGCCGCCGCCGGCACCAGGTCGGGCGCCAGCCTGTGCGCCTCCTGCGCCAGGGGCAGCGCCTTGTCGGCGGCGCCGTCCTCGGCAGCCTGCGCGAGCGCGGTGAGGAGCACGGCTCGCCTGCGGTTGGCCGCGGCCGGCTCGACCAACCGCTGGCGGCGGGCGATCTCCAGCGTGTCGAGGGCCGCCTGCCAGTCGTGGGCGCGGCAGTCGAGGTCGAACAGCGCCTCCACCGCCCAGCCGAGCTTGGCGTTCTTGGCGAGCGCGCGCTCGGCGAACTGGCGTGCGGCCTCGTTGGCGCCCTCGCGCTCGGCCTCCAGGAACAGGCCGCGCAGGCCGAGCTGCTCGGTGTCGGGCGAGGCCAGCATCGCCTCGAAGATGCGCCGCGCGGTGGCGCGGTCGCCGCCGATCTGGGCCGCCTGCGCGCGCAACAGGTGGGTGAGCGGCTCGTGTGGCAAGGACTTGCGCGCCTGGGAGGCGTAGCGCAGCGCCAGCGCCTTGTCGCCGGCGCCCACCGCGATGATGCCGCTGGTCAGGGCGTCGAGCCCGCGCTTCTGGCGGCGGCGGTAGATGTAGCGGCCCATGGCGATGGGCGTGCGCCAGACCTGGCGCAGCAGCGCCCAGGCCGCCAGCGTCGCGGCCATGGCGAGGCCCAGAATAACCAGCGCGCGAAACACGCTGGTCTCGGCGATGTAGCCCTGCCACTCCACGGTGATGTTGCCCGGCCGGTCGGCGAGCCAGTGCAGGCCGGCGACGATGATGAGAACCGCGAGCAGGAAGGCAACGAGGCGGATCATCGCTTGAGCTCCGTCGCGGGCTCAGGCGTGCGGGCGGCGAGCGTGGCTTTGAGCGCGCCTTCGATCTCGCCGATCGCCTGGTCGACGGCGTGCCGAGCCTGCACCTTCCTCAACCAGTCCTCGGCGGCCGGCGCGGCCTTGGCCGGCAGCTTGGCGCCTTGGGCTACGACCTCGCCCAGCCGGCCTTCCTTGAGGGCTGCCTCCATGCGGCCGACGACGGCCTCCGCGCTCGTGTCGTCGCTGGTGTGGCCGGTCTTGCGCACGCGCACGATCGAGCGCGCGCCCGAGAGCATGCGCTCCCAAATGGAAGCATCCGCCGGCTCGGCCTCGGCGTCGATGGCGGCGTTGGCGACGCGGCGGAACTCGCGCGTCAGCGCCGGCACGGTGGGCACGCCCTCCAGCGCGTAGCGCTGCAGCGGCGCCAGGTCGAGGGTGCTGCCTGCGACCTTGCGCACGGCATCGAGCTCGGGCGCGTAGCGGTCGCCGCGGTCCATGGCGCGCTTGAGGTTGGCGATCTCCAGCGTCAGCACCACGCGCCGGGCATTGCTGTTGCGCTCGCCCTCGCCCTTGAGGAACTGCTGCAGATCCTGCTCGAAGGCTGAGAGCTTGCTCAGCACCGGGGCCAGCTCGGCCGCCTTGGCGGCGCCTTTCAGCCGTGCCTCCACGTCGACCTTCATCGCATCGAAGCGCTGGGCGAGAAGGCCGGCGTCGGTCTTGATGACGGCAAGCTCCTGATCGCTGCGCTGGGAAGCCTGCTTGGCTGCCGCCAGCGCCTCGCCGGCGGTCCTCTCGAGCTCGGCCAGCTTGTCGGCGATGGCCGCGCTCTGCGCGCCGCGCGCGGGATCGCCGGAAGCCGGGCTCGCCAGCGCCTGCTCGATTCTGTTGAGCCGCTCGGTCAGCTCCGGGCTGCCCGCGCGCCCTTCGAGCGCCTTGGTGTCGGCCGCCAGCTTCGCCTGGGCCTTGGCCAGGTCGGGAATGGCGCGCGCCTGATCCTCCAGGGCCTTGAGCCGGCCTTCCGCGGAGCTGAGCTTGGCGGCTGCGTCGCCCGCGGGCGCAGCTTGCCGCTGGCGCATGGCGGTCTCCAGTGCCGCGACCTTTTTGGCGAGCTCCGGCGAGCCCTGCTGGCTTCCGCCATCGCTGACCGGGAGCAGCCCGAACAGAGTGGCGGCGATCAGCGTGAGGACGGCGCCCGCCACGCCGGCTGCGACATGCGAGAGGAAGGTGTTGCTCTGAACGGTCTTGCGCGACAGCTCGGCAAGCGAGGGGCGCGCGGCTCCCGGCTTGGCCGACGGCGGCGGCGGCAGGGCTGTCGCCTCGGGCCGCGCGCTGCCCGCGGCAGCCTTGCTCTTGTCCGCGCCGCCGACCTCGGTTGCCTGCACATCGATGGTGGCATGCGGGCGCCGGTCGCTGGGCCACAACGGGCCCTTTCCGGGTTCGTCCTTTTTGCCGTCGGTCATGAGCTAGATCCCGAGCACCCAGGTTCGTGCGGGCGAATGCTTGCTGCTTCGGATTAACAAAAATTCGCCGTCACGCCGCTGCCGCCGCTCCTGTGTCCGCGCGGCCCCGAACTAGTGTCCCGATTCCGAAGTTCGCCACACCTCGAAGCCAGCGTCCCGAGCGAACTTCGGAATCAAAAGGGACACTAGAATCACAAGCTAGCTAGTGTGATTCAGATCGAGAAATTCGCTCCGAACCGAGCCGGACATGCTGGCGAATTTCTCGATCATCACACTAGCCCCCCGATTGTGCAGCGGTGTCCTCGATGAGGGCAAGCAATTCTTCCAGCCGCGGCGCCTCTGCAATCTCCACGCGCACGCTGCCTAGCGGCTTCAGGCGCCGGGCTACCGCCTGCGACAGGCAGAAATGCGGCAACGGACGGATCGTCGCATCGAGGCCGTGCTTCTTCACGAGCGCTACATACACTGCTGCGGTGCGAGGTGACATCAGCATGACGCCCTCGATTTCGCCCATGCCGAGCTGCTCGACGGTGTCGTCGCTGAGCGCTTGCGCCGGCAGCATGCGATAGACAACCGGCTGCACGACGCGGAAGCCGTGCGCCTCCAACTCGGGACCGAGGTCGAAGGCCAGCGCGTCGCCGGCCAGATGCACGACGAGCCCGGCGGCGGGATCGAGCGCCGACACGATGTGGCCGACGAGCTCGGGCGCAGTGCCGGCACCCGTCACCACGGTGGCAAAGCCCAGCGCCCGCCCTTCAGCCGCGGTGGCCCTGCCGACGGCGAACAGCGGCAGCTCCCGCGCCTGGGCGAGCGCGGCGCCCCCCTTGAGGGCGCGCAGCGCGTTGCGGCTGGTGGCGATCAGCGCCTGGGCGCCGTCGAGCTCGATCGGGTCGGTGCCGTCGAACGACACGCTGAGCAGGGGCTCCACGGTCGCCGCGTGTCCCAGCTCCTCGAGCACACCGGCGAGCTTGAGAGCGTCGGGCTCGGGTCTGGTGATGAGCAGGCGCATCGGTTGCAGCGTTTCCGTTCGCGCTCGCCGTGCCGCGTTAGCCTGCGGGCGTGCAAGGGGAGGTTGAATCTAGCAGGTTGCTCCTGCGCGGCGACAGCTCCCGCGCGGTGCGCCGCCACATCGACATTGCCAGCGCGATGCTTGTGCGGGGCATGCTAAGGTGCGAACCGCTGCGGGGACCAGGCTGCTGAGTATTGTTTCGGTTGGGGGAGAGCCCATGAAGCGACTGATCCTTTGTTTCGATGGTACTTGGAACACGCTCGGCAAAACGGAAGAGTTCACCAACGTGGTGCGCGTGGGGCAGGCGATCAAGCCGATGGCCGACAACGTACCGCAGATCGTCTACTACAATTCGGGCGTCGGCAGCGGAGGAAAGATCGACCAGATCCTGGGCGGCGCGTTCGGTGCCGGCATCCAGAGCAACGTGCAGCGCGGCCTCTCCTTTCTCGCCTTCAACTACGACGACGGCTCGCCCGAGTTCGAGGGCGGGCCGCGACGCCCCGCCGACGAGGTCTACATCTTCGGCTTCTCGCGCGGCGCCTACACCGCCCGCGCGCTGGCCGGCGTGATCGGCGCGATCGGCGGCATCCCCAAGGTCTCGCACTTCGGCGAGGTCGAGCAGATGTGGAGCCCATTACCGGAAGGGCGCAAGCCGCCACCGAGAAGGAGAAGGCCGACATCAAGAAAAGGTCTACGCCCCGCCGCCCGAACGGCAAGATCATCAAGTGCGTTGCGGTATGGGATACGGTGGGCGCGTACGGCATCCCGACGGGCCTCGGCTTCACTGGCCTCGCCCGCAAGGCCACGGCCTGGACCAAGAACTTCCGCGACAACGAGATCGGCCGGCACATCGAGTACGGCTTTCACGCCATGGCGATCGACGAGCGCCGGCGCGCGTTCTCCACCACGGCGTGGGTGGAAGGCGACCCCGACGATCCCGAAGGCCAAGGAGGACAAGAGAGAGCCGGTCAAGGTCGAGCAGGTCTGGTTTGCCGGCGCGCACGCCAACGTCGGCGGCGGCTACAAGCAGGCGGGGCTCTCCGATCATGCGCTGGTGTGGATGATGTCGCGCATCCAGGACACGGCCAAGCTGGAGTTCGACGAGGAATACATCCAGGAGCACTTCTTCCCGTGTGCGGCGTGCTCGGAGTTCCAATCGAACAAGGGGTGGTGGGTCAGCAGGATCTGGCCGGCGATCCGCTCGATTCCCAAGCGCATGCGCGGCGAAAGAGGCGTTCTGGTGCCGGGCAAGGGCGAGATCATCGACGGCCGGGCGCATTGGAGCGTCAAGGACCGCCTGGGCAAGCGCTGCCTGGTCGACGAGACGAGGTACTACCACTTACAAGCCCGCGCAACTGGTCGACATGAAGGATGCCGACTACACCGTGCGCGAGAAGGACGGGAGCGAGAAGAGAATTATGCAGCGCTGCCTGATCAGCACCAACAACGAGAAGAAGAGCGCGTGCGCGCTGCATTGCAGTTTGGACGAGATGCGCGGCACCGGGTTCTGGGGGCGACGGCGGGCAAAGCGCATCGACAGGCTGCGCAAGCAGTGGCCTGAGGCCGTTGCCGCCGGGGCAAAGGTGGAGGCGCCTTAGGTTGGCGAGGGACGCATCAATTTGCAGGGGTAAAGATCCCGGATTGGCGGGCGGCAAGTAGGGCGGATTAGGCGACAGCCGTAATCCGCCGATCCATCGTGCAACGGCGGATTACGCCCGGAAGTGCCGGGCTAATCCGCCCTACGACAGCGCGGCTTCCGGGAAGGCAAGATGTGAGCGCCGTCACGCGACCTTGCCTTTGATAGCCCACGCTCGGGCATTGAGAGCGATCGAGCCGTCATCGCGGCGCGGCAGCTCGTGCCGAAGCTTTTCCTCGAGGCGTTGCCGAGCAGCGGGCTCCAGGCTCACGCAATAGCCTGGCGCCGGGCCGACCCCGAGGGTGAAGGGGTGCCAATAGTCGTCGAAGTCGCGGAACACCGTCGGCACGGAGATCGGCACGCAATCGACGTGCGCCAGACCGGCGCTGCGGGCCAAGTCCGTCAGCCCCTCCTGGGTGCAAAAGGGGAAGCGCTTGTCCTCGTTCAGCTCCCGTGCCGCCGGGTCGAGCGCGGTGGCCGCGACCCAGAAGGCGCGCATGAACTCCACGCGGCCGCCGGCATAGTCCCAAACGCAAAAGGCGACGGTGCCACCGGGGCGCGTGACGCGTTGCATCTCGGCCAGCGCCTTCGGCCGATCGGGCACGAAATTGAGCACCAGGGCGGATACCACCATGTCGCGGCTGTCCGACGCCAGGGCAAGCGCTTGCGCGTCGCCGGTCTGAAAGACGACGCGCGGATCCGTCACGCTCGCTTGCGCCGTCTGCACGAAGCCGCCGGACGGGTCGATGGCAATCAGGCTTGCCGGATTGCAGCGCTCGACAATGGCCGCGGACAGCGCGCCCGTCCCGCAGCCGACCTCCAGCCAATCGAGCTTTTCAGCGGCACCGAGCCAGTCGAGAAACTGAGGCGCGAGCTTGCGGCTCCATCGCCCCATGTAGGCTTCGTAGCTCTTGCCTGCCTGCCAGGCGTCGTGGCGGGATGCGTCGGTCATCGAACACCTCACTAGGTCGTCTACTCAATTCGTGTGGCCCGACCAGAGGCTGGCTAGGACCAATGGGTTGAACCCCTGTCTGTTGCTGGGTGTACATCGGAAGCGCTGTGCTCGCTTAGAGACTTTCTGATTGTGACCCTGAACAGACTCTCGGCGGTCGTCGTACCGGCCCTCAATCAGATGGGCCGAGGCTATGCCGGCCGGCGCGAGGCGGGCCGTCGCCCATTCGGCTCTATGGCGCGACAATCCGGATGAGAACGGCGCGGCAATTAGATCGAAGAATCGTCCCTCCAGCTCAACGGCTCGTCGACGAAGGTGAACATGTGGCGCGCCGTCAACACCATCCTGTTGGGCATGTTGGCCTCCGCATTTCTCGCTCACCTATTGCCCATTCGTCCGGGTGACGTTGGGGGAGGAATCGCCATCTTGGCCCTTTCGTTTGGGCCGGTGTGGTGGCTTCGCCACGGTCGGTAACTCATCTCCATTAGCGTTGCTTTCCGTTCTCGCCACTCCTGCTGAAGTGGACCTACATTGGATTGTTACTCTCCTTCATCCTCGCCGTTGTGCGTCCATCATCATCAACGGGTAGGAGCTTCCGTGACATTCAGCATGCACGACCCAAGGCGAAAGCAGCTGGCCAAGGAAGGCTTCGAGGTCGCACAAATCCTCGTATGCAAGAAGACCCGCCAAGTCGCCGTGGTCTCCTATCGCTACACTGGCGTCGACGAGCA
Source organism: uncultured Alphaproteobacteria bacterium (assembly GCA_963756735.1). Lineage (GTDB taxonomy): Bacteria > Pseudomonadota > Alphaproteobacteria > Rhizobiales > Hyphomicrobiaceae > AWTP1-13. The sequence goes on from CAVWOY010000007.1 coordinate 77,931, forward strand.
AGCTTCGGCTCCCCCTTGCGCAGACACTCTTCCAACCTTCTCATGGCGGCGCTTTGGTGGTGCGTATTGAGCGCCGCGACTCATCTCTCAGCGCGAATGATGTGGCGGCAAGCGTTGACGTGATGCCTCCAACGATGCAGGCGCAATGGTCGCGGCGGCGCAGCACTGATAGCCATCGCTGGCACGTCCATGTTGTGACGCTCGACGATGCCCGCGGCACATTCATCTCCGCAAGGGGGCGATTGAGTTGCCTCGAGCGCGGCGGGTCGATGCCCCGAATGCCGGTTACCCGCGCTGTGATGAGAGTGAGCGATTAGGATGGCGCTGGCTGCGGTGCGTGAGGCAGGAATTGGCACGACCTTTCCGTGCCTGGCGGGCGATAGGAATGTCCGGTTGTTGGGGTAGATCAGCCGCACTCAGGTCGCCGGCGCACCGGTGAGTTTTGACCCGGAGGAGACCTGGGTTACGAGTGCCCATGGCTTCGCAGCAAGTGCTCAGCGCAACAGCGGGGCGTCCCACTTATTGCAGTGCTCGTCCGCCTGTGCCCTCTTCTGCCCGCCTTACACCGGGAGGCTGCCAGGTCCCTTCGCCCACTGGTAGGATCGAAGGTGGCGTTGTCTTCGGCCAGTAGAGCCGCATCACCAGATAGATCGGGCCGTTTGGAGCAGGCAGCCAGTTGGCTTCCCTGTCAGCACCTGGCGATCTGTTCTGGATGTAGAACGTCAGCGACCCGTCCCCATTCCTCTTCATAGCGGGGAGCATCGGTGAGTTGATAAGATAGCGATTGATCGGGTTTTCGATCAACAACTGCGTCTTGCCGTCGTACATGGTCAGCGACCAGAAGGCATTCACTGGTGGCAGCTGACCAGGCGGGAATGTCAGCGTGTAGTTATGTTGGCTGCCATCGAGCGTCTGGCCATTGCTGTCGACGCGCGTGATTGGATAGGTCGCCTCCGCTGGACTGTTACCGTATATGCCCGCCTTCGCGGCGGCGGCGCGCTTCAACCAGTCGCCGTCGTAGTGGGCGCTGTCGCCTGGTAGGCCGCTGACCCGCCAGCCGTTGATCGCCCTGCCTGCATTGGCGACGGCCTCCTCCACCTTGCGGTCACCCTCTTTCATGCCCAAGCCGATCTCCAGCCTGTCCTCCAGCGAGAGGTCCTTGAAGTTGAAGGTCTTGCCCGGTCCGATGCCGATGCGCGCAAGCTGGGCCCGTATCTCTGTCTCGTTCGTTTCCGGCGGCGCAAACTGCAACGCAAAGTCGAGGTATTCGAAGAAGTGCGTTTTCACGAGGTCCTTGTCGAATTTTGGAAAGTCAACGGCCACGGCGCGCGGCGGCGGCGATTGATTTCACGTAGGCAGAAAGCGGCTGGACCTTGTAACCGACCCTGGACCTTCTTGACCTCGTCCAGGTCGTCCGGGGAAAAGAGCTGGGTACGATATCCCGCCACGGAGAATTGTGTGCTCGACCGGAACACCTTCTTGATCCCGGGCGGAGTCGCGCCCTTCCAGTCTGGCCCGACAACCATGTAGTCGCCGGCCTCGCTTCCCGTGGCCCGGGAGCCAATATAGCCGTAGTTGTAGGTATTGCCGTCGCAGAGCATGACCGAGTAGTAACGCTTCGGGTCCACCGCGGGGACCGAAAGGATGATCGGCTCCGCCCGCAAGTCCATCCACACGAACGAATAGGGCGTGTCGCTGTTCGGTGTGGGAATGGCCGTGTCTTTGTAGGTGAAGACGTTGGGTTCGTTCTTGATCTGATTGAACGGAGCCTTGAACTGCCCCGAGTTGCGATCGACGGCGTACTCGTACATGACGCCGTAGTTCATCACGATGGGCAGGCCGTAGATGAACCCTGCCTCGGCAATGTCTTTTGCTCCGAAGAAGCCTGGGCGCCTAGTGCTCGTCTGCGCCGTCACCGGAGCGAGCTTGGTCGTTGTCACGGTGATTGCACCCAGCGCGGCGGAGCGAAGCAAGTCGCGTTTGTCAGCATCTGAATACTCCTCGTCGAACACCACGCGTTGGCGAGCGGACCTAGGCGCTGTCTGAGGATCGACCCGTCCAATCGACGCAAATCCAGGGAAACCTGGAACGCTTGGAGTTACCCCTGTCCCCTTGTGTCCCGCTCAAGCCCTCGCAAGAGCGCTGCATGACGGTGCGGCGCATACGTCAGCAAGTGGCACTATTGCCCCGTGTGACCCGAATCTGCCCACGTCCGTTGCCGGAGCTTCAACTGCCGTAGCTTGGCCTAACGTTGGCACATGCGAGACCCATCGCGTATTCGAGTACGCGCCCCAGATAGTGTGATCGAGAAGTAGGCAGGCGGGCTGGCCGAAGGCGTAACCCGCTGCCTTCATGCATTGCCGATGTTGGGTTACGCGCTGCGCGCTAACCCAACCTACGAAGCTCACAACGTCAGGCGGAAATCGGGCCCGGCTTTGGCGAGCAGCTCGTCGGCGGCGTCCTCGGCAAGCTGCAAGGCCTGCGCCGGCTGGCCTTCGCGGCGGGTCGCGTAGGCCTGGCGCCCGTCGGGGGTGAGGATCATGCCGCGGAACAACAGCCGGCCCTCGTGCAGCTCGGCAAGCGCGGCGATCGGCATGCGGCAGGAGCCCTCGAGCCTGGCCAGGAACGCGCGCTCGGCGGAGACGGCGAGCGCGGTCGGTTGGTGATTGATGGGCGCCAGCAGGCGCGGCCATCTCCAGGTCGTCGGCGCGGGTTTCGACGCCGATGGCGCCCTGCGCCACCGCGGGCAGCATCTCGTCGACCGGCACCGGAGCGGTGGCGCGATTCTCGAGACCAAGACGCTTGAGCCCGGCCATCGCCAGCAAGGTGGCGTCGGCCTGGCCCTCGCCGAGCTTGCGCAGGCGCGTCTCGACATTGCCGCGCATCGGCACCACGGCGAGATCGGGGCGCAGGTGCAGCACCTGCGCCTGGCGCCTGAGCGAGGAGGTCGCAACGATGGCGCCTTGGGGCAGCTGCGCGAGCGAGGGCGCCTTGGTGGAGATGAAGGCGTCGCGCACGTCCTCGCGCTCGAGCAGGCAGGCGACCGTCAGCCCGGCGGGCAGCTCGGTCGGCATGTCCTTCATGGAATGCACGGCGATATCGATCTGGCCGGCGATCAGCGCCTCCTCGATCTCCTTGGTGAACAGGCCCTTGCCGCCGGCCTCGGACAGAGGGCGATCCTGGATGCGGTCGCCGGTGGTCTTGATGGCGCAAATCTCGAAGCCGGGCGCGGCTGCGCCGTGCGCGGAGGCGAGCCGCCGCTCGACCTCGCGCGCCTGCGCCAGCGCCAGCGGCGAGCCGCGGGTGCCGATGCGGACCTTACCTGCTTGCAACGGCCCTTCTCCCGGTGCTAGGCGGGCTTTCAGGAAACCCGCGCTCGAGGCGACGCGCGTAGAAATAGCACCCATGCAAACGTCCAACCAACAGCGCACATGCCGGCGCCGATTCCGGGCGGGCCGCCAATCCGGCGAGGCGCTGGTGCTCGGCATCGAGACGAGCTGCGACGAGACGGCCGCCGCGGTGGTTTTGCGCGAGGTCGACGGCGGCGGGCGGATCTTGTCCAACGTGATCCGCGCGCAATGGGAGCAGCATCGCCAATTCGGCGGGGTGGTGCCGGAGATCGCCGCGCGCGCGCACGTGGAATGCCTCGATCAGATCATCGCCCAGGCGCATGCGCGAGGCTGGCGTCGCGCTTGGCCGACCTCGATGCGATCGCCGTCACCGCGGGGCCCGGGCTGATCGGCGGGCTGCTGGTCGGCGTCACCACGGCCAAGGCGCTGGCGCTGGCGCGGCGGCATCGAGCTGGTGGCGGTCAATCATCTGGAGGCGCACGCCTTGACCGTCGGGCTCACCGAGGGATTGCGCCCGCCCTATCTGCTGCTGCTCGTCTCCGGGAGGCCACACCCAGCTGGTTCTCGTCCACGAGGTGGGGCGCTACACCCGGCTCGGCACCACCATCGACGATGCCTTGGGCGAGGCCTTCGACAAGACCGCCAAGCTGCTGGGCCTCGGCTTTCCCGGCGGCCCCGCGGTCGAGCGGGCGGCGCGCTCGGGCCGACCGGGGCGCTTCCCTCTGCCCCGGCCGATGCTGGGGCGGGCCGAGCCGCATTTCTCCTTCGCCGGCCTCAAGACGGCGGTGCGCCATCACGTCGAGGCGTTGCTCGCCGCTGGCCGCGGGCGACGTCGCCGACCTGTGCGCGGACTTCGAGCAGGCGGTGGCCGACAGCGTCGCCGACCGCGTGCGGCGCGCCATCGCGCTTGCGCAGGCACAAGCGGGGCCGGTCCGGCATCTGGTCGCCGCCGGCGGCGTGGCGGCCAACGCAACTCTTCGCGCGAGGCTCGCGGCCGTGGTCGCAGCGAGGCCGGCTGCAGCCTCCACGTGCCGCCGGCGGCGCTGTGCACCGACAACGCCGCGATGGTGGCCTGGGCGGGTGCGGAGCGTCGCGCGAGGGGCCTCGGCGGCGGCCGGCGACTTCACCGCGCGGGCGCGCTGGCCGCTCGACCCGCTGCCGCGCCGGCGCTGGGCGTCGGGCAGGCAGGGCGCCAAGGCGTGACGCCGGCGGCGGCGAGCGTCCTGCTCCGACGGCGCTCCTGGGTTGCCGCGCCCGCTGCCCGTGCTAGACATCGCGCACGCAACAGGAGCGGCCCGGCGTGAGGTTCTCCAGCGTCGGCATCATCGGCGGCGGCGCATGGGGCACGGCGCTGGCGCAGACCATGCGCACGGCCGGCCGCGACGCTGTGCTGTGGGCGCGCGAAGCCGAGGTGGTGGCGGGCATCAATTCCGCGCACACCAATGCGCTGTTCCTGCCCGGCGTCGCGCTCGATCCCGGGCTCAAGGCCACGGCCGACCTGGGCGAGGTCGCACGGGCCGACGTACTGCTGATGGTGGCGCCCGCCCAGCACGTGCGTGCGACATGCGCCCACCTCGCGCCGCACCTCGCGCGGGGCAAGCCGCTGGTCCTGTGCGCGAAGGGCCTGGAGCAGGCGACCGGCAAGCTGCTGGGCGAGGTGGTGGCCGAGGCGCTGCCGCAGGCGCGGCTCGCCGTGCTGTCGGGACCGAGCTTCGCCGCCGACGTCGTACGCGGTCTGCCGGCGGCGCTGACCCTGGCTTGCGCCGACGATCAGCTGGGTACGCTGCTGGCCGATGCGCTGGCCTACCGCCATTTCCGCCTGTACCGCTCCACCGATCTCGTCGGCGTGCAGCTCGGCGGCGCGGTCAAGAACGTGCTGGCGATCGCCGCCGGCATCGTCGACGGCAAGGGGCTGGGCGCCAGCGCGCACGCCGCCCTGGTGACGCGCGGCTTTGCCGAGCTGCGCCGCTTCGGCGAGGCCCTGGGCGCCAGGCCCGACACCTTGATGGGCCTGTCCGGCCTCGGCGATCTGCTGCTCACCTGCGGCAGTGCGCAATCGCGCAACATGTCGCTCGGCCGCGCGCTGGGCCAGGGTCAGACGCTGCAATCCATTCTGGACGCCCGGCGCTCGGTGGCCGAGGGGGTCTACACCGCCGCCGCGGTTGTCGCGCGCGCCGCCGCGCTCGGCATCGACATGCCGATCGCATCCGCCGTCAACGCCATCGTCGGCGGTGCCCTGACGGTCGATGCGGCGATCGAGGCGCTGCTGTCGCGGCCGCTGCGCGCCGAGGGCTGAGCAACGGCTGCGCGCAGTAGCCTTGGAAGCGCGCCGCCACCACGCCGGCCATCCTTGCGCGCAGCCGAGACGGGGTGCAACAATTCAAAGTGTTCAGCTCTACGTCGTTCCGGGTCGAAATCGTGAAATCCATACTCGTTTGTGTATTCCTAACCCTAAGTGCAAGCGCCGCGCTGGCGGATACGCGGCAGGATTGCGAGCGTTCCGCCATTCTCAAGAAAGAGCTCGACGCGAAAATCCGCGCCTGCACCAGGATCATCGATCGCGACCGCCAGGCTGCCTGGGCCTATATCGGGCGCGGCCAGGCGTACCGCTGGAAGGATGACTACGACCGTGCCATCGGCGACTACTCCAGGGCGATCGAGATCGACCCCAAGAGCGCCAGTGCCTACTTCAATCGGGGCGCAGCCTACGAAGCGCGGAGATTGATCGGCGAGGATATCGACTACGACCGCGCCATAGCCGACTACACGCGGGCGATCGAGATCGAGCCCAGGGCGGATTTCTACGTCGGTCGCGCGGCAGCCTACGGCATGAACGCCTTGATCGTCGATGCCGTGCGCAACCGGGAACGCGCCGCAGCCGACCGGGAAAGTGCCATCGCCGACTACACCAAGGCGATCGAGATCGCGCCGATAGCGGGACACTTCGCGGCCCGCGCCCGCCACCACGAGAAATTGGGCCGCACGGCGGAGGCCATCGCCGACCACTGGGAGGCCGTGGCATTGGAGCCGCTGACCCGGTTCAGCTGGGACGATTTGCGGCGGCTCCTGCCGCATGCCGGCAAGCCGAACGCGGCCGACGTTGCGTCGGCTTCCGCGCCGAGCCCGCCCAAGGTCGTCGAGCCGGGAGTAAAATCGTTGCCTCGCCTCGCGGAGCCGCTTGCTCCCGCCGAGGAGCGCGCCCTCCAGCCCGGCGACAGCTTCAAGGAATGCGACGCCTGCCCCGAGATGGTGGTGGTGCCGGCGGGAGAGTTCATCATGGGGTCGCCCCTGAGCGAGGCGGGCCGCGACGTCACCGAGGGCCCGCAGCGCAAGGTGACGATCGCCCGGCCGTTCGCGGCGGGCAGGTACGAGGTGACGTTTGCGGAATGGGACGCCTGTGTCGCGGGCGGTGGCTGCAAGCGCAGTCCCGGCGATGCGGGCTGGGGACGCGGCCAGCGGCCGGTGATCTTCGTCACCTCGGAGGAGATGCACGAAGGAGTATCTGCCGTGGCTCGCCGGCAAGACAGGCAAGCAATACCGGCTCATGAGCGAGGCCGAGTGGGAGTATGCGGCGCGCGCCGGCACCACGACGCGATACGCCTTCGGCGACACGATCACGGCGAAGCAGGCTCGGTTCTCGGATGCCAAGGCGGGCAGCGCCGGCAAGACGGCAGAGGTCGGCTCGTTCCAGCCCAACGGCTTCGGCCTCTATGACATGCACGGCAACGTGCGGGAGCTGGTCGCGGATAGCTGGCACGCCTATCATCGCGCGCCTGTCGACGGCTCCGTGCGATCGGGCAACAATTTCCACGTTCTGCGCGGCGGTTCCTGGTACAGCCCGCCCGACTTTGTGCGTTCGGCCATTCGCAACTACGAAAGCATCTGGCCCAAGGAGCGATCCACCAACGAGATCGGCTTCCGCGTTGCGAGATCCCTGGCGCCCTGATCGCCGCTGGCCGCATCCCCCGCCCCTGTCGCCTGCAGCATCACCATTGCCACATTGGCGGGCTATGACGGCGGCCGCGCCGCCGCAGGCCCGTTTGCTTGCCCCAGGTGGGATCGGCAACTAGGGTGGCGCGGCGTCAAAATTTGATTGTGCTGCAATTGCATGGGGGATCGAATGGCTAGCGATTCAGCTGACGAGACGGTCGACCGTTCCGCCGGCGACATCACCGAGTTTCCGGCCGCGCGCAACCTCGAGGCGGCACCGGTCGAGGAGGAGAACGACTTCTTCCCAGAGCTGTTGGAGTCCGAGCTGGAAGCCACGCGCGCGGTCTCGGGCGTGGGCTGGGCCGCCAGCGACCGCGTCTCGGCCTGCTACGGCCACCTGCTGGTCGATGGCAGCGACAACCTCGAGGTCGACAAGACCTTCGACATCGGCAAGCCCGAGCTCGAGCTGCTGATCTCCGCCAACCGCTACAAGCCGCTGGGCAAGAACGACATCATCGCCTTCGGCCTGCGCGGCTGCAAGCTGCGCGGCGCCGAGAGCGTCGAGGATGCCGATCGCCTGCCGCTCGAGGATGTGCGCCCCGACCACAAGAATTTCCACTGCGTGGTGGGCTACTACTTCCGCGCGACAGGCAAGCTGTCCGCCTTCACCGGCTCCACCGTGCCCTGGCACGCCTACATGTCGGGCGGCATCAAGAACAACATGCTGCCCACCGGCTGCTACATCTACAAGACGGGCATGCATGCCCCCAAGAACGAGGCGAATTGGGTCAAGCCCGCCTTACGCTTGAGCGATGCATCCGGCGCCCACAGCGGCCCGGCCACCGTGCTGCGCACCACCGGCAACCTGGTGTTCGAGGTCACCGACGCGTGGGACCAGTGCTCACCCGCCGACAACATCCACTGCGCCTACTCCAACAACGTCTTCTCCTCGCTCGGCTGCCAGACGATCAAGGGCGGCATGCACGACGGCCTGTGGGCCCGGTTCCAGGCGACGCTCAAGACGCTGCCCGACAACGCGCGCGTCGACTACCTGTTGTTCACGGGCGCCGAGGGCTCCATTGCCGCCGCCGCCGTGCGCGCCGGCGTGCCGGCGAGCGACCCGGAAGTGCTGGCGCGGCTCGTGCGCCTGCGCATGGGCTCGGAAGGCGACGAGGTCAAGCGTCTGCAGGCCAAGCTGGGCATCAGTCAGACCGGCTACTTCGGCGCGGCGACCAAGAAGAAGCTGACCGAGTTCCAGGCCTCGCACGGCATTCCGGCCGACGGCATCCTCTCGCCTGCGATCGACGCGGCCCATGGCCTCGGCGTATTCGCTGCTCCAGCGCCCGCACCTGCACCCGCCGAGCCGCCGCGGACGGCGGCTGCCGCCGAGCAGCACGCCGCGCCGCAGCCGGAGGCCACCCCGCCCGAGCCAGTGATGGGCGGCGACTATGTGATGGAGCCGCAGCCCGCTGCCGCGCCGGCCCCGTCACCCGAGCCCGCGCCCGCTCCGGTCGCCGCGCCCGCCCCCGAGCCGCAGCCGGCGCCCGCGGCAGCCGCCGCGGCACAGCCGGCACCGGCGCCTGCTCCCGCCCCAGCGCCCGCCGCCGGTCCCAAGCCGGCGGTGCTGCTCACCGCCGATACCTTCAAGAAGTTCGCGCCCAGCGCCAAGGCCGAGTTCGTCACTGCCATCGGTGCCCAGGGCGACGAAATCCTGGCCCGCTTCGCCATCAACGCCAACGCCAAGCGCTTCTGCCACTTCATGGCGCAGGTGGCGCACGAGTTCGGCCGGCTTCAAGGCCGTCGAGGAGAACCTGAACTATTCCGCCGAGCGCATGGTGGCGGTGTTCCCCCGCGCGCGCATCTCCGCCAGCGAGGCCCAGCAGCTGGCGCGCAAGCCGCAGGCGATCGCCGAGCGCGTCTACGGGCTCGGCCACCCGACCAAGGCGCGCGAGCTCGGCAACACGCAAGCCGGCGACGGCTTCCGCTACCGCGGGCGCGGCTTCATCCAGCTGACCGGGCGCAGCAACTACCGCGACATCGGCAAGCGCATCGGGCTCGATCTGGAGGGCAACCCGGATCTGGCCGCGCAGCCGGCCAATGCGCTGCTGTGCGCCGCTGCGTTCTGGGATCGGACCAAGCTCAACGACTTCGCCGACCAGAACAAGATCGAGGTCATTACCAAGCTCATCAACGGTGCCCACCACGGGCTCGACGACCGCAAGACCAAGTTCGCGGCCGCCCAGCGCATCTGGGGCGGCGACACGCGCGGTATCAGCCCGCTGGAAGGCGTCGGCGGGTCGCTCGGTCCCTCAGCCTTCGGCGGCAGGCCGACACTGCAATACGGCGACCTCGGCCCCGCCGTGCTGGAGGCCAAGCGCCTGCTGGCCGATGCCGGCTACAGCGACTTCCTCATGGACGAGGATTTCAGCCGCGCCATGCACATGGCCGTCGTGCAGTTCAAGATGGACCGCGGCCTGCCCGGCGACGGCATCCTCGATGCCGCCACCTGGGCGGCGCTGGAGCAGGGGGCGCAGCTGGAGGCCGGCCGCGGCATCTCCCCCGGCGGCAAGGCGTTCGACGACGAGGCCGAGCGCTCGCGCCGGCGCGGGCGCAAGATCGAGGGCCTGGGCCGGCTGCTGTTCGTCGCTGGCGCGGTGCTGGTGGCGGTGCGTCTGGTGCTCGATCGCGGCGTCGTCATGCCCACCTCGCGCTGGGAGTGGACCGTGCTCGGCTTCGTCGTGCTTGCCGCCGTCGTCTCCATCGCGCTGATGACCATCGGCGGCGCCATGGTGCGCGAGGGCAGGACGCGGCGCATCTCGGCCGGCGCGCTCGCCGATCTCGGCACGCGCGGCTCGCCCGACGGCGAGGACCTCGACATGGAGAATCCCAAGGCGGCATGAGGCGAGCGGTGCGTCCATGACCAGGCCCGCAGAGCGCATTCTCTATGCCGCGCCGAGGCCGGACGGCGTGGTTGCGGCTTCAGGCTGAGGATTTGAGGCAAGGGAGGAGCTCGCAATGGCCAAGTCAGGCGTCACCTACACCAATCCGCCCAGCGCACCGCCGGTGCAGGGCATGTACAGCCATGTTGCCCGCATGGCGCCCGGCGAGCTCGCCTTCATCGCCGGCCAGGTGTCGATCGACGCCAAGGGCAATCCCGTGGGCGCCGGCGACCTCGCCGCCCAAGTGGCCCAGGTGTTCGAGAACTTGGGAGCGATCCTGAAGGACCTCGGCGCCGACTTCGAGTGCGTGGTGCAGTTCACCACCTACCTCACCAGCGCGGAGAGCATCCCGACCTGGATGTCGGCGCGCTCGGCGCTGTTCCCCAAGCTGTTCCCCGGCGGCAAGTACCCGCCCAACACGCTGCTCGTCATCGACCGCCTGGTGCGCCCCGAGTTCCAGCTCGAGGTCGAGGCCATCGTGCGCGTGCCTGGGTGACTCGTAGGTTGGGTTAGGGCGATAGCCCGTAACCCAACACATTGCGCACTCCAGATTATCGGTGGGCGAGTTTATCGTTTTCGCGGGCGTTACGTTGGGTCTGCGCTTCGCTTGACCCAACCTACACCTACGACAGCTCCCGTATCCGGAACGGCAGCCCGCCCTTGGGCGTCAGCGTCACGGTGGCGTTGATGCCTGGCGGCTCGATGCCGACGTACTCCGGCCGGAAGCGGCGCAGCAGCATCGACAGCGCCAGCGTGTTCTCCACCTGGCTCATGGCGCCGCCGATGCAGGAGCGCTTGCCGCCGCCGAACGGCAGATAGGTGTAGGGGATGCGCTTCTTGGCGGCATCGCCCAGCCACCGCTCGGGCAGGAACGCCTCCGGGTCGTCCCAGAACTTCGCGCTGTGGTGGGCGCCGTAGGCGAACAGGGCAACCTTGTCGCCGGGCCGGATCTCCTTGCCGTCGATGGTGTCGGGCTTGGAGGCCATGCGCAGCAGCATCCAGATCGGCGGATAGAGCCGCATCGTCTCCTGGACCACGGCGCGGGTGTAGGCGAGCGCGGAATAGTCGGCAGCGGTCGGCTCGCGGTCGCCGTAGGTCGCCTCGCCCTCGCGGCGGATGCGCACGGCAGCCTCGGGGTGCTTGGCCGTCTCGTAGAGCGCCCAGGCCAAGGTCAGCGCCGTGGTCTCGGTGCCGGCCCACAGGTACTGCTTGAGCTCGTCGACCGCCTGCTGCTGGTCGAACTCGGGGATGGTCGGATCGGCCACCGCCGCCTCGATCATCCTGCAGAAGCGTGCGCTCGCGCTGCTCGCGCGGGTCGGCGGCGAACACCTCGGGCGGCACGCCGGCCCACACGTCCATCGCCTTGGCCGCGTCCTCCTCGGTGATCTCGAACTCCTCGCCGGCCACCTTCTTGAGGCGGATCGCCTTGTGGTTCATCACGTCGGTGTAGGTCTTCACGCACTTGAACACGAAGTGCGGGTTGAACGGCATGTCGCGGTCGAACAGCGCCTTGCAGATCATGTCGGCGGCGAGCGTCCAGGTCTGCTCCACCATCTCCACCGTCTCGCCGGTCTGGGCCAGCTTGGCCCAGCTCTCCATCTTGGTGCGGATGGCGGCCAGGAAGTAGGGGATGTACTCGGCGAAGATGTCGGGGTGGAACGCCGGCTGCTGCGGCATGCGGATCTTCTGCCACAGCGCCCCGTCGTGGGTGATCATCGACTTGCCGAAGATCGGCTTCAGGCCGTCGAAATATTTGATGTAGTCGTCGGCCTTGGTCACCAGCACGCGCTTGAAGTGCTCGGGCGCCGTCAGCAGCACGATGCGCTGGCTGCCCATGTTGACGGGGATGACGCCGCCGTAGCGGTCGGCCATCAGCATCAGGATGGTGAGCGGATTGCTCGGCCCCTTGAGCAGGGGGGTCAGCGTGAACCAGACCGAGGATTCCTCCCCCAGCTGATGAATATGGGATTGAGCAACGGTCATCACTTCGCGCTCCGGAGGCAGTTGCTTCCGCGCCAGAATTTGCCCAAGGCGCCCGCGGGGCGCAGATGCTGCCCCCAACGCGCACTCCTCCTCCCAACGTCCCTTGTTTTCCAGGGTTGATGTGGGGTCTGGTAGCACCGGCCCGGAAAGCCTGTCCAGCCCCAGCGCCTGCGGCCAAAGTGCTTTTCGGGGTACAGTGTGGCCGGCGTTAACCAAACCCTAGGGTTGCGGCGAGAACAGGCACGCTTTTTGGGCTGGCGTCGGCGTCCATCCGCACCCTGCCGGCCTCGATCCTGGCCTTGCCGGTAGCCACAAGGGCGAGGGCCTGTGGATAGAGCCTGTGCTCGGCCTGCAAAATCCGTTGTGACAGCGAGTCCGGGGTGTCGCCGTCCAGCACCGGCACCGCCGCCTGGGCGATGATCGGCCCGCTGTCCATCTCGGCGGTGACGAAGTGCACCGTGCAGCCGGAGATCCTCACCCCTGCGTCCAGCGCTTGCCTGTGCGGCTCGAGGCCCTTGAACAACGGCAGCAGCGAGGGGTGGATGTTGAGCTGCCGCCCGGCCCACCGCTCCACGAAGGGAGCCGACTGGATGCGCATGAAGCCCGCCAGCGCCACCAGCTCGACGCCCGCCTCAGTCAGGGCCGCGTGCATCGCGTCGTCGAATGCCTCGCGCGAGGGAAAGGCCTTGTGGTCGATGGCCCGCGCCGGCAGGCCTTGCGCCTTGGCCCAGGCGAGCCCCGGCGCATCGGGACGGCTCGAGACGATGGCGACGATCTCGGCCGGGTAGTCGGCCGCGCGTGCGGCCTCCACCAGCGCCATCATGTTGGAGCCGCGCCCCGAGATCAGGATGCCGACGCGCTTTTTCATTTTTTCGCAGCCGACCGGTTCTGCGCCGTGTGCCAGACGGTTGCGATCTCGATGCGCTCTTTCTCAATTCGGTACCAAAGCACAATGCGAGTTCTCGGTATCCACATCTCCCAGAGATTGCGATCATCCAGCCAACGGCCGGTGCGGGGAAAATGGCGCGATATGTTTGGACAGGAAGGTCATGACGCGCGCCCGTAGCCGCTCCGCCGCAACTTCGGCCCCAACGTCCCTGAGGTAGGCGATCTGGGACTCGAGACGTGTGGCGGCCTCGGGCGAGAGAACAACCTTCATGCATTCTTGGGTTTGGCGGCAGCCTTCAGTCGGACGGCAAGCTCATCGAGCGAGACTGTCTCGCCGCGGGCGAGTTGTTCGAGGCCAAGTTCGATCGACGCCAGCGCCTCGGGTGGAGCCTTCTCGTAAGCCGGCTCCTCGGCCATGGATCGGGCAAAAGACAGCAGAGCGTCGACCTGCTCCTCGGTGAGCCGCTCGACGGCGGCCGTCAGCTGTTCGGTCTTTGTCATATTGAGACCCTACCACAACAATGGAAAAATGGCAGGCCTCCTCGTTCCGCACTATGGCGCGAACTCCACCCTGCCCGAATACCGCACCGCCTCGGCTTCGCCCTTGCCCTTGGCTTGCGATTTGATGCCTCGGCCAGGCTCGATCTCGCCGATGCGGATCGGCGCTTCTCCTGCTGCCGCGAGCGCGCGCAATCACCTTGTCCGCGCCCTCGCGCGCCACCACCGCCACCAGGCCGATGCCGCAGTTGAAGGTGCGCAGCATCTCGGCCGGCTCGAGGTTGCCGGCGCGCATCAGCCAGCCGAACACGGGCTGCGCCTGCCAGGCGCGAGGTCGACATGCGCGGCAATCGCCGTCGGGCAGCACGCGCGGCAGATTCTCCGACAGGCCGCCGCCGGTGATGTGCGCGAGCGCCTTCGACGCGCGCCCGGTCGCACGGATCGCCTGCAGCACCGGCTTCACATAGATGCGCGTCGGCTCCAGCAGCGCATCGGCCAGCGTGCGCCCGGCATCGAACGGCGCCGGCGCGTCCCAGGCCAACTTCTCCTCGGCCACCAGCCGGCGCACCAGCGAGTAGCCGTTGGAATGCACGCCCGACGACGGCAGGCCGATCAGCACGTCGCCCGCCGCAATGTCGCGCGCGCGGCAGGATCTCACCGCGCTCCACCGCGCCGACGGCAAAGCCCGCAAGGTCGTAGTCCTGGCCCGCGTACATGCCGGGCATCTCGGCGGTCTCGCCGCCGATCAGCGCGCAGCCGGCCTGCCGGCAGCCCTCGGCGATGCCCGCCACTACCGATCGCGCCACCGCCACGTCGAGCTTGGCCGTCGCGTAGTAGTCGAGGAAGAACAGCGGCTCGGCGCCCTGCGCCAAGAGATCGTTGACGCACATCGCCACCAGGTCGACACCGATGGTGGCATGCTTGCCCGTCTCGATGGCGATCTTGAGCTTGGTGCCGACGCCGTCGTTGGCGGCGACCAGGATCGGGTCCGTGAAGCCCGCGCGCTTGAGGTCGAACAGCGCGCCGAAGCCGCCGAGGTCCGCGTCCGCGCCGGGCCGCCGGGTGGACTTGGCGAGCGGCTTGATGGCATCCACCAGCGCATTGCCGGCGTCGATGTCGACGCCGCTGTCGCGGTAGGAGATCGGTCCTCGCAGCTTGGATTTGCGCTCTGGCATGAGATCACTTAAGCGTTGGAGCGAAAGTGGCGGCTCGGCTCCCAATTTCGGCCGCATTGCGCTCCAGTGTCGGGGCATAGCAGACTAGTGTGATGATCGAGAAGTCCGTTGCATCGCGCTGGCTGGTTCGGGAGCGGACTTCTCGATCTGAATCACACTAGCATCATGATTTTGCTAGTGTCCTTCAGATCGCGAAATTCGTGACCTGGTTCGCTGCACAGTGCGACGAATTTCGCGATCAGGACACTAGGGCGCGAATCGGTAGGGCTCGGCGGCGGCCGTACCGCCGATTGTGGGAAACGAAAGCAGGCATGCGGTTTCTGCCACTCGATGGCGTTGCTCTGTGGCGTTTCTGGCGACGGCTGCCGGGCGCGACGCTGGCGCTCGCCGGCGTGCTCGTGGGCCTGCCCGCGCATGCAGCGGAGAAGGTCTACACTGTCGCCAACTATCCCGTGGAGGCCAGCGCCGAGAATGCGGTTGCCGCCAAGGAGAAGGCGCTGGCCGACGGCCAGCAGGCGGCGTTCCGCTCGCTGCTGAAGCGGCTGGTTCCGGTGATGGCGTTTCCGCACGTCAGGAAGCTCGCCTCCATCAGGGCGGGGGACCTCATCGAAGGCGTCAGGGTGCGCAACGAGCGCAACTCGCGCACCGACTACATCGCCAGCTACGACTTCTCCTTCCAGTCCAAGGCCGTTCGCGATCTGCTTCGGCGCGAGGGCATTCCCTTCGTGGACGAGCAGGCGCCCGTGCTGACGCTCATTCCCGTGTGGCGCACGGCAGCCACGCAACCGCCACGCGAGGATGCGGCGTGGACCAACGTCTGGAAGGGGCTCGATCTGGAGAATGCGCTGAGCCCCGTCAAGCTGGTGGCCTTGCGCGGCGAGGTGCGCCCCGAGATGGTGGGCGCGCTGGCCAACGGCGATCTCGGCGCGTTGCGCGCCTTCGCCGCCCAGTACAAGAGCGAGTACGTGCTGTTGGCGCTGGGCGAGACCGATGCGGCCACGGGCCGCCTTGCCGTGACGCTGTCGGGCCGCGATGGCGTCGGCGGCATCGTGCTGAAGCGGCAGTATCGCGTCGATGCCCGCGATCCGGCCTACACCACCGAGCTGGCCGCAGTCGTTGCGCTGCGCATCCTGGAGGGCCGCTGGAAGGCGATCAAGGCGAAGGGCGGCGTCAGCGATCCCTCGGCGCCCGCGCGCGGGGACACCGACCTGCTGATCGCGGTCGAGTTTCGCGGCATGAGCGAATGGCAGGAGATCAGCCGCAAGCTCGGTGCCATCCCGGGGCGTGGAGGAGCTGGAGGTTGCGGGGCTCTCGGCCAGGGGCGCGCGGGTGACGCTGCGCTTCATGGAAGGGGGCGAGCGGCTTGCCGACGAGCTTGCCGGCCGGGGCCTGGTGTTGCGCAATTCCGGCGGAAACTGGGTGCTGTCGCTGCGATAGGTCTCGACTGGGGTCGGCGCCGGCGGATAGAATTTGCCCGCCCAAGTCGTGCTTTCATGGATTTTCAGGGGTCTGCGGCGGCGCGAGGTTCCTCCATTCATCCACCGGATCGAAGTTGTACGCCAACATCCCGAACTTCATCACGCTCGCGCGCGTGCTTTCCGTCCCGGTGATCTTCTACCTCCTGGTCAACGACCACGACCGCGCCGCGTTCTACGTCTTCGTCTGCGCCGGCATCAGCGACGCGGTGGACGGCTACCTGGCCAAGCGCTTCAATTGGACCACCGAGCTCGGCGCCTACCTCGACCCGCTCGCCGACAAGGCGCTGATCGTCAGCATCTACATCGCGCTCGCGGTCAGCCGCGAGCTCCCGCTGTGGCTGGTGATCGCGGTCGTGAGCCGCGACATCCTGATCTTGCTGGCGGTGCTGCTGTCGTTGCTGCTGGCGCACCCGGTCCGTATCAAGCCGCTCGCCGTGAGCAAGCTCAACACCGTGGCGCAGATCGTGCTTGCCGCAACCGTGCTCGCCGACGGCGCCTTTAACCTCGGCCTCGATGCGGCGCGCTTTGTTCTGGTGTGGATTACGGGGGCTCTCACCATCCTTTCGCTCCTCGCCTACCTCAAGGCTTGGCTAATGCACATGACGGGGTATAAATCGCCGGACGCTCCGTCGTGAAGGCGCGGCGCGGAGGGGGCCGTTCATGCGCGTCGAAAAGCACCTGCTGTTCTGGCTGACGGCACTCGCGGCCCTGATCGGCAGCATCGCGCTGCTGCGAGAGATTATTTTTCCTTTCGTCGCCGCCGCCGTGATCGCCTATTTCCTGAGCCCGATTGCCGACCGCCTGGAGCGGATCGGCTTGAACCGGGCGGTCTCGGCCATTGCCATTTTGAGCGTCGGCACCCTGCTGGTGGCGCTGGCCCTCGTGCTGCTCGTCCCGGCCCTGATCGACCAGGCGCGCCAGCTCGTTGCCGCCATGCCGGGCGAGATGCAGCGCTTGCGGCAGGTGCTGGAGGAGCTGGCGGGAGCGTGGCTGGGGCCCAATACGCCCGCCGGTGCAAGAGGCGTTCGACCGGGTGATGAGCGAGGTGTCCAAGAACTGGACCAACTTCGCGGGCACCGTCCTGGTCTCGATCTGGAGCCGGGGGCTGGCGCTGGTGAACCTCCTCGCCCTGCTGCTGATCACCCCCGTCGTCGTCTTCTATCTGCTGCTGGACTGGAACCGGATGCTGGAGCGCATCGACGCGGCGCTGCCGCGCGATTACGCCCCCACCATCCGCCGCCTGGCCGGCGAGATCAACGACGCGGTGTCGGCCTTCATTCGCGGCCAGGGCGCCATCTGCCTGATGCTCGGCATGTTCTATGCGCTGGGCTTGACCTGGGTCGGCATCAACTACGGGCTGCTGATCGGCCTCACCACGGGCCTGCTGGCCTTCATCCCCATCGTCGGCTGGGTGCTGGGCCTCGTTGTGCGCCAGCGGCGTGGCGCTCGTGCAGTTCTGGCCCGACCCGGCCCCGCTGGCCAAGGTCGTCGGCGTGATGGTCGTCGGCATTGCCGTGGATACCGCAATTCTCTCGCCCCGTTTCGTCGGCCAGAAGGTCGGCCTGCATCCGGTCTGGCTGATCTTCGCCTTGTTCGTCTTCAGCTATCTGCTCGGCTTGGTGGGCACATTCGTTGCCGTGCCGCTGGCAGCCGCCATAGCGGTGCTGGTCCGTTTCGCCATCGATGCATATCTCCACAGCTCCGTCTATAAGGGCGCTCTGGGAGGCCGGGGCGACACAGGAGGCGGCGAAACTCCGTGACCGATGGGCACGATCAACTCGTTCTGGATTTACCGCATCGCGCGGCGCTCGGGGCGGAGGATTTCCTCATCAGCCAGTCCAATCGCGCCGCCGCCGACGTCATCGACCGCTGGCCGGATTGGCCGCAGGCCTCGGTGCTGGTGGTGGGGCCGCCGCGCGCCGGCAAATCGCATCTGGCCAACGTCTGGCGCTTGAAGTCGGGTGCCGCGCGGCTGCAGGCCGGCGCGGTGTGCGAAGCCGACGTGGCGGCGGCCGCGGCGGGCAAGGCGCTGCTGGTCGAGGACCTGCACGCCGGCGTCGGCGACGAGCGCGTGCTGTTTCACCTGCTCAACCTGGTGCGCGAGCACAAGCTTTCCATGCTGCTCACCTCGCGGGTGCCGGCGGGCGAGCTGGAGGTGAGCCTGCCCGATCTGCGCTCGCGCCTGCGTGCGCTGCCGCTCGTCAGCATTGCAGCTCCCGACGAGGCCCTGCTCAGGGCCGTCCTCGTCAAGCATTTCACCGACCGGCAGCTGATGGTGGAGCCGCACACCATCGGCTACATCGCCTTGCACATGGAGCAGTCGATGGAGGCTGCTGCAACCATTGTCGCCGACATCGACAAGGCGGCGATGGCCTCGCACCGCAAGGTGACGCGCGCCCTTGCGGCGGAGATTTTGGCCCGCCAGAATGCCGCCAGCTCCTGATCTGGCCACCAACCTTTCATGTTAGTGTTGCACAGTTGTGCCTTCGTTCGGCCGGCCGCCAGCGTGTGGCAATATTGCCACGCGCGTTGCGATCGGCAATCGATAGGTCCGCCATGAGCCGCGCAAGACTGAAAGTGAAGGAAAGGCGCCAGGCGAGCCAGCCGGCGCCAGCACCGGTACCGGTTGCGTCCGCCAACCGGCCCCGCCCGCTATTTCAACCGCGAGCTGTCCTGGCTGCAGTTCAATCGCCGCGTGCTGGAGGAGGCGCACAACTCGAGGCACCCGCTGCTGGAGCGGCTCCGCTTCCTGTCGATCTCCGCCTCCAACCTGGACGAGTTCTACATGGTGCGCGTGGCGGGCCTGCATGAGCAGGTGGTCGCCGGCGTCACCCAGATGAGCCAGGACGGCCTCACGCCCGCCCAGCAGCTGGCCGAGATCAACCGCTATGTCGCGAGCCTCGTCACCGAGCAGCAGGCCTGCTGGCAGACCCTGATGGAGGAGCTGGCGGCGGCCGGCATCGTCATCGCCGAGCCGAGGGCGCTGGCCCCGTTCGAGCGCAGCTGGCTCGAGGAGCACTTCCTGCGCCAGCATCTGCCGATCCTGACGCCGCTCGCCGTCGATCCGGCGCATCCCTTTCCGTTCATCCTGAACGGCGCGCTGACGGTCGGCGTCGAGCTCAGGAACGAGCGCACCGGCGCCACCATGCACGCGCTGCTGCCGATCCCCAACCAGCTCGCCCGTTTCATCAGGCTGCCGGCCGAGGAGGAGGCCAAGGACGATGCGCAGATGCGCTTCATTCGCATCGAGACCGTCATCGGCATGTTCATCTCGCGCCTGTTCCCCGGCTACATCGCCAGGAGCCAGGGCGCGTTCCGGGTGCTGCGCGACAGCGACATCGAGGTGCAGGAGGAAGCCGAGGACCTCGTCTCCTTCTACGAGACCGCGCTGCGCCGCCGCCGCCGCGGCGACGTCATCAGGCTCGAGATCGACGCGCAGATGCCTGCCCGGCTGCAACGCTTCGTGGTGCAGGAGCTCGATGTTCGCGACGAGGACGTGTCCATGCGCGAGGGCATGCTGGGGCTCGCCGCCACCTCCCAGCTGATCGTGCCCGAACGCACCGACCTCGCCTTCGAGCCGTTCTCCATCCGCTTTCCCGAGCGCATCCGCGAGTTCCACGGCGACTGCTTCGCCGCCATCCGCAAGAAGGACATCGTCGTCCATCACCCCTACAAGTCGTTCGACGTGGTGGTGCAGCTGCTGCGCCAGGCGGTCGCCGATCCCAACGTGCTGGCGATCAAGTGGACGCTCTATCGCACCTCCAAGGACAGCCCGATCGTCGCCCTGCTCAAGGAGGCGGCCGACCTCGGCAAGACGGTCACCGCCGTGGTCGAGCTCAAGGCCCGCTTCGACGAGGAGGCCAACATCCGCTGGGCCCGCGACTTGGAAAGCGTGGGCGTGCACGTGGTCTACGGCTTCATCGAGCTCAAGACGCATGCCAAGCTCGGGCTGATCGTGCGCCGCGAGGGGACCGACCTCACCACCTACTGCCACGTGGGCACCGGCAACTACCACCCGGTGACGGCCAAGATCTATTCCGACCTCTCCTTCTTCACCGCCGATCCGGTTATGGGCCGCGACGTGACGCGCATCTTCAACTTCGTCACCGGCTATGCCGAGCCCGCCGAGATCGAGGTCATGGCGGCGAGCCCCAACGGCATCCGCGCGCGCATGCTCTCCCACATCGACGAGGAGATCAGGCACGCACAGGCCGGGCGCCCGGCCGCCATCTGGCTGAAGCTCAACTCACTGGTGGACACGCAGATCATCGACAAGCTCTACGAGGCGAGCCAGGCAGGCGTCGAGATCGATATCTGCGCGCGCGGGGTGTGCTGCCTGCGCCCCGGCATCCCGGGGCTGTCGGAGCGCATCCGTGTCAAAAGCCTGATCGGGCGGTTCCTGGAGCATTCACGCATCTATTGCTTCGGCGCCGGGCATGGGCTTCCCGCCAGCAAGGCATTGGTATACATCAGCTCCGCCGACATGATGCCGCGCAACCTCGATCGCCGCGTGGAGGTCATGGTGCCGATCAAGAACCCCACGGTGCACGAGCAAATCCTCGGCCAGATCATGGTGGCCAACATCAAGGACAATCAGCAGAGCTGGCGCGTGCTCGCCGACGGCTCCTCCGAGCGCATCGCGCCGGCCGAGGGCGAGGAGCCGTTCAACGCGCACGAGTACTTCATGACCAACCCGAGCCTGTCGGGACGCGGGCAGTCGCTGAAGGAGGATTTCCCGCGCCGGTTCGGTGTCGCGCAGGAAGCGTCCAAGGAGACGTCAAGCTCGTGATGCGGGATTACGAGTTGCTCGAGGGCAAGCGAGACCTCGAGCCGGTTGGGGTCATCGATATCGGCTCCAATTCCGTGCGTCTCGTCGTCTACGAGGGGGCGGTGCGCAGCCTGACCCCGATCTTCAACGAGAAGGTGCTGTGCGGGCTGGGCCGCGAGGTCGCCTCGCGCGGCCGCATGGACGATGCCAGCGTCAAGCGCGCGCTGGAGGCGCTCACCCGCTTCCGCACCATCCTGACCATCCTCAACGTCAAGTACGTGCGCGCCATCGCCACCGCCGCTTGCCGCGAGGCGTCCAACGGGCCCGATTTCATCGCCCAGGCCGAGCGCGCGCTCGGCACCGGCATCCAGCTTCTTTCCGGTCAGCAGGAGGCGCAGCTCGCCGCCAGCGGCATCCTGATGGGCTTCCGCTCGCCCGATGGCGTGGCCGCGGACCTCGGCGGCGGCAGCCTGGAGATCATCGACGTTGCCGGCAGCACGCTGCGCCAGGCCGCTACTCTGCCGCTCGGCGGGCTGCGGCTGCTCGACGCCTCCGCCGGGCGCATCGACAACGCGATCGACATCGTCGACGAGGAGATCGCGGGCGTGCCGTGGCGCGGCAAGGGACGCGGCCGCCAGTTCTACGCAGTCGGCGGCACCTGGCGCACCATCGCCCGCCTGCACATGACCGAGAATGCCTATCCCCTCCACGTCATGCACGGCTACGCCATGCCGGCCAAGGAGGCGATCGGCTTCTGCGAGGACATCCGCAAGGCCAAGAAGCTGGCCGCAATGCGCGGCTTCTCCGACGTGCCCCGCCCGCGCCGCGAGGTGCTGCCCTTCGGCGCCCTGGTGCTGGAGCGGCTGCTCAAGGAGCTGCAGCCGAGCGAGATTCTGTTCTCGGTGTTCGGCATCCGCGAGGGCCTGGTGTACGGCCTGCTGTCGCCGTCCGAGCGCCGCAAGGATCCGCTGCTGTCGTTCTGCGCCGACTATGCGCGCCTGCGCTCGCGCTCGCCCGAGCATGCCGCCGAGCTGTGCACGTGGACGGATGCGCTGTTCGAGCCGCCGGGACCCTCCGAGACGGAGGAGGAGAAGCGCCTGCGCTATGCGGCCTGCCTCCTCTCCGACATCAGCTGGCGGGCGCATCCCGACTACCGCGGGGAGCAGAGCCTCATTCTGATCGCCCAGTCGGCGCTCGGCGGCATCGACCACGCCGGGCGCGGCTTCCTGGCGCTCACCATCTATTTCCGCCACGTCGGCGCCGGCAGGGAGAGCGAGGACGATCAGGCCGATACGCCGTCCGGCCGGCTCAGGGAGATCGTGCCGAAGAAGCTCTACCGCCGGGCCCGCATCATCGGCGCGGCGATCCGGGCGGCCCACATGCTTGCCATCGGCCGGCCGGGCATCATCGACGAGACGCCGGTGGCCTACGACCGCGGTAAGCTCGTGCTGACCCTGCCCAAGGCGCATGCAACTCTCGACGGCGAGCGCGTGCGCCGCCGCTTCGGCATGCTGGCCCAGCTCCTGGAGCGGGACCTGGAGGTCCGTGTGGGCTGACGGTGGCGTTGGCGCAGGAGCGCCACGATCTTAGGTTTATTTGTATAATGTGGGGCTGTCCCCGGCTGGATGGGCGCAACGATGGCCGAAGATCCCTATGTGGTTCTGGGTGTGCCGCGCAACGCGGGCGAGGACGACATTCGCCGCGCCTATCGCAAGCTGGCCAAGGAGCTGCATCCCGACCTCAACCCTGAGAACCGCGTTGCCGCCGAGGAGCGGTTCAAGAAGGTGTCGGGGGCCTACGAGATCATCGGCGACCCGGAGAAGCGCAAGCGGTTCGATCGCGGCGAGATCGACGCCACGGGCGAAGCCCGGCGCAGCTTCCACCGCACCTATGCCGAAGGCGGCGGCCCGTTCCGCCCGGGCGGTGCGCGACCCGGCGAGGACTTCAGCTTCGGCGACATCTTCTCCGACCTGTTCGGCTCCATGCGGGGCCGCGGCGAGGCCGGCAGCCCGTTCGGGGTGCGGGGCCGCGATGTGCGCTACAGCCTCGAGGTCGATTTCCTGGAGGCGGCCACCGGGGCCAAGAAGCGGGTGACGCTGCCCGAGGGCGGGGTTCTCGACATCTCGGTGCCGGAAGGCGTCTCCGATGGGCAGCAGTTGCGGCTCAAAGGCAAGGGCTCGCCCGGTTTGCGCGGCGCGGAGGCTGGCGACGCGCTGATCGAGATCCGGGTCAGGCCCCACCCGCACTTCCGCCGCGTCGACGACGACATTCTGCTCGACGTGCCGATCACCGTCGACGAGGCGGTGCTCGGCGCCAAGGTCGAGGTGCCGACCATCACCGGTCGCGTGCAGCTCACCGTGCCGAAGGCAACCAGCTCGGGCCGCGTCTTCCGCCTCAAGGCCAAGGGCGTGCGCAACTCCACCACCGGCCATACCGGCGACCAGCTGGTCACGGTCCGCATCGTCCTGCCGGAGACGATCGACGACAAGCTTGCCTATTTCCTGTCGGAGTGGCGGCAGTCCCACCCCTACGATCCGGGCCGCCCCTAGGCGCCAAGCCCTTCGCGGCATCACGTCCTCTTGAAGCAAGCCCTTTCAATCCTGCTCACACCGGTGTGACGCCCGCTTTTGCCGCTCCTGGCAAGCCACCAAATACGGTTGGAGCAAAGCCGAGCAGAACGGGTCATGTGGCCTTGACGGCACAGGCTCCGTTTACCGCTCGCGGAATTACCTAGGCTTAACAGGCGCTCCGCTATACCGAAGCAGCGGGAGCGAAAGAAGGTGAAGACAATGCGTATGATCATCGTCGGGGGTCTGCTCATGATGGCGCTGCTTGGCGCTGTGCTGAGCTCGGTCGGTGGCGACCATCCCCGCGCGGCATCCGCCCCTGATACGGACAACACGCCGCCCGCGCATGAGATAACCAGGCAAGCCGCGCCAGGCTTTTTCGGCCGCAGCTGATGCGCGGCGTTGCATCTCCCGTGCAGCAACCTCCCGGTTGTCTATCCATAGCTTGCCCGTCATTGCGCCATTGCGCGCCTCTTCTGATACAGCTGCGGTTAACTGACGCCGGGTGAAGCCGGGCGCCACGGTCAAATTGCGATGGCGGCCGTGGAAGCCCGGATGTTAAAGTGCGCATTATTAAACGGAAATGCTGCCCGCTCTCGGGACGGGGGCCGGTGCACCAGCAAGGCGCAGGGTCCCATCGCTCATGACCGGCGTCGTCGCGACTGTTGCATGTGCCGCGGCATAGCACTTGGCAGGGGTTGGTAGCGTGTACGCGACCGTTGAGCGCAACGACTACGGCTGGATGGAGTTGCCGGCCGGCGTGCTGGCGCGGTTCCAGGAGCTTGCCGCCTCGGTAGAGAAGACGCTCCCAGATCGTGTGGGCCGAGCATTGCTCGGAGTGCGCTTTCCCGAGCTGCTATTCGACCTGCGCGTTCTATACGCCACGCCGCGACCTGCACTGCCGGCGCTTCGAGGACGGCATCAGGCAAGACGACATCGGCGGCGTCGAGCTTGCCAAGATCCGCCTGCGCAAGTGGGCCAAGCTGGAGGGCGTCGGCCCGGCCCGGCTGCTCGACGCGCGGCAGGCCCGCAAGCGGCGAGGGGATCGACCGCTCGATCACGGCGCTGATCACCATGCCGCCCCTGCCGCAGATCACCTACGCGCGCGCCGCGCGCTACTGGAACCAGTGGAAGTCGCCCGAGCGCCCGCAGGCGGCCGATGCTCCCCCCGACGCCTTCGTGCTGGAAGCCCTGTTGGCGGCCGGGCCGGCGATGGCCTTCACGCTCACCATCCTGCCGATCGGGCAGGCCCGGCAGGGCTTCTTCCAGCGCGGCCTGACGATTGGGCCTGGCTACAATCGCATCGTCGTGCCGCAGGCCGAGATCGGGAGCCAAGTCGACATCGCCAAGCCGTACCTGATCCAGATCGAGCCGGTGGGGGAGGCGAACGGGCGCGAGCTGGTCTTCGGCCTCATCGAGTTCGTGCGCTTCAAGGGCGGGCTCGCATCGGCAGCGGTTGGCGTCAAGGCGCCAGAGGCCGCCGCTCCCGCAGGCAAGCAGAAGCGCCTCGCCAAGTGCGTGGTCTGGGACCTCGACAACACGGTCTGGAAGGGGACGCTGGCCGAGGACGGCCAGGAGGCGCTGCAACTGAAGCCGGAGGTGGCGGCCATCATGGTCGAGCTGGACCGCCGCGGCATCCTGCAGTCGGTCGCCTCCAAGAACGATGCCGAGCCTGCGCTCGCCGCGCTCGAGGCGTTCGGCCTGCGGCAGTATCTGCTGTTTCCCGCAGGTCGGCTGGGGACCAAAGAGCGATTCCTTGAGGCGCATCGCCGAGATGCTGGACATCGGGCTCGACACCTTCGTGTTCATCGACGACGAGCCCTTCGAGCGCGGCGAGGTCGGCGCCGCGCTGCCGATGGTGACGGTGCTGCCGGAGCAGGAGCTGCCCGACCTGCTGGCGAGCCCGCTGCTCGATGTGCCGGCAACCGCGGAAGGCTCCAAGCGGCGCAAGATGTACCAGGTGGAGGAGCTGCGGCAGGCGACGTTTGCCGGCTCCGGCACCGACTACCTGAGCTTCCTGCGCGGCTGCAACATCGAGCTCGACCATCCAGGACATCTCCCAAGCAGCAAGCCGAGCGCGCCTACGAGCTCTCGCAGCGCACCAACCAGCTCAACTTCTCCGGCACCAAGTATGCGAGGAGCGACATCGCAGCCTTCCTGCGCCCCGACACCTGCGAGTCCGTGCTCCTGCTCCGGTGCGCCGACAAGTTCGGCGACTACGGCATCATCGGCATGTGCGTGCTGGATCCGGCAGCGGGCGCGCGTGCAGTCGTTCATGATGAGCTGCCGGGTGCAGAGGAAGCGCGTGGAGCCGGCCTTCTTCGCCTGGCTGACCAAGCGCATTGCCGCCGACCGCGGCGTCATCGAGGTGGCCTATCGCAAGACGGCAAGGAATGGCGCCTCCGTGCGCATGCTGGAGGAGCTTGGCTTCGAGTTCCGGCCGGCCGCGGGCCAGGACGAGGGGCTCTACGTGCGGCCGGCCCGCGAGCCCTTCGCCGACGACAACGTCGTGCATGTCGACGACCGCACCAAAGTGACTGCCGATGCCGCCTAGACCTGGGCTTTTGACGCGCGCCGCCAGGTTGCTGCGAAAGCGTGCCACCCAGGGTTGGCCGGGTAAGATGATCAAGAGCCGGCTCGACCGGCCGGTGGCCTCGATCGTTTTCGACGACTTCGCGCAAAGCGCCTGGACGGTGGGCGGCCACATCCTGGAGGCAGGCGGCGCGCGCGGCACCTATTTCGTCTCCGGCTCCTACTGCGGGCGCGAGGCGGACGGCATCAGGTATTTCGACGCCCGACGACCTGGTCGCGGCGCACGGCAGCGGGCACGAGATCGGTTGCCACACCTTCGACCATCGCACGGTGTCCAACCTGCCTGCCTCCGAGATCGAGACAAGCCTCGAGCGCAACCAGGATTTCGTTCGCGGCCTCATCGGCGACGTCATCATGACCTCGTTCGCATTCCCGCACGGGGAGGCGTCGATCCGCACCAAGCGGCTGATGGGCGGGCGTTTCGCCGCTTGTCGCGGCATCTTCCCGGGCATCAACAAGGGCAGGATCGACCTCTCCCAGCTCAAGGGCGTCGAGCTCGTGCCTTATGTCCTGAAGAGCTACTCGATCGATCGCATGATCGAGGCGGCCATCGCCAACCGCGGCTGGCTGATCTTCATCTGCCACGACGTGGCCAAGGAGCATTCGCCCTGGGGATGCGCGCCCCAGATGCTCGAGGAGGCCGTTTCCAAGCTGCAGGCGGCGAGGATCGAGATGCTGCCGATCAAGAGCGCGCTCGGCCGCGTGGCGTTTGCCCACTGATGCGTCCGACGCTCGAAAAGGCACGAGGAGGCGGTGAGTTGCGCGGCGCGATGGCGCCGTCGCCCCTTCCTGCCGCCGCACCGGGGAGGCCGCGGGCACCCCGGAGGCAATTTCCCGAGCAGGAGTGCCGATGTCCTACGTGAAGCAATTCATCGTCGGGGCGCTTCTGTGCGGCGCCTTGGGCGCTGGGTTCGCGCTGCTGTTCGAGCTTACCGCGCACTTGGTCATGCCCCGAGCACGTCGCCAATCTGCGCAAATCCTACTTCTACGATACCAGGATCTCATTCATTTCGCCGGGAGCTTTCCAGACCAAAGCAGGCTACTCGAACTTTCGGCCGAATTCCTCGGTTCGCGAGGTTGCATTTTATCCCGACAGGTCCGGCAAAGTGACGCTGGAGTACGACTGCAGCTATCGATCGGATGCATTGGGCTTCGTTTCCAACGAGATCGCCTACGAGAATGCCGAGGTACTCCTGCTGGGAGATTCGATCGGCCAGGGCGTGGGTGGCTGCAGCTGGATGGGGCGGCTCTCGCCCGAGGTCAGGTCGCGCATCTATTCGGCCGCGGTCCTAGGCCACGGCGTTCTCAACTGGAAGAAGGTCGTGGAAGAGCTGGAGACGATCAAGAAGCCGAGCAAGCTTCTGGTCGTTTTC
The DNA here is from genome assembly GCA_963756735.1 of uncultured Alphaproteobacteria bacterium. Taxonomy (GTDB): domain Bacteria; phylum Pseudomonadota; class Alphaproteobacteria; order Rhizobiales; family Hyphomicrobiaceae; genus AWTP1-13. Next base: position 105,472 of record CAVWOY010000007.1, read on the forward strand.
ATCACGCACGATTTCGTCCGGCCCAACTGGTGGTTCGACACCAGGCAGCTCGAATGCCTCGAGCTGAAGGGCAGCTGCGCGGGCAAGTACTGGTACCCCATCGATGAGCGGATGCCGGAGACGGCATCCATCAGGTACGAGGAGAGGATACCGACGAGCCATGCCGCCCCGTGGCGCACCAAGATCAAATACCACTTCATCGCCAACTACGGACTGTACAGTGCATTCTTCGGCCAGGCCCGGGTGGCGAGGGACACGTTGGACCCTTCCGTGGACGCTATGCTTTCCCTGGCAAAGCGATATGACGTCCGGCTTATCTGGGTGAACGATCGTTGGGAGGCCGACAGGCCCAACAACGGGTCGGCACGCCTGCTCGAAAAGCTGCGCGACTTGAATGTGCTGCGATGCCGGATCCCGCCAACGGGCTTCCTGCCGAGAGACGGTCACCCCAACGCCCAGGGCTACGACGCGCTGGTTCAATGCGTCGAGAAGGTGGTGCGCGACTGGTAGCTAAGGGGCCAGGCTAGTGTGGTGTCTCCGAAATGCCGACATCCTTCGCGGCTGGGTTCTTCTCGGCATTTCGGAGACTAAACCACACTAGAATCATAAATCTGCTAGTGTCCTTTTGTCTCCGAATTGCCTTGCCACCATGCCGGCAAACGTGAAGGCAATTCGGAGACAGGACACTAAAGTCTTTCCGCTCTTAGTGGAATCGCGAGGGATTCCCAAATCAGGGGCGATCTGATTTAAGCTGCGTGCTGGAGCGGAGGCCAGCACGCGATGGCTCGACCCTACTCTCTCGACCTGCGTGAGCGTGTGGTTTCGCAGTTGGAGCGCGGCCTGTCGTGTCGGCAGGTGGCGCGGCTCAACGACATCGCCCCATCGACAGCGGTGAAGTGGCATGGCCGGATGCGCGAGGCTGGCAGTCCTGCGTCCAAGCCGATGGGTGGCAAACGGCCCTATCTGCTCGCAGGCGAGCGCGAGTGGCTGCTCGCCCGCCTCCGGAAAAAGCCGGACCTGACGTTGCACGAGCTGCTGGACGAATTGGCCGAGCGCGGCATGGTGGTAGCCTGCGACACGCTTTGGCGCTTTCTGAAGCGCGAGGGCGTCAGCTTCAAAAAAAACCGTGCTCGCCTGCGAGCAGGACCGGCCTGACGTCGCCCGCCGTCGCCGGTGGTGGCACCGGCTGCAGCCGCGGCTGGCGCCCGAGCGCCTGGTCTTCATCGACGAGACGTGGACCAAGACCAACATGACCCGCACGCACGGCTGGTGGCGGCGCGGCGAGCCGTTGAAGGCGAAAGTGCCGCACGGCCACTGGCGCACCACCACCTTCCTGGCAGCCCTGCGCAATGACGCCATCACCGCGCCGCTCGTGCTCGACGGCCCGATCAACGGCGAGACCTTCCGCGCCTACGTCGAGCAGGTGCTGATCCCCACGCTCGAGCCCGGCGACATCGTCGTGATGGACAACCTCGGCTCGCACAAGGGCGCCGAGGTGCAGCGCCTGCTCCGCGCCGTCGGCGCCAGGCCGCTGTTCCTGCCGCCCTACTCGCCCGACCTCAACCCGATCGAGCAGGCCTTCGCCAAGCTCAAGACCCTGCTGCGCAAGGCCGACGAGCGCACCGTCGAAGGAATGTGGAACCGCATCGGCAAGCTCATCGACCGCTTTACGCCAACCGAGTGTGCGAACTACTTCCGCAACGCTGGATATGGTTCCACATAAGTCGGAAGGGCTCTAGGGCTGACTTTCCGGCGGCAGGGTGGCGACGATCGCATCGATCGCGCGCTGGATATCGGCCCGGCGCGTTACCCCGAGCGGGGCGGCCAGGCATTCCTCGAATACCTCTCGCGCGCGTTCGCCCACCTGCAGATAGAGTGCACCAACCTCCGCCGGGCGGGCGTACCGCACGAGGGTGTGCACATCCTTGAGCAGCACCTCGCGGATGGTCGGGCGGAAGTCCATCAGCTTGGAGGCAAACACCAGCCGCGGGAGCAGAATCCAGTCCTCGTTGGGCGCCAGCTCGGTCGAAAGGCGAACCATGCGCTCGACGTCATCGGTCGGGCCGGCCCTGGCGAACTCCACGATCGCGAGCCGCAGCCACAAGTTGCCGTCGTGGGGGAAGCAGCGCAGAGCGCTTCTCAGCAGGCCGGCGGCGTCGCCCGCGATATCGGCCCAGTCGATCGAGCTTTCCCTGCGATAGGCGCCCTCGAGGCGGGCGAGCTTTATGGTTACGGCGCTGCGCAGCAGGTCCCTGGGGCACTCCACTCGGCCCGACGTTGCCGCAAGCACGCGGTCGACGCGGGCGAGGAAGCCCATGTCCTTGACGTCGTTGGCTTCCACGCGCTGCGCGATGGCCAGAAACGGCTTGGTTTCAGCGTCGAGATTGATCGACGCTATCGACCAGCCCGTCAGGACGGCTGCCAGCGCAAGTACGAGTATCGCGCGCACCCAAGTAGCGCCCCTCAACTTGCTCCGTGATAGTACTTCGCGTACCTGCCGCCGTAGTAGTCCTCGGAGCCGTAGTTCTCGTAGAGCCTCAGCTTGTTCAAGGCCACCTTGTTCAGCACGACCCCCAGGCACTTGTCGCGAACAAGTGGGTGGGAGGCAAGCAGGTCGCGAATGTGCGTGCGTGCGGTTACCCCCCATTCGGCAACCAGGAGCACACCATCGAGCTGCGGCGCGATTGCGCGCACGTCGACGACCGGCCCAAGCGGCGGAAGGTCGATGACGATGAAGCTGTAGTCCTCCTCCGCCTGCTTCAGAACGGCCTTCATGCCGGACGAGACCAGAAAGTCAGAGGTGTGGGGCACCCTGCCCCGAAGCACCGCCGGCAACACCGCCAGCTGCGAGGCGACGTCCGTCACCAGCAGGCTCTTGAACGGCTTGCCCTCCAGCACCGCCTCGATGATCCCTTCCTTGGCCTGAGGCGCGACGGCCCGGGTCAGGCCGGGGTTGCGCAGGTCGCCGTCAATAAGCAGGGTCCGGTTGCCCAGGTGGGAGAGCAGGCTCGCGAAATTCATGGCGATGGTGGACTTGCCCTCGCCCGGAAGGATCGAAACCATCCCGATTACCCGGGTGGCGCGGTCCGGCAGCGTGAGGTCGGCGGCAATCTTGACGGCGCGCAAGGTCTCTGCGAACGGCGAAAGCGGATTATCGAGAGCGTAGCGCATGACCGGCGCCAGATGGTCATGCTCGATCTTGCCCTTCTCCTCCTTGGCCGACTGGCGCCAGATCTTGAACTTGGACTTGGGCTTGGCCTTGCCGGCACTCGGCTTCAACGCCGGCAGCATGCCGAGGAACTCCAGCCCGAGCTCCGCCCGGACCTGCTCGCCGGTCCGGAAAGACCGTTCGCGAAACTCTCGAAAGGCGCCGAAGCACACGCCCAGTCCAGCGCCGAAGATCACGAAGATCGCCAGAACGCGCGACCTCCTCGGAAAGGAGGGCGTGCTGGGGCGTTGCGCGTTCAAGATCACCCGCGCTTCGGTGATCGGAAACGATTGCTGCTGGACGAGCTCCTGGTTGCGCTGCAGGAACGACTGGTAAAGGGTCTTATAGAGATCGGCCTCGCGCTCGAGCTCACGTAGGGCCACCAGCGTCTCGTTGGCGGTCGCCGTGGAGCCGACGAGGCCTCGCAGGCTTTCCCCCAGCGCCTTCTCGCGCGACCGGGCGATATCCAGCTCGCTGCGATAGAGCTCGGCGATGCGTCCGAGCTCCTCGAACATCAGCCGCTCGTATTCGCGCATATCGCTGCGCGCGGTGAGGACCGAGCCGTGGCTCGGCCCCAGCTTGGCAGTCAGGTCGGCCTCGCGTTTGGCAGCCTGCACGAACTTGGAACGCAGCTGCTCGATGACGCTGTTGCCAATGGCCTCGCTGACCACGGCATCCATCTGATGCCCGTCGAGGATGATCCTCATGCGCTGGTAGCGCGCTTCCGACTTGGCCGTTTCCGCGCGCGCCATCACCAGCTGGCTGTTCACCTCGCCGAGCTGCTGCTCGTCGATCGACTTGCCGCCGGTGACGGTGAGGTTGTGGGCGGCGCGGAAGCGCTGCACCGCGAAGTCCGACGTCAGCGCCTGCTGCTTCAGCTCGGCGATGCGGTTTTGCAGCCATTCGCTGGCTCTGCGGTTGGCGTCGTACTTGGCCTCGAGCTGATCAAAGAGGTAGGCGTTGGCGAAGCCGTTGGTGATGTCGGCGGCCTTGCCGGGAAGGGGCGAGGTGTAGGAGATCTCCAACACGAGGGTGCGCGGCAGGCGACGTGCGCCAAGGTTGGCCCGCAGCATGTTGGCGACCTGCCGGCGCTCGCTTTCCTCGTCGACGAGGGCCTGCACTTCCTCGCTGGGGGAGCCGGAGAAGCCGAGCATACGCCGGAACTCGGTCATTGCCACGCCCAGGAGGCTCGGGCGCACGGCGCGAAACTCCTTGTCGCGGACCAGCTGCATCCGGTCCACGACGGTAAGCACCACGCTGTCCGACCTCAGAACCTCGACCTGGCTGTCCACGCCGGACGCGCCGTCGCCGCCGAGCGCGATGGCCACGTCGTAGGAGTCCTGCACCGCACGCACGCGCCGATTGTCGAGCATGACGAGCGCCGCCGCCGTGAACTGCGGCACTGCGGTGGCGAGATAGCCGATGCCCAAAGCAAGGCCAACGATGCTGCCGGCGATGACAACGCGCACCTGCCGGCGCGCGGCGGCCATGAGCCGCTCCAGCTCGCTTCGCTCAGGTGGGAGAGAGTTCGTGGGCGAGGCGAGCGAGGGAGCCCGATTGCCATGCCGGTCGACTATTTCTTGCATGGCGCAACCGCTTCCTTCCGTCCGGCCATCTGAGGTCCGTCAACGACAACCGGCAAGTCCTAGCGCGAGGGGCTGACCGGTCTAACCACCGTCTGGGCGATTCCGCCGTTGCCAAAGAAGGACAGCGGAATGCCAGGCTTCTTTTGCGGCCCGGCGTACGAAGGCTCTCCAGCGAAGGTAAAGAACCTCGGCTCCTCCTCTGCCAATTTGGTCGGCGTCGGCTCGTCGGGCGCGCCCATTGCCACCGCGTCCGAAGGGAGGCTGGCCACGAAGGCGGTGGTCAGTGCCGGGATTCCCGCCCGCTCCACCTCTTCCTTGATCCTTTGCGCCAAATCGGGACGCAGCCGCCTGCAGACGGCGAAGGTCCTTGCAAGACCGACGCCAAGCGCCACGGTTTGCGCAACGCTCGCCTCCCTGGCCAGCGCGCACAACATGGGGACCGTTGAAACGTTGCTGCCCGCCAGACGCCTGACGGAGGCCGACATCAGCACACCGCCCTCAGGGTGCTTTTCCAGCAGCGCCTTGGGTCGCGCCTTGAAATCGTCGAGGACGGAGTCGGAAAGCTTGGCCGGGTGCCGCAGGCACGCATTCGAGCTTTGCGCATTGGCCGGTCCCCCGGCCAGCAGAAGTATAGCCAACGCAATGCCCGTAGCTCTCGCCGGCAGGTGGCAACTACGCAAACACTTCAACCGCATACCGCACCTCACAACGAGGCGTAACATTACACTTGGCGGCCCGCCCCTTCAACTGGCCAAAGGCCATGCCGCAGCAACACGAGCCACAAAAAGCAGGCCGAATTCGTACGATTAGCCTTCAGTCGAGAATTTTCGCGCCCCTGATCACGTCGCGGGTCGTGGCCCCTTCGAGCGCCACGCCGGAGACCGTCGAGGTGATGGCCCGCAGATAGGTCAGGAACTTGACCACTTCGATCGAGTCGGCGTTAGCAACGTAAATGATGTCCTTGTGCCGAACCGGGAAGCGCTGGGTAACGAAGAAGGTTGAGGGATCTCTGTAGTTGGCGCGGTAGACAGTGGGAATGAGCTTCTGGCCAGCCGGGAAGCGCGCAAGGTTAACTTGCATGGAGGTGAGAATTTCGCGGTCCTCCATACGGTAGAGGAAGACCTGGCGTGCGTCCGCCCTCAGGTCCAGCAGCCCACCCGCCTTGGCGATAGCCTCGCCGAGCGACAGCTTCTCCTGCTCAAAGGCAAACTGTTGTGTAGAGCCGCTACCCGTCAATCCCGAGTTCCCCAGCGCTCCCACCGCAACAAACTTCTGCTGCTCGCGATAGACGTAGAGCATGTCGCCCGGCTGCACGTAGATGTTCTCGGGCGGGTTGTTAACCAAGTTCGGGAAGTAGATGGTGGCGCGCTTGCCGCCCCGCTGCAGGGTCACGAACAGCTCATACCCCGGGAACCTCAGTCCGCCCGCCTTGGAGACCATGTCCAGCACGCGGTCACCATTGAACCGCACCGGGAACTTGTTGGCCCCGTTGAGGACATCGCCGACAACTGCCACTTCCGTCGCGTTCTGCTGCAGGAGGCTTACGATCACCTGCGGCTCGATAGCGCGGTTCTGCAGCTTGGTCTCGATGTCCTTCTGAATCGCGGTCAGCGACCGTCCTGCGGCCTGAACGTCGCCGGCAAAGGGCACGGTGATGTGCCCGGAGCGGTCGACGAGCTGACTAGGGAAGGTCACGAAGTTGCCGGGGCGCACGCCGGCTTCGGCCGGTATGAACAGGCCGCCCGCCGAGGACTCGAAGACGGTGACCTGCACCACGTCGCCCACGCCCACGCGAATTACCGGGCGCAGGGCCTGGCCGGGTGCCGAACGTCTTGAAGAACGAGTTCGGGCCGATATTTACCGCATATTCCAAGATGTTGGTCGTGACATCAACCAGCGCATAGTCGAGCGCCACCGTATGCCGGTTGGCGGTCAGGTGTGTCGAGGCTCCCAGCTCAATGGCGCGGTGATTGGGACCGTCGACAGGCAGCTGGGTGCAGGCCGCCGCGGCCGCACTCGCCAGGAGCGCCAGTATTTTGCACCCAAGCCTCATGAAAATCCCACCCGCGTCCCTCAAAGCCGACCGCGCCTGCCACCCTCAAGCGCTAGGACACCACCGAAGCCTTCTGAACCCTTAACCTGTGCAATACCCGAGTCGTGAAACCATCGCAGTTTGATCCGCCCCACAGCCAGTGAATTTAGTTGGTAGAACGTCTTTCAAAATATGATGTAGCCGTCCCGCAACATCTTTTGACCTGTCACAGTGGCCTTCCAGCGCCTGACGGCAACGTTTTCGGGGCCAGCCATTGCGCGGGCCGCCGGCTCTCCCCCCTGTCGGAGCGTCCTACAGAAATGGCCGCACCGGCTCCGAGAATGGCAGACGCGAGGACAGCCAAAGCGGGAATTTGCAGCGAGAAATCAACCATTGAGTGCAAGGTGAGAGTGATCAGGGCGCAGAGGCACATGAGTGGAACGAAACGCAACCGGCGACGCTCGCGCATGCCCCTGGCATAGACGGCGATCAAGGGGAGGTAGGCCGCCAGCAGGCATGCTGTGAAAACCACCACTCCGATGCTCAGCAGTCCTTCCAGGAAGAAATTGTGCGCCTGGTTCCAGTGCCCCTCCAGGCCGCAATCGGCTGTCCGGTAGTGGGGGAAGACGTCCTGGAACGTTCCCAGGCCCGTGCCACCCCAGAAGTGGTCCTCGATGGCCCGCCAGGTCGACTTGAAGGCACAGGCCCTGAGCTTGTCGACCAGCCCCTCGAGCTGGAGGCGGCGCATCACGCGCTCGCCATACAGCCCGATCAGAAGGGCCGCGCCCAACAGCACCAGTGCGCTCAGCCCCATGGCTGCCCAGGCGGACGTCTTGCGCCGTACTGCAACGTAGGCAAACGCTCCGATCAGGCAGGCGGCGCCGGCCATGGATGCCGCAATTCCCGCCCGTGACTGGGTGAGCATGAGCGCCACCAGGAACACCAGGGCCGCCGCGAGATAGGCCGTCAGATACAACCACCGGCTGGGGTCGCCGCCGGTCGGGTCTCTGCGCCCAAGCAGCAGGCCCAGCAAGCCGATACGTTCCAGCTGGCGCAGGCCTGCCGACAAGGCCATCAGCAACAGCAGGCCGAAATACGTTGCCGCCGTATTGGGATTGATGAAGGAGCCGGTGAACGACGAGAGATAGTGTTGCTTCTCGGTCCAGAGCAGGGCGCCGGGCGTATACAGGTATTGTCCGATGCAAAGCACGGTGATGACGCAGCTGACGCCGACGACAATATGCAGAAATCTCATGTAGCGGCCGCTGTCGCGCACATAGACGAGTGCAGACACGAAGGCTGCCAGGGGCAGCAGCACATAGCCCAATGAATACAAGGGTTGATAGCGTGACACCGCGATGGTGCTGCTGGCATCCCCGGTCAGCCCACCCACCTTCTTCCAGATGGCGTGGGTCCAGACAGCGTTGCTCGACGGCAGAACCTGGATCGCGGACCACAAGGCTATGAGGGCGCCTATCGCCAGCGCGGTTGCGCACAGGCGACGGCCGTGGTCGGTGGGCGGCGGCGATGCCAGCGTGCCCAGCAGAGCTGCGCTCAGCGCCAGGCCGAGCATGCCGGCAAATCCGTCGCTGTTGGATCCGAACGGCACGGGCGCGAAGGCGACGCAGCACGCCAGCAGGTAGAAGCCTGCACGGTCAATGGTGGAGGTGACGAGATGTACCATCGGCGCTATCTGGGCCAGCCCCGGCGACGGCGGCGCGATTGGCCGGCGCGTGCCAGCCCAGCCGCCGCGACCAACTCGACAAGCCCGTGGCCGGTCTGGTTATTCGCAGGAATGCGCAAGCCTCCCAGTTGCAGCACGCGCAGGTTGGCGCCATCGTGCGCTGGGAGAGCGGACGGCGTGCATGCGGTGAGCGTTTTTCATCCCTTCGTCAGGCCCTATGAAGCTCTATGCGAGGATCCTGGTCCTGCTAGAGACCGCTGCCGGCGGCGCGAAGTCAAGGAGGCGGCGGTCGGGGACTGACCCGCAGGTGGACTTCGCTTACAACTACGCCCCTTCACGATCGAAGCAGCGGTGGACATGACGTATCGGCAGCACGGCGCAAAGCAGGGTCGCTCGGGCCGCTACCCGGCGGCGCCGGACGGACGCACGATCTATGTCGTCGGTGACATTCATGGGCGCCTCGATCTGCTCAAGAGCATCCACGGCAGCATCGATGACGATAGACGCAATGTCGGCAACTCTCAAACCGTGGAAATATATCTTGGCGACTATATAGACCGTGGACCCCAGTCGGCCGAGGTATTGTCCGCGCTTATTGCGAGGGCAAACGATGCTTACGCTGTATTTCTTCGGGGCAACCACGAGCAGCTGCTGCTGGACTTCCTGGAAGGTCAGGACAGCTTGCTGGATTGGAGGCCCATCGGCGTCGTGCCGACACTCCTTTCCTATGGCCTGCCTGCCGATCTTCTCTCGGGCGATGTGCCAGAGGATCGGGTGCGCAGCGCGCTCGCGCAGCGCATTCCAAGGGAGCATATCGACTTCCTGCTCGATACGGGCTCGTACTGCGCAGTCGAGTCCTACCTGATGGTCCACGCCGGGGTCAGGCCCGGGGTCAGGCTGGAGAACCAAAGCACCGACGACCTGTTCCAGATCCGCAACGAGTTCCTCGAGTACGAGGGCGATCATGGCTACATCGTCGTGCACGGGCACACGCCGGTCATGGAGCCCGACTTCCGCGCCAATCGCATCAATATCGATACGGGTGCCTTCGCCACCAATCGACTGACGTGCCTCAAGATCGGCGAGGATGGCCCGAGCGTGCTCGCCTAGGACCGCGCCGGGGCCGGCGGCTGAGTTGGGAACGGCGCCTCGCAACGCCCCCGCGGGTCGGCAACGGGCTCAACCTTTGGTCGCGTACGTGCGATGGCGGTATCCGACCGCGCTCGCGATCAGGCCCAGGCCGCGGCAGAAGGTATACGTGCTCGCCAACACCGAGGACGGCCCGCGCCAGCGTGAGGTCGCCACCGCACCCAGCACGCGCAGGCTGCCCGCGGCGATGCGCACGAGCCCCCGCACCATGCTCACGAGCCTGCCCTTCGAGCTGTCGGGGTCGCCGCTGCCGAGGTGTGCCTCGATCTCGCCGGTGCGCGACCACCGCTGCCACAGCCAGCGCGCCGACATGCGCTGCGGCGGCACCAGCTCGTGCGCAATCGCATCCTCGGCCCAAGCGATCGTCAGGCCCCTGGCGCGCAGCTTTCTGAAGAAGATCGTGTCCTCTCCCCCGGACTCGTTGTAGCGGGCATCGAAGCTCAGGCCGGCCGACCGCAGAGCCGCCGCGTCGAAGATGGAATTGCCCGTGTGGCCCATCTCGGCAAAGCCGTCGCGCGCGCGCTGCCTGGTGGTGTAGGCATCGACCGGGAGCCACGGCGGCGGCGGGGATTGGAAGATCGGGTACACGGGTCCGACGGCGGCCGCCGCGCCGCTGACCGTGATCCTCTCGACCAGCCTTTCAAGCCACGACGGCTCGGGCATCTCGTCGTCGTCGATGAAGGCCACCAGCGAGGCGCCCGTTGCCAGCGCTGCGGCTAGTGCCGTGTTCCTGGCAACCGCCAGGCCCTTGCGGGGCTCGTGCACGTAGCTGACGCGAAAACGCCAGCCTGCCGAGTAGGCGCCGCAAGCCTCGCGCGCCGTGGCCGCCGGACTGTTGTCGACGACGACGATTGAAACAGTCCGGTCGTCGAGCTGAACCAGCCGCTGGCGCTGGATGCCCCCCAGCAGTGCGCTGAGCCCGGCCGGGCGCTCGAAGGTGCAAATGCATATGGCGATCTCATGCATCGGCATGCGCTCAACGGTGGATGGGGGTCCAAAGCCTCAGGCGCTTGCCGATCGCCTCGCCGCCGAAGCGCGCCAGCAGCGGCACGATGTCGGGCCGGCGCGCCGCCGCCGCCAGCACCTTGGGCCAGCGCCCGGCCTTGGCGTCGTCGATGGCCAGCATGAGGGCATGCGTCCGCTCGAGCGCGCGCCCGTAGATGTGCATGGCCTCGGCAACCTCCTGGCTCCTGGGGAAGCCCTCCTGACGTTGTGAATCGGCCTGGGCGCGCATGAGTTCGTCGATGTCCGATCGCTTCAGGCGCCAGGAGATGGAACCCTCCCGCACCCGATACTGGTAGAAGCTCTCGGATGTGACGAGGAAGCGTGCGCCTGCAACCAGGCAGGAGAGACAGAAATGATAGTCCTCGCCCACCAACGTGCTCTCGCGGTGGCGGATGTTGTGCTCGCGGATGAAGGCGGTGCGAAACATCGGCTTGATGTAGCCGAGCCGCGCGCGCCGATCGTACATGGCATTGCCGCGGATGAAGGAGGCGACGTCGACAAAGAAGGTGTAGGGCTCCGCCGCCTGCTCGATCATGGTCGAACCGACCGCGCCGTCCGAGGAGAACCGCCTGAAGTTGTCGGCCACGACATCTGCCTCGGTGGCTTGGGCCAGGTCCAAGAGGCGCCGGCTGCGTTGCGGATCGACGAGGTCGTCCGCGTCCAGGATCGCCAGCCAGGCCCCGCGGGCCAAATCGATTGCAGTGTTGCGCGCGATCGAGGGCCCTCCGGTCCGGGGGCGGCGAACGAGCCTCACGCGCGGGTCGCGCCGCGCCATCTCCTCGACGATCTCGGCGGTGCCGTCGGAGGAGGCATCGTCGACGACGATCACCTCGACCTCCGTGCCGGTCTGCTGCAGAGCGGAGGCGACCGCCGCCGCCACGTAGGGCGCCACGTTGAAAGCAGCGACTACAAAGGATACTTCAGGCATCTGGTCCGGCTGGATGGGCGTGCGACCTGCGCTGCGATAGCATCTGCTGGCCGACCTCTCCTAGAGAATGAACACCGACGGCCCCCTCGCTGCTCTCTTTCCTGGGCTTCGGTGGCGGGTGTTGGACAGCCAACCCATTGATACTAAGGTTCGTTCACGCTCCGGCGAAGGCCTTGGTATATCCTAAGCAACTTTGTCGTCGGCGGTGATCTGACTGGTGATCGAGGCTTCATGATTGTGCACAGTAGGAGCCGTCCCCTGCGCCCGATCGCATGGCGGCCTCGCCGGCAGCAAGGCCCTTTGCCCGAGGTCCGCCCAGTGCCCGATCGCGAAAAAGGCTGCGGTGTGCGATGACCGGCCAGCGTGGCGTCGGTGTGATAATCGCCGCCTACAATTCCCGTGACGACATCGGGTGCGCCGTGCGCTCGGCTCTTGCCGAGGAGCTGGTGCAGGAGGTCGTCGTGGTGGACGACGGCTCCCACGACGACACCCAGGCCAGCGCGCGGGCTGCCGACGACGGCACCGGCAGGCTCACTGTTGTCGCGCTAGCCACCAACGCAGGCCCTTCCAAGGCGCGCAACATCGCGCTCGAGCATTCCCGGGCACCGTACTTCTGCGTCCTCGATGCCGACGACTATTTCCTGCCCGGCCGGATTGGCCGTCTGTTGGCGAGCACCGACGGCGTCTGGGACATGCTGGCCGACGACCTCATCCTCGTCTCCGGGCTACGTGGCCGACCAGGAGCTCGCCGGCTTGTGCCAGGCCAAGCCAGGCGATGCAGGCCTGCTCGACTTGAAGACGTTCGTGAACCGTAACATCCCCCGGCGCGGCATGATGAGGGGCGAGATTGGGTATCTGAAGCCCCTCGTCAGACGCGATTTCATCGAGCGCCACGGCCTGCGCTACGACGAGACCCTGAGACTCGGCGAGGACTATGCCTTCTACGCGAAGGCGCTGATCGCGGGCGCGCGGTTTCGTCTGGTGGGCGCGTGCGGCTATGTGGCTGTCGAGCGCGCCGACTCGCTCAGCGCCCGCCACTCGGGGGCCGACTTGCAGAGCCTGGTCGACTTCGACGACCGCCTGCTGGCCGGCTGCGTGCAATTGACCGGGGAGGAGCGCGCGATGTTCGCCGCGCACCGCCTCGATACCGCCCGCAAGGTCGACCACATGGCCATTCTGGATCGCAAGCGACAGCACGGCCGCCTGGCAGCGTTGGCGACGCTGCTGCAGATGCCTTCCTCGGCCGCCTACATTCTTTCAGAGACGGTCAGGGCCAAGCTCAGGACATTGCTCGTCAAACTCGACGATCAGGGCGGCGCGAGGCAGCAGGGCAGGGCGCGTCTCCTGATAGGCGTGGCCCCTCCAGGGGCGGAGCCCCATCCTCCTTGACGCGGCGCCCACAGCACTGCACATTGTCACTAAGTCGGTGACGGCTTTGACGGTTTTCTCGCCGGCGTTGGAATTTGCCGGCGGCAGGGAATTGAAGAGGAGAGCGCGCGATGGAATGGAACAAGCCGGAAGTGACGGAGCAGCCGGTCGGCCTCGAGGTCACGACCTATCTGCCGGCCGAGCTGGAGCACGACTAAGCCTTTATGGCGGATTGACTGCCATTTTCGGGGCGGCCGCGTGCAACGGCCGCCCCTGGCTTTTGCGAGTTTGCGCAGCGCCAAAGATGTGATGCGCGATGATCATCAAGGTGCTCGGTTCGGCGGCCGGAGGCGGCTTTCCGCAGGCCAACTGCAATTGCCGCAACTGCGCCGACGTGCGCCGGGGTGTGCCTGGCCTCTCGCCCCGCACGCAGTCTTCGGTGGCGGTCAGTCTTGACGGGCGGGCTTGGGTGCTGCTCAACGCCTCGCCCGATCTGCGCCAGCAGCTTGCCGTTACGCCGGAGCTGGCGCCGCATCCCGAGGCGGGGGCGCGCAGCAGTCCGATCGCGGCCGTCGTGCTCACCAACGGCGACGTCGATCACGTGGCGGGTTTGCTCAGCCTGCGTGAGGGGCTCCCCTTCTCCATTTATGCTTCCCAGCGTGTGCTCGATGCGCTCGCCGCCAACAGCATCTTCAACGTGCTCGATCCCAACGTCGTGCCGCGCGAGCCACTGGCCATCGGCGAGAGGTTTGAGATCGCCCACGCCGGCGCCAGCCTGGGCCTCGTAGTCGAGGCCTTTGCCGTTCCCGGCAAGGTGGCGCTCTACCTGGAGGATGCCTCGGCCGGCAGCGGCTTCGGCACCCGCGAGGGCGACACCGTCGGTCTCGCCGTCACCGACCCCGCGACCGGCGCAGGCTTCCTCTACATCCCTGGCTGCGCACGCGTCGATGCACCGCTGGCTGCGCGGCTGCGCGGCGCCCGGCTGGTCCTGTTCGACGGCACGCTCTACAGTGACCAGGAGATGATCGCTCAGGGCTTGTCGGCCAAGACGGGCGCCCGCATGGGGCACATGAGCATGTCTGGGCCCGCGGGGTCGATTGCCGCCTTCCGGGAGCTGGGCGTGGAGCGGCGGGTTTTCGTGCACATGAACAATTCCAACCCGGTCCTGCGCGAGGATGCACCCGAGCGCGCCGAGGTGGAGCGCGCCGGCTGGGAGATCGCCTTCGACGGCATGGAGCTCGGTCTGTGACCCGCCTGCTGACGCCCGAGGAGCTGGAGGCGGCTATCCGCCAGGTCGGCGCCGAGCGCTACCACGACAAGCACCCGTTCCATCGCCTGCTGCACGGCGGCAAGCTCGACAAGGGGCAGGTGCAGGCCTGGGCGCTGAACCGCTATTGCTATCAGGCCGGCGTGCCGCGCAAGGATGCCGCCCTGATGAGCCGGGCGCACGACCGCGAGCTGCGCCGCGAGTGGGTGCATCGCATCCTCGACCACGACGGCGTATCGGACGGGAAGGGGGGCGGCGAGGAAGGCGGCATCGAGCGCTGGCTGGTGCTCACCGACGCACTGGGGCTCGACCGCGCCTATGTCGTATCCATGCAGGGTGCGCTGCCGGCGACACGCTTTGCGGTCGAGGCCTATGTCAATTTCGTGCGCGAGCGTACGCTGGTGGAGGCGGTGGCCTCGTCGCTGACCGAGCTGTTCGCGCCGCAGATCCATCGCGAGCGCATCTCGGGCATGCTGGAGAGCTACGACTTCATCGGCGAGAAGGCGATGCAGTACTTCCGCCGCCGACTCGACCAGGCCAACCGCGACGCCGATTTCGCGCTGGCCTACGTCAAGCAGCATGCGGTCACGCCCGAGCTGCAGCAGGCCGCTGTCGATGCGGTGCGCTTCAAGTGCAGCGTGCTGTGGGCGCAGCTCGATTCCCTCCACCATGCCTATGTCACTCCGGGCCTGGTGCCGCCGGGCGCCTTCCGTCCGGGGCAAACATGAGCCAGGGCTCCGACCGCACAGCCAATGCGCAGCGCACGGTGGTCACGGCCGCCTCTCAGCCGGCGATGCCGCGGCACGTCAAGCTGCGCCACGACAAGGTCCGCGACGCCTGGACCATCCTGGCGCCGGAGCGCATCTTCAACCCCAACGCCGTCGCGGTCGCGGTGCTGCGGCTGTGCGACGGCAATCGCACGGTCGACGAGATCGCCGGCACGCTGGCCGAGAGCTACAAGGCGCCGAAGGAGACGATCCTGGCCGACGTGATCTCCATGCTGCAGGAGCTCGCCGACAAGGGCGTGGTGATCGCGTGACCGCGGCCGGCGCCACGCACGCCCGCACCCACGCAGCAAGCGTGCCCGGGCCGCCCGTCGGCCTGCTGGCCGAGCTGACGCACCGCTGTCCCCTTCAGTGCCCCTACTGCTCCAATCCGCTGGCGCTGGAGCGCGTCGCCGGCGAGCTGACCACAGAGCAATGGCTCGACGTCCTCGCCCAGGCCGCCGATCTCGGCGTGCTGCAACTCCACCTCTCCGGCGGCGAGCCCACGGTGCGCCGCGATCTGGAGGACATCGTCGCGCAGGCGGCGAAGGTGGGGCTCTACTCCAATTTGATCACCGCCGCCGTGCTGCTCTCCCGCGAGCGCCTCGAAGGCCTCGCCCGGCGCGGGCTCGACCATGTGCAGATCTCTTTTCAGGATACCGAGCTTGCCAACGCCGACCGCATCGCCCGCTATGCGGGCGGCCATGCCAAGAAGCTGGAGGCCGCGCGCTGGGTGCGCGAGATCGGCCTGCCGCTCACCCTCAACGCGCCGATCCACCGCCAGAACATCGCCAGCCTGCCAGCGTTCATCGAGCTGGCCGAGCGCCTCGGCGCCCAGCGCCTGGAGGTGGCCCACGTGCAGTACTACGGCTGGGCACTCAAGAACCGGCAAGCTTTGATGCCGACCCGCGACCAGGTACTCAAGAGCGCCGCCCTGGTGGCCAAGGCGCGCGAGCGCCTCAAGGGCATCCTCGTCATCGATTTCGTGGTGCCCGACTACTACGCGCGGCGCCCCAAGCCCTGCATGGGCGGCTGGGGCCGCGGCATCATCAACATCACGCCGTCGGGCAAGGTGCTGCCCTGCCACGCCGCCGAGAGCCTGCCGGGCTTAGCCTTCGACAACGTCCGCGATAGGCCGCTGCGGGACATTTGGCTCGCCTCCGACGCCTTCCAGAGGTTCCGCGGCACCGGCTGGATGCGCGAGCCGTGCCGGTCCTGCGAGCTGCGCGAGGTCGACTGGGGCGGCTGCCGCTGCCAGGCCTTCGCCATTGCCGGCGATGCCCACTTGGCGGACCCCGCTTGCGACAAGTCTCCCCATCACGAGGGTTTCTTCGGCATGGCGGAACGGGAGGCCGCCGCGGCTGCGCCGCAACTCGTGTTCCGGCGCCCCGGTGGCGCCTGATGTCAGCCCACGGTCAAAATGCGCACAAAGCTCAGCTGCGTCCCGCATCCGGCCCGACTAGTTGCGAGCCTGGATAGGCCTTGATCCGGGATACCTACCTCGCCGCAACTTGCATGACGACGAAGCTCGCGTGCGAGGCGGCTCAACTGCCTCTACCGGACCGGCAAGTCATAGCCCGGCCGTGAGATGCAGGCTGTGCAGTTGGCAGGGTGACTTAATGGAGGTGGTCAATTGGCAAGAGCAGCGACAAGCTCGATCTCGACCTGTGAATCCTTTGGCAGGCGTGCGACTTCAATCGTGGATCGTGCCGGTGCCGGGGACGGAAAATATTCCTTATAGATCGCGTCCATCTTGGCGATATTGTTCATGTCCTTGAGAAAGACGATCGTCTTCAATGTCAGGCTGAGGTCGGAACCAGCCGCCTTGAGCACAATGGCTAGGTTCTTCAACGACCGGTGCACCTGATCCTCGAAGCCGCCCTTGACGATGTCGCCCGTCGCTGGATCCACCGGCGTCTGCCCTGCGCAAAAGACGAGGCCATTGCTGACAATTGTCAATCGGCGCGGGATCTTCACCCCTGATCGGCGTGCAATCGAGACCCCTCTCGTCGATGGTTTAGAGCGCGTCGGAGACCGGAACTGCGGAGCGTAGCGCAGCCGCGGAGGGCTTCGACGCGGGGGTCATTTTTCGGCGCCGATGGACGTGTCAGGCGCTGGCCGATTTACACCTGGCTGGCGCCACGGAATCGGAGATCGCGATCTTCAGCGGCCTGTCGCTCGCCGACGTCCGGGACATCCTCGACCGGCACTACCTGGGACGCGATCCGGAGCTCGCCGCCAGCGCGGGAGCTCGAAGCTCGAAGCGAGAACAGAATTTACAGACTGGGCTACAAGCCGGCCTACCGAAGTCCGAGTGGAACGGGAAAACCTGAGTGAGATCAGTGGCTGGGGAACTAGGATTCGAACCTAGATTGACGAAGTCAGAGTCCGCTGTTCTACCGTTGAACTATTCCCCAACAGGGATACCGTGCGGCCGCGGGCGACGGAACGGGCTATCTAGCAGGGGCGGGCCGGATCGGCAAGACAAGCGCACGGTCGAACAATTCCGCAGCGGGCCTGTGCATCGGGCGAGGTAGGGTGCGGCGCCAAACTGAGACGCGGTCCAACGCCGCTGCCGGTTGGCGCCCGCAAACGCCGCCAGCAGCCCGTTGAGCACGTTCCGTTCCGCCCACCTGCCAGGTCGGTTGCTGTCTAGGGTGAGCGGCGGGCAAGCGTCGGGGGCCGGCTCCTGCTTTTGCCGCATACCGGCGTCTGCTAGATTGACTGGCAAGCAAAACAGGATGAGGCACCGGACGCGCATGGGGGTGCGCGGACGTGGGGCGCCGGAGAACTGCCGTGGAGGGGAACGATCAAGGCGGCGCGCCTGTGTCGCCCAACGCTGCTGCGGGTTTCAGGGACGCGGCCAGTGAGGGGCTTCCGGCTGGCTCGGCCGCGGGCGACGCCGTTTCGCCGCCCGTTCCGGCCGGCCGCGGCAATTCTGGCGGCGCCGGCGCCCGCGCAAACGGCTACGGCGGCAATGGCGGCGCATATGCGGCGCTGGACCTGGGCACCAACAACTGCCGTCTGCTGGTCGCGCGGCCCGCGCCGCGCGGGTTCAAGGTGATCGACGCGTTCTCGCGCATCATCCGGCTTGGCGAGGGCGTGACCGCCACCCGGCGGCTTTCGCAGGAGGCGATCGAACGCACCCTCGATGCCCTGAAGGTCTGTGCCGGCAAGATCCGCCACCACCGCGTGGCCCGCGCGGGGCTGATCGCCACGGAGGCGTGTCGGGTGGCCGAGAACGCCCCCAATTCCTCACCCGTGTCCGCACGGAGACCGATCTCGACATCAAGGTCGTCAGCCGCGAGGCCGAAGCCAGACTGGCGGTGTGCGGGTGCGCGTCACTGATCGATTCCAGCTCCGATCTCGCCGTCGTGTTCGACATCGGCGGCGGTTCCTCCGAGCTGATCTGGCTGGACCTGGAAGGCTACAAGCTCAAGACCAACACGCAGCGCATCGACCGTCTCGAGATGCAGAACTGCATCACGGCGTGGACCTCGCTTCCCGTCGGCGTCGTGACCTTGGCGGAGCGCTATGGCGGCCGTTTCGTCGACCGTCACGTGTTCGAGGCAATGGTGAGCGACGTGCTCGAGCTGCTGGCGCCGTTCGAGGCCGAGCATCGGCTGCGCGAACGGATGGCGGGCAAGCAGGCGCACCTGCTCGGCACCTCCGGCACGGTGACCACGGTTGCCGGCGTGCACCTGGCCCTGCCTCGCTACGACCGCAAGCAGGTGGATGGATGCTGGCTGCAGGCGAGCCACGCCCGCGCCGTGGTTGGCCGTCTGCTGGCATCGACGCATGCCGACCGCGTGGCGCAGCCCTGCATCGGCAAGGACCGCGCCGATCTGGTGCTTGCGGGCTGCGCCATCCTGGAGGCGCTGCTGCGCACCTGGCCGTGCGAGCGGCTCAGGGTCGCCGACCGCGGGCTGCGCGAGGGCATACTTGCCACGCTGATGGCCGAGGACGGGGTCTATCGCACGGGCGACCAGCACGGCTCCTGGAAGCGCTAGGCTTTATACTCCATCACGACTGCCTGCTTGACCCGGCCCCCGAGGCAGCCCCGATAAGGGCAGCGGTCAGCGACGAAGAGGTGATTCGTGAGCGCTTCAGGCAAACTCTTGAGTGCATCCGAGGCCGCCAGACGCCTCGGCGTTTC
The DNA here is from genome assembly GCA_963756735.1 of uncultured Alphaproteobacteria bacterium. Classification (GTDB taxonomy): domain Bacteria; phylum Pseudomonadota; class Alphaproteobacteria; order Rhizobiales; family Hyphomicrobiaceae; genus AWTP1-13. The sequence continues at coordinate 124,619 of CAVWOY010000007.1, forward strand.
CGCCAAGGCTTTGAGGCTTTATGAGCAGCGCGGCTTGGTTGCTCCGGCTCGCAGCGCAGCCGGGTGGCGCCTCTATGGTCCCGACCAGATGGATCGGGCCGCAGAGGTCGTGGCCCTGCGCGCGCTCGGCCTCAGCCTCGGCCAGGTGGCGCGCGTGCTGGGGGGTGACGCCCGGACCCTGGAGCCTGCTCTCGCGGCGCATCAGGCAGCTCTCGAGGATCAGGTCCGCCGCATCGCCGGAACCCTCGCCAAGGTGCGCCAGCTCAGGGGCGAGCTGGTTGCCGGAAAGGCGCCAGCCGTCCGCGAGCTCGCGCACCTGCTGGGCCCGCCGCGCAGCACGGGTATCTCCTTCGAGCTGCCTTGGCCGTGGGGTGGCGAGCAGTTCGAGCTGCGCGACATAGGGGCGTTGACCTACATCATCGGCCCGCTCGGCAGCGGCAAGACACGACTGGCCAAGCGATTGGCCGAGACGCTGCCCGGTGCCGCTTTCGTCGGCTTGGAGCGGTTGGCGGAGGGCGGTGCGGCGGCTCGCGCGCGGCTCGATGCCGATCCGGCGCTCAGGTCGCGGGTCGATCGGATGCTGGCCTGGCTGGTCGATGATGGCGCCGCCATGTCGGACGCATTGGTTGCCCTGCTGGCGGAGCTGGAAGCCGAGGGTCCGAGCGCGCTTGTCGTGGACATGCTGGAGCAGGGGCTCGACAAGCCGAGCCAGGAAGCGCTGATCGGCTATCTGCGCCAGCGGGGGGCTGGATCGCGCCCGCTGTTCGTCCTCACGCGCTCCTCCTCTATCCTCGACTTGGCCTGCGTCACGGCCAACGAGGCGATCATCCTCTGCCCCGCCAATCACAGTCCGCCAGTCTACGTTGCGCCCTATCCGGGCGCGCCCGGCTACGAGGCGGTGGCCACATGCCTGGCCTCGCCCGAGGTGCGGGCCAGAACCGAAGGCGTCATCGCCTGGCGTCCGGCAGTGGCGCAATGGCAGACGACAGGAGAAGGGCTCGATGGCCACGGGCAGTAGGGGCGGCGGCCCCGGCGGCGGGCGGCGGCAGACGAAGGTGCGCCTGAAGACCGCCAAGCAGCGCACGGCATCCTCGCAGCGCTGGCTCGAGCGCCAGCTCAACGATCCCTACGTGGCGGCCGCCAAGCGCGAGGGCTATCGCTCGCGGTCGGCCTTCAAGCTGGCCGAGATCGATGCCCGGCATCGCCTGCTGAAGCCCGGCAAGCGCGTGGTGGACCTGGGCGCGGCGCCGGGCGGCTGGTCGCAGGTGGCGGCCGACCGGGTCAAGTCGGTGGAGGGCAAGGGCCAGGTGGTGGCGATCGATCTCCTGGACATGGAGGCGATCGCGGGTGTCGAGTTCCTCAAGCTGGACTTCATGGACGAGACGGCGCCGGCGCGGCTCAAGGCCATGCTGCGCGACGGCAAGGCCGACATTGTTCTCTCCGATATGGCGGCCCAGGGCACCGGCCACGTGCGCACCGACCATCTGCGCATCATGGGGCTGGCGGAGGCGGCCGCCGAGTTCGCCAGCGAGGTGCTGAGCCCCGGCGGGGCCTTCGTGTGCAAGGTGTTCCAGGGGGGCACGGAGCGGGAGCTGCTGGATCGCTTGAAGCGGGGTTTTGCCTCGGTGAAGCACGTCAAACCGCCGGCCAGCCGCGCGGAGTCGGCCGAAATGTACGTCGTGGCCCAGGGGTTCAGGGGCGCCCGATAGAACGTGGCGACCCGGCCGCAGACTGGAACGGGTGAGGGCGGCAGTTGAAGCTCAACCCGTGCCTTTCCCTGATTCGGGCGCCGGTGCTAAGAAGCAGCTTGGATCGATTCCAATACAGGGCGGCAGGACTGGCCGCGTGCCGGGCGAGAGCCCTGGCGCGCCCGTATTCTGTCAACCTGAAGCACGAGGAGAAGGCGAATGGTGCAACGGCCCGCCTGGGATGACACTTCCGTGGCGCTGACGTTCGACGATGTCCTGCTGCAGCCGCGCGCCTCCGACGTGCTCCCCTCCCAGGCCGATGTCACCTCGCGCGTCACGCGCGAAATTCAGGTGAAGATCCCGATCCTTTCCTCGGCCATGGACACCGTCACCGAGGGCCGGCTGGCCATCGCCATGGCGCAGGCGGGCGGCATCGGCGTGATCCATCGCAACCTGACGCCGCGAGGCGCAGGCCGACCAGGTGGCCATGGTCAAGCGCTACGTGGCGGGCATGGTGGTCAATCCCGTACACGATCGCGCCCACGGACAGCCTCGCCGACGCCCTGAGCCTGATGGACGAGAAGAACATCTCCGGCGTGCCGGTGGTGGAGGCCGGCAAGGGCAGGCTGGTCGGCATCCTCACCAACCGCGACGTGCGCTTTGCCAACAATCCCAAGACGCCCGTCTCCGAGCTGATGACCAAGAAGCTGGTCACCGTGCGCGATGGGGTGAGCCGCGAGGACGCCCAGCGTCTGCTGCATCAGAACCGCATCGAGAAGCTGCTGGTGGTGGACGACGACTTCCGCTGCATCGGCCTCATCACCGTCAAGGACATCGAGAAGGCGCAGAAGTATCCCAACGCCTGCAAGGACGAGCAGGGCCGGCTACGGGTGGCGGCTGCCACCAGCGTGGGCGATGACGGCTTCGAGCGCGCCGAGCGGCTGATGGATGCCGGCGTCGACCTGGTGGTGGTGGATACCGCGCACGGCCATTCGAGCCGGGTGCTGGAGATGGTCACCCGCATCAAGAAGCAGTCGAACCGGGTGCAGGTGATCGCCGGCAACGTGGCAACGGCCGACGGCACCAAGGCGCTGATCGACGCCGGCGCCGATGCGGTGAAGGTCGGCATCGGCCCGGGCTCCATCTGCACCACCCGCGTCGTGGCAGGCGTGGGCGTGCCGCAGCTCACCGCCATCATGGATGCGGTGGAGGTCGCCAGGAAGCAGGACGTTCCCGTCATCGCCGACGGCGGCATCAAGTTCTCGGGCGACCTGGTGAAGGCGCTGGCGGCCGGAGCCGATTGCGCCATGATCGGCTCGCTGCTGGCGGGCACCGACGAGGCGCCGGGCGAGACCTATCTGTACCAGGGGCGCACCTACAAGGCGTACCGCGGCATGGGCTCGGTGGGCGCCATGGCGCGGGGCAGCGCCGACCGCTACTTCCAGCAGGAGGTGAAGGACACGCTCAAGCTGGTGCCGGAGGGCATCGAGGGCCAGGTGCCCTACAAGGGGCCCGTGGACGCCGTGCTGCACCAGCTGGTGGGCGGCCTGCGCGCCGGCATGGGCTACGTCGGCGCGGCGAGCCTCAAGGACTTGCGCGAGCGGGCCCGGTTCGTGCGGGTCTCGCCCGCCGGCATCAGCGAAGGCCATCCCCACAGCGTCGGCCTGACGCGGGAGGCTCCCAACTACCAGCGCGGCGCCTGACCGCCGCAACGGCCCGGCGCACCATCCTTCGGAGCAGCGCGACAGACAAGATGAACCAGGTCGCAATCCTCTACCCCGTGTTCGTGCAGGTGCTGCTGACGCTCGGCATCTATGGGCTGCTGCTTTCCGCGCGCGCTCGCGCGCTGCGAGCGGCCAACCGAGCGCGCGGCAACGCGGACCTCGCCATGGGCCGCTTTGCCTGGCCCGACGAGGCGCAGAAGGTGGCCAACAACCAGCGCAACCAGTTCGAGCTTCCCGTGCTGTTCTACGCGGTGGTGGCATTCGCCCTGATCGTGCGGGGCGCGGACCTGCTGATGGTCATCCTGGCCTGGGCGTTCGTGATCACACGCGTTGTGCATGCGGCGATCCACATCGGTCCCAACAAGGTGCGCTGGCGCGGGCCGGCCTTTACCGCGGGGGCGATCATCCTGCTGGTGATGTGGGCGAAGCTGTTCCTGCACGTGGTGACGCGCGGGATCGTGGCCTGACGCCATGCGGCCCGGGGCGCAGATCAAGGCCGCCATCGAGATCCTGGACGAGGTGCTGAACCGTCACCGGCCGGCCGCCACCGCGCTCGCCGACTGGGGCAAGAGCCATCGCTTCGCCGGCTCGGGCGATCGGGCGGCTATCGGCAACCTGGTGTACGACGCGCTGCGCCGCCGCCGCTCGCTCGCCGCGCGAATGGGTAGCGACACCCCCCGCGCCATCGTGTTGGCGGCTGCCCCGCGCGCGCTAGGCCTGACGGCGGAGGCCGTGATCGCCGCGCCGACGGCTCCCAGCACGCGGTCGAGCCCCTGAGCGAGGCGGAGCAGGCCGGCCTGTCGCGCCCGGTGCCCGCCGATGCGCCCGCCTCCGTGCGCGGCGACTTCCTCGATTGGCTGGAACCTGCCTTCGAGCGGGTGTTCGGCGCCGCCGCGGCCGCGGAGGGCGCAGCGCTCGCCGAGCGGGCCCCCGTCGATCTCAGGGTCAACACGCTCAAGGCCGACCGCGAGAAGGTCTTGAAGGCGCTGGCGCGCTTCTCGCCGATGCCGACGCCGCTGTCGCCGCTCGGCGTCCGCCTGTCGGCGCCCGAGGGCAGCCGCCGCCAGCCCAACGTCGAGGCCGAGGCCGGGCACGGCAAAGGCTGGTACGAGATACAAGACGAAGGGTCGCAGATCGCCGCCCTGATGGCGGGCGCTGCCCCGCGCCAGCAGGTGCTCGACATTTGTGCAGGTGCCGGCGGCAAGACGCTGGCCTTCACCGCCGCCATGCAAAATACCGGGCAGGTCTACGCCTACGACGACGAGGCAGCCCGCGGCTGCGCCCCATCTTCGAGCGGCTGAAGCGGGCGGGAGCGCGCAACGTGCAGGTGCTGACCGGCAGGCGACCGCGAGGCGCTCACCGCGCTGGGGCCCCGCTTCGACGTGGTCCTCGTCGATGCGCCCTGCACGGGCTCGGGCGCCTGGCGCCGGCGCCCCGACGCCAAGTGGCGCCTGCGCCCGGCCAATATCGACCAGCGCCGGGAGGAGCAGCGGGCGATCCTGAGCCTCGCCGCGCCGCTGGTGAAGCCCGGCGGCCGCCTCGTCTACGCCACCTGCTCGGTGCTGGCCGAGGAGAACGACGACCAGGTGGCGTGGCTGGTGGCGAACCATCCGGGCTTCGCGGCGTTGCCATGGCGAGATGCCTGGAAAGCAAACCTCGCCAATGTGCCCGAGCCCCGGTCCGCGAACGGCGGCGACTTGGGCTTGCTGCTCACGCCGGCACAGCATGGCACCGACGGCTTCTTCATTGCCGTCTGCGTGCGCGGCGCCTGAGTGTGTCGAGCGCACGCCGCCTCATCGAGCACGCGCTAAAGCCGCCCCCAGTCCACAGATAAGTGTTTGACATGGAAATCGGCTGGACTAAGGAATGTTGCTCATCGAGACCGATCGCGGTCTTGCATTGTGCCGCTTGTGGGTCGGCGCCGGGTGGAGAGCAGATTGTCCGCACGCTCTTCCGGTTGCCGAGGGCGGTAGTGAGGAGGACGGCCGTCCACCATGGTTATGCCTAGCAAGGCCAAGCGCCCCCGGCGCTTGCCGACGCGCTCATGCCTCGGTCCGGTTGCGGACCTGGAGGCGCACCTTCCGGAAGAGTGGTGGCGCAAGCTCTTCAACGCGCTCTACGTCAAGACCGACGGCGATGTCGTCGAGAACACCGAGAACACCCGGCGCGAGGTGGACTTCATCGTCTCCGCCGCGGCGATCCAGTCGCACAGCCAAATCCTCGACCTGTGCTGCGGCCAGGGCCGGCACTGCCTGGAGCTGGCGCGGCGCGGCTTCAAGCACGTGATGGGGCTCGACCGGTCGCGCTATCTGGTGCGCCTCGCCAAGAAGCGGGCGCAGACCGAGGGCCTGCAGGTCATCTTCAAGGAAGGCGATGCGCGCAACCCGAGGCTGCCCGAGAACAGCATCGACTGCGTCGCCATCATGGGCAACTCGTTCGGCTACTTCTCCAACAAGCAGGACGACGAGAAGGTTCTCACTGCCGTCGGCAAGATCCTGCGGCCCAGCGGCCAGCTGGTGCTCGACATCACCGACGGCGGCCACATGCACGAGAACTTCGAGAAGCGCTCCTGGGAGTGGATCGACGAGCACCACTTCGTGTGCCGCGAGCGCACCATCAGCCAGGATGGGGAACGTCTGATCTCGCGCGAGGTTATCGTGCACGACGAGATGGGCGTGATCGCCGACCAGTTCTACGCCGAGCGGCTGTACACGCGCGAGAGCATCGGCAAGCTGCTGGAGAAGACCGGCTTCCGCAATGTCCGCCATCACGGCCACACCGAGGCGCTGTCGGACCGCGACCAGGATCTCGGCATGATGGCGCGGCGCATTCTGCTGTCCGCCGACGCACCGCTTCTGCCGGCGCGCAAGGGCCGGGGCAAGCTGCAGGCGCTCGACGTGACGGTCCTGCTGGGCGACCATCGGCTGCCCGACCAGGTCAAGCGCGGCGGTGCCTTCAACCCGGAGGACATCGACACCATCCGCAAGCTCAAGGACGCCTTGAGCGAGCTGCCGGGCTACAAGTTCCGCTACCTCGACAACCACGGCACCCTGGAGCGCGACCTCACCGAGCTCAGGACCGACCTCGTGTTCAACCTGTGCGACGAGGGCTGGAACAACGATCCCTTCAAGGAGCTGCACGTCCCCGCGCTGCTCGAGGTGCTGGGCCTGGGCTACACGGGCGCGGGACCCTCGGCGCTGGCGGCCTGCTACGACAAGGGGCTGGTGCGGGCGGTGGCGCATGCGCTCGACGTGCCGGTGCCGCTCGAGAGCTACGTCAGGCCCGGCGATCAGGGCGCCACCCTGCCGTCGGTGTTCCCGGCGCTCCTGAAACCGAACCAGGGCGACAGCAGCCAGGGCATCACCAAGGAGTCGGTCGTCACCAACGAGAAGGCGCTGCTCGACTATCTCGACCGCCTGCGCGCCGAGTTTCCCAAGCGCGGCGTGCTGGTGCAGGAGTTCCTGACCGGCGCCGAGTATTCGGTGCAGTTGATCGGCAACCCGGACCAGGGGCTGCGCGCGCTGCCGATCCTGGAGGTCGACTACTCCAGGCTCGATCACAGCCTGCCCAAGATCCTGGGCTACGAATCCAAGTGGGAGCCCGACAGCCCCTATTGGACGCAGATAACGTACCGCGAGGCGGCGCTGTCCGATCAGAAGCAGCAGCAGATGATCGATAGCTCCTCGCGCCTGTTCGAGCGGCTGGGCTGCCGCGACTACGCCCGCTTCGATTTCCGCGCCGATGCCAAGGGCGAGATCAAGCTGCTGGAGGTCAACCCCAACCCCGGCTGGTGCTGGGACGGCAAGATGAACCTGATGGCCGGCTTCCAGGGCATGCGCTACTCGGAGCTGCTGGCGCAGATTCTATCGGCGGCCGTGGAGCGCCTGGGCATCACCGCCAAGCCGGCGCAGGTCTCGGCGGCCGCGGCGCCAACGGCAACGGTCATGCGGTGGCGGCGGAGTGACAGCGGTCCTCGCCGGCCAGCTTCTCGCTGTCGGCTGAGCCGGGCTCCGGCACGAGGCAGAAGCTCTGCTCGGCGAGCTTGCGCCCGGCCTGCCAGATCTCGAACCGCCACAGCCCCGGCACCACCTCCCAATCGTGCTCGAGCTTGTAGCCGACGATGGCGGCTGCGCCGACGAGCACGATGGAGGGGCGCCAGCGTCTCGCGGTGGACGCGCCTGCCGGTCGTCGGGTTCAGCAGGCCGGCCTTCGGCGGCACTACCACGATTTGAATGGTCGCCGCATCGCCTTCGCGGTCCCCGGTCAGCCGGTACTCCAGGCCGAAGCTGACGCCGAGGCGGGCAGGCACGGTGGTGGTGGTCTCCAGCTTCTCGACGCCGGATAGCTGGTTGGTGCGGCCCACGGCTGTGTCGGGCTGCTCCATGGTGCCGACGACGCTGGCGCGAAACAGCCCCGCCCACGCGATCTCGGCCCCCTGCGCGCCTGCGGCCAGTACGCTGGAAGCGGCGCAGAGTGCGACGAGCAGCGCGCCGAGCCAGCACAGCTCCAACGCGGGTGAACGCACGTTCCATCTACAGCGCCGTGCCTTCGAGCTCATAGGGCCACCCCGCGATGCCGCCCTTGAGCGAGACGGCGTCGACACCCGCCTGCCGCAGCAGGAAAGCGGCCGCGCGTGAGCGCCGCCCCGTGCGGCAATAGACGATGTACTGGCGGTCCTTGTCGAGGCCGCGCGAGCGATCGCGGATCTCCTCCAGCGGGATCAGCCGCGCGTTCTTCAGCCGCCACAGCTCCCATTCCTCCTCGAACCGGCAATCGATGAGGGACGCCTTGTCCTGGGCAATCAGCGCCTGCGCCTCTTGCGGCTCGATCTCGCGCAGCAGCTCGCTCTTGATCAGGCGGTCGAAGTCGGCCTTGCCGATCTTGAGCAGCGTGCCCGCGCGCGTCATGCGCACGGTGGCGTTGCGCGGCTCGCCCTTGAGCAGCGCCTCCTCGCCGAAGCTGGCTCCCGGGCCCAGCTTGGCGATGCTCACCGCCTTGCGGCCAGCGTCGCTGCGCAGAACCTCGGCGGAGCCCGATTGGATCACGTAGAAGAAGTCGCCCTTGTCGCCCTGGGCGATCACCTCCTCGCCGGCCTCGACGCGCTGGGGCTGCATCGCCTCCGCGCAGCGGCACAGGTGCTCGAAGGAGAGCTGCTTGAAGGGCTCCGCCTTGACCAGGCCAGCGACGCGCTCGCGCACGGCCTCGTCGAGGTTGGCGAGGCTTTGCGTCTCGTGGCGGCCGGAAAGCGCCTCGTCGAGGCGCTGGCCCTCGATGACCAGATAGACCGAGGGCAGGGTGAGCTGCACTCTCGCGTTGGCCGGGATGGTGTAGAGCACGGCGGGGTCGGGCGCGTCCTCGTCGACCTTGAAGGCCGCGATGTGCTGGCCGCCGTCGCGGCTGCCCATGGCAAGGCCGCCCTCCAGCAGCACCACCAGGTCGCCGGGCTGCGCCGGCACCGTGTCTCCCGCGCTCGCCCTTGGCGACGCCGGGCGCCTCGATCAGGCCGGCGATCGCCTCATCGGAAAGGTGCGCGAACAGGCGCGCGCGCTTCAGCTTGGAGGTCACGGGTTCCATGTGTCTCAAATACCAGGAACGGGCCGCCGGCAAAATAGGCAGGCAGCTCTGCACGTGGGTTTGCAATCTGTCGCGCGGGAGCCGCGCCTTGACCCGCTGCGGCTCTCGTGCTGTATCGAGGGCTGCCTGTGCAACCGATTCCGGCCCCCGGGGCCGCAGAGCGCCGCAGAGCCATGACCGATACCGTCCTGATCATCGATTTCGGCAGCCAGGTCACGCAGCTGATCGCCCGGCGGGTGCGCGAGCAGGGCGTCTATTCCGAGATCGTGCCCTTCAACAAGGCCGACGAGGCCCTGGAGCGGCTGAAACCCAAGGCGGTGATCCTGTCGGGCGGCCCCGCCAGCGTGACCGAGTTCGGCACGCCCCGGGCGCCCGACTGGGTGTTCAAGGCCGGCCTGCCGGTGCTCGGCATCTGCTACGGCGAGCAGACCATGGTGGCGCAGCTGGGCGGCGGCGTCGAAGGCGGCCACCACCGCGAGTTCGGCCGCGCCGAGCTGGAGGTGCGGAGCGAGAGCCCGCTGTTCGAGGGCTTCTGGGGCAAGGGCGAGACCGACACGGTGTGGATGAGCCACGGCGACCGCGTCACGCGGCTTCCTCCGGGCTTCAAGGTGATCGGCGTTTCCAAGGGCGCGCCGTTCGCGGCCATCGCCGACGAGAAGCGCAAGCTCTACGCCGTGCAGTTCCACCCCGAGGTGGCGCACACGCCCCGCGGCGGCCAGCTGATCGGCAACTTCGTGCGCCGCATCGCCGGGCTGGCCGGGCGACTGGAGCATGGCGCATTTCCGCTCCAGCGAGGTGGCCAGGATCCGGGCGCAGGTGGGCAAGGGCCGGGTGATCTGCGGGCTCTCGGGCGGGGTCGACAGCGCCGTGGCGGCCAAGCTGATCCACGAGGCGGTGGGCGACCAGCTCACCTGCATCTTCGTCGACCACGGCCTGCTGCGGCTCAACGAGGCCAAGGAGGTGGTGTCGCTGTTCCGCGGCCACTTCAACATTCCGCTGGTGCATGTGGATGCCAGCGAGCGGTTCCTGGCCGCGCTGGCCGGCAAGGCCGACCCGGAGGCCAAGCGCAAGACCATCGGCGCGCTGTTCATCGACGTGTTCGACGCGGAGGCCAAGAAGCTGGGCGGCGCCGAGTTCCTGGCGCAGGGCACGCTCTACCCCGACGTGATCGAGAGCGTGTCGTTCACCGGCGGGCCGTCGGTGACCATCAAGTCGCACCACAACGTCGGCGGCCTGCCCGAGCGCATGAATCTCAAGCTGGTGGAGCCGCTGCGCGAGCTGTTCAAGGACGAGGTGCGGGCGCTGGGCCGCGAGCTGGGGCTGCCCGAGCATTTCATCTGGCGCCATCCGTTTCCGGGGCCGGGGCTGGCCATCCGCATCCCGGGCGAGATCAGCGCAGGAGAAGCTCGAGATCCTGCGCAAGGCCGATGCGGTGTTCCTCGACGAGATCCGCAAGGCCGGGCTCTACGACAAGATCTGGCAGGCGTTCGCGGTGCTGCTGCCCGTGCGCACCGTGGGCGTGATGGGCGACGCGCGCACCTATGACAACGTGTGCGCGCTGCGCGCTGTGACATCGACGGACGGCATGACGGCGGATTTCTTCCCGTTCCCGCACGAGGTGCTGGGCCGCGTGGCGACGCGCATCATCAACGAGGTGAACGGCATCAACCGCGTGGTGTACGACGTGACGAGCAAGCCGCCGGGGACGATCGAGTGGGAGTGACGGGGAGACTATCGCGGACTATCGACAAGCCTCGGCAACCTGTGCGTGGGGCGCAACGACCTTGATGTAGTAAACCCGCAAGAAGCTGCCGTCCTCACAGCGGTCGGTTTCGCGGTAGCCGCGGCGCCGATAGAACCGGTGGTTGGCAGTGCTGCCGTCCGTGAACAGCCTGAGGCTGGGCAGCCGCAACCGAAGCGTCAACGGTCTCTGCGAAAGCCAGCAGCTGGCTCCCCAGCCCTCGGCCCTGCACCTCGGGCAGTACGCCGACGGCATCGACGAACAAATGGTCTGGGTTGGCTGAGAAGGAGATGTAGCCGAGGATCCGACCAGGGGGGCCTATCACGTGGACCGACCCCTCGCGAATTTTGGGCTCCAAGTTGCTGTTCGGCTCGAGGTCGCGAACGCGCAAATTCAGGTCACGGCGCGGGAATGCAAGATCCTCGCACGCTACCACGTCGGCAAGATCGGAGAGCACGGCCCTTCGAATTCTCATGCAGCGCCTGCCTTTTCTGCGGGAGAGGCCCTGCGCTTGTTGTCACGCAGGGCTGCATGCGTGCCGGCGAGTCACGGGCGCCCACGCGCCAACAGCGCCGCCAGGAGACCCGGCGGCGCTTCTTAGTTCAAGCCGCCTTGTCAGGCCTTTTGAACTTGTCCGGCTTGCTTGCCGCGACCCTTCTTGTCGTCTTCGAGCACGAAGCTGACCTTGTCCCCTTCGTTGAGCGAAAAGATGCCCGCCGCCTCGAGGGCACTGGCATGGACAAAGACATCCTTGTCGCCGCCTTCGGGCTGAATGAAGCCAAAGCCCTTGGCCGTATTGAAGAACTTCACTGTACCTGTCGTTCGCATTTTTGTGTCCTGATGGCGCGTGATGAAGCCGGCCAAAAGGGCCGCACGCTCGGCCCGGCAACTCAGATGTGGGGGAAAGCAACGGCCCGAAAGGCCAAAGCGCAACCGCAAATCTCGAGGGGCACACTCATTGGAGTGTACCGGCCTGCCCAATGTGGGGTCTCGGGGGTCGATCTACAAGGAGCGCAACCCCTGGAGACCGGCTTAGTAGTGGGTAGGTTGGGTCGAGCGTCAGCGATGACCCAACACGAGTTTGCACCACGGATGTGTTGGGTCTGCGCTCCGCTTGACCCAACCTACAGCTGCAGCACTAAGTCGTATGGCGTTTGGGGTGGGGGTGACCGACCGAAGGCTCCGACAAGGCGCAGGAATTGGGTTGAACTCTCCCCTCGGCTGCACGACTTTCAGAGTGAACCACGAGATCCAAGTCATGAGCCAGACCGTGCACCACTATCACGTCTTCGAAACCGCAGGCGGCTTCTGTGGCATCGCCTGGAGCGGCGCAGGCATCACGCGCTTCCAGCTGCCGACCAGAAGCGCCGCAGCGACCGAGCGACTTCTGCTGCGCAAAGTGCCCGGCGCCGAACAGGGCACGCCCACGCCGGAGGTGGCGGCGGCCGTCGCCGCCGTGCAGCGCTATTTCACGGGCGAGGCGACGGATTTTTCACGCTTCAAGCTCGACCTTGGCGATCAGGACGCCTTCTTCGAGCAGGTCTATGCAGCAGCGCGGCAGGTGGGATGGGGCCGCACGACGACCTATGGCGCCTTGGCCAAGGAACTCGGCGCCGGGCCGGAGGCTGCACGCGATGTCGGTCTGGCCATGGCCAAAAATCCGGTGGCGCTGATCATCCCCTGCCACAGGGTGCTGGCCGCCGGCGGCAAGATCGGCGGTTTCTCGGCACCAGGCGGCTCCGCAGCCAAGCTGCGCATGCTCGAGTTGGAGGGCGTCCAAGTCGAGCCACCGCCATCGGCTCAGCGGTCCTTCGGGTTCTAGGCTGACGATCTTGATGGGTAGGTTGGGTCGAGCGTCAGCGATGACCCAACACAAATTGAGGTTTCCGATCTGGTCGATGTTGGGTTACGGGCTAATCGCCCTAACCCAACCTCGAGTGCGGCGTTAGGCTTAACCGCAGCGAGACGCGGGGAGACGTTGCGGGAAAATAGCTGCGGGATCTTATCCCCGGCGGGTGCTGGGCCGGGCCATAATGCGGCGTCCTTGCCCGCCACGGGGCGTCTGGTACCAGCATCCAGCGTGGCAAGCGATCGGCGCCTGGAAGGTAGGCCCTGTGCTGGGGGCCGAGCATCCAGGGGCCCGACTGCGACCGTTGCCGCCGAGGGCCAAAAATGGAGCCTGGGCGGCGACCGCCCTGAAGGGCTAAGCGTGACCCCCCGTTCCTGGCAACCGGGACGGCCGGTGGGAAGCCGAAAGCACGCAGACGGGATAACAAAACGCCGCCCACGCGGGCGCCGCAAGGCGGCCCAGGAGGCCCCCGCAAGGGGGCTCGCGGAAGCTTGACGGAGCTTCCAGGGAGGCCCGCTTCCGAGGGCCTCCCGGACCGGCACGGTCCCGGCCCTCGGGCTGCCCAGAGGCGCCCGCGTGACCCGTCGCACCTCGCGCTCCGCCCCCCGGCGGCGCGGGAAAGAAACGGCGCGTGCCCGGACAAATGCCAGATGCCGCCAATGAACAGGAATTGCGGGCAGGCCGACGGGCGAGAGCAAAGCTCGCAGCGACTGCGGCAATCAACCGCCGCCGAATGTCAGCGACACCTGCGCTCGTATCGTCGTGTCGGCTGTCTCCTCGGTGAGGCCGAACAGCAAGCCGGTCTCGAAGGTCAGCGTGCGCTTCTCGCCCACGTCGAACTCGAAGGCGACCAAGGGGCCGATCCGGTGCCGCTCGGCGCCCGTCGCCGCCGGTGATGCCTGGATGCCTGCCGTAGCCCTCCAGGCCCAGGAACAGGCCCTTGCGCGCCTCGTGCTTGAGCTGCCAGGCGTAGAGGAGAGCCGTGCCCTCCTCGTTCCGGCCGAACGTCGTCTCCAGGAACGGATTGAGGACCAGCGAGGTGGGGCCCGCCCCCAGGCGCAGGATCGGACCGTATATGAGGGCATTCGTCTCGCGGTCGATGAGGGACACGGCAATGCCGGTGAACCAGGCAAGGCCGAGCCCGCCCGACTTCTTGGCATCGAGGATGGCGAAGGTGTTTTCGACCACGCCAGCGACCGCCTCGTAGCCCTGGTGGTCGAGGCGGTCGAAGGCGACGAAGCCCTTGACCTGCCAGATGTCGGTGATGCCTTGGGTGAAGGCGCCGCTGTGCACCTCGCGCGTGCTGCCAGCCAGGCCGCCGTTGAAGCCGTTCTGGATGATGTGGACGCTCTCGAGCTTGCGTTGCCCCTTCTCGACCTCGGGCTCGTTGATGCCCTGCGCGTGCGCGTGGCCGAGGCACAGGGCGAGCGCGGCCACCGCCGGCAGCGATCGGCACGCGCGCCGCACAAATCGAGTCATGCTGCGCTGGGGCGCGGAGCGATCGCGAATCATGCTGCAAACGGTGCCACGGCCCGCTCGGTCGGGCGAGCCGATCGCGGTCGCAGGCGGCGCGGAGGGCAATCGCTGTTGCCCGCGCGCCCCAGTCGCAAGATTTGCGCCGTCGACTTTTGCGCAGCCTCTACGGCTGGTCACCGTCGCGCCTATCCGACTTTGGGCGCACCGCACGGGCGCCATCTTCCAGGCTTCAGCAAGTCCGGCAGGGCGCATGGACTCTCCTGTTGCATGCATGGTTTGCTGACCGAGTTGAAGCAACCGCCGCGGCCTCTCTCACATTGCTGCAGGTTGAGCGATATTGTCATATGCTCGAGCAGGTCCAGCATGTTGGGGCTTGGCGCAGCGCGCACGTGGGATGAGCAAAGCAATGGCCCGCATGAAGGGTGGCGAGCTGATCGCCGAGTATCTGGTCGGCCAACAAGATACCCTACGTGTTCGGCATCTGCGGGCACGGCAATGTCGGCATGCTCGACGCGCTCTATGCCGCGCGCGACCGCATCAAGATGATCTCGCCGCGCCACGAGCAGGTGGCGGCGCACATGGCGGATGCCTACTTCCGCGTGCGCCACGAGCCGGTGGCGACGCTCACCTCGTGCGGGCCGGGCTCGTGCAACATCGTCATGCCGCTGCAGGTGGCGCTGTCGGATAGCTCCGCCTGCTGGCGATCACCGCCAACGTGCCGACGCAGCAGTTCAACCGCAGCCCGTTCCAGGAGATCAACAAGCACTTCCAGGCCGACTTTCCCAACATCATCCGCCCGGTGGTGAAGCGCAGCTTCCAGCCGACCCGCGTCGACATGCTGCCGCTGGCCCTGCGGCAGGCGATGACGGCGATGCTGTCGGGGCGGCCTGGCCCGGTGAACGTCGACGTGCCGTTCAACGTCTTCCAGGAGGAGGACGACGTGGAGCTGCCGCCGCCGGCGCCGCGGCTCGGCGCGCAGCGCAGCGGCGCCTCGCCCGAGCAGGTGACGGCGGCGCTCGACCTGATCCTGAAGGCCGAGCGCCCCGTGCTGTTCATCGGCCACGGCGTGACCCTGTCGGAGGCGGGCAGGGAGCTGACCGAGCTCGCGCATCGGCTGCGCATCCCGGTCATCTCCTCGCCCAACGGCATGGGCTGCCTCGACATGACGGATCACGCTGTCGCTCGGCTTCATCGGCCGCAACGGCGCCTATCCTGCCAACGAGGCCGGCCGCCGTGCCGACGTGGTGATCGCCATCGGCGCGCGCTTCGACGACCGCTCGGCCTCCTCGTGGCTGCCGGGCTACTCCTGGAACTTCCCGCACGCCAAGCTGATCCACATCGACGTCGACACCGACGAGCTGGGCCGCAACTATCCGCCCGACCTGCCCATCCTGGCCGATGCGCGCACCGTCCTGCGCCAGCTGCTGGCCGAGCTGGAGCGCCGCGCACCGAAGCGCGACGGCGCGCTCGCGCGCCTGGCATGCCGACATCGAGCGCTGGCAGGCCGAGTGGGAGAAGTTCACGCGGCCCAACTTCGACATCCACGCCTCGCCGATCCGCCCCGAGCGCATCGTCGCCGACTGCCAGGCGGTGCTGCCGCCCGATGCCATCCTCGCCTGCGACGTGGGCGTCAACCACAACTGGTACATGCAGTTCTGGAAGGCGCGCCGCCCGCAGACGATGCTCAACTCGTGGGGCTTCTCCGGCATGGGCTTCGGCGCCGCCGGCGTGCTCGGCGCCAAGCTCGCCGCGCCCGACCGCCCGGTGCGTCGCCATCGCCGGCGACGGCTGCTTCTCCATGGTGCCGCACGTGCTGTGCACGGCGGTGGAGTACGACATCCCCGTGGTGTGGGTGATCTGGAACAACTTCGGCTGGGTGTCGATCCGCGACATCCAGCTGGGCATGTTCGGCGGGCGCGAGCTCGGCACCATGTTCCACTCCGGCGCCAACAAGACGCCCTACAATCCCGACTTCGCCGGCTGGGCCAAGGCTAGCGGCGTCGATGCGCTCACCATCACCAAGTCGGAGGACTTCAAGGGCGCGCTGGAGCACGCGGTCAAGGCCAACAAGCCGTTCCTCATCGACGTGCACGTCGATGCCGAGGTGCGCCCGCCCGCCACCGGCACCTGGCAGCTGCCGCCGACGCCGCACAAGGAGCCGGTGTTCGGCAAGCGCTGGGTGCCGGGCGAGTAGTACTCTAGCCCTTGCGCTCCCGGTAGCTGTCGATGGCCGCCTGGACGGCCGCTTGCGATTGCGCGCCGGCGGTCTTGTACCTGGCCTTGGCGTCGTCGTAGCTCCACACGCGCAGCTCGTTGGCGTTGCGCTGGAAGTGCGGGTGGACGTAGCGCGCCATCAGCTCGTAGCTCTTCAGCGTCGCCGGCCAGTCGGCCCAGTTGTGCGCCAGCACAGCACGCCGCCGAAGCCGCCGTCCGATCCCTTCCACAGCCGCTCGAAGTGGCGGACGCAGTCGTCGGGGGTGCCGATGCAGGCGAGGCCCGAGGAGATGAGGTAGTCGGCCGGGTCGCCGGTCACGTCGGGCGGGATGATCGGGAAGGTCGCCACTTCCGCGAAATAGCGGCAGAAGTCGTCCAGCCCGAAGGCCATGTCGGCCCGCGCCTGCTCGCGCGTCTCGCGCCACATGGGCGAAGGTGACGATGCGCCATTTGCGGCGGTCCGGCGCCTTGCCGTTGGCGCGGGCCGCTGTCCTCGTAGACGCCCCAGTTGCTGGCATGAGCCTTCAGCGCATCGTCCGAGGTGCCGCCGATCGACAGCATGCCGATGCCGTGCTTGCCGGCCGCCAGCGCGCCGGTCGGCGAGCGCGAGGAGGCGACCGCCATCTCCATCATCGGCTGCGAGTAGGCCCTCAGCTGCAGGCGCGCCTCGACGAGGTCGAACCAGTCGGTCTTCTTCGTGACTGTGCGGCCCTGCATCAGCTCCATGATGACGTCGAGAGATTCGTCGAGCTTGCGCCGCTGGTCCTCGGGCTTGAGCCCCATCTTGACCGCGTCGTAGACGAGCGAGCCGGGGCCGACGCCGAACATGGCGCGTCCGCGCGTCATGTAGTCGAGCTGCATCAGGCGCCCGGCGACGGTGAACGGGTTGTGGTAGGGCAGCGAGACGACGCCGGTGCCGAGGCGGATGTGCCGCGTGCGCTCGGCGGCTGCCGCGATGAACATCTCCGGGCAGGCGATGATCTCGAAGCCCGCCGAGTGGTGCTCGCCGATCCAGGCCTCGTGGTAGTTGAGCCGGTCGAGGTGGACCAGCAGCTCCATGTCGCGCTCCAGCGCCAGCAGCGGGTTCTCGCTTAGCGCGTGGAAGGGCGCAAGGAAGACGCCGGTCTTCAGGTAACGCTCGGTCATGGCGTGGGCTCTCGCGGCTGTCGGCAGACCGGATCCTAGCGCCCGGCTGCCGTTTAACAAGCCGATCGAACGCAAGGTCGAACTGCAAGGTTGACGCTGGCGCGGTCGTGCAGGATGGTCGACTTGGTCGACCCTAAATCCAAGCTCACCGATATGTCACGAGACAAGCCCAAGGCCTCGATCCGCAACATCGCCGAGGTGGAGTGGCGGCAGTTCCCCGACCACTTCGGCGGGGCGCTGTCGAAGCCGCTGGTGATGCCGGAGACGGCGGGCTCACGCCACATCGACTACCGCATCTCCATGTACCAGCCGATGGCCTACGTGAAGCTGCACAAGCACAAGGTGCAGGAGCAGGTCTATCACGTGCTCGAGGGCGAGGGCCTGATGGAGATCGACGGCGAGCGCAAGGTCGTGCGCAAGCACGACTGTCATCTTCCTGCCGCCCGGGGTGGAGCACGCGATCTCCAACACCGGCCTGGTGGACCTCGTGTTCCTGGTGGTCACCAGCCCGCCGACGGATGAGTGATGTCATCTCGGCCCAAGCGAGCCGGCTCAGCCTTTTCCGTCCGGCGTGACGATGATCTTGGAGCCGGGTGTCATCATGCCCATGCCGCAGTTGAAGGCGTATTCGCCGGCCCTGTCGGGCGTGAAGGCAACCAAGGTGGTGCTGTTGGCAGAGAGGATCTTCTGGATGCCAAGCCGAGGCGCCAAAAGGATGCGCCCGCACCCGTCGGCCTGACTTGCATCGATCCACCAGTGCACGAGCATGCCCTGCCGCACGGAGAACTGGTGCGGCTGGTAGTCGAGACCAACCACTTTCATGCTGATCCGCTGCGGCTCGATCGTGTCGGTCCCTTGCGCGGATTTGACCACCACTGGCGCGCCCGCCACCGAGTTCACGTCGCTGCCGGTCAGCACAAGCCCGTACTGCACGTTCATGATGCCAAGCAGGATCACGGCGGCGCCGGCAAAGCGCAGGAAATGCCGCTGGAACGCGCCTTTGGCCAGGCCCGAGATGGTCGAGAGCGAAAGCAAGGCTGGCAGGGTCCCGAGCGCAAACGCGAGCATGGTGAGCGCGCCCGTGGCGAAGCTGCCTTTGCTCAGCACGTAGAGCTGCAGGGCTTGGGTAAAGCCGCAGGGCAGGAAGAAGGTCGCGCCACCGAGAAGGAACGCCGCGCCTTTGGTCTCGCGGCTGGCCGCATTGTGCAGGCGGTCTGAAAGGGTGCGCGGCAGTCGCGGCAGGTACTGCCCGATGCCGGGGAGCAGGCCGAGCATATTGAGCCCGAGCAAAACCATGAGGGCTGACGCCAGCAGCGTCAGCGCGCCGCTGACGGCGGGCGTCAAGGTAAGCGCCGCGCCCAGGGCGCCAATGGTGCCCCCGAGCAGCGTGTATGAGACGATCCGGCCAAGGTTGAAGAAGACATGCGGCGTCAGGCGATCGCGGTCCCTCAAGAGAGGGGTTCGCCTCGTTGTATTTTGCTGCGAGTGCAACCAGCAGCCCCCCGGTCACGGCGAGACAGCTCGACACGGAGGCGACCAGGCCAATGACGAACACGAGCCCGTAGCCCATCTCGTCGCTCACGCTGAGGCCGCGCGGCAGCAGATGGAGGTGTTGGAGCGCGAGGAATCCAACCTTCCGCTTGCTCCGAAGCTCGCTGGGCGCTGGATCCCGGGCACAAGGCCCGGGATGACACTAGGGCTGCTGGGCCGCGCGCTGGCCGGCCGACGAGCCGGCGATCCTGCCGAACACGGCGCCGTTCATGAGGCCCGTGCCGCCCGGATAGTTGAAATAGAACAGGCCGCCGACCAGCTCGCCCGCCGCGTAGAGCCCCGGAATGACCGCGCCTTCCGTGTCGAGCACGCGGGCGGACGTGTCGATCTTGAGGCCGCCGAAGGTGAAGGTGAGCCCGCAGGTCACCGCGTAAGCCTCGAAGGGCGGCGTATCGATGGTGTTGGCCCAGTTGGATTTCGGCACCGCGAGGCCCCTGGTGCCGCGCCCGTCCTTGACGTTGGGGTCGAACGGCACCTGGGTCATCACCGCCTCGTTGTAGGCGTTGATGGTCTCCAGCGCCTTGGCGGCGTTGACGTCGTCGAGCTTGCCCACCAGCTCCTCCAGCGTGTCCGCCCGCACCTTGGTGACGCGCTTGATGCGGTACTCGTCGCGCAGCATCGGGATGATCTTGGCGTCGAACACCTGCCAGGCGAACTGCCCCGGCTGCATCAGGATCACCCGGCCGTACTTGGCATAGGTGTAGTTGCGGAAGTCGGCCCCCTCGTCGACGAAGCGCTCGCCGTTGGCATTGAGCATGATGCCCCAGGGATAGCTGTGCTTCTGGAAGTTGTCGCCGACGTCGAGATCGCCGAACTCGGGCGCGTTGCGGTCCCAGCCGACCGCGTGCGCGCCCGACCAGTTGCCGGTCGGCATGGCGCCGATGTCGAGCGCCATGCGGATGCCGTCGCCGGTGTTGAAGCGGGTGCCGCGCACCTTGGCGAGCTCCCAGCCGGGTCCCAGGTAGCGCGTGCGCATCTCGGCGTTGGCCTGGAAGCCGCCGGCGGCGAGGATCACGCACTTGGCCGCCACATCGACGGTCTTGCCGGCGCGCTTCACGCGCACGCCTTTGATGCCGTCATCGTCGGCGATCAGGGAGACGGCGCGCGCGCCGTAGGCGATGGCGACTTTGTTCTTGCGCGCGATCTGCGTGAGCGACTCCACCAGCCCAGGTCCGCCGCCCCACGCTTCCACGGTCAGCCCGCCCCAGAACTTGAACTTGCCGCCGATCTTGTAGGCCTGGCGGCCCCAGATGGGCACGAAGCGCACGCCCTTGTCGCGCATCCACCGCATGGTGGACTTGCTGCGCGTGACCAGCAGCTCGCACAGGTCGGGGTCGGTGCGATACTCGGTGACGCGGCCCATGTCGTCGAAGAACTTCTCCTCCGGGTAGGTGCCGAAGTCGGAGTTGGCGACCTCCTCGTCGGTCAGGTCGGGCATCAGCGCGCGCAAGTCTTCCACGCCGTCGTAGACGCAGCGGAAGGCGCCGGCGGTGAAGCGGCTGTTGCCGCCGGCCTCGTCCTCCTGCGCGCGCTCGAGCATCAGCACGGAAACGCCCTTCTCCGCCGCCGCCAGGGCAGCGCAAAATGCCGCGTTGCCGGCGCCGACAACAACCACATCGGCGGAGGCTGGCAAGGCGGTGCTCATGCGCGTCTGATCCTCTTGTCGATGGCGCGGCTAGCTCGCGAAGCCCAGGCGCGCCAGCTTGTCTGCGCTGGCGATGATATCGCGATCGGGGTCGCGCGAGATGATTTCCAGCATGGGCCTGGCGGTGTAGCCCGCTGCAGCCAGCGCCCGCGGCACATCCTGGAACGGCACCGTGCCCTCGCCTACGGAATCGTGTCGATAGATTTGCCGGCCGGTGTCGGACAGGTGCACCAGCTCCAGCCGGTCGCGGCACCGCAGGAGACCGGCGGCGAAATCCTCGCCGATGAAGTACGCATTGGCAATGTCGTAGACGATGCGCACCGCATCGTTGCCGTAGCGCTCGAGCGACGTCCATCAGCGGGCCGATGGCGGGCAGGAAGGCGAACGGCATGTTCTCCACCCACAGCGCCGTGCCGGCGGCTTTGGCTACCGGGCCCAGCCGGTCGAGCGCCGCGTAGAAGTGCCCGACCAGCTCATGCGCTTCGGCCGGAAACAGCGGGTTCGCCTTGCCGGGGCCGATGACCACGCCGGCCGCGCCGAGCTCGCCGGCCAATCTCACGATCTCGATGAGAAGCCCCAGCGAATAGGCGCGCATCTCGGCCGAGGCGCCGGCGACATTGATGTCGATGTTGGGCATGTTGAGGGTGACAATTTTGAGCCCGCGTTCTTCGATGAGGCGGCGCAGGTCGCGTCGCTTGTCGCCCGTCATCTCCGCCGGCCACAGATGGCCGGGATGCACCATCAGCTCGAACTCCCGGAAGCCCAGCTCCGAGAGGTCGGCCAGGCATTGCGCGGCGGTGCGCGAGCGCATGTAGGAATAGGTGTTGCAGCCGAAGATCGCGGCGCTGGCGCTCGAGCCTGTCATTGCCGACATACCCCGTTCCACACCCGACTTCGCTCATAGGGCTGGGTTTGGCCGAGTCAAGATATTCGATATGGTGAGCAGGCATTTGCCATCCTGATACATGCGCCTATTGTTCTAGGTCTGTTTCCTGCCCTGGCGCCGGCAATCGCTGGGATGCTCGTTGGAGGTCGCACTTTGGCGGTGACGCGTACTAAGGCGAAAGCTGCCGAGCGCAGCAAGGCGGCTCCGCGCGCCAAGGCCGAGGCCAAGCGGTCGGCACGGCCCCGTCGGCCCGGCATCGGCGACGAGGCACAGGGGCAACAGCGCGTCGGCGTGCAATCGCTCGGTCGCGCATTCGCCATTCTGGAGCAGGTCGCGCGGCATCGCGAAGGCATCGGCCTCGCGGACCTGAGCAAGCGGGTCGGCTTGCACAACTCGACCACCTTCCATCTCGCCAAGACCCTGGTAGCCCTCGGCTACATCCGCCAGGAAGCGGACAGCAAGCGCTACCGCGTCGGCCGGCCGTTGTTCGCGCTGGCCGCAAGCGCGCTCGACGAGATCGAGATGGTGAGCCTCGCCACGCCGATCCTGGAGGAGCTGTCGGCCAAGACCGGCGAGAGCGGCCATTTCGCCGTCCGCATGGGCGATGCGATCGTCGTCATCGCGCGAACCAGCGGCCCCGGCGCATTTCAGCTCACCGAGCGGGTGGGTGTCGTGCGGCCGGCCCACTGCACGGCGCTGGGCAAGGTCATTCTCGCGGCGCTGCATCCCGAGCAGCTGGAACGCTTCCTCGAAAGGGCCGACCTCAAGCCGTCGACCGAGAACTCGATCACCGAGGTTGCCGTCCTGCTTCGGGAGATCCAGGAGGTGAGGCGGAGCGGTATTGCCTTCGACGACGGCGAGTTCAATCCGGAGGTGCGCTGCGTCGCCGTTCCGGTCAAGGATTTTACGGGCCAGGTCGTGGGCGCCATCGGCATTTCCGGTCCGATCTGGCGGCTCTCCAACCAGGCCCTGAAGAGCCGGGCGAAGGCAATTCAAGCGGCCGCCGATCGGCTTTCCAGGGAATTCGGCGCCAAAGCCGCGGCAAGCCGTTTGGGCCTCTCAGGCACCTGACACGGAGCCTGAGTGAATTGGCCACGTCGCCGATCAGGGGCGCCGGTTGCACGTGTCGGCGCCGCATGTTGTGCGACAGTACGGTCAATTCTCGACCCGAATGCGCAACATCTCGTTTGCCGCGTTTCCGAGGATCGTCGCCTTGTCGGCGTCGGGAATCGCCAGCGCCCGCACCTGACGCACGCATTCGAGCGTCCCCATGTCGAACGGATAGTCGCTGCCGAGCAGCACGCGCGAGGGCCCGCAGGCGGCGACGAGAAACTCGAGCGCGGGTCTGCCATGCAGGATGGTATCGAACAGCAGGCGATCCAGGCTGGCAGCTGGCGGCGCTTTCAGCCTCGCCTGCGGCTCGGGGCGTACCTCCCAGCCGTGCTTGAAGCGGCCCATCTGATAGGGCACGAAGCCGCCGCCATGCACCATCAGGAAATTGATGTTTGGATAGCGCTCGATCACGCCGCCGAACACGAGGGCGGCCGCGGCGATCGTGGTGTCGAGTGGATTGCCGATGAGATTGGCGAGGTAGTAGGCCTTGAGCCGTTCCGCGCCGGCGATCTGGGTCGGATGCACCATGACGAAGGCGCCGAGCTCGTCGGCTGCCGCCCACAGCGGCTCGAGCGTGGGCTCGTCGAGGTTGCGGCCATTGACGTTGGAGCCGATCTGCGCGCCCTTGAGACCGAGCTTGCGCATGGCTCGGCGCAGCTCGTCGGCCGCTCGCTCGGGCGCCTGCATCGGCAGGGTTGCAATCCCCAATAGCCGATCTGGATGGGCCGTCACCGCCTTGGCGATCTGATCGTTCTGCAACGCGGCGAGCGCTGCGGTCAGCCCGACCTCCTGGTTGTAGAGAAAGGTCTGCGGCGTGTTGGAAACGACCTGCACGTCGATGCCGGCCGCGTCCATGTCCTGAAAGCGCTTCTCCAGGTCCCAAGCGCCGCGCGGGAACGGGCGATAAGGGGTGCCCGCCACATCGAGAACGGCAAAATCGTCGTCGATGCGCTCGAGCCGCGGCCCGATCGCAGGCGCCTCCTTTCGCATGAGCTGCATCGTCTCCTGCGACAGAATGTGGGCGTGGACATCGACAATCCGACCTTTAGCCATGCGAAGTTCCTCGACCTGTGGCGTGCAAAGCTAGTTCATGGTTCGACGGCCATCCGCGCCTCCACCTTGTGGAGAGGTCGCGCGTCGCACCGAAAGTGGGCGGTCCGTTCACGCCTGCTCTTCCCGAAACACGCGCTCGCGGCCGGCGCGTATGACCGGTGCCGCGAGCACCAACACCAGCACCGCGGTAAGCACAAGGAAGGTGGCGCTGATTGGGCGCTCGACGAACACCGTCGGGCTGCCGTGCGAGATCACTAGCGCCCGGCGCAGGTTCTCCTCGATCAGCGGACCCAGGATGAACCCTAGGAGCAGCGGCGCCGGCTCGCAGCGGAGCCGGTAGAGCAGATAGCCGATGAAGCCGAACACGGCCGCGATCAGCACGTCGAGCGCGCTGTTGTTGACGCTGTAGACGCCGATGCAGCAGATGATGAGCACGGTCGGGTACAGATAGCGGTACGGCACGGTTAGCATCTTGGCCCATATGCCCACCAGCGGCAGGTTCAGGAGCACCAGCATCAGGTTGCCGGTCCACATGCTGGCAATGAGGCCCCAGAACAGCTCGGGCTTGTCGCGCATCAGCTGCGGCCCGGGATGCAGGCCGTGCATCATCAGCGCGCCGATCATCAACGCCATGACGGCGTTGGCGGGCACGCCGAGCGTCAGCAGCGGGATGAAGGAGGTCTGGGCCGCGCCGTTGTTGGCCGCCTCGGGCCCGGCCACGCCCTCCAGTGCGCCCTTGCCGAAGCGCTCGGGCTGCGAGGACACCTTCTTCTCCAACGCATAGGCGGAGAACGACGCCAGGATCGGGCCCCCGCCCGGCAGGATG
Organism: uncultured Alphaproteobacteria bacterium; assembly: GCA_963756735.1. Classification (GTDB taxonomy): domain Bacteria; phylum Pseudomonadota; class Alphaproteobacteria; order Rhizobiales; family Hyphomicrobiaceae; genus AWTP1-13. Next base: position 149,105 of record CAVWOY010000007.1, read on the forward strand.
CCGAGGGCAGAACCCAGCAAGGTGCCGCGGCTTGCAGGCGCGACCATCGCCCTGAGGTCCCGCAGCCTCGGCCACAGGCTGCCGATCTTCTGCATATAGACGCGGGCGGTGCCGGTGCGCTCCAGGTTGATGATGGTCTCGCCGATGCCGAAGATGCCCATGGCGATGACCGCGAAATCCATGCCGTCGCCGAACTGCGGGATGCCGAAGGTGTAGCGTGGCACGCTGGTGTTGACGTCGATGCCGACCGTGCCGAGCAGCATGCCGGTGAGGATCATGCCGATCGCCTTGACCACCGAGCCGTGCGCGAGGATCACCGCGGCGACGAGCCCGAACACCATGAGCGAGAAATAGTCGGCCGGGTGGAACTTGAGCGCGACCTCTGCCAGCGCCGGCGCGGCGAGCGCAATCACGAAGGTGGCGAAGGTGCCGGCCAGGAACGAGGCGAGCGCCGCCGTTGCCAGGGCGAGCCCGGCCTGGCCGTTGCGGGCCATCTGGTTGCCGTCGATGGCGGTGACGACGGAGGAGGATTCGCCCGGCAGGTTGATCAGGATCGCCGTGGTCGAGCCGCCATACTGCGCGCCGTAGTAGATGCCGGCCAGCATGATCAGCGCCGCCTGCGGTGCCAGGCTGAACGTGAACGGCAGCAGGATTGAGATAGTGGCGACCGGCCCGAGGCCCGGCAGCACGCCGATGATGGTGCCGAGCAGGACGCCCAGGAAGCCATACATCAGGTTGGTGGGCGCCAGCGCGATGGAGAAGCCGAGACTCAGATTGGAAAGGACGTCCATGGCCGCCCGCTAGTGTTCTGTCATCCCGGTGCTTGTCACCGGGATCCACCCACCAGCGCGTGTTGGCGCTTGCTGAGAGATGGCTCCCGGGCACAAGGCCCGGGATGACAAGCTGGGCTGTTTCGGCTCGATCACGGCGCTAAATCCGCAGCCATCTGATGGGCAGGCCGAGGCCGTAGAGAAACACGGTGCCGGTGGCCAGCGTCAGGACGACGGCCAGCACCGCCGTCTCGACCGGCCTGAGATCTCGGTCGGCCAGGCGCGCCGCGACGATCAGCAGAACGCCTGCAACCAGGAGCCCGATACGGTCGATCAGGAGACCGAAGGCGAGCACGCCGGCGAGGACCAGCAGCAACGGTCGCCAACCGATTTTGCCCAGTGCATCGCCGGAAGCGAGTAGCGAGCGCAGGACCAGGATGACACCAACCAGCACTAGGCCGGAGCTGATGAGAAGGGGGAAATAGCCGGGGCCCATGCGCGCCGTCGTGCCGATGGCATAGCGCCAGCCATAGATGATCGCGAAGCCGCCGAGCGCGATGAACAAGACGCCGGTGGCCAGATCGGTGGATAGCCGGAGCTTCATGGCATGCTTCCACCCGTCATCCCGGGGGCCGAGCCGCAGCCCGGAATTCGGCCACGAGCGACCACCCGAGCGGCAATCCCGGCTCTGCGCAATCGCGCGCGAAGCGCGATTGCTTGTCCGGAATGATGGGTGGAGGAGCAGCCCCTCGGCGCGCATCTCACTCCGGCTTGGCCCCTGTTCTCTTGATCACCTCGCTCCACTTCTTGGCATCCTCGGCGAGATAGGCCTTGAACTCCTCCGGCGACTTGTTGGTGGTGGCGATCACGCCCGCCTCGGCCATGCGCTCCACCACCTTGGGATCGGCCACGGCCTTGACCAGCGCGGCATGCAGCTTGTCGATGATCGGCCGCGGGGTACCCGCCGGCACGAGCACGCCCTGCCAGGAGCTGCTGACGTTGGCCGGGAAGCCCTGCTCGAGCATGGTGGGCACGTCTGGCAGCTGCGGCACCCGATCCTTGGTGGTGACGCCCAGCGCCTTCAGGCGCGCCCCCTTCACATGCTGGATGGCCGAGGAAATGGTCGTGAACATCAGCTCGACGTGGCCGCCCATGATGTCGGCGACCGCCGGGCCGGCCCCGCCCTTGTAGGGGACATGGTTCATGTCGAGGCCGGCGTTGAGGCGGAACACCTCCATCTCCAGTCGGTTGAGGCTGCCGCTGCCGGGCGAGGCGAAGTTGACCTTGCCCTGGTTCGCCTTGGCGTAATCGACGAGCTCCTTGGCGTTGTTGGGCGGGAACTTCGGGTTGGCGATCAGGATGCCCGGCGTATCGGCGACAATCGATACCGGGATGAAGTCCTTCTCGGGCTTGACCGTGATGTCGGCGAACAAACTCGGATTGATCGAGATGGTGCCGACGTTGCCGAGAAAGATCGTGTAGCCGTCGGGTGCTCCCCGCGCCGCCACGTCCATGCCGACGTTGCCGGCCGCTCCGGCCCGGTTCTCGACCACCACCTGCTGGCCGAGGGCCTGTGTCATTCCCGGCTGGATCAGCCTGGCCACGAAGTCGGAGGCGCCTCCCGGAGCGAACGGCACGATGACGCGAATGGGCTGGGTGGGATACTTCGATGCGTCTTGTGCGCCGGCGACGCCGGCACCGATGCATACCGCAAGCACGCCAGCCGCGATGATGCTCAAGAATCTTAGAGCTGAGTTCGTCATCTTCTCCTCCCTGCCGGTCAAACCGGTTCGACCAATATTGTTCTTACAAGCCGATGTCGTGGACACTCCTCATACAGATTTCCGCAGCTCGCGAGCGAGATCTTCGGGCTCGAGCGGAAGCGCGACTGGCTGCCTTGCGCCTGGCGGAGAGGTCGAGTGCCTTGGTCAGCATCAGGTTGCGGTGCGCTTCCCGCGCGGTGGCGGCCGGCGTCGGTAGGCCGAGCGACACACGGTTCAGCCATGACACGGTCTCATCCGCCATCGGTCCGCGCAGCTCGCCGAGTGCCATGTCGCCAGGGGGATAGGAGCCCAGGAAATCGACCAGCCGGCCCTTGTCGGGCGCATAGCCCTCCTCCTGGGGCGCCGACACCGCCAGCACCATGTCGCGGTGGGTGTCGTCGATGGTGAGAACGCCGTGGGTACCGTTGATGCCGACTTCGAGGCTGTACACCGCTCCAGGCCAGGTCACCGGCAGTGCCCACGAGATATTGAGGTGATAGACGCTGCCGTCGGAGAACATGATCATGCCGGCCGTGGCATCGATGCCGCCGTAGGCGGGACCAAGCACCTTGTCGATGGAGCGCGCGTAGCACTCGACCGGCGTCTTGGCCTCCATGTACCACATGACGATATCGAGCGCGTGCGTGCCGGAGATCACCATCGGCGAGATGGTCTTGGGATCGTCCGTGCGCTTATAGTTGTCGATGGCGACCAGCCGGTTCATGAACGCCCGGCTGGTGACGAGCGTCACGTCTCCCAGGGCGCCGGTGCGCACCTTCTCCTTGGCCGAGAGCCACTTGCGGCGAAAGCGCTGGGTGTAGCCGACAACGGCATCGATCTTTGCCGCTTCGATGGCCTCGAGCACGCGCGCCGATTGGGCAAGGTCGGTCGCCAGCGGCTTCTCGATCAGCAGCGGCAGCGCCGCGCTCGACCGCGGCCAGGATCGGCGCCACGTGCAGATGCTCGTCGGTGGCGATGATGGCAGCGGTCACCTCCGGCCGCCGCAGCAGCTCGCGGTGATCCTGCGTGACGAAGTCCGCTTCGATCCTGCTGCCGACCTCGCCGGCGCGATTGGCGTTCTTCTCGGCGAGCCCGATCCACTCGACTGCGGGGTGGCGTGCCGCCACCTCGCCGCGGAAGAGGCCGACCCGACCGCCGCCGACGATGGCGAGACCGATGCCCTTGCGGAGCGACCTCTCATTTCTTTCCCTGCCCGGCGACGAACCGGAGGCATGCATGTCGTCCCTGCTGATCAGTACCACTCCGATGGAGCACCGGCCAGCCGCAGGCGTTCGCTCGGAATTATGATCGAGCATGTCCGCATCAAGCAAAGCTGATCGCGCGATGGCGTGCGGCAGCGCAAGCAGAAACATGTGACAGTTACGTTGGTGCATTGTCGCTGTCGCGTGCGGAGCATCTGATCCGCCAATGCAGAGCGTTGGCCGGGCCGTCATGCGCGCTGTCTCCGTCCGGATACGCGATCCGCCCGCTCGTCGCGCTGGCGCGCGGCGTTGCGCGACGGCATTTCCATTCGTCGTGGTCGGCGCGCTGTGGGAGATCGTGGCGCGCTGGCGCATTTTCCACCCGCGCCTGTTTCCGATCGCTGGAGGCGGTCGCCGCCGCCTTCGTGCGCCTGACCGTCTCGGGCGTGCTCCCGCACCATGCGCTCGATACGCTGCTGCGGCTGCTGGCCGGCTTCGCGCTTGCTGCCGTCGTCGGCGTCGCCATCGGCATCGTCATGGGCCGGTCGCGCCTGGCGGAGGATCTGGCTGCTGCCGCTCGTCAGCATGGGCGCGCCGATCCCGGGCATCGCCTATGCGCCGCTGTTCCTGCTCTGGTTCGGGCCCGGCAATGTCTCCACCGTGCTGCTGGTCGGCTTCGTGTCGGCCTTCCCGATCATCTTCAACACCTGGACCGGGGTGAAGGCGGTGAAGGAGGTGTGGGTGCGCTCGGCCCTCGCCATGGGCGCCGACGACCGGCGGCTGTTCCTCAAGGTGATCCTGCCGGGCGCGCTGCCCTACATCCTGACGGGCCTGCGGCTCGGGCTGGCGCAGGCCTGGCGCATCCTGGTTGGCGTGGAGATGCTGGCGGCCGTGCCGTGGGGCCTGGGGTGGATGATCTTCGGCGCGCGCGAGTTCCTGAACACGGACGTGATGCTGGCCGGCGTCGTCGTCATCGGCGCCATCGGGCTGGCCCTGGAGAAGCTCGTGTTCCAGCGCCTGGAGCAGTTCACCGTCGTGCGCTGGGGGATGATGACATGAGCGCTGCCGCCGACCGCACGCGGTCCATGCGCCGGGCGGCGCTCTCGCTGGCGCTGCTGGCCGCGGCCTACGAGGCGCTGGCCCGCAGCGGCGCGTTTCCGCCGGCGCTGCTGCCGACGCTGCCGGCCGTGGCGCGCGCCCTTGGTCGAGGGCGTGCTGGACGGCAGCCTGCCGGGGCATGCGCTAGCCACGCTCTACCGCGTGCTGCGTCGGCATGGGCCTCGCCGTCGTCGTCGGCCTGCCGCTCGGCATCCTGATGGGCCGCTTTCGGCCCGTCGAGGGCTTCTTCCTGCCGCTGGCCAGCGCGCTGATGCCGATCCCGTCGCTCGCCTGGGTGCCGGTGTTCATCCTCTGGTTCGGCCTCGGCAACGCCACCGCCATCGGCATCGTCTTCTACGCCGCGCTGTTCCCGATGCTGCTCAACGCCTGGTCGGGGGTGCGCGCGGTCAACCCGCTGTGGCTGCGCGCCGGCAGCGCCATGGGCGCCGACGAGGCGCGCCCTGTTCTGGAAGGTGATCGTCCCCGGCGCCGTCGCCGTTCATCATCACCGGCCTGCGCCAGGCCTTCCTGCGCGCCTGGATCGCGGTGGTGGGGGCGGAGATGCTGGCCGCCTCCGACTGGGGCCTCGGCTGGGTGATCTTCGACGCCAAGGAGTTCCTCAAGGCCGACGTGATGCTGGCCTCGCTCGCCGTCATCGGCCTGATCGGCTTTGCTTTCGAGCGCCTCGTATTCGGCTCGCTGGAGCGCGCCACGGTGCAGCGCTGGGGCATGGTGCGGTGGGGCAAGGGGCTGAGCAGCAGATGCCCCACATCGAGGTCCGCGACGTCTCGCTGACCTACGACACGCCGGCCGGCCGCGTGACGGGCGTGGAGCGCGCGAGCTTCGACATCGAGCAGTCCGAGTTCCTGTGCCTGGTCGGCCCCAGCGGCTGCGGCAAGTCCACCTGCTCAACATCATCGCCGGCTTCCTGGCCCCGACCAGCGGCGAGGTCCGCATCGGCGGCAAGGCCGTCACCGGCCACGGCATGGACCGCGGCGTCGTGTTCCAGGATTTCGCCCAGCTGTTTCCCTGGCGCACCGCGCTTGCGCAACGTCGCCTTCGGCCTGGAGATGAAGGGCGTTCCCAGGCCGGAGCGCGAGAAGATCGCGCTGGAGCAGCTCCGGCTGGTGAAGCTCGAGAAATTCGCCCACGCCTATCCGCACCACCTCTCCGGCGGCATGCAGCAGCGGGTCGCCATCGCCCGCGCGCTGGCCTACAACCCTGCGTGCTGCTGATGGACGAGCCGTTCGCCGCGCTCGATGCGCTGACCCGCGACGACATGCAGCGGCTGCTGGCGGAGGTGTGGCGCGAGACGCGCAAGACGGTGGTGTACGTGACCCACAACGTGGCCGAGGCCGTGTATCTCGCCGACCGCGTGGTGGTCATGACCCCGCACCCCGGCACGGTGAAATGCCAGGTGCCAATCGCGCCTCGCCCGGCCGCGCGATCCGCTCAGCGTCGAATTCCTCGATCACCAGAAGGAGCTGCTGCGCCACCTCGGAACGTAGGTTGGGTGCAAGCGGAGCGCAGACCCAACAACTGCCAACATGAAATCGCGGCTTGCGTTGGGTCATCGCTTTGCTCGACCCAACCTACGAAGAAACCAAAGGCCATTGCAGGAGGAGACAATGACAACACGGCAAGGCATCACCCGGCGGCAATACCTCACGGCCAGCGCCACAGGCGCGCTGGCCCTAGGCCTCGGCTTCCCGCGCCCCGCCACCGCGCAGGCCGCCGCCATCCGCCAGGGCTACCAGACCAATGTGTGGGGCATGCCCACCTACTACCTGCTGCGCTCCGGTGCGCTGGAGAAGCGCGGACTGAAGTTCGAGGAGTTCGCCGTGCCCTCCGGCAACCTCACCATGCAGCAGATGGTGGCGCGGCAGGTCGATCTCGGCACCTACGCCGGCCCCTCCTTCATCCTCGGCCACGACAAGGGCGGCATGATCGGCATCGCCGTGATCGAGCACGTGGGCCGGACCACGCGCATCATGGCGCGCAAGGAGCTGAACATCACGCAAGGTCGAGCAGCTCAAGGGCCTCAAGATCGCCAACCAGACCGGCTCCTCCATCGGCAACATCTTCGTCGACCAGATCGCGCCGGCGGCCGGCCTGAAGCGGGGCGACTACCAGGAAGTGCGCATGGACGTGAACAACATGGTGGCCGCCATGGCCGCCAAGACGGTGGACGCCATGGTCAACGTCGAGCCCTACAACGCCATCGCCGAGGCCGAGGGCATCGCCACCACGATCATGGACTACTGGCGCGTCGACAAGATGCCGGTGTTCATGGCCGCCACGCCCGAGTTCGTGGCCAAGAGCCGCCGACGCCATCGTGGCCTATCTCAGGGCCTGGCTCGACGTGGCGCGCGACTTCAAGGAGAGCCCCAGCGCGGTGGCCGACACCATCTACGGCTTCTACGCCGGCAAGGGCTATTCCATGTCGCAAGAGACGTTCCGCAAGGCGCTGGCCACCGTCGACGTGGACCCCGGCTTTCCCTCGGACCTGGGGCCCTACATGCAGCGCCACGCCGAGGTGCTGCTGAAGGAGAAGAAGATCGCCGCCATCCCCGACTGGAGCAAGGCCCTGCAGGCCCGAGTTCATGGAGCGGGCGCGAAGGCGACGTGATGCTGCCATCCCGGGGACCGCGACCGCGGCCATCCGGAACTACCAAGCTTGTTGCACCGAACCGGTCGGAGAACGCCATGGTCGCCGTGAAAGGCACCTACGAGCCCATCGCCCGCAACTTCAAGCTCCTCGCCCACCACGAGCTCAACGGCTTCGGCGGCATGGGCGAGGGCATGTCGATCCAGATCGCCAAGGACGGCCGGCGCATCCTGTGGCTGGCGCACGAGAGCGCGCCCAAGAACTTCACCGCCGTCGACGTCTCCGATCCGCGCGCGCCCAAGGTCGTCGTGCAGACCGATCTGCCCGCAGCCCACATGCGCTCCAACTCGCTGGAGACGGTCGGCGACATCATGGCGGTGGCCTACCAGGTGCAGAAGCACGGGCAGAAGCCGGCCGGCTTCGAGCTGTTCGACATCTCGGTGCCGGAGACGCCCGAAGTCCATCGCCTTCGTCGATGCCTCGGGGCCGGGCTCGCGCGGCGTGCACCAGCTGTGGTTCTGCGACGGCGAGACCGTGCACATGGCGGCCGGCGCGCCCGACTTCGTGGCCACCAACCCGCTCGACGACCAGTTCTATCGCGCCTTCGACGTGCGCAATCCGTCAAAGCCCGTGGAGGTCAGCCGCTGGTGGATGCCCGGCACCCGTCAGGGCGACAGCGCGCCGCCGCCCGTGCGCCACACGCGCGCCGCGCTACGACAAGGGCTTCCGCGCCCACAACACCAACGTCTATCCGCAGCGCCCCGATCGCTGCTATCTCGGCTACATCGACGGCGGCATGTTCATCCTCGACATCTCCGACCGGGCGAACCCGAAGCCGCTGTGCCGCTGGGACAACTCGCCGCCGTTCTCGCGGCTTCACCCACACCGTGCTGCCGCTGTTCGAGCGCGAGCTGCTGGTGGTGACCGACGAGTCGGTGGTGGACGACGCCAAGGACTGGCCGAAGCTGATCTGGATCATCGACGGCCGCGACGAGACCAACCCCGTGCCGATCGCCACCTGCCCGGTCGACAGACGTGGAGGACTACGCCAGGCGCGGCGGCCGCTTCGGCGCCCACAACATCCACGAGAACGTGCCGCGGCCGACCTCGTGGCACTCCGACCGCTATCATCCTCGGCACCTTCTTCAACGGCGGCCTGCGCGCCTACGACATCGCCAATCCCTACCGGCCCGAGGAGGTCGGCGCGTTCGTGCCGCCCGCGCCGCGCGGCGCGCCCACCGGCGCCATCCAGCTCAACGACGTGTTCGTCGACGAGCGCCAGATCGTCTACGCCGTCGACCGCCATATCGGCGGCCTCTACATACTGGAGATGACCCTCTGACGGTCATGCGCCGACGCGCACGCCGGGTACGACGTCCGATATCATGCGGCTCTCGGAGCTCGCTGGGCGATGCGCGGGAGACACCTGTCCCGTTTTGTTGTAACAGCGCAGACGTGCGTCTTGCCGCCGCGACGAATATGCCGGCGTCGGGGCGTCGGCTTTCTTAGCGCAGGAGAGGACATCATGGGCAGCTCCGAAGAACAAGATCGAGTGAGAGCCAGCATGGAAGCCGATTTTCTCCCCCAGCCGTCGCCAGACACTCTTAGCCAAGTCGATCGCCGCATGGCCAACGCAGCCGAGTACATCGCTTATCACCTCGGCCAGATGGACAAGAAACTTGACCGGCGAGAGTGAGAGCACCGGCGAGACCCTGCGTGAAAGCGCCGCCGGCGGCAGGCACGGCCATCGGCAGCAGCACGTCGCCGCCGTAGCTGATCGGTGGTCCCACCGAGCTGACCGTGGTGCCGGTGCCCGAGGCTTCGTTCGCACCGTTGCCCGTCCAGTCCAGAACCTTGTGCGTCGAGACTACGTCCTGGTCGAGAATCCAGACGGCGCTCGGAGCGAGCGCGAACCAGGCCGCGTAGGAGCCGGGGAGCAGCTCGGTCTCGGCGTCGGAGAGGACGCGGTTGAACATGACCGCCGCCGCGATGTCGGCGTTGATCGGGAAGGTCGAGCCCGAGGTGGCCCCGAGGCGGAAGCTGGCGGCCGTGCCTGTCCCGTTGGCGAGCGTCCCGACCGCGTTCTCCCGCGCCCAGGTCGGGCTAGTGAACTTGTAGCGGTAGAAGCGCGGGTTGACCGTGCCCGAGGCTTTCGACACGCCGACCAGGCACCAGCCGTCAGCGGCCACGATGTTCGTCGTCGAAGTGGCCGACACGTTGCCGACGCTCGTCAGCAGGTTCAGCAGGTTGCCGGCCGTCTTCGAGAACCGGATGATGTTGGCCGACGCCGAGCGGGACAGCATAAAGTTGCCCGATGCGCCGTCGCCGTTCATCTTGACGAGGCAGAAGTACGTGTAGGGGCCGAGCGTGCCGGTGCTGCCGACGCCGAGGACGATGTTGTCGTCGGTGGCGTCGAACGTGCGGGCCACGCGGGCTCCCTTACGTCGTCGTGTAGTCGATCGACACCGACACCAGCTCGGCGTCTACCGCGCAGGTGTCGGCCCCGTCACCGGCGACGCGGTAGACGAGCAAAAAAACTAGGTCGTTGGCGGCAACGGAGTCCGTGTTCGCCAGCGTGATCTGAGTCTCGATGAGCCGACGTGCCTCGGTCGTGTTGATGTTCGTCGTCGCAGTCGTCGCCGCCGCCATCGCGTGCTCGACCGGCGTGTCCGTGTCGGCCGGCGTAACAGCGCCGATCTTGCTACCCCACACGACCGCCGTGGCCGTGACCGCGTTCGCCATCCAGAGCAGCCGCATGATCGGCGCGGAGGCGAAGTTGACGGGCATCGTGAACTGCCACCACAGGTGTTCGGCCGTGCTCGCGTCATAGGCCGCAACCAGGAAGTGCTTTTTCGGAGCGGAATCGGTGCCCTGGATACGGTTCAACGCCGGCGCCGCGTTCGAGGCCGACCCGTCCGGGGGCATCGCAGACGTGATCGGCAGGTTCAGGGTGCCGGTAGCCACGGCTTAGATTGCGACTATGTCAGCCGCGAGAGACTTGGCGACGGCGAGCTCGTCCTTGAGCTTGTTGCGCTCCTCGGTGACGAGCGCCAACTCGGCCTTGACCGCCGCGCAGGGATCGACCGGGGGCTCCGGCGGAACCGGGGGCTCAGGGGGCGTCGTTGCCATCGAGTGTGTCCAATCCGTGTAGCCCCAGCCCTTGCCCTCGCCCGAGGGAACCGGGGCCGGGTACTTGGTGCCGTAACGGCAGTTGACGACATGCGGAATGAACGTGTCATCGGCGGCGGCGGGGAACTGGTTGATGTTGTGCAGCCAGTCCATCGCCCGCTTGATCGCCTGGTTGCTCCACGTGTACACGTCGGTATGGCCTGCGCCGTAGCAGAGCTCGGCCTGCAGGACGACACCCTGCAACGCCTCATACACGTAGTTCTCGTTGGAGGGAGGCCAGGAGAAGGCGCCCTGCCTGCGCTGATCGTCAGGCAGGACGCCGTCGATGTTGTGCGTCTGCTTGACCGCGCCCTTCGGGTTGATGCCGACCGGCTTGGTCGAGTCTGCCTGCCAGGACAGGTCGCCCCACTTGAAGGAGGCGTAGGCGCTGCGATCCCCGAGCCAGCCCTTGAACGTCTTGACGGCCGCCGCCATGTCGCCGGTGTCCCCCACGAGCAGGTCGACGGCCATGCGCGAGGCTCCCGCGTGCGTACCCCAATTGTTCGGGCGGTCGTTGTGCGTCGAGATGATCGTCTTGCCGGCGAAGTCCTTGCGAATGACCATCTTGAGCCAGCTCGTTAGCGTCGGCGGCTTGTGAGAGACAAGGTCGGCGGCAAGGGCGATGCAGGCGACGTTGCGGGACGGGCCGAGCGATCCTTGCGGGGCGCCCAGGCTGGCGTTCGGAAACTTGTTCAACAGGTCGACCACCACTTGCCGATCGCCCGGAAGCCCCTGCTTGACAGCCTTGAGAGCTCGAGCGTAAAGCCACACCGTTTTCTGATCGGTCATGTCGCCCACGGCCTCACCGAGCACCGTGGACGACGTCACCTTGCCGGCATCGCTGACGACGGCGTTCCAGGCGGCCCCGGACGCAGGCAGCTTGGCAATGTCGATGGCGAGCAGCATTAGCCGCCTGCGGTGCAGGTCAGCTCATACGTGGACTGCAGCGTGTCGCCGGCGGCGACGTCGAGGTTGACCGCCGAGAACAGGGAGCGATCCATGAGCGTCGTGGCGCCGGTGTCGGCAAGGAAGATTCCGTGCTCGGTCACGGCCAGGGTGGCGCCCGAGTCGGGATCGAAGGTGGCGACCGTCTTGTAGATGTTCGCGGACGCGCCTTCCAACTGGGTGCCGGTGACGCGGGTCGAGTTGACGACGTACTCGGTCGTGAACTCGGTGGTGAGGCCGGTGTTGCCGACAGCCTCGGCGGCGCCGCCGGTGCCCCAGCCGTGGTACTTGAAGTTCTCGAAGGTGACGTCCGCCTGCAAGGCGTCGACGATGTAGTTCACGAACGCGGTCGTCACCATCCGGTAGGAGGCGATCCCGTAGTCGAGCACCTCGCCGTTGCGGGTGACGCAATGGTGCAGCCGGCCGTGCATGGTGGTGACGCCACAGGCTCGAGCGAGGCTGACGGCCAGCCCGACGCGGAGCGCCTGCCACGTCAGCCGGGGCAGGTTGCGCCAGCGCCAGCGGTTGACCTCGCGCGGGAGTCCCGGCCGGGGCAGCGCATGAGTGAAGAAGCCGTGCCACCCCGGCCGGGGCGAGCGCAGCACGCGGTTCGCTACTTGACCTTGGAGGGAGAGCTCGCTCATGCGTTGGAGGCTAGACGCCGTGGCGGACGGCTAGCCGAACTCCCCGGCGAGCTCCGGCTCCTCGCCGCCGAAGTTGACCTCGCGGCCGGGTGTGACCTCCACGAAGGGCTCGTCGGGCTCGGCGCCGACCCTGCGGAAGCGGGCGCGGCCGGCGAGCTGCGGCAGCCCGTCCGTGATGATCTGCCGGTCGTCCAGGTCGGTCAGACCGACCTCTACCACTTCGGCCGCGCCCATCTGGACGATCTCCCCGATCAGGAAGATACGGCCGTTCGATCCCTCGAGCGACTGGAACCACTGGATCGCCTGGTCGAGCGAAACGCGAACGTCCTCCGGCCCACCCGGCGGTCCCTCCGGGGGCGCCCCTCCTGCCTCCGGGGGCGCCTCGCCGGTCGGCATCCCGCCTCCTCCGAGCGCGGCCATGAGATCGGGCGGCATCTCGCCGCCGCCGGCGCCGGGTGGAGCTCCACCGCCGCCTCCGAGTGCGGCCATGAGGTCCGGCGGTAGCCCTCCTCCACCCGGCGGCCCACCCGGCGGCGCTCCTCCACCCGGAGGCGGACCGCCCGTAGGTGGCGGCCCTCCGTTACCGGGAGGCATCGGCGGCATCCCCGGCTGGCCGGCCATCGACGGCTGACCGGGCGGCCCGCCGCCCATGAGTTGCGCAAGGTCGAGCTGCGCCGGCAGCTCCGGCAGCGGCGGCCCCTGATCGGGTCCGGTGCCGATGCCGGCGCCAGAGAGGTAGCCGAGACCCTTCGCCTCGAGCTCCCCGGCCGCTTCGGGCTCGACACCCTGCTCCATCTGAGCGAGCAGGCCGCGCATGACGCCGTCCATAATCATCTCCCCGAGGATCTCCTCCTCCATCGCCTCCGAGTCGGGAATCCCTATCTGCGCCCTGCCGTAGCCCTTCGAGATCAGGCCGGCGCCGAGCGCCTGTAGCTGCATCACGAGCTTGGTGTGCCCGTCCAGCGACGGCGAGAACGTCACTTGGTTTCTGAGGCTGCCCACGATTTGTGAGCCCTTGAAGCTCATGGAGTGCATCTTGGGGTGCAGGTCGTACATGCCGCCCGGAACGGGGGCGCCCAGCTTGATCGTTTCGTCACCGAACATGCGTTTGAGCATGAACAGCGCCTTGCTGTTCCAGCTCGCCATGCCGGTGCCCATGCCGGTCCCCTGCACCATCTCGATCGTGGTGCCGGTGCCGGCGCCTTGGAGCTCGTTGATCGCCTTGCCCGTCACGATCGAGGCGCGGAACTGGCCGAAGTTGACGTCCGGCATCGACGTTTCCTCTTTCATGGATCGCTCCATCTCACCGAGGAAGCCCATGTGGTTCGGCAGGGCTTGGGTGGGAGGATGCAGCCACTTGACGTCGCCGCCGGCGTTGAGCGGGATGACGGCGCCGGGGCCGCGCATGATCTGTTCGGGCGCCTTGGCCGGGTCGACGAGCACCATCGTCGGGTAGACGTTCTCGTAGATCGACTGGAACAGCAGCGACAGGGTCGCGTTGTGGAGCTCGTTCATGCCCACGATCTGTTCGACGGCGCCGTGGCCGTGGACCTCGTCAGGCACGTGGATGAACTGGATTTGGTCGAACAGGTTGAAGCCGAGATCGTGCTGCACCCCGTTGATCTGCTCGCCGTCGATCCAGCGGTGGAAGCAGTAGGTGTCCGACCACTCGAGCACCTCCACCTCGGCCTCGTCACCCTTCCTCGAGCGCACCTTGTCGATCAGGGAGGTTTCCTTGGGGCGCGGGTTCCACTTCGGGAACGACCGCTTGACACTCTCGGCCTTCGCCTTCCACGAGAAGATGACGGCGTCCAGGGCGCAGGGGTTCGTGACGTCGAAGCCGGGGACCGGGAAGGCGTACTCCGGCGAGCGGATCAGGGGCCGCACGAGGTTCGTGTCGAAATCCGGCCAAATCCCCAAGTAACAGTCGCCCATGAGCGGCAAGTACCAGGCCATCTTGTTCTGGAAGTGGGCCATGTTGCCCTCCTCCCACAGCCCGTACAGCGCCCGCTCTTTGAGCACGGCCCGCTCGCGGTTGCGCTTGCTCATGGGCGGGTCGATCGGCACCGTCACCATCGGCAGCGGGCTGAGGAACGTTTGGTACTTGACGCAAATCTGCTGGATGAAGTTGCGGACGAGCTTTATGTCCGGCCCCAGCGCCGAAGGGTTGTCACGGAAGATGGACAGGAACCCGCCCTTGGCTTCGGGCTGGTCCCAGAAGTTGCCGTGCCAGTATTCGCGCAGCCGCTTGAGGCTCTCTTGGCGGTCGCCCTGTTCCTCGCTCAGCAGGTCTCGAGTGCGGACCGCCTGCTCATAGGTGACGGCCATGCGTGAAGGCTAGCCCTCGTCGCGGTCGTAGTAGGGGTTCTGGATCATCTGCCGGCCCGTCAGCACCGCGCGGCCGACCTTGAGCGGCTTCGTCACCCTCGAGAACGAGATGTAGCGAGGCGCCATGTCCTTCGCGCACAACCAGGCAATCCAGAGCCCCATCACGCAGTCGGTCATGCGACCGGGGTACTCGACGAGCTCCTCGATCAGCGGCTTCATCTTGGCGCGGGAGTGGGCGTCCCCGTAGGGAATGTGGAACTCGCCGCGCTCCACGTACGGACCCATCGCCTGCACCCCGATCTCCGGGTCGAGCTTGTTGTTGCCGGTGTGGTGCGGCTCGATCTTGTAGCGAATCTGGCGCTGGTCCATGCGCTCCTCGATGATCTCTTTCAGCCCCTCCTGGTAGGCGTTCGTCTCAATGCGACAGGCGGAAGCGTCCATCTCGGCGTAGGTCTCGAGGATCAGATCGGCCTGCCGGGGGGCGCTCATCGTGTCGCGGAGCATGTCGATGATCCAGTAGCAGCGTTCGTGCTCCTCACAGGAGCCGGCGCCCAGCGTCATGAGCACCTGGAAGCTGCCTTTGCGCACGCGCTTGGCCCTAGCCGGGTCGAAGCCGAGGTAGGTGAAATCGACGTTGCTCATGTCACCGACCGTGTGCTGGCGGTCAAGACAGCCGGGGAACTTCTCGGCGCCGACGTAGCCGCCCTTGACGTACTCCTCCTTGAACACCATGCGGGCCGGGTCGACGGCCTTGTTACGCAGCCGCTTGTTGAAATCGAGCGTGCCGAGCTCGGCCTTGAGCATCATGAGCGAGCGGTAACTCCATCGTTCCGGCCACAAGGTTGTCTCCTCGTCCTCGTCCACGATGGCGTCCTCATACTCGAGGTGCCATATCGGCTCGTCGTTGTAGGGGTCGCGCATCTCGAGCAGGTCGCCGTAGAGATCCTCCGGGTGGAAGCGGGTGCCGACGACGGTGAGCCGGTCGTCGTCGAGCTCCGGCATAGTGCGGACGCCGAGGTTGAACCACTCGCGGATACGGGCGCGGTTCTCCGGCGTGTTGCTGTTCTTGTCGGTGACGACGTCGTCGCAGATTGTCCAGTCGGAGCGGTGCCCGAACACGTTGCCGCCCGACCCGTAGAACTGGACGGTCGGACGCGGCGAGCGCAGGTTGCGGTGGCGGCACTCGATCGTGCCGACAGCCCATCGCTTGCTCGACCCCTTCTCCGGCTTGAACGGGCCGAAGTCACGGATCAGGTCCGGGTTGTCCTCGAGCTCGGCACGGACGGCGGCGCTGACGCCGGAGGCGTCGTCCTCGTTTTTGAGGATGATGCCGATGCGGTGGTTGGGGTCACGGCACAGCGCCCATATCGGCAGCGTGGTCGACACGATCGTCGTCTTGCCGTGGAAGGCCGGCTCGAGCAGGAGCGCCTGCTTGTGCATGGTGGCGGCAGCGATCAGGCGCACGTGGAAATCCTTGAACTTCTGCAGCTTGTGGGGGAAGTAGTGGGCCAGAAAGGCGTCGGGGCGCTCGAGCAGGAACACCTTGCGGTCGTCGAGCTGGATGCGCCCGGACAAGTAGCCGAGCTCGCCGGCGGTGAGCGGCACGTGCAGGTCGGTCACTTCTCGAGCGCCTTGAGCTCTTGGCCGACCTGCTCGCGGGTGGGGTAGCCACCCGGCTCGATGCCGTAACGCTTGCAGTCGTCGAGCTCGGCCCGCAGCGTGCGCTGGTAGAGGTGGTTGTCGGCGGTGGCGAGCGCGGCCTGATCGTAGAGGTTGCGATTCAGGGCGGCGGTGCGCAGGCCACGGTTCGGTTCGGGCCGCTCGAGGCCGCAGTCGGGGCAGTTGCCTACTGCCGCGTCGAACCAGTCGCGGCAGCCGTTACAGCGAACCTCGCCCACGTCATCGGTCGCGCATGTTGCGGCGGGTCGTGGCCTTGGGAGGCTTGACCATCTTGTGAACGACCTTCTTCTGCACCTTGGCAAGCTGCGGGTTCGGCGCCGCCTTGCGCGTGGCCGCGCGGGTGCGCCTCGTCACCTTACGTGCAGTTTCGCGGGCCTTGTGTGTCGCCTTGGTCTGCGCCCTGTTGCGCTTGCCGACCTTCGGGGCCGCCGCGAGCTGACGGTCGACCGACTCCATGAACGGGTTGCGGGCACCCTTCTTCTTCGGCTTCGTCCCCGGCTTGCGCCGCTCGGCGCCCTTCCCCCTCGAGGCCGCCGCCTTCGAGGCTACCGCCGCCTTCGCCATCTGCTGCCGGCGCAGCCTCATATACCGCCGCATCATCTTTTTCCATTGGTCGAGAAGATCGTCGAAGTCCTGGTCCTCCGTCCGCTTGTTGCGGTCCTTGGGAGCGGGCCGCCCCTTGGGGCCACCCTCCTCCTGCCCGTAAGGATCGGAGGTGATGCCGAGCTCACGCTTCGCCTTCTTGACGGCCCCGGTGGCACGCCGGCGATCCGTGACTTGCGAGGTGTCGATCTTGGCGCCGCGCCTGTACCTCACCGCTTCGCCCTCGCCTTCGGCTTCTGCGGGCGCCGCTTGCGGCTGCGCTTCTTCGGCCTGCTCGCGTAGTCGCGCAACTGCTTCTCGCTCATGCCGGTGCGCGTCTTTTTACCCGCCCGCTTGCGGCCAAGCTCGGCGCCCATCATGCGGCGCTGGCGCTCAGAGGTGGCGGGCATCTAATACTTGGGCCGCTTCTTTTTGCGGGGAGGCATGATCGGCCTCGGCCCCGGCCCGTATGGGCCGCCACCCGGCCGCGTGGGCGGCTTCTTGGAGCCCAGCCCAGGGGGCTTCTTGGGAGGCTTCTTGCGACCCAGCCCTGGCGGCTTCTTGGGGGGCTTGAACTTCTTGGTCGGCTTCCTCATCACTTCTTCCTCCGCGTGCGAGTCATCTTCTTGCGCTTGTTCATCGACGCCATGCGCTTGTTAGTCGCCCCCGCCTTCTTTCTGTCCCGTTTCAGCGCCGCCAGGTTCTCGGTGTAGCCCTCCCTCTTGAGGAACTTCACGTGACGAGAGGACGGCATACCAGGACTCTTTTTCGATCGGTATGTTCCCCGCGTATGAGTCCCTTTCCTCTTTGTCTTGCCCTTCCTCGGATCGACGGGCATCAGTACCCCTTCTTCCGCTTCTTCCCGTTGCCGCCGCTGCCGGGGAAATTGGCCCACAACGGAGGGAGGCCGTGGTCACGACGCTTCTTGACGCTAACCATGTAGTCACGCATCGAGCCGCCGGGGTAGTTGTCGGGCGAACTGCCGGGAGGCTTGCGGCCCAGGATTCTCGCGTCGCTGTTCAGACGCGCATCACTCAGGTCGAAGGGGAAGTGCCCTTCGCCCTCGGTGTCATCGTCAGGGCGCATCCACGGCGGCGGGACGAACTTTCCTTTTCCGATAGCCATCATTGACTCCCTTGCCGGTAGGTGCGCTTGGCCCTGGCACCGGCCCGCTGCACGTTGATATAGCGCGAGACCTCGTTGTCGGCCAGCCCGAGGTGCTTGTAGTTCTTGGCGAGGTAGGACTCGAAGTTGCCGCCCCGCTTGCGCACCTGGCGAGCGAGATCGTCGAGCGAGCCCTTGCTGTAGACCCTGCCGCCGTAGCCGACCTCGCCGGCCTTGAGCTTCTCGTACTCAGTCTCGGTTACGTCGTGGGTCGTCTCGACGGCCTTGCGCCGGTGCGACTTGCCGCTGGTGGAGCGTCCCGGCCCTGCCTGCGCGACCGTGCGCATGGCGATCGCCCTACGTGCTTGGCGTGCCGCCGGCCCCTTGCCCTTGGCGATCTTGGCCAGCGCGACCGGCTTGTGCTTGGCGCCCGGACGCTTCTTCTTGGGTTTGGCCCCCGGCGCCGGGTCCGGCTTTGGCATCACCTACCTCCTCGTCGATAGCTAGGAGGCTAGCCGCCTGCTCGGTCGTCATACCCATGCGGTCGGCCAGCAGCGCGGCCTGGCGCTCGAACGGCAGCTTGAGCGAGCGCACGAAATCGACCACGTCGATCTCCACGACCGCCGCCGGCGGCGCCTGCTCGTTGACGCGCTCGAGCGTCTTGAGGATGCCGACGAGCTGCACCGCCGGGATCTTCTGGATCTCCTCGGTGTCGAGCACGCGGCGCACGAGCTCCTCGCGGGCGGCCCGGATCGCCTGCTCGGTATCAGTCTCGTCCATGCGTCTTTGCGGCCAGCGCGAACCAGCCGGGGGATTGCGGGTCCGGGTCGGGCACGAGCTCGAGCATCTCGAGCTGAGCGTACTCGTCGATCAGGAAGCGGAGCGAGTCGTTCGTGTAGCGGTAGTAATCCCCCGGATACTCGTGGTAAGGGAAACCGGGGCCGCGCGTGGTCAGGATCAGCAGCCCGTCCTTCTCGAGCAGCTCGCCCATGCGGGCCAGCGACTCCCACGGCTGCGGGTCGTGCTCAAGCATCTCGGTGCAGACGACGACGGAGAAGCGGTCGTTGCGCGGGTACTCGGTGATCTTGCAGACCTCGTCGACGCCGGGGCCGTCGACCATGTCGATGCCGTGGTAGAGAGCTACGTCGTCGAAGCAGTCGCGCACAGAGCCGTTGATGTTGCGCGACCCGACCTCGAGCACGTAACGGTCGCGCTCATTGAGGCCGTTGGCTTCGACGACGAGCCCGACCCATTGTAGGACGCTAGCGTGCAACGAGGGAGCGCAGGCGCCGGCGCTTGTCGCCCGCCTTCTCCTCGAGCAGCATGAGGTAGGCGTCCTCCCACTCGCGCCAGTGTCTCTCGATCGACGTCTGATAGGCGGCGCTGCGGCCGTTGCTGCCCATCGCTGAGCGCAACACCGAGTCGCGCACGAGCTCGTCGAGGCGGTGGCGCCACTCGTCGGGGGTGCGGGCCAGGAAGCCGACCGGCCAGCGGTCGATCAGGCGGGCGTACTCGCTCGTGGGGGAGGCGATGAAGGGGATGCCGGCCGCCATGTACTCCTGCCCCTTGAGCGAGCTCTTGCACTCGTTGAAGTCGCTCGGCTCGAGCGGCACCAGGCCGACGTCGAACTGCGCCACGACCAAAGGCAGCACGTGGAAGTGGAAAGGCCCGATCGTGAGCGCCTGCTCGGCCGGCGTGCCGATGCGGTCGTGGACGGCCGGGACGTCGCCGGCGACCAGGAAATCGACGTCGGGGTTGCGCTGCAGCCAGGGGCCGATGACGCCGCGCATGATGCGGACCGCGTCCTCGTGCCACGCGCTGTTACCGACCCAGCCGACCCGCAACCGTTTGCGTTGCGCTTCGTACTGCGGCTGGATCGGCGCCCACGACTCCCACTTGACGCGGTTCTCGAGCACCTCGATACGCGGGTTCCAGGGCTCGTAGAGCTCGGCCAGCCTGGGCGTCGACACGGTCACGAGATCGGCCTCGCGGATCGCCTGCTCGAGCGCGGTCAGCGCCGGCAGGGTGAGCGCCTTGCGGGCGCGGTTGTCCTTGGGGACGCCGTGGTAGTAGTCGTCGAGCTCGACCACGATCTTGCAGCCGGCGGCTCGCGCCCACTCGATGAACTGCAGCTCGTTCTTACCGGGCGTCTGCATCACGAGCAGCTCGTCGCCGTCGAAGCAGTCGCGGTCGTAGCGGACCCGCAGCTCGGTGAAGGGGGGGCCGCCCTCCACGAGCGGCGCCCGCTGGTGCTCCGTCCACGGCAACTGCTGGGCGCGGTGGCCGCCCTGGATGCGTAACTGCTCGAGCGGCTGAATGACCCGGTAACAGCCGACGCCGGAGTGGTCGGTGGGGCGGGCGAGAATGTTCACCGGCAGCGGTGCTCAGCCGCCAGCACGGCCGGGTGCCACATGAACGGCGGCATCTCGATGCCGCACTCCGCGCGGAGCCGCGCCGAGAGCAGGACGGCGATCAGGTTCACTTCTTGGAGGTGCTGACCGTCGTGCCCGTCGTGCTCGTGCTCTTGACCTTCTCTGCCTTCTCGAGCTCGGCGGCGGCCAGCTCGGACACGTCCAGGGCAGTTGTCTCGACCGGCTCGGCCACCTTGGCGCCCGAGGCGCCCGACTTGATCGCCTTGATCGTCGAGTCGCAGTCGCCGTCGTTGACGTAGTCCTCCCCGACCGCAACGATCTCGCCGTTCTCGGCCCGTAGCCGGAACTGCATCCGGCCCGCCTGGTTGTAGAACTTCTCGAACTCCATGCTCTCGCTTGCCATCCTTGCCTCCTGAGACCGAGGGGCCGAAGCGGACGTCGTGGGGGTTGCCGCCCATGCGGCGCATGATCGAGGCGACCTTGCTCTCCCAGCCGGGATCGGCCGCGTAGGGGGCAAAATCGGTGAAAAGGTTCGAGCCCTTGTAGTTGCGGCCGAACGCCTTGCCGAAGTAGCGGAAAGCCGATTGCGGGTTCTGGAAGGGGTTGGAAATGTCGGAGTGCTGCTGGCCGGTGTTGACCGACCAGCCCCAATAGTTGAAGGGGGCGTTGCCGGGGGTGGAACGACCGTAGGCCGACTCGAGCGCCGCCAAGGCGGCCAAAAAGCGCGGGTTGAAGCCCGAGAGCTCGGCGGCGACCATGAACAGCGGTATCTGCTTCTCGAGCGGCGTCCCTTTCAGCACCCGGCGCAGGTCCCTCGTGGCCTTGCGTATCTGCCAGGGCTGGAAGCGTTGCCCCTGCCCCGGCTTGCCGCCGCCGCCGGCGCGGGTCTCGCGGCTGTTCTTGACCATCTTGTCGAGCCGCTCGTCCCCGATCCCGAACTTGGCGGTCTTGCGCAGCTCGGACACGCTGATACCGCGCTTCTTGGCGACGAAGGCGAGGTAGTTCTTGTAGTTGCCGCCGGGGCGGACCTTCTTGAACTGCTCCTGCGTCAACAGCGCCACGAGCGGAGGCTAGCGCCTACGGCGGACGTTTTCACGTGAAAAGAGAGGCAGGGGCCGGAGGACGGTCACGGCCCCTGCCAATCGGACGGCGCTAGCGGGTCTCCCCGATGATGGCGAGGGTCTCGCGCAGATGCTTGACGGTGCTGGCGATCATGCGGGCCTTGCGGCCGGCGAGCGTGCGGCCATCGGTGCGGGCAGCGATGACCGTCATCACCGCCTCCATCGTCCCGAGCCGTGTCTCGGTGTCATCGACCCGGTTGGCCTCCCAGGCGCGGAAGGCATCATGGTCGGCGTTGCCGACGAGCTGGTAGAGCCAGCGTTCGCGCTGCCCCTGCGGCTCGCAAGGCAGGCTGTACTCATAACCGCCGGCATAGAGGTGCAGCCGGGTGGCACGCACCGTGCGCATAAAGCGGCCGTAGTCCCAACCGAGCCGAGCCTCCACGTCGTCATAGGTGAACCCCGGCATGTCGATGGCGAGCTCGAGCAGAGCCCGCACGTTGCGATTGGAAGCAGCCATTTTCAGCTCCCTTCGGTCAGCTTGGCGAGCTCGACGTCCCAATCCACGTTGGCGGCACCGGCCAGAGCAAGGTCAATCAGCCCGAGCAGCAAGCGCACACCTTCGACCGTGTCGGTCAGAAGCTCCTGGTGCTCCGGCTCCCAATCGACCTCACGAGCAACCCTGAGCGCGTTCAGCAGGCGCCGCTTGGCACCAACGAGCTCGCCCTCCATCTCGACGTAGCGCAGGTTCACCTTCTGATTGCGCTCGGCCTGCAGGCGCTCCTTCACCTTCTCGCTCTCAGCGATCCATTCCGCAACCCTGGGCGCCTCCTCTTCGATCGTGGTGCCCCTCTCCTCGGCCCGCTCGCGGGCGATCGACCGCACCCGCTTTATCTCGGTGCGGCGCTTCTCGTGGGCCGTTCCGAACTTGACTCCCCGAGCTTTCGCAACCGCCTCCGTCGCCACCTGCGTTTCAGCGCCCATCTGAGACCGCTTCATGGCCTCGAGCAACGGAATACTCCGCGCACCCTCGAGCCAGAGGGCGTAACCGCTGGCGTACTCGCGGATCGTGCTCTCACCACGGCCGAGCTCGCGGGCGTACTCGCGGATCGAGATCCGCTTTCCATTCTCCTCGTCGAGCGTCCAATGCCAGCGCAGAGCGGCGAGCTCCTCGCTGGCCGCCTCCGTTGCCTTCTCGAGCCGGCGGTCGTCCGCCACGACCTTGCGGGGCAATGCCATACCGTCCTCCTCCGTCGCAGTCCTACAGTGGTAACAGCGTACTACTTTTCGACGATCCTGCGGGCCTCGACGAAGTCGGAGCGGCTGCTCATCCTCGAAATCTTGATGACGTCCCCGGTGGACGGCGCGTGGATGAACTGGCCGTTGCCGATGTAGAGCCCCATGTGGTGATAGTCGCCGCCGAAAAAGACGAGATCGCCGGGGGCCAACGCCTCGCCCGCCTCGCTCTTGACGTGGCGGCCGGCGTAACGCTGGGTGCCGGTGTAGGTGCCGACGTCGATCCCGAACGTCTTGGCGTACAGGTAGCGCGTGAAGCCCGAGCAGTCGAAGGCGATCCCCTGCGGCCCGCGCGTGCCGCCGGCCAGGGTTTGCGAGAGCGGGCCATGGCCGCCGCCCCACTGGTAGGGGTCGCCCAAAAAGCGTTTCGCCTCCTGCAAGAGCGCCCTCGTGCCGGCGTCCAGGTTGGGCGGCAGCTCGCCCTCGAGCCAGTCGACCTGCACCGAGTAGCGGCGCCCCCGCCTGCCAGCTCTCGATCTCCCCTGATCCTCGTCTTGACGATCTGGCGGAAGCCGCCCTGCCCGTAACGGGGCGCATAGACCCTCAACGCCTCAGCCGTGGTGCCCCGCTGCCTACCGATGTACTCCAGGTAATCCCCGTACTTTCTCCCCGGCTGCAACACCCCGAACTGCGCCTTGGAGAGCACCTTGCCGCCGAACAGGGCCGCCGAGCGCCTACGGTTCAGCTCCGGCGCCGGCCTGCCCCCACGAGGCGGCGCCCGCTGGCCGCCTTTTTGAGCGACCGCGCCAGGGTCTCCGGACCAGGCGCCGGCCGCCCCTCCATCTCGATCGGCCTCGGCCCGCCAAAGGGCTTGCGAGGAGGAGCCTTGGCCGCCCGCTTGCGAGCCAGCTCGGCCGCCTGCAAACGCGCGATCTTCCGGGGGTCGGTGACGAACTTGCCCTTCCACCACAAGCCGCCCTGAGCCCGAACCTGCGCCGGCGACTGCCTCGCGCCCCTGCCCGGAGCCCGCGTGCCCGCCTGCGCAGACGGCCTCGAGGAAGGCGCCGGCCCCGCCGCTCTTACAGGCGCAGCCCGAGGAGCAGGCCGGGTAGCGACAACCTTCGGCTTGGGCTTCTTCTTCTTCTTCGGCCTGTTCTTGGCCGGGGCCGGCCGCGAGCCCGTCACGACAGCCACTAGCGGATACTCCCGGTGTCCTGCCCGTACTGGTTACAGACGTCCGCCCCGACCTGAGTCACGATGCGCAGCCACGTGCCGGCGACGTACTCATAGAGCACGTGGTCGACCTCGCAGTAGCGCTCGCCCGCAGCCGCCGCAGCGTCGAGCAACCGCAGCCGCTCCCGCTCCCGCAGCCGCCCGACGAAACGGATCAGCCGAATCCTTCCACGCCAACAGCTCCGAGCTCACCCCCACAGGCTAACCGGGTGAAAAGACGGCAGCGATTTTGGGGGGGGTAAAGCACTATGTTCACGTCGCATGATTTAAAACCCCCGGCTTCGGCCGGCTCGCGGCTCGCGCGTGACACGTGCGCCTACCCCCTGCCCGCTGCAAGCGTGGAGCTCGGCGCCTACCCCCTGCCCCCTGCCATTGCGAGCGCCAATGCCCCTACCCCCCTGCACGTGAGGCACGAGCACGCCGGCGCCGCCCCGATGGCACACCGAGAGCACACGCACGAGCACGAGCACCAGGCCGATAGCGCCGAGCTCGCCGGCGATCGGGCTCGACCGCGCCGATGCACGCCGAGTGCAACGAGTTGAACACCTGTAGAACACGACGCGCCGCTGGGGTCCTGCGGCTAGAGCTCGTGCCGCTCGTGCCCGTAGTCGAGGGTAGAAGCATGCTCACGTGCTCACGAGCGAGCGTATCCCGAGCTCTCAACGCTTCAGATCCCCCCCCCGCCCCCCCCCTTGTAGCACAGCTATCGGACGGCCAGGGCCGAGCTCACCAGGGCAAAATGAGAATGGTTATCGCGCACCAGGCAGCACGATCGCGGCTCCCCCTTGACGCCCTTGACAACGTGTGTATGATCGTAGGAGTCACCAGTCACGCTACAAGGAGGGACCATGCACGCACCACTTCAAGACCACGCCAGCAGCGGGCTACACGAGCTCCGCGCCTGGCTGCACTCGCCGGCCGCAGACTGGTTCTGCGACCGCGCCACCGAGTGTCTACTGCCCACGAGCGAGGCCATCGAGCTGGCCCAGGACTACGGAGTCAGCCTGACCACGCTGGCCCGCGAGCTCGCCCAGGTAACAGCGTGAGCGCCGGCGACACCATGCAGCGAGTGACCATCATCGGCCCGAACCTCCCCCGCGCCGACGAGGCCAAGGGGACGTTCCACGTACACGCGGAAGGTTGCAGCGACGGAATCAGGCTGCAGCACCGCGCCGAGCCCGGATGGACGATCGACGCCAGCTCGCGCGAGCGCTGCGCCCTGTCTGTCTACGCCGACCACATCGACGAGGGGTCGATGGACCTGGCAGACGCCCTGGCCGATCTCTACTTCGCCCCTTGCGTGACCCTGCCGACGTCCGACCCCAACGCAGCCGACACCTACAACGCCGCAGCCGGCCGCGCCGAGCGCCACCGCGAGCTCGCAGCCGACAGCGCCGCCCACGCGCTCAAGTGGCTACAGGGCTCCCGAGAGAAGCGAACAGGCACCGTGCCCTTCGACTACGACCTCAACGAGGCCAACGGACACCTGCAGCAGGCAATCACACACATTGTCGCCGCCCTGCAGGCGGCCGGCGAGCTCCGCGAGCTCGAGCACCAGGCGGATAGCTGAGACCCTTGCGCAACAGCGGGCCGGCGAGCTCCGGCCGGCCCGCTGCTCGGAAGTGTCAAGCAACGAAGGAGGAAGCGTCACCATGAAAGCGTTGACCGCCACCATCGGCCATACCGGAGGCGATGACGAGCTGCGCGTGTCGGTCTCGTTCGCCCGCTTCGACGGAGACCGAGACTGCTACGCCTACACGATCGCGGACCAGGACGGAGCCGAGCTCATGACCGGCGAGGACTTGCGCGGACCCGCGCAGAGCGGCACGCAGGAAGTAGCAATGCTCGCCACCCTTCTCGCGTTCCTCAGCTCAGCCGGCGAGAGCTACCACTACAACGGCAACCGCACGAAGGACGACACCAACACCGACCTGTTCCCCGAGAAGGTATGCGAGCTCGCATACCTCCTGAGTGACGAGATCAGCTCGGCCGTCTACGAGCTCGAAGGGTCCGACGATGAATGACGAGACCTTCACCGAGTGGGCCGGCCGGCGCAGATTGCTCGACGACCCGCCGCACGCCCGCACGATCGAGCGCCTACGGGCGGACCTCGCATGGTGGCAGGCAGAGAAGCAGCGCACCGCCGCCAGCGCCGAAGAAGCCGGAGGAGCCTACGAGACCGAACACGCCCTAGATGAGAGCTACGCCGATGGCCGCATCGCCGCCCTGACCGATGCTCTCGCCCTTCTCGCCGGCGAGCTCCGCGAGCTCGAAAGCGAGAAGCAAGCCTAAAGCCCCTTGCCCCGATCGCCGGCGAGCCCCCCGCACGCCGGCGACCGAGGGAAGTGGCAACCCCGCCCTTCCAGGTCCAGCGTCACACCGAAAGGAGACCCGATGAGCAACGCGACCGAGCTCGAGCCCGCCCACCAGGCGGATAGCCCGAGCTCCGACAAGCGAGACCGCGCCGGCGAAGCACTCGCCGCCCTGGTCGAGATGTTCGAGTCAGGCGAACTGCCGCAGGCGATCAAGAACACCACGATTGCCCGCGCGATGAACGACCGCCCCTCGTGCGCCTGGTCTATCAACAACCAACTGCTGCAATTCCTCGCAGGCACCGACGACGGCCGAGGGATGAAACAGTGGAGGGACGTCGGCCGGCGAGTCACGAAAGGGTCCAGGGCATTCTGGATTCTCGCCCCGATCACCCGCACGAGCACCACGACCGACGCCGACACCGGCGAGGAAAGCAAGCGAACATTCTGCGCCGGATTCAAGGCGATTCCCGTATTCCGCGCCGAGGACACCGAGGGAGACCCGATCGACTACCCGGACCACTCCCCGCCCGAGCTCCCGCCCCTCGCAGACGTCGCCGGCCGGCTAGGCGTCAGCGTGAAGTACCTGGCAGGCGCCGGCCGAGGGTACTACTCGCCCGATCGCAAGGAGATAGGGCTAGGCACGCACGACCTCGACACGTTCTTCCACGAGCTCGCCCATGCCGCCCACGCCACCATCGAGCCGCTGAAGGGAGGCCAGAATCCCAGGCAGGAGATTATTGCCGAGACCACCGCCGCCGTTCTCTGCCTCTTGTACGGCGCCGAGGGATATGTAGCGGAGAGTTACGACTACGTCAGGCACTACGCCGGCCGCGAGACCGACCCCGCCAAGGCGATCGTAAAGCTGATCGCAGACGTCGGAAAGGTTCTCGACGTGATCCTCACCGACCCGAAGGAGACCGCATGACCACGCCCGAAGTAATCGACCGTCTACACCGCGCCGCCGTGATCCTGCGCGAGCAGGGAGGAGAGGAGGAGTACGACTGCGCCGACGCTTGCGAGATCGCCCGCACGAGTCTCGCCCGCATCCACGCCGAGCTCGAACGCCACCAGGACGCCGAGCTCGGCGCCGCATCCACCCCGAACCTAGGGCCGGCCGGCCGCCTCCCAGGCGACTAGGCGCCACCCTTGCGAGCTCCGGCCGATCCCGCCCGATCGGCCGGAGCTCGGAACGGTCCAGCGTCACCGTCCGCGAGCACCGCAGCTCACGACGCAACAGAACGAAGGAGGGACCATGTACCACCCCGACGACGAGCACCACGAGGGGCCGAACTTCGCCCGCGCGGGTAGCGCACTACGCGCCGCGACCCGCAACAACCCGCGCGTACACCCTTGCCCCACTTGCAAGGAGGAAAACGTTCTCACGCCGGCCGACGTGCGCAAGGGTTATCAGTGTGACCGCTGCGCCGATCGTGACGAGGGAGGTTGCTGGTAATGAGCGCCTTTGTCGTTCACACCGCGCATATCGACGTCCTACTTCGCTACGCCCTCGAAGCCAACCCGCAATCGTTCTCCGAACGCTTCACGTGGCGTGCCGCGATCGGCGGACCGGCCGAATGGACGCAGCTCACAACGAGCCGCACCATCCACACGCCGCCCGACCACACGACCGCCGACGAGGCCGGCCGGATGCTTATGGAGGAGAACGTCGCAAGTGTCTGCGCCCGCTATGAACAGGACACCGCCGAGATATACCCCGATGCTCTCACCTACACCTACACCGACCCCGGCTTTACCCCTTCGGCGCCGGCGATCCTGAAAGCGATCGCCTGCCTGGATTACCAGTCATGCGAACACGCCGAATGGGAGAGCTCGCAGGCTCGTAGGTTCCTAGACGCCCTCGAAGCCAAGGCCCGATACGAGCTCATGACCGACTCCGATCCCTGGGACTGGACACCCGAGCTCGTGAAAGCTCACCGCGCGGCCGGAGCTGTCCGATGATCGACGACACGCAAGCAATCGCAAGCTACGAGCGGAGCGCCGAGACGATCGGCGCCCCGCGCCTGTTCGAGGACGCGCCGCCGCCCCTGCCCGACACGACGGACCCGCTGCTCGTGAGCTGCCCGACGTGCGGACAGATCGCCGGCCGCTCCTGCCGCAACATTCCGGGTGGCGGCTACGTGCGCAGAACGAAACGCGACCCGCACTACGCCCACGAGGCCCGCCGAGCCTATGCCCGCCACATCGCCGGCGTGGCCGATATGCCCGCCCCGACCCTACTAGACGAGGCCGAGGCCCGATGCGCTCCCCCCTGGACCACCTACGAGCTACGCAACGAGGAGGAATAGTGCCCACGTTCACGCTCAAGATCGACTGCGACAACGCAGCTTTCTACCGGGACACCGGCGAGACCTTCGAGGCCGATCCCGGGCCCGAGCTCGCCCGCATCCTCCAAGTAGCAGCCGGCCAGCTCGAAACGAAGGGTCTCGGATATGTCTGCTGGACCGAACCGCTCCGCGACGTCAGCGGAAACATCGTCGGACACTTTCAGCTTGACACTCAGGAGGACCGATGAGCCTGCAGGCAGAAGTAGCAGCGGCCCGCGAAGTACAACGCGACAAGGCGAAGCAGGAGAGGAGCGCCTACCGCCAGCAAGCCATTGACGTAGCCGTAGCTCAGTTCGAGAAGATCATCGGAGAACGCCCCGGCCGCGCCGTAAACGCCAAGGGTGGAGGCGTCCGACTGACTCACGCCGGCTTCACGTTCTACTACGGCACGAGCCCCGGAGCCGGCAGCGGCAGCGACCTACATCTCATCCTGACTTGCCCCGAGTGCGGACAGGAGCACTACGCAGGGCAGACGCATATCTATCTGATCGGCCACGCGACCGCAGCCGAGAAGATCGCGGAGATTCTGAACCGAGAGCCCTACTGGCACCACTGTTGGGAGAAGGA
Source organism: uncultured Alphaproteobacteria bacterium (assembly GCA_963756735.1). GTDB lineage: Bacteria > Pseudomonadota > Alphaproteobacteria > Rhizobiales > Hyphomicrobiaceae > AWTP1-13. Next base: position 178,123 of record CAVWOY010000007.1, read on the forward strand.
GCTCAAAGAGCTCCGTGGCGCGATCAAATCGACGGCCGCCGCGATGAAAACGGGCGAGTACGACGTCCTGCAGCGCGTCAGCGAAGGACTCTAATCAGAACCTCGACGGTAGCCTCCCGCCGCGCTCGCGCTGTAGGAGGCTACCGTCGCAACCGGACGGAGGAAGCAATGGATATGGAGAACGCCGAAGCTCACGCCGACAGCGCCGACCTCGCACGCAAGACACGACGCGAGAACCCGGAGCCCCGCCGCGTGCTCGTGCTCGAGATTGTGTTTCCCGAGGGGACCGGCGACTACTACGCCGGCAAACTCGCAGATCAGATCGTGGACTTCGCCGGATGCTCCGGCAAGGTGACGATCGTGGAGGAGGGGCTCGAGCACAACCTCGAGCTCAAGCACCGATGAAGCCGATCGAGCGCGGAGACTACTGCGCCTGCCAAGGCGAGACACGACGCGAGCTCCAAGGTAAGCTAAGTCTGTTGCGCTGTAAAGATTGCGGCCGGCTCGCCGGCAAGGAGCAGGGGCCGCGCGTGGCTCACGACGTCCGCTAGCGGGCTGGTGACGCTCCCTCTTGAGGGACGTCGTTGAGATGAACGGGGGTCGGACCCTAAGCCGGCCCCCGTTCTCATTTAGCGCAGCTCACGACGTCACCTAACCTCCGTTACGAGTGTTACACTCGTTGTATCCAATCAGGAGGGATCGAGTGACAGACGTGGCGCTACAAAAGCCGGCCGGCCTGCCGTCCGTGGCCGAGTGGGAGATGGCCGTCCAGATGGCCGACACGATGATAAAGACCGCGTTTGTGGGCGAGTCGCTGCGCAAGCAGGGGCCGGCTGCGGTGCTCGCTTGCATCCTGGCGGGCAAGGAGCTCGGTATCGGCCCGATGACCTCGCTACGTGAGATCGACGTCATACAGGGGCAGCCGTCGCCTTCGGGGCAGCTCGTGGCCGCGCTGGCGCGACGTGGCGGCCATACGATCGAGATTCTCGAGTACGACGAGGCCGCCTGTACCGTCCGAGGCACGAGGGCCGACGACGCCACCACGCTCGAGGTGCGCTGGACGATCACGATGGCCGACAAGATCGGCCTGACCGGCAAGAAGGTGTGGCAGGACTACCCGCGCTCGATGCTTCTGTGGCGTTGCCTGACCGAGCTCGGTAGGGCGCTGTTCTCCGGCGAGACCCTCGGTTTCGCCAAGTACACGACGGAGGAGCTCGGCCGCGACGAGCTACCCGAGCAGGGAGAGGCCGCCGAGGTGCTCGAGGAGGAGCTCGCGCTTGACTCGGACAAGCAGCCGGCGGCCGAGTACCGGGAGGTGCTCGAGGCGACCGACCCGGACGGCAACAAGCTGGTGATCGACGGTCCCTCGGTACACGTCGAGCCGGCCGACGAGAAGCCGGAGCTCAGCACGGAAGGGATGCCCGAAGGATCAGGGCTGCAGGTCGACACGACCGACTTCGAGCCGCTCGAGGAGCGATCCGACGTCGGCTTGCTCCACGACGTCCTCGCCGCTGTTGAGGCGGTGCCGGGGATGGAGAAGTGGACGGTAGAGACTGTGCTGCGGCGTGCCCGCGAGAAGTGGGGCGACCCGTTCGAGGCGCTGACCGACCTTTCGCCGGAACAGGTGGGCGTGGTGATGGCCGGCATCGCTGAGGCGCAGACCAAGCTCGAGAAGGGGCAGGCATGAGCGCGATCGTTTGGGAAGATCCCGAGACCCATGCGCCGCTCAAGGCGCGGGCGCCGGCAGGGTCGTGGATGCCGGTGCTGACCGGGCTGCAGGAGAAGCCGCGCGAGTGGGGAATGATCCGCGAGTACGACAATCTGGATCAGGCCCGCTCGGCGGCGAGCAATCTGCGCCGGGGCATCATCAAGAAGCCGGCGGGCCTGTTCGAGTTCAAGGCGAACCGTGGGCGCCTGTACGGGCGCTATCTCGGCCCGGAGGGGGAGTGATGGCCGACTATCGGCTGTGGGTCAACGAGGAGCGCACCGTGCTCGTGCGGCTGTGGCTCGAGCCGGGTCAGGTTGAGGTAGCCACCAGGGAGACCGCCGACCATACGTGGGGAGCGCCCGTCTACTGCACCGAGGAAAGGACATTCACGCGCGAGCCGCCAGGGGAAACCGAGTGATGGCCGACGAGACCTTCACGATCGAGGAGGACGTCGAGCCGCAGGACTTCCTACTTGACGTCCGTACCGGCGAGCAGCTTCCTGCCACCCCATCCTCGGCAGCCGCGCTGCTCGCCGGTCTCCGCGAAATGCAGGACCGTGCCCGCCTCTGGATCAGGGCGTGCGAGGACGTGCTCGTGGAGGAGTCGCGCCGGCAGGGCAGTAAGACGCTGCGCATCGACGGCAGCACGTTCGAGGTGTACGAGCAGAAAGAGGTGCAATGGGATACCGCGAAGCTGCGAGAGCTCTTGCCCGCCGGCTTGCCGGAAGGCCGCTTTCAGGAGCTCGTGACGGTGACGGTCGAGGAGAAAGTGTCCGCGAACGAGGCGAAGAAGATCGCGGCGGTGAACCCGGAGTACGCCCGCATCATCGGTCAGGCACGACGCGACGGCCCTACGATCAGCAGGGTCCGGATGAAGCATTGAGGCCCAGGCGCAACAGCGCGGCCCTGGTAGCCCACTACGATCAGATCAAGGCCGAGCAGCTCGAGGCGGTGCGCAAGCTCGAGCCGGGTGAGACCGCCGTGCTCGTGATCGTCAACCGCGAACACGTGTACGTGAGCGCCTGCCATCTGCCGCTCGAGCTGCGCGACGACCGCGACAGGCTGCTCGCCCTCATCTACGGGCTGCGCATCGCCGTCGACGACCTCACCGACCGTTGCGCGTCCGCCGCCACCGCCCTGTTGCTGATGGACCTCGAAGGCGTGGAGCTGACCGACGAGGAGGAGGAATGAGAGCGACGTGCCAGTTCTGCCGTGAGGAGATGGACGTCGACCGCTTCACGTGGCATCACATCGAAGGCTGGGAGAGACCGGGCAAGGCCGGCGGCTCAGACGTGATGCTCAGGAAGCGGACAGGCAAGGGTTTCGCCCACGACCTTTGCCTGCAACGAACCAAGGACGGAGTGAGTGTTCGTCAGGAGACCTTGATCTAGCCCTCGGAAGGTTCTGTCTGTGCCCATCGGGACGGAAGATCAGAGTCGGGGAGCCCTCCCCCCTTCCCCCCTCCCAAAGAGGCGGCAAGAGGGGAGGAACGTCATCGGTTCGGTGAGTCGTCGCCGTCATCGCCCTGGCCGGTTCCCAAGACCGGCCCACCCGGAGGTGCCCAAAGTGAAACGTCCACCCTCTAACGGCCAGCGACGGGTTCTAAGCGGTATCGAGGCGGGCTATGGATTGCGTCTGCCCGATTCGCTACGCTCTCCGCACGGTTCTCGTAGCTGGGACCAATCTAAGGGGTCGGCCGGATGGTGTCCAGTCGGCCCCTTGGGCTTTTCGTGCTAACTGCGCAAGAAATCGTCACCGCCTATGCTGACGGCTGCACCGAGCGGCGCCTCCCCAGGATCGACCGCACGGTGCGAAAGCTGGCGGGCATCGCCAAACGGGAGCTCGCCGCCCACCCGGAGATACCATCGGCAGCCTGGATCGCGGCGGCCGACCGGGTGGCGGCCGGCCGACCACCGGAGATGCTTGCCGAGCTCGCCGTGGAGGCGATGGGCCGGTCCCCCTCCCTGCGTCCCTCCGAACAGCTCACCGTGGACGAGGAAGCACGGCAGCGCGTCCGCGACTATATCGACGAGCACGGCTGGCCGACCGGCGCCCGCTTCGTCAGAGGCACCCACTCCGGCGCCTACGTTCCTGACCTTTGGGGTACAGAGAGACCGGACGACGACGGCTACTACCCGCACCCCAGCTTTCAGGACTTGGTCGACTCGATGAGGGAGCGGATCGAGCTCAGCGGCTCAGCACCTTGTTCTAACAGACCTACCCTGCTACACTCGTTCGACTGCGACAAGGGGAGGCACCATGAGTGGCGTCTACATCGGCCTGTACCGGGTCTCGAGCGGCACCCGCTACCAGGTCCGCTACCGCAACGGAGGCCGGGAGACAAACCCCGTCCACCTCGGTAGCTTCGGAAGCATGAAAGAGGCCCGCGCCCGCCGCGACTTCGCGCGGCTCGAGCTCGCCGCCGGCCGCGACCCGCGCCAACGGCTGCGCGAGCTGCTCGAGCAGCAGGCAGCGCCGGCCCGCACGCTCAGCGAATGGTGGGACGCATGGCTCGAGAGCCGCGTCGACGTCCGCACCAACACGCTCGAAAGCTGGAAGGGCCTACCGCAAGAAGATCGAGCCGCTGCTCGGCCACTTCGACGTCACCGAGATCGGCACCGCCGAGATTCAATGGCTCATCACCCGCCTCGAGCTGGCGCCGGCCAGCCTACGCCTGTATGTCGGCACGCTCGCCCAGGTGCTCGACTTCGCCGGTCTCGACCCTAACCCGGCCCGATCCCGGCGGGTCCGTTTCCCTCGAGTTGAACGCGACGTGCCCTCCCCGCCCTCGAGCGCCGAGGTGGCCGCCATGTTCGCGCACCTCAGCGAGAAGTACGTGATGCCGCTGCGGCTGGCGGAACATACCGGCATGAGGATCGGGGAGGTATGCAACCTCGAGTGGGGCGACGTCGACTTCGTCAGCAACCGGATCAGGGTGCGCAATGGCAAGACCGCGAGCGCCCGCCGCTGGATCAGCGTCACCCCGCAATTCCTAGACGTACTCGACCGCCTCGAGCCGCTCGACTATCGCCCCCCCGGCCTGCGGGTGTTCGGGGCGATCGGCCCCGCCGGCGCCGAGCGGGCGATGAAGCGGGCCTGCGAGCTCGCCGGCATCCCCGCCTACAGCCCGCACGACCTCCGGCACCGCTACGCCAGCCTGCAAACGAAGGCCGGGATGCCCCGCACCGAGCTCGCCGCCCTGCTCGGCCACTCCAACACGAGCCTGCTGCCCGTCTACGAGCACGTCATCGTTGACTGACCACAAAGGGTTCTTCTGCGGCGCCCCGGCCGGAATACCCCGGCCACGAGCGAAGGAGGAACCATGCGAAAGACCATGATCGCCGGCGTGATAGGGCTGCTCGCCCTGCTCGCGCTGGCAGGGCCGGCGCTAGGAGAGAGGCACTACCCGGACGGCTCCACCGAGGGTGTGGACGTCGGCTCGAGGCCGGTCAAGAAGGACGGGACGCCGTTGGGGCCGTGGAAGGTGACGCACGACGCGCCCGAGTCGGGCAGGGAGGTGGCTCCTGGCCAGCAGCGCACGGTGATGGCGGCCGGCGATCCGTCCGGTTGCCGGGAGTGGTGGGCGGAACGCTACAAGAAAGACCTGTACGGGTTCACGGTGTATCGGCTTAGGCATAACGTGGCGTGGTGCTGGAACTACCCGCGCATCGTGAGCCTGACCAGGACGCCGACGACGCAGGCGCTCAACTCCTGTTGCGAGATCGAGTCGGTCGCCAAGACCGGGATCGGCTGGATCTACCGCTTCAACAACTCGCAGGGCGGCAACCGGCGCAAGCTGACCTGGGCGATTGCGAACTACGAGCCTTTGCACCGTTGGATCGTGGGCCGCATGTATCCGTGGGTCGAGATCGACGTGTCCGGCAACGGCTACGTGAACGGCTGGTGGTCGGGGTCGTGATGCTGACCCCGGAACGGGAAGCCGAGATACGCAAGTCCAGCTACCGCTCGGACGCCTACTACCACGATGCGTGCCGTGATCTGCTGGGCGAGATCGACCGGCTGCGCGAGGCCAACCAGCGGCTCGTACAGGCCGTGGACGTAGAACACGCTGCCGCCGACCGTGCGGAGCGGGCGATCAGGGACGCGCTTGGTGTCCCGATGTTTCCGATGGACGTTGCCGTCGTCTCCATGCAGCGGATTCTGCGGGCGGGGCTGGGCGATGAGTGACTGGCTTGACCGCTGGCGCTGGCCCTGGCAGAAGCTGACGGTCTGGAACACCGTATGGGCGATCCTCACCCTCTGCTCGGTCGTGTATCTCGTGTGGGCGCTCGTTGTCCTGTTTAGGTAGTAATACGATGCTTTGACCTATCGCGGCAAATTGTGTCAGGGTGGCGTCCGAGCGATGGTTCACCCTCCCGCGAATGAACTGCGACCAAGGGGCGCCGTGACGATGCCGGCGCCCCCACCTCGAGGAAAGGAACCGCGTGAAGCTACGTGGCGTTCTCGCCGTGGCCGCGTTCGTGGCGGCAACCACCATCACCCTGACCCCCTCCCAACCCACAGCGCCGCCCCTTCTGCCTGTACCGGCTTCAAGTGGGGCGGCGAGTGTTGGACGAGCAACGAGGGACGCGACTTCGTCGGCTGGCTCAACAGGCACGGAGCGTCAGCCGCCGAGTTCAAAGCAAACCACCCGGAGCTCGCATCCGTATTCAAGCAGCCGTGGCCCCCGCCGAAGCGGCTGCAGCTATGGCAGACCTGTCAGACCGGCGCCAAGTGTGCCGAGGCCGTGATCGGCAAGGTGTTCGGCGCCGGCTGGCGCTACGCCTACGCCATCGCATCCTGCGAGACCGGCGGCACGTTCTACAACAGGGCCACCGGCAGCGCCGGCGAGCGAGGCTGGTTTCAAATCCATCCGACTCACTTCGGCTGGCTTGACGAGGAACAGCTTTGGGACGTCCGTTACAACACGAAGATCGCCTACCGCATGAGCAAGGGAGGTACGAGTTGGGGGCCGTGGACCTGCGCCCGGATGATCTGATCCACTCGATCGAGTGCGATCTTGACGAGGACTGCATGTGCTCAGAAGCAGCCGGGACAGTGGATCTGGCTGATCCGCCACAACACGAGGCCGAACGCGGTCAGCAGCATGATCGCCAGCGCGATAGCGAGGAACGTAGTCGGCTTCACTGTCCCTACTGCGCACCCGACGAGCTCTGCGCCTTCCACGTGGCAACGCTGATCGGAGGCGAGCTATGGCAAGCATGACGACCGACACCAAGGCAATGAGCGAGTGGCTCGAGAAGGAAGGATGGCCGCCGGTGACGACCGAGAAGCTGACGGAGCTCGACCTCGCCCGCCAGATACGAGACCTCGCCCGCGTGACCGGCTGGCTTCACGTTCACTTCCGGCCGGCCAAGACGAAGCAGGGCTGGCGCACCGCGTTCAGCGGCGACCCCGGCTTCCCCGACATGGTGTTAGCGAGAAGGGGCAGGGTGATCTTCGCGGAGCTAAAGATGGACGGCAAGAAGGCAAGGCCCGAGCAGGACCGCTGGCTTCTCGAGCTCGACCCCGGAAACATTCGCGGCAACCGGGAGCTCAGGGGAGTCGAAGCCTACGTCTGGACGCCCGCAGACTTCGACTCGATCGTGGAGACCCTGCGCTAGTTTCCGCTCGGCCCGATGCCGAAGAAGATCAGCAGCACGAACACGAGGATCGAGATGATGATGAGCAGCAGAAGGGTCGGGTTCTCCATCACTCAGGCGGGAGCGCCGGCTCCTCGTCGACGGTGCTACCTCCGCGCCAGCTCGCAACCTTCTCCTCGAGCTCCTCCCCGAGCTCCGTGATGCTCGCCTTTATGTCCTCGATCGCGGCCTCGATCTTGTCGCTGACCTCCGCGACCTCGGAGCGAACGACGTCCTCCATGCGCTGCGCCTGCTGCTTGAGCGCATCAAACTCTGCCTTTACTCGGGCACGGCGACCTCCTCTGACGGGGCTACCCGAAATTGACTTCTCCGACGACAGCGTCCGGTGTCTCGTCACGGTTGATGACGTTGACGGTGCCTCGGGCTACGACTTCGCGTGGTCGGTGCCGTCGTCGTCGGTCTCGATGGCGAGCGCCTCGATGATGGTGGCGCCGGCCGATGGCGCCAGGGGTGACGGCCGCGGTGGCCCCGCCCTCGTTGGCCGGGGCGACCGTGGCGACGTCGACGTCGCTCGAGCTCCACGACGGGGCGCGTCGGGCGTTGTCTCGTTGCCGTCCGCGTCCAGGCACACGACGGCAGCGGGCAGGGCATCGCTGCTGGCATCGACGGTGATCTCTCCCATGTCTACCTCACACTTTCCTTTCTATTACCGTTACCCGGTTGATCGCGGCCATGAAACTGACCGGCGGCCCCGGCTTGCTGCGCCAGAACATGAGCACGTAGATGATCCGGCGGCGCGCGTGCCACGCCCCCCTACGGTACTCGGTCGGTCAGAAATTGCCCGAGCTGCGTTTCGAGCACCGCGATCCTCGTTTCGAGCTGCGCCACCTTCACGCCCGAGGCCCGTAGCAGCTCGCGACAGCGCCGCGACCGTGGCCTGATCTATCTGCCGTTGGCGTGCGTCCTCTGCCTCGCTTGCCTCTAGCCTGGTAATGGAGTCAGCCTGCGACTGGCCGAACGCGAAGAAGGCGCCGAGGATGACACGAGCACGGTGCCGATGATCGCGGCGGCGAACTGGACCGACCCGCGTCTTGCCGTTGGAGGGAGCAGCCACTCATTATGCCCGAGATGGACGAAGCCGTAGTCGCCCCGGCGGTTACGGGCCACGTCGTTGATCGAACGTGTCCGCTCGAACGCGCCGCCGCCGTCCGACTGAGAGCCGCGCTGCCCGCGTAGCTCGTGTTGCCCTCGCGGGTACGGAAGGTCGAGCCCTTCTTGATCCACTCCCCGAAGATGCCGACGTGGTCGGCGATGTTGTCGCCGACCCCAGTCGAACAGCACCCAGTCGCCCTTCTTCACGTTCGCCGGCTTGACGAGACTCAGCCCGTTCACTCCCATCACGGCGTCAGCGAAGATCGTCGGGCAGTAGTGGTAGCTCCTTCTGCATGATCGGCACCTTGGAGCCGGCGTCGATCGACCACACGCTCGTCGCCATCGCACACCACGCCCCGACCATGCGGTAGCGGTTGACCGTGATGTAGTTGCGGTTCGAGAACGGGCGGCTCCTCGGTGATGTGGGCGGCGACGTCCTTGCCGGCCCGCACCCAAATGCGATCGCCGAGTGTCTGCCGGTTGCGGTCGGCGAGCCGCTCCTTGCGCCGGCTGCTTCATGTTGTCGGTCAGCTCGTGCGTCCCGTTCAGGTAGCTGCTGCAGCCCCCATCCCGTAGACTGGCCGTCGACCTTGGCGTAGCCGAGCCAGATACTTCGCCCGCTTGGTCGCCCTCATCGTCCAGGGTCCGTATTCGCCGTCGATCTTGCCGCCCTGCAGGTAGTCGCCGTGCAGAACGTTGTCACGTTCAGAAGCGACTGCGCCACCTTGACAACCTGCCCTCGAGTGTGCGGACTGACGAGGTGGAGCGGCAGCGTCACCGTCTTGGCAGGCATGGGGTAACGGTATGCAGGCGGTCGGTCGGCTACGTCTTGATGATGAAGTTGAGGGTGATGTAGGGCGGGTAGGAGGAGCCGGTGCCCGACGTGACCGAGAACGTGTCGGTGTCGCTATCGGTGTTGCCCGAGATCGTGCCCGAGTCGGAGGCGGTGCTCATCGAGGGGGAGGCGGTGCCGGTCGAGCCGGAGGCCGCCCCCGTCGAGCCCGAGTTGACAGCATGGCTATGCGTCGAGGTGCGCGTGTTCGAGCCGCCGCCGACAAGGCCGGTGGCATCGACCGCTTGGCTGTCCGTGGCTAGCGACCCGGACGTGTGCGTGTGCGAGTTGAGATCGTGCGAGTGCGAGTTGACAGTGTGGGCGTGGCCGCCGGTCGAGAACGAGTCGGAATAGGCGTGGTTGTGGCCGGCCGTCGAGCCCGACACGCTATGAGTGTGCGTTACAGCGCCACCCGTTTCGCCCATGACGTTCGTGTCCGTGTTCGAGCCGAGCCCGAACACGGCCCGGTTGCGCATGTCGGGCAGCGTGAAGTGCGTACCGTCAACGGCGCCAAAGGTGGTGCCGATGACAGCGAACAGGTCGGCGTAGTCGGCCCGCAAGAGCGAGCTGCCGTTGCACAAGAGCCAGCCGGTCGGCGCCGTCCCTGTCCCCCACATGAGCATCGCCCCGGACGGCACCGTGACGACCGGGCTCGCTACCCACTCGTCGTTCGCGTCGTCCCAGGTGACGACGTCACCATCGGCCGGCGTGTCCTCGGTCGTGACGACCTGATCGGGCAGCACCCGCAGCGGAAACTTGCCGGCGAAGTCGAGCGTCAGCGCCTTCCCCGGCTCCGGGTTGCTCGAGATCGGCGCCGCCGGCCGGGGAGGCGTGCCTTGCTGCAGCGCGAGCTGGATCGGGGTGAGCGCCATTAGGTCTCCCTGACAGGCACCCGCGCGATGTACTCCTCCGGCCGTATCTCCACGATCTCGAAGCCGTCACCGTCGACGACGCCGGCGAAGCTGCCGAAGCGGTCGACGATCGTGACCGGCAGGCTGCTCTCGGCGGCGGTGATGAGGTCCACGGCCATCTCGTGCCCGTCCTTGCCGTAGCGCACGGCGTTGCGCGTCATGAGGTGGCCGGAGCCGTCGCGGCCGGTGAGCTCGAGCAGGTACTCGCGCCGGTTCCACGAGTCGAGGATGAAGGCGCCCCGGACCTGCATCCGGCGCAACGTCGGGCCGGCCGTGGCGCTCGCCCGGTTCAGCGTCACCTTGACCGAGATCGAGCGGCCCTGCGAGGCGGCCGTGTCCGGCAGGCTGTACTCGGTGCCGGGGGTGGCGTTTACCTGCAGCGACGTGTAGGCGCCGGCGAGCGAGTCGAGCTGGTAGGCAATGTCGAACGTGCCGCCGTTCTGCTCGCCGTCGATACGGATGGAGTGGAAGTGCTTGGTCAGGCTGTTGTCGCCGTCCATGAGGCTCGAGGCGACGTAGCCGGAGGTGACGAGGTTCGTGCCGTCAGGGAACAGGCGGGTAGTGGTCGAGAAGTTCAGCCACACGGCGGCGTTCGAGGCGACCATGTACTGACCCATGAACGCGCTCGGCATGTTGGCGATCGAGGAGACAGCGCCGCTGCCGACGTTGTAGTGCATGAGCCGCTTCGTGCTCTCGGTATCGTCAATCCAGACAACACCGCCTTGCCAAGCGCATATTTTCCCGATGTTGAAGCCGCCCGGATGGTCTGACGTGTAGCTGGACAGGCTCCTCGAGCGCCACACCTCCCCGATCTGGCCGTTCGCGTAGTACCAAACGACCTGCCGGTAGCGGTACTCGGTGCCGCCGGTGTCCGCCTCCGTGAACCAGCCGTTGAAGAACAGGACGCCCTGCGCGTGACAGTAGTGGGCCATGTGCATGTCGCGCGGGAACGTGGTCACGAGCGAAACGCCGGTGCCGTCGTACTGCCACAGCTCCGGGCCGTTCGGGGTGAGCCCCCACAGGATGAACAGGTCGCCGCCGAACGGGAGAAGGTGCCCGTCGTGGCTCCACGTGCTACGCACGCCGCCGTCGCTCGTTTTCCACTCGGAGATCGAGGTTGCCGCGCCGGCCGTGTCGATCCGGTAGAGGATGCTCAGGCTGGACGGACCGCCGAGTGCGTACATGGTGTTGTTGAGGTAGGCCAGTCGGAAGGCGTTGAAGAACGAGCTGAAGTTCGAGAACGAGGTGGAGTCCCACTTACGGATGCCGGTCGAGTGGGCGAAGTAATAGTCGCCGCCATTCGAGGCCGGCTCCCCGAGAATCCCCTCGAGGCTGGCAGACATGGTGACGCCGTGGGCGCCGTGGTTCGTGACCGTCCCGGTCGCCGGCACGACCGAGTACAGGTTCGTGGCGGTGTTGAAATAGATGTTGGCCGACGTCAGCGACCCCCCGCCGACCCCGGCTTGGGACACGGCGGCGGCCGGCGTGATTGTCTTGAGGTCTTGTTGCAGCGTCACCTCACCCGGCTTGCCGATCCGCACCTTCTGACTGTCCCAATAGCGGCGCTGGCTCTCCTCGTCGGCGCCCTTGAAGTTGCGCTGACCCTCCCCGAGCGACCAGTCCCGCTGCGTCAGCGTCACCCAAAAATCCTGAAAATTGTCTCCGAAATCGCCCTGGATATTGCTTCGCGGCAGGAAGCGGGGCGTGTAGCCGTAGATGGCACGATGCGTGCCGAACGGGTTTGACTCCATCGAGTCGGGGAAGCGGTAGCCCCAGCCGTCGATGACGACGTCGAACGGGTAGGGGACGTCCGACGACGTGTAGGGACCGCTCATGCCGTGATGACAATGTGAGGCTGCATCGGAGGCATCGCCAGGTCCGAGCGCCCCTGGTAGAACGCCACCCGCCAGTCTCGAGCGGCGGCCATCGAGGCTCCGACCCTGGTTGCCTGCTCGCGGTTGTCGATCGCCCCCTGATCGAAGCGCACCCGGCGTGCCTCCCCCGACATGAGCAGCATCCCGACCGCCCAATCCACGATCAGCCCGTCAGCCTGGTAGGGGAGCTGCGCGTGCGTGGAGGTGGTGAACGAGAGGTGCGGCAGCGGCGCGTAGCCGATCAGCCGGATGGTGGCGTCGTCCTGCGGGGAGAAGCCGAGCCTGATCTTCGGGGCGGCCGACCGGATGACGTCGACGTGACCGATCCGCTTGAACGGCACCATGCCCGAGGCCCGCATCTCCACCGCCTTGAGCCGGGGCAGCGGCAGGTTGACGCCGCTGGCGTCCACGGTCGGCACCGTGTACTCATAGACGTCGGCGCTCGAGGACAGCGACTCGTCGACGAGCTCCTGGTAGAAGAACGGCCACAGGTTGTCGAGCCCCTCGTTGAGATAGTCGAGAATCTCTACGCTCGTGAAGGCGACGTCGACGAGCACGTTCGAGGCCGTCACGTGCGCCACCGCCGTCGAGCCCTGCGCCCCCCGTATCACGGCGAGAGCCGTGGCCGAGGTGACGGAGTCGACGACCATCGTTTCGTAGTCGATCTCGATGCGCTCCTGCTTGAAGTAGCGGGGCGCCGTCGTATCAGACACCGTCAGCGAGGTGCCGGTCGAGCTGAGCGAGGCCGTGGTGACGTCCTGCTCCGGCCAGTCACCGATGCGCCGGCGTACCCTCTTGACAAGATCGGCGGCGGTCGATGCCACCGTCTACCTCAGCAGTAGCTAACGACGACCTCTGCGGCGCCGCCGGTGACTGCGAAGCTCCACGAGTCGTTGTTGCCCGAGAAGGCGTCGAAGATGTAGCTGCCTTGCGACTCCATCGCGGAGCAGTCGATGACAGCGACCGTCGTGCCCGCCACCGGCTGCGTGATCGTGCAGACGCCGGCGGCCAGGAACTTCGTGACCGTGACGGAGTGAAGGATCGAGCCCTTCGGGGTGGCGAACGTGCCGGAGGTGCCGACGACGCGAGCTAGCCGGTAACGAGCCATGCCAGGAGGCTAACGGCGCGGGCGGATAGCGCCGAAGCCGCCCTCCGGCCGGCCGTGATCGGTACGGGCTCGAGGGGCCGGGGCCGGCCGGTCACGAAAGACGACGGCGGCGGCAGGGTCGGGGACCGTGGCCCGCAGCTTCGCGGACTCCTCGAGCGCCCGCTTGTGCTCGCGCGGAGCCTTGAGCTGGCGCTTACGGGTCTCCGGCCCCGTCCAGCAGCCCTGAAACGGGTAGTGGCGCCGCTTGCACTTCTCGCACAGGGGGCCGTGGCGGCGGCGCACCCGCACGTCGAAGTAGCCGGGACGGCGGTATCGCTTGCGCACCTTCTTGCCGTCGACCATCTTGGCCGGCGTTTCTCTGGCGGGTATCCACAGGCGAAGGTGGTACGTGGGCGTGCGCTTCTTGCGGCCCCGCTCGCCAGTGGAAGGGGGGGCGCCTGACTGCGACCCCGGCAACCCCCTCCTCCACTTTACGGCGTCTACGTCTTGCTCTTGCCGTGGCCGAGCACCTCCGGGTTACGCACCCTGAGTGTCCACTCAGCAAGCACACCGACGCTTCCTCGCGTCCGAGAAATCCGTCGCCGGCGATGCGTGAACATGCCCCGTCCGGTGAACGGGATCGGGTTCACCTTGCTCTTGGTGAACAGGAAATACTCGCCGGGGATGACGCGCGTGTCGATAACCACGCGGACCGTGTTGCCCTGAGCGAGCAGAATCTCCTGCACCGTGTAACCGGCAGCGGTGTCGCTTTCGTACATGCGCCGGTTCGAGGCGTCGATCGCGGCCACCGACCCGACAAGGTCGGTGCCGATGACGAGGGTGTCGACGTACTCACCGACGTCCACGATCGACTTGTTGTGCGTGTTGAGCACCGACCACGCCAACGCCTCCGAGCCGGTCGAGCGGATACCCGCCGACCGTGCCCAGTTGCGCATCCCAGTCAGCGTCCGGTAGACCGTGTCGGAACCGGCGTCGGAGGACGAAGCCTCCGAGTACAGGAACGCATTGATGAGCTTGATCTTGAGCTCGATCGTCCTGTTCGCCAACTGGTGCCCGACGAAGCCCATTAGCTCGTTGGTCGCCATCTTGCGGGCGAGCTGCGAGCCGGACACGAGCAGGTCACGAGTGCCGAGAATGTGCGTGCGGTTGAGCCGCACGGTCGGCGTGACCGACGTATCCGAACCGATGTTCGACGCCTCTTGCATCGCGTCGATGACGCCGTACACCTGAGTCGAGGTGTACGAGGCAGCCGTCGTCGAGT
>CAVWOY010000008.1:0-73180 GCA_963756735.1 uncultured Alphaproteobacteria bacterium
CAAGGAACAGTGGGCCGAAGCTCGCGAGGACGATGAAGACCTTGTAGGTGATCGCGCGAAGCAGCGTGTAGGTAAGCAATTAAACCAAACGCATGCAGTACTAAGCGTGTAGGGCCCGCGTGTTAACCGGACAAGACGGCGGGAACGGAGCAGGAGCTCGGTTTGCCCGCTTCGGCCAACGTGATCCTCCCACTCAATCGACCGCGCTTGTGTCAAACAATGCAACCTTCGACCTTCCCTCGCGTTGCTCTCTAAGCTGAATACAGAATATGGAGATCAGCATGAAGACCTTTACTAAAGCCATACTTGGTGCCGGCGCAGCCCTGGCCTTGACTGCAGGCGCCGTTTCAGCCGCTGTTGTCTGCAATGAAGACGGTGACTGCTGGCGCGTGACGGGCGAGCCGAGGTACGAGCCCACCTTGAAGCTACGCATCCAAAAGGATGACTGGAAGTGGCAGGAAACAGAGAAGGATAGGTATCGCTGGCGGGATTCCGGTCAAGGCAATGGCTACTATCGCAGTGGCGTCTGGATCGAAATCAAGTAGGATAAGCCTAGCTATAACTGTGAAGCCGCTAATCCGTAGACGGCTTCTTTGTGGCGAGGTCGCAACCTCAGACTGCACTATCGCCTGCTCCTAGTCGAGCAAGGCTTTGCTCTTCACGAAACCGAGTGCGCTTCGACCCGAGCCAGACTACGATCCGGATAATGCTGCGTACGTCCCTTCATCATCCCCGCGCAACCGTCTTGGTGCCCACCCGCCGAAAGGCGAACGAGTGGCTGCACGAAGTAAAGTTCGACGGCTACCGCGCACAGCTCCACAAGGATGGTGGCACTGTGACCATCTACTCCAAAAGCGGCGCGGACTTTACGCAGCGTTTGCCAGCATTGCACAGGCTCTCACCAAGCTGCCGGCGGCATCAGCCATCATCGACTGCGAGATAGTCGCGTGCACAGACGAAGGCGCACCAAACTTCCAGTTGCTCCACTCGCGCAAGTTCTCGCAAGAGGCCTGTGCGCCTGGTGCTTCGATCTGTTGAAGTTCGACGGCAACCAAATGCGCCTGGTGCCGCTCATCGTGCGCAAGATAAATCTTGGCACGCTACTGCGCCGATATAAGAATGACTTCCTGCGGTACTCGGAGCCGTTTCACAATCCAAAAATACTCTTGTCGCAGTGCGTCACGCACGGCCTCGAGGGCATCGTCGCGAAGAAAAAGATGCGCCCTACCGCTCCGGCAAGAGCGGCTGGATCAAGGTCAAGACCGCCACCTGGCGCGAGGCCAACAAAGACCGCGGCGACCTCTTCAACCCCCGCTCGCGCTAGCCTTCAGTAGCTGATCCTCGGCCGTGCCGGCGTCGATCGCTGGCGCTGTGGTAGACGATCAACATGAGTGATTTGATCGAAGACGCGGTGCGCATCTTGCGCAGTTTGCCCGCGGACGCCCAGCGTGTCGCTGCACGCTCGATCATCGACTACAGCACTGACGCGCAAGAGTTGGAAGCCTAGCAGCGCCGCGTTTCCGCGTTGACCCTCGCCCCCTTCGAAAATCTGTGCAGCCCGCCGGCTCTTGGGTGCTGACAACCACGACTCGTCATAGAGTAGAGCGCTCGATCAACCCTTCAAGGGCAAACGCGTCTGATGTGAAGGAGGAACCGGAAATGCGCAGTTCAACCTCCACACCGCGCTTTCCTGAAGCCGGATGGCTTGGCGCTAAGATACGGCCTTGGTTTGTCAAGAAACCGACACATGCAAGTCTCCTTAACAAGCAACGCGCCTCCCCGGAAGATCTCGAAAGGCTGCGCCAAAAGTTTGAAAAGCACACCAAGAACTGACTTCACGCACACCGCCATCCTCACGACCTGGCAATTCCACTAACGCCTCGCGCCCACGTGCGCACGGCGTTTTGCGTATTTGCAACCGACCGCGTATGCCTGGGCGGAGATCACCGCGGCAAGCAACGTGGGTTCAGGACCCATGTAGCCAACTGGATACGACGTCACTCTTTTGCCGAAGGGTCCTCGGGCGTCAGGCTCTCGAGGCCGCGCAAAAGCGCTTCCTCGGTCATCGTGTCGACCCTCGCATCGATTGTCGGATCGTCACGGCCAAGTGTGGGGCGCGACTCTGGCGGAAGCACGGGTGCGGCGACTGCCTCCGGCTCATCGATCTCGGCCTGCTTTTGGATGGAATGAATGAGTCTCTCGCGCAAGTCGCCCGGTGAGATGGTCTGTTCGGCGATTTCGCGCAACGCAACGACGGAATCCTTGTCGTTCTCTCGCTCGATTGTGATGTCAGAGCCTTTGGTCAGTGAGCGCGCTCGGTGTGCAGCCACGAGTACAAGCTCGAACCTATTCGGCATCTTGTCGATACAGTCTTCGACTGTGACACGTGCCATGCGACCATCTTTCCATTGTATACGTGGTAAGCCTCTTGAGCTGTCTGGCTTGCTTTCTTTGCCTTTGCAAGCGTCGTCCAGCTTGACGCTCGACAGCGTCCAGATGCGACTTCAGCATGCGTAAAAACTGCCACACAAACCCGGTTCCCGCACGCTCACGCGCTGGCCAGAAATCCTTGATTTCCAACCAAACCCCGCAACACCGCTCAACCCCGCGCTCCCCGCACCACCACACCACCAAAATCCGTGAGGCGCTCGTCGTTCGAAATCCGCGCGCTCCCCGTCCAGTATCCGTGCACCTACGGCACCCAAAATTCGTGAGGCCAGTCGTCTTGAATGCGGCACGAGACAGCGTCTCTTTGCGCGCCGTCGCACTCTCGCGTGATGCCGCCGAGAATTTACGACCGCGCCAACCGCCATAATTTCAATCCAATGCGCATTATTTTCTGCCAGACAAATATATTTGGCAAATAATGAGAGTATTGCTTACGATCACCTTGAACAAAAAGCGAACCGCCCCATATCATTATTAGTGCAGGCCTTCCCCGGCTGCGCGAACCAAGATGCTTGGCCCAATCGGCAGGCCCAACCCCCACATCGCTTCCAGGAGGATGCTATGAGATTTGATCTATCCCCACTTTATCGTTCGACCGTTGGCTTTGACAGCCTCGCGTCCATGCTTGAGCAAGTTGCTGGCTTCGACAATGAGGCCAATGCTTATCCGCCCTACAACATCGAACGTCTTACCGAAAACGACTACCGCATCACCATGGCGGTTGCCGGGTTCAGCAAGCAAGACGTCCAGATCGAGGTGAAGGAGAACACGCTTTCGATCCGAGGCGAGAAGAAAGAAGCGGATCAGGAGCGCACGTTCCTCCACCGCGGTATCGCATCCCGCGCTTTCGAGCGCCGCTTCCAGCTCGCCGATCATGTCGAAGTGAGGGGTGCAGATGTGAAGGACGGGCTGCTGTCTGTCGACCTCGAGCGCGAGGTGCCTGAGCGGCTGAAGTCCCGTACGATTGAGATCGGCGCGACAGTCGGCAAAACGAACAAGACCATCGATGCGTCGGTCGCCGCTTGAGTTTTGAAATGGGAACAGACGGGCCACGGGGTTCGTCTGTTCTGTTCCGGGCGTGTCGTTGCCGCTAGCTTTTCAACTGCTTTCCCTTGAGGTACGGCAACGCCGCAGCCGGTCCGGTTCGGCTAGAGAGATTTGTCGTGTTCACTATCATCCGACTTCTCTACGACGCTGTTCTTGCAATCGCCCTTTCGGTGGTCGTGGCGATTCTCTGCGGCTCGATTGCCGGCGTGATTGTTGGCGCGAGCGGCCCCAACCTTCCTGTCTCCGCAATCGCCTTCCTGCTCACTGGCGCAGTTTTGCTTTTCAGGCTCTGGCGCAATTCAGTGCAATCCGTTCACATCGGCGTCTGAGGAGAGCAACATGACGCGTCGCACCCTGTTTGCGCTATTCTTCACGGCAACGATACTCGTCCTCCTCGCAGGGGTCGCAATCATACTCAGAGGTTACGTCGATCCGTGGGTGCTGACCGTAACGAGTATCTCGCTTGTCGCCGTGATGGGTAATCTCTTCGTAGTGTCAACGACCTATGGTCTGTAGTCCGTCTAGGGACCGAACTTGATCGGACGAAACCCGCGCCCTCTCCCCCACCGAAATCCAGCAGCTCTACAAGTTGGGCGTCGTGCGGATAACGCAGTAAGCTGCGTTTACCCCAGTCTTAAACGTCTGGATGTTGAGGGAACCATTGTGTCCGCCGCGCGTTGCTCAAACAGGAATGTGAGGAGTACGGATCATGAATGAGTCTCGCACAGCGGGAATTCTCGGGATCGCAATGACTGCAATCTTCGTTCTTGGTATCGCGTACCTCGCGTTCGGCGAACGCTTAGGGTTCAAGAGCCCCTACCCGAATGCCCGCGTCCCCATCGAAGCCGCGGTGAAATAGCACCTCCGCGCGCCACGGTGAGTGCCCCGCACCGCGGTGGGTGACAAAGCCGCGATCACCGCTCAACCCCACACTCCGCGCGCCACCACACCACCAAAATCCGTGCGCCGTCCGCCACGCAGAATGCGTGAGCCAGCTGTGAGGCCTCAAAGGTCCTTCACGCATACGAGCCTCATGGTCGTGTACCCAAGCTTGGCGTACAGCCGACCAGCCGCCGCATTTGCCGCGTAGTGCTCGAGCTGAATGCGCTCCACGCCCGCGGCTCTGGCTTCTGCGTGCAACGCTTCCATGAGGGCCGTTCCGACACCATTGCGGCCGTGGCTCTCGGCCACGACAACCTCGTGCACACTCCCGAGCCGCATTGGGTTGAATAGGCGGTTGCCGTTGGTGTTTTTGATCTCCATGCGGGCATAGCCAACAATGCTACCGTTCGTCTCGCCAACAAGGACGAGGGTTGTGGGATCAGCGATGCCCTTTGCCAGATGCTGCCCATTGGCTCGTTGCGGCGGACCCTGACGGATCTGCCGCCGGTCGTGCGGCTGATGAACTTGATCGATGTAGGACACCAGTTCAACAAGCTCCTCAATATCCGAAGTTGTTGCTCGACGTATTGAGAGCGCCATGTGTTTGTAACCATCATCCCAGAACGCGTGCACTTCGACTCCACAGTCCGAGACCTGCCCGGGCGGGCTGCTATTGCTTGTCCGTCGCCGCGAAGGTGCGCAGCATGTCCTCGGCCGCTTTCAGCTCCGCCGGGTCCTCGTTTGCAAATCCGCCGGCCGTTTTCACTTTTTCAAACAACGCCAGCTTCTCCGCTGGCGATCCCTGTATGTTTTGCAGGAAGACCTCAGCAACGCTCTTGCGCTTCGACTCTTTCCGCTTCCGCAACATCGGCGGGTCTCCGCTGCAACGTCGGCTCTTCATCTTGGCGCGCCGGAATGTTGATAAGCCCGCGTTGACATTTCACGCCAACGTATACTGTATCGATGGAGCACATCGGCGGCCAACTCCAAAAAGTCGAGCAGAACATGCGGCTCAACACCGCCGACCCAATAGCGCTGCACGGATTCACGCAACTGCCCAATTTCATTCTGCGGAATCCGGATTTGTCCACCAACGCGAAGACCACCTACGCGCTCCTGCTTAGCCAGAAGGGACTGGATACGCCCCACGAGGCTCCCCCGGGGATGGAAGACCTGGCGCGCTTGCCGCATCTGACATGTTTCCGCCCTCAGTCTGGCAGGTTCCACTCATGCATTTCAATTCGGGTCAGCAGATGCGTGAGCCACCGATCTTATGATCCGCCGGGCGACCAGGGTGTCGCGAGCGGTTTGCCTTTTTCCACCACGTAGACGGCGAGTACCTTCGCCGTGCGCTCCCCGGCCTTCACTTCATGCACCATGCCTGGACGCACGTGCCAAGACTTGCCGGCATGGATCAGCTTATCCGGTTGTCCGCGTTCCAGGACCGTAAGGTCACCATCCAACAAATAGGCTGCGTCGAAACCCGGATGCGTGTGAAGGCCGCTATTCACTGCGGGCGCAATCTCGACAAACATCATCACGGTTTCGTAGTTGCTATCCGGCACTTCAAATCGTTCGAGGATCGTCCGCTTCATTGGTTCCGTCATGACGTGCTCCTGACGGGAGGTGTGCGCACGGATAGAACGCTGGAATGTGTGAGGTGGCTGACCATTTTCGCGAACCGCCTCCGCAATCACCGCTCACCTCGGCCGCCCCCAGGGGACGCCCATTTATGAAAGGCTGATTTGCTATTGCTTGGGATTGCGCGCCTAGTCTGGATGGAGCGGCGTCGGCTTTCGACACTATCCCACTGCAGTTTACGTTCCTTCGCCGTTCCACCAATCCCTTTACACTTGGTCGTGGCAGTTCACCGACTAGCGACCCGGCAACGCCACCAACACTTCAGTCTTCGCCACCACCGCAACATCGACAGACATCCTCACGACGTGGAGTTTAGGTCTTGCTCATTTTGTCACGCGTCGCCTTGATCAGCTTGGCAGCTACGCGTCCGAGCCGATAGCCCACGTTGGCAAGCGCGTCGCCGCGAGGGCCGATCGCGACTACAAGGTCCGCGCTTTCGGTCTTCAATTCTAGGAGTTGCTGCGGAGTCATCGCTTTGCCAGCGTTCTCAAGCACCACCCCAAACACCTGAACACCGGCCTTGTTCACGCGCAGCACCAGATCATCGCCCAATAGGTTGTAGGCGATTTCTAGGTCGGTCCCGTCGAGACGCCGACGCCCGGGTATCTGTTCTCCGCTGCCGTCTAGGATTGTGTCTGCCATTACAGCCACCCCTTCAGAACTCAACCGGCTCTCCGCAGGCCGGACAGCTCACCACAAAACAGAAATGCAAGGAACAGCGCGAGCACTTAGCGCCTGCACTTGTGTGGATAGCGCGGCGGTGGACAACCTGGCGGGCTTTCTTTGCTCATATGAGTACTTTCCGAGTTTGGATTGTCACTGCCTTGCGCGGCTATCCGTTCCGGCAGTGCGGCGACAATTGACCGAACCCGCGCACGCGTAGTGCAAAGGAGAACTAGCATGATGAAATATTTGACCATCGGTATCGCTGCACTGGTTATCACCACCACTGCGGCGATCGCTCAGGGGGTGTGTCCCCAAGTCGGGCAGCCGAGCAAGGAATTCGCTATCAAGGAAGGCTTCCCAAGCGATCCAAAGCGTCACGACGTAACAGCTGGCGGCAATGTCGACCTCGGGAAGTGCAACGGGTTGCCTGGTACCGGTTGGGTGACGAAGCTGCCGGACTTCGTCGTGAACTACACGACGAACAAAGGTGCACCGTCTGGGCATGCCCTCACATTCCGCATAGAGGCCTCCGCCGATACGGTCCTCCTGATCAATAGTCCAGACAACAAATGGCACTTCGACGATGACGGCGGCAAAGGGCTCAATGGAAAAATACGCTTCCCGAACGCTGCCCCAGGACGCTACGACGTGTGGGTCGGAACCCATGCGAGCGGCCTGTCGAAGGCCAAGCTGGTGATCACCGAGCTCGAATAGACCCCCGACCGAAGTTCGGACCGGCTGATAGGCTCCTCATCAAGCCCTCTCTCGCCACACTGCGGGGGAGGGCGCCGCCGGGTGTGGGCACATCGCCCGCAGCAGCATTCCCAAGCAACGTTCGATCCCGCCACGGTCAGTTGGCCGTCAGGCTGTCTCCTTGCAATCGTGCTTGCTGATGCGTACGTGTGGATTTGCATCCCAACAAGCAGCAGGAACCCGTGCCACCAGCGCAACGGCCGCCTCCGCCCATCCCAGTCGCTCTGGAATTTTTGATCCAGCGTTGGTGGCTGCCTGTAGTGCTATTCTGGGCGGTGTTCTTGGAGGCTTCTTTCTGGTCAGGCAGTTCAGCTGAGCCGCGGGTGAATTGCCGGCTCGCTTAACGAGGCAGGATGTCGCCAGGCCCGAACAGAAATGCAAGGAACAACGTGAGCACCAGCGCTCCGCCAAGGAGCAGAAGTCTGTTCCTATCCATCGCAAGCTCTCCCATTCTTGGCCGCTTCGCGCCTGCGTGACTTGATGCCAACGAGGATGTGTCGTCTGGGGACGGGTTAGATTGGAAGAGTGCAGCTCCCCGCACCAAAAACGTGCAAATGTGCTACGTCGTTCTAACAACTAGGTCCCAGCCGCTTCGCAATGCTCGTCTGCTAGTCGGTATAGGTTCGGCCCCTGGCTTTTCTGCTCCCTCCTATGCGCTATCACAATTCGACGAGCCACATCGCTGCGAGCAAGAGAAGGGCGCAGGCCACGACTACCGGCGAATGTGGGCACATCGGGGAAGGAAGGGAGGACCTGGTCGATTTTTCCCGTGTTTTGCGTGTATCCGCTTGCGCGATCCGCCGTGGTCCTTAACCGCTAAGCATGGCGGTTTCACGCTACGCACGGCGGGCGGTCGCTCCAGGACACTACTTCCACGTCCACGAACTTGTAGCGCACGCCAGCGCCCTCCGCCTCCTGTTCGCCACGCACCTCTAAGTGAGACGAGGATGGACCGAAAGTATCGGTCCGCTTCAGGTTTGGTGTGCGACGCGACCGAACACCAGTCCGCGAAACAATCCCAACAGCCCGAGAATTAGACCCATGAAGATCGGTACAAGGAACCCGTACAGCACCTTGTCTGCGTCAAGATGCGTCGGCGGCATGTTGCTGACCAGTGTGCGCAAAGCAGGTGCGATAGCGGCTATAAGCCAGACACCAAGAGGATGCAGCGGTCTCAAAATATGATCGGCAAGCCATTGCGCGCTGTCGATATACCTTGGATCAAGAGCCTTCCATAGCAGGACTGTCGCGTGCGCCAGCACCCACGCGATAGGAAGAATGGGCGCCCGCACCGCTGACCATTGCAACCAAACCAGCATGGCCTCTTCTTCATCCTGTGGTTGCGCCCGCGGCACCGGGGCCGGCGAACAGGCTCACTGTTACCGAGGCGCGGACCTCGGCTCCGGCAACGCGAGCGCGATGTTAGCCGGTCACAGACCCGCCGGCGATCGTTCGCACGAGCGACCGTGAGTTGATCCGGAACGCCACGTAGGTCTGTACGCCGTTGATTATCAGCATCATAAGGGACTCGGTCGTCTTGAAGATCGCGAACTTCTGGTCATACAGACTGGCGATGACGAGACCGAACTGCACCACAGCCACCATCCCCATCGCGATCACCTCGCCGGTGTTGTCCACACCGGGTTCCGAGACTTTGAGGATCTCGGCGGATGCGATCACGGCCGAGAGGAGGAGGATGATCTCCACCCAGCTCAACTTGAAGGGCCCCACCTCGATCAAGGCTGCCCTCGGATCAGGCAACACTAGCGCCCCAATGACAAACAGCGCCAGGATGTAAGCGAACCCAGGGATCAGTGACAGCGTGCCGAGGATGCCCATTCGTTTGGGCCTGCGTACCGTGTCGTTGCCAACGGGTATCGTAGCAGTATGATGTTCTCCGGCATCTGCTACTACATGTGCCATGTGTGCGACCATTTCTTGGTTGTAAGGTTGCTGATCGAGCGAACCGTCTTCCCTGCGGAATGAATAGGCGTAGCGCGATGGCCGGCGTAGACTCGGAAACTACTCAGATTGTCCCGCATGTGCGGCCGGCCATGATGCCCATCTCAATGGCATCAACAAGTCCGGCAATACGTCTCTTGAGGTCTGTAAGCCGGCGATGGCGCCTTGCGGTCTCCCGTCCTCGCTCGAATTCGGTTCCACTCTCTTTGGTACTCAGAGGCGCTCCAGTTCTTGAGGGGAAATCGTGCGAGAATTTGCGCACGTTCCCTGCCGGCCGCGTGTGGCGCAACCGTAGCGGTCTTTTGCTCGAATGGTGTAGCGCAAACAAGGTTCTGCAGACGAGCAAGCCGGAGAACAGAAATCTCGGGCGATGGCGATCATTAAGGATATTGGTCGTGTGAGGATCGGTTCTAGGTGACGATCTCAGCTTAGCGATGGCCCCCGCTTAATCGCATCGGCCAAAAAAGATCGCAGCGCACCGTCCGATTTGACGGCTGTGCAACCCCTGGCGGCTAGACTTCCCGTGTGGCCGCGGGAGTCTCGTGTCATGGCGCTAAGGGAGTTCGGCCGTCGTCAGGCGTTGCCGGCGGGCGCACATTCGGAAACGGCAACTGGCGCCTCTCCGGCGGCGTCGGCCGATCTGCGCGGTGCGCTCGCGCTCGCAGATGCGCCAAGCCGCTCGGCCACCAGGTCCCTCGTGATTCTCGCAGGCGTCGGCGCCCTGGTCGTGGTGATGGCGCTAGGTGCCGCCTACGGTCTCAGCGCGGCCATCTCACCCAGCAACGGCCCTGCCGCCGCAGACAGTCGAGAATGCAACGGGCAGGCCGGCTGCGTCAACCAATACAACGTCGCCCTCACCTGTGGAGCGAGCGAGCAGCCCAAGTCGGTGGTCATCGAGGCCAGCGATGCGGAGGCCGCCCAGCGCAAGGCTGAGCGCTACAATCGCGATTGCCGCTCGCGCCGCGTCGTGTTCGTGGCCAGCCTGATCCGGAGCGCCGTCCACACTGCGTTCAGCGGGCAGCGGGCCGATGAGCCCGAGCGGCACGCCAGCCGCAATGCGACACCGGCCCGCCGCGCGTGGCGCTTCCGCCGCCGCTGATGGGCCAGCGCGCCGCCGGGCGTGACCGTCCTTAGACGTCGAGCTCGAACAGCTGCTTCACCATGTCCTGCGTGATCTGCAGCGTCTTGGCGTTGGCCAGGAAGCTCGCCCGCGCGCTCGCCTGCTCGAAGGCCTCGGCGGCCAGATTGACCTCAGCCTCCACGGCGGTCCCCGCGCCGGCCTCGCCCTGGTAGGCCGCCAGCCACACCGGAACGGAGTTTTGCACCGCGGGCGTGACAGGGCTCACCGGGCGCACAGGGCCCGCACCCGCCGTCTGATCGACCGGCGTCAGCACGTACACGGGGCCGCCGCCCACCGGCCGCACCCGCGTGGCGCCAGCGGTTGCCACACGGTAGGCAGACGCCTCCAGGCGCAGCGTTGCCGCGCGCATGCCCGAGGTGGCGCTGTGAATTGCAGACGACATGCAGGTGGCCCAATACCAAGCGACCCGAAATTCTAGGTCACCAATCGATAACAGTTCCTCAAAGCCAGCCCTCGACCGCCCGACGATCGGCAGGGGTCAGCATCGCCTTGCAGAGGCTACCAGCTGACACCAGCTACCCGCCGCTCGAGGACGCGAGACTTTGGCCACAACCGGGTGCAGCATTAACCCAGAACTGCAAACGCCCCGCCGGTGCCGCGCTCCTGGCACCCTGCGCCGCTGGCCTGGAGCCAATATTGCAACGGCGTGCGCGACCGTTTCCTTCTGGTACACCCGTGTCCGGATCAACCATGCAACAGCCACTACGGCGCAGTCTCGCCCTTACCTCGCTCGCTCTCCTGGCGGTGCTGGCCATGCGCCAGCCGGCCATGGCCGACCTCGAAGACGATTGGACGCTTTGCAACAGCAAGGACGCGGATATCGCCATAGCCGCGTGCTCGCAGATCACGCGCCGCCGCCCGCTCGAAGCCTGGAAGCTCAGCAACACTTACACCCAGCGCGGGTTGGCGCACACGAGGAAGGGCGACTTCGACCGTGCCATCGCCGACTACGACAGGGCCATCTATCTGAACGAGACCAGCGCCTGGCCCCACAACAATCGCGGCCTCGCCTATGCCGAGAAGAGCGACTACGAGCGTGCCATGGCCGACTTCGCCAAAGCCATGGAGCTTGAGGAGGAGAACGCCTGGGCCTATCACAACCGCGGCCTGGTCTACGCCAAGCAGGGCGACTACGACCGCGCCATCGCCGACTACACGAAGTGCATCGAGTTCGATATCGACCACGTGTGGGCCTATAGCCACCGCGGGCTCGCCTACGCGGCCAAGCGCGAGCACGACCGCGCCATCGCCGACTTCACCACCGCCATCGAGCACGAGCCCGACTACGCCTGGTTCCACATCAACCGCGGC
This sequence comes from uncultured Alphaproteobacteria bacterium, assembly GCA_963756735.1. Taxonomy (GTDB): domain Bacteria; phylum Pseudomonadota; class Alphaproteobacteria; order Rhizobiales; family Hyphomicrobiaceae; genus AWTP1-13. Next base: position 11,852 of record CAVWOY010000008.1, read on the forward strand.
GTGGCCTTTTCCACCAAGCGCCTCTATCACGCGTGCCATCGCCGACTTCAGCAGAGCGATAGAGCTCGAGGCCGGCAATGCCTGGGCCTACACCAATCGCGGCTGGGCCCACCTCAATGCCGGCAAGGCGGTGCGCGGCCTGGCGGACGTTGAGAAGGCGCTCGAGCTTGCTCCCGGCGACGCCAACTTCCTCGATGCCCGCGGGCACATGCTGGAAGCGATGGGGCGCAAGAAGCTCGCAATCGAAAGCTTCCGCCAGGCCCTGGCGAAAGACCCGAGCCTGAAGGCCAGCATCGCCGGCCTGAAGCGACTCAAGGCCGGACGCTAGGGGGCGACCTTAGGGCTTCACGCGCAGCCGCTTCATGGCCTCGATGCTCTCCTTGAGCGCCGGGTCCTTCGCCAGAGCCTTGCGGAAGTAGGCGATCGCCTCCTTGCGCTTGCCGAGCTTCTCCATGATGTGCCCCACCGTATCCAGGATCGCCGGATCGTCGGGCCTGAGCTCGAGCGCCTTCTGCACGTCGGGCAGTCCCTGCGCCGCCTTGCCGGCCTTCATTTGCGCCCAGGCGCGGGCGTTGTAGGCGCGGGCAAACTTGGGACTGATCTCGATGGCCTTGGTCTGGTCGGCGATGGCCTGGTCGTAGGCGCGCTTTCTCTCATGTGCCAGGCCGCGATTGTGGTAGGCCGCCGGATACTTCGGGTTCAGCTCGATCGCCCTGTTGCAGTCGGCGAGCGCGCGATCCGCATCGGGCTTGCGTACGAAGGCGGCGCAGCGGTTGGTGTAGGCCACCGCAAACTGCGGATCGAGCTCGATGGCCTTGCCGTGATCGGCGATCGCCTCGTCGAGCTGGCCCTTGGCGCGATAGGCGTTGCCCGCGGCGGTTGTAGAGCACGGGGTTGCCGGCATCGCCGCGCAGCAGCTCGGTGCAGGCGCGGATGGCGAGCGTCGGGCTGCCGGTCCTGCACGCAATCGCGCGCTTCGTCGGCCAGAGCCGACGCAGCGAGCCACGCCAGCCCTCCCAATGCGACTACCGCCTTTCGCGCCATGCTTCGGTTAGTCCCTCCGCGCCCTTACTTCAGCGCCCGCCAAGGAAGCGCGCGATGATGATCACGATAGCCGCGCCGATGGTCGAGATCAGGATTCGTGCGTGCCGTACGGAATGGCATCGGTGAAGTTCGTCACGGCCGCCGGCAGCGGCAGCAGCTGGTGGCGCACCAACAGGCCGCCCACGAATGCGCCGATGATGCCGACGAGCAGGTTGCGCAACAGCCCGCCGCCTCCCAGCAGCGAGCCTGCCAGCCAGCCGGCGATCAGGCCGTTCAGTGCCATGATGATCCAAGGCGTATAAGGCTGTATCTGCTCCAATGTCGGCATCTGTGTCGTCTCCCCCAAAAGGACCCGCCCAGCGCAAAGCCTACGCGATAAGGCGGCACCCCACAAACGGTTGCACTCGTGACGCCTCTATGACGCCTCGCCAAGCGGGCCGCGCCATGCCACTTTTCGCCGACCGCAGACGCGCGCGATTTGCTGGGCTGGCCGGCCTTTCGAGCGGAGAGGACCGAACATGATCGAGGATGGAGACAAGGCCCCCGACTTCGAGCTGCCGACCGACGCCGGCGAGGCGATCAAGCTGTCGCGCCTCAAGGGCAAGCCCGTGGTGCTCTACTTCTATCCCAAGGACGACACATCGGGCTGCACGCTGGAAGCCAAGGACTTCTCCAAGCTGGCGCCGGATTTCCGCAAGGCCGGCGTGGAGGTGATCGGGGTGTCGCCCGACAGCGTCGAGAGCCACGCCAAGTTCCGCAAGAAGTACGACCTTGCCGTCGGCCTCGCCGCCGACACCGACAAGGCGGTCGCCAACGCCTATGGCGTGTGGGTGGAGAAGTCGATGTACGGGCGCAAGTACATGGGCGTCGAGCGCTCCACCTTCCTGATCGACGCCAAGGGGCGCATCGCCAAGAGCTGGCGCAAGGTCAAGGTGCCGGGCCACGCCGCGGAGGTGCTCGGCGGCGGCGAAGGCGCTCGGCCGACGCGTAGCTCGACGGTTTGCGCTGGCGCCAACCCGACAGTTGGATCCGGCTAGGAAAAGCGCCGGGATGACGGCCGGTTGGCCAGCTCGAACCCTAACGGGCCTCGCCGATGATGTAGCGCTGGATGGCGGCCCGGCGCACGCCCTTCTCGCTGCGCGCCCAGGCGCGCGCCGAGATGCCGGCCTGATGCACCGTCTCGGGATCGCCCGACAGCAGCGGATGCCACCAGGCAAGCCCGCGGCCTTCGGCGATGCGCCGGTAGGCGCAGCTCTCCGGCAGCCAAGTGTATTGCGCCAGGGTTTGCGGGGTGATGAACACGCAGTCGGGCACGTGCTTCCTGCGGTTCTCGTAGTCGCGAGCAGCGGCACGAGCCGATGTCGAGCAGCTTGCAGGCGAGCCGCGTCAGGTAGACATGGCCGGTATCCTCGTCCTCGATCTTGAGCATGCAGCAGCGGCCGCAGCCGTCGCACAGCGATTCCCACTCTGCGCGCGACATCTGCGCCAGCGTCTTGGTCTCCCAGAACGGCTTGGCATCGGCCACCGCGGCCGAGCGGAGCGCCGCCTTCCTGCGGCGTCCGCCTTGGGCGCTGGCCTTGGATTTTCGCCGCGACGGCGCGCGCTTCATCCGCGCCCCTCGAACGGCATCTTGGTCGCCTTGATGTTCATGAACAGCACGTTGGTGTCGAGCGGCAGGCTCGCCATGTAGCGGATTGCCGAGCCGCAGTGCTCCACGTCGAACACCGGCTCCGGCTTGATCTCGCCGCTGGCCTGCGGCACGCCGGCCTTCATGCGCCCGCCCATGGCGGTGTCGGCGTTGCCGACGTCCAGCTGGCCGCAGGCGATGTCGTGCTTGCGCCCGTCGAGCGCGATGCACTTGGTGAGCCCGGTGATGGCGTGCTTGGAGGCCGTGTAGGCCACCGAGTTGGGCCGCGGCGTATAGGCGGAGATCGAGCCGTTGTTGACGATGCGCCCGCCCTTCGGGCTCTGCGATTTCATGATCTTGATCGCCTCCTGCGCGCACAGGAAGGAGCCGTGCAGGATCACATCGACCACCGATTTCCAGGTCTCGAAGGGCAGCTCCTCCATCGGCACGGGTGGCGCGCCGAACCCGGCGTTGTTGAACAGGAAGTCGAGCCTGCCGCCGAACGCCTTCCTCACCTCCTCGAACAGGCGCTTCACGTCCTCGGGCTTGCCGACGTCGGCGGTGATGCCCACGATCTTGCCGCCGCCGGCCTTGGCTGCGGCGACCGTCTTGTCGAGCTCCTCCTTGCGGCGGCCGGTGATCGCCACGTTCCAGCCGTCGCCTTGCAAGGCGAGCGCTGCCGCTCTGCCGATGCCCGTCCCGCCGCCCGTGATGAGCGCCACCTTGCCCTGACCCGCCATGATCCACTCCCTGGCTGAAACTTCCGATTGCGGCGCAGCCTACCCTCATGACAGGTGCCGGCGCTAGCCCGCGCCGCGCAATGCACCGGTGTCGGGGATCGTCAGCGGCTAGCGCAGGGGGCCCATCACGCCGCGCTTGACCAAGTCCATCATCGTTGCACGGGGCAGCAGCTTCCACGCGGCCCGTGAACGGCGGCCGGTCGTTGATGAACGATCCAACCACCACGGCGCGCGTATCGGAAATGGCGATGTTGGTAACGAACTTGGTGGCCACCTGCAGCTTGCTGACGGTGCCGTTGGCTGCGACCACCATCATCCGGCCTGCACCGTAGACGGGAATGAAGGTATTGCCCTCGCTGTCGACCTCGATGCCGTCGGGGCCGGTCTCCGCATAGGCGGTCTCGGCCTCATTGAGGTAGCGGTCGACGTCGAGAAACACCTTGCGGTCGGAGATCGAGAGATCGGCGCCGAGCTGGAACTGCCACACCTTGCGCGCCAGGTGCTCCGACACCAGCAGCCGCTTCTTGGGAAAGTCGACGGCAATGCCGTTGGCGTACTGCATGCCGTCGACAAGCTTCACCATCTTCCCGTCGGCAAGCAGGTGATAGACCTTGCCGGTGGCCGGTGCGCCCTTCTGGAAGATGCCAGGATCGGTGAAGAACACGCCGCCGCGGCCGTCGGTGTGACAATCGTTGGGGTTGCGAAGGGCCTCGCCCGCGGAAGAAGCCGCGAACTCGCCGACCTTGCGGCCGTCCTTGTCCAGGTGCGCCAGCTTGCCCTGGAAATGGCACAGCACGATGAAGTGGGAGTCGCGATACTGCGCAATCGCCGTAGGGCCGCAGCCGGGCTCGCTCCAGAACTCGCGCAGCTTGCCGTCCTTCCACTCCATCACGCGATTGAGCGGCATCTCCGCGTAGAGCAGCCGCTCGCCGACCCAGATCGGCCCTTCCGGATACGACGCCTCCCAGCTCGCGCGCTCGGGCTCCGCCGCGCTGGCCGATGTCGCGAGCAGGCACAGGCAGAGAGCTAGCCCCGCCGCGGCCCTGGTGTTCAGGCCTCGGCTCAAGCCGCGCTTGCTCAGGTAGATCGCCACGGCAACCGCTAGCAGGACGATGCCGAAGGCGGTGGTGATGGCGCGGGTGCCGAAGTTGGGGATCAGGTAGAAGGTGGTCGCAAGGGTGCCGGCGACGTTGCCGAGCGTCGACACGCTGTAGACTAGGCCCGCGGTCTTGCCGCCCGCCGCCAGATCGACCAGCAGCAGCCGCACCACGAACGGCGAGCAGGCGCTGAGGAACGCCACCGGCACGAACGACAGGGCCATGGAGGCGATGAGCACGCCCCAGAAGCCGTCGCCCAGCGTGCGGATCAGGAACTGCAGCACCGCGTCCGCCGTCGGCGGCACGATCAGGATCGAGACCGCCGCCGCCACCACGCAACCGGCGAACAGCTCGACGCCGGGATAGGCATCGACCGCGTAGCCGCCGGCGAAGTAGCCGACCATCATGGCGAACAGCACCACCGAGATCAGGCACGCCCAGGTGGTGATGCCGCCGCCGAAGTAGGGGTTGAGATAGCGGCTGCCCAGCATCTCGAAGCCCATCAGCGCAAAGCCGATGACGAACAGTGCCGCCAGCAGCCCGACGCTCGCAACGCCCCGCGCATCCGTCATTTGGCTACCGGCTCGGCGATCTCGTCCAGCTTGCGGTTGTGCTTCTCGATGGCGAGCAGCGACTCCACGGGGGCGAAGTCGTCGGACAGCACCTTGCCCGGCACCTTGCGGTTGACGGTGCGGCGCTGGGCCAGGATGTCGGGCAGCGGGTAGCGGAAGTTGTACTGCTTCTGCAGCGCGCCGGCGCGGGCCAGCAGCGCGTCCTGGGCAAGCTTGGGGCCGTCGTAGGCGATGGCGACCACGTTGCCGCCCGCATCGTAGAGGTCGATGTTGGCAAACACGCGCTGGATGGTGGCGATCGCGGAGTCGAACATCATGGTGCTCGGCTCGATGTTCTGCACCACCGCGCCGCCGGGCTTCAGCCGCGACTTGACCGTCTTGAAGAACTCTTCCGTCAGCAGGTGGAACGGCACGAACGGCCCGCGGTAGGCATCCACCATGATGATGTTCCAGGTGGCCGAGCTCTTGACCATGTAGCTGCGCCCGTCGGCCACCTCTATCTCTGAACTTGTCCTCGTTGCGCACGCCGAAATGCTTGGTGGCCAGCTCCACCACCGCGGGGTCGAGCTCGACCGCGGTGATGTCGAGCGTCGGTACATGCTTGTGCAGGTACCAGGCGGTGCGGCCGCCGCCGAAGCCGACCTCGAGCAGGTTGTCGAGCCCGCTCGCATAGGCGAGCCCGACGGTGGAGTAGCGCGTATACGTGACAGGCAGCGCCAGCTCGTTGGTCGTGTCGTAGATGGTCTCGGTATAGAAGCGCTTGTTGTGCCCGAAGGTCATGATCATCTGCGGGCCGTCTTTGTAGACGTAGATGTCGTTGTAGGTGGAGCTTCTCTCCTCCACCAGCTTGGGCTCCGCGCGAGCAGCGGTCGCGACGACGGCGGCGGAAAGCAGGAGTGCGGCAATGAGCCGGTATGAGGTTTCGATCATGAGGCACTGACGCTGCATGACAACCTTGTAATGATTGGGTTTTGCGGCACGCGACACTGTTTCACCAACGAGAAGCGGCTGGATTGTGTTCCTGGTTGGCAGCTCTCCACCGCGCCACGCCTTCTAGCATAACCGCGGCGCGATGCGGATCGTGGCGCTCGACGGCTCCGTGCGTCATAGTGAACGCAAGCCGCTCCCGCTCGCCCTGAAGGCTCCCTGTGGACCGCGCAGCAGAACAAGTCTCCGCTGGCACCGCTTCCGCCGCATGGCGCGGCCGGCCGACGCTGATCGGCGGCCTGGTGCTGCTGCTGTGCATACTGGTTGTGGCTGCCTCGCTCGTTGGCGCCTATCCGCTGTCGCTGTCCGACGTGCTGGGCGCGCTGGGCCGCCTCGTCACCCGCGCGCCGCCGCTGGGACAGATCGATACCGTGCTGTTCGAGGTGCGCCTGCCGCGCATCCTCGCCGCCGTCCTGGTCGGCGCGGCCATCGCCGCCGCCGGCGCCGCCTACCAGACATTGTTCCGCAATCCGCTGGTCTCGCCCGACATCCTGGGTGTCTCGACGGGTGCCGGCCTCGGCGCCGTCATCGGCATCTTCCTCTCGCTGCCGGTCGCCGGCATCCAGCTCGCCGCGTTCGCCATGGGGCTCGCCACGGTCGGCGTCGTTTACGCTATTGCCTCCATGGTGCACGGCCGCGAGCCGGTCCTGGTGCTGGTGCTTGCCGGCGTGGTGGTGGGCTCGCTCGCCGGTGCCGCGATCTCGCTCCTCAAGATCCTGGCCGATCCCTACGATCAGCTGCCGGCGATCGTGTTCTGGCTGCTCGGCAGCCTGTCGGCCGTTCGCCGCGGCGAGGTGTGGGCTGCCGCGCCGCTCGTCCTTGTCGGCCTCGTGCCGCTGATCCTGCTGCGCTGGCGCATCAACGTGCTCTCGCTCGGCGACGAGGAGGCCAAGGCACTTGGCGTGGAAGCCGGGTGGCTGCGGCTCGCGGTCATCGCCGCGGCCACTCTGATGACCGCCAGTGTGGTCGCCATATCCGGCGTGATCGGATGGGTGGGCCTCGTCATCCCGCACATCGCACGCATGGCGGTGGGCCCGAGCTTCGACCGGCTGCTGCCTACCGCCATGCTGCTCGGCGCCAGCTATCTGCTGCTGGTCGACACCTTGGCGCGCACCATGGCCCGCATCGAGGTACCGATCGGCATCCTTACCGCCATCATCGGCGCGCCGTTCTTCCTGTGGCTGCTGGCGAAGGGACGGGAGGGCTGGTCGTGAGCGCGCCGGCTCCGGTGCTGGCCGCCAGCGGGCTCGGCTTCGGCTACGGCGCCAAGGTCGTGGGCCGCGGCGTGGACCTCGAGGCACGCGCCGGCGAGGTGCTGTGCCTGCTGGGGCCCAACGGCTCGGGCAAGACCACGCTCTTCAAGACCATGCTCGGCCTGCTGCCGCCGCAGGAGGGCAGCGTGCTGCTCGACGGCGTCCCCATCGCCGGCCTGCCGCGTCCCGAGATCGCCCGCCGCGTCGCCTACGTGCCGCAGGCCCACTCGGCCTACTTTCCCTTCACCGTCCTGGAGATGGTGGTGATGGGCCGCACCGCGCATCTCAGCCTGTTCGCGGTGCCGACCGCCGAGGACCGTGGCAAGGCGCATGCCGCGCTGGCGACGCTCGGCATCGACGACCTGGCCGAGGCCGAGTACACGCGCATCAGCGGCGGGCAGCGCCAGCTCGCGCTGATCGCCCGGTCGCTGGCGCAGGCGGCGCCCGCCATCATCATGGACGAGCCCACCTCCAGCCTCGACTTCGGCAACCAGGCAATGGTGCTGTCGGAGGTGAGACGGCTCGCGGCGAGCGGGCTCGCGATCGTGCTCTCCACGCATGATCCTGATCACGCCTTCAGCATCGGCCACCGCGTGGCCCTATTGCATGAGGGCCGCTTGCTGGCGCAGGGGACGCCGAGGGAGGTGCTGACGCCGGCCCGGCTGCAGTCCGTCTATCGCGTGCCGGTGGTCGTGGAGCAGCTCTCCGGCGGCCAGACCATCTGCGCGCCCGACTACTCCGACCAAGGCTAGTGCAGGTACCCAAGACGCCGCTCGCTCGCCACAAAGGCCTGTGACAGCTCGGTATACCGAGAGCTGCTTGCTCTAGGATTGGGTATGCCGGCCATCAGGGTGCGCTGCCCGCCTGCTGACTATCACTGAGCGGCGGGCACTGAGCAGCGGGTTGTCACGTGCGACGGGAAGGCCACCTTTTGTGCCGGGCGGTTGGACGCAAACATTCCCGTGTTCGGTAGGTCTCCTGCAAAGCTAAAGGTTGGCAGCTGGGCCGAATTGGTGTCAGATGTCCGACGAGCGGTTGCGTAGCACTTCCGCGAAGATGGCATCGGCAAATGCGCCGGATGGGGCGCAGACCGTAGAGGCAACGATGCCTCAACGTTCAAAAAGGCCGATCGAGTGCAAGACGGCACGCGGCACGCCTGCCGGCAAGGATCTTGCCGCGAGTTTGATTGCTTTCACAGCGCGGACGCCCGAGTTCTCCACCACCGACGAAATGCTGGATGCGCTGCAGAGGGCCGTGCAACCTCACCTGCCGTTGCAGTTGCTGGCCGCGGCGCGCTTTCCCCGCAAGGTCGGCGATTGGGCAGCGTTGAAGCGCGGCGAGACCCTGTTCGTCTACAAGGATGCGCCGCAGGGCTGGTGGCGCGACTACTCCGATTTCAGCCAGAGGTCCTACGACCCGGGCATCATGATGGCGCGCACCAGTCTCGTTCCCTTCACCTGGACCGAGGGCCGGCGACTGATCGAGCCCATCGGCGCCGATCGCTGGGCCTGGGATCTGGCCATGAAGCATGGAATGCGCGACGGCCTCACTTGCCCGGTCGGGGGTAGGTGGGTGGTGTCGTTCTGGTCGCGCAAGGTGCTCACCGACATCCTCACCATGGATGCGCGCGGCTTGCTCTTCATGGCGTCGAGCTTTGCCGTCATGCGCATCGAGAAAGGCGTGCAGGCCGATCCCGACCAGTTTCCCTCGCGCCCGCTGCTTACCGCTCGCGAGCAAGCGGTGCTGCAAATGGCTGCCGCAGGTCATGACGTCAACGCCATCGCAATCGCCCTGAAGCTCGGCGCGGAGACCGTTCGCACGCATTTCCGCAAGGCCAAGCTGAAGCTGGTGGCGAAGAACCGTACGCACGCCGTAGCGGAGGCCATACGGCAGTCGATTATCTCCTGAAATCGTGTGGTTGAGACTGCATGCCTCACCCGAAATGGTGATGCCGCGAGCGGCCTCGGCAACCTATGTTGCGGAAGCTATGCAGGCGGTTGGTGCCTAGCCCGCACCGGGCATCGGCCGCTTGCGGGCCGCGCTTGCATCGTCCCGGAGCCATGTGCAGGAGGGACGTGCAGGTGCGGCCCATTCCAGATCCTCCCGCCAATATCGAACGAAAGGGCGTCCAGCCTTGCCTTCGCCTGATCTTGCGCGCCAGATCGCCGATATCGATGCCCAGATCGCCGACGCCGAGGCGCGCATCTTTCAACATCAAAAGCGTGTGGAGAGCACATTGGCGCGAGGTGGCGACGCCTCCGAGCTGCGCACGACCATAGCGGCGTTGGCCAAGGCGCTTGCCGATCTCGAGGCGCAAAAGGGTAGGCTCTTCGAGAAGATGGGCCGCGGTTGAGCGGGGCTATCGCCCCAAGGCGGGGCACTCGGCGTCCGCCCTTTCCGAGTGCATAGCCGCGTTGCTGCAACCATTATTTAACCGCAATGGATGCAAATAGTCGCTCACCAGAACGCGTGCCCGGGCCGTTGCGTTTCAAACAGCGCAAAGCCCACAAGGAAAAGTCCATGCGCCCGAGGCTTCCAACCCGTATGAGCGTGACGCGACGTGCGGAGAAGGAGCAAAGGCTGGGCGAGTTCGTGCGCGAGTATCTTGCCGAGACGAACGGCGGTCGCCGCTTGCGCGGCAGCGATGTCCTGGTCATCGCGCGCTCCGTGGAAAGCCCAGTTGTCAGAGCCATCGCATCGCGCGCCGGCGATATCGTCGCCACCGGTTGCAGCGTGCGCATGATCATCGCTCTCGCCGACCGGCAATCTCCCCCCTGCGACTGGGTGCTGTCGCGCGACACGGACATCGACTGCGAGGTGCGCTGGGCCAGGCGGCCGAGATTGATCGAGGCGCACGAGCAGCTGGTGCTGGGACCTGAGACCTGCTGGATCGGCGATTGCATGCGGCGGGAGCCCGCCAAGTGCGACGCCTATGAGAGCTATGTCGAGGCCTGCATGACGACTGCCGCAGCAGCGGCCGTCTCGTTCGAGCGGCTGTGGGCTGCCAGCGAACCCCTGCTGGGCCATGCCCCGGTGGCGCGCGGCAGCCGCGAACCGGTGGGCTTGGCGCGCCGACACTAGCGGGCCCCGCGCTGCCCGGGCGAGCCAGCAGGCCGCCGCCACCTCGGAAGACTGCGAAAAAAAGTCCGCTAGCGTCGCCTATTGGGGGCCGGTCGGGCATTTTCCGCCACCGTTCAGTCACGGCTGCCTGATCCAGTCCGACCTGGCGGCAGGATTTACCGGCCGCAGAAGCGGGATTTCTCACCCACGTCAGGGGTCTCTTCCATGCCGTCGCTCTTCGCGTGCTCGGCTGCCTTCTGCTGTTGGCTGCCGGTGTTGCTCATGCGCAGGATTTCAGAAGCCTGGGCGTGCAGGACGCGGCTAAGCGCTACGAGGATTACCTCAAGGCCAACTGGCAGCCCGGCGCCAAGCAGGGCCGTGAGCTGCGCGCCGACGGCAGTCGCCTGCTGGCCGCCGGGAGGGGACTACCGCGCAGCCTCGCGTGCGTTCGCGCAGGCCGTCGGTGTCCGACGGCAACGACGCCGAGGCCTGGCTGGGCCTTGCCCGCGCCCTCCTGGCGATAAGGCCGGACCAGGGCAGCGAGCGCTACGAGATTCCGATCAACGCCTCGGGCGCCGCCTGGTACGCCTACGAGCGCGCCCAGAGCCCGGCCGCCAAGGCTGCCGGCCTGTGGGTTCTGCACGAGGCCTTCAAGCGGCGCTCCTACTGGCGCCCGGCGATCGACGCGCTCAAGGCCTCCATCGCGCTCAGCCGCACGCCCGAGGCGCAGGAGGCGCTGGAGAAGCTGGTCGCCGAGCACGGCTTCCGCATCACCGAGTACAAGGTCGATACCGAGGCGGCACAGCCCCGGCTCTGCGTCCAGTTCTCCGAGCGGCTGGCGCCCGGCACGCTCGACTGGTCGCGCTACTTCAAGGTCGACGGCAAGGACCCGCAGGCCGTGAGCGCCGAGGCGCGCCAGATCTGCCTCGACGGCTTCGCCCACGGCAAGCGCTACGAGGTGCAGGTGCGCTCCGGACTGCCGTCGGCGCTTGCCGGCGAGAGGCTGCTCAAGACCGCCGAGCTGTCGATCTACGTGAAGGACCGTGCCGCGTCCGTACGCGCCACCGGGCGCGGCTATCTGCTGCCCAATCGCGGCCAGCAGGGCATCCCGCTCGTCACCGTCAACACAGAGAAGGTATTCGTCGAGGTCTATCGCATCGGCGACCGCAGCATCACGCAGGCGCTGACTGGCGGCGATTTCCAGAAGCAGATTTCCTCCTACGACATCTCCAACCTCAAGAGCCGCACCGGCGCCCAGGTCTACAAGGGCGAGATGGCGGTCACCTCGCGTCTCAATGAGGACGTGACGACCGCCTTCCCCGTGGCCGAGGCGATCGCGCGGTTGCAGCCCGGCGTCTACGTGCTCTCCGCCAGCGTTTCCGACAAGGATCGGGACCAGGACAATGGCCGCGGTGCCACGCAGTGGTTCATCGTCTCCGATCTGGGCATCACGGTGCTGACCGGCGACGACGGCATCCATACCTTCGTGCGCTCGCTTGCCACCACGGTACCGATGGTAAATGCCAACGTGCGGCTGCTGGCGCGCAACAACGAGGTGCTCGCCGTCGCCAAGACCGACAGCCGCGGCTACGTGCGCTTCGATCCCGGCCTGCAGCGCGGCGAGGGCGGGCTGGCACCAGCCGTGCTCGCGGTCGACACGCCCGGCGGCGACTACGCCTTCCTCGACATGGCCACGGCCGCCTTCGACCTGACCGACCGCGGCGTTGCCGGCCGCATCGAGCCGGGGCCGGTCGATGCCTTCGCCTACACCGACAGGGGCGTGTATCGGCCGGGCGAGGCCGCGCATATCACCACGCTGGTGCGCAACCGCGTCGGCGCTGCCCTGACATTGCCCGTGACCTTGATCGTGTCGCGGCCCGATGGCGTCGAGCATTCGCGCGTCGCACTGACGGACGAGGGCCTGGGCGGGCGCGCCCACAAGCTCGCGCTGGCGCCGACTGCCATGACCGGCACGTGGCGGGTGAAGGTCCACACCGATCCCAAGGCCAATCCGATCGCACAGGTCGGCTTCCTGGTGGAGGACTTCGTGCCGGAGCGCCTCGAGCTGAAGCTCGAGGCCGCCACGCCGGCCCTCAGCGCCCAGGTGCCGGGCACCATCAAGCTCGCCGGCCGCTACCTCTACGGTCCGCCGGCCGCCGGCCTCAGCGTCGAAGGCGAGATCGCGGTCAGGCTGGCCAGAGGCGACCTGCCGGGCTTTGCCGGCTTCAAGTTCGGCCTCGCCGACGAGCAGATCACGCCGGTGCGCAAGCCGCTGGAGAGCCTTCCCGTCACTGCCGCCGATGGCAAGGCCGACATCCTCGTCGAGTTGCCGGCGATGCCCAAGACCAACCGCCCGCTCGAGGCCGACGTCATCGTGCGGCTGAGGGAATCGGGCGGCCGCACGATCGAGCGCACCATCTCGCTGCCCATCGACGCCAAGAGCGCTCCGCATCGGCATCAAGCAGCTCTTCAAGGGCGGCCAGGTGGAGGAGGGCGAGACGGCGGCCTTCGAGGTCATCGTGCTCGGGCCCGACGGCAAGGCGATCGCCGGCAAAGGGCTGAAGTGGGAGCTGCTGCGCCTCGACCAGCGCTGGCAGTGGTACAGCCGCGACGGCAGCTGGGCCTACGAGCCCATCACCAGCACGCGGCGCATAGGCTCTGGCACGCTTGACGTCGCCCCTGGAGCGCCCGGCAAGATCGAGGCGCGCGCCGACTGGGGCCGCTATCGCCTGGAGGTCAGCGACGCCGCCGGCCTCATCTCCAGCACCGTCTTCAATGCCGGCTACTGGTCGGCGGAAGGCGCCGACAGCCCCGAGGTGCTCGACGTTGCGCTCGACAAGCCGAGCTACCGCGCCGGCGACATCGCCCGCGTCAAGGTCACCTCGCGCATGGCGGGCCGGGCGGTGATCGCCGTGCTCAACTCGGGGCTGGCCTACACGCAGGAGATGGACCTGCCCGCCGGCGGCGGCGAAGTGCCGGTCCGGGTCGCCAACGACTGGAACCCTGGTGCCTACGTTGCCGTGACCCTCTATCGCGCCTATGGACGAGAAGGCCAAGCGCATGCCGAGCCGCGCGCTGGGCCTCCGCTGGCTTGCCATCGACCAGACCCCACGCAGTCCTGGGCGTCAGTCTGGATGTGCCCGAGAAGATCAAATCGGGCGCCTTGCTATCCGTGCCTATCAAGGTCACCGGCCTGGGCGCCGGCGAGGAAGCGCGGGTGACGGTCGCGGCGACCGACGTAGGCATCCTCAACCTCACGCGCTTCGAGACGCCCAAGCCCGACGGCTGGTTCTTCGGCCAGCGGCGGATGGGCATCGAGGTCCGCGATCTCTACGGCCGCCTGATCGACGGCATGCGCGCCGAGCGCGGCAAGCTCCAGATCCGGCGGCGACGGCGGTGGCGGCATGGCCATGCAGGGCAGCCCGCCGGTGGAGGAGACGCTGGCGCTGTTCTCCGGCATCGTCAAAGTCGGTCGCCGACGGCACGGCAAGGATCGAGTTCCAGCTCCCCGATTTCAACGGCACCGTGCGGCTCACCGCCGTGGCCTGGACTAGCCGACAAGGTCGGCTCGGCGTCGAAAGACCTGATCGTGCGCGATCCCGTCGCCATGACGGTGTCGGCGCCGCGTTTCATCACGCTCGGCGACCAGACCCGTCTCGAGCTGGCGCTGCACAACGTCGAGGGCCAGCCGGGCGCCTACACGGTCACAGGGCAGTTCGAGGCCGAGGCCGGCGCCAAGGCGCAGGCGGGCTTCGAGCGCTCCGTCGCCATCGCCGCCGGCGAGCGCAAGCGCGAGAGCTTCGAGCTGAAACCCTCCGAGGTCGGCCTCACCAAGCTGACGGTGCGCATCGCCGGCCCGGGCGGGGTCGAGGTCAAGCGCACCCTCACCTTCGACGTCAAGGTGCCGGCGGGTGACATCCGCCGCATGACGGTCGCCACGCTGGCGGCCAAGGGCGGCAAGATCTCGCTCTCGCCCGACCTGGTGCAGGACCTGATCCCGCGGCGCACCAAGGTGACGCTGACCGTCGGTCCGCAGGGTGCGCTCGATGTGCCCGGCCTGTTGGCCTCGCTCGACCGCTACCCCTACGGCTGCGCCGAGCAGACGACCAGCCGCGCCCTGCCGCTGCTCTACGTCAACGACGTTGCCAAGCGCATCGGTCTCGCCTCCGACGCCCAGGTGCGCGAGCGCATCGAGGGCGCGATTGCCCGCGTGCTCGAGATGCAGGACGCCTCCGGCGCCTTCGGCGTGTGGGGCCCCTCCGACGGCGACATGTGGCTCACCAGCTATGTCACCGACTTCCTGACGCGGGCCAAGGAGAGCAAGTACGAGGTGCGCAAGCAGTCCTTCGATCTCGCTTTGGATCGTCTCGCCAACTACATCAGCTACGTGCAGGACTTCGAGAGGGGCGGCGAGGCCCGGGCCTATGCGCTCTACGTGCTGGCGCGCAACGGCCGCGCGCCGATCGGCGAGCTGCGCTACTACGTCGACACCAAGCTCGACGATTTCGCGACGCCGCTGGCGCAGGCCCAGCTCGGCGCCGCGCTCGCCATGATGGGTGACCGGCCACGCGCCGAGCGCGCGCTGCGCTCAGCGTTCCGCGGCCTCACGGGCAAGGACGACGAGGTCACCCGGCGCGATTACGGCACCTCCATGCGCGACGGCGCGGCCCTGATCACGCTTGCGGCCGAGACCGGCGTCGCCAAGACCGAGGTTCCGCGCATGATCGAGCTGGTGGCCAAGGCCTACGCGTCCCGCGTGTACACCTCCACGCAGGAGCAGGCATGGATGGTGCTGGCGGCGCGCGCGCTCGCCGACGAGGCCAAGGCCATGTCGCTCACCGTCAACGGCGCTCCGCACAAGGGGCAGCTGGTCAAGGGCCTCACTGCCGACGAATTGAAGGCTGGCACCCTCACCGTGGTGAACACGGGCGACGCGCCGGCCGGTGCCGTCGTGTCGGTGCTGGGCGCGGCGCTCACGCCCGAGCCGGCGATCGCCAAGGGCTTCACCATCGAGCGCAGCTACTATTCGCTCGACGGCAAGAAGATCGAGCTTGGCAGCGCGACCGGCGGCCAGGGCCAGCTCAACCAGAACGATCGGCTGGTGGTGGTGCTGAAGATCGAGTCGCCGGAGGAGGGCGGCCGCATCCTGCTGGTGGACCGATTGCCGGCGGGGCTCGAGATCGAGAACCCGCGGCTGGTCGACTCTGGCGACATCAAGACGCTGAGCTGGCTCAAGACCACGCCGCCGCAGCACACCGAGTTCCGCGACGACCGCTTCGTCGCCGCCTTCGATTTCTTCGGCGGCTCGGACGGCCGGCGGCGGGGATGGCGGGGCAGCGGCGATGCCGACAACGCGGGGCCGGCATCGAGCGCTACGGTGGCCTACATCGTGCGGGCGGTGACGCCGGGGTCCTTTGTGCACCCGGCGGCGACCGTGGAGGACATGTACCGCGCCGACCGCTTCGCACGCACGCCCGCCGGGCGGCTCGAGGTGGTGGCCAAGAACTGAGCGGCAGCGCCGATGCTCGCATCCGCAAACATTTCGGCATGCCGCTCGAGCGGCAGCCGCGCGCCTACTTCTTCTTCGCCTTCTCGGTCTTGCTCTTGCGCTTGATGTCCTGCCCATGCGCCTTCTTGTAGGTTTGGATGTCCTTGAACTGACCTTCCTTGTCGCGCACGGCGTAGAGCTTCTTGCCGGCGGTGCTGCGATGCGTGGTGCGCTTGGTGGGCATGACTTCTCCTCCTACGATTCGCGATGACCCAATATCCCAGCACAACTGGTGAAGGGCAACCGCCAGGAGCGGGACGGGCTCCCCGCGTCTCGCCCGATCGCCGACGCGCGCTGCTTGTACTGCGTCTCATACTCGCGGGTGCCGCCATCGCCCTATGCGGCCTCGCCGGGCTCGTGGCGTTGACCTGGGTGCGGCTGCAGCCGCTGTCGCTGGCGCGCGCGGAAGCCGTCTCGATCACGGTGCTCGACCGCAACGATCGCCTGCTCAGGGCCTACACCGCGCCCGATGGCCGCTGGCGCCTTCCTGCCGAGGTGAAGGATGTCGATCCGCGCTACCTCGCCATGCTGGTCGCCTACGAGGACAAGCGCTTTCGCCGCCACCACGGCGTCGACCCCTGGGCGGTGGCCAGGGCCGTGTGGCTGCTCGTCAAGCACGGACGGCCATTGTCGGGCGGCTCCACCCTGACCATGCAGGTGGCGCGCCTGCTGCTTGGCGAGCACGAGCGCTCGCTCACCGGCAAGATCCGGCAGATGCTGCTGGCGCTGGGCCTCGACCGGCGCCTGTCGAAGGACGAGATCCTGCGGCTCTACCTGCGGCTTGCGCCCTTCGGCGGCAACCTGGAAGGGGTGCGCGCGGCATCGCTCGCCTACTTCGGCAAGGAGCCGCGCCGGCTGTCGGTGGCGGAGGCGGCCCTGCTGGTGGCGATCCCGCAGTCGCCCGAGATGCGCCGGCCGGATCGCTTCCCGCAGGCGGCGAGGCGCGCGCGCGACTACGTGCTGGCCCGCATGCTTGCGGCCGGCGTGATCTCGGCCGAGGACGCCGCCCGCGCCAAGGCCGAGCGCGTTGCGCAGGCGCGGCGCGACTTTCCCATGCTGGCGCCGCATGTTGCCGACGATGAGGTCGAGCGGCACAGGGGCCGCACCGTGCACCGCCTGACGCTGGACTACGCCGCCCAGGCCAACATCGAGCAGCTGGTGCGCGACTACGCCGCCACGCTCGGCGGGCGGCTGTCGGCGGCGGTGGTGGTGGTCGACCACAAGACCGGCGAGGTCATCGCCCACGTCGGCTCGCCCGGGCTGCTCGATGCAAGCCGCTTCGGCGGCGTCGACATGACGGCCGCCATCCGCTCGCCGGGCTCCACCTTGAAGCCCATCATCTACGGGCTCGCCTTCGAGCTTGGCCTCGCCCACCCCGAGACGCTGATCGAGGACCGGCCCTCGCGCTTCGGCGTCTATGTGCCCAAGAACTTCGATCACGACTGGCACGGCACGGTCTCGATCCGCACCGCGCTGACGCAGTCGCTGAATATTCCCGCGGTGAAAGTGCTCGAGGCGGTTGGCGCCGGTCGCCTCTACACGCGCTTGCAGCAGGCCGGCGTGAGCCCGGTGCTGCCCAAGGGCACCGACCCCTCGCTCGCCATCGCGCTCGGCGGCCTCGGCCTGAAGCTCACCGACCTCGCCCAGCTCTACGCCAGCCTGGCGCGTGGCGGGGAACCCGTGGCGCTCAGATACCGGCTCGACACGGCCGCTCCCAAGAGCGCTGCTGCCGGCCAGCGGCTGCTCTCGCGAGATCGCAGCCTGGTACGTCGCCGAGATCCTGTGCCAGGCGATCCCGCCTGCCAACGCCAAGCCCGGCACCATCTGCTACAAGACCGGCACCTCCTACGGCTTCCGCGACGCCTGGTCGGTGGGCTTCGACGGGCGCACCACCATCGCGGTGTGGGTTGGCAGGCCCGATGGCGCTGCGACACCCGGCCTTCGGGCCGCACCAGCGCCGCGCCCTTGCTGTTCGACGCCTTCGCCCGCATCGCGCTGCGCCGCGCGCCGATGCCGCCGGCGCCCTCCGGCGTGCTGCGCGTTGCCAATGCCGAGCTGCCGCCGCCGCTCAAGCGCTTCCGCGAGGGCGCCGCGGAGGAGCCTGCGGGGCTCTATCTGGAGCCGGCCGTAAGAATCGCCTTCCCGCCCGACCGCGCCGAGATCGAGATCGAGGAGGGCGACGGCGTGGTGGCCAAGGCCGAAGGCGGCGCGTTGCCGCTGATCTGGTTGATCGACGGCGAGCCCATTGCCTCCGACCCCGTGCGGCGCGAGGTGGAGCTGCCGCAGACCGGCCGCGGCTTCTTCAAGCTGTCGGTGATCGATGCCAGGGGTCGCGCCGACCGGGTGACGATCCGCGTCAAGTGATCGACAGTCGGCTCACCTGCTCGATGACGCGGCGGAAGCCTTCGGAGCGAACTTGCCTCCCGATCAACATCCCACGGGAAGAGTTGTGCCAAAATCTGACGACCTTGCCCTGCGGGTACCCACGACACGCTTTGCGAAATGCAACATCTGAACTTGGTAGCGAGGGCTCGTTTTACTCCAGCCCCCTGGATGAGCATGACCTGATGCCACGAGAGCTTGGTGAGCGCCTGGGCAGCTGATGACTGCGCCAGGCAGTTCGCCCTTTGTGTCCAAGCACAGCACTACGGCTTGACCGCTTTCGATTGCCCCTCAGGCAGTCAAGTCGACCGCCAGCGCGCTTTCAGAAGTTCCACACGGCCAGGTTGTTGTGTGTGGCGGGTCGGACACTTGCGACCCATGGACCGAAGCGTGACGTGCGCCAGCAGCCCTCGCGTGTACACTCGCCGAAAATCGCGGTTTAAACAGGGGGCACCATGGCGCATACAATGATAACGCCCGTGTTGCGCTATCGAGATGCGGACGCCGCGGCGCGTTGGCTCTGCGAGGCGTTCGGCTTTGAGGAGCACGATCGCGCGCAAGATCTCGACGGCCACGTCAGGTATGTTTCGCTGCGGCTTGGCGATAGCACGGTAGTCGTGCGTTCGATCGCCAATTTGATCCTCGACGATCTCATGGTGCAGCCCGAAGCGATTGGCGGGGCCAACACCCAGCTTTGCTACCTGACCGTTCAGGAGGTGACCAGCCATCACGCGCGCGCTGAGGGGGCTGGGGCGAAAGTCGAGCTCGAGCCGCAAGACGACGGACTGGGAGGTCTATTCTATACCTGCCGTGATCCGGAAGGTCACTTGTGGAGTTTCGGGACACTTACCTACGGGGTCGCGCATGAGGCTGTCAGCGCCTTCGAACCGGTAGAGCTGAGCCCATCCCATCCGAGTGCCCCAATAGCTCCGCTGCAACGAGACGGTGCCCACAAGCCGCGAAAGCGCAACCAGCTCTTTCGAGACATCGCGATCGCCGCTGCAACCGCTGCCGCGGTCGTCGCCGGGGTATGGGCATATTACGAGAGCTACGTGGGAAGTGCCTTGAGAGACACCGCCGCCACATCCGTGGCAACAGCCGCTCGTCTCGAGGACATGGTCACACAACTGGCGCAGGAGCGCAGCCGTCGGTTGGAAGCCGAAGCCGCCTCCGGGGAGGCCGCGGCCAAGTTGGCCGAAGAGCGCATGGTCGCCGCCCAGCTCCGGCAAGCCGTGCAAAGCGCAAGCGCAGAGCCGGCAAGCATCCGCCGAGAGAAAGACGAAGCAGTGCGCGCGCTCGAAGCGGCCAATGAGCTGTCCGAGAAACTCCAGCTAGCCAAGAACCGCGCCGTAGCCGAGGTCGCGGCTGCGCAGATGCAGATCGCCGAAACCGCAGCCAAACTTGATGGGTTGGCGAGCAAAGAGGCCGAAGCGCGGGCACAACTTGCAAGAGATCACGAGGTCAAT
Source organism: uncultured Alphaproteobacteria bacterium (assembly GCA_963756735.1). Classification (GTDB taxonomy): domain Bacteria; phylum Pseudomonadota; class Alphaproteobacteria; order Rhizobiales; family Hyphomicrobiaceae; genus AWTP1-13. Next base: position 31,628 of record CAVWOY010000008.1, read on the forward strand.
CTGAGGGACAAGGAGGAATTGCGCGAGGCCAAGTCCGCGTTGCTAGCAGCAAATGGAAAGATCGAGGAACTGCGCGCCGGGCAACTTGAGCCCATGCTTCCCGACGGCGACCCAGTTGCGGCGAATTCACCTTGCGTGTTGGCCATTCAAGGCAAGCTCGCTTCGAGCAAAGGCCCGAATACCTGGACCGTCGCCAACCTCAGTCGTCTTTGCCGAGGCGCTGAGGCGTCTCTGGAACCCGCGAAGTGCTTTGATGAGATCATGCGCGGAAAGGTCGAATGGGGCGCCGGCACCACCTGGGTCACGTCTAATGCCCTGGCACTTTGCGCTGGAACACAGAGCGCGCGTCGGACCCTTGACTGTTTCAAAAGGGCGGTCTCATCAAGCGAGACTTGGCAAGTCGCCATCAGGCAATGCAGGGCTAAATAGGACAGCGCAATTTCCCTTCTAGTTATGCGTGAACGTCGCTCGCGGGCTTTGCGCAACTCGGGGAAATCGGGTCAACCTTCGCCACGGCCGGTTCGGCAGCTTCAAAGGCAAACCTGCCGAAGATCAAAGTCCTCGACCGGAATTCAGGTCGTATGCAGCCCGTTCTTGGCTGGAGCGCGTTGCAGTGCGGGGGTGAGCCCCATGCCGCCCGGTCGCGTTCGCACGTCGCGGAACCACTCGGTCATGAAGTCGAGCAGCACGCGCATGCGCGGCAGGATGTGCCTGACGCTCGGATAGAGCGCCCACACCGCGGCCTTGCTGGAAATCTCGTGGTCGACCAGCACCTCGACCAGCTGACCCGAGGCGAGCTCCGCCCACACCTCCAGCTCCGACGCGCGGATCAGGCCGTTGCCCTCGAGCGCGGCAAGGCACAGCATCTCGCCGCTGTTCGATTTGATCGGGCCGCCGACCCGCACCGCTGTATCGGCGCCGTCCCTGGTGAATGCCCACAGCGATCGCTCGCCGAATACGAGGCAGCTGTGGCCGGCCAGGTCTTCCGCCCGCGCCGGTCGCCCCCGGCGTGCCAGATACGCAGGCGAGGCGGCGATCACCAGGCGGTCGGGCGCCAAGCGCTTGGCGATGACGGAGGAGTCGGAAAGCTCGCCGGTGCGGATGGCCAAGTCGTAGCCGTCCTCCTGCAGATTGACGGGGCGGTCCTGCAAGTCGAGCTGCGTCTCGATCTCGGGATACTCGCGCACGAACGCGCAGAGTGCCGATGCCACGTAGCGCCGTCCGAGGCCCGCAGGTGCAGCGATCTTGAGCTTGCCCTTGGGCTTGGTCACCTTGTCGTCGACGCTCGCGCGCGCGGCCTCGACCTCGGCCAGAATGCGCTCCACGTGGCCGAGGAAGGTAGCGCCCTCCTGGGTGATCCTGATCGAGCGCGTGGTGCGGTCGAACAGGCGGGCGCACAACTCGTCCTCCAGTGCCTGGATGCGCTTGGAAATGGTGCCCGGGGTCAGTCCCAGCTCGGTGCCGACGGCAGATAGGTTCTGCACCGCGGCCACCCGCGCAAAGATGCGCATATCCTGGATGTCCATCTGGCTCCCCCACCCGGGCGCGGCCTTGCAGGGCGGGGTCGGACCCGCAGTCTTATATAAATATGATTTCCCGCGGACCTTAGTTGCGCAGGTACGGCTTATCAACAGAAGTGAGATACCACGTCCCAGCATTGCAGGGCTGCGCCTGGCACAGAACAAATATTCCCCGCCCATTCCGGCAGGGACCAGGATGGTTGGCACAGGGTAGCCGGGATGGAAGCCGGATCAGAAGCGCTTGAGCAGGCGCTCCAGATACTCGAGCTCGATCGGGGGCCTGGTCGCCTCGCCCAGGCGCCGGCGCAGCTCCTCCAGGATCTCGCGCGCCCGCTGGACGTCGATCTCGTCAGGCACCCTGACGCCAGTGCCGGGATCGGGACCGTCGGTGCGCTGCGGCGGCCGGCCCATGGGATCGAGCTCGCCGCGATTGTCGTTCGACCCGTAGCGGGACGGCATCTGGCGCAGCATCTGCTGGGCAAGCTCGCGCGCGCCCTGGCGCAGCTGCTCCAGCGCGCGGCCCTCGTGCTCGGCGGCGCCATTCAGATCGCCGTTGCGCAGCGAACGCTCGGCGCGCTCCATGGAGTCCTCGGCGCCGTTGAGCTGCCCCGGCGACTGCATGCCAAGCTCGCGCATGCCGCGCTGCAGCCGGCCCAGACGGTCGCGCAGCTCCCTCTGACGGTCACCGAGGCCGCCGCCCTGCTGACCCTCGCCGCCCTGGCCTTTGTCGCCTTGGCCCTTGTCGCCTTTGTCGCCCTTTTGGCCGCGCTGGCCGCCGTCCTGCTTGCGCTGCTGGCCAAAGGTGTCGTCGAGCAATCCCTGCTGCTTGCCGATGATGTCGCCGAACTCGTCCATCATCTGGCCGAAGCGCTGGCTCTGGCCCTGATCGGCCATGCGGCCCGACTGCAGGCGATCGAGCAGGTCGCGCAGCTGGCTCAGCATCTGCTGTGCTGCCTCGCGGTCACCCGAGCGCGCCATGTTCTCGAGGTTGCGCAGCATGCGCTCCAGGTCCTGCTGCGAGAGCATCTGCTGGTTGGGGTTGGTGCCCTGCATCTGCTGCTGGCCCTCGGCCTGCCGCTGCATCTGCTCGAGAAACTGCGCCAGCGCCTGCCGCAGTTCCTGCATGAGGCGCTGGATCTCCTCGTCGGAGGCGCCGTTGCGCAACGCCTCCTGCAGCCGGTCCTGCGCCGCGCGCAACGCGCGCTCGGCGTCGCTCAGGTTGCCGTCCTCGATGCGCAGCGCCACGTTCCACAGCTGCGCGATGACACTGTTGCGGATGGCGCGGGTGTCCTCCTGCTGCAGGCGCCAGTAGGCCGATCTGAGCCCCAGGAACACCTGCAGGTCCTCGATGAACTCCTCGGGCTCCAAGGTCAGGGCGTCGATGGCCTTGGCCACCAGGACACGGTCGCGCGGGTCCTCCACCAGGCGGCGGCGCTGCTCGACCACGGCGCGGGCGAGCGGCTTGGTGAAACGCCGCTCAGGCAGCGTGATCTCGATCGTCTCGCTCCTGCCGGTCTGCCCGCCCAGGTCCTTCGCAATCAGGGTGAGCTCGACCCGCATGCCGGCCCACGGATGGTCGCCGATCTCGTGCAGGCTGTGGCCCTCGACGGCCTTGGCGTAGGATCGCGGCAGTCTCAGCGCCATCGCCGGCGGGCGCTCGTAGGGAGGCCGGGCGCCCTTCTTGGGATCGCGCGCCCACGCCGTGGAGGACGTGTCGGCCTTCGGCGTCAGGCGCCGCACGCGTGCTTCCGCGGAGACCACGCCATAGTCGTCCTCGGCCTTGAAGAAGATCTTGAGGCTGCCGCGCAGCGAGCGCTCCGGCTCCTTGGTGAGCGCGATCTTGGGCAGATGGTCGGGCACCACCGTGAACGTCCAGCTCGCCACCTGGATGCCGCTGCTGATGACGCTTACGGTCCCGGAGTGGCGCACCTCGTGCTTGAGCTCGAGCACGTCGCCGGGGTTGGCGGGAGGAGGCGCCTCCAGCCGCTTGGATGCTCCGTTCTCGCCCGGAAGATCGATGACCAGATCGCGCATGCCGGCGCCGCTGGCGCGCACCACGAGGATGCTCTTGTCGGGCACCTCCATCACGCCCAGCGGCCGCTTTTCCTGTGCCCGGGGTCCGGTGATGCCGCCGTCGGCCAGCATGACCGGCGGCTTGGCGGTGTAGGGCGGCGGCGTGAGCCAGGCATCCAGCCGCGCCTCGGCACCCTTGGCGAGCGGGCTCAGGCGAAATGCCGACCACAGCCGGTCGGCGGCGCTGTCGCCCACCACGATCAGCAGCGCGAGCACCGACAGCAGCAGCAGCGCGCGAACGGCGAGCGGGTCGTAGCGGTCGGTGCGCGGGGTCGGACCGCCGACGCGCAGCTTTGCCAGCATCGCCGCCAGGCGCAGGCGGTGGGCCTTCCACAGGGCGGCGGTGCGGGCATCATTGGCGCCGAGCGTCAGCGTATCCTCATAGGACGACGCCGGACGGTGCTGCACGCCCGACACGTTCTCCACGCGGCGGATGGCCTGCTCGCGGGAAGGCCAGCGCACCCCCAGCAGGGCGACGAAGGCAGCCAGGAAGCCCAGTCCGAACAGTCCGAGAACGATCTTGTGGGGCAGCTCCGGCAGGCGTGGCCAAAGGCCTGCCAGAGAAACGGCGATGAACAGCCCCGCCAGGGCCAGCGTGAGCCAGGCACGGGGCCAGATCTGCTCGAACAGCAGCGTCCACTTGCTCAGCAGGATCTTGCGCTCGAAAGCCACTTGCGGGCCTGAGCGCGACATCGTGTGGCGAGACGACATTTCTGCACCCTATCATGCCGCAGTGCGTTGCTGCGACCGGCTTATCGACCCATCAACGGCTTTTGACCGCGCAGGTTGCTGACGCAATTGGGCGACAGCGCGACGGGCTATGTGCGCTTGTTCCTTATTTGTTCTTGCAGCACTTGCGCGGATATTATACTTGACGTACCACGGGAAATGAACTACTGTCAGGGGTAGGAGATGACCCCATGACCAGACGTTCTCTCGCACAAGCGATTCCAGAACGAGCAAGCGGCTTACGACTGGGTCGAGGCGCACCTCTGGCCCGATGGCCCGCAGTGCCCCCGCTGCGGCGTGCTGGATCGCGCCACCAAGCTCCAGGGCAAGAGCACCCGGATCGGCACCTACAAGTGCAAGGACTGCCGCAAGCCGTTCACGGTCAAGGTCGGCACCATCTTCGAGGACAGCCACATCCCGATGCGCATGTGGCTTCAGGCGATCGCCCTGATGTGCGCCAGCAAGAAGGGCATCAGCAGCAACCAGCTGCACCGCATGATGGGCATCACCCTCAAGTCGGCGTGGTTCATGTAGCCACCGCATTCGCGAGGCAATGCGCGATGGCGGCTTGAAGCCTCCGATGGGCGGCGACGGCGGCATCGTGGAGGTCGACGAGACGATTTACGGCCGCGCGGCGACCCATCCCAAGGGCCGTCGCCAGAAGTGGCCAAGTTCACCACTCGGCGCACCAGAACGTCGTGCTTTCGCTGGTGGAGCGCGGCGGCAAGGTCCGCAGCTACCATGTCGAGGGCAGCACCGTCAGCCAGGTGATTCCCATCGTGCAGCACAACATCGCCAACGAAGCGCGGGTCATGACGGACGCGGCCGCAACTCTACAAATACCGGCTGGGCCACGTTCGCCAGCCACGACCGCGTCGATCACACAAGGAGGAATACGTGCGCTACGAGGAAGGCCGCCCGGCGATCCACACGAACACGGTCGAGAACTACTTCTCGCGTGTTCAAGCGCGGCATGCGCGGGACGTATCAGCACTGCAGCGAGAAGCATCTGCACCGCTACCTCGCCGAGTTCGATTTCAGGCTACAACAACCGCGTCGGGCTCGGCGTGGATGACCAGCAGCGCGCCTTGAAGACCTTGCAGGCGTCAAGGGCAAGCGGCTCACCTACAAAGCCTCTGATAGGACCAGATCAGAAGCATGAGGGGCGGGTCAGGCGGCGCAAGCATCGTCGCGCTGAGGCGGAGGCTCAGCTAGATCTATTTCCGGAACGTCGCTTGAGACGGGGAGGAAACTAGCACAACAAGATGGGGGCAGGGCCTACGTCCCGGAGCGGAAACTCTGAGGACGATTTCTTCTGCGCATCGACAAGCCACGGGCGCAGATTTTCTTGTTCTATTGTGATCTGTTCAACATTGGGCGGGAACCGCTGAGTCCGGTCACACATCTACGAAGGGAGTATCAGTCATGGTTGGCCTCAAGGACGTTACGACGTTGCTGGAGAAGTGGCCTGCATGGAAAGCATCGAAGAAAACGGCCCGCGTGGACGCACTTGAAAAAAGGTTGCGAAGCTGGAGGCGGACTTGCGAGCCTTCTGGCGAAGCGGCCGTCAGACAGTTGTCCCGAATGCGGGGAGCGCGGAATGCGCCTGACGAAAAACGGGCATCGAATGGGAGGCTTCCCGAACGAGTACCATTATGAAGATCGGACCTGCGAAGAAGATGCAAGTCATACGAAAGCGTACGGTTGCTCACACCCCGGAATTGACCACGGGCCTGAACAAGCGTCAGAGAGCGTAGGATGCCGAAACGAAAGGCGCCAGAACTGACGCCAGAAGACCAGTACAAACGCTTCAAGGAAGCCGCCAAGCGGCTGGCCTCACGCAGAAACGAGGAAGAGTTCGAGCGGGCGTTTACGAAGGTTGCTCGAGAAGCCTGAAGAGGCCTGCTGCGCCGAAAGTCTGGACGGCGAGGAGCTGCATCAAAGCCGCTCATCCGTGAAGATATCTCGCATGTTGTCAGCTGACCGTAGCGCAACAGCTGGATGCGGCACTTTCCGGGTCTAGCGCAGACAATGTCAGCTTGACGGCGTGCATATGGTTCGAGACCCCAGCTAGAAAATCATAATCCGCGCTGAGAGTTCTTTGCTTCTTGGGTAGCTTCACCTCCTCGTCAATTTTTCTGATGACTGCGCCCCAGTCCGGGTTCGGATCAGTGATGCCAACGAGCGGCGCAAGGGCGCGCAACCCTATTTCGGCAATCCGCATCAGGTGGAAGACGGCGGCTGGTGCCCGACCGAGGGCGATGCACTTGCCCGCCTCGTCAATTTCGGGCACGGCCGAAGGGAACACGTCCACAGCCTTCTGCCCGAAGGCATCGAGTGCCTTATCAAAATACCAAGCATCGTCACGCTTGAGGGCAAACACTCGTATTGACTTGAGTTCGCGGCCGAAGGTCCTTTGCAGCTGACGCATCTCTTCAGCGACAACCCGCCACGTGACTTCGCCAGCAAGAAGACCTTCGGCCAATTCCTCCGCGGCCATCTTCGAAACGGGCGCGCTCAGAACCTCGCAGGCTTGAGCAAATTCCTGCACTCGGGCTCGGATCGCTTTGCAGTGCTCTAATTTGCCGACGGCAGCATCCAGCGACTTCCGGTCCCAGTCCGAGATGGTCGTCTCCGCGCCCTCAATGCAGCGGAGAGCGAAGAAAACTCCTCGGCATTTAGCTCAAGCATGTCCCACAGGCTCCAGAGCCCGAGGAAAGGACGATCCGTCCCAGGCCGCGACGGGCTAGGCGCGAGCATATTTTACCTCCCGCCTAGTAGCCATTCCGGCTGGTACGTGAAGTATAATATCGCGGTCACTCGCAGCGAAACCCTAGACTGCTCGGCGAGTTCATTTCCGAGCTTCACGTCGGGGCCGCCTGCGATGTACGGGCAGATTTCCACCGTTGCCTTCGTCGGCATCGAGGCCAAGCCCGTCGAGGTTCAGGTGCGCATCTCCGGCGGCGCTCACGTGTTCGCCGTCGTGGGTCTGCCCGACAAGGCGGTGGCGGAGAGCCGCGAGCGCGTGCGCAACGCCCTGCACGCCGTCGGCCTGGTGGCCTGCCCTACAAGCACATCACGGTGAACCTGGCGCCGGCGGATCTTCCCAAGGAGGGCAGCCACTTCGACCTGCCCATTGCGCTCGCCATGATGGTGGCCATGGGCGCCATCTCGCCCGACGCCATCGAGGGCTACGCCGCCATCGGCGAGCTGGCGCTCGACGCCTCCATCAGGGCAGTGCCGGGCGCGCTGCCCGCCGCCATCGGCGCCAATGCCATGGGCAAGGGCCTGATCTGTCCCGCCGCCTGCGGCCCAGAGGCAGCGTGGGCGGACGCCGACATGGCCGTATTGGCCGCGCCGCACCTGCTGTCGCTGGTCAATCACTTCGCAGGGCTGCAGACCCTGACGCGGCCCAAGCCCAGCGTCGAGACCAGCCAAGGACCGCAACCCGACCTCGGCGACGTCAAGGGCCAGGAAAGCGCCAAGCGCGTGCTGGAGGTCGCTGCCGCCGGCGGCCACAACCTGTTGATGATCGGCGCGCCAGGCTCGGGCAAAACCATGCTGGCGGCGCGCCTGCCCTCCATCCTGCCGCCCCTGACGCCGGAAGAGATGCTGGAAGTCTCCATGGTGCACTCGCTGGCCGGCGAGCTGCTCGGCGGGCGCATTGCCACCCACCGGCCGTTCCGCGCCCCGCACCATTCCGCCAGCATGGCGGCACTCGTGGGCGGCGGCTCCAAGCCCCGGCCCGGCGAGGTGTCGCTGGCGCACTTGGGCGTCCTGTTCCTCGACGAGCTGCCCGAGTTCCTGCCCAACGTGCTCGATGCTCTGCGACAGCCCTTGGAGAGCGGGCGAGACCGTCATCGCCCGCGCCAACCACCGCATCGCCTATCCATCGCGCATCCAGCTGGTCGCCGCCATGAACCCGTGCAAGTGCGGCGGCAGCGTGCCGGGCCAGTCCTGCAGGCGCGGTCCGCGCTGCGCCGACGACTACCAGGGACGCATCTCGGGCCCGCTGCTGGACCGCATCGACCTGCAGATCGAGGTGCCGGCGGTGTCGGCTGCCGACCTGGTGCTGCCCGCTCCCGCCGAGGGCAGCGCCGAGGTGCGCGCCCGCGTCGCCGCGGCTCGCGAGACGCAGCGCGCGCGCTTTGCGGCGCTCGGCGCCAAGGGCGTGCGCACCAACGCGGAATGCTCCGGCCGCCTGCTGGAGGAGATCGCCATGCCGGACGAGGCGGGCGTCGCGCTGCTGCGCCAGGCCTCCGAGCAGCTCGGCCTGTCCGCGCGCGGTTTCCACCGCACCCTGCGCGTCGCCCGCACGCTGGCCGATCTCGACGGCGCCGACAAGGTCTCGCGCGCCCACATGGCCGAGGCGTTGAGCTATCGCGGCGAGACGCTCAGGCAGCAGCGGGCGGCATGAGCTGGGGCGTCTGTCCACCTCGCTTGCCCACCCTCGGTTGAATAATCCGTGAACCACAATCAGGTCACGCATCGGCCATCGTGGCATGCCAGCCTGGCAATGCGGACCGGCGGGGCGGCTCGCAAGCGGAGGTAGCGGACCCCAGCAATACAGAGGGCTCGACATGCGTGTGGCGTCAGTATTCCTGAGCCTCGCCGTTCTGGCTGCGTTCAATCCAGTCGCGGCCAGGGATTTCAACATCTCGCATCAGTGGCCAGCCAAGACCGACGCGCGCGATCGGGCGGCGAGGCTGTTCGCCGACGAAGCGCAGATCCGCCTTCCCGCCCACTCCTTCAAGGTCCATCCGCAGCTGTCACTGAAGATCGGAGCCGAGGAGCAGTTCGACGCGCTGCGGTCGGGCAAGCTCGAGATGAGCGTCTATGTGCTGCCCTATGCGGTCAAGCAGGTGCCGGAGTTCTCGCTGGCGGTTCTGCCGGGCCTATATCCCAGCCTCGATACCGTCCGCGACCTCAGAGGCTCTAAGCTTCTCGAGCACCTGCAGTCGGTTGCCAACGACAACGGCGTGCACATCCTGGCGTGGTGGTGGGTGCCGGGCGGGTTCGTCACCAAGAATCGGCAGATCGCCGGGCCCGACACCGTGAAGGGCCTCAGGCTGCGCGGCGGAGACCGCCTGTTCGATCTGATGCTGAAGAAGGCGGGGGCCACGCCGGTCGAGCTGCACTCCAACGAGATCCATGCCGCCATGGCGTCGGGCAAGATCGACGGCGCGCTGACGTCCTACGAGACTTTCGTGTCCACCAAGGTGTTCGAGCATGGCAAGTACTTCACCGCCGGCAGCCCGGGCATCTGGATGTTCCTCAACACGCTGCTGATTGCCAAGCCCGTGTGGGACAGCCTGACCGACACGGAGCGAGCAGCGTTGGAATCGGCCGCGGAAATCTCGGAGGAGTTCTTTGCCGCCACCCAGCGCGATGCCGAGCGGCGGTTCATAGAGACCTTCACCAAAGCCGGGGCGAAGTACTACCGCTTCACCAAGGATGACTACCTCGCCTGGCTCAATGTGGCGCAGGAGACGGCCTGGGCCGAGTACCTAGCCATCAGCCCGGCCGCGCGCCGCATGCTCTACGACACGATCGAGACGGTGCTCAGCATCCGCTAGGTCGTGTACTCAATTGCGGGGCTCATGTCCGTTGCCGGGGGCAAAGCGGAAATTTTGTGCTTTGTCGAAGACTTGCCGGTTGTCGACCCATCTCTACCTTGCGATGATCGATTTTGCTGTGAATCACAGCCAGCAGCATCGGCGCAGACGCGACGGACTTGTTCGACGAGGTACGCGGCGTTCACGGATAAGCGCGGCTCCCGTCAGGACAGGTCGTAGTTCTTTTGAGCAGAAATCGAAAAAGGCGGCCACGCGAGGCACTCTGCGCAAGTCTCGATGCGTAAGCAGATACATCGGATAAGACAACTCTGGGACAGGACCGATACGCAGACAAGCTCGCCATCATTGTCGCCGACTGGCGCCGGGAGTGGCGCCAAGCCAGCTCCCGATTTGAGCGCCAGCAGAACACTAGGGATATTGCCGCTCTCGCCGCAGACGCGCGCCTGCGGCGCCATGCTCCGCAGCCAGCGTGCCGCCTTGTGATTGGCAATGCCATCAGTGAACCCAATTACGCGGTGGTTGTTGATGTCCCTGGCGACTTCGGAGCGCCATGCTGCGCGATGTAGGAATGGGTTGCGTAAATCCCCCAAGCGACGTCGGCGATCTTCTTGCCTATCAGGGACTTATCCGTTGGTTCGCCGCCCCTGATCGCAATCTCAGCCTCGCCCTTTGAAAGGTTCACCAAGCGCTCGGTCATGATCAGTTCGACCTTCAGCCTTGGATAGCGTGCGTTGAACCGGTCGAGCAGACCCGACTTCATGAGACGGTGGCCGACCGCGGTCGAACACGTCACGCGGATGGGCCCCTTCATACCCTTTTCAGAGGCAGCTATGTGCCGCTCGAGGGCTGCCGCACTTTCTTCCATCCTCTCCGCATGTACCTGCAGCTCTCTCCCGAGTTCGGTGAGCCGGTAGCCGGTTGGATGGCGTTCGACGAGCTTGCATCCGAGCTCCTTCTCGAGCGCTGACACATGGCGGTGGACCGTCGATTGATTTACGCGCAGGGCGCTTGCCGCAGCGAGCGTACTGCCTTCGCGAGCCACGGCCAGGAAGTGTCGTAGGTCGTTCCAGTCGAACATGCCCTAGTTATGCAATTCTGCACGAGGACCGCGCAAGCTTGCTGCTCCCAGCCGCGTGGTCGGATCGCTATCACTGCAGGGCGGGAGCTGAAGGGCAGCTGAGATGTGGTGCAAGCCTATCGGAGTGGCATTGATTGCCGGCGGGTCTGCCACGTGCTTTCCGCTTCTGGCGGCCGCGCAGAGCGAGATTGCTTCACCCGCCGGCACCGCCCATGCTGACCAGCAATCCGGTCGCAGCCTGTTGCTAGCGCAGCATCGTCCAGGGCCGCTCAACCCGAGGAGCAGTATCATGCAAGAGGCCGCCACAGGCAGGAAACAAGTCAGCCTAATGTTTGCCGAAGCCACCGGCTCCTTTCTTGTTCTCCTGGAGATTGCCCGAGAACAGGCGCTCTTCGAGAAGCTCGGGATTGATGTCCGAGCGGTACCCGCGAGCGGTGCAACCGTGCCGCGTCTGAGCGAGGAAGTACCGCTCGGGCTCATCGGCGCTCCGGCGGCCCTTCTCCAGGTTGCCGAGGGTGCTGATTTGCGGCTAACCGCGACGCTTAGCACGACCAACCTCTCGGGCCATCTCGTGGCGCGGCCGGGGATCAAGACAGCGCAAGATTTGCGCGGCAAACGCCTTGGCGTCCGAGTGATCGGAGCCGGCATCTGGATATCAACGGTCCTTGCGTTGGAGCAATTGGGCCTCGACCCAAAGCGCGACGACATCATTCTGGTGCCCGTGGGCAGCCCCGCGCAGATCCTCCGCGCGCTCGAGCAGGGCGAGATCGATGGCGCTCTCACTTCCGTGGCACAAAGCCGTGATCTCGAAAGCAGGGGATTTTCGGTGCTTCTGCGAAGACTACCCCGCAGATGTCACGAGCTACGATGGTGTTTTGGTAGCGCGACCAGAATTCGTGGCGGCCAATGCCGATGTAATCGAAAGCGTAACAACCGCCCTCATCGAGGCGCTCGCGTTTGCTCTAGCAGAACAAAACAGACCCGAGGTCATGCGAGCCTTCAAGAGCGCACTCAACATCACAGAGGCCACTACCGCAGCACTGAACCTGCGTGAGCTTAGGCGGAAGCCCTATCCTCTGCTCGACACATTGAAGCGAATGCAGCGGATCATGGGAACACACGACCGGCGCGTCCTCGATGTTGCTCTTGAGCGGTTGATCGACGATCGCTTTGTTCGCGCGCTCGATGAGACTGGCGCGATCGATGGAATTTACGGTCGTTACGGTATCAGCACGGATTTCGGACTGCGTTAGGAACGCTCGGCCGCGTCAGGCGACGCTGCGGTTACGGCAGTTCTTGGCACAAATTGACCGACCGCCAGGTGCAGGAATCACTTCTGCTTTTGGCCATGAAGCAGATATGATCAGCGTCCTCGACCGGACATAGTTGCTGGCACTTGAGCACACCCCCTGGTGCGATTGAGATCGACAAGTCCGCTCTCACCCTAGCTCAGCGCGATGTGGCGGACTTCTCGATCATCGCACTAGGTCGTGTACTCGATTGCATGGCTCGATACCCTCATTGTCGGCGAGAGTGATCCGTGTCTTCAATCTGTGACGCCGCAAACAGTTTCCCCGGGAGAGATTTATGACCATCCGCCGCCACAATCCGCCCACCGTGCATCCGCCCGCCGGACGCTATAGCCATGTTACGGTGCATCCGCTTGGAAACGGGCTCAAGCGGGTGGTGCTCGCCGGCCAAGTCGGCATGAAGCCGGACGGCGCGATCGCGGGCGATCTCGCAGCGCAGATTGAGCAGGCGTGGGACAATCTGCTCGCGTGCCTCGCCTCGGAGAAACTCGGGCCAGAGCATCTCGTGAAGATTGTGTATTTCACCACGGTGAACACGCCAGAGGGGCTTAAGCTGTCGCGCGAGATCCGCGCGCGCAAACTCGGCGATATCGCGCCATCCTCGACCTTCCTGGTGATCGCGGGGCTCGCGGGACCGGACTACAAGGTCGAAATCGAAGGCGAAGCCGTCGGGCCGGAGTAATGCCCGCGCTGTCGCTTCTGGCACTTCCCTGCCGTGGGCGATCCAGCAGGATCTGTACGAAGCGCCTGACTAGCTCAATCGGTAGAACCCCCGCGCTGTATCGCGGAAGAGGGCGCCTTTGTCCGTGGCCGAGGCGCCGGACGCCAGCCGCTTGAAGGCGTTCCAGTAGACGGCGTAGGAGCCCGAGATCTTGTCCACGGGGAAGTTGCTCTCGAACATGCAGCGCTTGGGGCCGAACGCCTCGATGCAGGTATCGATGTAGGGCCGCCACGCATCGGCCAGGTCCTTGGACGAGGGCGGGCGCTCGCGGTGGTGGAACTTGAATCCGTTGATGCGCATGCCGAGGCCGCCGAGCTTCATGTAGACGTTGGGGCAGCCGGCGAGCTCCAGAATGTCGCGCCTCCAGCCGGCGAAGATCTCGTCGCGCCTGCCCTCGTACCAGCCGAGCCCCAGCGGTCCGCCCACGTGGTCGAGAACGATCGGCTGCTGCCGGGAAAGCGCGCGCGAGAGCCGTCAGGTCCGGGATCTGCGGGTGGTAGAGCCAGGCATCGAACGTGAGGCCGAGCCGGCCCAGCGCCGCAAAGCCTTCCCGGAACTTGGCATGGTCACGATAGAGGTGAGGCGGCGGATTGGTGTGGCTGTTGTGGATCTCAGGGGCCTTGTCCTCCCAGCCAGCGGCGTGGCGGATGCCTTTGAAGCGCGGGCCGGCGGTGGCCATGTGCGCGCGCAGCGCCTCCTCGGCGCGAGCGCCGATCGTCAGATCGACGAGGCCGACGATGCCCGCCGCCACCCGCGTGGGGCCATAGCCGCCGCTCGCCGACATGGCGGCGACGCCGTTGACGAACTCGGTCTCGCCCAGGGTGCGCAGCTCCGGTGCGCCGTCGGCGCGATAGCAGGCCGTGCACTCGATGAACACGGTCGACTCGATCTTGTGGCCGCTGCCGGTGTCGGCGAGCAGGTCGGGAAGGAGGTAGCGGTGCGAGGGGAAATCCCAGAGGTGGTGATGAGGGTCGACGATGGCGAGATCGGGCTCCAGCACCTCCTCCTGCGTCAGGCGCAGCCAGTCCTCGCGGATGCCCGACATGCGCGTGGCCACCGTGCTATGCGGCTTGGGCGTGGACATCGGCGCCTCCCTGATGCTTTGCGCACCTTTCTTTGCGGTGCTTTGTCGGCGATCCGGCGCGTGAACCCTACCATGGGGCTTCGCCGCAGCTCCAGATTGATCCCGCGAAGATCAGCGCGCCAGAGAGTCCTGCTCACCAGGTCCGCACCCTGGCGCAACGAAACCGACGGTGCGGACTTCTCGATCATCACACGGTCAGCAGCGCCAGCTGGCGTCGTAGCGCCGCTGCCGGTCGCACAATTTGCTGTAGACGCAGGACTCGATCTCGCTCGGGTTGATGCCGGCTGGAAGTGTTCGATTCGAAGCCGCTTCTGATGCGCCGGCGGCCTACCACGCAGCCCCGAGCGACCTGACGGCGATATAAACTCCAAACACCAGCAGGCCGCTGAAGAACACGGTGCGGAACGCCGTCTCCGACAGCCGCCGCCGCACCAGCTGGCCGAGCAGCATGCCGATCACCGCCGGCACAACGCCGCAGGCCGAGAGCACCATGAGCTCGGGCGATAGGAAGCCCTGCCCGCGAAGGGAAAAGCCGAGCGCCACGGTGGACACCGTGAATAGCACGCCCATACGCTTGGATCAGCACGTCGCGAGAGAGGCCGAGCGACTGCAGATAGAGGACGCCAGGCAGCACGATCGAGCCGGTCATGCCGTTAAGCAGCCCGCTCACCGCACCCACGACCGGCGAGAGCCAGCCCTCCATGCCTCCCGGTGACGGCGGATCGAGCCGCACCAGGCCCGACACCGCATACGCCGCCAGCACCAGCCCCAGCAGACCCGCAAGAATGTCGGCGTCGACTCTCGCAAGCACGCCCACGCCGAGCCAGGTTGCAAGGCACAGCACTAGGAGCAGCAGCCATAGGCGCCGCAGGATCTGCTGCAAGTGGCCGCCGACGAGGCCCTGCCACAGGTTGGTAACGAGCGACGGCGCCAGCAGAATTGCCATGGCCGCCTTGAGCCCGAGCGTTGCGGTGAGCGCCGCGAGCGAGATGGCGGGCAGGCCGAGGCCGATCACCCCTTTGACGAACCCGGCCAGCAGGAAGGCCAGGGCAACGATCGTCAGGCTCTCGACCGGCGGCACGCGGCCCTCACTCCACCTGTCGCAGTGCGCTCTGAAGACGGTGATGGTCATGCCGGTCTCCAGCGCGAGTCGTAGTTGCGCTGCCGGTCGCACCGTTTGCTGTAGACGCAGGACTCGATCTCGCTGGAGTTGATGCCGATGTCGCGCAGCGTGCGCTCGTCGAGCGACTGAAGGATGAGCAAGGTCGCCTTTCGCGCGCGACGGTCCCAATAGTCGCGCCACCACGCCCGCACAATGCTGCGGACGCGGCTGGCCAGGGTGGCGGACGGCGTGAGCCGAAGCGAAACCCGCTGCGGGTGCGGCGTTGTTGCGGTGCGCATGATGGCCTCCTGTTGTTGAGCCGCACCATGCCTAGGGGCCGACTGACAACCTGCTGTCAGGAGCCTGCCAAGCTCCTGACACGGTGGTGTCAGGAGGGCTAAACTAAGGTCCGCGCCGTCAGTCCCCAGCCAACCAGCCAACGGTGAGCCCAGTGCGCCGCGCCGACCGACTGTTCGAGATCATCCAGTTCATGCGCCGCAAGGACCTGGCGCGCGCCCGCGACCTTGCCGAGCACCTGGAGGTGTCGGAGCGCACCATCTATCGCGACATTCAGGACTTGAGCGCGAGTGGTGTGCCGATCGAGGGCGAGGCCGGGGTCGGCTACGTGCTGCGGGCCGGCTTCGACCTGCCGCCCCTGATGTTCAAGGAGCAGGAGATCGAGGCGCTCGTGCTCGGCGCGCGCATCGTGGAGTCCTGGGCCGATCCGGAGCTTGCCACTGCCGCCAGCAACGTCATCGCCAAGGTGGGCGCGGTGATCCCCGACCGGCTGCGCGAGTACATGGCCAACACGGCGCTGGTGGCGCCGCCGCACCACTTCATGGAGCCCATCACCTTCGATGTCGCCGAGCTGCGGCGCGCGCTGCGCGGCCACCTCAAGGTGTACTTCCGCTATCGCGACGCCCTGTCGGAGGCGTCGGAGCGCACGGTGCGGCCCCTGTGCCTCGCCTACTTCGGACCCGTGTGGCTGCTGTCGGCCTGGTGCGAGCTGCGCGAGGACTTCCGCACCTTCCGCCTCGACCGCATGGAGGGCTTCGCGGTGCCGGGCGACCGCTTCCGCCCCGAGCCCGGCAAGACGCTGCACGATTTCCTGAAGCGCGATCAGACCTGGACGCGCTCGCGCACCCGGCCCAATGGCGCCGCCAACGGCCACTGCGGCTGAGGCGGGCCGCAGCCGCGCAAACGTGGAACGGCAAGATTTGGACTTGCATCATAGGTGGTCTGCGCAAATGGGCCGGCCGTTGCCTTGACCCTATGCGCCGGCACCCCGAGAGTGGGGCATCGCGCGCGTCCGTGCCTTCCCACAAAGACCGATCCAGCTCATGCAGACCACAGTTGCGCTTGCAGCGCCCAACCGGACGCTCCTGGGCATCCTCAGCATGCTGGCCGCGAGCTCGCTGTTTCCCGTCATGAACGGCCTCGTGCAGATCATGAGCGAGCGCTACAGCACCGAGCAGATCGTGTGGGCGCGCGCCGCCTCGCACATGGTGTTCATCGCCGCGCTGTTCGTGCCGCCCATGGGGCTCGTCGTGCTGCGCACGGCTACGCCCAAGTGGCAGGTCATCCGCTCCATGGTGCATCTGATGTCGATGCTGTTCTTCTTCACCGGCGTGAAGTATCTGCCGCTGGCGAAGGCCGCCTCCATCAGCTTCACGGCGCCGTTCTTCGTCGCCATGCTGGCGTGGCCGATCCTGGGCGAGCGCATCACTCCCCAGCGGCTCATGGCAATCCTCGTCGCGTTCGTGGGCGTGCTCATCGTCATCCGCCCCGGCACCGACGTGTTCCAGTGGGCGTCGCTCTACATGCTGGGCAGCGCCGTGTGCTACGGGCTCTACCAGATCCTGACGCGCCGCGTTGCCGGGCACGATTCGGCCGAGACCTCCGCCGTCTACAGCGCGCTGGTCGGCACCGTCGTGATGTCGATCGTGGTGCCGTTCGTTTGGACGCCGATCGCGTCCTGGGCCGACGCCGCCCTACTGTTCTCGCTCGGCATC
The DNA here is from genome assembly GCA_963756735.1 of uncultured Alphaproteobacteria bacterium. Lineage (GTDB taxonomy): Bacteria > Pseudomonadota > Alphaproteobacteria > Rhizobiales > Hyphomicrobiaceae > AWTP1-13. The sequence goes on from CAVWOY010000008.1 coordinate 48,833, forward strand.
ATCGGCGGGCTCGGCCACTATTTCGTCGCCCGGGCCATGGTCTACGCCCAGGCCAGCATCATTGCCCCGTTCGGGTACTGGCAGCTGGTCGGCTCGGTGATCGTCGGCTACCTGATCTCGGGCTATCTGCCCGACGCCTTCACCTGGGTTGGCGCCGGCATCATCGTGTGCGCCGGCTGCTACATCGCCTGGGCCGAGACGCGGCCGCGCCCCGCGGGCAGCCCGCAGCACGCCTAAGCCGGCTCGAGACAGGATCGGCGAACTCATTCCTGCGGCACAGGTCCGGCCGCCGCGGTCCGAGCCGTGCAAGGGACCCGGCTGAGACCTCGATGATCAGCTTCTTGACGACCGCGTCGGCGAAAGCCGCGTAGGAGTCTACCGCGATCACGAACGCGTTGGGCCCGCCGATGACGTTGTTCCAATAGTATTGGTCGAGGTAGGGCTCCAGCACCAGGATCGGCAGGCCGTTGATGACCACACCTGCGCGAACGGCGTCGTCACGCGCTTCCGCGGCAGGCCGGCCGCGGTTGTTGGAGCCGTCGCCCGAGACGTCGATCACCCGGCGGGTGCCTTTGAAGGGCGTCTTGGCGAACAGCTTGATGGCGTGGTCGATGGCGCCGCTGATCGAGGTGCCGCCGCTGAACAGCTGCCGCGGCACCTTCTCCATGGCTTCGGCGAAGGCCAGGATCGAGTCTTCATCCTTGATGAGGGTCCACGGCAGCACCTGCATCTGCAGGTCTGGTCCGGTCCATTGCGTCATGGTGACCGCGATCGCCTGCGCGGCGCCGGTGCGGATCGCCTGCAGGAGGCGCGGGTCGCGAAAGGCTGCAATGTAGCCCTGCTGCTGCAGCAGGAAGCGATCGTGGCTGACGCTTCCCGAGACGTCGACTGCCAGCACCAGCTCGACGTCGACGACCGTCTGCGCCCGGACCGGCGCGCCGGCGCCCACGACAATCGCGAGCGCAAGCAATGCTGCGCGGACCTTCAGGATCGACATTCAGCGCGCCCCGGCGCCGCCAGACGGCGCGAGGGACGACAAGAAGTTGGGAACCGGTCGGCCCTGCGAGACGAGATAGGTCGCCATGGGTCCGACAACATGGCGCACGGCGGGCCTTGCCATGATCTTCTCACGCCACCGCAGCAGGCTCGCCATGGCGTCAGGGATCGGTGCACCCATCCGGTCGCCGAACAGCTGCGCCATGTAGAACGCAATGTCCGCGTAGGAGTAGGAGCCGGCGAGATATTCCACGATCCGCCAGCAGCCGGTCCATCTCTTGATAGTAGCGCGCGGCGCCTTCGCGGGCAGCCACGGCGGCGGGGTCTTGGTCCTTGCCCAGCAGGCCCATCAACCGAATGACATGCGGAAAGTAGACCTCGTCGGACTTGTGCTCGAGCAAGCGCGCTTGCGCCCTTGCCGCCCGTGCAGCCGGCCACAGCGCCGGATCTGGTTGCAGGTCCTCGAAATATTCGAAGATCTGCGTGGAATTCGAAGATCTCCAGGTCGCCGTGCATGAGCACCGGCACCTGCCGCTTCGGATTGATGCGAAGAACATCTGGATGCTTGGGCTCATACAGCCGCTGCATCTCGAACGGCACCATCACGAGCTCGAAATCCAGGCCCTTCTCTGCCGCGGCGATCTGCACCTTGGCGCCGAACATGCTGAGCGGGCCGGAGAGGAGGCGCATGCGAACTGGGCCCGCGGTCATGGCATTTTCCTTCACGCGCTCAGCCTCCCGCAATCTGGGGCAGAACGTGCACCTCGCTGTCCGTGCCGATCTTCTGGAACAGCGCGTCCTGATAGATCTGTCCGTCGATAGCTACCGCCAGGCCCTGCTCGAGATGCGGCGCCAGCGTCGGGATATTTCTCGCCGAGCCTGGCAAACAGCTGCCGCACGGTTGTGGCATCGACCTCGACTTCAGTGACGCCGCCGGTGTACTGGCGCAGGGTGCCGATCAGGGTGACATGGGCCATGCGTCGGTGCTCGCATCCCGCGGGGATCAACTAGTCGCCAGCGGCTTTCTTCAATGCCAGTCCTACATCGTAGGCGCGTCCCTTGGGCACGCCAAGCGAATCGGCAACCGCCTTGGCGGCCTCGCTGAGGCTCATCTCGTCGAGCAGCGGCGCGAGCTTTGCCGCGATCGTCTCCTCCGTCACCTCTTGCTCCAAGGGTGGGCCGACGACAACGACCATTTCGCCTTTCGGCTGCTGCATGCTCGGCCCATGCCGCAAGCTCGGCGGGCGTGCCGCGCCGGACCTCCTCGTGCAGCTTGGTGAGCTCGCGTGCCACGGCCGCCTCGCGTTGACCGAGCACCGTTGCCATGTCGCCGAGACTCTCGGCGAGCCGCGAGGGCGCCTCGAAGAATACCAGCGTGGCCGGCACGGCCCGCAGCTCGGCAAGTCGCTCGCGCCGCGCAGCTTGCCGTGGCGGCAGGAATCCCGCGAACAAGAACGTGTCGGTTGCAAGCCCCGCGCTGGCGATGCCGGCGAGCAGCGCGCTCGGCCCCGGCAGGCTCACCACGCGATGGCCTTCGGCCAGACAGGCCCGTACCAGCTTGTAGCCCGGGTCGGATACGAGCGGGGTGCCGGCGTCGCTGATGAGTGCCACCGACTTGCCGGCTGCCAGCTCGGCCAGGATGCGCGGGCGCTCACGCTCGGCGTTGTGCTCGTGGTAGGGCAGCAGCGCGCGGCCGATCCCGTAGTGCGCGAATAGCGTGCGGCTGTGCCGGGTGTCCTCGCAGTAGACGACATCGGCCTGCGCCAGGGTGGCCAGTGCCCGCAAGGTGATGTCGGCCGAGATTGCCGATCGGGGTCGCCACCAGATAGAGGCCGGGCGGCAAGGCTCTGGTCAGCAGGTCCGCCAGCACGGCTGCAGCGCGGCCGGCCGCAGCCTGGCTCCTCGGATCGTCAGTTCGCTGACCCACGCCAGCCTCGCTCGTCGCTCGCGCCAAATGCAACCGGCCGACACGCGGAGGCAGGTTGTGGCCCCATAGCGGTTGAAATTAAGGCTCCCGGCCGGCTTTTGCCTTGGCCCCGCCCCGGTTGCCGCGCTACGTAGGATGCACGATTCCATTGGCCAGGGGGCCGATGGCCTACATCCCAATCGGTTTGCGCGCAACGCTCAGGGCCTGCGGCCTCGCCGCGGGGCTGGCCTATGCGGTGCTGACGGGTGCCTGCACCGCAGGCGCGCCCGACGCGCAGACGGGCTCGTTCAATCTCGACCAGGCCAAGAACGGGCCTCCGGTGAAGGTGGCGGTGCTGGTGCCGTTGTCGGCGCAGGGCCAGCCCGGCGTGATCGGCAAGAGCCTCAAGCAGGCGGCCGAGCTTGCGCTGTTCGAGCGCGACAATCCCAACCTGCAGCTCATGGTCAAGGACGACAAGGGCACGCCCGAAGGTGCAAGGCTTGCCGCAGAGGATGCGATCAAGAGCGGCGCCGGCGTCATCCTGGGGCCGCTGTTTGCGAAGTCGGTAGCCGCCGTTGCACCGGTTGCGCGCAAGGCGCAGGTGCCGGTGGTGGCGTTCTCCAATGACCGTCAGGTCGCGGGCAGCGGCGTCTTCCTGCTGAGCTTCCAGCCCGCACCCGAGGTCGAGCGGGTCGTTGCCTACGCGGCGAGCCAGGGCAAACGGCGTTTCGTTGCCATGATCTCGCAGGACACCTTCGGCAAGACCGTCGAGCCTGTGTTCCGCAGTGCCGTTGCCCGTTCTGGCGGCACTGTCGTCGCGCTCGAGACCTACCCTCATGGGGGCTCGGCGAACGCCATGCTGGAGCCGCTGCGCACGATCGGCGCGGCCATCACGGCAGCCGAGGCGGAAGGCGCGCCGGTCGATGCGCTGTTCGTTCCCGGTGGGCAGGAACAGCTCGACCTGGTGGCCAGACTCCTGCCGCAAGCCCAGATCAACACGCGCCAGATCAAGCTGATCGGCACCGGCGGCATGGACTATCCCAACGCAGGGCGCGACGCCAATCTGGTCGGGGCGTGGTTTCCGGGGCCAGACCCCCGCGGCTGGACGGACTTTGCGCAGAAGTTCGCCAAGAGCTACGGGCAAGCGCCGCCGCGCATCGCCAGCCTCGCCTATGATGCGGTGAGCATGGCGATAGCCCTCTCCGGCGGCGCCGACTGGCCAGCGCTACACGCAGGCCACGATCACCCGCGCGAGCGGGTTCACGGGCATCGACGGGGCCTATCGCCTGCTGCCCGATGGCACCGCCGATCGTTCCCTGGCGATCCTGGAGGTGCAGAGGTTCGGCGCGGCGATCATCGAGCCGGCACCGAGTGCGCCGAGCCCGCCGGCTGCCGCCGTCTCCAGCGGGTTCCAGATCTTCAACTTCAACTTTCAATAGCTGCCGCGGCCGCGGGCTCGAGCGAGGCGGCAAGCCTCGCCACCACCTCGTTCAGCACCATACGCCCGGCGGCCGTCGCGGCGATGCGGCCCGGCGCCGGCCGGTGCAACAGCCCGAGCCCCGTCAACCGCTCGATCCGCTCATGCCCGGGCACGAGCCCGGCGAGGACCGCAAGCCTCTCCAGGGAAATCCCCTCCGCCAGCCGCAAGCCCATCAACAGGGCCTCGTCGGCCTCTTCGGCCCTGGTGAGCGAAGTCGTCTCGGTCATGCCGTGGCCGTGCGCCTCGACCAGCGCCGCCCAGCGCTCCGGGTTGCGCTCCGTCGCCGTTGCCCGCCTCACGCCGTCGGCGACCAGGCGGCCATGCGCCCCGGCGCCGAGGCCGGCGTACTCGCCGTAGCGCCAATAGATGCAGATTGTGCCGGCTCTCCTGGCCGGGCGCGGCATGGTTGGAGACCTCGTAGGCCGGCAGGCCGGCGCGCCCGGTCATCTCCTGCGTCAGCTCGTAGAGGGCGCTCGCCGCATCGCCATCCGGCACGACGAGCTTGCCGCGCGCATTGAGATCGGCGAAGGGGGTGCCCTGCTCGATGGTGAGCTGGTAGAGCGACAGGTGGCGAGCCGGCGAGTTGCAGCGCCTGGGCGAGCTCCTCGCGCCAGGCCTCCATGCGTCTGGCCCGGCCGCGCGTAGATGAGGTCGAACGAGAAGCGCTCGAACGTGCGGCGCGCGATCTCAATCGCGGCGCGCGCTTCGTCCGCCGTGTGCAGCCGCCCGAGCGTCCGCAGCTGGCCATCGTCGAGCGACTGCACGCCGAGCGACACGCGGTTGACCCCGGCCGCGCGATAGCCGCGGAAGCGGGCCGCCTCGACGCTCGAGGGGTTGGCTTCCAGCGTGATCTCGGCATTCGTCCTCGACGCGCCAGTGCCGCGCGATCGCATCGAGGATGGCGCCGACCGTGCCGGGGTGCATCAGCGAGGGCGTGCCGCCGCCGAAGAAGATGCTCTCCACCCGCGCGGCCCGGCGCCAGCGCCGCCCAGTGCTCCAGCTCGCGCAGAAAGGCCGCGAGGAAGCGCGCCTCGTCGATGCCGCCCGCGCGCACGTGGCTGTTGAAGTCGCAATAGGGGCACTTGGAGGCGCAGAACGGCCAATGCACATAGACGCCGAAGCCCGGCGCCGTCAGGCGCGCCGCGCCTCGAGTCGAGGCGCGCGACGAATTGGCGAAGGCGCGGGCGCGGTGGCTGATGGCATGCTTGGCTGCGGGCTCCATCTCGCCGAAGGTCAGGGTCTCGCCGTCGGCGACGAACATCGGATCATAGCCGAAACCGCGGTTCCCGCGCGGCGGCCACACCAGATGGCCGCAAACCTTGCCCTCGAACACCTCGCACGCGCCGTCGGGCCAGGCGAGGCAAAGCGCGGCGGTGAAGTTGGCGCGCGGCCCGGGCTCGGCGTCCCACCCGCCGCGCTCGCGCACCTCGTCGGCCACCCATTGCATGGCGAGCTTGAAGTCCTTGGCCGGGCCCGCCCAGCGCGCCGAATAGATGCCGGGCTGCGCCGCCAGCGCCTCGACCTCGAGCCCGGAGTCGTCGGCCAGCGCCGGCAGGCCCGCCGCCCTCGGCCGCGGCCAGCGCCTTGATCTCGGCATTGGCCGCGAACGTGGCGCCGGTCTCCTCGGGCTCGGGCAGGCCCAGGTCGGCCGCCGAGACCACCGCGAGCCCGAGCGGCCCGACCAGCTCGCCGATCTCGCGCACCTTGCCGGGGTTGTGGCTCGCGACGACGAGGCGTGCGCCGGGGTGCAGGCGGCGGGTCATTCGCAGTTTCCAGATGCGCGGCTCGGCGAACTCCAGGCAGTTGCCGGCAGGGTCGCGGAAATAGATCGAGCGGCCGCCGCCCGGCCATTCGAAGTCGGCCTCGATGGCGACGCCCTTGGCCCTGCAGCCGCGCGCGCCAGCCGTCGATCTCGGCGGCGCGGCGCGCGGAAGCAGATGTGGCCCGGGCCGCGCGCGCCATGCGGCGGCACCGGCAGGGCGCCGGGCGCCGGCGGCATCTCGGTGGCCTCGGGGTTGAAGACCAGCAGCACCTGGTCGCCGCAGCGGAAGAAGATGTGCCGGCCGGCCGCCTTGGCGAACGGCTCGAGCCCCAGCACATCGCGGTAGAAGCGTCTCGGCGGCCGCCAGGTCCCGGCGTAGAGCACCGTTTCGAGAATGCCCGCCGGTGTCATCGCACGCTCTCAACCTCGTGCGCGTCGCTACGTCACCGTCAGCTTCTGCAGCGAGACCAGCTCGGCGATGCCCTTCCTGGCCAGCGCCATCAGCTGGTCGAAGCTCTCCTGCGAGAACGGCTTGGTCTCGGCCGTGCCCTGCACCTCGACGATGCCGCCCGATCCGGTCATGACGAAATTGGCGTCGGCGTCGGCGTCCGAGTCCTCCGGATAGTCGAGATCGAGCACCGGCGTGCCCTTGTAGATGCCGCAGGAGACGGCCGCCACATGGTCGCGCAGCACGCCGTCCTTGACCATCTCGCGCGCCTGCATCCACTTGAGGCAGTCGTGCAGGGCGACCCAGGCGCCGGTGATCGCCGCCGTGCGCGTGCCGCCGTCGGCCTGGATCACGTCGCAATCGATCGAGATCTGGCGCTCGCCGAGCTTCGGCAGGTCGACCACGGCGCGCAGCGAGCGCCCGATCAGGCGCTGGATCTCCTGCGTGCGGCCCGACGGGTGGCCCGCGGTCGCCTCGCGGCGCGTGCGCTCGCGTGGTGGCGCGCGGCAGCATGCCGTACTCGGCCGTCACCCAGCCGCGGCCCTGGCCCTTCAGCCAGGGCGGCAGCCGCTCCTCCAGGCTCGCCGTGCAATGCACATGCGTGTTGCCGAACTTGATCAGGCACGAGCCTTCCGCGTGCATCGACACGGCCCGGTCGATGGTGACCGGGCGAAGCTCGTCGGGATTGCGTTTGGAGGGGCGCATTGGCGCGCTCTGCGTCATGGTTAGTTGCAGGGATGCGGCGCACCCTATGCGAGCGCCCGCCGCCCTTCAACCCACAAAGCAACCTGCGCGTTTGACGATCGCGGAGCGTGCGCCCTAAACTTTGCACCGCAACAACCCCACAACCTCGGCGCATGAGCTCCGACAAACCCCTCGGCCAACCGATCGCCGATCGGCGCTTTCCGAGCTGCAGAAGCTCAACGAGCGCTCGCGCACCATCTTCCGCGAGATCGTCGAGAGCTATCTCGCGACCGGCGAGCCGGTCGGCTCGCGCAACCTCGCCCGCGCATCTGCCCATGACGCTGTCGCCGGCCTCGGTCCGCAACGTCATGTCGGACCTGGAGCACCTGGGCCTGATCTATGCGCCGCACACCTCGGCCGGCCGCCTGCCGACGCAATCGGGCCTGCGGCTGTTCGTCGACGGCCTGCTGGAGGTCGGCGACCTGACCGAGGACGAGCGCCGCGCCATCGAGGCGCAGATCGGCGTGCAAGCGCGAGAAGGCGTTCGAGCAGGTGCTGACCGAGGCCGGCGAGATGATCTCGGGCCTCTCGCACTGCGCCGGCGTCGTGCTCGCCGACAAGCAGGTGGGCAAGCTCAAGCACATCGAGTTCGTGCAGCTGGAGCCCGGCAAGGCGCTGGTGGTGCTGGTCGGCGAGGACCAGGACGTGGAGAACCGGGTCATCAACCTGCCGCCCGGCCTGCCGCCCTCGAGCCTGGTCGGAGGCCGCCAACTACCTCAACGCCCGCATCCGCGGCCTCACCTTGAGCGAGGCCAGGGCCAGGATCGAGAAGGAGCAGGCCAAGGCGAAGGCCGAGCTCGACGCAGCTGACCCAGAAGGTGATCGAGGCCGGTCTCGCCACCTGGTCGGGCGCGCTCGACGGCAAGCAGAGCCTGATCGTGCGCGGCCAGGCCAACCTGCTCAAGGACGTCGACGGGCTCGAGAACCTGGAGCGCATCCGCCAGCTGTTCGACGACCTCGAGACCAAGCGCGACCTGGTCCAGCTGCTGGGGCTGGCCGAGCGCGGCGATGGGGTGCGCATCTTCATCGGCTCGGAGAACAAGCTGTTCTCGCTGTCGGGCTCCTCGGTGATCGTCGCGCCGTTCAAGGACGAGCGGCGCAAGATCGTCGGCGTGCTCGGCGTGATCGGGCCGACGCGCCTCAACTATGCCCGCATCATCCCGATGGTGGACTACACGGCCAAGCTCGTCGGGCGAGTGCTGACTTGATTTTTCGCCCGCCTTGCCCGATATGCGGCGTGGCTCGACGCCGGCCGAACGCCGACGCCCGCTAGACGGCCGTCGGCCAGGTGTCACCGACCCCGCCGGACGGCGCGGCAACAACTGAGCGCGAACGTGATGATGGCCAACACACCGCCAGACAATTCCGACCCGAAGAAGGTCCCACCGAGCGGATCAGACTGCGCCGGGCCGGGGATGCCGGCCCGGCGCAGGCGCCGGGCGCGGAGGCGAAGGGCGCGCACCGTGCACGACGTCATCGCCGCCCTGCAGGCCGAAGCGGCCGACCTCAAGGACAAGTGGATGCGGGCGCATGCCGAGATCGAGAACATCCGCAAGCGCGCGGAGCGCGAGAAGGAGGAGATCGCCAAGTACGCCATCACCAAGCTGGCGCGCGACATCGTCGGCGTCGGCGACAACCTGCAGCGCGCGATCGGCGCGATCCCCGCGGGCGCGGCCGAGCAGGACCCCGCGCTCAAGAGCTTCCTCGAGGGCGTGATGCTGACCGAGCGCGATCTGCTCAACGCGCTCGAGCGCCACGGCATCAAGCGCCTGCAGCCCGTCGAACGAGCCGTTCAACCCGCATCTGCATCAGGCGGTCATGGAGATGCCGCGCAGCGACGTGCCCGAGGGCACCATCGTGGAGGTGTTCCAGGCCGGGCTATATCATCGAGGATCGCGTGCTGCGCCCCGCCATGGTGGCCGTGGCCAAGGGCGGGCCGAAGCCTTCGCAGGCCGCCGCCCGGCGACGCTCAACCGCCTGCCAACGAGAACACCCCGCGCAGGCTAGCGCGCGGGGTGTTATTGCGGCGACCGTCCGAGCCCGAGCGTTACTTGATGAACTCGTCGGTGAAGAGGCCGTCGTAGCTCTTGAGCGCGTCCTTGGGCTCGAGCAGCTTGGCGTCGAGGCTGACCTTCTGCGAGTTCTCGAGCTGCTGGACGGTCACGCGGATATCCTTGGCATGGGCCTGCTGGGCCACTTTCCACGCGGCGGCGAGCAGTTGCGGCTCCATCTTCTCGAACCGCTTCTTCAGGACGGTCTCATACACCTCGTCGGGCTTCTCCTGGATCATCTTGGCAGCGCCCATATAGGCCCGGGCCATGCGCGCGCACAGGTCGCGCTTCTCGGTGCACATGTTGGGCCGGGTGTAGATCAGCCCGTAGGCGAACGGGACCAGCTCGGGCGCATCGAACGTCGAGCTCGCCAGCATGATCGCCGAGCCCTTGATGACCGCCTGCGTGGTGAACGGCATGGACGTCGCGTAGCCGTCGATGGACTTGTTCTCGAGCGCCGGGAACATGGCCGGCGGGTCCATGGGAGCGACACGCACGTCCTTCTCGATGTCGAGGCCGCCGCGATTGACGACATAGCGCTGCCAGGCGTGCACGATGCTGCCGATGCCCTGCACGCCGATGGTCAAGCCCTTGAGGGCCTTGGCGCGATCACCGGCGAGGTCTTGTCGGTAATGCCCGCAGCGTCCGCCACGTCCTTACGCAGGACCAGCTCGACCAAAGGCCGGTCGACCATGTTGGCTATGGCGAGAAACCTTTGCCCCTGTGCGGCAGCCCTCAGGAACACAGGGCCGGTTCCGAAGGTGAAATCTGCACTGCCCGCGAGAACGGCGTTGGGTGAGGCCACCCCGACGAGGTTGCGGCTCGATACCTTGAGGCCTTCTTTCTTGAAGAAGCCCGCGTCCTCGGCCACGAAATGGGCTGTAAAGGTGAGCGTGAGGGCTGGAATCGCGAAGATGACCTCGGTCTCCTGCGCCTGTCCGGTGGTGGGAGCGAGCCCAACCGCCAACCCCATGCCGGTGACGGCTAACTTTTTTGCCCATTTGAACATCTCGTCCTCCCGAACTATCGTTACCGCTCTACGGTTGATGTATCAAAAACCACTGAGCGCTACAACGCGCTCACGACGAAGCGTTGCCGCCGCTCGGCAGAGCTGGAGAGGAAATGGCGACCTGGGAGCAGTCTAGCGAGCCCGCACCTGCGCGCGCCGAGCCTGCGCGATTGAGCCTGTCGCTGTGGACCAGATTCGACCAGGCGCTGGTTCTCGTCGTGCTGTTCGCTGTCTGGCAGGTGCTCAGCCTGGCTCTCGGCACCTACTGGATCGGCTCGCCGCTGGGCGTCGTCACGCGGCTGTGGCACGGGGTGGTCTACGGCGACCTGCTGCAGCACGCCTCCTACACCTCGATCGAAGCCGTTGCCGGCTTCTTCATCGGTGCCATTCCCGCCGCGGCACTGCCCTTCGCGCTGCGCCGCATGCCGATCGTCACCGCCATCCTCGATCCGTTCATGGTTGGCGGCTACGGCGCGCCGAAGCTGGCGCTGGCGCCGCTGTTCATCCTGTGGTTCGGCATCGGCATCGAGTCGAAGATCGCGCTGGTGGCGATCACCGTGTTCTTCATCGTCTACTTCAGCGCGCTGGGCGGCATCCGCGCACTCGACGCAAAGCTCGTGCAGATGGCTCAGGTGGCGGGCGCCAGCGAGCGCGACGTGGCCCGCCACATCGTCTTCCCGGGCGCGGTGCCGCACATCTTCATCGGCTTTCGCATCGCCATGCCCTACGCCATCGGCGGCGCGGTGATCGCAGAGCTGATCTCGGCCAATCGCGGGCTCGGCTACCTGATCCAGCTCAGTGCCATGAACTTCGATACGACCGGTGTCTTCGTCGCGCTCGTTGCCACCACCTGCATCGTCTTCATCGGCAACTGGAGCGTGAATGCGGCGGAGGCGCGGCTGCTGCGCTGGCGCCCGCCGGCCGACGCGAGAGCGGGGAGTTGAGCTTGACCATGCAGCCGCTGCTCGAAGTGCGTGATCTCAGCAAGCGCTTTGCCGCGCGCGCGGGCCGCGATGCCCCGCCTTGGGTCATTCGCGACCTGAGCTTCTCGGTGAGCGACGGGGAGTTCCTCACCATCGTGGGGCCGTCGGGATCGGGCAAGACCACGCTGCTCAACATGATCGCCCAGATCGATGCCGCCAATGCCGGCGAGGTGCGGTTTCAGTCCGTCGCGGCGCCGATCAACGATCCGAAGGCGTTGAGCCCAGGTCTCTCCTGCAAGATCGGCTACGTCACGCAGGAGGACAACCTGCTGCCCTGGCGCACTACCTTGCAGAACGTGCTGTTCCCGCTTTCCGTGCAGCACCGCCTCAACGACGAGACCCGCGCCCGCGCCGAGCTGCTGATCCGGGCGGTTGGGCTTGCCGGCTTCGAGAAGCACTATCCGCACGAGCTTTCCGGCGGCATGCGCAAGCGCGCCTCGCTCATCCGCACGCTGGTGTACGACCCGCCTGTGATCCTGATGGACGAGCCGTTCGGCGCGCTCGACGCGCAGACTCGCATGCAGCTGCAGGACGACCTGCTCAGGCTGTGGAACCTGGGGCGCAAGACCATCATCTTCGTCACCCACGATATTGCCGAGGCGATCGCGCTGGGCGACCGCACGCTGGTGCTGACCCGGGCGCCCGCCCAAATCGCCGGCGAGCACATCATCTCCATTCCCCGCCCGCGCGACATCCGCGGGATCATGACGCACCCCGACTTCGCCAAGCACTATCAGGCCATCAGGGCGCAGGTGCAATGACGACGACCAGCGGTCAAAGCGCGCTCGACTTCGCCGAACCTGGGCCGGTCAGGTGGCGCCAGTACGCGGTCACCATCGGGCGGATCGTTCTTGCCCTGCTGCTGCTACTGGGTTGGAAGCTCGGCGCCGATGCGGCGGGCCCGGTCTATGCCGCCGACCCCATCAAGGTGTTCCAGCGCATCGTCGGCGACACCATGTCCGGAGAGCTGCTGCGCCACATCTACGTAACCCTGCGGCTTGCCGCGATCGGCTTTGCCATCGGCTGCTTCTGCGGCGTGGCGCTGCCGTTCGTGCTGCGGCGCCTGCCGCGCCTCACCAATGCGGTCGAGCCCTACATCATGGCATCGGTCGGCGTGCCCAAGTACGCGCTGGTGCCGCTGTTCATCCTGTGGTTCGGCATCGACGACGCGCCCAAGCTGTGGCTGGTCGGCCTGCTGGTGTTCTATCCGGTGTTCATCGCCGTGTTCGCCGGCATCAGGAACGTCGATCGCCGGCTGATCAACATGGCCCGCGTGGCGGGCGCCAGCGAGTCCAGGATCTCACGCGAGGTGATCTGGAACTCGCTGCTCCCGTTCTTCTTCTCTGCGCTGAAGATTGCCCTGCCGCGCGCGGTCAGCGCCGCCATCATCGGCGAGTTCCTGGTCGGCAACGAAGGCCTCGGCTACATGATCGAGTACTCGCGCCAGAACTTCGATACCACCGGCGTGTTCACCGGCGTGGTGGTGGCGACCGCGCTGGTGCTGATCATCAACGCCGTGCTGGTGCGCATCGATCGCCGCATCAACGCGTGGCGGCCGACCGAGCGCGACATGGAGCTTTGAGCGGTGGGACTTGGGATCGGCCCGACGGAGCCAATTCGCCGATGAAACTGCCCATCCAGGGCGCGATCGACTGTGACGTGCATCCGGCGATGCCCGGCATTCCGGCGCTGCTGGCGTACCTCGACCCGTTCTGGCGCGATCAGTTCTCCAACCGCCACATCGACCAGATGCCGTTCGCACTGACGAGCTATCTGCCGACGTCGCCGATCAGCGCGCGCCCGGACTGGCGGGCGCCGTCGGGGGCGCCGGCGGCCGACCTCGACGCGATCCGCCGCAACGTGCTCGACCGCCTCGAGCTGCGCTACGCGATCCTCAATCCGCTGCACGGCGCGGTTGCGCTGTTCAACGAGGACATGGCCGCCGCGCTCTGCTCGGCGGTGAACGACTGGGTTGCGGCAGAGCTGCTCGATCGCGAGCCGCGCCTGCGCTCCTCGATCCTGGTGTATGCGCAGAACCCCGAGCTGGCGGTCAAGGAGATCGAGCGCGTGGCGCCCGACCGGCGCTTCGTGCAGGTGCTGCTGCTGGCGATGGGCGAGGGGCCGCTCGGCCGGCGCGGCAACTGGCCGATCTATGCGGCGGCAGAGAAGCACGGGCTGGCGATTGGCGTTCATGCCGGCAGCACCTATCGCGTGGCGCCGACCTACTCGGGCTGGCCCTCCTACCGGGTGGAAGATTACGTGGCCCAGTCGGCGGCCTTCGAGACGCAACTGTTGAGCCTGGTGGCCGAGGGCGTGCTCCAGAAGTTCCCGGAGCTCAAGGTGGTGCTGATCGAATCGGGCTTCACCTGGCTGCCGTCGTGGCTGTGGCGTACGGCCAAGACCTGGCGCGGGGTGCGCCAGGAGGTGCCCTGGGTCGACCAGTCGCCGGCCGACATCGTGCGCGAGCGCGTCCGGCTCACCTTGCAACCGGTAGACGCTCCGGGCGGCGAATCCGGCATGCTGGCGCGCACGCTCGAGCATATGGGCTCGGACCGCCTGCTGCTGTTCTCCAGCGATTATCCGCACTGGCAGTTCGAGGGCGACGATATCTTGCCCGCGGGCCTGCCCGAGGACACAATACGCAAAATGCTGATCGACAATCCCCTCGAGACCTACCCGCGGCTCGGCGATGCCGTCGCGGCCGAGGCGGGGACGGTCACCCGCAAGGAGGCCCCATGAACGTTGCTGTCCGGCAAGTGAAGGCCGACGCCCGGCTGAAGATCATCGACTGCGACATTCACCCGGTCTATCGCACGGTGGCCGAGTTGCATCCCTTCATGTCGTCGCACTGGCGCCAGCACATGGCGACGTTCGGCCCCAATATCCGGCAAGGCCTGACCGGCCAGCTGCCTTACCCGCGCATGATGGCGGGCGGCATGCGCGCCGACTCCTTCCCCGAGGACGGCCCCCCGGGCTCCGACCTCGACCTGATGCGCCGCCAGCACCTCGACCCCAACGACGTCGAGGTCGGCATGCTGATCGCGCTGAGCCGTGGCGGCATGGAGGAGCGCAACCTCGACTTCGCCGCCGCACTCTCCAGTGCCGTCAACGACTGGCAACTCGAACGCTGGGTGAAACCAGAGCCTCGCCTGCGCGCGGCGATCGTGGTGCCGCAGGAGCACCCGGAGCACGCGGTGGCCGAGATCGAGCGGCGCGCATCCGACCCCGCGTTCGTGCAGATCCTGCTGTCGCCGCGCACCAGCGACCCGTTGGGACATCGCCGCTACTGGCCGATCTTCGCCGCGGCCGAGCGGTGCGGCAAGCCGGTCGGCATGCACGTGGCGGGCTTCAGCGGCGGCCACTCCTCGACGGGAACGGGCTGGCCGACCTACTACATCCAAGAGCACTACGCCATGTCGACGGGCATGCAGAACACGCTCACCAGCGTGGTGTTCGAGGGCGTGCTCGAGCGCTTCCCGAAGCTCAAGATAGTGATGATCGAGGGCGGCTTCGCCTGGGCGCCGGCGCTGTGCGCACGCATGGACAAGCACTGGCAGCACATGCGCGCGGAGGTGCCGCACCTGAAGCGCCCGCCATCGGAGTACGTGCGCGAGCATGTCTGGTTCACCACCCAGCCGATGGAGGAGCCGGAGAAGCCGGAGCATCTGGCCGACATCGTCGAGTGGCTGGGCTGGGACCGCCTGATGTTCTCGAGCGACTACCCGCACTGGGACTTCGACGACCCGAGGCAGACGTTCAAGTTCCGTCTGACCGAGGAGCAGAAGGTCAAGCTGTTCCGCGACAACGCCAAGGCGCTGTACGGGCTGCAATGAGCCGCCGCGTCCTGGCCAAAGCCAGCGAGGTTGCGCCTGGCACCTGCAAGATCGTCACGGCCATGGGCCGCGAGATCGGGCTGTTCAACATCGGCGGGGAATTCTTTGCGCTCGCCAATCGCTGTCCGCATCGCGGTGCCGAGCTGTGCCGCGGCATGATCGTCGGCTTGGTCGGCTCGGAGGGACCCGGAAGCTACAGCCTGTCCAAGCCCGGCGAGTTCATCCGCTGCCCCTGGCACGGCTGGGAGTTCGACATCCGCACCGGGCAGTCCTGGTGCGACCCGAAGTCGGTGAAGGCCAGGAGCTTCACGGTCAAGGTGGAGCCAGGCACCAATCTGGTCAAAGGCCCCTACGTGGCCGAGAGTTTCCAGGTTACGCTCGAGGAAGATTACCTCGTCATCGATCTCTAACCGCCCGGCAGGGCATCATCGCGGGAGCCAGCATGGCAGCCGACGCCCAACTCACGACCTCCACCCGCACCGTGAAGCGCGGGCCCAAGGCCGCTGCGCGCGAGCTCGGCGTCGACATCTGCGTGGTCGGCGCCGGCATTGCCGGCACGGCTGCGGCGCTGCAGGCGGCACGGCTGGGCCGCAAGGTAGCGATCGTGGATGGACTGCCGGCGCTCGGCGGACAGGCGGTCAACTCCATCATCGGCACGTTCTGCGGCCTGTTCGCCAACGGCACGCACGGCTACCAGTTCACCTACGGCGTCGCCGACGACATCCTCAACGACCTCGAGAAGCAGGAGAAGGCGCTCTACTACCGCAACGGGCCCACCACCACGGTCGTCTACTACGACGAGATCGCGCTGGGGCGCTGGATCGAGCGGGCGATCGAGGCCGCCGGCATCGTGACGCTGGTTGGAGCGGTGCTGCGCGAGGTGACGGTGGAGGGCCGGCGCATCGCCAAGCTGCATTTCGCGACCCGCTATGGCGACGTGACCGTCTCGGCCACCGGGTTCATCGATGCGACGGGCGACGCGGCGCTCGCCTGGAACGCCGGGCTTGCCTGCCGCGAGCCCGCCGACGCCCGCGTGTTCGGCACGCAAATGGTGATCCTGGAGAATATCGACGAGACGAACGCGCCTACCAAGCCCGAGATCTCCCAACGCATGGCCGAGAAGGGCGGCGAATACGGGCTGCGCCGGCGCGAGGGGCTCGCCTTCATCATTCCGGGGCGCGGCGTGGCGGCCATGAACATGACGCACGTGGAGACGCCGCTCGATCCGCTGGAGGCCTCCGCCAAGGCGCTGGAGGGCAAGGACCAGGCCGATCGCGCCGTGGCCTTCCTCAGGACCGAGTTCCCCAAGTGCTTCGGCGCGGCCAAGATCCGGGCCTACGGCTTCCCCGGCATCCGCCAGACGCGCTGGATCGCGGGCGTGCATCAGCTGACCGAAAGCGAGGTGCGCTCCGGTACCAGGTTCGACGACGCCATCGGCCGCACCGCCTGGCCGATCGAGCTGCACGATCATGCCCAGGGGCACCACTGGCACACGTTCCCCGAGGACCATGTGCACTACATTCCGCTCAGGAGCCTCGTGTCGCCAGATGCCGACAACCTGGTGGCGGCTGGGCGCTGCATGGACGGCGACGCGGCGGCGCTGTCGAGCACGCGCGTCATGGGGCCGTGCATGGCCATGGGCATGGCGGCGGCGCACGCCTTGGATCTCGCCGGCAGCGGCAGCGTGCACCAGATCGATCCGGCCGCGCTCAAGGCGCGCGTGAAGGACAACGTGGAAGCCAAGGTGTATCGCTGGAAGTAGGGCGCAATAGGCGTCAGCCGTATTGCGCCGTATTGTGGAAGGGATCGATCGGCGCAATGCGGCTATCGCCTTATTGCGCCCTACCAAGGCTGCCGAGGCCGCGCCATGAAGCTCACCGACACCGAGAAGGCCATGCTCGATGGCGCCGAGGGGCGCGCCAAGGCCCGCGCCATGGACCTGCTGGTGCGCTACGGCGAGGCGCTGGGCGCAGAGCGCCTGGTGGAGACCGGGAACGTGGCGGGCACCTGGGCCGCCACGCCGTTCATGAAGGACTTCATCGCGCGGGGCTACGACGCGGTGTTCTCCGAGTTCAACCTCGACAGCGACGAGGTGGTGGAGACGCCCAACACGGTGGTCTCCACCTGCCAGCTGATCGCCGGCGTCGACCATGAGAAGTGGCGCACCCAGGGCGTGCCCGAGGAGGCCGCCCGCAACCAGGCCGGCGCGGAGCAGTACTTCGGCCGCCGCGGGGTGCAGAACTTCGCCACCTGCACGCCCTACCAGGTGGGCAACGTGCCGGTGCGCGGCGAGCACTGCGCCTGGATGGAATCCTCCGCCGTCGTCTACTGCAACTCGGTGCTCGGCGCGCGCACCAATACCGAAGGGCGCGAGAGCACGGGCGCCGCCAGCATCACCGGGCGCATCCCCTACTGGGGCTATCACATCCCCGAGCGGCGCTACGCCACCCATCACGTCGACGTCGAGTTCGAGGTCGACGACATGATGGACTGGGGCCTGCTCGGCTATCACGTGGGCGAGGTGGTGCAGGAGGAGATCCCGCTGCTCTCGGGGCTCCGCCACACGCCGAGCCTGATCAAGCTCAAGCATTTCGGTGCGGCGGCGGCTTCCTCGGGTGGCGTCGAGATGTACCACATCCCGGGCACAACGCCCGAGGCACCCACGGCCGAGGAAGCCTTGGGCGGCAAGCCCGCACGCGATCGCCTCAAGTTCGGCGTAGCGGAGCGGCGCAAGGCCTACGAGAACCTCAACACCTCGGCGCGCGACCGCGACATCGACTTCATCATGCTCGGCTGCCCGCACAACTCCATCGAGCAGATGTGGCTGATCGCCAGCCTGCTCGACGGCAAGAGGATCAGCGCCAGCACGCAGCTGTGGGTGCACACGCCGCACGCCATCCGCGAGGTCGCCAAGCGCAGCGGCTACACCAAGATCATCGAGGATGCCGGCGGCCACGTGATGAGCGATACCTGCCCGGCCATCTCGCGCTTCATGCCCAAGGGCACGCGCGTCACCGCCACGGATCCGCCAAGCAGGCGCATTATCTGCCGGCGCTGACCGGCGTGCAGACCTGGTTCGGCTCGCTCGAGGACTGCGTCGATGCCGCCATCACGGGCCGCTGGAATGGGGGGCTGTAGGTCCCTGGTACCGGCCCTGACGTCAGCGGTTGCGCTCGCAATGCTCGCCCTGTTTGCGGCGCCCTCGCATGCGCAGGGCTGGCCCGAAAAGAACATCACGCTGATCGTGCCGTTCGCGGCGGGCGGCGGCATCGACGCTAGCGCGCGCGTGCAGGCGCTGGCGCTGGCGGAGGTCCTCAAGCAGGGCGTGGTGGTCGAGAACATCGGCGCGGCCGGCGGCACCGTGGGCACGGCGCGCGCCGCCAAGGCGGAGCCCGACGGCTATACGATGCTGATCGGCAACTCGGGCACCCATGCCTATGCCGCCACGCTCTACAAGAGCCTGCCCTACGATCCGGTCAAGGATTTCGAGCCGGTGGCGATGACCACGGACAGCCCGCGCATCCTGCTGGTGCGCAAGGACCTGCCCGTGAGCAATCTCAAGGAGTTCATCGCCTATACCAAGGCCAACCAGGCGAAGATGCAGTACGGCTCGGCGGGCGTCGGCTCCGGCACGCACCTGCCGTGCACGCTGCTCAACACGGTGATGGGCGTCAACGTCGTGCACGTGCCCTATCGCGGCGCCGGCCCGGCCATGACGGACCTCGTCGGCGGACGCCTCGACTACATGTGCGACACCATCCAGACCGGTGCCGAGCAGGCGAGGGGCGGCACCGTCAAGGGCATCGCCGTGATGGGTCCCAGCCGCGTGGCCGTCATCGACCTGCCCACCACGGCCGAGGCCGGGCTCGACGGCGTCGATGCCACGGTCTGGAACGGCTTCTTCTATCCCAAGGGCACGCCGCGCGAGATCGTCCTCAAGATGAACAAGGCGCTCAACGAGATGATCGAGCGGCCACAAGTCAAGCAGCGCATGGGTGAGTTCGGCCTGACCATCCTGCCGCCCGAGCAGCGCACGCCCGAGCATCTGGCGTCCTTCCTGCCGCAGGACATCGAGCGCTGGGGCAAGGTGATCCGTGAGGCTGGCCTCGCCGGCATGGCCGGCAAGTGACTGCCGAGAGAAGAGAACAGAGACAATGAAGCCGCCACACAGCAGGAACAATCATCCGACGAGACGTGGGACGCCATCGCGCTCCGCGCCCTCAAGGCCAACGATGTCAAGCTGATCGCCTACGTGCCCGATCGGGTGCTCGCCACCTTGATCGCGAGCCTGCACGCGGACTCGTTTTTCACATGCTTCCCGACCGCACGCGAGGAGGAGGCGATCGGCATCGTCTCGGGTGCATGGATGGGCGGCACGCTGGGCGCCGTGCTGATGCAGACCAGCGGCTTTGCCACGCTGGCCAATGTGCTGGCGTCGCTGGTGCTGCCGTATCAGCTTCCGATCGTCATGCTGGTGTCGGAGCGCGGCACCTTGGGCGAGTTCAACTACGGACAGGCATTGGTGTGCCGCACCATGCGGCCGGTCCTCGACTCGCTGGCGATCGAGCATCACACGATTGCCCGGCTCGACGAGCTCGAGTTCATCGCCGATCGATCGATCAAGCAGGCGGTGGCAACGCAAGCTCCGGTCGCGCTGATCTTGTCGCCGCTGTTGACGGGCGGCAAAGTCTTCAAGGCTTAGGAGGCGCGCGTGGCCACATCGAAAGATTGCCCGTCAGCGCAGCATCGGCGCGCGCGAGCAACGCCAAGGTGATGAACCGCACCGACCTGACGCGCCGGCTCGTTGCCAAGCTGAAGGGCGAGGAGGCCGTCGTTGCCGGCATCGGCAACACCAACTTCGATCTCTGGGCGGCGGCCGGCCAGCGCCCGCAGAATTTCTACATGCTGGGCAGCATGGGCCTGGCATTTCCCATCGCACTGGGCGTCGCGCTGGCACAGCCGCAAGCGCCGCGTGATCGCGCTCGAGGGCGACGGCTCGCTGCTCATGCAGCTCGGCTGCCTGTCGACCATCGCCATGCTGGCGCCGAAGAACCTGAGCCTCGTCGTCATGGACAACAGCGTCTACCAGATCACGGGCGGGCAGCCGACGCCGGCGGCATCCTCGACGGACCTCGTGGCGGTCGCGCAAGGGTGCGGGCTTGCCGGCAGCACCTGGGCCTCCGACGAGGAGGATTTCGAGCGGCTGGTGGAGGCTTCGCTCTCCGCGAAGGCTCCCGTCTTGATCGCGGCACGCATCGATGCCCAGCCGGCAGCCGCCATCACGCACCGCGACCCGGCCCAGATCCGCGAGCGCTTCATGCGCGGGATCGGAGCTCGCCATTGATCATGAGGCATGTGATCGGTTGTATCGATGTCGAGCCGGCCCTTGACTGCCGAAAGCTTCTGGTCGCCCAATGCCTCCGGCAAGGCTCGGTGTCGCGTGGCTGCACAGCATGGCAAGGCGGAATACCAAGATGGACAAGATCATCCTCAAGGGGCGAAAAGTGGTGGGCGGCGTCGCCGAGGGCGAGGCGATGGTGACGCGCGACACCATCTCGGGCTGGGGCGGCATCGATCACAAGACCGGCACCATCGTCGAGATGCGCCACGAGATGCGGGGCAAGAGCTTCAAGGACAAGGTGCTGGTGTTTCCCGGCGCCAAGGGCTCGTCGGGCTGGTCGCACTATTTCCACATGACGCGGCTGGCAGGCGTGGCGCCGAAGGCCATGGTGTTCAACACCATGACGACCAAGGTGGCGCTCGGCGCCGTGGTGACGCGTGCGCCGGCCGTGACCGATCTCGACCAGGACCCACTCGCGGTGATCGAGACCGGCGACTGGGTCAGGGTCGACGGCGACAACGGCATCGTCGAGGTGACCAAGAAGCGCCAGCAAGACTGAGCGCGGCCGCTCACACAGGCCGGGGCCGCGGCACGTCGCTTCCGCGCGTGGCAAAGACGAAGATGGCATTGACGATGAAGACCGCCACCATGCTGCACAGCGCCATGATGACGTAGTGGTGGCCCGAGAACCCCTGACGGGCGGCGTTGGCCAGCTTCAGCGCGCCCGGTAGTCCGAAGCGCTGAGGACATCGAGCGACCACCGCCAAACCCAATCGGCGAATCTGAGCAGGCCGGCATAGGGCTCGGGAAACATCGCGTTGAAGCTGAACAGGATGACCGCAAGCACCACGGTCGAGGGAATGGTGGTCAGCGCGATCGCCAGGCGCTGCAGTCCGCTGCGCGTGCCGCCGAGCAGCTTGTTGAGCGGGATGCCGAAGACAATGGTGGCGATGGTGATGGCGGGAATCGACAGGACGACGTGGGTCATGTTGACCCGCTCGCGCAGGTGGTTGACGGCCACCTGACCCCAGTGGCTGCCCGAGACCAAGCCGTCGAGCGCGCCGATGATGCCGCGGCCGGTGTCGAAGGCGACCCGGATCACCGGCTCGAATTCGCGGTCGTACACCACCGAAAGAATCATGATGCCGAGCATGATGAGGTAGCTGAACCCGCCGATGCCCATCGACACCACAAGACGGCGCAGCCATCCGAGCAGTCCCATTGTGCTCTCCCTCGCTCGGCACTCGCCCGCCCGAGTGGCAATAGCCGGTCCCGCTCCGTATCCCTTATACAAGCCATCCGCGTCGACGAATACCGCCGCCGGGACACAACGGGCAGCGATCGTAGATCGTTCCCGCATTCATGCTCTGTGCTCGAAAGCACGCGCCGGCGGGCCGGTTGCGGTCAAGGCTTTCGCCCCGCGCCGCAAGGCTATAGGAGAAGGGACCGCAGCAGCGTGCGCGCGAAGCGCCTACTGCCGTCCCTGAGGTAGCAATGCCGGGCCTAGTCACCCACAAGCGGTTCCTCGCGGCAATTCTGGTGGTGGCGGCCAGTGCGTGCGCCCACGCCCAGTCCTCCGGCTCGCTCAGCGTGGGCAGCGAGTTCTCCGGCACCGCCACGGCCGTCGACGGCAGCTCGCTCGATATCAAATCCAACCGCTTCCGCATCTGGGGCATCGACACGCCCGAGCGCGGGGCGTGGTGCTACAGCTTCAACAAGCGCTGGAAGCCCATGGAGGATTCCACCATCGCGCTGCGCAGCTGCATACAGGGCAAGACGGTGACCTGCCGCATCCAGCGAGTTGAGCGGTCGTGGTTCCGCCAGGTGCACACCGCGGAGTGCTGGACCAACGACGGCCAGGACGTGGGCGAATGCATGATCCGCGCCGGCTGGGCCAGCGACTACACCTGCTACTCGGGCGGCTACTACCGCGATCTCGAGACGGAAGCGCGCAACAAGGCGCTGGGGCTGTGGGAATGCGACAACGGTCCGCCGACCAAGCGGTGGGGGCGGCGCGGGGCAGGGACCAACTGCGAGGCCCCAGTGTATCGTCCGCGCGGCCCCGGGCCCAAGTGAGGCCGATGCCAGGCTGCGGCTTGCGCACGCGCCGGTACGCTCGCTAGTGTCACCGAACGACGGTTGAACAAGCGGCACAGGGCCAAGGAGCTATGGTCAGCTATCTCAAGAAAGCCGAGCCACAGTCGCGCCAGGACACCCGAGCGCTGGCCGAGCGTGTCCGCGCCATGCTGGACGACATCGAGGCCAACCGCGACGAGGCGGTGCGGCGCTATGCGAGGGATCTGGACCGCTGGGAGCGGGCGGAATTTCGCGTCAGCGAGGACGAGATCGCCGCCGCTCGCAAAGCCATGAGCGAAGTCTTCAAGGAGGACTTCGCCTTCTGCAAAAGCCAAGTCACGGACTTCGCCAAGCGTCAGCGCAACTCGCTCCAGGAGTTCGAGGCCGAGGTGGGCGAGGGCATCACGCTGGGGCAGAAGATCATCCCCGTCGAGACGGTCGGCTGCTATATCCCTGGCGGCAAGTATCCGCTCATTTCTGCCGCCATCATGAGCGTGGCCACGGCCAAGGTGGCGGGCGTGCCGCACGTGATCGGCGCCGCGCCGCCGCGCGATGCGCGAGGCATCTTCCCGGCGACGCTCTATGCGCTGGCCGAATCCGGGCGCCGACGAGATCTACGCCATCGGCGGCGTGCAGGCGTTCGGCGCCATGGCCTACGGCTGCGTCGGCATGCGGCCGGTCGACATGATCACCGGGCCGGGCAACCCCTATGTGGCGGAGGCCAAGCGCCAGCTGTTCGGGATGGTCGGCATCGATCTGCCAGCCGGGCCGACCGAGATCCTGGTCATCGCCGACGACAGCGCCGATCCGGCGCTGGTGGCGACCGATCTGCTGGGCCAGGCCGAGCACGGGCCCGACAGCCCGGCATGGCTGGTCACGACCTCGGAGAAGCTCGGCCGCGAGGTGCTGACCGAGATCGAGCGCCAGCTCGTCACCCTGCCGACGCGCGAGATCGCCGGCGTCTCCTGGAAGCGGCTGGGCGAGGTGGCGGTGGTGGAGGACGACGACGCGGCGATCGCGCTGAGCGACAGTTACGCGCCCGAGCACCTCGAGGTGCAGACGCGCCGCAACGACTACTACCTCGCCAGGCTCAAGAACTACGGCAGCCTGTTCCTCGGCGAGGAGAGCACGGTGGCCTACGGCGACAAGGGTGTCGGCACCAACCACACGCTGCCGACGGGGCGCGCCGGCCGCTACACCGGCGGGCTGTGGGTCGGCAAGTTCCTGAAGACCGTGACCTATCAGAAGCTCACCGCCGAGGCGAGCCAGCGCATCGCGCCGGTGATCGGCCGCATGTGCGCGGCCGAGGGCATGCTGGCGCACGAGCTGACCGCCACGGTGCGGGTCGAGCGCTACGCGCAGCGGCGGCGCTGTCGTAGGGACCGGAACACGTGGGCGCTTCCGGGCACAAGGCGGGATGACATCTACGGCAACTCTTGATCCAAGGGGGGACGAGGCCAATGCAAGCAGGCCCCGACGACAGGCACCTGTGGCACGCGGTGCTGATATCGTTCCGTGACAACGCCACGGAGGCCATGAGGCGCGACGTCTACGAGCGCTATCAGACGCTGGGCGAGGATTGCGGCGGCAAGGATGCCGGGATTCTCTTCTGGAAGGTGGATTGGAACCTGGATCAGCGCAAGAAGATGCACCTGGTCGAGTTCGCGAATTTTCGGGACAATTCGGCACTAGCAATACGTCGTTAGTAATGACATAAGA
>CAVWOY010000009.1:0-111139 GCA_963756735.1 uncultured Alphaproteobacteria bacterium
ACCATCAGGAAGCCCTTGAAATAGGCCATGCTCTCGTAGGCCTTGAACGCGTCGGGCGTGATGAAAGCTTTCACCTCGGCGTGCTTGCGCGTGGGCTGCAGATACTGGCCGATGGTGAGGAAGTCGACGTTTGCCGTGCGCAGGTCGTCCATCACCTGCAGCACCTCGTCGCGGCTCTCGCCGAGGCCCACCATGATGCCCGACTTGGTGAACATCGTCGGCGCCAGCTCCTTCACCCGCTGCAACAGCCGCAGCGAATGGAAATAGCGCGCGCCGGGGCGGATCTTCAGGTAGAGCGCCGGCACGGTCTCGAGGTTGTGGTTGTAGATGTCGGGCCGGGCCTCCACCACCGCCTCCAGCGCGCCGTCCTCCTTCCTAAAGAAGTCCGGCGTCAGCACCTCGATGGTCGTGTTGGGCGTCAATGCCCGGATGGCGCGGATGGTGGCGGCGAAATGCTCAGCCCCGCCATCGTCGAGGTCGTCGCGGTCCACCGAGGTGATGACGATGTGATCGAGCCCCAGCTTGGCCACGGCCTGCGCCACGTTGTGCGGGCTCCGCCGCATCCAGCGCGCCCGGCAGCCCCGTCTTGACGTTGCAGAAGGCGCAGGCGCGCGTGCAGGTGTCGCCCATGATCATCATGGTGGCGTGGCGGCCGGCCCAGCATTCGGCGATGTTGGGGCAGGCCGCCTCCTCGCACACGGTGACGAGGCCGTGCTCGCGCAGGATCGAGCGCGTCTCGTTGAACTGCGGCGAGGCCGCCGGCACCTTCACCCGGATCCAGTCCGGCTTCTTGAGCACGGGCGTGTCGGGCTTGTGGGCCTTCTCGGGGTGGCGCGGGCGCTTGTCGAGGATGGTGACCATTGCTGCGAAGGTGGCTGCGTCGGCATGCAAAATCAAGCTGAACGGCACGACCCGCAGTTCAGGCACGCGCCGTTTCTTTCCCGCGGCCAGCCCGGGGGGGCGGAGCGCGAGGTGCGACGGGTACGCGGGCGCCGCATGGGCAGCCCGGGACCGGCTCCGTGCCGGTCCGGGAGGCCTTCGGAACTAGGCCTCCCTGGAAGCTCCGTCGAGCTTCCGCGAGCCCCGTTGCGGGGGCTCCAGGGCCGCCTTGCGGCGCCCGCGTGCGGCGATTTGTGACCCGTTGCGATGCTTTGGCTTCCCGCCCTGTCCGTTGCCCAGCCAGGACGTTGCACACTTGAGCCCAGGGCGGTCGCCGCACACAGGCTCCATTGCTGGCGCTTCGGCGGCAACGGTCGCTAGCGGGCCTTCTGGATCTCGGCCCTCCAACATGAGGGTCACCCTTCCAGGCGCCGATCGCTGCCACGCTGGGTGCTGGTACCTGCGCCCCGTCGCGAGCAGCGACACGCAATCATGGCACGGCCCGCACCCCCCGGGGATAAGCTCGGTCTACGGCGATCTGCGACAATCTGTCAACGCCACTACCTGCCTTCCCGGATAGCCTCGCTCGGCTCGGCTTCGGGGACGCAGGCGGTCGGCGCCGCGGTGCGACTGCCGATCTTCGTGATCAGTGCGCGCCTCAGGGAAGCTCCAGCACGACGCGTCCGCGCACCTTGCCGGCGAGGATGTCGGGCGCCAGCGACACCACGTCGGCGGCGGGGCGCGTCACCGTCATGGCCGCCAGCTTCGTCTTGTCGAGATCCCGCGCGAGCCTCGCCCACGCCTCCACGCGCGCCGCCTTCGGCGCCATCACCGAGTCGATGCCGGCGAGCGTCACGCCGCGCAGGATGAACGGCGCCACCGACGTGGTGAGGTCCATCCCCTGCGCCAGCCCGCAGGCCGCGACGGTGCCGCCGTATCGGGTCATGCTGACCACGTTGGCCAGCGTATTGGAGCCCACCGCATCGACGCCCCCCGCCCAGCGCTCCTTGCCCAGCGGCCGCGCCGGACCCGACAGCTCGGCGCGGTCGATCACCTCCGCCGCGCCCAGGCCCTTGAGGTAGTCCGCCTCGCTGGCCCGCCCGGTCGATGCAACTACCTGGTAGCCGAGCTTTGCCAGCAGCGCGATGGCGACGCTGCCGACGCCGCCGGCTGCCCCCGTGACCACCACCGGACCGTTGCCAGGGGTCACGCCGTTGCGCTCCAGCGCCAGCACGCACAACATCGCCGTATAGCCCGCCGTGCCGACCGCCATGGTCTCGGCCGCCGTGAGCTGCGCCGGCTTGGCGACCAGCCAGTCGCCCTTGACGCGCGCAAGCCCGCCGTAGCCGCCGTAATGCGTCTCCCCGCAGCCCCAGCCGTTGAGGATCACCTCGTCGCCGGCCTTCCAGTCCTTGTGCGTGGAGGACACCACCCGGCCGGCGAGGTCGATGCCCGGGATCATCGGCCAGCGACGGATCACCGGCGCCTTGCCGGTCAGGGCCAGCCCGTCCTTGTAGTTGACGGTGGAATGGCTGACCGCCACCACCACGTCGCCTTCCATCAGGTCCGCCTCGGCGAGCTCCTTCCAGGACAGCTCGGGGCCCTTCTCGCCTTTGGAGGCAACCAGCGCCTTGAATGCTTGCATGCTCAACGCTCCTGGAGGGCTCGAATGGTAGGGGCAATGCGGAATTAACCAACGAGAACCTAGCATGAACCGTGCTGTGCCTGCTTTGCAACAATCGGTTACAGCATGTGTTCTTGGCGCTGACGACCCTTACATTGCCGCGGCGCACATCGAGTTGCTTAGAGATCTTCGCGCCCGCGCAAAGTTGTTCTGTGTCGTTTTTGGTTAATACATTCCCTGCGTTAGTCATGAATGCGCAGAATTAACAAGTATTCGATGTGCCCTATAGGCATCAACAGTGCGGCTCCTGGGAAACTACATGAGAAGGGTCAAGTTGTTTGCAGCGCAGCGTTGGAATTTGCTTGGCATCCCTCGGCAGCGCACGTAAATTCCTGAGCTTGGCGCCGCGCAACCGGCGCCGGAGAGCCGGCTCACCCCGGCAAGGGAAGCCCTGATGGAACTGAGGATGAGGCTCAACGTGCTCGCCGCCATCGTCTCCTTCGCCTTCCTTACTGCGATCGTGTTCGGCATGTTCTGAGGTTGGAGGCGAGCACAAGGATTGGCCCTGGAACACTAGGTCGATCCTGATCCGACCAACTTCTTGGAGTGCAACAAAGGCGCGGGGTCGCTCCCCGCGCCTTTGATTTTTCGCGATGTGGAATGCTAATCCGGCTAGCGCCGCAGATGGTAGCCGAGCACCGCGCCGATCAGCGGGTAGATCAGCGCCGACCACCCTACCTCTTGATCATATAGCCGATGATCGCACCGGCGAGCACGGCGTATTCGCCTCTGATTCTGCCCCAGGGGACATCGCGCAGGATATCGGGCCCGAATGTCCACAGCGCTGCAACGATCAGCGCAAGGACCAGCGACCACGTCAGCGTCCGACTGGACGGAGAGCCCACCTCGCGCAGCACCTGTGCCCCGATAGTGCCGATCAGGAACACAACGATCGCCGCCACGATGGCAAAGATGAACAGGCGGAAATTGGGGAACCGAATGTACGACATGATCACTTCGGTGCCGAACCAACCAACCGCGACCTGCAAGAGCAGCAAAATGAGACGTCCAAGCATGTGTTTCCCCCAGTCCCCAGCTAGTCGCGCGAGCCTAGCAGGCTGCCACGGCGCGTGCGAGCGCGCGATGGCTGCGGGTTCCGCAATTTGCCCGTGGCGCGCGGGGCCTAACGTTTGCTGTCGATGAAGCTGCGCAGCAAGGAGTCGAACAGGTCCGCCGTCCTCGGGCTGATGGACCTGTACCTCTGCCAGGGGCCATCCTTGGCGATCAGCAGCCAGTCCGCATAGTCCTGGAACGAGAGCGCCTGCACCTGCACGCCGGCCTTCGTGAAAACGTCGATTGCCGCCTCCTGGGACTCGCGCTGGCTCGCCTCGAAGTAGATGTCGGAGGCAGCTGCCGCCTCCTCCAGCGCCTGCCGCTCGGTTTCGCTCAGCTCTTCCCACACGGCTTTGGAGATCAGCACCGGCATGAACACCGTGAGCGTGCTGTGGCCTCCCACCGTCACCGACTTGGCAAACTCGTGAAAGCGCATGCTGACGAAGAGCTCGAACGAGTTCTGCGCCACGTCGAGCTTGCCCGCCTGCATGGCGGCGCGGACCTCGGTCAAGGGCATATCGGTGATCTTGGCGCCCGCCGCCGCGAGCATGCTGTTGAAGTCCTTGCCGCCGCCGCTGCGCGCGCTGAGGCCTTTGATGCTGGCGGGGCCCGTGATGGGGTGGGTGCGGCTGGCCATGCCGCCGTCGAGCCACCACCAGGTGAGGATGCGAAAGCCCTTCTCCTCGCAAAGCCGCTGCAGCTTATCCTCGAACTCGGAGCCTTTGAGCAGACCCTGCCACCTCCGCGTTGGCCGGCACACCGGGCAGCGTGACGACGGAGAGCTCGGGAATCTTCGCCGAGGCGTAGCCCATCGGGTAGATCGTCATATCGATCTTGCCTTCGAGCATCGCCTCGTACTGCTCGGTCGGCGGGATCTTGAGGGACGAGTTGGGATGGATCTTGATCGACAGATCGGGAACGCGCTTCTTTACCTCGGCGGCCAGCACGCGCGCGGCCTTGTGGCGCGCGTCGGTCTCCGGAAGTTGGTGCGACAGCCGCAACTCGCGCGCGGCCGCTTCAATCGGTGCCAGCTGCGCCAGCAGCATCGCGACAGCGCAGACAGCACCCAGCAATCTCGGTGAAAGCATTCCCCTACCCCCTCGGAACACAAGCGTTGCGGTCCCGCACCAATTGGCAACGCTACGAGAAGAGGCGGTGCCCCCCACTCCAGACGAAATTCGCAAATTGCGGCCAGGCCGAGGCCGCTCACACTCGCAAGCGATGGCGGAATGCAACCTGCGGTTCTGCGCCGGACGGCAAGCGCAACGTCAGGCCGCTTCGCTCCGGGCGAGCTTGGTGTCGTAGTTGAGCACCGGCGCCAGCCAGCGCTCCGTTTCCTCGATGGTCCAGCTCTTGCGCCGCGCGTAGTCCTCCACCTGGTCGCGCTCGACTTTGCCGACGCCGAAATAGTGACTTTCCGGGTGCGAGAGGTAGAGGCCCGACACGGCCGCCCCCGGCCACATGGCATAGCTCTCGGTGAGCTCGATGCCCGCCTGGCGCTCGGCATCGAGCAGGCGGAAGATGGTGCCCTTCTCGGTGTGATCGGGCTGAGCCGGGTAGCCGGGCGCCGGGCGGATGCCGCGATAGGCCTCGCCGATGAGCTGCTCGCTGGAGAGCTTCTCCTTGGGCGCGTAAGCCCAGAACTCGCGCCGCACGCGCTCGTGCATGCGCTCGGCGAGGGCCTCCGCCAGGCGGTCGGCGAGCGCCTTCAGCATGATGCGCCCGTAGTCGTCGGTCTTGTCGATGTGACGCGCGAGCGCGTCGGCCTCGCCGATGCCGGCCGTCACCGCGAACGCGCCGATGTAGTCGGGCAGCAGGCTCTCCTTGGGCGCAACGAAGTCGCTGAGCGCGGTGTTGGCACGATCCGTCCGGCCCTCGCGCGCCATCTGCTGGCGCAGCGAGTGCAGCGTGGCGAGCCTCTTGGCGCGCGCGGCGTCCGCATAGAGCTCGATATCGTCGCCCACCGCGTTGGCCGGCCAGAAGCCGATCACGGCATTGGCGCGGATCCATTTCTCCGCCACCAGGCGCTTCAGCATGGCCTGCGCGTCGGCGAACAGCTTCTTGGCCTCGGGCCCCACCACGTTGTCCTCGAGGATGCGCGGATACTTGCCGGTGAGCTCCCAGGTCTGGAAGAAAGGCGTCCAGTCGATGTAGGCCACCAGCTCGGCCAGCGGATAGTCCACGAACGCGCGGGAGCCTTCGAACGTGGGGCTGGGCGGCTTGTATCCTTTCCAGTCGATCTTGAAGCGGTTGTCGCGTGCCGCCTGCAGGGGCAGCCGCGCCTTCTTGGTCTCGCCCTTGAGGTAGGCGTCGCGGATCTTGACGTACTCCTTGCGCACGCCGTCCATGTAGGGCCCGCGCGCGGTCTGCGACATCAGGTTCGACACCACGCCGACGGCGCGGCTGGCATCCGTCACGTAGATGGTCTGGCCGCGCTCGTAGTTGGGCGTGATCTTCACCGCCGTGTGCACGCGGCTGGTGGTGGCGCCGCCGATCAGCAGCGGCAGACTGAACCCCTCGCGCTCCATCTCGGCCGCCACGTGGCACATCTCGTCGAGCGACGGCGTGATCAGCCCCGACAGCCCGATGATGTCGGCTTTTTCCCGCTTGGCCGTTTCCAGGATCTTCTGCACGGGCACCATCACGCCGAGGTCGATCACCTGGTAGTTGTTGCACTGGAGCACGACGCCGACGATGTTCTTGCCGATGTCGTGCACGTCGCCCTTGACGGTCGCCATCACCACCTTGCCGGCGGCCGGCTTCAGGTCGAGGCCCGAGGCCTTCTTCTCGGCCTCCAGATAAGGTTGCAGGTAGGCTACGGCCTGCTTCATCACGCGCGCCGACTTCACGACCTGCGGCAGGAACATCTTGCCCGCGCCGAACAGGTCGCCGACTACGTTCATGCCCGCCATCAGCGGGCCCTCGATCACCTCGATGGGCTTGTTGGCGAGCTTTCTCGCAGCTTCCGTATCTGCCTCGATGTAGTCGTTGATGCCGTGCACCAGCGCGTGCTTGAGGCGCTCCTCCACCGGCTGCGTCGCGCCAGGCGAGGTCCTTCTCCTTCGACTTGGGGCCGGCCTCGCCCTTGAACTTGGCGGCCACCTCCAGCAGCCGGTCGGTGGCATCGGGGCGGCGGTTGAGGATCACGTCCTCGCACAGCTCCCTGAGCTCGGGCTCGATGTCGTCGTAGATGGTGATCTGGCCGGCGTTGACGATCGCCATGTCGAGGCCGGCGGCGATCGCGTGATAGAGGAACACCGAGTGCATCGCCTGCCGCACGGTCTCGTTGCCGCGGAAGGCGAACGAGAGGTTGGAAACTCCGCCAGAAACATGCACGTGCGGCAGCCTGGCCTTGATCTGGCGCGTCGCCTCGATGAAGGCTATGCCGTAGGCGTTGTGCTCCTCGATGCCGGTGGCGACGGCGAAGATGTTGGGGTCGAAGATGATGTCCTCGGGCGGAAAGCCGACCTTCTCGGTCAGCAGCTTGTAGGCGCGCTCGCTGATCGCAACCTTGCGTTCGATGGTGTCGGCCTGGCCCTGCTCGTCGAAGGCCATCACCACCACGGCGGCGCCGTAGCGCAGGCACTTCTTGGCGTGATCGAGGAACGCCTCCTCGCCCTCCTTCATGCTGATGGAGTTGACGATCGGCTTGCCCTGCACGCACTTGAGGCCGGCCTCGATCACGCTCCACTTGGAGCTGTCGATCATCACGGGCACGCGGGCGATGTCGGGCTCGGCGGCGATCAGGTTCAGGAACGTCACCATCGCCTTCTCGGAATCGAGCAAGCCCTCGTCCATGTTGACGTCGAGGATCTGTGCGCCGTTCTCGACCTGGCCGCGCGCAATCGCCAGCGCGGCGGCGTAGTCATTCGCCTCGATCAGCTTGCGAAACTTGGCGGACCCGGTGACGTTGGTCCGCTCACCGATATTGATGAAGCTCGTTGCGGCGCTGGTGTTGGTGGTCATTGATTTTGCACTCCAACCGCAGCACCAGCTGTCATCCTCGGGCTTGTCCCGAGGATCCAGCTTTCCACGAGCGCCTGATCAAGCTGACGGATGGATGGTCGGGCCAAGCCCGACCATGACATCTGCGGCGATGGTTGGTTGTCGCTCACATCTCACCCGTGCACGAATGGCTCGAGGCCGGAGAGGCGCATCTTGCGCTCGATCGTGGGCACCTTGCGCGGGGGATGCTTCTCAACATGCGCCTTGATCTCGGCGATGTGCTCGGGCGTGGAGCCGCAGCATCCGCCCACAATGTTAAGGAGACCTTCCTTGGCCCAGGGCCCCAGCTGGCAGGCCATGTCGTGCGGGCCCTCGTCGTACTCGCCCATGGCGTTGGGCAGGCCCGCATTCGGATAGGCAACGGTGAGCGTCTCGGCGACGGCGGCGATCTCGGCGATGTAGGGCCGCATCAGCTCCGCCCCAAGCGCGCAGTTGAGGCCCACCGCGAACGGCTTCAGGTGGCGGATGGAGAAGTAGAAGGCCTCCGGCGTCTGGCCCGACAGCGTACGCCCCGAGCGGTCGGTGATGGTGCCGGAAATGATCAGCGGCAGCTCCACGCCCATCTCGTCGAACGCCCGCAGCGCGGCAAAGCCCGCCGCCTTGGCGTTCAGCGTGTCGAACACGGTCTCGATCAAGAGCCCGTCGACGCCGCCCTCGATCAGCGCGCGCGACTGCTCCCCGTAGGCCTCCACCAGCTCGTCGAAGGTGATGCCGCGGAAGCCCGGGTTGCTGACGTCGGGCGAGATCGAAGCCGTACGGTTGGTTGGGCCGAGCGCGCCGAACACGAACCGGGGGCGGTCCGGCGTCTCTTTCATGGCCGCGTCGGCGGCCGTTCGCGCCAGCTTCGCCGCCTCCAGGTTGATCTCGTACGCCAGGTCCTCCATGCCATAGTCGGCAAGCGAGATGCGCTGCGCGTTGAAGGTATTGCTGGAGATGATGTCGGCGCCGGCCTCGAGGTAGCCCTTGTGAATCTCGGCAATGGCATCGGGCCGCGTCAGCACCAGAAGGTCGTTGTTACCCTGGACCGGCTTGGCGTGATCGGCGAAGCGCGCGCCCCTGAAGGTCGCCTCGTCGAACTTGTAGCGCTGGATCATCGTGCCCATGGCGCCGTCGATGACCAGAATGCGCTGCCGCGCTGCGTCCTTGAGCGCGGCGTTGGTCTGCTCGCGGGTCATGCGTTGACGGTCTCCTTGCCGACGGCCGGCGCTGCCGCCGGCGATGGGCGCAGGCCCAGCAGATGGCAGATGGCATAGACCAGGTCGGCGCGGTTCAGCGTGTAGAAGTGGAACTGGCGGATGCCCTGATCGACCAGATCCATCACCTGCTCGGCGGCGACCGCGGCGGCGACGAGGTGCGTCGTCTGCGGGTCGTTGTCGAGGCCGTCGAAGCGGCGCGCCAGCCACGACGGCATGGTGGCGCCGCAGACGGCCGGCAAAGCCCGCGACCTGCTTGAAGTTGTGGATCGGCACGATGCCCGGCACGATCGGCACCCAGATGCCGTGCGCGCGCGCGGCCTCGAGAAAGCGCAGGTAGTGGGCGTTGTCGAAGAAGAACTGGGTGATGACGCGGCTGGCGCCGGCATCGACCTTGGCCTTGAGGTTGTCGAGGTCGGCGTCGAGCGTCGCGCTGTCGGGATGCTTCTCGGGGTAGCCGCCCACCGACACCTCGAAATCGCCGACGCGCTTCAAGCCCGCCGACCAGCTCGGCCGCGTTGGCATAGCCGCCGGGATGCGGCTCGTAGCGGGTGCCGGCGCCCGTCGGCGGATCGCCGCGCAAGGCGACGATGTGGTGCACGCCCGCTGCCTTGTAGGCGCGGGCCACGGTGTCGACCTCCTCGCGCGTCGCGTCGACGCACGTTAGATGTGCAGCCGGGATCAGCGCGCTGGCGCCCGCCAGGCGCGCCACGGTTGCATGCGTGCGCTCGCGCGTAGAGCCGCCGGCACCGTATGTGACGGACACGAAGCGCGGGCGCAGGGGCTCGAGCCGCCGGATCGCGGCCCACAGGGCCTCCTCCATCTTCTCCGTCTTGGGCGGAAAGAACTCGAAGGAGACGTTGATGTCGCCGTCACCCAACAGTCGGCTGCGGCGTTCCGATGTCTTGTCCATCACTCGATCCGCTCCAGCTTGCGCGCGTTGGCATCCGTCGGTTTGTCCGCCGCGGCCCGCCCGGCGAGCCATAGCGAAACCGTGAGCTTGTCCGACCCGCTGTCGCCGACACCGGGGGGCAGGTCCCGCGTCTCCATCAGTTGCAGGCCCTGGTCGGTGAGCCACTGGGAGACGACGGCGCGGGCAAACCCGAGCCGCTGGTGGGCGTACTGGTCGCGCAGGAACTCGAGCTGGTGCGGGCGCGAAATCGACGATCAGCAGCCGGCCGCCCGGCGACAGCACGCGGGCAGCCTCGCGGATGGCGGGCTGCGGGTCGGCCAGGAAGTGCAGGACCTGGTGCATGACGACCGCGTCGGCCGACTGGTCCGCCAGCGGCAGATCGCAGATGTCGCCCTGGCGCACCTGCGTGTTGGCTAGGCCTGCCCGCTCCAGGTTGGCGCGCGCGTAGGCGAGCATCGCCGGGCTCAGGTCGAGCCCCAAGCCGCGGCGATAGCGCTCGGCGAACACCTCCAGCATGCGGCCCGTGCCGGTGCCGAGGTCGACCAGGAGATTGAACGGCCCGGGGCCGAGCGCGGAGGAGACGGCGAATTCCACGTCTGCGTCGCCTGCGTGCAGTGCGCGAATGCGGTCCCAGTCGCTGGCATGCCCCTGGAAGTAGGCTTGCGCCGCCTCCTGCCGCTCCGCCTTGACTGTTTCGGCGCGCCGCCGGTCCCGCGCCAGCGCCGGGTCGGCCGGCGACACGCTTTGCAGCAGCTGCTGAACGAGCTCTCGCCCTCGACCCTCGGCGGCCAGGCGGAAATAGACCCAGCTCCCCTCCGGTGCCCGCTGCACCAGCCCTGTCTCGGAGAGCAGCTTCAGATGCCGGCTGATGCGCGGCTGGCTCTGGCCCAGGATGCGGGTGAGGTCCTTGACGTTGAGCTCCCCCTCGGCCAGCAGGGCCAGCAGCCGCAGCCGCGTCGGCTCAGCGGCCGCCTTGAGAACGCCGACCGCAGAGCCGAGGCTGAGAACCGAGCCTTCGCCGTTGTCATCCACACTCATCACCACAGCATATAAAGATATCTTTATGTGTCAAGGGAAATTGGGGATGCATCCCAATCCTTACGGTCCGTGAGCGGCCCACAGAGGGTGCCCGCCCTAGCCATGGAGCCCCAGCGTTAAGCTTGCCGTAAGCCTGTCTGTTTACCGTCCGCTCTCCTTCACCCAATCCTGGAGTTGAGGCCGATGTTGCAGGCTGCACCTTCTCGTTCTGCGCCGCCGTCAACCTTCCGCAGCCTGCCGTTCGAGGTCGAGCACAAGGCGTCCCGCGTCACCCCCATCATCCTGATGCTGCTGCTGGTCCCCGCCTTGGCGATGGTCATTCTGCCGCTGGGATTGGTGCTGGCCTTCGCCTCGCACGATTTGTGGGAGGCCATGGCCCACAAGCCCGTCCCGGCAACCATACTGGGAGCCGGCCTGATCGCTTGGCTCGGACTTCTGCTTGCCGCTGCCAAGCGGCTGCTATCGCACTACGGCAACCGCCGCCGCGTGCACATCGACGCCGATCACGTGACGGTCGCCGAGAAGGCGCTGTTTGGCTCCAGAGAATGGTCCGCGCCGTTGGGTGATTTCAGCGGCATCGCGCACCACGTGCGCGCCACCCTGTCCGGCGTGCGCCACGAGCTGATCCTGGTGCACCCCTCGCGTGAGCGCTCCGTGCTGCTGCTGGCTGCCCACGGCATTGGTCAGTCCACCATCGATCAGGCAACCCACCTGTTCCGCCTGCCGCAGATTCCGCCGCACCCCTTGCACCGCAACGCGCAACGCGACGTGGAATCCTCCCTCGTGGAAGCTTTGCCCCAGACGGCCTGATCGGGACCTTGCAGGCCGCCTCGGCACGGCCTTTCGCGGTGCCGCCGGCTCGAGCAGGCTGCACATGCACAGAGCCTTGATGCTGGCCGAGAAACTCCAGAAAAACGCGGCTTAGTCGCAGCCCCGGTTCGTTTTTTTGCCACAGTGACGCGTTAGCGCCGCACGCAGCAACCATGAGCGGGACGGCTCTTTGACCTCGGTCCGCATTCATGATCAAAAGTCGCAGCATGCATTCGCTGCCCCGGGCAGCAACGATGGGGGACATGCATGAGTAGCCTCGCTGCCGCCGCCGCTCCACGCTTTCTGACGCTGAGATCGCGTGGGCTCAGGCGAGCGGTTCTGGGTTGCATGTGCGCCATCCTCGCGCAAGTCGCGCTTCCGGCCGACCTCCGCCATGGCCGCCGACCCGGCGGTGAAGTACATGGCCCAGGTCGGACGCGAGCTGATGGCTGCGGCACGGACGCGGTCGCCGGGCGTGATGTCTGCGGTGATCCACCGCTACGGCGACGTTTCCTACATCGGGCTCTTCTCGCTGGGTGCCTATCGCAACCTGCTGTCGGAGACCGAGAAGAATTCCTACTACTCCGGCATGGTGCGCTTCATCGGCCGCTATGCGGCAACGGAGGCGCACAAGTATCAGGTGGCCAAGGTCGAGTGGTCCAACGAGAGCGTGCGTGGCGCCACCGGGATCATGGTGGACTCCACCATCACCCTTAGCGACGGCAGCAGCTACGAGGTGCGCTGGCTGCTTGCGCGCTACGGCTCCTCCTACCGGGTGCGCGACGCGATGGTGCTGGGGTTCTGGATGACGCCGTTCCTCAAGAAGCTGTTCGAGGACTACATCGCCCAGAACGGCGGCCACCCGCGCGCGCTGGTGGCCGCGCTCAACCGCTAGGCTCGCCGCCTCGGCCCGTGCCGAGCGAGCTTTGCGCCGCACCAGGCGTTGCGCGCGGGTCGCGGGGACGCCAGCTGCCGCGCTCCACATCGTCCAGGAACCGCTCGACGAGCTGATTGAACAGCGCCGGCTCCTCCAGGTTGATGGCGTGGCCCGCGCCCGGCAGGAAGCCCAGGCGCGCATTCGGCATCAGCCGCTTCATCCATAGGTTGACGTCGAGGCAGGGCTCGTCCTCGTCGCCCACCAGCAGCAGCACCGGCGCCTTGATACCTTTGAGCTCGGCCTCCAGGTCGTAGAGCGACGCGCGCCCGGCCTGCACCGTGCGCAGCGTTTTTGCGGCGGCACGGGCATCGTGCTCGGCCAGGTTCTCCACGAACGTGCTCCAGCCCATCGGGTCCTTGTTCTTGAGCTGCACCCGGGTGGGGCTGAGGCCCAGCGCTTGTGCGTCGATCCTGCCTTCGCGCTCGAACACGGCCGCCCGCTCCAGCGCCTCCTCGAGAAATCGCGCCCGTGTCGCTTTGAGCGCGCCCGAGCCCGCGCCGGCCGCCGTGCAGGACAGCACGCGTTCCGGGTACTTCGCGGCCAGCATCAGCGCGGTGTAGCCGCCCATGCTGAGCCCCACAATGTGCGCCTTGCCGATGCCCGCCGCATCGAGCACGGCGATGCCGTCGCGGTTGAAAAAGTCCTGGCCATACAAGCTCTGGTCCGCGGGCGCGTCGGAGCCCGGATAGCCGCGCGCCGCCCATGTCAGGCAGCGCCAGCTGCGGCCGAAATGCCGGACCTGGTCGTGCCAGCTGCGGTGATCGCCGCCGAACTCGTGGATGAACAGGATGGGCGTGCCCGCGCCGGTCTCCTCGTAGTAGATGCGCGCGCCCTCGGACGGTGCCAGTGGCATGATGGCTTCCTCCACCTTTTGCGCCATCATGCCCCGGCAGCGCCGCGGGCCAAAGCTCTCATCTCGCAGCCCGCACCTCGACGTTCTGCAAGCCTTGGGAACGGTCCACGAGGTGATCGACAATCGCGCCGTGGGGGTCGACCGGGATCAATCTTGGCTGCACGAGCAGCAGCATGAGGGTCAACGCGCCACAGGCAGCGGCTGCGATGTTGGCAATGATCGGTCTCACTGCTGCGGTTCCTTCATACGCTCGCCGCCGGGCCGTGCACCCTTGAAGTGCGCAGCCCCGGCGGCCATGCCATTGACCCGTCGGCGCCCCCGGTTTGCCGTGGAGGCCGACCGGCATCCGGCTCAGAAGACGCGATCGATCGGCAATCCCAGCGCGATGCAGCCCGCGTACTCGGCCTGCGGCCCCGCCTGCAGCGGGTGGTAGCGCGCCGCCTGGATGTCGCGGAAGCGGCGCTCCAGGCCAGCCGAGCGATAGAACCCGGCGCCGCCAGCCACCTGCATCGCCAAGTCGACCGCAGCGATCGCATGGCGCTCGACCAGCACCCTGCCGATCATCACCTGGTTGATGGTGGCCGCCGAGGGCGCGTTGAGGCGCACGGCAGCCAGCATGTGCTCGACGCCGAGGCGCGCACCGGCAAGCTCTGTCTCCATGCGACCCGCGAGATCGACCGTGTAGCGGGTGGGCGTCCTGCGTTTGGCAAGCTCGATAGCGATGTCGCGCGCGCTTTCCGCCACGCCCACGTAAACCGAGTAGACGAGGGGGAACGCAATCGTGGCGATGATCTGGAAGATCGGGTGCCACTCTCCGGCCTTGCGCTTCACGGAGACCGCAGCCTCGGGCACCACATGACCCTCGATCAGCACATCGTGCGAGCCGGTGCTGCGCATGCCGAGCGCGCGCCAGTTGTCGAGCACCTTCACGTGCGGGGAGTTCATCGGCACGGCGAAGTGCAGGACCATCGGCGGCTGCCCCGGCTCTTCCAGCACGGCACCCGTCACCAGCAGGTTGGCAGTCGGCGCACCTGAGCTGAAGACCTTGCGTGCGGTGATGCGGAAGCCGCCCTCCACCTTCTCGGCCTTGCCCGAGCCCGCGATCCAGTCCGACCCGCCGCTGGAGAGCAGCTGTAGACGCTCGCCGGCGACGCGCTTGAGCAGCGGCTCGACGGCGGCCTTGGCGGCCGGCTGATGCTTCCAGCGCCAGGCCGGAATCGCCACCTGGTGGGTGTGCATCGAGAAGGCGAGCGCTGTCGATCCGCAGTGATACCCTAGCGTGCGCAGCATGGCGGCCAGTTCGTCCACGTCGGCTCCGCCGCCGCCAAGCTCGCGGGGCACGCCCGCCTCGAGCATGCCGGCTTCCTTCAGCATGGCGAAGTTTTCGGCCACGTACAGGTCCTCGTCGGCGACCGCCCGACGGGCGAACTCGGCGCCGAGCTCCTTGGCCGTATCGACGATGGAACGGGCTTCGATCTTGTGAGCTGTGGCGGTACCCATGACTTTTCTCTCCTTTAGTGGCGCCAGCTATCAGGCGCAGTCTGACGATAGGGCCATCATGTCCCCCGCACGTCCCCGGGACCAGTCCAGGAACTGTACTGCGGGGCCCATGGCGCCCGGTACGCGCCGGCAAAATCTTGGAACCGCATGATTTTCTCTGCCGTTTCCGTTGGCTCGCAGGGTCCGCAGCGGTACAGTATCTGTACTACCGGCCGGTGCGCGCCGGGTGTATTCCTTGGGACAGTTGATTTGCCCGGAAAGGAGCTACCGATGAGCGATAGATACACGCCTGGCAGCTACGGGCAGTTCTGCCCCGTGGCCATGGCAGCCGAAGTAATCTGCACCCGCTGGACCGCGCTCATCCTGCGCGAGCTGCTGTGCGGGACCACCCGCTTCAACGACCTGCGGCGGGGGGTGCCGCTGATGTCCCCGACGCTGCTTTCCAAGCGCCTCAAGGAGCTGGAGGAGGTTGGCGTCATCGCCGCCGTGCCGACCGGCCAGCCAGGCGTCGTCGGGTACAAGCTGACCGAAGCCGGCGAGGACTTGCGGCCGGTGGTCATGTCGCTCGGCATCTGGGGGCAGCGCTGGGTGGAATCATCGCTCTCGCTCAAGAACCTCGATCCGTCGCTGCTGATGTGGGACATGCGGCGCAGCCTCGACCTCACGCCCCTGCCGCCGAAGCGCACGACCATTCATTTCATGTTTCCCGAGGTCGTCTCGGCCAAGCGATCGTGGTGGCTGGTGATCGACGGCGGCAAGGTGGACTTGTGCTCCACCAACCCCGGCTTCGACATCGACCTCTATGTGAAAAGCTCGCTGCGGAGCATGACGGCCGTATGGATGGGCATGACGACCGTCAAGAAGGAGATGGCCGCCGGCCAGATCGAGCTGCTCGGCGACAAGCAAATCGCGCAGTCGATGCAGCAGTGGCTGGGCCTGAGCCCCTTCGCCAAGGAGAAGAGCCGGGTCGCGGCTTGACTTATCTCCAGCTCCCCGCACGCGGGGAGTGGGACGAAGCAGGGGCCACTTTGGGGCTCATCAAGCTATTTGTGCTTTCCGATCAACTGGACTTAAGGGTGATTACTTCCGAACGGCGGTAGTGCCTCGTCTTGTCGCCATTCCGCGAGATATTTTCGGAGAAGCGCTCATCTGTGGACTTGGTCACTGCAGAAGGACGCATCGGTCGGGCCAGCAAGCGCACCAATATGCTCACGGTCGCCGAGACGACCCTCACAAATGAGCCGACGGGGACTGAGCTCATTGGCTCCTCCGTTCGCGCCTCGCATTACCCGAGGTTCCACGTGAAATTGCACCAAGTGTTTCGGGTGTGACTCAGGCGCTGGAAACAAGCAAGGGTGTCACCGTTGCTGGTCCCACATGAAAAATCAGATGCCACCGTTGCCTATCCAATGGCTTAGTAGTCGGACGGACCGGCAACGAGCGTTATCGAGGATCAGAAAAGTCGGATGAGCCCTAAAGTCGGTTGTGGATAACATCACCGCCGCTCGAAGCGCTTGAACTTGATGCGGTGCGGCTCGACCGAAGCGTCGCCGAGGCGGCGCTTCTTGTCCTCCTCGTAGTCCTGGAAGTTGCCCTCGAACCACTCGACGTGGCTGTCGCCCTCGAAGGCCAGGATGTGCGTCGCCATGCGGTCGAGGAAGAAGCGGTCGTGGCTGATGACCACGGCGCAGCCGGCGAAATCCTCCAGCGCCGCCTCCAGCGCCGACAGCGTCTCGGTGTCGAGATCGTTGGTCGGCTCGTCCAGCAGC
Organism: uncultured Alphaproteobacteria bacterium; assembly: GCA_963756735.1. Lineage (GTDB taxonomy): Bacteria > Pseudomonadota > Alphaproteobacteria > Rhizobiales > Hyphomicrobiaceae > AWTP1-13. The sequence goes on from CAVWOY010000009.1 coordinate 16,635, forward strand.
AGCAGGTTGCCGCCTTCCTTAAGCATCTTGGCCAGGTGCACGCGGTTGCGCTCGCCGCCCGAGAGCAATCCCACCTTTTTCTGCTGGTCCGGCCCCTTGAAGTTGAACCAGCTCACATAGGCGCGGGAGTTCACCTCCATCCTGTCGCCGAGCTTCATGATGTCGAGGCCGCTCGACACCTCCTCCCACACCGTCTTCTTGTCGTTGAGGTGATCGCGGCTCTGGTCGACGTAGCCGAGCTTCACGCTCTCGCCGAGCTTGATCGAGCCGGCGTCGGGCTTCTCCACGCCGGTAATCATCTTGAACAGCGTGGTCTTGCCGGCGCCGTTGGGCCCGATCACGCCGACGATGCCGCCGGGCGGCAGCTTGAAGGAGAGGGTATCGATCAGCAGCGTATCGCCGAAGGCCTTGGATAGTCCTTCCACCTCCACCACCATGCCGCCGAGCCGCGGCCCCGGCGGAATCTCGGATCTGCGCCTTGCCGACCTCCTCCCGGCCGGCTTCCTCGACGAGCTTGTCGTAGGCCTGGATGCGCGCCTTGGACTTGGCCTGGCGCGCCTTGGGCGAGGAGCGGATCCACTCCAGCTCGCGCCTCAGCGTGCGCTGGCGCGCCTCCTCCTGGCCCTTTTCGACCTCGAGGCGCTTGGCCTTCTGCTCGAGCCAGCTCGAGTAGTTGCCCTTGTAGGGCACGCCCGATCCGCGATCGAGCTCCAAGGTCCACTCGGTGATGTTGTCGAGGAAGTAGCGGTCGTGCGTCACCAGCATGATGCAGCCCGCATACTCCTTGAGATAGCGCTCGAGCCAGGCGACGGACTCCGCATCGAGGTGGTTGGTCGGCTCGTCCAGCAGCAGGATGTCGGGCTTGGCAAGCAGCAGCTTGGTGAGCGCCACGCGACGCTTCTCGCCACCCGACAGCTTGGCGACATCGGCATCACCGGGCGGGCAGCGCAGCGCATCGAGCGCCTGCTCCACCTGCGTGTCGAGGTCCCACAGCCCCTGCGCCTCGATCTCGTCCTGCAGCTTGGCCATCTCCTCGGCGGTCTCGTCCGAGTAGTTGGCGGCGATTTCGTTGTAGCGGTCGACCAACGCCTTCTTCTCCGACACGCCTTCCATGGCGTTGCCGAGCACGTCCTTGGATGGGTCGAGCTCAGGCTCCTGCGACAGGTAGCCGACCCGCACGCCATCGGCCGCCCAGGCCTCGCCGACGAAATCCTCCAGCTGCCCCGACATGATTTTGAGCAGCGTGGATTTGCCGGCGCCGTTCAGCCCCACCACGCCGATCTTGGCGCCGGGATAGAACGACAGTGAAATGTCCTTCAAAACCTGCTTGCCCCCCGGATAGGTCTTGGAGAGCTTGTGCATGTGATAGACGTGTTGGGGGTTGGCCATCGATGGCGCCTCTGATGCGAATATGCCTTGGGGTTGGCGCGCTTTTATCGGCAGCCGCCGCCCCTGACAATGCCTGCCGGCCCCGTCCCTCGCGCCAAGACAGCCGTTCTACTCAGGACGCGGCCTTGGTTCCCAGCATCTGCCGCCGCTTCAGCCAGCGGCGGGCGATCTCGCGGGCGATGGTCTCGGCCGAATTGAGGGGCGGGTAGCTCCACGTCTCCAGCTGCTGCTCGGCTTCCGCCAGCGGCCGCGTGGCGCCATGGCGCCGCAGCGCTTCGTGGAAGCGGGAGAATTTCGCCGATCCGCCTTCGGGCTCGAATACGTAGACCGGCTTTCCGGTCGCGCACGGCTCGCCGCACATGTTCACGGAGTCGGCCGGGGCGACGAAAAAGTCGGCGTGGGCCAGGAATTGGGGATAGGGGTTCTCGCCTTCGCCGTCCCAGAACAGCCGGGGCAGGCCCTCGGTGGCCTCGCGTACATAGGCCCTGACCTCGGCCGGTGTGCGCCGCGAAGGCGTTATCATCAGGCCCGCGCCTTTGCTGGCGAAGGCATGGAGCGCGCGCGCAAGGCGCTCCAGCGCCTGCGGGGTGTAGCGGTAGTCACCGTTGGGTCCTCCGAGCGCCACTGCCACCCGCGGCTTCGGCAGGGCAGCGATCGCCGGCGGCATGGTCTGGCGCAGCTCCGCGAGGCGGCGCGCGGTGAAGCCGTGCGGGGCGGTCAGGGTGGTGACGACATTAGGGCCGCGCAGCCGATCGTGCTCGGGCACGCAGAACAGGTCGGCTGCGCTGGCACCGACGCGCGGGTCCAGCAGGATGATGGAGTATGTCGAAAGCCCCGCCAACTGCCTGAGCCGGCGCAGGTAGGGGATGGTCAGCCGGCCGATGGCGATCGCAAACTCAGGCCAGGGCGGCTGAAAAGCGCTGCCGGGCGCTCCCAGCCGCTCTGCCGGGTTGACCGGCCCCCACGGTGCAAGGAGCTTCCAGACCCCCGTCGGCTCGACGTGCTTGGTGTGGTAGTCGAGCTGGAGGACGTCGAAGACGCCCCGGCTTTGCACATCGTTGCCGGCCTTGCCGTCGCTGATGATCCAACCGCTGCGGCCGGCCACCGTGGCAAGGATATCGTCGGTTGCTGTGCCCGTAGGCTGCGCCATTTTCTGTCTCGATTGCGAAATATTGTTGCTGTGGCGAGGCCCGTGCGCCAAACTCCACTGGGCACACCCTGGCAACACATAAGAGCATGCGTCACAGCCTCGATGCTACCGATTGGCGCATTCTGAAGGAACTGCAAGCCAACGGGCGCATCACCAACGTCGAGCTGGCCCGCAAGGTGGGCATCACGCCTCCGCCTTGCCTGCGGCGCGTGCGCGCGCTGGAAGAGGCCGGCGTCATCAGCGGCTATTTTGCCCTGCTCGAGGAGAAGGCGCTGGATTTCGAGGTAATAGCCTTCGCCAGCGTCGGCCTGCAGAACCAATCCGAGCCGGACCTGCGTGCCTTCGAGAACCACGTATTGGCGTGGCCGCTGGTGCGCGAATGCTACATGCTCTCCGGCGAGACCGACTTCATTCTCAAGTGCGTGGCGCCCAATCTGACCTCGTTCCAGGACTTTATCATCAACCAGCTCACCGCGGCCGCCAATGTGGCTAGCGTCAAGACGACGCTGGTCATCCGCCGCGTGAAGTTCGAGCCCGGCGTGCCTGTCGCCATTGGGCAGAACAGCAGTGCTCTTGCGCGCAGCGCGCGTGCAAAACGCCAGTGATCTACAACCCCAGTAAACGCGACTGATTTGCCACAGTAGCGCCCCGGCCGTGGAATAAGCTTGCTCGACCTTCGTTATCGATAAGACCCGCGGGGAGGCAACGCGTGACGGATGAAATCCGTTCTCGGATGGTGGCTGTTCTGCCCCGTCTTCGTCGGTTTGCGTATGCCCTGACCGGTAGCACGGAATCAGGGGACGATCTCGTGCAGGAGACGTGTTTGCGTGCCTTGTCGCGAGTGGAAAGGTGGCAGCCTGGATCGCGGCTCAACTCGTGGATGTATCGCATCGCGCAGAACCTTTGGCTCGACCAGATGCGTGCCAACAAGGTGCGCGGGGAGGTGGTGGACATAGATACAATGGAGGTGCTTCCCGGCTTCGATGGCCGTGAAATCACCGAAAGCCAGCTGACTCTCGAGGCGGTAGATGCGGCACTGCAGAAATTACCTGCCGAGCAGAGGGCGGTCATCGCGCTCGTCTGCATCGAAGGCGTCTCCTACAAGGAGGCTGCCGACATCACCGGCGTGCCGATGGGCACGATTATGAGCCGGCTGGCGCGCGGGCGTCAGGCACTCCACGCAATACTCAATGAGCCGGCTCGGGCGCGAGGGGCTCGCGTCGCAGCCGTCAAGACAGGATCTTAAGCACCATGAAAGACGCATACTACAAAGCAATGGCGTTGGCCGACGGCGAGCTCGAACTCGAGCGAGTTCCCCGTGCTCGTCCACGAGCTTGAACGCGACCCTGCCCTGATGCGGGCCGCCCAGTCCTTCATCGACCTGCGGCGCAACCGCGTTGCCAAGTTGTATGCAGCCAAGAGGGAAGAGAGCGTTCCGCAGCGTCTCCGCCATACGGCCACCACCTCGCCCATGGGGCAGCCAGCAAGGCAACCGGCGGGTGCCGTCAGCCTTTGGGCGCGCTCTGCTTGGCCGCTTGCGCGAGGAGTATCGCATCTCGGGCTTCTCGTTCGCAGCCGGCGCCTCGATTGCGGCCGCGGTTGCGGTTGCCGTTTCCACGGTTCTGGCGCCGCCTCCTTCACTCGAGCCCGTTCTGGCACCACAGGTTCAGGCAGCGCTCGAGCGCGCGACGAGCAAGCAGGACAACCCGGTGACGGGAATGGGCTTGTTGCAGACCTACTGGAGCAACAATGGCACCTGGTGCCGCCAGTACGATATCACCTCTGGTGGCCATAAGACGTCCGCACTGGCGTGCCGCCAGGAAGGGCAATGGCGCCTGGTGATGCAGCTGCCCCCCGCACCGGCCGGCGCAACGGCTCCCGCAGCCTCTGCGCGCGCGGCTCTCGACCAGTTCGTTCAGTCGCACATGAAGCAGCCCGCGCTCGATACCGAACAGGCGCACAAGGCCGCTCGGATTCGGGTTGGGCGGATCCGCCGAGGAGCGGAGATTAGCCAGAGACGGCAGCGGCCGGCGGACGCGAGCAGGCCAATCAGCGTTTCTACTGTGCCCTGTGGCAGGCCGGTGCGGACATGGTCCGTGCCGGCTTTCAGCCTCGCTGACATCCAGTGGGAGCGGTAGTCGCGCTCCACCGATCGCAGAGCAAGAAATCAGCGCTAGGCCGCGCTCCCGGTTTCACAGCTGCCCGTTGAGCGTCAGTCGCTATTTCTTGTTGACGACCGAGTGCACGGTGGTGGTGCTGCCCCAGCCCGCCACGGCGGCAGGCGCGCGCCGATCGCAATGGCCGGGGGCTTGCACAAGGCCCGCCCCGTATGCGAGGCGGTTGCCGCCAAGCGGCCTAATGCTTTTCTGCAATGCTTCCAGGGCGCGCTGCCTCGGTGCGAGTGCATCGCCTGTCTGACGCAAATCTGCCGTCGGGTAGCTGAGCGCCACCACCGAGGTCGCGAAGGGAACGGCGAACGAAGTACCGGTTTGGGAGCCTTGGCCGTTGCCGGGCATTGCCGTCCATACATCCACGCCAGGGGCCGCAACTGCAATGTACTTGCCTCGGTTGGCATATGCGTATGGCGCCAGATTGCGGTCGACCGCCGTAACCGCGATCGCCTCGGGATAGGCAGCGGGATAGTTCGGATCCGCATCCGGACCATCGTTGCCGGCGGCCGCGAGCACGACGGTGCCGTTCTTGGTGAGCTCGACGATGGCGTCATGAACCAGCTGGTCCTTGGGCCCCGCGAAGCTCAAATTCAGCACGTCGACCTTGTTCCGCTTCATCCAATCGAGCGCCCTGAGCATGGTCATGGTGCTCGACATGGCGCCGCCGTTGGCGTCGGCGAAGAACGCGTTCTGAACGTAGAACTCTGCCTGCGGAACGAGACCCGGAGTGCCGCTCGCCGGATTGCCGGCCAGTAGCGCCAGGACGCCGGTTCCATGAGCGCTCGAAGCCTTCTTGCTTCCTAGCGGCAAGATTTCCTTCTCGGACTCGACGATGCGTGCTCCGAGGAAGGCGCTATGGCTCTTGTCGTACCCGGTATCGATGACACCGATCCGCATGTCGCCCGCGCACACGCCGAGTTGCGGCTGCCATTTGATGAGCGCGGGTGCGAAGCACCGTTCTCCGCTGCAGCCCGTTCCCGGTGCTGCTCCGCCAAGCGGCGCCTTGCCGGGGGCAGCCAGGGCCTGCTTGCCGGGGAGCGCCGGAGCGTTGGTGCCGGCACCGCTCGGGCTGGTCGCGCCCGTGGTGCGGTATGGCACATAGACCCTGTTCAGGGTGAACCCGTCCGCAGGGAACTGCTTGAAGAGAGTCGCTGAGGGCGTGCAGCGATTGTAGCGCTCGTCGAATTTCAGCCGGCTGACATTTGTATCCAAGCTCCCTGAGGAAGGCCTCCTCGTGAACCGATACGCCTACGTTGGCTCGCTCCAGTCTCACCTTGTCGACGTTGATCGCGAGCACCTCGTTGCGCACGAAGGTGTTGGGCGGCACCCTCAGCAACTCGCGGTCAACAGGTGCACCCAGATTGCGACCACCCTGCTTCAAGGACCTTGGATCGTCCTTGGCTCCCCTTGTCTGGCCTTCGGGAGGATCATCGTCCGACTTGGGCTGCTTGGGCCCACCTAGCCTGGACATGGCTGGATCGGTGGTCTTGGCTGGATCGGTGGTCTTGCCGGCTGTGTTGGCTACCAACGACGCGACGCTCGCGGCTACCGTAGTCGACGGCGTCGCAGTGTTCCCCAGCCCCGCCAGCTCGAACTTTGCAGCGACAGGTGTTGTCGTCTTTTTGACCTCGGGCGCGCTCGCCTGCTTGGTCTCCTGCTTGGGTTCATGGCGTTCCGGTACCGCGCCAGCTTCTCGAGCAGACGGCTGTAGATCGCATGCTGGCGGGAGTGGTGGCCGCCATGGCCCCATCTATTGCCACCTCCGTGCCGGAGCGCATGCCTTACCCGTGCCATTGCCGCGGCGGCCATCAACGCGGAATGACGATGGCCAACGACGCCCGGGCGCAGCATTGGATGGTGGAGCGCGCGATGCTGTTGGTGCCGCAGCTGGGCCATTACTCGCTGCACGACCATTTGCTGGCGCACTACGGACAGACCGTGGCCGGCAAATGCGGCTGGCCTGATAGCGTGATCGCGATGTTGGTGATTGGCGCGCATCTCCTGCACGCGCCTGACAATTGCCTGCGTACGCTGCTGATGCACCAGGACATTGGCCTGCGCCGCTCCGAGCGCCCGCAACATCAGCATCGGCCTGACCGGACCCTGAGCACCGGGTTGCTGTTGCGCCTGCCGCCTCTGAGCCGCCTCCAGCTGCTCCTTCAGGCGCCGCTGCATTTCCTCGGTCTGCTGCTTCAGGCGCCGCTGCATCTCCTCGGCCTGCTGCCTGACCTGCTCTATTCTCCTGTCCGCATCCCCACTGTCCTGCCTGAGCTGAACGCGCCTCTGCTGCACAGCCAGCATCTGCATGAGGCGGAGACGCCTTAGCGCTTCATCCGATCGTCTGTCGCGTGCTTGTGCGGGAGAAACGATGATGCCGCTTACGCTGCGGGCCCAGGCTCCGCTGCTTGCTGCAATAGGGGGATGTAGCGCCAGCAAGGCCGCGGCACACGCCAGCCCCGCTGCAACCGCGCCGCCAGCAGCAAACGCCTGTGACCAAGCTCACGCATAACAACCACGCCACAACCCCGAGGCCACCATAACAAGCTTACTGCAATACTGGCAGGTTGTGGAGGCAAGAGGGCCACACGCTGCATGCTGTGGAAAAAGCCCCTCCGCAGTGTGCACGGACAAAATTGTTCTCACGGTTTTGCAGGGCGGCCGCACGCAACTCCGCGCGGCAAGCGCCAGCCTATTGGCACATGTGAGGATATATCCAGCCCCCGCTCGTTGCCTTTGGCACAGCTACTTAAATTCTACTTTCAGAATATCGTAGTTGCGCGCCCCGCGAGGCGTTGTGACCTCGGCATTGTCGCCTTTGGACTTGCCGATCAGGGCACGGGCGATGGGAGAGCTGATCGAGATCTTACCATCACGCAGATCAGCCTCGTCCTCGCCGACGATCTTGTACTTCACTTTTTCCCCGGATTCCTCGTCCTCCAAGGTCACGGTGGCGCCGAACTTCACGCTGGTGCCCGACAGCTTGGACGGGTCGATGATCTCGGCGCGCGCGATCTTGTCCTCGAGCTCAGCCACCTTGGCCTCGTTCAAGCCTTGCGCGTCCTTGGCGGCGTGATACTCGGCATTTTCCGACAGGTCGCCGTGCTCGCGCGCGTCGGCGATCTGCTGAATGATGCGCGGACGCTCCTCCGACTTGAGCCGGTGCAGCTCGACCTCGAGCTTGCGATAACCCTCCATGGTCATCGGCACCTTTTCCATCGTCGTGCTCACAGTTTCGATCGATCGGCCCCAGCCCAACGCCGGTCCGATCTTCCAGTTTCACCCAGTACTGCGGATTTGGCCAGCCCATATGGGCCGCCTCGGCCCCGCATCCCTCAGGACGCGCGCCTTACATAGGATTGCAAGGGTGCCACCGTAAGGGTGCCGGCGGCAAGCGCTTTGATGGCCCTGGTCGCTGCCAGCGCGCCGGCCAATGTCGTGTAGTATGGAATTTGATTGAGTAGAGCAGTACGCCGGATGTCCTTGGAATCGGCGAGCGCCTTGGCGCCCTCGCTGGTATTGAACACCAGGTGCACCTCGCCGTTCTTCATGAAATCAACGATGTGGGGACGGCCGTCGAGCACCTTGTTCACCTGCTCGCAGGCGATGCCGTGCGCATCGAGCACGCGCTTGGTGCCGCGCGTGGCGAGGATGCGGAAGCCGAGCGCGGAGAGGTCGCGTATGGCCGCGACCAGGCTCTCCTTGTCCGCATCGCGCACGGACGCGAACACCGTTCCCTCGAGCGGCAGCGTGTTGCCGGCGCCGATCTGGCTCTTGGCGAACGCCAGCGCGTAGTCCCGGTCGATGCCCATCACCTCGCCGGTCGAGCGCATCTCGGGACCCAGAATGGTGTCGACGCCCGGGAAGCGCGCGAAGGGGAACACAGCCTCCTTGACAGCGACATGGCCGAGCTTTTGCGATTTCAGGCCGAATGTGCCGAGCCGCTCTCCGTTCATGACGCGCGCAGCGATCCCGGCGATGGGCTCGCCGATGACCTTGGCGACGAATGGAACAGTGCGCGACGCGCGCGGGTTGACCTCGAGAATATAAACGTCCTCGTCCTTGACGGCGTATTGGACATTCATCAGCCCAACCACCTTCAGAGCCAACGCGAGATCGCGGGTCTGCTTCTCCAGGTGCGCCAGCACGGAGGCAGGGAGCGAGTGCGGGGGCAGCGAGCACGCACTGTCACCCGAGTGAATCCCGGCCTCCTCGATGTGCTCCATGATGCCGCAAATGAACGTGTCCTTACCATCGCTCAGGCAGTCGACATCGACCTCGATGGCATCGCTCAGATAGCGGTCGATCAATAGCGGGCGCTCGCGCGACACCACCAGCTCCGTCGGCCCGTCGAGCGTCGCGGAGAGCCGCACGATGTAGCGGTCGAGATCGCCGGAATCGGCCAGGATCTCCATAGCTCTCCCGCCCAGCACGTAGGACGGGCGGATCAGCAGCGGATAGCCCAGCGACTCCGCGACGGCGCGTGCCTCGCCCGGGGAGCCGGCGATGCCACTGTCGGGTTGCTTGAGGCCGAGCCGATCGATCAGCGCCTTGAAGCGATCGCGATCCTCGGCGAGATCGATGGCGTCGGGCGAGGTGCCGAGGATCGGCACGCCGGCGGCCTCGAGCGCCTTGGCAAGCTTGAGCGGGGTCTGGCCGCCGAACTGCACGATGACGCCGCGCAGATTGCCGGCGGACTGCTCCACGCCGATGATCTCCAGCACGTCCTCGGCGGTCAGCGGCTCGAAATAGAGCCGATCGGAGGTGTCGTAGTCGGTCGAGACCGTCTCCGGGTTGCAGTTGATCATGATGGTTTCGGTGCCGGCCTTCGACAGCGCAAAGCAGGCGTGGCAGCAGCAGTAGTCGAACTCGATGCCCTGCCCGATCCGATTAGGTCCGCCGCCGAGCACGATGACCTTGTCGCGCTGCGAGGGTGCGGCCTCGTTGGCGACCTCTCCCTGCAAACCGCGCTCGTAGGTCGAGTACATGTAGGCCGTAGGCGAGGCGAACTCGGCGGCGCAGGTGTCGATGCGCTTGTAGGCCGGTCGCACGCCAAGAGACTGACGGCGCTTGCGGACCTCGGCCTCGGCGAGGTTGGAAAGCTTGGCGAGACGCGCGTCCGAGAAGCCCATGCTCTTGAGCATGCGCATGTGCTCGGCCTTGGTCGGGAGCCCGTGGGCTTTGACGCGCGCCTCCGTGTCGATGATTTCCTGCATACGCGCCAGGAACCAGGGATCGATCTTGCAGGAGGCGTGGATCTGCTCGTGATCGACGCCGAGCCGCATGGCCTGCGCCACCTTCAGGATGCGATCGGGCGTGGGCACGCCGAGCGCGGCGCGAATGACGTTCCTGTCGTCGCCGGCGCCGAGCCCGTCGAAGCTGAAATCATCGAGCCCCGTGAGGCCGGACTCCAGGCTGCGCAGCGCCTTCTGCAGGCTTTCGGCGAACGTGCGCCCGATGGCCATCACCTCGCCGACGGACTTCATCGACGTGGTCAGCGTGCGCTCGGCGCCGGGAAACTTCTCGAAGGCGAAGCGCGGGATCTTGGTGACGACATAGTCGATGGTGGGTTCGAAGGAGGCGGGCGTGGCGCCGCCCGTGATGTCGTTCTCCAGCTCGTCCAGCGTGTAGCCCACGGCCAGCTTGGCGGCGACCTTGGCGATGGGAAAGCCCGTGGCCTTGGAGGCAAGCGCCGACGAGCGGGAAACGCGCGGGTTCATCTCGATGATGACGAGGCGGCCGTCCTGCGGGTTGACGGCGAACTGCACGTTGGAGCCGCCGGTCTCCACCCCGATCTCGCGCAGCACCGCGATCGAGGCGTTGCGCATGATCTGGTATTCCTTGTCGGTGAGCGTCAGCGCCGGCGCCACCGTGATGCTGTCGCCGGTGTGCACGCCCATCGGGTCGACGTTCTCGATGGAGCAGACGATGATGCAGTTGTCCGCCTTGTCGCGGACCACCTCCATCTCGAACTCCTTCCAGCCCAGCACGCTCTCCTCGATCAGCACCTCGGTGGTGGGCGATGCCTGCAGGCCCCGCTCGACGATCTCGCCGAACTCCTCGCGGTTGTAGGCAATGCCGCCGCCGGTGCCGCCCAGCGTGAACGACGGTCTGATGATGGCCGGCAGCCCCACCACCTGCAGCGCCTCCGTGGCCTTCAGCATGGCCTGGTGCTGATAGCGCTTCTGGCGCTCGTACTCGCTGCTGCTCCATTGCTTGAGGAACTCCGCGCGCAGCTGCTCCTTGCGCGCAGCAGGCGCATCCAGCCGATCGATGCGCCCGATCTCCTCTGCGTGGCGCGCGCGATCCTGCATCTTCAGCTCGCTGGCGTTGGCGAGCATCGACTTGGGCGTGGCAAGGCCGATGCGCGTCATGGCATCGCGAAAAAGCTTGCGATCCTCCGCCATGTCGATGGCCTCGGCCTTGGCGCCGATCATCTCCACGCCGAACTTCTCGAGCACGCCTTGTCTGGCAAGGCTCAGCGCGGTGTTGAGCGCCGTCTGTCCGCCCATGGTGGGCAGCAGGGCATCGGGGCGCTCCTTCTCGATGATCTTGGCGACGATCTCCGGGGTGATCGGCTCGACATAGGTTGCATCCGCCATCTCCGGGTCGGTCATGATGGTGGCGGGGTTGGAGTTGACGAGGACGATGCGGTAGCCCTCGGCCTTGAGCGCCTTGCAGGCCTGGGTGCCCGAATAGTCGAACTCGCAGGCCTGCCCGATGACGATGGGCCCTGCACCGATGATGAGGATGGACTTGATGTCTGTGCGCTTCGGCATGGGGCCGCTTCTTATTGCAGCGCAGCACCTTTGGCTATAGCGCTGCGGGCGCTAGCGATAATTTCTGGCCCTTCACGCCCGCGCGGCGCGAAAGGTCATTCGGTTCTGGTTGTGTCCGAAGTTCGGGTGCACCCGCTCGGCCCGAAAGCCAGCCTCGGTGAGCAAAGCAACAAATTCGGCCTCCCGGTAGGCGGCAAAGCCCAGCTCGCGGCGAAATCTTGCTGTAGTCGGAGAGCGCGGTGCGGACCAGGCCCGCGACGGCGGCGACAAGGAAAGCTTCCGGTCCAGGCAAACCGCAGCAGGGCGGCCGCATCTGCGACCGGGCTGACGTCGGGCGGAATGACGTCGGCAACGATCAGCACGCCGTCCGGCCGCAGCTTCTCCCGCCACAAGCGGAGCAACGCGGTCAATTCGTCGCGCTTCACATACTGAACGAGCGAATTGGCGACCAGCAGGTCGATGGTCCCCGGAGCAAGCTGCGCGGCACCCGCCGGGTCAACCACCTCGGTGTTGGCAACGCCGGCAACACGCTGCGCCAGCTTCTCGCGAACCCCTTGGGCTGCCTCGCACAACAAGAGCCGACGGCAATGGGCGGCAACGTCGGTCGCGTACAGCGCCTCGCCGCAGCCGTAGTCCAGGACGGCAGCATGCGCCGTCGGAATGTGACGGACGATGTCACGCCCCACGGCGCGGGCATGCAGCAGCTTGTGCCGGTCGTTGACATAGATGGCGTGCTCGCCGTCCCAGAACTCGATCCAGCTTTTCACTTTGTCGGCTCGTTGCTTTTGCGCTGGAACTGCTCGCGCATCTTTGCGCACGGATCGGGGCGCTCGTGCCGAGGCGTGAAGATGAGCATGTCGGCGGCAGGCTTTCCGTCCGGATGGCGCGGCAGGTAGGTAGCTGGATCGGACTTGCCCTCCTCGACTTCCACCATCATGACGCTTTCCACCGCCGCTTGCGGCGAGCGCTGGCGAACATACCAAGGCACGCCACGGTCGGAGCGTACGTGGCCATTGCCGGCGATGAGGATCGCGGACCCCTGCCGATTGGCCGCCGCCAGCACGGCATCCGCGAGATGGGCATCGCGGTAGCGCTGGGCCAGGCTCATGCCGGCCAGCGCGGCATCGGGCAGCATCCCGCAATGGCTGTCCTTCAGCTCCGCGGCCAGGGCATCGAGCAAGGGCTGCGGCATAGGCTGGTCGAGCCCGAGGCGACCGCGCTCCTCGTCCGTGAGTGGTGCACCTCGCGCCAGCGCCCGCACACGCTCGAGCGGCGGATCGCCGGCATAGATGGGCAGGTTCGCGGCAAGCGCGGCCTCGAGCAGCGGCTTGTAGATCTCGGCCGACGGCCAGCCGCTTTGCTCCCAGTCGAGCAGACGGAACAGGTCGTCTGCCGTCGCGCGGCCCCCTTTCCTCGCCTCGTCGAACTGGTCCAGCGCGGCCTGCTGATCGGCGCGGATCTGCTCGAATACAATTCCCGGTCGCCAACCCACGTTCTGCTTGGCGGAGAGCGCGATCAGGAGCGCTCTGAGCTGATGATGCGCCGGATTGTCGTGGACCTCCCCGAGCAGGACAATGCCGGGATTGAGGATCAGTCCACTCCCTTTGAGAGGGCCCGGGCGATACAGGCTGCCGCCAAGCCTCACGAGGTACGCGCTACCTGCCAACACGTGTCGTTTGCGCGCCTCTTCGGCCCAGGTGCCCCAGTCCAGCTCCTGCGCAACCGTTCGCGATGCGCCTAGAGCGACGCCAATCCACAAGGCGCAAACAAGGAGCACCAGGGATGCCGGCATCCGCTGCACCACGCGCGCGCCTGCCGCTTCAGTTCGTCCGCGCCGCGCGCCGGACATCGCAATTGCCGCTTCCGGCGGTCATTCGAGCCGCTGCCAGCATTCATCCTTGTCCAGGCCCACCCCTCAGCTCGAGGCGGCCGCTGTGGTTGGCTACTTGCGCATCTTCGAGCCGATGTAACCACCGATAATGCCGCCAACAAGACCGGCGGTGCCCGGATCGATCTGCTGCTGTTGCTGCTGCTGGTTGGATTTCGGCTGTGTGCTGTTCTTGTCCACCTTGCGAACCTGCTGTGATTGCGGCTCAGGCTGGCAGATGACGCCCGAGAAGCTCTTGACCTTGGTCACACCCTGGCCGTTCGGCGGATCCCCCTGCAGATGGAGCTTGGTCGCCTGATTGAAGCGCTCGAGCCCTCGCCTTGCAGTCGGTCCCCACACACCGTCCACCTGGCCGGAATAGCAACCGATACGCTTCAGCTCGCGCTGCATATCCTCCGCAACCTGCCGCGGATTCTCGAGACTACGCGCTTCCTCGGGTGCAGCCGGCCGCGGCTGCAGGAGCGCCTGCAGCTTGGAGTTGGCTATGGATGCGTAGGTCCCGCCCGGAAACCGGCGCAGGTATTCGCGATACAGGGCCGGATCGCTGGACTGTGCAATCGATGACCAGAAGGTGTGGTCGAGCGCCGCATCACTGACGCCGATGGTGTCACGCGGGCCTTTAGCGGGAGCGACGGCGGCAACTTGAGCTCCCGGCCTGAAATAGAACTTCCCAGTCAGCGACGAGTTCTCCCACGGAACCTGACGCTCGGCCGTCTCGGTCATGACCTGCTTGCGCACCTCGATCATGATGTCGCTGATGGTGGCGCCGGGCGCCTCGATGTGGGTGAGGAGCGCCTTGGTGAACGGGCTGTTGCGCCCAGTGCCGTCGAGCGCCACGTTGCCCGGCTGGGTCGCGAAGGCGATCAACATGCCGCCCGTGTCCTCGACACGAGCAAGACCCTGGCCAACCGCCGCGGACCGGCTGCTCGCCCTCAGGCTGCGGACCAGCGGATTGTCGCGGCAGGCATCCAGAAACACGAGGCTGACGCGTGACATGCGCTGCATCTGCTTCATGATCAGGTCGAGCGGGACGGCCTCGAAATCGAGGTCGGTCTCGGTCTTCGGAGCAGCGGTAACCGGCAGCAGGTAGTTCTGGCCCTTGGCCTGCAGGCCGTGACCTGCGTAGAAGAAAGCGCTACGTCAGCCCCATCGAGCGCGCGAGCAAAGTCGCGCACCTTCTGGGTCATTTGGCGATCGTCGACATCAAAGCCTGATATGACCTCGAACCCGAGCCGCCGCAGCGCAGCGGCAACGTCGTCGGCGTCGTTGCGCGGGTTCTTCAGCTCGGCGGCATGCTGGTATGCGGAGTTTCCGAAGACGAGGGCCACACGCTTCTCAGCTCGGGCCTCATCGATCATCGTCGCCAGCACGGCAAAGGAAAACAGAAAAGCCATCCATGAACGCATCGCCAATCTCCGTCGCAGCCGTCACCCTCTCCGTCGTAATGTCCCCTACAAAACTAAGGCTTGGTCGCACACTTGGCAATTCACATCATTCAAGTCTGCACCAGCGCCGCAACGAGGCGCATCATCCGATGGCGAGATCGGAGAGCCTCAACGACAATGACGGCAACAGCAGCGGCACCAGCATCACGTCCTTCGGGTTGAAGGCTCATGCCTCCTTCGATGCGGGGCGCTCGGGGCGAGAGGGCAAGCCCTTCTGCTCGCGCATCAGGTTGATGAAGCGGGTGAAGAGGTAGTGGCTGTCCTCGGGGCCGGGCGAGGCCTCGGGGTGGTACTGCACCGAGAACACCGGCTTGTCCTTGAGGCGCAGACCGCAGTTGGAGCCGTCGAACAGCGACACGTGCGTCTCCTCGGCGTGGGCTGGCAGCGTGGCGCGGTCCACGGCAAAGCCGTGGTTCATGGACGTGATCTCGACCTTGCCGGTGGTGAAATCCTTCACCGGGTGGTTCGCGCCGTGGTGGCCCTGGTGCATCTTGCCGGTCTTGGCGCCGATGGCGAGGCCCAGCATCTGGTGGCCGAGGCAGATGCCGAACACCGGCAGTCCGCTGTCGACCAGCTTCTTGATCTGCGGGAACGGCATACTCGCCCGTGGCTGCCGGATCGCCCGGGCCGTTGGAGAGAAACACGCCGTCGGGCTTGCGCTCCAGGATTTCCTCGGCGCTCGTCGTGGCGGGCACCACCGTCACCTTGCAGCCCGCCGTGGCGAGACAGCGCAGGATGTTGCGCTTGAGCCCATAGTCGACGGCGACCACGTGCAAGTCGGGATTCTCCTGTCGCCCATAGCCCGTGCCCCAGACCCAGCGCATCTCGTCCCAAGTGTAGCTCTGGCCAGCGGTGACTTCGGGCACCAGGTCCATGCCTTCCAAGCCCGGCCAGGCCTTGGCTTCGGCCTTGAGCTTGTCGAGGTCGAACCTGCCGGAGGGCTCGTGCGCGATGACACCGTTGGGCATGCCCTTCTCGCGGATGCGGGCGGTGAGCGCGCGCGTGTCGATGCCGGCGATCGCGATGATGCCCCGCGCCTTCAGCCATTGGTCGAGGTGCTCGGCGGCGCGATAGCTCGACGGCTCGGTGACGGTGGCGCGCAGCACGCAGCCGCGCACGCCCGAGCGCATGGCGAGGTTGGACGTCTCGGTGTCCTCGCGGTTGGTGCCGACGTTGCCGATATGGGGAAAGGTGAAGGTGATGATCTGCCCGGCGTAGGAGGGGTCGGTGAGGATCTCCTGGTAGCCGGTCATCGCCGTGTTGAAGCACACCTCGCCCACGGCCGAGCCTGTGGCGCCGAGGCCCTGGCCGCTGATCACGGTACCGTCCGCCAGCACCAGGCGGCCGGTCAGCGGCACATCAGTCCAGGGCTTGCGGGGTATCTTGGCCCATATCCGTTCTCCGTTTGGCCACTCCCTAGGGTAACCCCCAGCCTCGGTCAACTTGGGCTTGCGGAGGGGCCTCAGCGCCCATAGATCCCCACATCAGAGGAGCACTCCCCATGCGCGAGCGACTGGCGGCCGAGACCAGGGCCGCACTCAAGGCCCAGAACAAGGCACGGCTGTCGGCGTTGCGGCTCATTTCTGCCGAGCTGCAGTCGCGCGACATCGCGGCCAAGACGACCATTCCCGACCAGGACATTCCCGCCGTGCTGCAGAAGATGATCAAGCAGCGCCGGAAGTCGCTTGGCATCTACGAGAAGGCCGGCCGCACCGAGCAGGCCCAGCAGGAGGCCGGCGAGATCGCCGTCATCGAGGAGTTCCTGCCCAAGCAGATGAGCGAGGCGGAGGCCAAGGCGGCCATTGCTGCGGTCGTGAAAGAGGTCGGCGCGGCCACGCCCAAGGACATGGGGAAGGTGATGGCCACCTTGAAGGAGCGCTATGCCGGGCAGATGGACTTCGGCAAGGCCAGCGGCCTGGTGAAGGAGCTGCTGAAGTAGGTTCGGTGAGCCCTTTTGCTTGGCGTCATTCCCGCGAAGGCGGGAACCCAGGCACGATCTCAGCACCTCGGTCGATTGCGATAGGCCGGCGTTCCAGCGTCGAACGCGCGCTGTTGCACGGTGACATGGGTGCCCGCCTCCGCGGGCAAGACGTTGGAGTGTTCCGGACCGCGTTTCCTGTGGATATCGGGTGCAGCGACCGCGTTGCGCGCGCCGGTACGGAGGACTCGAGGCGAATCACATATGGAGAGCATGAGCACCCTGTGATTCGGAGCCCATGCGCTTTCCGCCGTCCCTGCTCGATGAGATCCGCGCCCGGCTGCCCGTCAGCCAGGTGGTTTCGCGCAAGGTGGCGCTGAAGCGGGCAGGGCGCGAGTTCAAGGGGCTGTCGCCCTTCAAGCAGGAGCGCACCCCTTCCTTCACGGTCAACGACCAGAAGGGCTTCTACCACTGCTTCGCCTCGGGCGAGCACGGCGACATCTTCACGTTCCTGGTCAAGACCGAGGGGCTGTCGTTTCCCGAGGCGGTCGAGCGGCTGGCCGAGGAAGCCGGCGTGCCGATGCCCAAGGCCAGCCCGCGCGAGGCCGAGTTCGAGGACCAGCGCGCGCGGCTACACGGCCTGCTCGCCGCTGCCGCCGACTTCTTCGAGAAGCAGCTTGCCACGCAGGCCCAGGAGGCGCGCCGCTACCTGGAGAAGCGCGGGCTCGACGCGCGAGACCGATCGCCCGCTTTCGCCTGGGCTATGCGCCGGCGAGCAAATCCGCTCTGAAGGAGCACCTCGGCAAGGCCGGGTTCTCGACCGCCGAGATGGTCACGGCGGGCATGCTGATCGCCGGCGACGACATTCCGATCCCCTACGATCGCTTCCGCCACCGCATCATGTTCCCGATCACCGACCTCAAGGGCCGGGTGATCGCCTTCGGCGGCCGGGCGCTGGATCCCGGATGCGCCCGCCAAGTACCTGAACTCGCCCGAGACGCCGCTGTTTCACAAAGGCGCGGTGCTGTTCAACGCCTACAACGCCCGCGGGCCCGCCCACGACAAGGGCCAAGTCATTGCCGTGGAAGGCTACATGGACGTGATCGCGCTTTCGGAGGCGGGTTTCCCGCAGACGGTGGCGCCGCTCGGCACGGCGCTCACCGAGGACCAGCTCAAGCTGCTCTGGCGCATGGCGCCGGAGCCCATCCTTTGCTTCGACGGCGATGCCGCCGGCCGGCGCGCTGCATTCCGGGCTGTGGAGACCGCGCTGCCGCACCTGAAGCCCGGGTACAGCGTTCAGTTCGCATTCTTGCCGGATGGGCTGGACCCCGACGATTTCGTCCGCCAGCACGGGGCCGGTGCCTTCCAGGACGTCCTGGACTCCAAGACGCGGCCTCTGTTCGACGTGCTGATCGAGCGCGAGGAGCAGCAGGGGCAGCCGGCCGTCACGCCGGAGCAGCAGGCTTCGCTGGAGGCGCGGCTGAAAGCTCTGGTGGCGCAGATCGGCGACCGCGCGTGCGCGAGCAGTACGAGCGGGAGCTGCGAGGGACGCTGTGGGCAAAGGACCGCAAAACTCGTCCGGCAGCTGGCGCCGGCTCAGCGGAAGGCGCGCGTCGCCCACTTTGCCGGCAAGCGCCGCGACAACACCCAGCCCGACTGGCGGGTGCGGGAACGGGCGAGCGAGCAGGCGCGCCTGGGCGGGCGCCCTCGGGCTGCTCTGGCGCCTGCGGCCGCGCCCAGAAGCAACGAATTGTCCGAGCGGACTGTTGCAGCCCCGCCACGCGAGGCTCTGCTCATCGTCACGCTCCTGAACCACCCGTGGCTGCTGGAGGAGCACTGCGAGGTGGTGGCCGAGCTCACCTTGACCTCCACCGCTGCTCGCCCGCGTTCGGGATGCGCTTCTCGAGCTGCTGGCGAGCGGAAAACCCCTTGATTCCTCTTCTATTCGCACCCATCTCAGCAGTCTCGGGCTCGACGGTGTGGTGGCCCTGGCAGAGCGCGCCATCGCCCACAAAAGCGATAAGTTCGCGGACGTTCAAGCTGAAGCGTCAGAAGTGGCGGCTGGCTGGCGGCACACTTTTGAGCTGCATGAGAGACAGGTTGGCCTCCGGCTTGGCCTTGGAAGCGGCGGAGCGGGCCTGGAACCTGGACCCCAGCGAAGCGGCATGGCACCGGATCGTGGAGTTGCAGCAGCGCATTGCCCGCCGCTCAGAAGTGGAGTCTTCAGGCTATGGGTAGGGGGCGCCTCGCACGATGGCAGGCACCCACAGGCCGATCCGTCACGACCCATTAACCGGAATGCAGAAGGTTGGGGGATCAATCAACCCCACAGCGCCGTCCATGCAGAAAAGAAACACTGGCAAGGCATACGCCGGTTGTGTATGCCTGCTACAGGCTCCAGGAGAAGGCAACGGGGGACGCACCCTGCCTTCACGCTTCGGCATCGCGAGCCTATCTGTGCAGCTCGAGGCGCGGCAGCCTGCCTGCCGCCCGCAGGTGCTTTGGGCGCGCTTTGGCGCGACACGGCAGCTGCCCAGTCTGCGCATCTCTTGCATCGCACCGTTCACGCTGAATGCGCAACCATTGCGCGCGGGAGACTGACCTAGATGCCGACCACAGCCCGAGCCGAAGACACCACGCCGCAGGCCGATACGCAGGAGAAGGACAGCCCGCTGCTGGACCTGTCCGATGCCGCGGTCAAGCGCCTGATCAAGACCGCCAAGTCGCGCGGCTTCGTGACGCTCGACCAGCTCAACTCCGTGCTTCCCTCCCAGGAGGTGTCGCCCGACCAGATCGAGGACACCATGTCGATGCTGTCCGACATGGGCATCACCGTGGTCGAGAGCGAGGAGGCCGAGGAGGGCGCCACCGACAAGGAGGCGGCCGACGATAGCGCCGAGGACGCCGACGAGGGCAGCCGTGCGGTCGTGGCCCCCAGCCTGCCGGCCGTCACCGGCGCGCGCGCCGAGCCGACCGACCGCACCGACGATCCCGTGCGCATGTACCTGCGCGACATGGGCTCTGTAGAGTTGCTTTCTCGCGAAGGCGAGATCGCCATCGCCAAGCGCATCGAGGCCGGCCGCGAGGCGATGATCGCGGGCCTGTGCGAAAGCCCGCTGACCTTCCAGGCCATCATCATCTGGCGCGACGAGCTCAACAGCGCCAAGCTGCTGCTGCGCGACATCATCGACCTGGAAGCCACCTACGAGGGCCCCGAGGCCAAGAGCGCACCGCCGCCCATGGCGGTTCCTGTCGAGGCGCCGGTTCCCGCGCCCGCCCCGGCTGCAGCCGATGGTGACGGCGAGCCGCGCCCCGAGGGCGAGCTGGACGACGAGGACGACTTCGAGAACGCCATGTCGCTCGCCGCCATGGAGGCGGAGCTCAAGCCCAAGGTGCTCGAGACCTTCGACAACATCGCCGGCGCCTACAAGAAGCTGCGCAAGATGCAGGACAAGCGCGTGGAGATGCACGTCGCCAACGAGCAGATCAATCGCCAGGCGCAGAAGACCTACGACAAGGTCCGCGACGAGATCATCAAGGACGTCAAGAGCCTGTCGCTCAACAACGCCCGCATCGAGATGCTGGTGGAGCAGCTCTACAAGATCAACCGCAACCTGGTGCAGCTGGAAAGCCGCCTGATGCGGCTGGCCGACAGCTACGGCGTGCCGCGCCAGAACTTCATCGACGAGTACTACGGCAACGAGCTGGACCAGGGCTGGCTCGAGCGCATGGCCACGTCCGGCAACAAGAAGTGGGTGCAGTTCACCAAGCACGAGAAGCAGCAGGTCACCAACATCCGCGAGGAGATCCGCACGCTGGCCGAGGAGACCGGGCTCGAGATCACCGAGTTCCGCCGCATCGTCAAGGCCGTGCAGAAGGGCGAGCGCGAGGCGCGCCAGGCCAAGAAGGAGATGGTGGAGGCCAACCTGCGCCTCGTCATCTCGATTGCCAAGAAGTACACCAACCGCGGCCTGCAGTTCCTGGACCTGATCCAGGAGGGCAACATCGGCCTGATGAAGGCGGTCGACAAGTTCGAGTACCGCCGCGGCTACAAGTTCTCGACCTACGCGACGTGGTGGATCCGGCAGGCCATCACGCGCTCGATCGCCGATCAGGCGCGCACCATCCGCATCCCCGTGCACATGATCGAGACCATCAACAAGATCGTGCGCACAGCCCGCCAGATGCTGCACGAGATCGGCCGCGAGCCGACGCCGGAGGAGCTCAGCGAAAAGCTCGCCATGCCGCTGGAGAAGGTGCGCAAGGTGCTCAAGATCGCCAAGGAGCCGATTTCCTTGGAGACGCCGATCGGCGACGAGGAGGATTCACACCTCGGCGATTTCATCGAGGACCGCAACGCCGTGCTGCCGATCGATGCGGCGATCCAGTCCAACCTGCGCGAGACCACCACGCGGGTGCTGGCGAGCCTGACGCCGCGCGAGGAGCGCGTGCTGCGCATGCGCTTCGGCATCGGCATGAACACCGACCACACGCTGGAGGAAGTCGGCCAGCAGTTCTCCGTGACGCGCGAGCGCATCCGCCAGATCGAGGCCAAGGCGCTGCGCAAGCTCAAGCATCCGAGCCGGAGCCGGAAGCTGCGGAGCTTCTTGGACAATTGAGGCCCATTCGCAGGGCGTACAAACAGGGCGGCCTTTGGCCGCCCTTTTCGTTTGCGCCCTATGGCTCGCGGCCCGATCCTTGAATGCGGTCAAGCATTGCCGGAGAGTGACCCCATGCCGACAGCTTTGCAGCGGCTTCGCATCTACCTCGCCGGGCCGGAGGTGTTTCTGCCTGATGCGCTGGAGATCGGGGCGGAGAAGAGCGCGCTGTGCGCCAGGCACGGCTTCGAAGGCGTGTTCCCGCTCGATGCCAGCCTCGATCTCAGTGGCCTCGCCAAGGTCGAGCAGGCGCGGGCCATCTCGGCCGCCAACGAAGGCCTGATGCGCGGCTGCGATCTGCTGATCGCCAACCTGACGCCGTTCCGCGGCGTCTCCATGGATTCCGGCACCGCGTTCGAGGTGGGTTTCATGCGTGCGCTGGGGCGGCCGGTGCTGGGCTACACCAACGTGTCGGCCGACTATCGCCAGCGCGCGGAGCAGTACCGGCGCGCTGCGCCGGGCCTGCCCGAGGCCGATGCCCCCGATGTGGAGATCGAGGATTTCGACGGCGCCGAGAACCTGATGATCGAGGCGGCAATCCTCGCCAGCGGGGGCAGCGTGGTCCGCAACGCCGTGCCGGCGGGCCAGGAGATGCGCGACCTCGCGGGCTTCGAGGCTTGCCTGGTGCAGGCTGCGCAGATCATGCGGCGTTAGGCGGCCTCACGCCCGCCACTTGATGGAGCAGCCCACGCTCAGCAATTGCTCGGCGGGGCCGAGGCCGGTCTCCGCCACCAGTTGCATTGCCTCGTAGAGGTCGCGGCGGGCACCCGGCACCAGGCTGGTGCGCGAGGCATCGAGGCGGCCGCGGTACTGCAGCTCGTCCGCCGCGTTGAACCCGAAGAAGTCGGGCGTGCACACCGCGCCGTAGGCACGCGCCACCTGCTGCGTCTCGTCGATCACGTAGGGGAAGGCGAAGCCGTGCTGGCGCGCGAACGCCTGCATGTTGTCGAAGCTGTCGGCAGGGTAGGCGACCGTGTCGTTGGGCATGACGGCGATGGTGCCGATGCCGAGCGCCCGCAGTGCCTTGGCCTCCTCGGAGAGGCGCCCGGCGATCGCCTTGACGTAGGGGCAGTGGTTGCAGATGAAGGCGACGAGCGTGCCTTTGGCCCCGCGCACGTCGGCGAGGCCGTAGGTCTTGCCGTCGACGCCTTTCAGCGCGAAGTCCTGCGCCTTCCAACCAATCTCAGTGGGATTAGCCATTGGTGCCTCGCAAACCGAAATGCCTGCGGCACCATCCCATTTGCGCCCGGGCCCGGGCAACCGCAAGCTGTTGGGCGACTGCCGGTCAAGCCTCAGCGGAGGCCCGATGGGCTCGCCCCGCCTCACCGTCTGGTACAACACCCGTTGCCCGGTTTGCGACGCCGGCATCGGCCGCCAGCGCAACAAGCTCATCGCTGCCGTCAAGGCCGGGGCAATCGCGTTTCGCGACATCAACCTGGAGCCCGAGGCGCTGGCAGCGCACGGCGCGTCGCTGGAGGACATCCGCAGGCGTTTGCATGCGACCGACCAGGACGGCCGGCTGCTGGTGGGCGCAGACGTGGCAATCGCGGTGTGGCGGCTGACGCCGGGCGAGCGCTGGCTGGCGGCGCTGCTGGGCAATCCTGTGATGCGCCCGATCACGCGCTTCGCCTACGACCGGTTCGCCGATCTCCTCTATGCCTGGAACCGGCGCAAGGGCCGCTGGTGACGCGCGGACGGCTCGGATAGCTTGGCGCCTGCCGCGATCTCCAGTGCCGCCGAGCGTGCCTTGCCCATCACTCTCTACATCGACGCCGACGCCTGCCCCGTGAAGGACGAGGCAGTGCGCGTGGCGGAGCGGCATGGGCTCGAGATCCACTTCGTTTCGAATGCGTGGATGCGCTTGCCGGAGGGGCCGCTGGTCAAGCGCGTGGTCGTATCAGACGGGCCCGATGCGGCCGACAACTGGATCGCGGAGCGGGCCGGCAAGGGCGACATCGTGGTCACGGCCGATATCCCGCTGGCCGCCCGCTGCCTGAAGGCCGGCGCGCGGGTGATCGGCAACACCGGCAAGCCGTTCAACGACGCCGGCATCGGCATGGCGCTCGCCATGCGCGATCTCTCCCGCCACCTGCGCGAGACGGGTGAGAGCAAAGGGCACAATGCGGGCTTCACCCGCCAGGACCGCTCGCGCTTCCTGCAGGCGCTGGAAGAGGCCGTGCAGGCGCTCAAGCGGGGCGGGTAGCGTCGATCCAACCTGGTCTCCGGCACGTATTGCCTCGGACGTCCCATCGGCGTTCGAACAGGGAGGACACGGCATGCGTGCATTGGCTGGTTTTGGGCCTGGGGTGCCTGTGGCTGACGACAGTCGCCGCTTTGGCGCAGGAGAGCTACGAGAGCTGGCCGCCCCTCAAGAGCTCGTTCCCCTCGACCGGCGGCGGCGGCATCACCATCAAGGGCTACGATCCCGTCATCACCGGCGGCAAATGCGTGACGACCTTCATGGCGGTGGAGCAAGGGCCCAACCCCAACGTCTATTCCAACGTCATCGAGTTCGAGGCGGTGCCGGCGCAGGGCGGCACGCTTTGCCAGAACGGCAAGTGGCGCGCGTTCGAGGGCGGGGCGAGCGGCACCACGCCATTCCGGGTGTTCTTCAAGGACGGCGTGTTCCGCGGCTCGCCCTGAGCAAAGCAAAGTTGCCGCGGACTGGCCGCCGCCACAGTTTTCCGCTACAGGGTGGCTCGGTCGCAGCTGGGACCGGTCCCAAAAAAAGGAGTAGCAAGATGTCGGCAGACGGCACCTGGAAACTGACCATGCAGACCCCGATCGGCGAGCGGCGATCCACCCTGGCGCTGCAAAGCTCCGGGCGCCACCATCACGGGCAAGATGACCGCCGAGGAAGGCACCGCGACCGACATCTACGAGGGCAAGGTCGACGGTGACACCGCGACTTGGAAGGCCGACATCAAGAGCCCGATGCCGCTCACTCTGGCCTTCACCGGCACGGTGGATGGCGACAAGATCTCCGGCACCGTGAGCGCCGGCGCCATCGGCAGCTGGCCCTTCAGCGGCATCCGCTAGACGAGCAGCGCCGGGGTTGGAAGCGGCGGCGCGGGAGGCGGTAGCTCCTCCGCGCCTAAGCCGCGGGGTGGAACCGCCGCACGGCCAGGTAGCCTAGCCACACGAACAGCGCCAGCACGATGAGCTGGGCGACGGCGAACGGCGGCTCGGACTGGGTCGGCGCCAACGCGTGCAGGAATACGACCTTCTGGAAGGCCTGGGCCACGCCGACGAACACGTTGAAATAGAGCGCGGCTACGGCAGTCACCGCGTAGACCCAGCGCCACGCGCCGTCCAGGTGGAAGGCGTAGAGGGCGGCCAGCGCCATCGCCAGCACCACCAGCGAGATGCCGCCGACAATGTGCGACGGCAGCAGCGAGTTGAACGGGAACATGAAGCCGGTGACGCTGGTGAGCACCGTGGTGACGAGAAACACCGCCGTCAGGCCCGCCATTCGCTGTGCGCCCAGCATGGCGACGAGAACGATCAGCCCACTGGCGATGCCGACCAGACTGAGAACAACGTGAACCGTCGTCAAGGTTGAGAGCGAAAGACCAAGCATCACGGCACGCCTTCTCTACTGCCCGCAATTCACATGGTGCCGACACAATGGCGGTTGGCGGGCACAACGTCCAGCGACCGACGGGCATCAGATGTCGAGGTATTGTGCCGGCCAGACGATCACTGTAGCGCGCGGCCCCCAGTGCCCATCGCTTCCTTATGCTTCACGACGATCTTGTGAATTGTGCCGCTGAAAGCGTTGTTCCAGGGATCGTAATCGTCCGTCACAGGCGAGTAGGCGTCCATGCCAACATCAGCGGTCTCGCCGGCCAAGGACCACACCGCTCCTTGCGTTTTCTCGATGCGCCCTTCGCCGACTTTCTTGTCGTTGATGAAAAGCGTGCCGGTGCCGCCCTTGTGGAGGCCCGCCGCCGTCGTAGGTGAAGTCATAGACCAGCACCACTTTGCCCTCCGGCAGCGCCTCCGTGCCTTCGATCACGAATTTTTCCCGAGCCAGCCAGTTGTAGGCGAGCTTCGGCTTGCCATCCTTCACATAGAGGCTCCAACCACCGAACAGCCCGCCCTGGGAGATGACCACCCCGTTCGCCCCGCCTGCGGGAATTTCCAAATCGGCGGTTACGACGTACGAGCGGCTCAGCGTGTCGATGAACACGTTCTCCGCCATGCCGGTCATGCCGGGATAGAGCACCATCTCAGTCCGGCCCGCCATGATCTCGGGACGCCCTGCGTTGATGGCATTCAGGCGCGCGAAGGATCGGTCATCCATCGGATACACGCCGTACTTGATGGCCTCCTGGTGAAAGAGGTCTTGCAGCTCTTTCAGCTTCTGCGGGTGCTGCGCAGCAAGGTCCGTGGCTTGACCAAAATCTTCCGCGACGTGATAGAGCTCCCACTTGTCCTTGGCGTAGTCGTCGACGCGAGGCTTGCTCTCCCATGGCGCCCGATGCATCACGCACGCCATCCAGCCGTCCTTGTAGATGCTGCGATTGCCGCTGGCCTCGTTGTACTGGACGGTGTGACGGTCCTTCGCCTTCGCGTTGTCGAACGAATGGCTGATGCTAGTCCCGGCAATCGGAATTTGTTCGACGCCGTTGACGACCTTGGGTTCGGGAACACCCACGGCTTCCAGGATCGTCGGGGCGATGTCGATCAGGTGCGTGTATTGCCTTCTGATTTCACCCTTTGACTTGAAGCCCTTGGGCCAGCGGATCACCATGCCCTGGTTCTGGCCGCCGCCTTGACAAGCGTTGATGCACCAGGTTGCCGGAGTGGAGCCCGCCATCGCCCATGCCACCGAGTAGTTCGGGTATGAGCTCGGGCCGCCGTACTCGTCCATGCGCGACTTTGAGATATGGAATGTCTTCCGGCGCGTCGTTGAGGTTGGACCACTCGTTGAAGGTGCCGTTCAATCCACCGATGGCGGTGCCGCCGTTGTCGCCGGCGATGTAGATGACCAGTGTGTTGTCCAGTTCGCCCAAGTCCTCGATGGCCTGGATCAAGCGGCCGATCTCCCGGTCCGTGTGCTCCGAATAGCCCGCATAGACTTCCATCTGCCGGGACAACACTACCTTCGCGTCGTCCGAGAGCGTGTTCCAGCGAGCGATTTCTGGGGGATTTTCTGCGAGCTTGGTGCCGGGCGGCATCAGGCCCATCTTGATCTGCCGTTCCAGGATCTCCTCGCGCAGCTTGTCCCAACCCTGGTCGAACTTGCCGTTGTATTTGTCGAGCCAGTCCTTCGGTGGCGTGTGCGGCGGATGTGCGCCTGCTGCGGCGTAGTACATGAAGAATGGACGGTCGGGCGTCAGCGATCGTGTGCCACGCACCCAAGCGATAGCCTTGTCGGTCATGTCCACACTGAAGTGATAATCCTCGTCGCGTGGGACGCCGAGTGTCTGTCGTTCCGTCCACCAGATAAGGCCGAAACAGCGACTTCTCGCCGCCGATGAAGCCATAGAATTTCTCGAAGCCCTGGCGTGCCGGCCAGCGGTCGAACGGACCGCTCATGCTGGTTTCCCACGGTGGCGTCTCATGGCTCTTGCCGAACATGGACGTGCAGTAGCCCCACTGGCGCAGCACTTCCGCGGTGGTGACTATGCTCTTCGGTCGCATCCCGGTATCGCCAGGATACGACGTAGCGGCGTCTACGACAGCCGCTTGGCTGTTCTGATGCTGATTTCGCCCGGTGAGCAATGCGGTGCGGCTCGGCGAGCACAGGCTGTTGGTGTGGAAATTGGTGTAGATGAGCCCCTCCTTCGCCAACCGGTCGAGGGTTGGAAAATTGATTGGCCCACCGAAAGTGGAGGGGTCCGCATAGGCCGTCTGGTCCAACAGAATGAGAAGGATGTTGGGTGCGCCTTTGGGCGGCCGGACCTGGACCGGCTTCGGCTGTAGCACCTTGCGCCAATCTGGTTCGGTGATCGGCTGCCGCTTCGGTTGCGGGAATGGCAGGACCTCGCCCAGCTTCTGTGCTGGCGGTTGCTTTGGTGGCGAGACCTGTCTTGGCGCCGGCTTTGGCTGCTGCACTTGCGCGGGCTCTACGGAGGCAACGTTGATCAACGCCGATGCTGCCAGGACCCCGCTACCGCCGAGAAGGACGTCGCGTCGTTTCAAACCCTTCTTGGTCGTGCCTGTCTTGGACGGGAGTTTCTTGTCGAAACGATTGCTACCCATGGCGATGCATCTCTCTAACCCAGGGTGCGTGCTTGGAGCCTCCACTTTGGCGGCGACGGATTCCCCCGAACATGCAGGGAAACCCGGAACTGCCCAGCGGACTGAACCTGAGAGCGATCGAAGTCTCGCCCGGATATGCGTCCAGCGTGTGCCGATTGTGGGTTCCTGGCACACCTGCCCCTGTAAGGAGCTTGCTGCCGAACCGTCGGCTTTTGGGGGAAGATCAACCGCGGCACGCTCGCCCGGGGGTAGAGGCACGCGGCCGATCATTCATGAGCCTCGTCCTGACTTGCGCCTCCCCGCCCATCGTCGCCGAAACCTACACAAGCCCCAGCAGCTTCACGGCGTTGTCCTTCAGGATCAGCGGCCGCACCTCTTCCTTGATGTCGATCTTGGCGAAGTCGGCGAGCCAGCGGTCGGGCGTCAGCACCGGGAAGTCGGAGCCGAACAGCATCTTCCGCCGCAGCAGCGTGTTGGCGTACTGCACCAGGATCGCCGGGAAGTACTTGGGCGACCAGCCCGACAGATCGATGTAGACCTGCGGCTTGTGGGTGGCCACCGACAGCGCCTCGTCCTGCCAGGGGAACGAGGGGTGCGCCAGGATGATCGGCATGTCGGGAAAATCAACCGCGACATCGTCGATATGCATCGGGTTGGAATATTTGAGCCGCACGCCGCCGCCGCCCTTCATGCCGGCCCCGAAGCCGGTCTGGCCGGTGTGGAACAGCGCCGGCAGCTTGTAGTGCTGGATCACCTCGTAGAGGCCATAGGCCTTGCGGTCGTTGGGGAAGAAGCCCTGCGAGGAGGGGTGGAACTTGAAGCCGCGCACGCCGTACTCCTCGATCATGCGGCGCGCCTCGCGCACGCCCATCTGGCCGCGGGCCGGGTCGATGCTGGCGAACGGGATCAGCACGTCGGCGTGCTCGGCAGCAACCTCGGCGACCTCCTCGTTGGCGATGCGCCACACCCCGATCTCGGCCTCGCTGTCGACGGTGAAAATCACCGCCGCCATCTTGCGATCGCGGTAGTACTGCGCCACCTGCGGGATGGTGGGCCGGCCCGCTTCCTTGAAGTACTTGGCCATCGCCTCGTCGAAGATCATGGAGCAGGGATCGCGCGGGGACCGGCTGGAGATCTCCGCGTGCGTGTGCACGTCGATGGCCACGATCTCGGAGACATTGATCTTGGGAACGTACTTGGTCATAGAAGGCCCCTTGGCTGCCGATGCGCGATGGCGGGAGCGCGATGCGGTCACGAGTGACGCATAGAAAATGCGACCCGACAAGCTATTGGGCAGCAGCCCAACGCCTTCGGCTGGCGCGGAAGCAATAAACCCGACTAAGCTCGGGCAACAACCATTCCCGGGAGCAAGCCCATGAAGACCCCCGACGCAATTGTCGAGATCCTGAAGCGCGAGGGCGTGGAGTGGCTGATCGGCTATCCGGTCAATCACATCCTGGAGCGCGCGGCGGTGGCCGACATCCGCCCCATCATCGTGCGGCAGGAGCGAATCGGGCTGCACATGGCGGAGGCCATCTCGCGGGTCACGAGCGGCAGGAAGCTCGGCGTCTTCGCCATGCAGCACGGGCCCGGCACCGAGAACGCCTACGGGGGCGTGGCGCAGGCCTATAGCGAGTCCGTGCCGATCCTGGTGCTGCCCATGGGCTATGCGCGGCGGGCGGCCTGGGGCGGGCGGCGCTACTTCGCCAGCGTCAGCATGGCGAGCGTCACCAAGTCGGCAGAGCCGATCACCTCGGCAAAGGAGATCCCCGCGATCTTCCGCCGCGCGTTCACTCAGCTGCGCTCGGGCCGCGGTGGCCCGGTGCTGGTGGAGGTGCCGGCCGACGTGTTCGCCGAGGAGATCGACACGGTCGACTACGCGCCGATCCCCGCTTTGCGCACAGGTCCCGATCCGGAAGCGGTGCGCGCAGCAGCGGCCATGCTGATCAAGGCCAAGCGGCCGGTCGCCTACGTCGGCCAGGGCGTGCACTGGGCGCAAGCGTGGGGCGAGGTGGCAGAGCTGGTGGAGCTGCTCGCCATGCCGGTCTGCACCAGCCTGCAGGGCAAGAGCGCATTCCCCGAGACGCACCCGCTGGCGCTGGGCTCGGGCGGGCTTGCCACCACAGGGCCGGTCGATCACTTCCTGAAGCAGGCCGACGTCATCTTCGGCATCGGTTGCAGCTTCACCGACACCAGCTTCGGCGTGAAGATGCCGGCCGGCAAGACCATCATCCACGCCACGCTCGATCCCGCCGACGTCAACCGCGACGTCGGCTCCGCGTTGGCCGTGCTCGGCGATGCCAAGCTGGTGCTGGCGGCGATCATCGAGGAGCTGCGGCGCCAGGGTGTGAAAAAGCCGAGCGATCCGCAGCGGGTGGCGGCCGAGATCAAGGAGGTGCACGAGGCTTGGCTGGAGAAGTGGCTGCCCAAGCTCACCAACAACGATGCGCCCCTGTCGCCCTATCGAGTGCTGTGGGACCTCCAGAAGACCGTCGACATCGCCAACACCATCATCACCCACGACGCCGGCAGCCCGCGCGACCAGCTCTCGCCCTTCTGGCGCTGCACGCACCCGCTGACCTACATCGGCTGGGGCAAGACCACGCAGCTGGGCTCCGGCCTCGGCTACGCCATGGGCGCCAAGCTCGCCAAGCCGGACAAGCTCTGCATCAACGTGTGGGGCGATGCGGCGATCGGCTTCACGGGCATGGATTTCGGAGACGGCCGTGCGCGAGAGGATCCCCATCCTGTCAATCCTGCTCAACAACTTCTCCATGGCCATCGAACTGAAGGTAATGCCGGTGTCGACGGAGAAGTATCGCTCGACCGACATCTCGGGCGACTACGCCGCTTTCGCGCGGGCGTTAGGCGCTTACGGCGAGCGCATCGAGAAGCCATCCGACATCGTGCCGGCGATCAAGCGCGGCATCGCCGCGACCGAGAAGGGGCAGCCGGCGCTGCTCGAGTTCATCACCAGCAAGGAAGTCGAGGTTTCGAGGTTCTGATCAGGTGCACCCAACCTGACCCGAGCCGAAACAGGAGGAAGCATGTCCAATCCAGCGGTGAGCCCACGTCCTGCGGCGGCCCCATTCAGGCCGGTGCGGCTTGGGCCATCCGATGTCGTGGTGGAAGAGCGCGCGGGCGGCGTCCTGCATCTGCGCTCGCCGCACCCGCTCGGACCCTACCCGACAAAGCTCACCGAGCGGCTTGAATATTGGGCGCAGCGCACGCCTGACCGTATCATGTTTGCCCAGCGCGACGACAAGGGCGGCTGGCGCAGCGTCACCTACGCCGAGGCGCTCGACAAGGCGCGCCGCATCGGCACGGCGCTGCTTTCGCGCAGCCTGTCGGCCGAGCGGCCGATCGCCATCCTGTCGGGTAACGACATCGAGCACGCGCTGCTGGCACTGGCCGCGCTGTACATCGGCGTGCCCTATGTGCCGATCTCGCCCGCCTACTCGCTGATCTCGCAGGACTACGGCAAGCTGCGCCACGTGTTCGAGTTGCTGACCCCGGGGCTGGTGTTCGCCGCCGACGGCCGCGCCTTCGAGCGCGCCATCGAGGCGGTGGTGCATCCCGACCTCGAGATGATCGTCACGCGCAATCCGCTCTCCAAGCGCCGGTCCACCGCCTTCTCCGACCTCCTCGCCACCACGCCCACGCCGGCGGTCGATGCGGCGCACGCCAAGGTCGGGCCTGACACGATCGCCAAGGTGCTGTTCACCTCCGGCTCCACCGGCATGCCGAAGGGTGTGATCAACACGCAGCGCATGTGGTGCTCCAACCAGGAGATGATCGCCAACCAGCTCGCCTTCTTCCGCGACGAGCCGCCCGTGATCCTCGACTGGTCGCCCTGGCATCACACGGCGAGCGGCAACCACAACGTCGGGTTCATCATCTACAACGGCGGCACCTACTACATCGACGAGGGCAAGCCGGCGCCGGGGCTTATTGAAACGACAGTCAAGAATCTGCGCGAGATCGCCTGCAGCTGGTATTTCACGGTGCCCAAGGGCTACGAGGCGCTGTTGCCATACTTCCGCTCCGACGCCGATCTGCGCCGCACGTTTTTCAGCAAGTTGAAGGTGCTGTGGTTCGCCGGCGCGGCCCTGTCGCAGCCGGTGTTCGAGGAGATGCAGGCGCTGGCCGAGGAAAGCTCCGGCGAGCGCATCATGTTCCTGACCGGGCTGGGCTCCACCGAGACGGCGCCGATGGCGATCGCGCGCATGTGGCAGAGCGCGGACTCCACCAACATGGGCGTGCCGGTGCCCGGCGTCGAGCTGAAGCTGGTGCCGACCGACGGCAAGCTGGAAGCGCGCGTGAAGGGACCCAACATCATGCCGGGTTACTGGCGCCAGCCGGAGCTGACCGCCAAGGTGTTCGACGCGGAGGGCTACTATTGCCTGGGCGACGCCATGCGTTTCGAGGACCCGGCCGACCCGAAGAAGGGGCTGCTGTTCGACGGCCGCATCGCCGAGGACTTCAAGCTGGCGACCGGTACCTGGGTCAGCGTCGGGCCGCTGCGGGCGCGGTTCCTGGCGCACTTCGCGCCCTACGCCAAGGACGTGGTGATCGCGGGCGCCGACCAGAACGACATCCGAGCGCTGGTATTCCCCGAAATCGATGCCTGCCGCACCCTCGCGCCGGACCAGCTGGCCAAGGCCCGCGCCGCCGACATTGTAGGCCACCCGCAGGTGCGCGCCCGTTTCCAGCTGCTGCTCGACAGCCTCGCCCAGACCAGCACCGGCAGCTCCAACCGCATGGCAGCGATGGTTCTGCTCGCCGATCTGCCGTCGCTGGATGCCGGCGAGATCACCGACAAGGGCTCGATCAACCAGCGCGCGGTATTGAGGTGCCGCGCCAAGCCCGTTGCGGACCTCTATGCCAGGCCGGTGCCGGCGTATGTCATCACCGCGTCGCCCGGCTAGTGTGGCGCCTCGCAATTGCCGACCAGCATCGATGCAAGGTTGGTAGTCGGCAATTGCGAGATGAGCGCCACACCAAGCATATGGCCTTGCTAGTGTCCTTCAGACCCGCAAGTACCGACACCTTTGCCTCACCCTCGTCTCGGTATTTGCGGGTCTGAAGGACACTAGCGCACGCCTTGCACGGGTCCCCCTCTTGCAGACAGCGTGTCTCGGCCGTTGCCAGCCCCGCCCGCTGCCACTAAACGAATGGCGCAAGAGTAGGCAGTCCGCAATGGAGCACTCCTTGACCCTGATCCAGCCATTCCGCGCCTTGCGACCCGCGCCCTCGCGCGCCCGCGAGGTGCTGGCACCACCCTATGACGTGCTCTCCACCGCCGAGGCGCGTGCCCGCGCCAGGGGCAAGCCGTGGAGCTTCCTGCACGTCTCCAAGCCCGAGATCGACCTGCCCGAGGCTACCGACCCCTACAGCGATGCCGTCTATGCCAAGGCTGCGGAGAACCTGCAGCGCATGGTGGCCGAGCGTGTGCTCGCCCGCGACGCGCGCCCTCACTACTACGGCTACCGCACCACCTGGCAGGGCCGCCGCCAGACCGGGCTCGCCTGCGTCGCCGCGCTCGCGGGCTACGAGAACGGCCGCATCAGGAGGCACGAGCAGACCACGCGCCCCAAAGAGACCGACCGCGTGCGGCAGATCGAGGCGCTCAACGCCCAGACCGGCCCGGTGATGATGGCCTATCCGCATGCCCCCGAGATCGACCGGCTGTTGAAGCGCGCCACCGACCGCGATCCCGATGTCGCCGTCACCGCCGATGACGAGGTGGTGCACGAGCTGTGGGTGATCGCCGATGCCGGCCCCATCGACGAGTTCACGCGCGCCTTCGATGCTCTGCCCGCCGTCTACATCGCCGACGGCCACCATCGCTCGGCCGCCGCCGCGCGCGTATCGGCGGCGCGCGGGGGTGCCGCCTCGGACGGCTCGCACCGCTATTTCCTGAGCGTGATCTTCCCCCACCACGCCATGACCATCCTCGACTACAACCGCGTCGTGCGCGACCTCAACGGCCGCACGCCCGAGCAGCTGCTCGCCGAGATCGCGGCCAAGTTCACGGTCACGCCCGCCTCACAGCCGACCCGCCCCGGCGAGGCGCGCGAATTCGGCATGTATCTCGACCGGCGCTGGTCTCAGCTCAAACTGCGGCCCGACCTCGTCCCCGCCGCCGATCCGATCGGCCGCCTGCCCGTGTCGCTGCTCGCGCGCAATCTGCTCGAGCCCCTGCTCGGCGTCGTCGACCAGCGCACCGACAAGCGCATCGACTTCGTCGGCGGCGGCCGCGGCCTGGCTGAGCTGGCGCGACGCGTGGATTCCGGCGAGATGGCGGCGGCGTTCGCCCTATTTCCGACCAGCATGGACGACCTGATGGCGGTGGCCGATGCCGGCGAGATCATGCCGCCCAAGTCGACCTGGTTCGAGCCCAAGCTCGCCGACGGCATGGTGAGTCACGTCATGGACTAGTGTGATGATCGAGCAGTCCGCCACATCATGCTGGGCCGGGTTCGGGAGCGGACTTCTCGATCTGAATCACACTAGCATGATGATTTTGCTAGTGTCCTTCAGATCGCGAAATTCGTACCGAGTTCGCGGCAAAGTGAGACGAATTTCGCGATCAGGACACTAGTTGCTTAAGGAGGAGGGCATGAGAGGGACGAGATGCCTTTGCCTGTTGCTGGGCCTGTGCTGGTGGTCGCTGCAATGGGGGTGAGGAGTGGCGCAGAGGCCACGACCCTCAGGGTGAGCCTGCAGATCCCCGCCACCAACCCGATCATGGGCCGCGGCGTGGTCCTCTTCAAGGAGCAGGTGGAGAAGGAGACGCAAGGGGCGCTGCGCGTCGAAATCTTCGACAGCGGCAAGCTCTACAATGACCAGCAGGTCGTCGGCGCCGTGCAGTCGGGGGCGATCGAGATGGGGGCTGCCGTCATCAGCCAGATCTCCAAGCGGCTGCCGGCGGCGGACATCATGGAGCAGCCGTTCCTCTTCAACTTCGAGGCCCTGACGCGGGCCGCTCTGAGCCCCGAGAGCGAACTGAGACAGCTGATAGACAGGGCCGTGCTGGATACCATCGGCGTGCACGTT
Organism: uncultured Alphaproteobacteria bacterium; assembly: GCA_963756735.1. Taxonomy (GTDB): domain Bacteria; phylum Pseudomonadota; class Alphaproteobacteria; order Rhizobiales; family Hyphomicrobiaceae; genus AWTP1-13. The sequence goes on from CAVWOY010000009.1 coordinate 51,299, forward strand.
CTGTGGTGGCAGAACGCGGGCACGCAAGTGCTCCTCTCCAGGGGCGTGGACATGACGGAGCCGATCCGGCTCAAGGAAAAGAAGGTGCGCGTATTCAGCGACACCATGGCGAGTTTCACCCGGCACTGCGGTGGCGTCCCGCAAGTCCTCTCCATCACCAAGGTCCACGATGGGCTCAAGGAGGGCACTACCGACGTGGCGATGATCGCCACCGTCGCCGTGGAGACGCGCGAGCTGTGGAAGGTCGCCGATACCATCACGCGCACGGACCATACCGGCACCGAGTTCCTCGTCATCATCAACGCCAAGACGTGGGCTGGGCTGAGCGACCTGCACAAGGCCGTCCTGACGCGGGCTGCCCAGGCGTCGGAGCGCGAGATCCGCGACAACACCTCGAGGCTGGAGCAGAAGGCCTACGACTTCGTGCGCAGCAAGGGGATGAAGGTGCACGATCTCAACCCTGACCAGGTGGCCGAATGGCGCGCGTGCAGCGCCGAGGTGATGGACGCTTACATGAGCAGGGGCGGGGAGCTGGAGTACCGCCTGCTCAGCGCGTACGGCAGGCTGCGCACCGACCCCTGTTGCAACACGGGCCCAGCCGGCATCTTCACGCGGCGGTAAGAAAGTCTCGTTGTTGCCCCAACGCAAGCAACGCCCGTCAACGGACGTTCAGCCCTGGAACCCGATGGACGGAGACCGGAGTAAGTGTGCCAGACTCGGTGACCCAGAGCGATGGCTGTCAGGCGGCTGCACTCCGGCCTCTCACTTACTTTGATGAAGGCGAGCAGGTCGGGGTTCACGACATCGGCATGGGTGGTGCACATTCCGTGAGGGAACTTCTGGTAGACCTTCAGCGTGCCATTCTTGAGCAGCTTGCTTGAGAGCAGGGCCGAGTTGGCGATCGGCACAATCTGGTCGTCGTCGCCATGCATCACGAGCGTCGCTATGTCGATGATCTTGAGGTCCTCGGTAAAGTCGGTCTCCGAGAACGCCTTGATGCCGTCGTAGTGCGCCTTTGCGCCGCCCATCATGGCCTGCCGCCACCAGTTCTGAATGACGCCCGAGACTGGCTTCGCGCCCGGCCGGTTGAAGCCGTAGAAGGGACCGGATGCAAAATCGAGATAGAACTGCGCCCGGTTGTCGGCGAGCTGCTTGCGCAGGCCATCGAACACTTCGATCGGCAGGCCGCGGGGATTGGCGGCAGTCTTCACCATAGTCGGCGGCACGGCGCCGATGATGATCAGCTTGGCGGCGCGCCCGTTCGGTTGGCCGTGACGCGCGACATAGCGAGTCGCTTCGCCACCGCCAGTGGAATGGCCGATGTGAACCGCGTTGCGCAGATCGAGATGCTCGACGACGGTCGCTGCGTCGGCGGCGTAGTGGTCCATGTCGTGACCGTCCGACACCTGCGTTGAACGACCATGGCCCCGCCGGTCAATGCCCACCGCGCGGTAGCCATTGCCGACGAAAAACAGCATCTGATTGTCCCAATCGTCCGACGACAGCGGCCAGCCGTGGTGGAACACGATGGGTTGTGCGTCCTTGGGGCCCCAGTCCTTGTAGAAGATTTTGACGCCGTCTTTGGTGGTTACAGTGGTCATGGCCGCGATCCTCCGGGTGAGGGAACTGAATGTCGATCCTCTCCATCGCGGCGAGCCGGGCTATGGACGGGCCCTCCCGTGATCCAAGAGGCGGACAAGCTTTCTGTTCCCACATCCGCCCACAATCGGCACAAACCCGGACAGATATGAAAATGCGCGCCCCATTCAGAGCAGCTCGCAGGTTGGTGGTGGCCAATATTCTGCAATCGAGTTGCTGTCTCCCGCGGCGTCGAGAGCAAGCGTCCTCAGACCGGATGACCAGGACCTGCTTCTCGTGGGCATCGACAGCAACAGCGCGAGTTCTCGCGGAGTTTGAAACCGGTCAGAACCCTCCTTGCTCCCCCGACCCGTCTCACAGCAAGGCACCGAAAGCGGAAGCTAGGGGCCGATGGTCAGGCGTTGGCCCGGCTGAGAAATTGCCAGGTGTGCTCATCCGGCGGGCTTCAGCACCTACGCCCGGTGCGCAAACCCTCAGGACCGTTGGACGCAATTATTGGCCGGCGCCCACGCGCTTGATGCCGGCGTCGGTCACGACCTTGCTCCACTTGGCAACGTCGGCAGCCACGCGCTGCTTGAAGCCCTCGGGCGTGGATGCCAATGGCAAGGTACCGAACACCCGCAGCTTCTCGATCACTTCAGGCTCCCGCATGATGGCGGCGATCTCGGCGTGGAGCCGTTTGACGATGTTGGCCGGCAGCTTCGGCGGGCCGGCCACGCCCAGCCACGAGGTTGCCTCATAGCCGCGGAGCGTCTCGCCGACCGTTGGGACATCGGGCAGGGCAAAGAACCGCGTCGGACCGGTGGTGGCAAGCGCGCGGAGCTGGCCGCTTTTCACAAGCTCCAGAACCAGGATCGGTGACTCGAACGCAAAGTCGATGTGCTTGCCGAGCAGCATGGTCGACACCACCGCGCCGCCTTTGGTGGCAACGTGCTCGAGGTTCACCTTCGCCATAGCCGCGAACAGCGCGCCGGCCAGGTGCTGGGTCGTGCCTCCCCCGGGAGAGCCGTAGAACATGGATTTGGAAGAAGACTTGGGCGTCTTGATCAGGTCGGCCACCGACTTCACCGGGTGATCCGGATAGGTAGCCAGGATCAGTGGGACCTGCGTTGCAAGGCTGATGTAGGTGAAGTCCTCGAGCGTGTCGTAGGGCAGCTTCTCGTGCATCGCCGCGGTGACGGAATGCCCGCCCGGCAGCACGATCAAGGTGTACCCGTCGGGCGCGGCACGAGCCACCTGAGCCGCCGCAGTTCTGCCCCCGGCTCCCGCCCTGGCTTCCACGACTACAGGCTGGCCGAGGCGCACCGACAGCCGCTCGGCGATGATGCGAGCGACCGTGTCGATATTGCCTCCCGTCCCGAAGCCGTGCACGAGCGTGACGGCTCTCTCCGGCCAGGCGGCTGCGGCGAGCACCGGGAAGGCCGCCGCGCACAGACAAACTGCACACGCTAGTAAGCGCATCGAATTGGTGACGACCATGTGATCCTCCTCACGCACTTGCCGCCGTTCTGCACGAGGGACCCCAATGCCCCTGCGCCGGCTTCAACGCTGCGGCCGCTTGCGCGCGCACTCCGGGAAGCATCAAACACACGCTCAGGTAGGCAATTGCATAATTACGCTACTCAAAAGCGATCTATCCGCTAGTGGGGGCCATGCCAAGGTGGTGGAAATTTCCGAATAAAGTCAAGGCCGGCAAGGCTCTAGGTGGGCAGAACCCATGGGTTCTGCAGCCGGCAACGGACGCAAGGCGTCGAGCAGCCGAAGGCCGCCGGTGCATGTAGCGCCTGGATCCCCAGCTTCGGCGCGCCGGCGACGGCAAACGCGCGTCCGAGCCCACCGGCCTTCTGCCGTTCCGCGCGGCGTGCTATCGCGCGCCGATGACTAGTCCCAAGGCTACGCCGCGCCGGCCGTGGCACTGGCCGACGACCATGGTCCGGTCGATCGCGAACCATCCAAGGGTCTATCTCGCGGCCCTCGCCGGCGCCGCCGTGGGCCTCTTGCTGCCCAAGACCCTGTCGGGCAGCATCTGCACGGCGATCGCCGGCGACATCGCCGCGCTGATCTACCTGGCGATGGCCTTCCACACCATGCACACCCGGAGCGCCGAGGCGCTGCGCAGGCGGGCGGCCGAGCAGGACGAGGGCAGGTTCGTGATCCTGCTCATCGTGCTGGTGGCGATTGCGCTCAGCCTCTGGACGATCTTCGGGGTGCTCAGCGAGGCCAAGCGGGTGACGGGGGCCGCGAAGGCGCAGCACATGGCGCTGGCCGCCGCGACCATCCTGCTTGCGTGGCTGGTGATGCAGGCGATCTTCACCTTCCACTACGCCCACGAGCACTACCTGCCCGACGACAGCGAGGGTCGCCCCAACGGTCTCATCTTTCCGGAGGAGGACAGCCCGGACTATTGGGACTTCTTCTACTTCGCCACGTCGATCGGCGCGGCCTCGCAGACCTCGGACGTTTCCATCCGCAGCAAGGATTTGCGCCGGATCGTCACGCTGCACGCCATCGTGTCGTTCTTCTTCAACGCGGCGGTGCTGGCGCTGGCGATCAATATCGGGGCCAGCTTGATCTGAGGGGCAAAGGCCCCCTGATAGCCTCGGCCTGCGGCCTCGGCTTCCGGGAACGCAGTGTCTGGCAGGCGAGCCTGTCTATCGGCTGTAGAACTCGACCACCAGGTTCGGCTCCATGTGCACGGGGAACGGCACCTCGCTCAGTCCCGGCACCCGCACCAGTTTGGCGGTCATCTTGTTGTGGTCGACCTCGATGTAGTCGGGCACGTCCCGCTCGGTGCTCTTGATGGCCTCGAGCAGCAGCGCCATCTGCTTGCCCTTCTCCTTGACCTCGATCAGGTCGCCAACCTTGCAGCGGAAGCTCGCAATGTTCACCCGCCGCCCGTTCACGCTGACGTGGCCGTGGCTCACGAACTGGCGCGCCGCGAAGACGGTGGGCACGAACTTGGCGCGGTAGACGACGGCGTCGAGGCGACGCTCCAGCAGGCCGATCAGGTGCTCGGAGGTAGAGCCCTTGAACCGCAAAGCCTCCTGGTAGACGCGCCGGAACTGGCGCTCGCCGATGCTGCCGTAGTAGCGCTTGAGCTTCTGCTTGGCGCGCAGCTGCTGGCCGTAGTCGGACAGCTTCGAGGAGCGCCGCTCGCCGTGCTGGCCGGGGCGGGATTCACGCTTGTTGAGCGGGCTCTTGGCCCGGCCCCAAAGCTTCTGACCGATGCGGCGGTCGATCTTGTACTTGGCGCGGATTCGCTTCGTCATCGAGATGCTCCAAAGTCGCGAACAATTGGCAAGAGGCCGGTGTGTGGAGCACTCCCTCCTCTGCGCGGGGTGGAACCCGACGCCGACAGGCACCAGCCTGTGCCGAGCGTTGCGCCGGCTGAAAGCTGAATGCCACGGGTGTGCAGTCGATGCGGGCCGAAACCGGCCCGCGAGGCGGGTTATAGTGGATATTCGGGCGGCGTCAACGCGTGGCGGCCCCTGGTGGGCTCGGGCCGGCTACTTCTTCTGCGTGCCGCCCTTGACCGGCTCGGCGGTCTTGGCCGCCGGGGCCGGGGCCGAGCCGATATAAGCCGTGATCTGCGCCTTGACCCGATCCCGCTCCGTGTCGGTGCAGCTCGCCGCCTTGGCGGCCTTCTGATCCTGAACGACGACCTGCTTGTCGCCTTCCTTGTTGTCGACAATGGCGACCTTGCCGGTCAGCGTCATAACCGTGAACAGGTGCAGCTGATTGATGTAGAGGAGCTGCTGCGGCGTCCAGGCGGACTTGGCTTCCTCGCGCCGCATCAGCGTCTGATAGTTGGCGCGCTGCTCCTCGGGCAGCTCACACAGCTGCGCATAGGCGGTGAGCCGCGCCACCCGAATCACCTCGCGCGCCGTATCCAGCGGAACGATCACGTCTTTCGGCTTGCTCTTGTCCACCTCGATGGTCTTGCCGTCGGGCGCGGTGAACTTCGGAGGGGTGAGCGCCCACGCATACTGCATGAGCAGAGCCACCGACTTCTCGCTCAGCTCCTTGCCCTGCGCGTTTACCGGAGCGCCGCTGAACAACACAAAGCCGGCAGCCAGGGCCAACCCCAGGCTGCCGCCTGCATATCTGCCAATCACGCTCCACCCCATCTTAATCAATCCCGCTCCATGGGTTCTCTACGGCGGTTCTCAACGGCCGTGGCCTGCCGCGCATGTCTGCTGAAAGTGAGCGCATCGCTCGGCGTAAATCGAGGCATAACTATGGCGGGGGAAAGCGTGGTCTGCGGGGATTCACCAAGGCCTTGACGATTCCCCGAAGGGTGCGGATTTCCTGCTCCGTTGCCCCCATGCGGACGAACATGGAGCGCAGGTTCTGCACCACGCTCGGTCGCTTCTCGGGGGCCGTGAAGAAGCCGCCGGCGTCGAGCTCGCCCTCCAGATGCTCGAAGAATTTCATGAGCTCCTCGCGGCTTGCGGGCGGGGAGCCGCGGGTCCTCATGCCCGGCTCGATGGCCAACTCGTAGGTCGTCACCCGTCCGAGCGTGCCGGCGCCCGACTGCTTCATCCACTCGTAGCTCAGCAGCAGGACGGCCTGGGCCAGATTGAGCGAGGCGAAATTAGGGTTGACGGGTGCCATCACCGCCGCGTCGGCATTGGCGATCTCCCCGGTCTCCAGGCCGTTGCGCTCGGGCCCGAACACAATGCCGCAGCGCTGGCCCTGCGCGAGCCGCGCCAGCATCTCGCCAACAGCCTGCTCGGGGGTCAGCACCGGCTTGGCCAGGTCGCGCTGCCGCGCGGTCGTCGCGCACACCCAGTTGAGGCCTGACACCGCCTCGCCCAGACCGGAGAAGGCCTCCGCGCCGTCGATGATGAAATTGGCCCCGGACGCGGCGATGCGCGCCTTCTCGTTGGGCCAGCCGTCGCGCGGCTCGACCAGGCGCAGATGCTCCAGGCCGAAGTTGGCCATGGCGCGCGCCACCATGCCGATGTTGTCGGCGAGCTGCGGGCGCACCAGGATCAGCACCGGCGTGTTGGCCCCTTCGCCCGGCGGCGCGCCGCTCTGGCCGGCACGGCGGATGCCGTGGCGCAGCTTGCGCAGCACGCGGCGGGCCCAGAACCAGTACTCCTCGCCTGCCCAGGTCTTGGCGAGGCGCTCGAAGCTGTCCACCTCCAATGTGCCGGTTCCGGCGCCCACGAGGCGCACCCCTGAATCCCGTGCGACGACCTCTGCGTATTGCGCGACGAAGTCGTCCAGCGTCCTGAGCCCGTGCCCGAACGTCCTGTGCCGGCAGCCGGGACAGGTTGCATGGTCCGCCACGCAGCGCTGCTCGGCGCAGTAGGTCAGGATCGGCTCGAGCGATTGCTCATCGAGACCCGCTCTGGCGAGCTCTGCGAGGCCGACATCGATCGTCTTCTCATGGCAGGCATGCACCACAGCCGCCACCGGCAGCGCGGCGCCAGCGACGATCGGTTCACCATCTTTGACCGCCACACGCTGCACGTTCGCCTCGGGCCGCGCCCCAGTCCTGAGCCCGCTCACCACGGTGTTGGCGCAAGCACCATGGATAGCAGCGACTTCAAGCACCGAGAAAGCCGGAGATCAAGTCGATCACCTCGGCGGTTTTCTGGTGCACGACCCAGTGGTCGGCATCGCCGATCTCACGCACGGTCAGATCGTCGCAGTAGTCGGGCAGCGTGGCCCTGGAGACCGGCAGCAGGGCCCGGTCGTCCATGCCCCAGATCACCAGGTGCGGCATGCGCACCCTGAGCTGGGCCGGATCGAGCTTCATCACCTTAGCCGGGTCGACCTCTTCGCCGGGGTGCGGCACCAGCAGCGGGGAAGCACGATACCAGTTGAGCATGGCGGTCAGCGCGCCGGGCGGCGACCAGGCCTCGACGTAGCGCGCGCGCTTCTCCGGGGTGAGCCAGGGCTGAGGGCCGAAGCGGCTCAACATGGCGAGGAGCTTTTCGAAGTTGTTGGCCGACAGCTCCGACTCGGCCTTGGGATCGCGCAGGTAGTGCATGTAGGCGCTGGCTTTGCGCTGGACCTCGTCCTCGATCAGCGCGCGCTGGAACGGGCCGGGGTGCACACCGTTGACGACCACCAGCTTGGCGATGCGCGCCGGCGCGGCAATCGCAGTCGCATATGCGACGGAAGCGCCCCAGTCGTGGCCGACAAGCGCAAACGGCCGGCCCGGCGAGAGGCGATCCGCCAGCGCGAGTACGTCGCGCACCAGGTTCTTCACCCGGTAGGCCTCGACGCCGTCGGGCTTGGAGGAGCCGGCATAGCCCCGCTGGTCCGGCGCAACGGCGTGGAACTCGCCGGCAAAAGCCGGCAGCACCTCGTCCCAGGCGCCGGAATATTCAGGGAAACCGTGCAGAAACAGCAGCAGCGGTGCCTTGGCATCGCCGACCGCCCGCGTGTGCATATCAACACCGTTCACGGCCACTGTTTGATGCCGCATGCCCGCCTTCCCTGCGCTGGCGCCTTGGCGGTCAAGGTGCCCGAACAGGCAGCATCTGTCGATAATTGCCCCCCGCTGCTTCCACCGGCTGGCTTTGCCTGACATCGTGCCAATGCTATAGCCGCCCGCGGTTTTGTCGTGACGCGCGAGCTAGGGAAGAAGGCCATGCAGAAGATCAAGGTGACCGGCACCGTCGTCGAGATGGACGGCGATGAGATGACGCGCATCATCTGGAAGCTCATCAAGGACAAGCTGATCCATCCCTATCTCGACGTGAACCTCGAGTACTACGACCTCGGCGTCGAATACCGCGACAAAACCAGCGACCAGGTCACCATCGACGCCGCCAACGCCACCAAGAAGCACGGCGTGGCCGTCAAGTGCGCGACCATCACGCCGGATGAGGCGCGGGTGAAGGAGTTCAACCTCAAGGACATGTGGAAGAGCCCGAACGGGACGATCCGCAACATCCTCGGCGGCGTGATCTTCCGCGAACCTATCATCTGCAAGAACGTGCCGCGCCTGGTGCCGGGCTGGACGCAGCCCTTCGTCATCGGCCGCCACGCCTACGGCGACCAGTACCGCGCCACCGATTTCAAGTTCCCGGGCAAGGGCGTCATCACGCTGAAGTTCGTCGGCGAGGACGGCAAGGTGATCGAGCGCGAGGTGTTCAAGACGCCAGGCGCGGGCGTGACGATGGCCATGTACAATCTCGACGAGTTGATCCGCGACTTCGCGCGCGCCTCGTTCAACTACGGCTTGACGCGCAACTATCCCGTCTACCTCTCCACCAAGAACACCATCCTCAAGGTCTACGACGGCCGCTTCAAAGACATCTTCCAGGAAATCTTCGACGCCGAGTTCAAGGCCGAGTTCGACAAGAGGAAGCTCACCTACGAGCACCGCCTGATCGACGACATGGTGGCGGCTGCGCTGAAGTGGTCGGGCGGCTACCTGTGGGCGTGCAAGAACTACGACGGCGACGTGCAGTCGGACACGGCTGCGCAGGGCTTCGGCTCGCTCGGCCTGATGACCAGCGTGCTGTTGACGCCGGACGGCAAGACCATGGAGGCGGAGGCCGCGCACGGCACCGTCACGCGCCACTACCGCCAGCACCAGCAGGGCAAGGAAACCTCGACCAACTCTATGGCCTCCATCTTCGCCTGGACGCGCGGACTGGCGCATCGCGGCAAGCTCGACGGCAATCCGCAGCTCGCCAAGTTCGCCGACACGCTCGAGAAGGTCAGCATCGCCACCGTGGAAGCGGGCGACATGACCAAGGATCTGGCCCTGCTGGTCGGCGACAAGCAGAGGTGGCTCTCCACCACCGGTTTCCTCGACAAGGTCGACGAGAACCTGAAGAAGGCGATGGGGGCGTAAGGTGTAAGTTGGGTCTATCTCAGGACGGAACCCACGCACCCAGGCGATCGTTACTGGTCAAGCTCGAGCCGCAAGGAGGCTGAGAATGACCTGGGCGAGCATGCTGGACGCGAGTCACACGGTCATGCACGAGCTGGAGATCGCGTTGCGGCTGCTGCTGGCGGCGGCGGCGGGCGCGGCCATCGGCATCGACCGCGAGATGAAGGACAGGCCCGCCGGGCTGCGCACGCACATGCTGACCTGGCTCGCCGCGGCGCTGTTCACGGTGCTGACCTTCGAGATTTATCAATCCGTCAAAGGCAGCGCCGATCCCATCCGCGTCATCGAGGCTGTGACGGCGGGGGTGGCGTTTCTGGCCGCCGGCGCCATCATCCAGGGCCGCGCCAGCGTGCATGGGCTCACGACCGGCGCCGCGATGTGGATGGCCGGCGCGCTCGGCGTGTGCTGCGGGGCCGGCTACTACGTGCTGGCGCTGATGGCGACGGCGCTGACGATTGGCATCCTGACGCTGCTGAGCCGCATCGAGCTTGGCGCCCACAAGGGCACAGTGCCGGAGCTGCAGCCGGAGGCCAGGCGCGGCAAGGATTGAAGGATCAGCCGGGAAGCTCGGCGCCGGGGCGCGGGCCGGCGAGCGACTTGTGGCGCGCGAGATAGCGGCCGATCGGGTCGCGCAACTGGGCGAGCTGGTGCACGCCGACCGCGACCGCCGCGCCGCCCCAGAAGAACGGCAGGATCATCCAGGCGCTGACCTTGCCGCCTTGGATGTCGGGCAGGGACGCCACGCTTACGGCGAGAATCGCTACGATGGCCAATGGCCAAAGCATGGCCAGCACAACCTTGCGCAGGGACATGACCGTCTCCGAGATGCTCCGCGCCGGGAGCTGGAAATCTCCCGAGCGCGCCAGTTCAACCGGGCCATCCCTGAATTCGTTCCCTCGGTTCCCCGCGGCAGCCCGCACAATCGGCACCAACCGGCTGTGCGCACACGCAAACCCGCTGCCGCGCGTCCCTTGTTGTTGTTAGACTTGCATCCGCACGTCGCTGGCCCGTAGGGCGGCCAACCCGTGCCAATGCCGACGAGACGGCAACTGAACCGCACCGAGAGCAAGCAATTCCCATGCCTGAATCGCGCCCACCCGTCCACACCGGCGGCTGCCAGTGCGGGGCCGTGCGCTACGCGCTGTTTGCCGAGCCCGTCAACCCGCACGTGTGCCACTGCCGCATGTGCCAGAAAGCGTTCGGCGGCTACTTCGCGCCGCTGGCCGGCGTGCCGTTGGCAGACTTTGCCTGGCTCAAAGGCACGCCAGGGGTGTTCCATAGCTCGGAAGCGGCCGAGCGCGGCTTTTGCCGCGACTGCGGCACGCCGCTGTTCTTCCGCTATATCGACAGGGATCGCATCGCCATCTCGCTCGGGAGCCTCGACGACCCCTCCCGCGTGGTGCCGGAGAAGCAGTACGGCACCGAGAGCCGGCTGGCGTTCGTGTCCACGATCACCACGCTGCCCGGCACCCGCACCGAGGACGACGTGCCGGCGGCCGAGATGGCGCGCTTGAAGAGCCGGCAGCACCCTGACCGGCCGGATTGAAGGCTGAGCACATGACCGCGAGCGTTCGCCTCGACCACTGCGTGATCCACGTCTCGGACTGGGAGCGCAGCAACGCGTTCTATCGCGACGTGATGGGCGCGGAGCTGATCCGGCGCGGCAATGGCTGGGCCTACCGTTTCGGCGACACGCAGCTCAACTGCCATGGCCCCGGCGTCGATGCCAGGCCGGTGGCACGGCTGCCGGTTCAGCCCGGCAACAGCGACCTGTGCTTCGTGTGGAACGGCGCCATCGACGGCGCGGTGGCGCACTTGCAAAAGCTCGGCGTGGCGATCGAGCTCGGGCCGATCGCGCGGCATGGCGCCCGCGATGCCGGAACCAGCGTCTATTTCCGCGATCCCGACGGCTCGCTGCTGGAGTTCATCTCCTACGCCGAGACGTAGGTTGCGGTCGAGAGGCGTAGGTTGGGTCAAGCGAAGCGCAGACCCAACATGCGGTTCGTGCTCCGACGTGTTGGGTCATCGCTTCGCTTGACCCAACCTACCGGTCGACGTGCTACTTCCCCTGCTGCTTGCGCAGATCGCGCAGCATGCGCTGGTTGAGCTCCTGGAAGCCGCGCACCAGCTTCTGGCACTCGGCCTCCGCCACATCCCCCTTGCGATCAGACTTGGTAGCGCTGTCGTTGCAGGACGGCGCGATCAGCCGGCCAGCCGCGCCTCGATGGCCTTGAGCGCGGCTTCAGCCTTCGACCCGTCGGGGCCGCCCGCCTGCGCCATGTCCGGGCGTCCGCCGCCGCCCTTGCCGCCCAGCGCCTCGGCGCCGGCCTTGACGAGGTCGACCGCGCTGATGCGCTTGGTGAGGTCGTCGGTGACGCCGACGGCGAGCCCCGCCTTGCCGTCCTCGGTGACGCCGACGATGGCGACCACGCCCGAACCCACCTGCTTCTTGCCGTCGTCGATCAGGCCGCGCAGGTCCTTGGGGTTGAGGCCCTGCACCGTGCGCGCCAGCAGCTTGATGTCGCCGACCGCGCGGATGGCATTGCCGGGCTCCGCCCCATCGGCGCCTTTGCCGTTGGCAGCGGGCGCTGCGCCGCCGCCGAGCGCAATCTGGCGCTTGGCGTCGGTGAGCTGCTTCTCGAGCTGGCGGCGCTCCTCGATCAGCGCCTTGACGCGCTCGACCACGTCCTCGGGCCTGGTGCGCAGCGCGCCCGCCAGCTCGCGCACGCGCGCGTCCTGCTGCGCAAGGTAGGCGCGCGCACCGCCGGCGGTCAGGGCCTCGATGCGGCGCACGCCCGCGGCGCTCGCGCTTTCAGCAATGACCTTCACGAGCCCGATGTCGCCCGTGCGCTGCACATGCGTGCCGCCGCACAGCTCTACCGACCAGGCCTTGTTGGCCTTTGGGACTTGCCCTGGTGTCAGACCCGAAGGGTCAGACACCCCCATCGACACGACGCGCACCTCCTCGCCGTACTTCTCGCCGAACAGCGCCATGGCGCCGGACTCGATGGCGTCGTCGATGGCCATCAGGCGGGTCTCGACGGCCGAGTTCTGCAGCACGTAGGCGTTGGCCATCGCCTCGACGGCGGCGATCTCGTCGGGTGCCATCGGCTTGGTGTGGGAGAAGTCGAAGCGCAGGCGCTCGGGCGCCACCAGCGAGCCCTTCTGGGCAACGTGGGTGCCGAGCACCTGGCGCAGCGCCTCATGCAGGAGGTGCGTGGCGGAGTGGTTGGCGCGCGTTGCGGTGCGGAGCGCGGGGTCGACCACCAGCTCAACCGCGTCGCCCGGCTTGAAGGTGCCCTTCTCGACGCGGCCGATGTGCACGAGCACGTCGGAGAGCTTCTTTTGCGTATCGGTGACCGTGAAGAGCGCCCCCTTCGGCCCCTTGATGACGCCTTGATCGCCAACCTGGCCGCCGGACTCGCCGTAGAACGGGGTCTGGTTGAGCACGAGCGCGCCTTCCTCGCCCGTCCCGAGGCTCGCCGCCTCGTTCTCGCCCTTGACGATCGCCCGCACCTCGCCCTGCGCCGCCTCGGTGTCGTAACCCAGGAAATCGGTGGGCCCGACCTTCTCGCGGATCTCGAACCAGGCGGTCTCCGTCGCCGCCTCGCCGGAGCCGGCCCACGACTTGCGCGCCTTCTCCTGGTCTTCCTTCATCGCTGCATTGAAGCCCGCCGTGTCGACGGTGATGCCGCGCGGCTTGAGCGCGTCCTGGGTGAGGTCGAGCGGGAAGCCGTAGGTGCCGTAGAGCTTGAAGGCCACGTCGCCCGCGAGCGCGTCGCCCTGCTTGAGCTGCGCGGTCGCCTCGTTGAGCAGGCCCATGCCGCGCGCGAGCGTCTTGCGGAAGCGCGTCTCCTCGAGCTTGAGCGTCTCGGTGATGAGCGGCTGGCCGCGCACCAGCTCCTGGTAGGTCTCGCCCATCTGCTGCACCAGCGCGGGCACCAGGCGCCACATCAGCGGCTCCTTGGCACCCAGCAGATGCGCATGCCGCATGGCGCGGCGCATGATGCGGCGCAGCACGTAGCCGCGGCCCACATTGGAGGGCAGCACGCCCTCGGCGATGAGGAAGCTCGAGGCCCGCAGGTGGTCGGCGATGACGCGGTGCGAGGCCAGGTGCTCGCCCTTGGCAGGCACGCCGGTTGCTGCCTCGGAGGCCGCGATCAGCGCCTTGAACAGGTCGATCTCGTAGACGGACTGCACGCCCTGCAGGATGGCCGTCATGCGCTCGAGGCCCATGCCGGTGTCGATCGACGGCCGCGGCAGGTTCACGCGGTCGCCGGGCCCGCGCTGCTCGAACTGCATGAAGACGAGGTTCCAGAATTCCAGGAAGCGGTCGCCATCCTGGTCGGCGCTGCCTGGCGGGCCGCCCGCGACCTTGTCGCCCTGGTCGAGGAAGATCTCCGAGCAGGGCCCGCAGGGGCCGGTGTCGCCCGCCGACCAGAAGTTGTCGCGACGTGGCGATGCGGATGATCTTGTCGTCAGCGAAACCCGTCACCTTCTTCCAGATGCGGTAGGCGTCCTCGTCGTCGTGGTAGATGGTGACGAGCAGGCGCTTGGGATCGAGAGCGAAATCCTTGGTGACGAGCTCCCAGGCGAGCGGGATCGCCAGCTCCTTGAAGTAGTCGCCGAAGGAGAAGTTGCCGAGCATCTCGAAGAAGGTGTGATGCCGAGCGGTGTAGCCGACGTTGTCGAGGTCGTTGTGCTTGCCGCCGGCGCGCACGCATTTCTGCGCCGTGGCGGCACGGGTGTAGGGGCGCTTCTCCTGGCCGGTGAAGACGTTCTTGAACTGCACCATGCCGGCGGAGGTGAACATCAAAGTGGGGTCGTTGCGCGGCACCAGCGGCGAGGACGCCACCACCTCGTGGCCGTTCCTGGCAAAGAAGTCGAGAAAGGTCGCCCGGACCTGATTGACGGTCGTCATGGTGTGCTCGCATGGCTCCCCGCACGGGCCCAAGCGGCTATGTTTGCGGGAGTTCCGGCCTCGCCAGTGTTCTAGCGACGCGGATGCGAGTTGTCATCCCGGCCGAGCGCGTCAGCGCGAAAGCCGGGATCCAGGGCCACGGAACGCCACGCACACGATCGCGGCTCCCGGGTCCCGGATACTTCGCGAACGCGAAGTTCCGGGATGACACCTAACGCTTGGCGCGCGCGCCCTTCTTGGCGGCGGTGTCGGTCTCGGGCTCGTCGGCCAGGAACTCGTCGGGACCATCCTCGGCGTCCTTGGCCTCGTCGCCCTCGGGCGGAGCCTGCAGCATCTTGTCGACGATCAGGCCGGCGTTCTGGCGGATGGCCTTCTCGATCTCGGTAGCGACCTTGGGGTGCTCCTTGAGGAAGGCCTTGGTGTTCTCGCGGCCCTGGCCGATGCGCTCGCCGTTGTAGGAGAACCAGGCACCCGACTTCTCGACGATGCCGGCCTTGACGCCGAGGTCGACCAGCTCGCCCGTCTTGGAGATGCCCTCGCCGTACATGATGTCGAACTCGACCTGCTTGAAGGGCGGGGCGACCTTGTTCTTGACCACCTTGACGCGCGTCTGGTTGCCGACCACCTCCTCGCGCTCCTTGATCTGGCCGATGCGGCGGATGTCGAGGCGCACGGACGCGTAGAATTTCAATGCGTTGCCGCCGGTGGTGGTCTCGGGATTGCCGAACATGATGCCGATCTTCATGCGGATCTGATTGATGAAGATCACCATGCACTTGGACTTGGAGATGGAGGCGGTGAGCTTGCGCAGCGCCTTGCTCATGAGGCGCGCCTGCATGCCGGGCTGCATGTCGCCCATCTCGCCCTCGAGCTCGGCCCTGGGCGTGAGCGCTGCGACCGAGTTCGACCACCAGCACGTCGACGGCGCCCGAGCGCACCAGCGTGTCGGCGATCTCGAGCGCCTGCTCGCCGGCGTCGGGCTGGGAGATCAGCAGGTCCTCGACCTTGACGCCGAGCTTCCTGGCATAGACCGGGTCGAGCGCGTGCTCGGCATCGATGAAGGCGCTGATGCCGCCCTTCTTCTGGGCCTCCGCCACCACCTGCAGGGCGAGCGTGGTCTTGCCGGAGGATTCCGGTCCGTAGATTTCGATCACGCGGCCGCGCGGCAGGCCGCCGATGCCGAGCGCGATATCGAGGCCCAGCGAGCCCGTGGAGATGGCCTCAATGTCCATGACGCGGTCGTTGGCGCCGAGCCGCATGATCGAGCCCTTGCCGTGCAGCTTGTCGATCTGGGCGAGCGCCGCCTCCAGCGCCTTCTGCTTGTCCATGCTACCCCCCTCGACCACACGGAGCTGCGGCTTTTCCATGGGAGAATCCCTTATTTCATGAGTTGCAGATGGACGCAAAAAACGACGCAACGAGCGACGCAGGAAACGACTCTGGCTTGCCCACAATGTACCCGTTTTGTTCTCATGATGCAACCGGCGTGTTCCGGATGCTGCTCAGTCTCCGCATTTTGCGGAGGCGGCGTAGGGTGCAATAGGCGCTAGCGGTATTGCACCGATCCACCCTTCAAGCGGTGCAATGCGGCTTCGCCTTATTGCACCCTACGGCGTCACTATCCCCGCCTACCTGAACCGGGCGCATAGCGCCGCCGTCGCTGCTCGCGACGGGGCGCTCGGATCCAGCACCCAGCGTGGCAGCGATCGGCGCCTGGAAGGTAGGCCGCGCTGATGGCCGAGATCCAGGAGGCCCGGGAAACCCGCTGACGAGGAAGCGCCAGCAATGGCGGGAAATCGTCGGCCGCCAACTGGCTAGCATGGCAACCGTGACGCTCCAGCAATGGGGCGGAGCGGCAAGCCGAAGAGCGTACCGGGACAGAAATCGCCGTCACGCGGGTGCCGCAAGGCAACCAGGGGACCCCTCACCGGGTCCCGGGGGGCTCCCAGGTGAGCCCTCGAGCAGGCCCGGCCGGGTCTGCTGGGGCCGGAGGTCAACCGGCCCCCGGGTCGCCGCGAGGCGCCCGCGTACCCGTCGCACCTCGCGGCTGCCCCCCGGGCCCGCGGGAAAGAAACGGCGCGTGGTGTGAAGCAAGGTTTTCGAGTGCGAGTTCGAGCGGGAAAGGTCCCGGATCGCCTCGCCGGCGGCCTGCGGCCTTGGCGCGGCGTCCGGGAATGCAGGTGGAGAAGTCAGCGGCCGAGCTGCTCTTTCACCTTGGCGGCGAGCTGGGGCAAGGTGAAGGGCTTGGGCAGAAAGGCATAGTCCTCGACCATCGTCGAGGCTCTTCTTGAAGGCATCGTCGGGGTAGCCCGAGACGAAGATGAACTTGAGGTTGGGGTTGGTCTTGCGCAGCTCCTTGAGCAGGGTCGGGCCGTCCATCTCCGGCATGATCACGTCGCTGACGACGATGTCGACGCGGTGGCTCTCGCGCTCCATCACCTCGACGGCCTCCACGCCGCTCGCTGCCTCCAGCACCTCGTAGCCCTGGCGCGAGAGCGCGCGCACGGCGAAGTTGCGCACCACGTCCTCGTCCTCCACCAGCAGCACGCGGCCGCTGCCGGTGAGATCGCGGGTTGGCTCCGACTTCTTGGCGCGCTGCGGCAGCTCGTCCTCGTTCTCGACGATGTGGCGCGGCAGGTAGACGCGGAACGTCGTGCCCTTGCCCACCTCGCTGTCGGCGAAGATGTAGCCGCCGGTCTGCTTGACGATGCCGTAGACGGTGGAAAGGCCGAGACCCGTGCCCTTGCCGACCTCCTTGGTGGTGAAGAACGGCTCGAAGATCTTGCCGACCACGTCGGGCGCGATGCCGACGCCGGTGTCCTCGACCTCGACGAGCAGATACTCGCCGGCGGCGACGCCGATCTCGGTGAGCTTCAGGCTCTCGCGCTCCGATACGTTGCGGGTGCGGATGGTCAGCGTGCCGCCGTCGGGCATGGCGTCCCGGGCGTTGACGGCCAGGTTGATGATGACGTGCTCGAACTGGGTCTTGTCGGCCTTGACGTGCCACAGATCGCGGCCGGGCAGGATCTTGAGCGTCGATCTTCTCGCCCAGCGCCTTGTTGAGGAGCGCGGAGAGGTCGGTGATGAGCTCGCCCAGCTCCAGCACCTCGGCCTGCAGCGTCTGCCGGCGCGAGTAGGCGAGCAGCTGGCGCACCAGGCCGGCGGCGCGGTTGGCGCTGCTCTTGATGTTCATGATGTCGCGGTAGGCGGGATCGGTCGGCCGGTGCGTCTGCAGCAGCAGGTCGGAGAAGCCGATGATGGCGGTCAGCACGTTGTTGAAGTCGTGCGCGACGCCGCCGGCCAGCTGGCCGACGGCCTCCATCTTGTGGCTCTGCGCGAACTTGATCTCCAGCGCCTTCTGCTCGGTGGCGTCGATGGCGTAGAGGATGGCGCCGGCGCGGCCCTTGCTGCCGGTGCCGAGCGGGTCGACGTAGATGCGGCGAGCGAGCTCGCCGCCGTCGCCGAACACCACCTCGACGGGATTGGCGCCGGCGCGTCCCGTGTAGGCGCGTGCCAGCGCCTTGTTGAGGTCGCGGGCCACCTGGTCGTCGGCATTGGCGATCAGGTCGGCGACGTTGGCGGGCGCATCGCGTCCATCGGTGACGAACATGCGCATGAAGGCGGCGTTGCTGGAGACGATGCTGCCGTCCGCGTCGGCGCAGGCGATGCCGAAGGGAGCGGACTGGAGCAGCCGGTCGAGCTGCGCCCGCGTGCGCTGCCTGCCTTCTCGAGCGTCGGCCTCGCTCTGCTCGAGAACGAGCACCGACATCACCCCGCGCGGCCGATGCCCGCGGCAGACGAGCTGCGCGGGAAAGGTGCGGCCGTCCTCGCGCGACGAGATCGAGGCTCAGCCGCGTCACGCGGCCGGCGCGCGCCGCGGCGCGGATCAGGGCCGCGCCGTCGGCCGACACGATGTCGGCGAGCGTCAGCGGCTTGCCCGAGCTCCGGCCGCAGCCCGAGCCAATGCGCGAGCGTGGCATTGAGGTGCAGGATGCGGCCGTCGGCGGAGACGGCGAACAGGCCCTGCGGCAGGTCATCGTAGAACTGCAGGGTCGACCTGAGGCTGCCGACGGTCTCGATCTCGCGCACGCGCTCGTGCGTCACGTCGCGCACCTGCCAGAGCGTCAGGCAGCTCCGGCTTGCCGCGGCGCGATGCCGCGCGGAAGGAGCGCACCGACACGCGCAGCCAGCGTCCGCTCCGGCCGGCCACCCGTTGCGAGCGCACGTGGAACTCCTCGTCGCGCGCCTCCTCGCGCTCGGCCGCGCGGTTGAGCCGGTAGAAGGCCTCCGCCGATTGCGGCTCGCCGGCGAATATTTCCTCCAGCGTCGCATGCCGGCCCGATGCGCGCGCCGACCAGGCGCTCGAGCGCCCTGTTGCGGTAGACGACGGCGCCGCCGGGCCCGATGATCTCGATGGCATCGTCCATGCCGTCGGCGACCGTCTTGACCCATTCCGCCGAGGTCCTTGGCCTCGCTCAGGCGCAGAAAGCCCCCCAGCAGGCCGAGGACCAGGAAAACGCCGGCCACGGCCAGCAGCGCCAGCAGCCCGAGCACGATCGGCTGCACGACGTTCCAACCTTGCAAGGTGAGGGTGAACAGCGCGGCGATCGCGATCAGCCCGAGGACGGCGAGCGTCACGCTCGCTACAGGCGTGCGCCCCGCACGCTGCGCAGTTGCGGCCGCGTCACGCCATGCCTCAATTCTTGCCATGCCGCAGAATCCTAGCTGATTCTGCGCAACCGATGCCTGCAGTGCCTGGGGAAGAAACTTGAACTCTGGACGCATGGACAAACCAGAAGCTGTTGGCGAGCTGCCTTTGGAGACCGTCTGGCTGGACCGTTGGCGGCTTGGCGGCCCTGGCGCTCGCGGGGTTGTTGTTGCCGCTTCAAGAAAGCCGTCATCACGGTTAAAATGCCATGAAGAGCGCGGAGTGCCTGGAGGCCAATGGACGAGCCCGTGTCAGGTCGAACCGCCCTTCGTCGCTCCGGCGCCATGCGGGCTACGACCTTGGCGGGGGCACAGAAACGGCGCACTGTCGGCGCAATGATTTGCAAGGGTAAGCAATGATGTCTTCGCTCATCTGGCCCGCCTTTGTCCTTGTCCTGTTCGCGGCCGCGGCGGTTGGCACGCTGTGGGGCTGGCGCGTCTACACGACCGGCGATACGAGCCTCAGTCTGGCCTGGCTGTTCCCGCCGCGCCCCGAGCCGCGGCTGTCGGTGATGGAGCAGGCGAGCGTCGACGGCAAGCGCAAGCTGGTGCTGATCCGGCGCGACGACGTGGAGCACCTGATCATGACCGGCGGCCCGGTCGACGTCGTGATCGAGACCGGCATCGCCGCAGCGCCGCTGCACCGGTGCTGGGCACCGAGCGCGAGGCCGAGCCCGAGCGCGTCGGGCCGCCGCCGGTATTCACGCGCCGGCGCGGCTTCGGCCAGGCCGTCAACGAGTGAGGTATCCCCTCCCGAGCAAGCTCGCTTAGAATGCTTGGTGACGCGGGCTGTCTGACTTGCGCCCCGATGGCGTGCGGCCGTTGGCGGCGCGTACCGGCCCCAGCAGCGAGCCACCAACAACGCTCAAGAACACTCGATGCCCAGAACCGCAATCCTGCCCAGAACTGCGATCCTGCAAAGGCCGCTGCTGATCCTGCTGGTCGTGCTGCTCACGGCGATGGGCGGGACGGCGATGCGGGTCAAGGCGCAGACACCCCCGCCCGCCGCGCAATCGCAGCCGGCCCAGCCCGCGCAGGCAACGCTGCCGCCGGAAGTGCTGGCGCAGCTCGGCAAGACGACCGCCGCGCTGGCCGAGGCCGAGAAGGCGCTGCAGCACTTGAGCGAGTTCGAGGAGGAGCTCGGCGGCTTGCGCTCCAAGGTCGAGCAGGTGCTCGACACCTCATCGCAGGTCGCCGAGACGCTGCGGCCGCAGCTTGCCGCCGTTCAATCGCAGATCGAGAAGCTCGGCCCCACGCCCGCCAAGGATGCGCCGCCCGAGGCGCCGGACGTCGCCGCCGAGCGAGCCCGGCTCGCGGGCCTCGCCAGCATCTACGACGGCGCCATCAAATCGAGCGAGCTGAACTGGGTGCGCGCGCGCCAGCTGATCGAGCGCATCACCGTGCTGCGCCATTCGCTGTTCACCAAGAACCTGCTGGAGCGCCTGCCGAGCCCGCTGCTGCCGGGTGTGTGGCGCGACCTCGTGGCCCAGTCGCCCGCGGTCAAGCACCGCCTCGACGCCTGGGCCGCCGACTGGCTGTTCTGGGCGAGCCTGAAGAGCCAGCAGGTGTGGCTGCTGCTGGGCGGCGCGGCGCTGCTCTATCTTCTCCTCAAGACCGTCGCCGTGCGGCGGAGCAAGCGTCGGCACCTGCGCAGCGAGCCGCCGGCTCCGACCTTCTTCGAGCGGGCGCTATCGGTTGCATGGGTCGCGCCGCTGCGCGCGCTGCCGGGCGTCGCCACCGCGCTGCTGATCTACGGCGGCCTCGACGGGTTGGAGCTGCTTTACAACCACTGGGGCCGCGCCGCGGCGGGCGATCCTCAAGGGCGTCCTCGTGTTCGTGGCCATCGCGGCGCTGGTGCGATCGGTGCTGGCGCCGGGCGAGCCGCAGTGGCGGCTGGTGCCGCTGGCCGATCGCGCAGGCGCGCCGGCTCGCCGGCTGCTCGGCGCCATTGCCGCCGTCTACGCGCTCGACGGCGCGCTGACGGAGATCGGCAGGGCATTCTTCGTGCCGCTTGCCATGAGCGTTGCGCAGTCGTTCGCCTCGAGCGTCGCCTTCGCGGGGCTGCTGATGGGGCTGCTGCTGACGCCTTTCACTCCGCAGATCGCAGGTGCGCCCATCTCGCGCCTGTCGCCGCGCTGGCTGAAGGTGCCGTTGTGGATGATCGCCATCGGCATCATCGTCGCGGCGCTGCTCGGCTACGTGGCGCTGGCCCGCTTCGTGGCCCAGCAGCTGGTGCTGACGGGCCTCGTCGTGCTGCTGACCTGGCTCGGCTATCTGGCGATCCGCGCGCTCACCCGCGAGCCGTCGCGGCACGGCATACCGGTCGGCGACCTGCTCGAGCAGCAGCTCGGATTGGACGAGGCGCGGCAGCGCCAGTTGCGCGCGCCTGACCGAGCTGGCGCTGACCTTCGCGCTCGGCATCGCCGCGCTGCCGTTCCTGATGCTGCAATGGGGCTTCTCGGGCGCCGACATCCGCGAATGGCTGACGCGGCTCTTGTTCGGCATCGAGATCGGGCAGTTCAGGCTCTCGCTGGTGCGGGTGCTGGCGGGCATCGTGCTGTTCATCGCGCTGCTGCTCGTGACGCGGCTGTTCCAGCGCTGGCTGCGCGATCGCGCGCACAGCTCGCAGCTCGACCCCGGCATTGCCAACTCCATCGACACGGTGAGCGGCTACGTCGGCATCGCGATTGCGGCGATGGTGGCGATCTCCTACGCCGGTTTCGACGTCACCAATCTCGCCATCGTGGCGGGCGCCCTGTCGGTCGGCATCGGCTTCGGCCTGCAATCGATCGTCAACAACTTCGTCTCGGGGCTGATCCTGCTGATCGAGCGGCCGATCAAGGTCGGCGACCGCATCGTCGTCGGCGACCAGCAGGGCCTGGTGCGCCGCATCTCGGTGCGCGCCACCGAGGTCGAGACATTCGATCGCGCGAGCCTCATCATCCCCAACTCCGAGCTGATCACGGGCCGCGTGCTCAACTGGACGCACCGCGACTCGCTCGGCGCCGTCAACGTCAAGATCGGCGTCGTCCACGGCTCCGATCCCGCGCGCGTGATGGCGATCCTGCTCAAGTGCGCGGAGGACCACCCTCAGGTGCTGCGCACGCCCGCGCCCAGCTCTGTGCTGGAAGGCTTCGGCGACAATGCCCTGCTGTTCAACTTGCGCGTCTCGCTGCCCGATATCGACAAGGCGGCCGGCGTGCAGTCGGACCTGCGCATCGCCATGTTAAAGGCGCTGGGCGATGCCGGCATCGACATCCCGTTCGGTCAGGTCGACGTCAACCTGCGCACGACCGAGGGGGTCAAGCGGCTGGTTGCAGAGGCCCTCGAGGAGGCGCGTGCTGCGCCGCCGCCGAGCAAGCCCAAGCGCATGGCCGGGGAATGATCGTCAGGGTCAGGTTTCAGGGATCGGGTTTCAGCGAACAGCGAGCGCAGACCGAGTCCTCCCTGGTCCCTGACCCCTGGTCCCTGACCCTAGTCTTCGCGGAATACACGCTCGCGCCGCTCGTGGCGCTCCTGGGCCTCGAGCGACAGCGTGGCGATGGGGCGCGCTTCCAGGCGCCTGATGCCGATCGGCTCGCCGGTCTCCTCGCAGAAGCCGTAGGTGCCCTCCTCGATGCGCGCAAGCGCGGCATTGATCTTGGAGATCAGCTTGCGCTGCCGGTCGCGGGCCCTGAGCTCGAGCGCGCGATCCGTCTCGGAGGTTGCGCGGTCGGCGATGTCGGCGTGCTGCGCGGAATCCTCGTGCAGCACATGCAGCGTCTCGCGGTTCTGCCGAACGATCTCTTCCTTCCAGGCGACGAGCTTGTTGCGGAAGTAGAGCCGGTGCCGCTCGTTCATGAACTGCTCGGACTCGAGCGGGCGATAGCCGTCGGGCAGAATGATGGTGCTGGCGCGCGCGCGCGCCGGCTGCTTCTTGGGCTTCGCCGGCGGGTGCGCCGCCTTCTTCGCTTGCGGCTTGATGACCTTGCCCTTCTTGGCCACGCTTGCGCGCCCGTTGACAGCCGCTCTCGCCTTCGGCTTGCCAGCGGCTTGTTTCAACTTGCGGCTGCTGCTGGATTTCCCCATGCGCTTCCCAAAGTGCTCACGTTCCCTCGCGCGCGTCCAAGTCCCCCGGCAACTCCAGGCGCGAGTTGGTGCCCGTATTTAAGCTGCTGTTTTTCCAAGTCAAGCCGTCGCTGTTGCGGTGCAGCAAGAACGGCGCCCAGGCCCAGCCCAGGCCCGCCCCAAGCCCGCAAAGACGGGCTCCAACCGGCTTCGCTGCAGCTGCGACAGGGCCGCCAGCCACACGTCCTACGCGCTGGAGCTTGCTCGCGCCTTGTCGACAATCTCTCGCCAACCGCTTGCCTGCCCACACAGATGCGATCGCATGCATCTGCGCGCGAAATCAGGCACGCAGCGCTGCGCTGGCAGGTCGCTGCGGGCGCGCTTGCTGGCCCAAGGGCGTTTCCCTAAGCTCCGCCGTCCTTCTTCTTGGCCGCACCGGGAAGCAACAGCATCATGCAGTTCAAGGGTACCAAAGACTACGTCGCCACCAACGACCTCAAGGTGGCGGTTAACGCTGCCATCACGTTGCAGCGCCCACTGCTGGTCAAGGGCGAACCGGGAACCGGCAAGACGGTGCTGGCCATCGAGGTCGCCAAGGCGCTCGGCACCCCGCTCATCGAATGGCACATCAAGTCCACCACCAAGGCGCTGCAGGGCCTCTACGAGTACGATGCGGTCAGCCGCCTGCGCGACAGCCAGCTCGGCGACGAGCGCGTCAAGGACATCCGCAACTACATCCGCAAGGGCAAGCTGTGGGAGGCGTTCACGCACGCCGAGCGGCCCGTGCTGCTGATCGACGAGATCGACAAGGCCGACATCGAGTTCCCCAACGACCTGTTGCAGGAGCTCGACCGCATGGAGTTCTACGTCTACGAGACGCACGAGACCATCAAGGCCAAGCACCGCCCGATCGTCATCATCACCTCCAACAACGAGAAGGAGCTGCCCGACGCCTTCCTGCGCCGCTGCTTCTTCCACTACATCAAGTTCCCCGACGCCGACACCATGCGCTCCATCGTCGACGTGCACTTCCCGAACCTGAAGGGGCGGCTGGTGTCGGAGGCGCTGAAAGTTTTTTACGATGTAAGGGAGGTGCCGGGCATCAAGAAGAAACCCTCCACCTCGGAGCTGCTGGACTGGATCAAGCTGCTCCTGAACGAGGACATCTCGCCCGAGACCCTGCGCGAGAACGATCCCAGGAAGCTGATCCCGCCGCTGCACGGCGCGCTGCTCAAGAACGAGCAGGACGTGCACCTATTCGAGCGGCTGGCGTTCCTCGCGCGGCGGCAAGGGGCACAGGGCTGATCGGATGATCAACGACGCTCCGCTGGCGCGCTTCCAAAGCCTTGCCAACGGGCTCGTCAAGCCGATCTACGCCGACTATTCGTTCGGCAACATCGCCAACACCATCGAGCTGCTGCTGACTGGCAACAGGCGCGGGCCCGTGCTGCCGCCCGACTGCTTCGGCCGCGACAGCTATCCCGAGCCGCAGAAGATCGTCACCATCTTCGTCAACTCGTTCGGCTGGGAGTTCTGGCAGCAGTACCATCGCCGCTTCCGCGCCACGCAGCTGGTCGTCGACAGGGGCACGCTGACACCGATCTCGGCATTGTTTCCTTCAACCACTGCCGCGTCCGTCTCCACCCTGAACCTGGGCGTGCTGCCGGCCGAGCACGCGCTCTACGAATGGAACATCTACATTCCGGCCTACGGCGAGACAATTCAGTCGCTCGCTTTCTGCCCGCTCGGGATGCGCGTGCAGGATGCCTGCCTCAAGAAAGGCTACGACCCGGCTAGGCTGCTCGAGGTGCACGAGACTGCGCACCAGCGGC
Organism: uncultured Alphaproteobacteria bacterium; assembly: GCA_963756735.1. Lineage (GTDB taxonomy): Bacteria > Pseudomonadota > Alphaproteobacteria > Rhizobiales > Hyphomicrobiaceae > AWTP1-13. Next base: position 76,266 of record CAVWOY010000009.1, read on the forward strand.
TCCAGAGAAAAGGCGTGCGCTCGCTGCAGTTCGCCCACCGCGCCTATGCCACCTCGGCCTACAACGGCATCGTCAATCAAGGCGCCGAGGTCACGATGCACGCCACGCTCGCCGAGGGGCTGGTGCAGCTCAAGGAGGCGCTCATCGCCACGCCCGGCAAGGCGTGGCTCGGCTACTACTGGGCCGCCATCGACACCATGGCCCACTACCATGGACCGGGTTCACCGACCCACGCCGCCGAAATTGCCAGCTTCTGGCGTACATTCGATGAGGTATTTCGCGACGTCGACAGCCCGGATACGCTCTACCTCTTCACCGCCGATCACGGCCACATCTACGGCGACCGGCGGGAAACGTTTTACATCAACGAGCGCATCCCGGAGCTCGCGGACTGTCTCCCCGTCAGCCCTGCCGGCAATCCGATCTATCCCAACGGGTGTCCTCGCGACATGTTCCTGCATGTGCGCCCCGAGCGCCGCGCACAGGCGCTCGACCTGCTGGGGCGCTACCTCGAGGACTTCGCCCTCGTCCTGCCCATCGACGAGGCGCTGAAGCAAGGGCTCTTCGGGCCGCTGCCGGTGAGCCCCGAGCTGCGCCGCCGCCTCGGCGACATTTTGATCCTGCCTCGTCTCGGCCATTACGTGTGGTGGCGCGTTCCCGGCCTCATGGAAAACCATTTCTGGGGCAACCATGGCGGCCTGAGCCGCGAGGAGCTGATCACCGTGCTCGGCGTCGTCGACGCGCTGTGATGGGGCTGTGACGGCGCTGATACGTCACTGAACCGTCACGGCGTCCTCGCACGCAGGCCGGCTCGATGCCCTTCCACGGCCCCAAATCGCATCTATGCGGGCACAGCGGGAGACAAGGGGAGCTCGTGCTCACACAGCGCAAACGGCGCGACGACGCCGTCGAGGTCGAGACTGCCGTCAAGGTAGCCGAGAAGGGCGTCGCGCGAGGGTCTGCTCGCCACGGTGTTGTCGGCCGTTGCGGTGGGCATCTCCTGCATCAGCTTCTACATGAGCGCGCTGCAGGGGGCCGAGCTCGAGGTCTACGTCCCGCCGACGATCCATTACGCGCGCGATGGCGGCGGCGACACCGAGCTGTTCGCCATTCCCATCACCATCGCCAACGAAGGCGCCCGCAGCGGAACGGTGATCTCGATGGAGCTGGAGGTTCAGAACCTCAAGACCAACGCTACCAAGCGCTACTACAGTGCGTTCCTCGGAGAGCACCCGCGCGAGGCGACTGCGCTGAACCGGCAGTTCGCGCCGCTGTCCATCGCCGGCCACGCGGTGTTCACCGAGACGGTGCGCTTCTATCCGGTCGGCAGCGCGCTTCCCCGCGTGGTCGACAGCGAAGGGCGAATATGCCTTCCGGCTTCACCTCAACACTGCGGCACCGCCGCAACCCTCGTTCCTCGATCGGCTCAGCGGCCGCACGCAGCCGGCGCCGATCGCCTTCCAGATGACCTTGCCTTGGATCTCCGATCAGCAGCTCGGGTTCCGCCGCGCCACCATCTCGATGCACGCAAAGGGGTGGAAGGCGACCGACGCTCCAAAGTAGCCAACAAGCGTCCTTGCGCTGCCCGACCGCACGCGCCAACTTCCCGTTTGGGCGCGCAGGCGCCCCTAGTGTCCTGACCCGCAACTACCGACACCTTTGCCTCACCCTCGTCTCGGTATTTGCGGGTCTGAAGGACACTAGCAAGGCCATGTGCTTGGTGTGGCGCTCATCTCGCAATTGCCGACTACCAACCTTGCATCGATGCTGGTCGGCAATTGCGAGGCGCCACACTGGCGAGGACAATCGTTGGCGATCTCAGAGCTCACGCAAGCCACGGTCGATGTGGCCCGCCGCACAGGCGCGCGCATCGCCGATCTGATGACGCCGACCGTGCGCCTGGGCGTCACGGGGCTGGCGCGCGCGGGCAAGACCGTGTTCATCACCGCGCTGGTGCGCAACCTGATCGCCGGCGGACGGCTGCCGTTCTTCGCCGCCATGGCCGAGGGACGCATCGCCGCGCGCCTATCTGGAGCCGCAGCCCGACGATCGCGTGCCGCGCTTTGCCTACGAGGAGCACCTGGCGGATCTCGCCAAGGACCCGCCGCAGTGGCCCGAGAGCACGCGCCGCATCAGCCAGCTCCGCCTCACCATCGAGTACACGCCCGACGTCGGCCATGCGCCGCGCTTTCACCACCGGCCGGCTGCACGTCGACATCGTCGACTACCCCGGCGAATGGCTGATCGATCTGCCGCTGCTGGAGCTGTCGTTCGCCGACTGGTCGCGCCAGGCCGTGGCGGAAGCGCACGGCAGGTCGCGCGCCGAGGCCGCCAGGCCCTGGCTCGAGTTCCTGTCCGCCGCTCGACCCCGATGGCCCTGCCGACGAGCAGATCGCGCTCGCGGGCGCCGCGCGCTTCACCCGCTATCTCCAGCAGGCCCGCGCGCCCGACGCGGCGCTGGCCGCGCCGGGACCTGGACGCTTTCTGCTGCCCGGCGACCTCGCAGGCTCGCCGCTGCTGACCTTCTTTCCGATGCCCGCCGGGCCCGCAGCGGCGGCTACGCGCACGGCACGCTCGGCGCCATGCTGGAGCGCCGCTTCGAGAGCTACAAGGCGCACGTGGTGAAGCCGTTCTTCCGCGACCACTTCGCCCGGCTCGACCGCCAGATCGTGCTCATCGATGCGCTCTCCGCGCTCAACGCCGGCGCCGCCGCACTTGCACGACCTCCAGCGCACGCTGGAAGCCATCCTTAAGTGCTTCCGCCCGGGGCCCAGCACCTGGCTGTCGAGCATTCTGCCGCGCCGCATCGACCGCCTGCTGTTCGCCGCCACCAAGGCCGATCACCTGCACCACACCAGCCACGACCGGCTCGAGGCCATCCTGCGGCTGATCGCCGACAAGGCCATCGCGCGGGCCGAGTTCGCCGGCGCCGAGGTCAAGGTCATCGCGCTTGCCGCGCTCAGATCGACCCGCGAGGCGGAGGCCCGCTCCGGGCTGGCAGCGGCTGCCGTGCATCGTCGGCGTGCCGCTGCCCGGCGAGCGGCTGGGAGGCAAGGTATTCGGCGGCACGACGGAGGCGGCCGTGTTCCCGGGCGACCTGCCGGCCGACCCGGCCGACCTCGAGGTCGTGGCGGCCAAGCCCGATGCCGTGCACTTCCTGCGCTTTCGCCCGCCGCGGCTGGTCCTCGACGGCGCCTCGGACGAGCAGGCCGCGCTGCCGCACATTCGTCTCGACCGGGCCATGGATTTCCTGCTGGGAGACAAGCTCGCATGAGCGGTCCCGATGAGCCACGCAAGCCGCGCGTTTTCGACCCCGGCGATCCGTCGCTGGTGCGTGGAGCGCGGAGCCCGTGATCGACGCCGGGTCCGGCGCCGCGCAGCCCGTCGCGCCCGATGCCCAGCTCGCGCGCCCCACGCTCGCCGATCTCGGCCGGCGCGGGCTGCGCTGGGGTGCGCTGCTCGCCCTCAGCATCGCCGGTGCGGCGTACGCTCGGAGCAGCGGCGTGGCTCGCGCGCCTGGTCTCGGCCGCGCTGGCGCGCGAGGACTGGGTCGGCACCACCACCCTCGTCCTGTTGCTGATCGCGGCCTTCAGCGCGCTCATGATCGTGCTGCGCGAGATCGTCGGGCTTCGCCCGGCTCGCGCGCCTCGGGCGCCTCAAGCGCGACATCGCCGCCGCGATCGCCGATCGCGACGCCAGGCGCGAGCGCAGGGCAGCCCAGCGCCTCGCGGCGCTGTACGCGCGCCGCCCGGAGCTTGCCTGGAGCGTGCGCCGCTTCCGCGAGCATGCCCGCGATGTGCACGATGCCGGCGAGCTGCTGGTGCTGGCCGATCGCGAGATGGTGGCGCCGCTCGACGCCGAGGCGCGCCGGCTCGTCACCCGCTCCGCCAAGCGCGTCGCCACCGTCACCGCCATGAGCCCGATGCTGCTGATCGCCGTCGGCTATGTGCTGATCGAGAACCTGCGCCTGCTGCGCATGCTGGCGACGCTCTACGGCGGCAGGCCCGGCGGCATCGGCGTGCTCAGGCTGGCGCGCATGGTGTTCACCCACATGATCGCCACCGGCGGCATCGCCATGACCGACGACCTGCTCGGCCAGTTCCTGGGTCAGGACCTGCTGCGCCGCCTTTCGCGCCGCTTGGGCGAGGGCGCGTTCAACGGCGCACTGACGGCCAGGCTGGGCGTCGCCGCACTGGAAGTGATCCGCCCGCTGCCTTTCCTGGCGGCGCGGGCACCCCGCGTGCGCGACATTCTCGCCGAGGCGCTGCGGGGGGTGATACCGGGGCGTTAGAGCAGGAAAGGAAGGGTCTACCCATATTGGTTGTGTGACACGTTGGCGATTATATCGTTGACAAAGCTAGCAGCATTTGCGAACGATATATTGCAAAACGTTTCCAATTGCTTTACCCCCGATTACGCGAACTGTAGAATTTACACACGCATTGCGCGCATACTCCTACAGCCTGTTGGGGAGTGCGGGTTTCACATAAATGCGAAGTGAGCGCCATATTCGGGCGCCGGCCGGAGGCTGCCTGAGAGTCACTCGGCGGGAAAGCTAGGTTCTGGGCTGGATCGCCGCGGGCAAGTCGGACTGGGCCATCGGCCGCATCCTCAATATCTCCGGCAAGACCGTGAACTTCCACGTCGAGAACGCCAAGCGCAAGTTCGGCGTCGGCACGCGCGTGCAGGCCGTGCGTCGCCGCCATGCGCAAGGGGATGCTGGCGGATCGACGGTGCACCGCAAGTGATTTCCGTCCGCACCTGGGCTAGGTTCTGGCCCCATCCGAACCAATGCCGGGCCGCCGATGTTTGCGACATTCTTCCACGAGCTGAAAGCCGCCAAGGTGCCCGTCACCTTGAAGGAGTATCTCACGCTGATGGAGGCCCTGCAGGCCAACCTCGCCGACCGCAACGTCGAGTATTTCTACTATCTGTCGCGCGCCGCGCTGGTGAAGGACGAGCGCCACCTCGACAAGTTCGACCAGGTGTTCGGCCATGTCTTCAAGGGCCTCGACCTGATGGCCGATGCGGTCGAAGCCCAGGTCCCGGAGGAGTGGCTGCGCTCGCTGGCCCAGCTCTACCTGACCGAGGAGGAGAAGGCCAAGATCGAGGCGCTGGGCGGCTGGGAAAAGATCATGGAGGAGCTGAGGAAGCGCCTCGAAGAGCAGAAGGGCCGCCACCAGGGCGGCAAAAAATGGATCGGCACCGGCGGCACCTCGCCCTATGGGGCCGACGGCTACAACCCCGCCGGCGTGCGCATCGGCCAGAAGACCAACCGCAACAACCGCGCCATCAAGGTGTGGGACAAGCGCGAGTACAGGGACCTCGACGACAAGGTCGAGCTGGGCACCCGCAACATCAAGGTGGCGCTCAGGCGCCTGCGCAAGTTCGCCCGCGAGGGTGCCCCCGACGAGCTCGACCTCGACACCACCATCAAGGGCACCGCGCACAAGGGCTACCTCGACATCCACATGCGGCCCGAGCGGCGAAATACCGTCAAGGTGCTGATGTTCTTCGACATCGGCGGCTCGATGGACTGGCACATCAAGACAGGCCGAGGAGCTGTTCTCGGCCGCCCGCACCGAGTTCAAGCACCTGGAATACTTCTACTTCCACAACTGCCTCTACGAGTTCGTGTGGAAGGACAACGCGCGGCGCTGGACCGAGCGGGCGCCAACCTGGCAGGTGCTGCACAAGTACCCGGCCGACTACAAGGTGGTGTTCGTGGGCGACGCCTCCATGAGCCCCTACGAGATCTCGGTGGCCGGCGGCTCGGTGGAGCACATGAACGAGGAGCCGGGCGCGCTGTGGATGCGGCGCGTCACCGACATCTACGAGCATTGCGTGTGGCTCAACCCGGTGCCCGAGAGCCACTGGGGCTGGACGCCCTCCATCAAGCTGATGCGCGACCTGGTGGGCGGGCGCATGTATCCGCTCACCCTCGGACGGGCTGGACCAGGCCATGAAGGAGCTGATGCGGTAGCCGATCGTGACCCCGTTTCTCCATAATCTCGGCTCAAACATGCCATTGACGCCGCAAGGTTTCTCGGCAAACTGGCAGGCACGGGGGAAGGCATGAACGGATTCTCGCGAGGCTTCAGGGCTTGGCTGCTGCTTGGTGCGGCGGCCGGCTTGGCTGCGTGCAGCAGCGGCGCCAGCGGCCTGATCACCGGCAGCACACAAGTGGTGGATACGGACGCGCCGGGCGGGATCACCAACGAAAGCCCGCTGGCGCGACCGATCGGCGTGGCGTGGACGTCCGCGCGCGCCAAGCGCTGCGGCTTCTACTTCGACGCTCGAAAAGCTCAGGGCCTCGTATCTGGCTTTCGAGGCAAGGCAGTCGAACGGCGAGCAGCTCTCCAAGTCTGAGAAGACCTACGACACCACCTTCCAGGTGATCTCGCAGCGCATCTCGGCCGAGCCGGAGTATTGCAGCGACAAGAAGGGAGCCGACATCAAGGCCGACCTGGCGCGGCACCTCAAGGGCGACTTCGCTCCCAACTTCCCGAAGCCGAAAGTCGTCGAAACGTGCGGCTTCTTCGGTTGCGGCTCAGGCGAACCCGAAGAGAAATTCGAAAACAAGAAATTCTGGGAAGAGCGCGACAAGAAGAACATCGGCCGGTGAGGCCGACCGCATCGGGTACGGCCCGCCGCGCGATAGCTGAGCGCCCGCCCCCGCTCAGCTCACGCCCAGCTTCTTCTGCAGCGACGAGGAAGAGGTGGTGTACTGGAACAGCAGCTTCTTGCCGGGAAAGACGATCTTGTGCGCGGCCTGCGCCATCAGCGCCACCTCGTGGAAGCCTGACAGGATCAGCTTCAGCTTGCCCGGGTAGGTGTTGATGTCGCCCACGGCAAAGATGCCGGGTGTGCTCGATCTCGAACTTCTCGGTGTCGACCGGGATCAGGTTCTCGTCGAGATTGAGGCCCCAGTTGGCGACAGGACCGAGCTTCATCGTCAGACCGAAGAACGGCAGCAGCCGGTTGCAGGGATAGCGCACCTCGCCATCCTTGGTCTTGATCGTGACGGCGGTCAGCATGCCGTTGTCGCCCTCCAGGCCGCCCATCTGGCCGATCGCCAGCGCGATCTTCTTGTCGGCGACCAGTGCCCGCATCTGCTCCACCGAGTGCGGGGCGCCGCGGAACTCGTCGCGCCGGTGCAGCAGCGTCAGGCTGCGGGAGATGGGCTGCAGGTTGAGCGTCCAGTCGAGAGCGAAATCGCCGCCCCCCACCACCAGCACGTCCTTGCCGCGGAAGTCGTCCATGCGGCGCACGGAGTAGAACACCGACGTGCCCTCGTAGGCTTCGATGCCCTGCAGCGGCGGTCGTTTCGGCGTGAACGAGCCGCCGCCGGCGGCGATCACCACAACCTTGGCGATGAACTCGGTGCCGATGTCGGTCGTGAGCCGGAAGCGCCCGTCCTCGAGCTTCTGCAGCTGATCGATGCGCTGGCTGAAATGGAAGGTCGCGCCGAACGGCTTGATCTGCGCCATCAGCGCGTCGGTGAGCCCCTGCCCGGTGACGATCGGCATGCCCGGGATGTCGTAGATCGGCTTCTCCGGATAGAGCTCGGCGCACTGGCCGCCGGGCCTGTCGAGAATGTCGATCACGTGCGCCTTGATGTCGACGAGGCCGAGCTCGAATACAGCGAACAGCCCCACGGGGCCCGCGCCGATGATCAGGGCATCGGTCTCGGTGGGGCCTCCGCCAGCAGCGCCGTCTGCAGCCATGTCCGTCACTCACCTGCTGTTCAAAACTGCTTCCCGGGCACCCGCACGATGAGGCCATCGAGCGCATCGGTCACCTTGATCTGGCAAGACAACCGGCTCGTCGGCTGCACCTCGAAGGCGAAATCGAGCATGTCCTCTTCCATCTCGGTCGGGCCGCCCACCGCCTCGCGCCATGCCTCGTCCACATAGACGTGGCAGGTGGCACAGGCGCAGGCACCGCCGCACTCGGCCTCGATGCCCTCCACGTCGTTCTTCTTTGCCGTCTCCATCACCGTCATGCCGGACTGGGCCTCGACGACCTGGGCGCTGCCGTCGGGCTGGATGAACGTGATCTTGGGCATGCGGCCCTTGGCGAGGAGTGTCGATTGGTCAGCATCAGGGAATTGCCGGAGGCTCCCCGCGCGGGGACGGTGTTAGCGGGCGCAGCACGCAAATTCAAGCGAGATAGTTTGCTAGTCAAACTATATATGGCCGATCAGGCCGTGGCAAATAGGCACGCAATATGGCGGCAGACCTCGGCCGATGCCGCCGCCACCGCTTCGGCCGACCGCCGGCGAATCGCCCCGTTCCCGCCTTCGATCTCCAGGCGCTCCGCCTCCTGCGCCAGCTCGGCGAGCCGGTGCGCGCCAACCGCCAGAGCCGCACCCTTGATGCCGTGGGCGGCTTCCTTCCAGGCCCTGGAGCTGGGGGCCTCGCGCAGCTGCTCGACATAGAGCGGCATCTGCTGCGCGAACAGCTCGAGGATCTCGCGCTCGAGCGCGGCATTGCCCATCGTGAAGCGCGCCAGGAAAGCCCGATCGATCGGCTCGTTGTTGCCTGCGTGCATGGTCCCGCGTGCTTTTTTGTGCCCCGGCCCCGAGGTTGGCGATTCGCCTCGCCGCACCCCTTCGGGGTCACTGTGCAACTGCCTCAACTAACTCGCGGTTAAGGCTCGTCGTGTGGCCCGAGCGCCCCGGCTGGCAGGCATCTTGGTTTCGCCCCATTGGATGCCTAGCAAGGCCGGAAACGGGAAGCGGGGCAGCAAAAGGGAACTCCAAGCCGCATCAACGATTTTCGTGCCGGGCGATCACCAAAATTCGTGATTGCAAGCCTGTGCCGGAAAGGGCAGATGCGCTATGTCTCGTTTGCAAGGCCGGCCCTTGGGGCGCCTAACGTTGGACGGGGAATGGCTCACGACGGCAACACGCAGCGCGACGCGACTACGCGCCTCCCGGAGCCGGGCGGCGAGCGCGCGGCAAGTGCCGGCGAGCCCCAGTCGAGCGGCGCGGCTACCTCTACCTCGCAAGTGAGCCCACCCCCGGCATCGGACGCGCAGCAACCGGTCCCCAGCAAGCCTCTACCCAAGTTCAACACCATCGCGCGGCCGGGCGATGCCAAGAAGCCCGCGTCCACGGCGCTGGCGCTGCCGCCGCCGCCGCTGGCAGGCTCGGAGCGGTCAGGCGTCGCCTCCAAGCCCATTGCGGGCACCCCGCCCGTCCATGGAACGCCACCCAGGCAGGTGTCTGCGCCGAAGCCGGCAGCGGCAGCGCCCGCCGCAACCAGGCCGGCTGCCTCCGCCAAGCCCGCGTCCAAGCAAATCTTTCCATCGCCCTCCAGCGCCCCCAAGGAGACGGCGGGCCCGTCGGCGACCGCATCGGCTTCCGGCTCCGATGGCGCCAAGGGCAACGCCGAGGGCCCTGCCAGGCGCCGTGCTGCGGCTCCGCCCAGGGCGCGCGTCGCCGCCAACGACGATGCACCCTCGATCGGCGGGCTGATCTTTGCCTTGCAGCAGAGGCCGTCGAACCGTCCCTTCATGATGGCTGCCGCCGGCTCCGGCGTGTGGCTCGCCATCGGCGGCCTGCTGGCGTGGGCGATGCTGGCTCCCCAGATCGCCAGCAACGGCTTCTTCGACACGGTGGCCGGCCCGAGCATGATCATCGTGGCAGCGACCATCCTGCTGCCGATCGCTTTGTTCTGGTTCCTGGCGCTGCTCATCTGGCGGGCCCAGGAATTGAAGCTGATGTCCTCGGCCATGACCGAGGTGGCGGTGCGCCTTGCCGAGCCCGACCGCGCCGCCGAGCAGGCCGCGGCATCGCTCGGCCAGGCGGTGCGCCGTCAGGTCTCGTTCATGAACGAGGCGATCTCGCGTGCGCTCGGACGGGCCGGCGAGCTGGAGGGCCTGGTTCACAACGAGGTCGCCTCGCTCGAGAAGACCTACACCGAGAACGAGCACAAGATCCGCGGCCTCATCCAGGAGATGGCCGGCGAGCGCCACGCCCTGGTCAACACCACCGACAAGGTCGCCGAGACGCTGAAAGCGATGGGCAGCGAGGTGCCCATGCTGATCGACAAGCTCTCGCACCAGCAGATCAAGCTCGCCAAGATCATCGAGGGCGCGGGGCAGAACCTGATCGCGCTCGAGAACCAGATCACTGCCGCCAGCGGCGGCCTGGAGACGACGCTCGCCAACCGCACCCAGCAGCTGCAGGCGGTGCTCGACGACTACACGGTGGCGCTCGACGCCACGCTCGCCAGCCGGGCCGAGGCGCTGGACATCCAGCTGGTCGAGCGCACCCGCGCTCTGGAGGCGGCCTTCCAGGAGCGTCTCAGCCGCTTCGACGATTCCATGATGCGCTCGACCATGGCCATCGACAGCGCGGTCAGCGAGAAAGCCCGGGCGCTGACCTACGCCATGGAAAACCACGTGCGCTCGCTCTCCGACACGCTGGGGCAGCAGGTGCACAACCTCGACGAATCGATGATGCACGGGCTCGATGCGGTGCGGCGCTCGAGCGACAACATCTCGCGCCAGTCGCTGCATGCCATCGAGGGCCTCTCCAATCAGGCCGATCTTCTCAAGAACGTGTCGGAGAACCTGCTGCAGCAGATGTCGGGTGTCGCCAACCGCTTCGACAACCACGGCCAGTCGATCGTGCAGGCTGCCAGTGCGCTCGAAACGGCCAACATGCGCATCAATTCCACCCTGCAGAAGCGGCACGGCGACCTCTCCGATACGCTGCAGCGACTGTCGGGCAAGGCCGACCAGCTGGGCGAGGTCATGCAGGGCTACACGCAGACCCTGGAAGGCTCCATCGCCGACACCGAGAACCGCGCGCGCGTCGTCACGCAGCAGATGACGCAGGGCGCTGCCGCACACACGGCGGCCGCGGCAGCCGAGCTCGAGCGGCTGCGCGCCCAGACCGATGTCCAGGCCGCCCGCGCGCTCGAGGACATGCGCTCCAAGGTGACCGGGGTTTCCCAGGAGGTGTCGGCGCACCTCGGCAGCATGGCCAGCCGGTTCAGCGAGACCTCGGAGGACCTGCGGGCGCGCGCGGCGCGCGCCGCCGCCGACCTACAGATCGAGCAGGAGCGCATTCGCGCCGAGTCGGAGCGGCTGCCGGCCGCAGCCCGAGAGAGCGCCGAAGGCATGCGCGGCGCCCTCACCGACCAACTGCGCGCGCTCGAGCAGCTCTCGAGCCTGTCGGCGCGCGAGCGCCGCGACATCACCCCGCCGGGCCCGATGCCGTCGACGGCGCCCATCTCGCTCACCGCCGCCTTTGCCGCCCAGCGCGGCGAGCATCCGCCGCATCCGACGATGTCGCTCACCGCCGACGGCGGCGACCGCTGGACGCTGGGCGACCTGCTCGCGCGCGCCTCGCGCGAGGACAGCGCCATCAACATGGCCAACGTCGCCCGCGCGCTCGATCCCACCACGGCGTCCGCCATCTGGTCGCGCTTCCGGGCCGGCCAGCGCGGCATCATGGTGCGCAGCATCTACACCAACGAGGGCCGCGCGCTGTTCGACGACGTCAGCGCGCGCTACAAGACCGACATGGACTTCCGCCGCGTCGTCGACCGGTTCCTGGTCGACTTCGAATGGATGATCCGCGACATCGAGCAGAAGGACCCCGGCGGCCGCGCGGTGCACAATCATCTCATCTCCGACAGCGGCCGCGTGTATCTGTTCCTGGCGCACGCCAGCGGCCGGCTCAGATAGACGGCCGGGCGGCGCCCTGGTGTGCGTCGTGCCATGAATCCAAAGCTGAGCATTGCGATCGACATCGAGGACTGGCCCATCGCCGGTGTGTTCGCCATCTCGCGCGGTGCCAAGCGCGAGGCGCGTGTCCTGGTGGCGCACGTCGGCGACGGCACGGTCGCGGGACGCGGGGAGTGCGTCCCATATGCGCGCTACGGCGAGACAGTCGAGAGCGTTCGCAAGCAAATCCGCACCGCGGCGCCGCTGATGGATTTCGACCGGGCGCGGCTGCAGGGGCTGCCTCTGCGAGGCGCGGCCCGCAATGCGCTCGACTGCGCGCTTTGGGACTACGAGGCCAAACGCACGGCAACGCGCGCTGTCGCCCTGGCCGGACTCGCGCACCTGGAGCCTTGCCTCACCGCCTACACCATCAGCCTCGCAAACGCGGAAGAGATGGCAGCCAAGGCCGCCGACGCGGCGCGGTCGATGCCGCTGCTGAAGCTCAAGCTGGGCGGCCTCGGCGATGCGGAGCGCATGCGCGACCGTGCGCCGGGCCTGTCCGGCGACCCGGCTGATCGCCGACGCCAACGAGGCTTGGACGCCTGCGCTGCTCCCCGAGCTGATGGCGGTGGCGGACGAATGCGGCCTGGAGGCGATCGAGCAGCCGCTGCCGGCCGGCGCCGACGCAGCGCTGGCCGCGATCGACCGGCGCGTGCCGGTGTGCGCCGACGAGTCGGTGCACACGCGGGCCGATCTGGCAGGGCTGAGCGGGCGCTATGACGCCGTCAACATCAAGCTCGACAAGGCCGGCGGGCTGACCGAGGCGCTGGCGCTCGCAGGCGAGGCGCGCCGGGCCGGCTTCAAGATCATGGTGGGGTGCATGGTGTCGACGTCGCTGGCGATAGCGCCCGCAATGCTGCTTGCGCAAGGCGCCGACTGGGTCGATCTGGACGGACCTCTCCTGCTCGCGCGCGACCGGGTGCCCGCACTGCGCTACGAGGGCGCGCTGGTGTATCCGCCGGAGGCCGAGCTCTGGGGCTGAGCGGCGTCCTGGCTGCGCACCATGCGCACCAGCACCAGGCTCGCCGCAAGCCCCACGGCCGCCAGCGCGGCCATCGCCCAGTAGGCCCGGCCGCCGTGGGCGGCGTAGAGCTGGCCGGCGATCAGCATGGCGCCGCCCAGCCCCACACCTGCGGTCATCGAGGCATACAGCGCCTGCGCGGTGCCGTTGTGGTTCTCGGGGACCGCCCTGCTGATGAAGTAGATGGCACCGATGTGCGTGCCGCCGAAGGTGATGCCGTGCAGGGCCTGCAGCGGGATCAGCAGCGCCAGCGGCGGATCGAACCCCATCACGATCCAGCGCAGCACCGCCGTGGCTCCGCCGAGCACGATCAGCTCGACGGCACCGATGCGGCGCACGACCGCGCCGGAGAACGCCAGCAGCGCGATCTCGACCGCCACGCCGATGGCCCAAAGCGTCCCGGCCCAGGCGCTGGACAGCCCCTGGGCGGCCCAGTGCAGGGTGCCGAAGGTGTAGAACACCGCATGGGCCGCCTGCACGCTTCCAGCCGCCAGCAGGAAGACCAGGAACGCCGGCGAGCGCAGCAGGCCCACGGCATCCGAAAGCTGCAGCCGGGGCGGGCTGGTTGCCGCCTTGAGCCGCCCGAGCCCGATCGGCCGCGCCAGGCCGTGCGCGGCCATCACCGTCATGACCCCGCCCGCGACCACCAGCCAGATGGCCGCCTGCGGCCCCAGGCGATCCACCACCCAGCCGCCGGCGAAGCTCGCGGCGATGAAGCTGAGCGAGCCCCACAGCCGCATGCGGCCGTAGTCGAGGCCGCGCGGCCCTGACCCCGGTCATCGCCACCGTGTCGGTGAGCGGCATGATGGTGGAGGTGGCGAGCGTGAAGAACAGCGTCAGCAGCACGATCGGCCAGAACGAGGACACCTGCGCCAAGACGATCAGCGACAGCAGCCCCCGCCCAGGCCAAGAGGATCAGGAACCGGCGGTGATCCTCGGCGTAGTCGGCGGCAAAGGCGATGGCCGGGGTCACCACGATGCGGGCGAACATCGGCAGCGCGGTGACGACGGCGATCTCGGTGGCCGACAGCCCCTTCCAGTCGAGCCAGACCGGCAGGTAGGGCATCTGCGTGCCGGTGATGACGCATGCGGCAGCAAACAGCAGCGAGACGCGGAGCGCGAAACTGCGGCGCTCGCGACCCGAGTCTTCTGCGCTCATGCGGCGCGCTGGTCGAGAATGATCTCCGAGAACAGGGAAGGATCGATATTGCCGCCCGACAGCACCGCCGCCACCGTCTTGCCCTCGATCGGCAGCTTCTTGGCGAGGATGGCGGCCAGCGACACCGCTCCGCCTGGCTCCAGCACGAGCTTCAGCTCGCGAAACGCGTAGCGCACCGCGGCGCGTGCCTCCTCGTCGGTCACCGAGATGCCGCCTGCCAGATTTGTCTTCAACATCGCGAACGTCAGCTCGCCCGGCGTCACCGACATCAGCGCGTCGCAGATGGAGCCCGACAGCGCCGGGTTGCGCTCGCGCTCGCCCTTGCGCAGCGAGCGTGCGAGGTCATCGAAGCCCGCCGGCTCCACGCTCCAGATTTCCGCCGCGGGATGCATCTGCTTGACGGCAATCGACACGCCGCTGATGAGCCCGCCGCCCGATGCCCCGACCAGAACGATATCGGGCACGGCGCCCATGGCCTCGGCCTGCTCCATGATCTCGAGCCCCACGGTGCCCTGCCCGGCAATCACGTCGGGATCATCGAACGGGTGCACGTAGGCGGCGCCCCGGCTGGCGCACAGCTCGCGCGCGATGGCGTCGCGATCGTCCTTGGTGCGGTCGTACGACACCACCTCGCCGCCGAACGCCTTGGTGCGGTCGACCTTGAGCCGCGGCGCATCGGCCGGCATGACGATGGCCGATCTGAGCCCGCGCAACGTGGCGGCGGCGGCCACGCCCTGCGCGTGATTGCCCGACGAGCACGCCACCACGCCGCCCGGGAAGTCGGCCTTGTCCAGCTGCGCGATCTTGTTGTAGGCGCCGCGGAACTTGAAGGCGCCCACGCGCTGCAGGTTCTCGGCCTTCAGCAGCACCCTGGCGCCGCTGATCGCATTGAGAGCGGGATGCTCGATGAGCGGCGTCAGACAAGGCAAGCGAGCCGAGGCGCCGCCGCGCTGCTTCAACGTCACCAAAGTTGGGCACGTGTTGCGCCATCGCCGCCTCCTGGCATTGCGTCGCGCAAGCCAAGCGCCGCCGGCGGCCGCCTGTCAAGCAGCCTGGACCTCGCCACCATGTCGAAGCTGGATGCTCCCACAAGAAAACCGGTCCGGCACAACCGGACCGGTTTTCTCCGGAGCAGCGCCTGTCCCTAGATAGGCACTGCTCTCCCCCCAAACGGTGCGCGCCCTGGCATGCTGCGAGCCGATGCAAAGGGCATCAGCCTCATGCCGGCGTAACCGGTTCTGAGGAGTTGTCTCAAATTTTGACATTACGGACAACATTGGGTGGTGCGATCCGGCGCCATGAGTGGCGTGGCCGCAACAGCCGCGCGCTGGCGGCTAGCACTTGGCCAGCGCTATCGTCACGCGGGTCACGTCCAGGCCCTTCGGAGTAATGCTGATGTTCTGCTTACAGCTGGACACGGACACGTTCATCGCCGCGCTGAAGTTGGCGCCCTGGATCGACAGCACGAAGCCCTCGCCGCTGTAGCGGCCGGTGACCTCGCCTTTGGCCGAGTAGGTGCGCTCCTCCCAGCTGCCGGTGACCTGATTGCCCGACACCCGCAGCTCCGCCAGCGCATTGATCGAGTAGTCGGTGCTGGCGCAGCGCATGGTTTGGCGGATCTGCGAGCTGCCCTCGCCAGCCTTGTAGAACACCTGGCACTTGACGCGCTCGGTGTTGCCGCCGGCCAGCTGGACCGATCCGCTGCCGCTCCAGAAGCCGTTGAGATCGCCGAGGGGATCGGCCGCCGCCAGCCATGTGCCGGTGACAACCGCCAGTGCTGCCGCAATGATCCGTGCCAGCGCCTTCATCGCCATTCCCTGTAGCTTTCCTCGAGCCAACGGCCTGCGGCCGTGCATGGTCTTGTACGAACGACCCCGCGACAAACTTCGTTCCGTACTGCCCGAACCCTGGATTGAGGCAGATTCACATCGCCGCATCAAAGCATTTTTGCGGCAATTGCACGAAACCGATCAACGTGTTGCGGGCACAGCGCAGCCCGTCTTCTCGCCGCACACGGCCTGCTGCCGGAGCCCGGAATGGGGCCTTCGGCCTGCATCGCAGCCAGGACTGAGGGGCGCGCCGCGATGCGCGCATGGTGCGCGCGGACCTTCGGATACGGCGAGAGTTCGAACGCGACGCGAGGTGCCCAGTTCGTGACCGCAAAGAAGTGGGCATCCGCAATCGTGAAGCCGTCGCCCACGAGGTACTCATGATCGGTTAGATGCCGATCCAGGTGGCCATAGCGCGCCCGGAGACGGCGACGGAACACCTCCTTGGACTGCTCCGACACGCCCTCGTAGAAGAGCGGGCCAAAGGCACCCTTGTGCATCTCGCTGGAGAAGAAGTTGAGCCACGCTTGCAACTTGGTGCGCTCGATCGTGCCGTTCGGCGGAGCCAACCTCCTGGACGGCACCTGATCGGCGATCCACTGAACGATGGCCGGCCCCTCCGTGAGCAGGGTGCCATCATCGAGGACCAGAGCCGGCACGTAGCCGAGGGGATTGACCGCTCTGTAGTCGCCGCCCCCTGCGATCACCTTGGTATGCTCGTCTATCCGCACAGCGGTGAACGGCAGGCCGGCCTCCAGGAGAGCAATGTGCGGCAACAGCGACGATGAGCCGGCAACTGTATTCGCGGAAGGGGCTCTGGCTCACCAAGGGGATGGGCGCCATCCCCTCGGATTCCACCGCCGCATTGGGTTGAGCGACGGCGGCTCCGAGGGGATGGCTTTGGCATCAGGTTTTGAGGGGATTGAAGGTGGTACCGTCGCGCAGCATGGCGTTGCTGGCGACGAGAAGCTTGCGGGCGATGGCGACGAGAATGGTCTTGGTGGCCTTTCCTGCGGCGTGCATGCGCTGGCGCTGCTGAGCCCAGTGCGGGCAGCGGCGGGAGGCGTGCATGGCGGCGATGAAGAGGACGCGCCGCACCTTGCGGCGTCCGCCCCAGATGCGCCTCTTGCCCTTGGTGCGGCCGCTGTCGTTGGCGAGCGGAGCCAGGCCTGCAAGCGCGGCGATGGCGCGCCGGTCGCGCGATCCGAGCTCCGGCAGCTCGGCCAGGAGGGTGGCGGCCACGACAAGGCCAATGCCGGGAATGGCGCGCAGCCTGGCAGCGCCCTCGGCCAGCTCGGAGCTGTCGCGCACCAGCTCCAGGATGGCGCGTTCGATCTTGTCGCGCCGGCCTTGCAGGAGGCGGATGTGGCTTTGGATATCGCAGCGCACGGTGCGGGACCTGGCCTGGCGCAG
This sequence comes from uncultured Alphaproteobacteria bacterium, assembly GCA_963756735.1. Lineage (GTDB taxonomy): Bacteria > Pseudomonadota > Alphaproteobacteria > Rhizobiales > Hyphomicrobiaceae > AWTP1-13. The sequence continues at coordinate 93,430 of CAVWOY010000009.1, forward strand.
GCGATTTCCTTCGCGCACGATTTCCTCCACCAGCTGGCCGCGGCGGGCCACGAGCTCGGACAGCGCCCGCCGTTCCGCGGACGGCTCCACGGTCGGCGCGAGCTCCAGGCGCCGGCCCAGCTCGGCCAGCACGCGGGCATCGACCCGATCGGTCTTGGCGAGGAAGCCGGCGGCTCGTGCGAACTCGCGCGCCCGCCGGGGATTGACCCTGGTGAACGGCACTTTGGCTCGCGTGAGCAGGTGGCGCAGGGTGTCGTCGCAGCCGCTGGTGGCCTCGAAGACGAAGAAGGCATCCTCGTATCGGGCAATGAGATCCTCGATCGCGGCGGACGTATTGGGGACGCGCTGCGCGCGCTGGGATCTCGGGCAGAAGACGTCGAGATGCTGCATGCAGATATCGACGCCGAGGGCATTCGGGTGCAAGGTCATGGGTGCCTGTCCTTGTCATGCGGGGTCTGCGTCAACAGCCCCGTGCAACTGTTCAGGATGGGTCTAAGCGGGCAGGGCCCAAGCCGGCTCTCGGTCTCTTGTCACCGGGGGTCTTACGGGCTCCTGCCCGCACCCAATCTGCACGAAGCCCAACAGACAGGGGCCTAGAACAGCTGCATCGCAAACCTCCGCGCTGTAGGAAACCCATGTGGTGCAGGATAGCACCCGACGCACGCTGCGTTCGACTGGCGTTCGGGTGCGTTGCTAGGCGCGGCGCAGCGCGTGCAGGTGGTCGACAGGGCCCCTGCCGTGGCCGACCCCCAGCTCGCGGCCGTGCTTCAGTCCGTGCCACACGAAGGCCTTGGCGCGGTCCACCGCCTCGGTCAGGGAAGCGCCGCGGGCCAGCAGCGCGGCAATGGCCGCAGAGAGCGTGCAGCCCGTGCCATGGGTGTGCGGCGTGTCGATGCGCGGGCGCACGAACCGCTCCACGCCCTTGTCGTCGACCAGGATGTCGACCGCCGCGTCGCCTCGCCCGTGGCCGCCCTTGATCAGCACGGCGCGGCAGCCGGCCGCCCGCAGGGCCTGCGCCTGGGCGACGGCGTCAGCCTCGTCCTCGGCCTGTTTGGAGCCCAACAGAAGCGCCGCTTCCGCAAGGTTGGGCGTCACCAGCGTCGCCAGCGGCAGCAGCAGCTCCTTCATGGCGCCGACCGCATCGGGGCTCAGCAGCACGTCACCGCTGGTCGCTACCATCACGGGATCGACCACCAGCGCGCGGGCGGGCGCAGCGCCGAGCATGGCGGCAACGGTGCCGACGATGTCGGCATTGGCGAGCATGCCCGTCTTGATGGCGCCGACGGCCAGATCCGACAGCACCGAGTCGAGCTGCTGGGCGACGAACGCCGGCGGCACCGGGTGGATGCCCTGCACGCCCCGCGTGTTCTGCGCCGTCAGCGCCGTGATCACCGAGGCGCCATAGACGCCCAAGGCCGTGAACGTCTTGATGTCGGCCTGGATGCCGGCGCCACCCGAGCTGTCCGACCCGGCGATCGTCAGGGCGATTGCCGTGCGCGAGGGCGGCTCGGCCGCGGCGGTCATCTGCGCGCCTTCCTTCAGGATCTCGGTCTGCAGCGACTTGGGCGTGAACCACTCCTCGATGTTGGCCAGCACCGGCACGTTCTCGATCATCCACGTGCCGAACCAGTTGAGGCCGCCGGTCAGCATCAGCACGCCGGTCAGCACCAGCAGCACGCCCATGGCCATCTCCACGCGGCCAAGGTGCTGGCGGAAGCGCCTGAGGAAGCCGAGGAACGGGCCGATCGCCACTGCTGCCAGAATGAACGGGATGCCGAGCCCCAGCGAGTAGACGAACAGCAGCCGCACGCCTGCGCCGACGCTCGCCTCATTGGCCGCCAAGGTCAGCACGGTCGCCAGCACCGGCCCGATGCACGGCGTCCAGCCGAAAGCGAAGGCGAGCCCCATCACGTAGGCGCCGGCCAGGCTCGCCCCTTCGACGTTGGCGTGGAAGCGCGCCTGGCTGTACAGCAGCGGGATGCGCAGCACGCCCAGGAAGTGCAGGCCGAACAGGATGATCACAATCCCGGCGACGACGGCCAGCTGGTTCTTGTGCGCGGCGATCCACTGCCCGAACACCGACGCGCCGGCGCCGAAGCCCACGAACACCGTGGTGAAGCCCATGACGAAGAACACCGAGGCCAGCACGACGCGGCGCCACAGGTGCGCGTCGACGCCCTCCTTGTTGCCCATCTGCTCGATGGTGGTGCCGCCGAGATAGCCGAGGTAGGGCGGCACCAGCGGCAGCACGCAGGGCGACAGGAAGCTTACGAGGCCCGCCAGCGCGACGCCGAAGTGGATGTAGATCTGCGTGAGCATCGGATCCTGGGATGGGTGCCGGCCAGCCCGTGTGACATAGGGCTGCGGCGCTGCCGGGGCAAGCCGATCTAGGCGACGGCCGTGGCGTGGGCGAGGGCGGAAGGGGTGCGGCAGCCGACGATCGCCGGCGCTTCGCGCACGAGGGCGTCGTTCTCGAGCGCCGCGACCATGAACAAGGCGAAGTCGATGCGGCGGGTCATGTTGCTGGCGAGGACGGGATCGCCCACGTGCCGGGCCCACACGGGCAGGCCCTGGCTCTCGCCTTCCTCCAGGTCGCTGCCCCGCACCACGGTCCAGCGGGTGTTGCTGGCGAAGATGCGCCGGCAGGCCTCCACCTGGTCATCGAGATCGGCGAAGCGGAAGAGGCGGGCCAGAGGGCCAAAGATCGCAACCAGCGCCTTGAGGTGCCACGAGTACACGTCCTTGCCGTCGCGCGTGATGTGCCAACCGCAGGAGAACACCAGCCGCGCGCCGGGCTCGGCGTGGTCGAGCACCGCCTGCGCGGTACCGGTCGAGTACTGCTGCACGCCCCAGGGCGACGAGCACGGTGAGCACGCCGTCGCAGCCCTGCGACCGCGCGCTCGATCACCTTGCGGTCGTTGGTCGCGCCCGGAACGATGGTGATGCGGCCCTTGAAAGCATCGAGCTTGCCGACACTGCGCTCGCGGCAGACGCCGACCACCTCATGGCCGCGGTCCAGCGCGTGCTGAACCATGTAGCGGCCGAGCTTCCCGGAGGCGCCGACGATGCACACCTTCATTTCAGGAACTCACGCGGCAAGGAGGCGAATGGCAGTGGTCGGATATGCTAGCTGACTGGCAATATTTGCATCTCGGCCGGGACAAATATGGCGGCGGGCCTCTGGCTGCTGCCGGCCGCGCGAGGAAGATTGCTTATGGGTCATAAGGGGTAGCGTATGGCAACAGCATGGGTCTATGTGATCAACGACGGTGCCGGGGTACCCAGGATCGCGCGCAGCAGCCACGCCGGAATTACGGTCGCGCAAACGCAACCGGGTCGTACGTGGTGGCCTTTCCCGGTGAGCGCGCGCGGCCTGGCCGCGGTTGCCACGCTGGCCAACAGTGCCGGCCTCATCACCGCGGTGCCCGGCGAGAACACGGGCCTGCCGCCCAATCAGGTGAGGGTCTTCACGCATTCGCTGGAGGATGGGTTGCGCGGCAGTTTTGATTTCAGTCTTGCCGTGTTTTATCGCGAAACGACTTGGTGGCCTTGGCTGATCGCCGGAGCCGCCGCGCTGACCGCAATGGGCTTTGCTCTTTACGGAATGTTTGGCGCGAGATAGCGGCTGCGGAGCGCAGGAAATCGGGGGTCAATTGCCGGCGCGCACGTACCTGACGCCCCGCGCCGCCTGCGCCGACACCACCTGGCGCCCCTTGAGGTGCGCGGCCACCACGTCCCAGATCGGCGGGCCTTGCGTGCCCTCGTTGATCGAGGCCCAGCCGGCCACGACGTACTCCTTGCCGGCCTCGATGGGCGCGCCGCTGCGCAGCAGGTGCATGTTGCTGATGCGCGCATCGAGGACGGCGTCGACGCTGACCGTGAAGCCCATGCCGCCCACACGCACCATGTCGCCGCCCTGCTGCAGATAGGGATCGGGATAGAACAGGTTGTCCGCCACGCCCTCCAGCGCCTCCTTGATCTGCGCGCCGGTCATGGCGATGCGGTAGACCGCGGGATAGGTGATGGCGGTGGCGTTGTAGACGTCGTCCCAGGTGATCGGCTGACCCGGCAGCAGCGTCGGCCCCCAGCGGAAGCCCGGCGACAAGGCGATCTCGGCGTCGCGCTGGGTCAGCACAGCCTCGCAGATGAGATCGTCGAGCGTGCCCGAGAAGGTGCCGCGGCGGTAGAGCAGGCCCTCGGTGCGCGCCAGCTCGGTGGAAAGCATCGCCTCGTGCGGAGCGCGGATGTCGGCGATGAGGCGCGCCATCGCCGGGTCGGGCGCGACGACATCGGCCAGCACCGGGATCAGCGCGAAGGCGAAATCCTTGACGCGGCCGTTCTCCACCTCGAGGTCGAGGCGGGATAGGAACTTGCCGTGCGAGCCGGAGGCGACGAGCAGCGTATCGCCGACCCGCACCGGCTCGGGCAACGCATCGTGCGTGTGCCCCGTGAGGATCACGTCGATGCCTTCCACGCGCCCCGCAAGCTTGCGGTCGACGTCAAAACCGTTGTGGGAGAGCAGCACCACCACTCCGGCGCCCTTCTGCCTCGCGGCCGCAACCGCCTCACGCAGGTCGCCCTCGCGGATGCCGAAGGACCACATCGGCATCATCCAGCGCGGGTTGGCGATCGGCGTGTAGGGGAAGGCCTGGCCGATCACGGCAACGCTGACGCCGCCCTTCTCGAACATGCGGGTGGAGTGGAACACCGGCTCCTGGAAGTCGGTGTCGCGCACGTTGCCGGCAAGGAACGGAATGCCGGAGGAGCCCTTTTCCGTGAGACCGCCGAAGAGCTCGGTCACGCGGTGCGCCCCCAGCGTGAACTCCCAATGCCCGGTGGTCGCCTCGATGCCGAGGGCGCGCATCACGGCGACCATGTCGGCGCCCCCGGTTTGGAGCGCGGTGAACGAGCCCTGCAAGCGCATCGCCGCCGTCGAGCAGCAGAACCCGCTCCGCGCCGCGCTCGCCGCGGATGGCCTTCACCAGCGTGGCGATGCGATCCATGCCGCCGACCCGGCCGTAGGTCTTGGCCAGTGCCTCGAAGTCGGTGGAGGTGAGCATGTAGGCTTCGAGCGAGGAAGGCGCGATGCCGAACGACGACATGAACTCCTGGTCGACCAGATGCGGCGGCTGTCCCCTGGCGGCGCCCACGCCCAGGTTCAGCGACGGCTCACGGAAATAGAGGGGCTTCAGCTGCGCATGGCAGTCGGCCATGTGCAGGATGGTGAGCTGGCCCTTGGGCGAGAAGCGCAGCAGGTCGTCCTGGCGCAATGCGCCCTGCGCGGCGGCGCACCCCAGGCGTCCGCCCAGCCCGGTGACGGCGGCCGCGGCAGCAGCCACCTGCAGGAAGTCGCGGCGCGAGATCATGAGCGGGCTTTCATCGGGCGCCGTCTTGCCTTCGCAAGTGCGAGGACGCGCACATCGATTTGCACTCTACCACGAGCCTCACTTGTTCACCGGACTTTCCGGCGACATGACGTAGGCCACCAGATGGGTAATCTGCTCAATTGTCAGGAATTTGTTGGCTCCCATGCGGGGCATGTTCGCGCACGGGATGGTCGCCTGCGGGTTGTAGATCCTTTCGTAGACGGCCTTGATCTCGGCCTCGGCGAATTTGCGGTCCTTGCCGTACTGGTGAAGGCTGGGACCTAGCGTTCCGAAACTCAGCTCCTTCTTTTCGAGCTGGTGGCAGGCGTAGCAATTGCCGCCGTTCTCGGCGCGCGGGGGATAGTCGGTGAAGCGGCCGCCGTAGCCGCTCTGGGCCAGCTTCTCGCCTTTCTTCCAGTCCCCCATCAGCTTGCCGTCGGGCGGATACTGGATGGTGGCTTTTTCCCGCGCCAGGATGACATCGGCCACCGCCTTGGGCGGCACGTTGCGGTACTGGCTGCACTGCTGCTGCGTCTCGTCCTGCTCGAGGCGGCCCTGCCAGTCGGGAGCGGCCTTCGTCCAGCTCGCCTTGATCGCCTTGTCCACGGCCGCGGCCGTGGCCGCCTCGCTGCCGGGCTGCAGGAGGAGATATGCGGCCGCCAGTGCCAGCACGACGACGATCGCCGCAACGATGGAGATGATCCGCATCGGCACTACCGCTTGATCTGGGGGGCGGTGATGTCGCCGCCCTTGGCCTGATTGACCAGGAACATGGTGAGGGCCACCGCTACGTCGGAGCCGTAGTCGATGAGCGGCAGGCGCATCTGCCAATAGCAGTCGGTGATGCGATGCTGCATGGTCATGACGGTGCCCTGCGACACGCGATAGGCCGGCCAGTTGCCGATCACTTGGCGCGCCTCCTCAGGCTTGCCGAGGTACGGCAACCCTTGCAGGCGGATGCGCTTGCCGGCGTCGGCGTGGCAGGTGGAGCAGGAGAAATCCATCGGGCCTTGGCGCCGGAAGAACAGCGCCTCTCCTGCGGCAAGCGCTTCCCGTTCCCTGGCATTGGTCAGCTGCGGGGCGAACTTGTAGCCGGTGGATTTGTGCGCGACGTAGGTGGCGAGCGCTTCCAGCTCGGTGCCGCTCTGGTTGGCCTTGGAGTAGGGCCGCTTGACGATGTCGGCGCGCGGGAAGCCCTGCAGCTGCTCCATGCACCATACGATGCGCGATTCCAGATCCATCACGCGGTCTACGTCTCCGAAATAGCGGGGCAGCTCGGCGAAGGCACCTTCGACCTTGCCCGGGCCCTTGCCCAGATCGCACTGCTCCAGCGAGGCCATCTTCGGCCCGCGCTTCTCACGCCACAGCGCCTCCCCGCGATCGGCATCGAGCAGCCCGGGGTTGGACCAGGGGTCCTGGGTCAGCATCTGGCGGTACTTCTCGACCTCGCGCTCCGTTGCGTCCTGCGCGCGCGGCGCCGAGGCGGGCATCAGGGCCAAACAGGCTGCCAATAGGGCGACGCGCGGGATCAAGCGCATGGTCGTTTCCTCGTTGCTTGCCCCGATAAGTGCGAGGTTCGCCGCCCGCTGTCAAACGCAAGGGCATGGCGGAATGGTCTTCCGCGTTGTCGCCCCTTGGCGCGACGCCCCATCTAGGCTGCCGCGACTGCCAGGGCGGCTATGCCAGGCAAGGTGCGTCCCTCCAACCATTCGAGGAAGGCGCCGCCGGCGGTTGAGACGTAGGTAAACTGGCTGGCGACGCCGGCAGCATTGAGGGCGGCGACCGTGTCGCCCCCGCCGGCGACGGAGGTGAGCCTGCCAGCCACAGTGGCCGCTGCCGCTGCGCGTGCGAGCTGGAAGGTACCCTCGCCGAACGGGGCGATCTCGAAGGCGCCGAGCGGGCCGTTCCACAGCAGCGTGTGGCAGCGGGAAAGAACATCCGTATAGTGCGCCACGGCCTTGGGCCCCACGTCGAGGATCATCTGATCCGATGGGACCTCCAGCACGGGGCACACGCGCGATGGCGCGCCGGTCTCGAGCTTGGCCGCCACTACCACGTCGGCCGGCAGCACGATCTCGCAGCTGCGCGCCTTGGCGGCGTGCATGATCTCGAGCGCGGTCTTGGTGAAGTCGGGCTCGGCCAGCGACCTGCCGATGCCGACGCCCTGCGCCAGCAGGAACGTGTTGGCCATGCCGCCGCCGACGATCAGCTTGTCGACCTTGCCGGCGAGGTTGGAGAGCAGCTCGATCTTGGTCGAGACCTTGGCGCCGCCGACGACCGCTGCGACCGGGCGGGCGGGCTTGTCGAGCACGCTCACCAGCGCGTTGATCTCCTCCATCATCAGCGGGCCGGCGTAGGAGGGGAGCAGGCGCGTGACGGCATCAGTGGAGGCGTGCGCGCGGTGCGCGGTGGAGAAGGCGTCGCTGACGAAGATGTCGCCGAGCCTGGCCAGCGCCTTGGCGAACTCGGGGTCGTTCTTCTCCTCGCCCTTGTGGAAGCGCAGGTTCTCCAGCACGGCGATCTCGCCCGGCTGCAATGTGCCAACCACGCGGGCGGCGGCCTCGCCAACGCAATCGGTCGCGAACTTGATCGGCTTGCCGAGGAGCTCGCCCAGCTTCTGCGCGACCGGCGCGAGGCTGAACTCCGGGTCGGGACCGCCCTTGGGACGGCCGAAATGCGAGACGACGATGACCTTGGCGCCGCGCTTTGAGAGGTCGCGCAAGCTCGGCACGATCCGCTCCAGCCGCGTCGCGTCGGTCACCTTGCCGGCCTTGACCGGCACGTTGAGGTCGGCGCGGTAGAGCACGCGCTTGGCCCTGACGTCGAGGCCGGCGGTGGTCTTGAGCTTGTCGAGGTTCATGTCCGGATTGGATGTATGGGATCGTGCCGACCGTGCGGCCCCCCCCCCTCAGCGCGCTATCGCTTACCAGCTTGCGGGCGGCCGCCAACTGTGGCCGGGGTGATGCCGAAATGCTCGTAAAGCTTGGCCGCGGGTGCGGAGGCGCCGAAGCTTTCCATGCCCACGAATGCGCCGTTGTGGCCCAGCCAGCGCTCCCAGCCGAACTCTACGGCAGCCTCGACGGCAACGCGCGGGGCGGTGCCCAGCACCCGGTCGCGGTAGGCGACGGGTTGCGCCGCGAACAGCTCCCAGCAGGGCATCGACACCACCGCAGCGCGGATGCCGTCCTTGGCGAGCGCCGCGCGCGCATCCATGGCGACGCCGACCTCCGAGCCGGTCGCCAGGATCGTGACATCGCGCGCGCCGCCCTCGGCCTCGGCCAACACGTAGGCACCGTTGGACGACCGGTTCTCTCCGCCTGCCTCCGTCCTCAGCGCCGGCACAGCCTGCCGCGTCAGCGCAAGGATGGACGGGTGTTTGGCGGTCAGCGCCAGCTCCCAGCATTCCGCCGTCTCGATCGGGTCGGCGGGGCGGAACACGTTGAGGTTCGGCATGGCCCGCAGGGCTGCCAGGTGCTCGATGGGCTGGTGGGTCGGCCCGTCCTCGCCGAGCCCGATGGAGTTGTGGGTCATCACGTAGACTACCCTCTGTCCCATGATCGCCGAGAGGCGGATGGCGGGGCGGCAGTAGTCGGTGAACACCAGGAAGGTCGCCGCCGTAGGGCACGATGCCACCGTGCAGGGCCATGCCGTTCATGGTGGCCGCCATGGCGTGCTCGCGCACACCGTAGTGGATGTAGTTTCCGGTGAAGCTGCCCGGCGCGACCGTGACGTGCGGCTTGATGCGGGTGCCGTTGGAGCCGGTGAGGTCCGCCGAGCCCCCGATCACGAACGGCAGGGCGGGCACGATCTTCTCCAGCACCTTCTGCGAGGCAACGCGCGTGGCGATCTTGGGCGGGGTTGCCGCGAACTCGGCTTTGGCGGCAGCCACGGCCTCGGCAAGCACCCTGCGCGCCCCGGCGTCCATAGGATCGGCGAGGCTCGCGCGCTTGGAGGCGTCGAGCTTTGCCGCACGCTGCTCCCAGGCCTTGCGTTGCTCGGACCCGCGCGCACCCGCTGCCCGCCAGGCCGCCAGCACCTCTGCCGGCACCTCGAACGGCGCGCTCATCCAGCCGAGCTTGTCGCGCGCACCCTTGATCTCGTCGGCGCCGAGCGGCTCGCCGTGCGCCGAGGCCTGGCCCGCCTTGTTGGGCGCGCCGTAGCCGATGGTGGTCTTGCAGGCGATCAGGGTCGGCCGGTCGGAGCGGCGCGCGCGCTCCATTGCTAGCGCGATCGCAGCCGGGTCATGGCCGTCGACCCAGACCGTGCTCCAGCCCGCTGCCTGGAAGCGCGCGGGCTGATCGTCCGACACGGCAAGCGACGTCGGCCCGTCGATGGAAATCGAGTTGTCGTCGAACAGCACGATCAGCTTGTTCAGCTTGAGATGGCCTGCGAGCGAGATCGCCTCGTGGCTGATGCCTTCCATCAGACAGCCGTCGCCCGCGATCACGTAGGTGTAGTGGTCGACGATGGCGTCGCCGAGCCGGGCGTTGAGCAGCCGCTCCGCCAGCGCCATGCCGACCGCGTTGGCGAGACCCTGGCCCAGCGGGCCGGTGGTGGTCTCGATGCCCGGCGCATGGCCGAACTCGGGATGGCCTGCCGTCCTGGAGCCGAGCTGGCGGAAGTTGCGCAGCTCGTCCATTTTCATGTCCGGATAGCCGGTGAGATGCAACAGCGCGTAGAGCAGCATCGAGCCGTGTCCGGCGGAAAGCACGAAGCGGTCGCGGTCGGGCCAGTCGGGGGCGGAGGCGTCGAACTTCAGGAAGCGCGTGAAGAGAACGGTGGCCACGTCGGCCATGCCCATCGGCATGCCCGGATGCCCGGACTTGGCCTTCTCCACCGCGTCCATGGCAAGCGCGCGGATGGCGTTGGCCATGTCGTTGTGCAGTCGCTGACTATCGATGTCCTGCTTCACCGCGCGCGTTCCCCAGTCGATTGCCGACGGCACTCCCAATTTGGGAGTTGCCGCGGACCATTAGCGGCCCCGGCGCAGAACGTCTACCTGCAGTGCAAGCGTGCGCCGCCACACAGGTGGAAAGCTACGCAATCCCTAGCGATTGGCCTTGATGGGCTCGTAACGGGTCCAGTCGAACGTGCCCTGGTCGCGCTCGTCGACCGCCTGCTTCCAGCCCTTCTCCTCGGAGCGGCGCTTGAAGTTGAGGCCCTCGGGGCTGTGCCGCGTGATGCCGTCGAACACCGTTGCGATCATCTGCGTGGTGTGCAGGCCCATGTTGCTGAGCGCCTGGTTGACCATCAGCTTCTGCATCATCAGCTAACTGTGTTTGAATTCGTTGGTGTTTTTGGACCCTTTGCTCAGCTGCCCATGTTCTTGCCCATATCTGAGAACGGCCCATCACTTGGCCACGCTGCGCTTCCCGTACTTGGTGAGCACGTAGTTGAGCCCCTCGGCGACCAGCTCCTGCTGGCTGATGCCCGTCTCGGCTGAGATCGCGCGCAGCTCCTTGAGCGCCGCCTCGTCCTGCCAGGTGGTGAAGGACTTCCGGTTCTTCCGGCTAGGCGCAACGTAGGCCTTGGCGCCGGCGTCCGCCGGCGGACAACCCTCCCGCGGCTCCAGCGACCGAGCGTGGCGACGATACCTGCGCGATCGGGCTCCTGCGTGCTCTTCTTGCTCATGACTTCGCGGCCTCCCGCGTTTTCGTCTTGCCCTTGCCGGCCTCCGGCTGCTTGGCCCGGCGGTCCAGGTAGGTCCACAGCGACCGGATCTCGTCGGCGGCTTTCTTGGCCCTGGCCCCGCTTCCGTGACGCCCTTGCCCTTCTCGGCGGCCGACTGGAACTGCGGGCGGTGGTGGATCGCGGCCGGACACACCTGCATGCCCAAATTCTCCATCACCGCCTTGGCCTCGCCGATCCTGGCCGCGGCACCGGCCTCGTCCACGTTATTGATCACGCCGACGGTGGCGCCGAGCTTGTCGGCTGTCTCGAGCAGCTGAACCGTGTCCTGCAGGCTCCCCAGGTTGAACAGGTCCGGCAGGGTCGGGCAGATGATCATGTCGGCAGCCCGGATCGCCGCAAGGGCGGTCGCGTCGAGCTTAGAGGGCGAGTTGATCAGGCAGAGTGTGACCCCGAGCGTTGCCGCCGACTTGATGATCTCGTTGAGCTTGTCTGGGATCGCATCGAGCACGTTGGGCTTGTTGGTGCCGCGCTCGGAGTGCCACAGCGTGGCGCTCGATTGCGGATCGAGGTCGACGATCAGCACCGTCTCGCCGTTCTCCTCGGCGTGAACGGCGAGGTTCGTGCAGATCGTGCTCTTGCCCGAGCCGCCCTTCTGCTGAACGAAGCTCCAGATCCGCATGGGCGCCGTCTCCCAGGTGCCATATGACATGTGTGTGAGCTGTATGACATGTTGACATGCAGATTGTCAACGGGTATGCCCAAATCCTCAAGAGCGCCAAGGCTTTCTGCCGGCCAAATTGTCCTAGGAGGATTTGCAAGCTCCTCCTGAATTCGTCCTGGCAAGCCTCCTGGCGCTGAGCGGGGAACCAGTGCATGCGGGCCTTCAAGTTCCTGATGGCGGTGGCAGTGCTCGGCTGCATCGCGGCTTCTGCAACGTTCGCCTTCGAGTTCGGCTGGAGCCGTGGCGCAACCGATGTGCACCGCTGGACCTATGCGCTCGCCGGCGTGGCGCTCGACCTGCTCAAGGCCGGCTTGCCGATCTTCGGTGCCATGGCTTGGCATGACAGGAGCTGGACGCGATCAGGCGCGTGCTGGTTCGCCTTCCTGGTGTTGACCGGTCTATCCCTCTTGCGGTGCCTACGGCACCACGGCAACGCAGCTCGCCGAGCGGCTGGCGCATCGCACCGTCGCCAGCGACGCCAAAGACCGATCTGGACCACCACGCGCGACCGGCTGCGCAAGCAGCGGGACGCGCTGGTGTTCACCGAGACATCGGCGGATGCGGTGAGGACGGCGGAGGCAGCAGTCAAGGCAGCCGCCGATCAGGTCAAGGCCGAGCGCGACCGCGGCGGATGCAAGGACATCTGCCGCCAACGCGAAGCGGACGAGCGCACCGCCTTGGAGGTCCTGCGCAAGACCCAGGCCGATCGGGCCGCAATCAAGGCGGCCACGCTCGACGCCAAGATCGCCGACGCGAGGCGGAGCTGGGCAAGGTCGATGTCTCGACGGCAGTCCGGGAGTCCGACCCGCAGTCCGCTTCAATGGCCAAGGCGATCGGCGCCGACCAGGATCTAATCGCGGCCCTCTCGCACGTGCTGTTCGCCGTAGCGATCGAGCTGGGCTCGGGCGTCGGCTTCTGGCTCGTGTTCGGACATGGCGGCGCTCGGCGCGAAGAGGCGCAGGCCTGCGCCTCCTCAATGGCCCTGGTGCCGATCGACCGGAAGGGCGCCAAGACTTGAGGTGATCGACGAGACGCCGGCGGAGGTCGTCGAGCGCTTCTTCCTCGAGGTCGTGCGCCCGCGGCTCAACGGCCGCGTCCAATCCGTGGCAGTTTGGTCGGCCTACAAGCAGTGGTGCTCGGATCGCCGGCGGGAAATTGTGTCGCACGCCATGTTCGGCCGCATGGCACGCTGGCGCAAGGATCGGATCGGCGGAACGGTCTGGTATCTGGATTGCGAGCTTGCCGAGGGTTATGGCGACGTGGTCCCGCAGGCCAAAGCGTTGCCTCGGCTCGGTCCTATGACCAAGGGCATGCCGACCGCGCACTGAGCCCGCGTGCCGATTTCTGTCCGGAATTGGAGGTACTTCTGCCGTGAGCTCGTCACCGCTGGATCGGCAAGTCATGACCCCAATCGGACTCTCGCCTCGCGAAGGCCCATGGTATACCTGTGATCTTCCTTGCGAGCGGGCTTGGGTAGTCTTCGCGCAGTACAAACCGAGTTCAAGGACGGCTGGTCGTCGCCGATTTGACACAATTTCGGATTGCGGGTGCTATGGCCGATATTTTCATTAGCTACTCCAAAAATGATCGGGAGGCAGCGCGCTTTCTTGCTGCTCGCCTTGAGGCAAATGGCTACTCGGTCTGGTGGGATGCGAGCCTTCCAATCGGCGATAGATACCGCAAGACCATCATGTCGGAATTAGCGAAAGCGCGTGCCGTGATCGTCATCTGGACGACTAGTTCGATCAATTCAGATTGGGTACAGTCCGAGGCGAGCCGCGCTATGACAGACAACAAACTGGTTCCTTTGATGGCTCATCGGCTCGACTACAAGGACATTCCGCCACCATTCGACAACATGCACGTTCGAGACCTTAACGATTGGTCGAACGTGTTGGCAGCCGTTCAGGCACAGATAGCCAAACCGACCTCGTTGCCAGCATTTTGGAAAAGAAGCACGCTTTGAAATGCTGTACTGGTTTGGCATCATAGGGACCGCGCTGTCCTTCCTATCGCTTCTGCATCCGTTCCTTAATACTCGCTAATTGGGCCCGTTTAATTGTGGAGAATTGGGAATATTGGCGACACAAGTATGGTCTGCGTTGTTTTCTTTTATATATGTTCAGTTCCCGCGGGACGCAACAAACATTTACACACTCGCCGCGTTTTACTGGGTGTTGGGAAGGAGCTCTGCGGAGAGCAAGGAAACAGAATTCTGCGGAACAGTCTTCGATCGAAGAAATCCCAGGCGCTGCGACCGACCTGGCGAGGATCATCTTCAGCATCACGGTTTCCATAGGTTTCTTCTGTCTCGCCATGGCAAACACTGCGCCCAAAATTAAGGATTTAGGCGTCGGCCAATTTGGAGTTTTTGCTGCAGTGATCATATTTTTGGTAGTCATGTGGCGCGCTGATCCAGGTGTGTTTTTTAGGAAGCTCTTCAGGTCCACGCTGATCGTGGTGACTGTTGTTGCGCTGAACTATGTGTCGTATACGCTAGTCAAATTCTGGCGTTCATGGGGTGAGACCAAGATAATAGCTTTCTAGTGGCTTGTTGCTGTCGCGGGGTTGGTCTGCAACTGGCACCTTTTCACCGTTCCAGATGCCCTGCAGGCATGTCCGGTTACAGAGTACATCGACCGAAGGCGAGGGTCACTTGAACAGCTCGCGCCGATCGCGGTTGGCCTCGCGCCAGGCTTTCGTCTTCACCTTGATCCAGTCGGACCTGATAGACCGATAGGGCTGGTCCTGGCGCTTGGAGACGATGCCCTCGAGGCCAAGACGCTCGCATTCGGCGAGCAACTTGTCGGCATCGGCAAAGCCCTCCGAGAAGCGCACGAAGCTGTTGTCGAACCGGGCGATGAGCCTCTTGAGCTTCGACCGGCGCGCCAACAGCGGGCGCTCGCGCATGACGACGCCGTTGAGCTCGAGCAGATCAAGGCCCAAGTGCAGAAGTCCTCCGGCTTGGCCGTGCGGCCGTGGAGCGCTGCGAAGTCCGGCATGCCCTTCGCATTGCAGGCGATCGCAGGCGGCGAACGATGTCCATCCGCTCCAACGTGCGCGCAAGCGTTAAAGCTGTCGTCTTCGGGCTTCATGTAGACGATGGCGAAGCCCTGCTCGTCGAGCAGCCAACGGTAGTGGGATCGTAGGTTCTGAACCTCCCCCTCCTAGCTCCCAGTCCAGGGCCCGAGCTGCCGAATGCGCTGTGGTAAGCTGTCGAAGCGCCTTCGCGGCAGATCAGATGGAGGTCGACCTCGGGTCAGGATCGCCAGTGACGGTGACTGGCAGGTCGCATGTTGGCTTCCCTTCAGCGCGAAAAAGCCTACCGGCGCCAGCACGCCTCAGCAGCCTTTTTAGCAATCTCCGACTTGCGCTTGTTGCTCAAGCTCTTGGCGCGCGCCTTCCCGCCGCGCTGCCCTAGCGACTGCGCAGCCTTGTCCTTGCCGTCATCGGCAGGGAAGTCCTCGGCTTCCTCGCCCGTGGCGATCCTCGCCACCTTGATGGCGTTGCCGATCACGTCTGCAGGGCGGCGCTGGCCTTTAGGTCCTTTTGGCATGCTTAATTCCTATATGCTTAGCGCAAAGCAATAGGAGGACTTGATGGCGGACGACGTCGCCGACGGCCAAGTAGGGAAGGCCATCTTTCGGAGGGTGGTAGACTTCGACAACAGCGCCATAATGCCGGATGGCAAGGTACACGGCGTGACCGCCGACACTGCTGATGAGGCGCAGGAAATAGCGGACGATATTATCGCCGAGCTGGCGAAGGCCCGGATGCGATAGTATTGGCGACGACATCCTGGGTGAACGTTATGAAGGCGCGCAAGCTGATCGAGGGGGCAATCTATGGCCCAACCCAGATCGCAGTGCTCGCCCGCGCTTTCGACGAAGCCTGGGCAGAGATCGAGCCTACGATCAGCAAACGCCCAAGCGCCATCGAAGCATCTCGGTTCAAGCTGGCAAATGCGGTGCTGGCGGCCGCACAAAATGGTCCCATCGTCTTCGAGCGCATCAAAGCCGAGGCCCTCAAGTCTGTGCCTCCTAGGCCGCCCAGCCTGCACTAGGTCTAGCGCAGCGAAATTTCAAAATGATGCACTACCCTCAATTCACGATCTCCGCGCAGCGGGAGAAGTTCCACTGACCGATTGTGTCGTGGGCGATGCGGATGGACTGGATGACCCCACCCTTGGTTTAATCTCCAGGCGACATTCGACCTGGAAGTCCCTCAAGCCGCCGCCTGGACCCGGGTTGATGGTTGGAAAGCCAGTTCCCTCGACCCCTCCGCGCCAGTGATAGACGTTGCCGCTTCTGCGCATGGCGCCAGGATTGGCCGAGAGAAACGTGCTGATGCTCTTGCCCGTGTAGTGCGAAGAGATGTCCGCTTTCGCTGGCGCACAGGAGAAGCCAAGAACGATCAGGCAGGTGACCAGCCTAAGCATGATGAACTCTGCAATTTGAAAACTAGCAACTCCTCCACTCTAGTGCCTTGGACCAGCCTCGTCCATGAGGGCAAACCGGCGGCCCACATACGCGCCGACAGGCTGCGCGCGCGCACGCGGTGCAGTCGGTGCGGCCGCCGCGGTAGCGTGGCACTGTAGTGCCCAAGCTGGGATGGGCCACTTATGCGCTTCGCTTTTGATCCCGGCCGAGCGTGTGCGCACGAGCAGGGGGCGTAGCGCATTGCGGAAGCCGGCCAGGCTCTCTACATCGAGCCCATGTGTGGACGCGTAACACAGCGCAGCGGCGAGCTGCCGGGTTTCGTCACCATCACGGGCGATGGTTACGACGCGCGCGTCAAGGACCCCAAGGATTGGGTCCGCTACAACGGGGCTCCGAGCCAGGATTTCTGGATCATCCGCCGGCATCCCAAGACGGGCGCTAACCAGCGTGACCGGATGAGCTGGGGGCTCATCCCCTACTGGGTCAAGGACCGGACCGGTGGCCGCAAGCCGATCAACGCCAAGGCCGAGACAGTGGCTTCGCTGCCAAGTTTCCGAGACGCCTACCAGCGCCGTCGCTGCCTGCTGCCCGTGGACAACTTCTTCGAGTGGCGCGCGATCAAGGGCGAGAAGGCGAAGCAGCCCTACGCCATCGCCATGAAGTCAGGCGAGCCATTTGCGCTGGCTGCCATCTGGGAGAACTGGAAGGTGCCAGGCACCGAGGAGTGGATGCGGACTTTCGCCATCATCACCACCCCGGCGAACGAGCTGGTAGCTGACATCCACGACCGCATGCCCGCAATCGTGCCGCCCGACGCTTATGAGCGCTGGCTTGCCAACATCGAGCCGGATCCACGCGAGCTGTTGGTGCCGTTTCCTAGCCAGCTCATGCGCATGTGGCCGATCTCGACGCTCGTGAACAAGCCAGAGAACGATGATGCGGCGATCCTGGAGCCATAGAGATCAATTCAACGCTGCTTTAGGCCTCGCGCCGACCAGCAATCTCACGAAACGATGCGAGCGAAGTGTCAGCACGCAAAACGTAGTATCCGTCGGCCACCAACCCTGCCAAGATCGGTTCTGGATCGGCCGCGATAGGAAGCGCCTCCTTCACGCCGAGTGCAAACTGCCGCACATAGTCCCAGCCCGTGCCGCAGTGTTCGCGCGGGAGGTTGCCGCCCGTGCGATCAAATGAGACGGCGTAGCGGCCGTTCTCAACACAAAGGAACAGGAATGCCGGACTGGCATCTAGATCGCCGGCAGGCCCGTAGACCCCTTGCTCTTCTCCGCTGCTTTCCATCGCTTCTCTACTGGGTGTCTCTCTGGCGGTGAACGCGGGCCGTCCTCGCTTCGTTCCTGGGTGCGGAATTGGTAGCGCCTGCGTGAGCGAGCCCGGACATGCCACGTCAGCTTTGCCCTCGACAACCGACCTATCGCGTTCGGTCCGCGAACGGCAGAAAAGTGCCAATAGGAGACATTCCGCGCCGGCCAGACGCTTACCTCGCGCCCTCGCCCACCAGCGCCTCGATGCTGGCCCTCAGATTGCATTCCGAT
>CAVWOY010000010.1:0-49017 GCA_963756735.1 uncultured Alphaproteobacteria bacterium
TTAATGGCAAAGACCGGCGCATCGAGTTCAGCGTGCGCCAGCAATAGGTGGCCGGCATGGATTATTTGGCGTTTCAGCTGATGTGGTGGCTGCTGCTGGCGTTTGCCCTCGGGCTTGTCGTGGGCTGGTTTTCATGCAGACGGGTCGAGCGCGACCCGTCGTAGTTGTCGCGTGGCGCGGGCTGGGTGAATGCGATGGTTGCGTTGACGGTGCAGACGCTTCTGCTGATGGGAGCGGCATATTTCTCGGGGCGGCGTTGGCGTGCCTGATCCGGCGCAGCCTGGCCGCACCCGCCTTCCAGCCGGCGGAGCGGCGCGTCGATCCCCTGCCCGAGGTGGTGCAGCGCAGCGCCCAGGCCGCAGCGCTGGCGCGCGCGGCTCCAACGCCCCGCCCTGCGGCGCCGCCTCCCCAACCGGCGCCGCCTCGGCCGGCAGCGCAGCCTCGCCAGCAGCCCGGCCAGCACAGGTGCGGCAGACGACCTGAAGCGCATTCGCCGATCGACGCCGTGCTCGAAGCTGCGCTCAATGCCGAGGGCGTGCGCAGGTACGAGCAGATCGCCGCCTGGACGCGAGCCGACGTGCGGCGCATCGGACAGGTGCTCGGCATCGGCTCGGCGCGCATCAACCAGGATAACTGGATCGAGCAGGCGGGCATCCTCGCCAAGGGCGGCGAGACGCACTACTGCGGCCCGCAGGGCGCGCGGCGAGACCGCCCGCGTAGCGCCGCTCGCCGACGGGGCTGTCGCCCGCGGCCGCAGCAGCAGGACGCCTCGATGCTGCACCAGGCCCTCGATGCTGCCGCGGCCCATGGCCCGCGGCGGCGTGAGCGCGCTGGTTGTGATGCCGGAGCCCCGGCCGCAAGCGTCCGCCCGCGCCTCCGGCATCGCCCGTCCGTCCGGCGGCGCCTCCCGCGCGCGACAACCTGCAGCGCATCGGCGGCATCACGGCGGAGATCGAGCAGGAGCTCAACGCGCAGGGCGTCTCGCGCTACTCGCAGATCGCGCAATGGTCGCCCTCGGAGGTGGAGCGCTTCGAGAGCCTGCTTGCGCGCCGGCGGGCGCATCTCGCGCGAGAACTGGATCGAGCAGGCGCAGATCCTGAGCCGCGGCGGGGACACGCGCTTCTCCCGCGAGTTCGACCGCGGCGGGCAGGGCGACGGCCCGCGCCCCACCAAGCTCGCCGATGCCATCCGCGAGCAGCAGGCAAGGACAAGCCGCACCGCGTCGACCGACCTCGGCTCGCTGCGCTCCGTGCGGCGCCGGCCGATCAGGGCGCGCCCGAGCCGGGCCCGGAGGCCGCGCAGCGCGTCGCCGCGCAGGACCGCGTGCTGCGCCTCGCTACGCCGCGAGGATCTCAAGCGCATCCGCGGCATCGGCGTGCTGATCGAGAAGAAGCTCAACTCAGCTCGGCGTCCTCACCTACGAGCACATCGCCAACTGGACCGCGCAGGATATCGAGCGCGTCAGCCAGTCGCTCGACTTCAAGGGCCGCATCGAGCGCGAGAACTGGGTCGAGCAGGCGCGCATCCTGGCTGCCGGCGGCCACACCGAGTTCTCCCGCCGCGTCGATCGCGGCGAGGTGGAGACCAGCCGGGCCAAGACGTGAGGTTGCGGCAGCGGGAAGGTCGCGCGCTGCCTATTCGACGCGCGGTCCTGCGCGCTGCTGGCGCGCCACGGTGCCCAGCAGCTCGAGCACATCGACATGCGGCGGCTCGTCGACGCCGCTGCCCTGTGCCTTGCGTCTGAGATCGGTCAGCGAGAAATTCATGCGCACGTCGTAGGTGCGGTCGATCTGGTTGCGCAGGCGCTGCTCGGCCGCATACCAGTCGGCCTTCTCGGCGCCGTCCGGGCAGGAGGCGAGCTCGTTCTGCTCGCGCGCGCCCCAGCGCCGCTCGACGCAGTGGTGCGGATCGAACGAGAGGTAGGGCAGCCGCCTGGTGACGTCGACGAGCGAGAGCTGCTGCTGTGTGCCGTTGCTGCGCGTATAGGTGATGAGGCAGGCGCTGGCGTCGCGCGTGTAGACCTTGCGCAGGTCTGCGGCGAGGTCGCTGCCGCGTGTAGGCCAGCCGGTCTGCGGTCTTGCGCGGCGAGATCGAGGAAGCGGGCCACCTCGTCGCGCAGCTCCTTGAAGGCTGTCGCGCAGGCGTGCATCGCGCGACGGCGTCGAGTAGCACCTCCCAGTCGCCGCTGGTGCCGTAGATGTTGTCGGGCAGCCGCTCGGGCTGCGGGCGCAGGTGCATGCGGGCCGGATCGCCGCATCGACCGCATCGCACGCGGTACTTCAAGTCGTTGCACAAGGCGCGCACCATGGAGCGCGTCTCCTCCATCGGATCGTACTTGAAGTTGGCCGCTGGCCAGCCGCTTGCGCACGAACTCGTAGTATTCGAGCGTCTCGCCCTGCGTGCACGAAGCGGCCCTGCTCCCACGCCTTCGGGCCGGTTTGGCTCGGTGCCGAAGAACTGCTCGTCGGACCAGTCGGCGAGGCTCTTGTCCGGAGCCAGCACGATGCGGCCGCCCTGGTAGCTGCCGTCGGCGAGCTGCGTGGCCCCCACCAGGGTCTGCGGACGCCAGCGCTTGAAGCCGGCGCCCACCGCCGGCGCGTCGCGCTTGTAGGCCTTGCCGTAGACGCCGCGCGTCAGCGAGTTGTCGGGATGCGCATCGATGAAATGCACCCGGCCTTCCGCGCGTCACCTTGTAGACGACGGCCAGGTGGCCGTTGGGATCGTAGAGGATGGTGCCGGGCTTGATGCTCTCGCGCGAAATCTTCACGGGATAGTGGTCGGGCAGCAGCTTGCCGGAGTAGTCGGGGCGCGTAGCGGTAGTGCGCCGAGGTCACCGCCTGCGTCATCTGCGGGATGGCCTGGCGGGCATCGATGCTGGCCCAGGTCAGGTCGCGGCGGCTGGAGACGTGGTTGCCCGAGGTGTTGTAGCGCGCGTCCTGCGATCTGCCCGTTGGCGAGACGGCAGCCGAGTAGGCGAACGGCAGAGCGTTCTTCCAGGCGAAATAGGCGCGCAGCAGGTAGGGCAGGTCGGCGCAGTCGGCATAGAAGCGCATGTCCGCCGGGTTGGAGGCGCGGAAGAACGGGTTCGCCTTGGCATCCGTCAGGCACTCATGGACGGTCTTGCAATCGCTGTCGCCGATGCGGGCGACGAACTCCTCGTAGGCGCGCTCGTCCTGCTCGGTCCAGGCGGTGCGCAGCACGCGCCAGCGCCACAGGTCGCCGATCACCGCGGGCGCCGCCTCGGCCGGCGCCGCGTTGGGCGCGGTGTGGACGGACACTTTGGTGAGAGCAGGGTTGTCTTGGGCAAGCGCCGCCGGCCCGAGAAATACGGTCGACAGTAAACAGAAAGCTAGCGCACGTCTCATCTATGGTCCCCCTTACCTGGGACCTAGCTTAGTCGTGACCGCTTTGGTGCCAACCGTAACGCTGTGCAAACCTTAATTGTGGCGGCCGTTAACCATCGTGCCGTGCGCCCGCCTTTGCGTTCCCGGAAGCCGAGCCCGGCTCCCGAGCCGGCGCGAGGCTAGCCGGGATCCTCACCCCTCCAATTGTTGTGCATCGCCGTCGCTATCGACCGGCGAAGGACGCATGAGGGTCGGCTACTCCAGCTTGATGTTGGCCGCCTTGATCACCTCGGCGTTGCGGGCCGAATCGGCGTCGCGGTAGGCGGCGATCTCGGCCGGCGTCTGCACGGGCAGCGCCGCGCTGATGGCGCGCATGCGGGCCTGCATGTCGTCGGTCTTGGCGATCTCGACGCACTTGGCGTTGAGCTTGTCGATGATCTCCTGCGGCGTGCCGGCCGGCGCCATGATCGCGTACCAGATCGGCACGTCGGAGTTGGGCATGCCGAGCTCGGTCAGCGTCGGAATGTCGGGGAACTCCGGATGGCGCGTGCTGTGGTTGATGTTGAGCAGGTGCAGCTTGCCGGCCTTCACGTGCGGGATGTTGTTGATCTCGTTCATCATCTGCACGGTGTTGGGCAGCAGGTCGTTGAGCGCGTCGGCGCTGCCGCGATAGGGCACGTGCAGGATGTCGATGCCGGCGCGGTATTTCAGCATCTCGAGCCGCAGGTGGGTGGCGGTGCCGAGCCCGGCCGAGCCGTAGGACAGCTTGCCCGGATTGGCCTTGGCGTAGTCGACCATCTCCTTGAAGGTCTTGGGCCCGACCGCGGGATGCATCGAGAAGCCGGTGACGAAATCGCCGATGCGGGCGACCGGCAGGAAGCTCTTGGGGTCGTAGGGCGTCTTGCGCATGTGCGGCAGCACGGTGAGCGTCGCATTGGGGCTCATCAGGAAGGTGTAGCCGTCGGCCGCCGCCTTGGAGGCCGCTTCCGTGCCGATCATGCCGCCGGCGCCGCCGCGGTTCTCGATCACGAACTGCTGGCCGAACGCCTGCGAGAGCTTCTCCGCCCACGGCCGGCCGATGAGGTCGCTGCCGCCGCCCGGCGCATAGGGGATGATGAACTTGACCGGCTTGTCCGGCCAGTTCTGCGACCTGTGCCGTGGCCCGCATGGGCAGCCCGGCCGTCACGGCAGCACCGGTCAGCTTCAGAAAGTCGCGGCGACGCATCATCGTGCCTCCCTAAGCATGTCGTTGCCGTCAAGTATGCGTGGGTAGCGGGCGGCAGTCAATTGGCCTCGCGGAAGGCCACGTCGCGCGCCTTGCGCACGTTCGGCAATACGATGAACAGCAGCAGCACCGCGGCCAGCACCAGGAACGTCAGCGACAGCGGCCGCTGCAGGAACACCCACGGGTCGCCGCGCGAGAGCAGCATGGCCCGGCGCATGTAGACCTCCATCATCGGCCCGAGCAGGAAGCCCAGCAGCAGCGGCGCCGGCTCGCAGCCGAGCTTCATGAGCAGATAGCCCAGGAAGGCCGAAGAAGGCGATGAACAGCACCTCGTTGGCGGAGTTGTTGAGGCTGTACACGCCGATGCAGCAGAAGAACAGGATGGCGATGGCGAGCAGCCGGTAGGGCACCAGCAGCAGCCGCACCCAGAGGCCGATCAGCGGCAGGTTGAGCACCACCAGCATCAGGTTGCCGAACCACATGCTGACGATCATGCCCCAGAACAGGCCGGGCCTCTGCTCCATCACCTGCGGGCCGGGGATGATGCCGTGGATCATCATGCCGCCGATCATCATCGCCATCACGGCGTTGGAGGGGATGCCGAGCGTCAGCATCGGGATGAACGAGGTCTGCGCGGCGGCGTTGTTGGCGCTCTCCGGCGCGGCCACGCCCTCGATCATGCCGGTGCCGAACTTCTCGGGCGTGCGCGAGAGCTTCTTCTCCAGCGTGTAGGCCGAGAAGGACGCCAGGATCGCGCCGCCGCCGGGCAGGATGCCGAGCAGGCCGCCGAGGAAGGTGCCGCGCAGGATGGGCGCGATCGACCGCTTGAGGTCCTCGCGCTCGGAAACAGGCCCGATGACCTTGGAGCTGGCGAGCTCGCGGCGCTCGCTGTTGGTCAGGTTGGCGATGATCTCGGCGATGCCGAACACGCCCATGGCGAGCGGCACGAAGCCGATGCCGTCGAACAGGTCGCTGATCTCGAAGGTGAAGCGCGTGTTGCCGGTGTTGACGTCGGTGCCGACGAGGCCCAGCAGCATGCCGAGGAACACCATGCCGAGCGCCTTGAGGATCGAGCCGCGAGGCCAGCACGATGGCGAACACCAGGCCCAGCACCATCAGCGAGAAATAGTCGGGCGGCGTGAACTGCTGGGCGAGCCGGGTCAGCGGCGGGGCGGCGACCGCGATCGCCACCGTGGCGACGCAGCCGGCGAAGAACGAGCCGATCGCGGCGATGGCCAGCGCGGGGCCGGCGCGGCCCTGGCGGGCCATCTGGTAGCCGTCGAGCGTGGTGACGACCGAGCTCGATTCGCCCGGCAGGTTGACCAGGATCGCCGTCGTCGAGCCGCCGTACTGGGCGCCGTAGTAGATGCCGGCCAGCATGATCAGCGCGCCTTCGGCCGGCAGCAGGTAGGTCACGGGCAGCAGCAGCGCCATGGTCGCGACCGGCCCGACGCCCGGCAGCACGCCGATGGCCGTGCCGATCACGGCGCCCATCAGGCACCAGAACAGGTTGGTCGGAACCGGCAGGAGCAACGCCGAACAGCGGATCGGCCAGCCACACGATCTGGAGGCAAGTGCGCAGACCTTGCCCCAGGCTGCCCAGGAGATCGCCTTCCATCAGCGCGCTCGCAGGAAATCGAGGAGCGCGCCCGGACCTACCGTTGCAGCCCTGTGGGCCAAAGCGGGATCGGCATGCCGAGGCCTTGATGAACACCACCGATGCCGATGGCCATCATGATCAGCAGGAACAGGAGGTACTCGCGCCAGCGCGTCTCGGGCGTGCCCAGCGCCGCCAGCGTCATCGACACGGCCATGGTGATGACGAGGCCGACGCGGTCGACGAGCAGCGCGAAGGCGACGGTGGCAAGCGTGATCATGATCGCCGGCCGCCAGGCCCAGCCCGCAGAGGCGCGGGCCCTCGACGAACGTGGCCTTGAGCCCCAAGCAGCGCGCCCGTGCCGATCAGGCACCAGGCGAGGATGCGCGGCAGCACGCCGGTGCCGGGCCGCTGCGCGGTGCCCATCGGCGTAGTCGGCGCCGATCCACAGCGCGGCGGCGCCGATGGCGACGAACATCAGCCCGGTGGCGAAATCCTGCTCGCCCTTGATGCGCATGCGGTTTCGCCTCCCTGCGACTTTCCCTGCAAGTCTAAACAGGATCGATCGCGCGGGGTAGGCAGATGCGGGAGGTGCTCACGCCTGGGCGTGCAGGGGGCGTGCATCGGCTTCCGCCTCGGCATCTGCGGCTCGCCAGGAACTCGGCGATGGCCCCGATCGTGGGCGCATCCTTGAGCAGGGGGGCGTGGCCCTGTCCGGGAACGGTGAGGGTATTGAGCCGGGAATGGCGGGCGCGCATTTCGGCGAGCGTGGTCGCGCTCAGGATGTCGGAGTTCTGCCCGCGAATGACGAGCACCGGCACGCGCGCCAGCGCGCTGAACTGCGGCCACAGCTCCGGTATCGGCCCCTCCACCAGCGACATGGCCCGCGCGAGATTGGCATCATAGCCCGGCGCCGGATGGCCGTCGCGCTCGTTGAACCAGGCGCGCGCGACTTCCGCCCACTGCGCGTCGGGCACGGCCGTGAACTGGCGTTGGCTCAATTCGCGCACGAGCGCTGTTGCCGAAGCGCCAGTCGGCGGGCAGCGGCATCCGCCCCACGTAGGCAACGATGCGTGCCAGGCCTTCGCGCTCCACCACCGGACCGATATCGTTGAGCACCGCCGCGCCGATGGCCGCAGGCCTGAGCACCGCGATCGTCATCGCCAGCAATCCGCCGCGTGACGTGCCGATCACGGCGGCCCCGTGCAGGCCTCGCATGGTCATGAAATCGAGCGCGTCGTTGACCTCGACCAGCAGCGAGTAGTTCTTCCAATCCGGGTCGTGCTCGGAGTTGCCGCGGCCGCGGCAGTCGAGCGTGTAGACGTCGCGGCCGGCATCGTCCGCGCTTGCCAGGGCAGTGGCCAGATCGTGGAAGTCGCGCCCGTTGCGCGTGAGGCCGGCCAGGCACAGCACCGGCCGGCGCGTCGAGCCCGGCACCGCATAGTGACGCGCGTAGAGCCGCAGGCCGTCGCGCGCGGTAAAGCGGATGTCGCTCCAGTTCTGCATGCTCGCTCTCTCTCGCGGCGACCGCCGGGCGTGCTCGCCGAAGCTTGGCAATCCATCCTGCGCTTGCGCAGCCCGATGCCGGCACATACTAGGCATGCGTGCCGGCTATCGGCAAGTCAGCTGCGGCAATGGCCTGTTGAAGCTCGGCCTTCGGCAACGGCGCGGCGGCCTTGTCTACTTCTCGGCAGACTTGGCTGGCGCCGTGGAGGCGCGCTTCAGGTCCGTGTGAAGGCGCACCGCGTTGGCCTCGTCGCCCAGCCGCGCGCGATAGACCTGGATGTTGGACAGCACCTTCTGCACGTACTCGCGCGTCTCCTCGATCGGAATGCGATGGATCCAGTCGATCGGGTCGACCTTGGCGTGACGCGGATCGCCGAACTCGCTGATCCACTCGCGCGCGCGGCCCGGGCCGGCGTTGTAGCTCGCCAGCGCCAGCACGTAGGAGCCGCTGAACTCCTCCATGCGGTCGGCTACGTAGGCGCTGCCGAGCATGGTGTTGTAGCCCGCGTCCTTCATCAGCCGGGACATGTCGCACTTGAGCTTGTAGTCGCGGCAGATGTGGCGCGCCGTTCCCGGCATCACCTGCAGGATGCCGCGCGCGCCGGCGCTCGACACCGACGCGGTGTTGAACTCGCTCTCCTGCCGCGCCAGCCCGAGAATGAAAGCGGTCTCGACCGGCTTGCGCAGCGGCGTATAGGCGGGCAGGCGGTGCACCGGATAGGCGTAGTAGAGCAGGCTCATGCCGCGGCCGATGCCGGTCTTGCCGATGCGGATCGCCATCTGCGTGTCGCCCAGCGCCTCGGCCAGATGCGCCAGCATGGCGAACTCGGCCTCGGTCGTGATCTGCGTGCGCAGGTGGCCGAGGAACGCGCGCACCAGCGACCGGTCGAGGTCGGCCCTGTGGGCGAGCACGGCGGCCTGCACGGTATCGAGCGCGTTGAAACGGGCGATCTCGTCGGCGGTTGGCGTCGCCGGTGCGGCAATCTTGAGCGTGCTCGCCTGCGGGTCGAGCTTGAGCCGCGCCAGCTGCCCGTGGAACGTATCGGCGAACGTGGCGGCCGCCTGATAGCTCTCGCGCGCCTTGGCCTGGTCGCCCAGCACCTCGTGCGTGCGGCCCAGCCAATAGTTGGCGCGGGCCTTGCCCAGAGGGCCGTCGGCGGACTTGGTGTAGGCCTCGAAGTGGCCCTGCGCCGCCTTGGCGTCGCTGAGATGGCGCAGCGCGATCCAGCCGGCCATGAACAGCGCATTGTTGTGGGCGTTGATGGAGAGCTGGCCGGGATTGCGCACGAGCTCGTAGGCGGTCTTGGCCTTGCCGGCCTTCAGAGCCGAGTAAGCACCGGCGCGCCGCTCGTGCCACCAGCCGTCCGGCTTCACCTGCAGCGTCGCCTCTGGCTCGGACAGCAGGATCTTCCAGGCCTCCTCGTTCTTGTTCTGGCGGCGCAGCGCCTGCGCCTTCTGGATGGCGAGCCCCCATTCCGTCTTCAAGGCGAGCGGCGGCAGCTTGTTCAGCAGCTGGTTGGAGTTCTTGGCCTTGAGGTACACGGCGAGCCGGGCCTCGGCCTTCTTCTTCTCGGACTCCGGCAGCAGCGCGATCACCCGGCGAACGGCGGCCGCGCGCTCGCTGCGCTCGCTGGCCCAGCGGCCGGGGCTCAGCAGCAGGCGATCGAGCCGGCGCTTGTGGTCGGCCTCGGTCAGCAGCGGGCCGACCTTCTTCACGAACGCCGCCTCCTGCACCGCCGGGATCTCGAACTCCACCCATGCCTTGGCGGCGAGCGCCTTGGCGGTGGCCTGATCGTTGTCGGCTGCCAAGGCTGCGGCGAGCGTCGCCGAGCCCGACGCCGGTCGTCGGCGGCGTGTCGGCGAAGAACGCCTTCACCTCGCGCGGACTAGCAGTGCTCTTGAACAGAGCTTCCTCCGCCCGCTGCGTCAGCCGCTCGCGATCGGGCCAGGTGGGGTTCGCCACCATGAAGGCGCGGATCTCGCCCGCGGTGCCATAGCCGCCGCGATAGAGGAACCAGTCCACCAGCTTGCGCCCGGCTGGATCGGCCACGCCGTCGCGCAAGGTCTTGCCCTTGGGCAGTTCCGTCTCGGTTATGGCGTTGACGGCGTCGCGGATGCGGGCGGCATTGTCCGCGCTCAGAGGATAGTCGCGGGCTTTGGCGATGGCCGCATCGAAGCGCGCAATATGCTGTTGCTCCTCGGGCGAGAGGGTGGGCGCCGGGCTCGACGGCACTGCCGGGGTGGCCGCGGCCTTCTCTTTTTGGTCGTCGGGCTTGGGCGCGCCGACCTTGGCCGGTGCGGCCTGGGCGGCGCCTTTTGCGGGCGCCTTGCTCTTGGGCTCGGCGGCCTTGCCCTTCGGCGTCTGCTGCGCAGCCGAAGGAAGCACCGCAAGCACAGTGAAGGTGAGCCCCAAGGCGGCCAGAATCTTGAGCGTTACTTGCATCAAGTCCCTATGGATCGAATCGTGGTGCGGGCGCGATTCGCGTTGGTGCGTGAAAGACCCGGCAAAGGCGGCATCAGCATGGCCATGATGCTGCCAATGTTGCCCAGGCTGTGGGCTCTACCTTGCCGGGCCTCCCCTCCGGCGCCATAATGGCTGCTGGACCAAGCGGAGTGTGGCGTTCGCGCCACTTGGTTCCAAAGGCTCGAGTTGCGGCGACGCCGGCAAGCGGGTAGGCGGCGTTCAAGAAGGCGAGACGGCCTGCGGCGCAGGCGGGGCCCGCGCACAGATTGGGAGCACCCATGTTCAGGGGTTCGTATACGGCGCTGATTACGCCGTTCAAGGGCGGCGCGGTCGACGAGAAGGCATTCGAGAAGCTGGTCGATTGGCAGATCGCGGAGGGAACCCACGGTCTGGTGCCGGTCGGCACCACCGGCGAGAGCCCGACGCTCAGCCACGACGAGCACAAGCATGTCGTCGAGCTGTGCGTGAAGGTCGCCAGGAAGCGCGTGCCCGTCATCGCCGGCGCGGGCTCCAACTCCACCCAGGAGGCCATCGACTTCACCCGCCACGCCAAGAAGGTCGGCGCGGATGCCGCGTTGCACTCCACCGGCTACTACAACAAGCCGACGCAGGAGGGGCTCTTTCGCCACTTCCAGGCGATCAACGACGCGGTCGACCTGCCCATCGTCATCTACAACGTGCCTATCCGCACCATCGTCGACATCCAGGTGCCGACCTTGGCGCGCTGTGTGCGCGAGCTGAAGAACGTGGTGGGCGTCAAGGATGCCACCGCCAACGTCGCGCGCGTCACCCAGCAGCGCCTCGCCTGCGGCACCGATTTCGTCCAGCTCTCAGGCGAGGACGGCACCGTGCTCGGCTTCATGGCGCATGGTGGCCACGGGTGCATCTCGGTCACCTCCAACGTCGCCCCGCGTCTGTGCGCCGACTTCCACAACGCCTGCCTGAGGGGCGACTACCAGACCGCGCTCGCCCTGCAGGACCGGCTGATGGCGCTGCACGACGCGCTGTTCGTCGAGACCAACCCGGGACCGGTTAAGTACGCGGCCTTCCGCCTGGGCGTGATCGACTCGCCCGAGTGCCGGCTGCCGCTCGCCCCGATTTCGGACGCCAGCAAGAAGGCCGTCGACGAGGCGCTGGCGCGCACCGGCCTGTTGCAGGCGAAGGCCGCCGAATAGGCGCTGAAGCGGGCGGGCGTGGGCCATGGCGGCCAAGAACGACGACGGCCGCACGACGGTCGCCGAGAACCGGCGGGCGCGCTTCGAGTATCGCATCGAGGACACCTGGGAGGCCGGCATCGAGCTCACCGGCACCGAGGTCAAATCGCTGCGCTCGGGCCAGGCCAATATCGCCGAGAGCTACGCCAGCTCCGAGAAGGGCGGCATCTTCCTCATCAACTCGTACATCCCCGAGTACAAGAAGGCGGGCGCGTTCTTCCAGCACAACCCGCGGCGGCCGCGCCGCCTGCTGCTGCACAAGAAGGAGATCCACAAGCTCGCCATCGCCGTCGAGCGCCAGGGCATGACCATGGTGCCGCTGGAGCTCTACTTCAATAAGCGCGGCCGGGCGAAGCTGCGGCTGGCGCTGGCGACGGGCAAGAAGCTGCACGACAAGCGGGAGGACAGCGCCAAGCGCGACTGGCAGCGCCAGAAGGCGCGCCTCCTGCGCGGCAAGGGGTGAGCTTGTCCGCGCGCGAGCAACTCGCCGCAATCGAGGCGGCGGCGGTCCGGTCGTGGCCGGCGCTGGAGACCGCCGACATCGAGGGCTGGCTGTGGCGCTATGCGTCCGGCGGCTCGCTGCGCGCCAACTCCGTCTCCGCCCTCGCCTTCCACGGCGGCAACCTCGCAGGGGCCGTCGCCGACGTCGAACGCCGCTATCGCGCCAAGGGCGCACCCTGCCGCTTCAACATCACCGAGGTTGGCGCGCCGTCGGATCTGGACGCCCGGCTCGCCGGCATGGGCTACCAGCGCGGCGAGCCGCACAACACCATGGCCAAGGCCATTGCCGCCACAACGCATAGCCCCGCCGATGTTGAGCTTGCCCCCGATCCGACGCCTGAATGGCTCCCCGTCTACCTCACCGGGCTCAGCCCTGACCGCCGCGCGGTGGCCCCCGCCATCCTCGCCGGCATTCCGCGCCAGCGCTGCTTCTTCTCCTGCCGCCGCGCCGGCCTGGTGGTGGGCTCCGGCCTATCCGTCGCCGACGGTCCGCTGGCCTCGATCCAATGCATGGCGACCCTTGCCAGCGCCCGTCGCCAGGGCTGCGCCCAGGCGGTGCTGGCGGCCATCGAGGCTTGGGCTGCCGCGCAGGGATGTACCCATCTCTATTTGCAGGTCGAGGCTACCAACGTGGGGGCGGTCGCGCTTTACGAAAGCTTTGGCTTTGCCATTGCCGGAAGATACCATCAGCGCGTGAAACCTTAAGGAAGCGCGAGGCTGCCATGGTCTCCGGCAACCAGCCCAATCTGCTCGAGGTCGACTGGTCGCAAATTCCCGCGCCCGAGGACGACGGCGCGGCCCAGCATCTCGAGGGCATGGCCGTGCCCGATGTCGCAGTGCCCGCCACCGACGGCACGCAAGTCTCGCTCGCCAAGCTTCCCGACCGCATCGTGGTGTTCGCCTATCCGCGCACCGGCGTTCCCGGCCAGCCGTCGCCCGTTTCCGATTGGGACATGATCCCCGGTGCGCGTGGCTGCACGCCTCAGACGTGCGCGTTCCGCGACCTGCACAAGGTGATGATCGGCGCCGGTGCGGCGCGGGTGTTCGGCCTCTCCACGCAGGACTCGGCCTATCAGAAGGAGGCGGCGGAGCGCCTGCACCTGCCCTTCCCGCTGCTGTCGGACGAGAAGCTCGCGCTCAGCAACGCGCTGCGTCTGCCGCTGATGCAGGTCGCCGACATGACGCTTATCAAGCGCCTGGCCCTCGTCATCGACGACGGCACGATCACCAAGGTGTTCTATCCAGTCTTCCCGCCGGACCGTAACGCGGGCGACGTGCTTGCCTGGCTCGAGCAGAACCGCCGCGGATGACGTTCGGCTCCGCTCTTCCCCTCGACGACGGCGCGGCCAGCCATCTCAAGCGCGGCCAGCGCA
Source organism: uncultured Alphaproteobacteria bacterium (assembly GCA_963756735.1). Lineage (GTDB taxonomy): Bacteria > Pseudomonadota > Alphaproteobacteria > Rhizobiales > Hyphomicrobiaceae > AWTP1-13. Next base: position 13,225 of record CAVWOY010000010.1, read on the forward strand.
TGCCCGACATCGACCTGCCGGCGACTGGCGGCGGCAAGGTCAACTTCGCCAAGACTTCCGGCATGGCGATCGTCTACTGCTATCCCTGGACCGGCCGTCCGGGCCTTCCCAATCCGCCGGACTGGGACGACATCCCGGGCGCGCACGGCTCCACGCCTGAGGCCGAAGGCTTCCGCGATCTCTACGCCGGCTTCCAGCAGGTCGATGCCGCCGTGCTCGGGCTCTCCACCCAGCCGACCGACTATCACAACGAGCTGGTGGAGCGGTTGGCCCTGCCGTTCGCGATCGTGAGCGACGCCGGGTTCGCGCTGCAGCGGGCTCTGGCGCTGCCGACGTTTGCCACCGGCGGCGTCACCTACCTGAAGCGCCTGACACTCGCCATCAAGGATGGCCGCATCGAGCGCGTCTACTATCCGATCGCCGCGCCGGCCGCACATGCGCGCGAGGTCTGCGGCTGGCTTGGCATGATCGACCGCTCGGACCTGCGCAAGGGGGGCCGGGTCTAGCTCAGCCGGTTGACCGGCTCCTCCAGCCCGAACTCGCGCATCTTGCGATAGAGGGTGGAGCGGCCGATGCCCAGCCGCTTGGCCACCTCCGTCATGTGCCCGCGATAGCGCCCGAGCGCCAGGCGGATCATGTCGGCTTCCATCGACTCCAGCGAGCGGATCTCGCCCTGATCGGTCACGGCGGGAATGCCGAGCTCGCCTTTGCCCGTGTCGACCGTCCTGGGCACGGTTTGCTCCGCGCCCAGCATAACCGGCCCCGTCACGATCGGCCGCCTGTCGACCGCCGCCGGCGCCGCCGGAACGGCAGCGCTGAAGCCCTCGACCTGGGCGGCGATCTGCGGGAACTCGGTGACGCTGAGCTCGTTGCCGTCGCACAGCACCACGGCGCGGAACACGGCGTTCTCGAGCTGGCGCACGTTGCCCGGCCAAGAGTAGCTGGTCAGCAGCTGCAGCGCCTCCACACCGATCGAGTTCACGCGCCGCCCTTCCTCCGCCGCAAAACGGGCCAGGAAGTGCAGGGCAAGCTCGGGCACGTCCTCCAGGCGCTCGCGCAGCGGCGGCACCCAGATCGGGAACACGTTGAGGCGGTAGTAGAGGTCCTCGCGGAACTTGCCGTCCTTCACCTGCTGGATCATGTCGCGGTTGGTGGCGGAGACCAGGCGGAAGTCGACCTTCACCGGCTTCTTGGCGCCGACCGGATCGATCTCGCCGTCCTGCAGCGCGCGCAGCAGCTTGACTTGGGCCTGCAGCGGCAACTCGCCGATCTCGTCGAGGAACAGCGTGCCGCCCTCGGCTTCCTGGAACTTGCCGGTGCGCTTATCGGTCGCGCCGGTGAAGGAGCCCTTCTCGTGGCCGAACAGGATGCTCTCGACCAGGTTCTCGGGGATGGCGCCGCAGTTGACGACGATGAACGGCATCGCCTTGCGCTCGCTCTCGCCGTGGATGGCGTGCGCGATCAGCTCCTTGCCGACGCCCGACTCGCCCTCGACCAGCACGGGGATGTTGGAGGCGGCCGCGCGCCGGCCGAGCGAGATGACGCGCCGCATGGCATCGCCGCGCAGCACTAGGTCGGAGAAGCTGAGCGTGCCGTCGGCCTTCTTCCTGATGCGCGAGATCTCGCCTTGCAGCGCCTCGATCTTGAGCGCGCTCTTGATGGAGACCTCCAGCCGCTCGGGCGAGGTCGGCTTCACCACGAAATCGACGGCGCCGGTGCGCATGGCGCCAATCGCCGCATCGATCGAGCCGTTCGCGGTTTGAACGATCACCGGGGGGCTGGCGGGGTGCTCGGCGATCCGCCGCAGCACCTCCATGCCGTCCATGCCCGGCATGATGAGGTCGAGCAGCACCAGCGCGATCGCGCCGCTGTCGGAAGCTTCCAGGATCTGCAGCGCCTGCTCACCGCCCTGCGCTGTTTTGGTATCGTAGCCGAGGCGCCGGATGGTCTCTTCGAGGATGCGGCGCTGGGTGGGATCGTCGTCGACGATCAGGACGAGCTTGGGCATTGGAACGGGTACTCGAACTCAACTGGACTGCAACTTGGGGCGCGCCTGATCGATCCAGGATCGAACACGCGGCCACGTACGGCTTACTGACTTCTGCCGAACCTTGCCCCAATTGGGTAAACGCATCCTTTCGCTGCGGCTTGAGTTGAAGCTTTTTTGCGCCGAGAGTGGGACAGCGGCCACGAGCCTCATTCCCGGCAAAGCCGCCGCCGACTACGCAGGGGTGTGTTAACCTGCGCGCTACGTTTCGGCGCCGGGCGCAGACGGCATAGGCGGCAAGACGACATTGGTGGGGGTGCGGGAGAGATGAATACCCAGGGTGGCAAGGCTCTACGGCCGGAAGCGCTGAAGCGTGGCACCGCCGGCGATCTGGGGGCGATGCCGGTGTGGAATCTCACCGACCTCTATCCCGGGCCCACCTCGGCCGCCGTCACGGCGGACCTGGAGAAGGCCGCTGCCGAATCCAAGCGCATCCAGGAGCGCTACCAGGGCAAGCTGGTCGATCTCGCCGCCGACGGCACGGCCGTGGCGGCAGCGATCGCCGCCTACGAGGCGCTCAGCGACACACTGGGCAAGCTCGGCTCCTACGCCGGCCTGCTCTACGCCGCCGACACTGCCAATCCCGAGTACGCCAAGTTCTACGGCGACATCCAGGAGAAGATCACCGCCATCACCACGGGCCTCATCTTCTTCGAGCTGGAGCTCAACCAGATCGACGATGCGGCGCTGGCGGGCGCCCTGAAGGTGCCGGCGCTCGCCCGCTACAAGCCGTGGCTCGACGATCTGCGCAAGGAGAAGCCCTATCAGCTCGAGGAGAAGCTCGAGCGTGTGTTCCACGAGAAGTCGGTCACCTCGCGCGGCTCCTGGAACCGCCTGTTCAACGAGACCATGACGGCTCTCAAGTTCGAGGTGCAGGGCGAGGCCGAGCCGCTGGCGCTCGAGCCGACGCTGAACCTGCTCATGCACCCCGATGCAGCGCACCGTCGGGCGGCGGCTGAAGCCTTGGCCAAGGTCTTCAAGGCCAACATCCGCCTCTTCACGCTCATCACCAACACGCTGGCCAAGGACAAGGAGATCTCGGACCGCTGGCGCGGCTTCAAGGACGTGGCCGACAGCCGCCATCTCGCCAACCGCGTCGAGCGCGAGGTGGTGGAGGCGCTGGTCGACGCCGTGCGCGGTGCCTATCCCGCCACCTCGCACCGCTACTACGCCATGAAGGCCAAGTGGCTCGGCAAGGACAAGCTGGCCTACTGGGATCGCAACGCGCCGCTGCCCGATAGGCCTGAGCGGGTCGTGCCCTGGGCGGAGGCCGAGGCCATGGTGCTCGGAGCCTACGGCGACTTTGCCCCGCGCATGGCAACCATCGCCAAGCGCTTCTTCGACGGCGCCTGGATCGACGCACCCGTGCGCGAGGGCAAGTCGCCCGGCGCCTTCTCGCACCCCACCGTGCCGTCCGCGCACCCCTACATTCTGCTCAACTACCAGGGCAAATCGCGCGACGTGATGACCTTGGCGCACGAGCTGGGCCATGGCGTGCACCAGGTGCTGGCGGCGCCGATGGGGCCGTTACTGGCGCCGACGCCGCTTACCCTGGCCGAGACCGCGTCGGTGTTCGGCGAGATGCTGACCTTCAAGGCGCTGCTCTCCTCCGCCGATGACAAGAAGGAGCGCAAGGCCCTGCTGGCGCAGAAGGTGGAGGACATGATCAACACGGTCGTGCGCCAGATCGCCTTCTACACCTTCGAGCGGCACGTGCACGAAGAGCGCAAGGCCGGCGAGCTCACCGCTGAGCGGCTGGGCGAGATTTGGCTGAAGGTGCAGGGCGAGAGCCTGGGGCCGGCGATCGATCTCAGCGACGGCTACGAGGTCTACTGGTCCTACGTGCCGCATTTCATCCACTCGCCTTTCTACGTCTACGCCTATGCTTTCGGCGACTGCCTGGTGAACTCGCTGTACGGCCTGTACCAGGATGCCCACCTTGGCTTTGTCGAGAAGTACTTCGCCATGCTGGAAGCAGGCGGCTCCAAGCACCACTCGCAGCTGCTAGCCCCCTTCGGGCTCGATGCGTCCCAGAAGGCCTTCTGGGCCAAGGGTCTCGAGGTAATCGAAGGCATGATCGACGAACTGGACGCGATGTAGCGGGCGCTCCCGATCCGGCGGAGGCGGTCCGCGAGATCGTCGATCGATTGCTCGCCGCCGCGTGATCTCCTTTCACCTTTGGTGGTGAACTGCGTTCAGGAATGGTTTGCTCCTTGGGCTGGCCGCAAGGGCCGCGTCGACGTTACCTGTCGCGGACATGCGCCAAGCTATTCTTTGACTGCGGCGGGCGGAGGTGTATAAGCCGCGCCCACTCACGCCGCGCACCGACGAGATACTGCCGACATGGCACAATCGACTGCTGCGGCGCATAGCGCCGAGAACGGGCACACCCAGGACAAGCAGTTCTGGGCCCTGGCCCTTGGTTCGATCGGCGTCGTCTACGGCGATATCGGCACCTCCCCGCTCTACGCCTTGAAAGAGAGCGTGAAGGCTGCGACGGCGCGGGGCGCGGAGGGCCCGGAAGCGGTGCTCGGCATCCTTTCCTTGATGACGTGGACGCTCATCCTCATCGTCACGCTCAAGTATGTGCTCGTGCTGCTCAATGCCGACAACAAGGGTGAGGGCGGCACGTTTGCCTTGATGGCGCTCGGCCAATCGGTCGCCAAGCGCAGCGCGCCGCTGCTGCTCGTGCTGGGGGTGGCAGGTGCCGCCTTCTTCTACGGCGATGCGGTGATCACGCCGGCGATCTCGGTGCTCTCCGCAGTGGAGGGGCTCAAGCTGGCTGCACCGCAGCTCGCCGAAATTGCACCGCAATTCGACTGGCCGCGCCTGCTGGAGCTGGCGGTGCTGCCGATCACGATTACAATTCTGGTGGGCCTATTTGCCGTGCAGTCGCGCGGCACGGCAAAGGTGGCGCAATTCTTCGGCCCGGTAATGCTGGTCTGGTTCGCTGTGCTCGCCGTTGGCGGTCTTATCCATCTGATCGATGAGCCGCGCGTCTTCTTGGCGCTCAACCCCGCGCTCGGCGTGCAGTTCCTTGTCACGCATGGGCTCGTCGGCCTGGTGGTCATGGGCCTCATCTTCCTGGTCGCAACCGGCGCCGAGGCGCTTTATGCCGACCTTGGTCATTTCGGACGCAAGCCCATCCAAATGGCGTGGATGTGCATCGTGTTGCCGTCGCTGATGCTCAACTACTTCGGGCAGGGCGCGCTGCTGCTGGCGAGTCCCGATGCCATCGAGCATCCTTTCTTCCGGCTCTATCCCAACACCAACTGGGTGCTTGTCCCGATGGTGATATTGGCAACGGTTGCGACCGTCATTGCCAGCCAAGCCGTGATCACCGGCGCCTTTTCCTTCACGCGCCAGGCCATCCAGCTCGGGCTGCTGCCGCGGTTGCAGATCAGGCATACCTCGGAGAGCGTTGCCGGGCAGATCTATCTGCCGCGCGTCAATCAAATCCTGCTCGTCGCCGTTCTGGTGGTGACGCTGATCTTCCGCAGCTCGAGCGACCTCGCTGCGGCCTACGGCCTGTCGGTCACCGCAACCATGGTGATCGACAGCTTGATGGCGTTCTTCGTGGTCTGGCGCTGCTGGAAGTGGTCGGTGTGGAAGGCCGCGGCGCTGATGGTGCCGCTGCTGTTGATCGAGCAGGCATTCCTGACCGCCAATCTGCTGAAGATTCCCGAGGGCGGCTGGCTGCCGATGCTGATCGGCGGCACGGTCGCGCTCATGGTTTTGACCTGGGTGCGCGGCTCCAAGGCGCTGATGCGCGCCACCCGCAAGTCCGAGGCCGAGCTCGACTGGCTGGTGCGCAAGCTCGATGCCAAGCCCCCGCACCGCGTGCCGGGGACGGCCGTGTTCCTCACCGGCGATCCCGCGGCGGCACCCACGTCGCTGATGCACAACCTGAAGCACAACCGGGTGCTGCACGAGCGCAATATCATCCTCACCATCAAGACCGAGGACACGCCGCGGGTGCAGCGGCACGAGCGCATCGAGATCGAGCGCGTGGCCGACACCTTCATCCGCGTTGTCGCCCACTACGGCTTCATGGAGACGCCGAGCGTGCCCAAGATCATCGAGCACTGCCGGCGCAAGGACCTCAACATCGACATCTCGGCCACCTCGTTCTTCCTGTCGCGGCGGTCGCTCAAGACTTCGATGAAGTCGGAGATGCCGCGCTGGCAGGAACGGCTGTTCATCTGGCTCGCCGGACGGGCGGAGGATGCGACCGAGTATTTCCGCATCCCGAGCGACCGCGTGGTGGAGGTGGGCACGCAGGTCATGGTGTGACTTTCCGGCCCATCACGCGGCCGTTATGTACGCTCTCGCAAATCTTCCGCTAGTCTCGCCCCTGTTGGAGTTACGACCGGGAACGGCTCCATAGCGACAACGTCACAGGGAGACACTGCATGCTGACTACAGGAATTTCCAAATGGCTGGTGGTCGCCGCCGCAGGGCTGGCGCTGTTCGCGTTCACGCCGGACTCCAGCCAAGCTGTGCCGGACCAGCCTGCGAGCAAGCCCGAGCCCAAGCCGAAACCCAAGTCGAAGCCTAAGGGCAAGGCCAAGGCCAAAGCCAAGCAGAAGGACACCCGCCTCGACCAAGACCAGGTCTATAGCGTCGCCTACTGGCAGGCCAAAGGCGGGGAGCACGCCGCCGCACTGGCAACGCTGCGCACCGCCGCCAACCAGGGTGATCCGCGCATCCAGACCCTGACCGGCTTCACCCTGCGCAAGCTTGGGCGAGTCGACGAGGCGATGGGCTACTACCAGCGCGTTCTCGCCGCCCATCCCGACCGCACCACGACCCGGCAGTACCTGGGCGAGGCCTACCTGCAGATGGGTGACGTGATCCGCGCCCGCGAGCAGTTGGCCGAGATCGGCAAGCGCTGCGGCACCGCTTGCGAGGACTATCAGCTGCTGGCCGACGAGATCGCCAAGTTCGAGCGCGCCGCCGGCTGATTTGTCTTTGAACTGATCGAGAGGCGGCTCCCGTCTTCGCGGGGGGCCGCCTTTTCGCTGGAGAGCGTGCGCAGAAATGCGACCAGGTCCGTCTTCTCCTGCGGCGACAGCCGCAGTTCGCGGTTCATGTTCGGTGCCAGCGTCGGCCGCCGCACGAACCCTCCGGCATAGTGCGCCACAACCGCCCGCAAGGTCGCCAGCGAGCCGTCATGCATGTAGGGCGCGGTGTGGGTGAGTTCGCGCAGGCTGGGCGTCTTGAAGGCCATGCGGCCGGGCGTGCCGTCGGGAACGGCGCTGCGGCCCGGGTCGCGGCTGCGCAGGCCGATGTCGTGGAAGCGGTCGTCGGTGAAGCGCCAGCCGACGTGGCACAGCATGCAGCCGGCCTTGCCCGTGAAGAGCCGGAAGCCCCGCTCCTCCGCGGGCGAGAGCGCGCTCGCATCGCCCCCGATCCACGCGTCGAACCGCGTCGGCGGCGACACCAGCGAGCGCACGTAGGCAGCCAGCCCTTTGACCACCGCATCTCCCGAGCCTGCTGGCTCGTCCGGAAACGCGGTGCGGAATCTGGCGGCGACGCCGGCGTCGCCTTCGAGCCGCCGCAGGATCTCGGGCCAGCGCCCGCCCATCTCGTCGGCCGCCTCGATCGGCCCGCGCACCTGCACCTCCAGCGACGGCGCGCGGCCGTCCCAGAAGAACTGCTTGCTCCACGCCAAATTCCACAGGGCCGGCGTATTGCGCCTGAGCGGCTCGCCGGTGAGCGCGCGCGCCTGCCGCCGCCCGTCGGTGAAGGACAACTCCGGTCGATGGCAGCTGGCGCAGGAGTGCTTGCCGGTGCCGGACAGGCGCTGGTCGGTGAACAGGCTGGCGCCCAGCGCAATCTTCTCCGCCGTCGGCAGATTGTCGGGAGGTGCCGGCGGCGGCGTATTGGGTCGCTGGAACAGTTGCCGCCACGGAGTATCGGCACCGGGGGCTTGCGCCTGCAATGGCCCGGCGGCGGCTGCGAGAGCGGCCACAAGTCCCGCTGTAAGCATGGTCTGTCGTCCGCCCATTATGACCGTACCGGTAGGTTGGGTCGACCCGGCGAAAGCCGGGGGATGACCCAACGCCCGCCTCTTGGGCTGCCTTGCGTTGCGTCTGGGCTTCGCTTGGCGCAACCTACGCCACCCGCGGCAGCACCTGGGTGTAGAACAGCTCGATGGAGCGCATCAGCTTGGCGTGCGGCACCAGCGTATTGTGGGTCCAGGCGAACAGCCAGTTCACGGGGAGCTTCTTTCGCAACGCCTCCAGGCTCCTCGTCACGGTGTCGAGGGTGCCGACCAGTGCGTAGCCTTTGGCAATCGCTTCCTCCGGCGTCGGGGCCTGGCCCGTTTGTGGGTCGAGCATGCCGCGGCGGAAGCCGAACGGCACGAACCAGGCCTCGCCGGCAAAGGTCGCCGAGTTGATCCACAGCTCGCGCGCCTCCTCGTCGGTGTCGGCGATGATAATGTCGCGCAGCATGCCCATGCCATCGCCCAGCGGCCGGCCCGAGGCCTGGCATAGACCTCGAACAGGTGTCTTCTCGATGCGTCTCGTGCATGGGCGGCAGGATGGCGGTGACGCCGTTCTCGGCGCACCATCGGATCGAGCGCTCGGAGGAGGCGAACGGCTGGAAGATCGGCGGGTGCGGCTTTTGCAGCGGCTTGGGCACCACGCCCACGGCTTTGAGGATTCCGTTCTCCACGCCCTTGCCCCACTTGGCTGTGGTCTCCAGCGGCCACGGCGTCTCGCCCGGCGGGATCTTCCAGAACTTGCCCTGGAAGGAGAGCATCTCCTCGGTCCAGCACTTCTTGATGAGCGTGAAGCACTCCTCGAACGCCTCGCGGTTGGCGGCGTCGATCTCGTCGTGCTGATGCGGCAGGGCGCCGTGGATGCCGTGCGTCTGCTGCGCCATGATGTCGACCCAGCGGCGCTGGTAGCCGCGCGCGAAGCCGGCGCACGCGCGCCCGCCTGTCATGTGGTCGAGCATGGCGATGTCCTCGGCCACGCGGATCGGGTTCGAGGCCGGCAGCACGATGCCGAGCTGGCCGACGCTGATGCGCTTGGTCTGCATGGCGATGTAGAGGTCGAGCAGCACCGGGTTGTTGGAGACCTCGAAGCCCTCGATGTGGAAGTGGTGCTCGGTGAAGGAGACCGACTCGTAGCCGAGTTCATCGGCCAGCCGGCACTGCTCGGACACCTCGCGCAGCATCTGCTGGTAGAGGTCTGCGCGCATGCCCGCCATGCCGGCCTCGATGTCGGCCTTGGTGCCGAGCGAGGGCAGATAGAACAGCGAGACCTTCATCGCACACCCCCAACCAACATGCTCCGTCCACACTGAAGCCTGGCTCATCCCACCGCAAGAGGTGCCGGTTGAACAGGATGACTACACGCCGCGCCGGCGGTACCAGCGCGCCATCAGCTCCATGCCGAGGAACGAGAGAAGGCCCGCGCCGAGCAGGATCCCCTCGCCCACGTTGTAGCCGTAACGCTCGACCACCACCGCGAAGGCCGCGGGCGCGATTGCTGCCAGCAGCAGGTAGGGCGTCGCCAGTATGCCCAGCACCTCGCCGTAGCCCTTGGGGCCGAACAGCGCGAGCGGCACGGCGCCGCGCATGATGGTGACGAGCCCGTTCGAGATGCCGAACAATAGGGTGAACGCGAGGGCCGCGGTGAAGCTCGATCCGCCCAGCATGAGCACCGCGAACGACAGCGGGATGAAGGCCACCGACACGCGGCCGACATCGATCGGGTGCCATCGCCGCGCCAGGGTCAGGTCCCAGACGCGGCCTGCGACCTGGGCTGCGCCCTTGAGCGAGGCGATGAACACGGCCGTCGCCGCCGCCAGACCTGTCGCCTCCAGGATCGGCACCAGGTGCACGGCCAGCGCGCCGAACACCACCGCGCTCGCCGCCACGATCAGGCTGAACAGCACCATCGCGATTTTGCGGGCAGCCCCCTCGAGCGGCGGCGTCGCCGCCGTCGGCGCAGGGTCGGCGGCGCGCGCCTGCTCGGCCTGCTCCGCCGTCTCGCGGCGCGCCAGCCCCAGCCAATGCAGCGGCAGGCACGCGACCAGGTTGACTACCGCAAAGATGACGAGCGTCGTGCGCCAGCCGTAGGCGGCGTTCAGCGCATGCCCGATCGGCCAGAACACGCTCGAGGCAAAGCCGCCGAACAGCGTGAGGTAGGAGATGGCGCGCCGCCCGCGCGACGGCGTCACCTGTACCAGGGCGGCGAACGCCGCGTCGTAGAGCGACATGCGCATGGCGAGCCCCAGGAACGCCCAGGCGGCCAGGTAGGCGTAGGGATCGGTCACCATGGAAAGCAGCACCAGCCCGGCCGTGATCAGGATCGAGCCGATCGACATCACCCAGCGCCCGCCCCGCTGATCGACAGCGCGCCCGATCAGCGCCGAAACCGCGCTCGCCACCAGCAGTCCGACCGTCAAGCCGCCGAACACCAGGCCCTGGCTCCAGCCGGTGTCGGCGGCGATCGGCTTGCCGAGCACGCCCAGCGCATAGAGCGTGGTGCCCCAGGCGATGATCTGCGTGATGCCCAGAGCGACGATGGCGATGGTGGCGGGATGGCGCGCAGTGTCGCCAAGCCGCGACGGGCCCCGCCGTGCGTGCCGTTCTTGCATTGCCTGCCGGCGCCCTTGCGATCCTTGCTGGACCTTGGCCTACACACTAGCGCGGGTTGGCGCCCGCCGCATCTTGTCCCCTGGACGCGGCTGCCCGGCAGGCCGATATAGCAGAGGCAGGAGGGCATTGCTTGAGCGAGGGCGACCGCAAGGACGAGGAGGCGAACCGGCTCTCGGCCAGGGCCGCGCGCTACGTCAAGGTCGGCACCAACGTTGGTGCGGTGGCCGCGCGCGTGGCCGGACAGCGCCTGCTGGGCCTGGGCAGCGACGATGCCGCCAACGCTGCGGCCCTCGCAGCGGCACTCGGCGGCCTCAAAGGCCCGATCATGAAGGTGGCGCAGCTCTTGGCCACCATCCCCGAGGCGCTGCCGGCGGAGTACGCGGCGGAGCTGTCGCAGCTACAGTCGCAGGCTCCCCCATGGGCCCCGCGTTCGTACGCCGCCGCATGGCGGCCGAGCTCGGCGCCGACTGGGCAATCGCGCTTTGCGGCCTTCGACATGCAACCCGCAGCCTCCGCCTCGCTCGGCCAGGTGCATCGCGCGCAGTCGCACGAGGGCCGGGCGCTGGCGGTCAAGCTGCAGTATCCCGACATGCAGTCGGCGGTGGAGGCCGACCTCAACCAGCTCAGGGTGGTGTTCGCGCTGCACGCGCGCATGAACCCGGCGATCGATACGGGCGAAATGCTGAAGGAGGTGTCGGCGCGGCTGCGCGAGGAGCTCGACTACGAGCTGGAGGCACACCACACGAGGCTCTACGCGCGGATCTTCGCGGACGAGCCGCAGCATTCGCGTGCCCGAGGTGCTGCCCGACCTCTCGACCAGGCGGCTGCTGACGATGAGCTGGCTGCAGGGCGGCGGCTGCTCGAGTACAAGGGCGCGCCGCTGGAGCACCGCAACGCCATCGCCCGCGCCATGTTCCGGGCCTGGTGGTACCCGTTCTCGCACTACGGCGTGATCCACGGCGACCCGCATCTTGGCAACTACACCATCTTCGAGCGCGGCGCGCCCAACGGTGCGGGCCGGCAGCGCGAGTGCCGAGCTGGGCGAGCCCGCCGGCATCAACCTGCTCGACTACGGCTGCATCCGCACCTTCCCAACGCCCTTCGTGCAGGGCGTGATCGACCTCTACACCGGCCTGTTGCGCAACCAGCGCGAGCTGATGGTGCACGCCTACGAGACCTGGGGCTTCAAGGGCCTCTCCAATGACCTGATCGACACGCTCAACATCTGGGCGCGCTTCATCTACGGGCCGCTGCTGGACGACCGCGAGCGCGAGATCGCCGACGGCACCACGCCCGGCCAGTACGGCCGCCGCGAGGCCTTCACCGTGCACCAGCAGCTCAAGAAAAAGGGCCCGGTGAGGGTGCCGCGCGAGTTCGTGTTCATGGACCGGGCCGCCATCGGACTGGGCGGCGTGTTCCTGCACCTCGGCGCCAGGCTCAACTGGCACGACATGTTCAACGACACGATCGAGGGCTTCGTGCTGGACGAGGTGGCCGCGCGGCAGAAGGCGATGTTCGAAGCTGCCGGTGTGCCGCTGCCGTCAACGTGACGCTTCAGAGCTACTTGCCCTCGGCCTCTGCGGCTGCATCTTTCAATGCAGCCAGCATCGGATCGATCGCCTTGCCGTCGAGGCGCACCTCGAAATGCAGGTGCGGACCGGCACTGAGCCCCGTCGAGCCGACCTTGCCGATGGGCGCCCGGGCCGCCACGCAGTCGCCCTCCCCCACCTCGATGCGCGAGAGCTGCGAGTAGACTGTCTGCCAGCCGCCGCCGTGGTCGATGGTGATGGCGTTGCCGTATTCGCCCTTCGCCCCGGCTTCCGCCACCCGCCCCGCGCCTGCGGCAATCACTTGCGTGCCCGTGGGCGCCGCCCAGTCGATGCCTGCGTGCAGGCGGTCGATCGCAAGCAGGGGATGCCTGCGCAAGCCGAAGCCGGAGGTAAGCCGCACGTCCTCGCCGATCACCGGCTTGCGTGTCAGAAGCGGCGACTTTCCGGCCTCGAAGGCTGCCGTCTCGCACGCCACCGCTCGACCGGTGAGAAGCGCAAACGCCAATACCGTCAGGCAATAGCCGATGAGCCGCAAAGCGATGCCTCCCTCTGCTGCCGCCAACCGCCGTGCGTGAGGCTCAGCCCCTGACCGCAACCGTCACGCTCTGCGGTGCACCGGAGGTGGCGCCGCGTACGATCGGCCACGACGATGTCGAAACCCGCAACCGTGGAATTGGAGCCGTCGTGGGTGAAGGCGATGCGGCCGGCCTCCAGGTCGGCCTGGGTGAACGCGCTCACCGCGCGCTTGGGGGCGTTCGCCAGCGCCACGAAGCCGTTCCGCGTCTTGATGACCGAGAACTTCAGGTTCTGGGCAGCATCGTCGGGGTCGAGGGCGGTCAGGTCGCGCAGCGTGATGGGCACCGACAGGCCCTTGGCCACCTGCAGATCGAGATCGCCGCCGAGCGAGGGCGGCACGTTGCGCATCTCGGCCGTGAGGTTGCCGCCCATCTCCAGGGCGAGCTTGCCGTACTTGACGTTGCCGCTGACGTTGCCGGAGCTGCGGATGTCGATCAGGTTCTTGACCACCACATCGCCCTGCAGCGTGCCGTGGATCTCGGCGGTGTCGGTGCGCAGGGAGCCGAACAGACGTCCCGTCTTGTGCACCAGCACGGAACGGGCGGAGACGTCGCCCTCCATATACCCGTGCACCTCCAGCTGGCGGCAGTTGCGCATCTCGGTCACGCCGCGAACGACCGTGTCTTCGGTGATGATGAGAACGCCTGGATTGCTCGACAACTAATCCCCCCGTTACGCTACACGTCCCCCGGGAACCGCCGCACGTTGCGGGCGAATTGAGCCCAAATCGGGGCTTGTTGACAAGTCGACGGCCTCGGCACCGCGCTCCGGCCGCGGCCAACTGGCGCAACTTCCGGTTCAGCCCTCGGACCTGCGCACGCAGAAAATTATTGCGGCGTTAACCGGATCTTGAGCGGCTCCGTCCAAGAATGCGCGCGCATTTCTGCGGGGGGCTTGGCGCAATGCGGTTGTCGGTACTGCTATTCGGGCTTTGGTCCGCTGAGGGCGCCCTGGCCGATCCTAGCGGAGGCACTCTCACCACCATCTTCGCCACTGCCTTCCTGGTTGGCCTGATCGGTCTCGGCGCCGCCGGAATCGGCGCCCTCGTCAATCAGTCGAAGTCGCGGCAGACCGGCGCCGCGAAGCCGGATCCGCGGGCCAGCAAGCTGCGCGAGACCGAGGTGCAGCTCGACCAGGAGCTTGCGGTCATCCTGCGCTTCATGCGCACCTACGTCGACGCCAACGACAGCTACTCCAAGGCGCTGGCCCAGGCGCACAAGCACCTGCCCTCGCTGACCAAGCCCGAGCAGGTTCGCGCCATGGTCAAGTTCCTGGTCGCCGAGAACGAGAAGATGCAGCGCGACGCGGCCGACCTCAGGGACAACCTCGAGGGTTCGCGCAACCAGATCGAGAAGCTGCGCTGGAACCTGGCCGAGGCCCAGGAGCTCGGCATGCGCGACCCTTTGACCTCGCTCAACAACCGCCGCTGCTTCGACATCAATCTCGCCAAGGAGATCGCCGACGCGCATGCGCTCAGCTCGCAGATGTGCCTGGTGATGGGCGACATCGACAACTTCAAGGCCATCAACGACACCTTCGGGCACCAGATCGGCGACGAGATCCTCAAGATGTTCGCCAAGCTGCTGACCCAGAACGTCAAGGGCCGCGATACCGTGGCGCGCTTCGGCGGCGAGGAGTTCGCCATCATCCTGCCCGAGACCGCGCTTCCGGATGCTGCGCGCTTGACCGAGAACATCAGGGTGCAGCTGGAGGAGAAGGAACTGGCGCTCAACAGCGGCGAGCCGATCGGCAAGATCACGGCTTCGTTCGGCGTGGCCCAGCTTGCGCCGGCCGACGATTCCGATGCGCTGGTGCAGCGCGCCGACGCGCGCCTCTACGAGGCCAAGTGCGCAGGCCGCAACCGCGTCGCCGTCGACCAGCCCTTGGCGGCGTGAGACGGCGGGGCTGACTGCGGCGCCGGTCCGTGCCAGGGTAGGCGATCACAAGCCTGTCCACGGAGCGAAGCCCCATGCGCGCAATTCTCGCCTACCTCACCGCCAAGCCTGGAATGGAAGCCAAGTTCCAGGAGCTGATGACGGCGCAGGCCAAGCGCTGCCTCGCCAACGAGCCGGGCTGCCTGCAGTTCGACGTGGTGCAGGACCCCAAAAATCCGACGCGGTTCGTGATGCTGGAGGTCTACAAGGACGACGAGGCCATCAAGGCGCACCAGGACAGCCAGCACTTCAAGGATTTCCGCCCGGTGGTGAGCGAGCTGGTGGCCGACCGCAAGGTCGAGGTGCTGCACATGGTTTCGGACGGCAAAGCCAAGCGCTGACGTATGTCATCGCGGGGCTTGTCCCCGCGATCCAGCCTTCAGCGAGCGCCCGAGCAGGCTGTTAGTGGTTCCCGGCAACACCGGCCTTCGCCGGTGCAGGCAAGTGCCGGAATGACAACGTCACCCCTTCTTCTCCGGCAGCGCCAGGCGGATGTGCAGCTCGCGCAGCTGCTTGGGGCTCACCTCGCTCGGCGCGCCCATCAGCAGGTCCTGGGCCTGCTGGTTCATGGGGAACATGATCACGTCGCGCAGGTTGGTGGCGCCGGCCAGCAGCATGACGATGCGGTCGATGCCGGGCGCGATGCCGCCGTGCGGGGGCGCGCCGTACTGCAGCGCTTTCAGCATGCCGCCGAACTTGGCTTCCAGCACCGCCTTGTCGTAGCCGGCGATGGCGAACGCCTTCTCCATCACCTCGGGCAGGTGGTTCCTGATGGCGCCAGAGCTGACAGCTCCACGCCGTTGCAGACGATGTCGTACTGGTAGGCCTTGATCTTGAGCAGATCCTCGTTGCTCTTGGCTGCTTCCAGCGCGGCGAGCCCGCCCTGCGGCATGGAGAACGGGTTGTGGGAGAAGTCGATCTTCTTCTCCTCCTCGTTCCACTCGTACATGGGGAAGTCGACGATCCAGCAGAACTCGAAGCGGTCCTCGTCGATCAGCTTCAGTTCCCGCCCGACCATGGTGCGGGCCTCGCCGGCGAACTTGTAGAGCTTGTCCGGGTTGCCGGCGGCGAAGAACACCGCATCGCCGTCGCCCAGGGAAAGCTGCGCGCGCAGCTTCTCAGCCCGCTCAGGCCCGAGGTTCTTCGCGATCGGGCCGGCGGCCTCGAGAATTTCTAACGTGGGCTTGTACTCCGTCGGCGACCGGCCGGGCTTGGTAACGTCTCTAGCGTCGGTCTGCTGACCCGATGAGGCATTGCGCCAGAAAATGTAGCCGAGGCCCGGCTGGCCTTCCTTCTGCGCCCAGCCGTTCATGCGGTCGCAGAAGGCACGCGAGCCGCCGCCGGGGGCGGGGATCGCCCACACGCGCGCCTTGGGGTCCTTCTCGATCATCCCCGCGAAGACCTTGAAGCCCGAGCCGCGGAAGTGCTCGGTGACGTCGGCCATCTCGATGGGGTTGCGCAGGTCGGGCTTGTCGGAGCCGTACCTCTGGATGGCGTCGTCGTAGGCGATGCGCGGGAACTTCGACGTGACCGGCTTGCCGCCCGAGAACTCCTCGAACAGGCCGCGCATGACGGGCTCGACGGCGGCGAACACGTCCTCCTGCTCGACGAAGCTCATCTCCAGGTCGAGCTGGTAGAACTCGCCGGGGGAACGATCGGCGCGCGCGTCCTCGTCGCGGAAGCAGGGGGCGATCTGGAAGTAGCGGTCGAAGCCCGCGATCATGATCAGCTGCTTGAACTGCTGCGGCGCCTGCGGCAGGGCGTAGAACTTGCCCGGGTGCACGCGTGAGGGCACCAGGTAGTCGCGCGCGCCCTCGGGGCTGGAGGCGGTGAGGATCGGGGTCTGGAACTCGAAGAAGCCCGCTTCCCGCATGCGCCGCCGGATCGAGCCGATGATCTCGTTGCGCAGCATGATGTTCCGGTGCAGCGTCTCCCGCCGCAGATCGAGGAAGCGGTATCTGCAGGCGCAGATCCTCCGGATAGTCGGGCTCGCCGAACACGGGTACAGGCAGCTCCTTGGCGGCCGACAGCACCTCGATCTCTCCGGCGAACACCTCCACCTCGCCCGTCGGCAGCTCGGGGTTGACCGTGCCCTCGGGCCGGTTGCGCACCCGGCCGTCGACGCGGATCACCCACTCAGAGCGCACCGTCTCGGCCGCCCTGAAGGCGGGGCTGTCGGGGTCGGCCACCACCTGGGTCAGCCCGTAGTGGTCGCTGAGGTCGATGAACAGCAGCCCGCCGTGGTCGCGCACGCGATGCACCCAGCCCGAGAGGCGCACTTCCTTGCCGATGTCGCCTGAGCGCAGCGCGCCGCAGGTGTGGCTGCGGTAGCGGTGCGCGACTGCGCCCTTGCGCGGCTCAACCATGGCGTCCCCGCTTCAATTCCCTGATGTTTTGCATAGCGCGCGGAAAGACACACGGGCGCTTTGCATTGTCAAGAATTGCCTGCCCGCGAGGCGCGTCAGGCGCCCAGAAACACCAGGCGGATGAACTCGCGGTAGAGCAGCACCTGGCGCGCCAGCAGGGGCGGGATCCCGTGTTGCCTTGGACAGGATGATGCCGCCGTCGACCACCACAGACAGCGTGTCGGCGAGGTCGTCCAGGTCGACACGAATGCGCGGCGGGTAGCGGGCGGCGATCTCGTCGAGACGCTTGCGGAAGCGCCGCCGCCAGCCGAGCACTGCCGAGGCATTGAGCTCGCGCACTTGCTGGTCGAACAGGCGGTCCTGGTAGCAGTAGGAGGCAATGAGGCAGCCCGGATGCCCGGTAGGCAGGTCGGCCATCATGTCGGCCAGCATCTTGAGGCCCACGAGGAAGCCGTGCAGCGGGTCCTCGTTGAGCTCGTCGGCGCGGCGGAAGAGATCGTCGAGCAGCTCGTTCTCGCGCTCGATGTAGCGCTGCGAGCAGGATCGCGGGCGAGCTCGGTCTTGTCCTTGAAATGGTAGAAGAAGCCGCTCTTGGTGATGCCGGCAGCCGCGATCAGCTCCTCGATGGAGGTGGCGGCGAAGCCCTTCTCCAGCACGGACGCCTCGGTGAGCGCGAGGATCCTCTCGCGCGCGTCGCCTCGCTTCTTGGGGCTCCAGACCCATGTCCAACTGTACCGGGAGTAAAGTTGCGCGCCAAACGGCCGCGCACGGACGTGCCGCCACGGCCAATGGTCCGTCTAAGCCATTGGATTTCATTGGGCAATCAATTTGTCGGCAACTGCACCACGCGCCTTCTAGGCGCGAGCGCGCCGGGCGCCTACATCCTCGCCGTCCAAGAAAACGATGCAACGAGCTGGAGATGATCATGAGCAAGTACAGAAATCGCCTGCCGCAGCTGGATGGGCAGCTGTTTCTCACCGACGGCGGGCTCGAGACGACGCTGATCTTTCACGAAGGGGTGGAGCTGCCGCTGTTTGCGGCGTTCGACCTGCTGCGCGAGAAGGTGGGCCGCGAGAAGCTCAAGCAATACTACGTGCCCTACATCGCCATCGCCAAAGAGCAGGGCGTGGGCTTCGTGCTGGAAAGCCCGACCTGGCGCGCGAGCCCCGACTGGGGCGCCAAGCTCGGGTACTCGGCCGAGGCGCTGGCCGCGGTCAACCGCGACGCCATCGAGCTGATGCACGAGCTGCGGGCCGAGCACGAGACGCCCCGCACGCCGATGGTGGTGAGCGGCTGCGTCGGCCCGCGCGGCGACGGCTACGATCCGGGCCTGGTGATGAGCGCGGACGAGGCGCAGGCCTACCATGCCCCGCAGATCGGCATCTTCGCCGAGGCCGGCGCCGACATGGTCGCGGCCATCACCATGACCAACGTCAACGAGGCGATCGGCGTCGCGCGCGCCGCCCGCGCAGCCGGCATGCCGGTGGCGATCTCCTTCACGGTCGAGACCGACGGCCGGCTTCCAACCGGCCAGGCGCTCAAGGAGGCGATCGCCGAGGTCGATGCCGCGACCGGGTCCGGCCCGGCCTACTACATGATCAACTGCGCCCACCCGACGCATTTCGAGAGCACGCTGGCCGAGGGCGGGGCATGGCTGGGGCGCCTGCGCGGGCTCAGGGCCAACGCCTCCAAGCGCAGCCATGCCGAGCTCAACGAGGCGCCGGACCTCGACGCCGGCGACCCAATCGAGCTCGGCAGCCAGCACGGCGACCTGCTGCGGCGCTTCCCGCAGATCACCGTGGTGGGCGGCTGCTGCGGCACCGACCATCGCCACGTGCACGCCATCGGCGTTGCCTGCATCGGCGCCAAGGCGGCATAGCTGCCGCTGCAACCCATTCCCCGGCCGGGGGACACATATGCCCGGCCGGGGCGTTCTCCCATTGACGTATGGGTAATTGCCCACTATGCAATGGGAATGGCGGCGACAAGCAAGACATTGCTGGCGGAGATCGAGGCCTTCCTGGCCGAGACGGGGCTCACGCCCACCAAGTTCGGCGTCGCCGCAGTCAACGACGGCCACCTGGTGGCCAACCTGCGCAAGGGCAACAGCGTCACCCTCAAGACCGCCGACAAGGTGCGCGCGCATATCAGCGAGGAGCGGGCCACGCGTAGCCAGCCGCTGCCTGTCACTCGCGTTTCTTACACAGAACCGGGTGCACCCAGCAGGCGCATCGTCCTCATCATCGGCGGCGGCATCGCCGCCTACAAATGCCTGGAGCTGATCCGCCGCCTGCGCGAGCGCGGCATCGCCGTCCGCCCGGTCATGACCAAAGCCGCGCAGCAGTTCATCACGCCCCTCTCCGTCGGCGCGCTCAGCAACGAGCGCGTCTTCACCGAGCTGTTCGACCTCGACGACGAGCGCGAGATCGGCCACATCCGCCTCTCCCGCGATGCCAACCTGATCGTGGTGGCGCCGGCCACCGCCGACCTCATCGCCAAGATGGCGGGCGGCCATGCCGACGACCTCGCCTCCTCGGTGCTGATGGCCACCGACAAGCCGGTGCTGATCGCGCCCGCCATGAACCCGCGCATGTGGCTCAACCCAGCGACCCGCCGCAACGTGGCCCTGCTGGAAGCCGACGGCATACATTTGGTCGGGCCGGAGGTGGGCGAGATGGCCGAGCGCGGCGAGGCGGGGCCTGGGCGCATGTCCGAGGTGCCGCAGCTGCTGGAGGCCATAGGCAAGCTGCTTGCGTTCCCCTTGGGCGTTCCCTCCCCCCTTGTGGGGGAGGGACAGGGAAGGGGGGAACCACCACGGTTCTGGAATCCCCCCACCCCTAGCCCCTCCCCACAAGGGGGAGGGGAACCGCGATGGAGCCTTGGGAAGCCCCCGCTTGCCGGGAGGCACGTGCTGGTGACCAGCGGGCCGACGCACGAGCCCATCGACCCCGTGCGCTACATCGCCAATCGCTCCTCCGGCAAGCAGGGCGCGGCCATCGCCGCCGAGGCCGCAGCACTTGGTGCCCGCGTCACCCTCGTCTCCGGGCCGACCAGCCTCGCCCCGCCACCGGGCGTCGACGTGGTCAATGTCGAGACCGCGCAGGAGATGCTGGAGGCGGTGCGGTCCGCGCTGCCGGCCGACATCGCCATCTTTGCAGCCGCGGTGGCGGACTGGCGCGTTGCCTCGCGCGCCACCGAGAAGATCAAGAAGGGCGGCAAGGGCGCGCCGGCCCTCGAGCTGACCGAGAACCCCGACATCCTCAAGACCGTCGCGCACTATGCGCCCGGCAAGCGCCCGCCGCTGGTGATCGGCTTTGCCGCCGAGACCCAGCATGTCATCGACTTCGCCAAGGCCAAGCGCAAGAGCAAGGGCGCCGACTGGATCGTCGCCAACGACGTCTCGCCCGAGACCGGCATCATGGGCGGCGACCGCAATTCGGTGCATCTGATCACGGCAGAGGGCGTGGAGAGCTGGCCCGAGCTCGACAAGACGCAGGTCGCCCGCCACCTCGTCGAGCGCGCCGCCCAGTGGCTCACCGAGAACACCGCCGCGGCATGAAGCGCAAACCCCAAGGCCGAGCCCTCCGCGTCAAGATCGTGCGCCTCGCCCATGGCGAAGGTCTGCCGCTTCCTGCCTATCAATCGGAGGGCGCGGCGGGCATGGACCTGCTGGCCGCCGTCGACGGGTCTTTGTGGCTGAAGCCCCGCGCCCGCGCGCTCGTTCCCACCGGTCTCATCCTCGAGCTGCCGCCGGGCTTGGAGGCGCAGGTGCGTCCGCGCTCGGGTCTGGCGCTGCGCCACGGCGTCACCGTGCTCAACAGCCCCGGCACCATCGACAGCGACTATCGCGGCGAGGTGCAGGTGCTGCTGGTCAATCTCGGCGTCAAGCCGTTCACCATCGCGCGCGGCGAGCGCATCGCCCAGCTGGTGGTGGCGCGGGTCGAGCGCGTCGAGCTGACCGAGACGATCAAGGCTTCCGCAACGCGCCGCGGAGTCGGCGGCTTCGGCTCCACGGGCACAGCCACACGCACACCTTCGCGCAAGCACAGCGTGCCGGCGAAGCGCCGCTAGGCCAACATTACATCCTCTTAATCATCACACTGATTGTAACGCTCCGAGCACTTCCGGCCGGCGTCATCACTCTGCCGCAGCCTCACCGCGCTTTGGCCGCCAGTTGACCGAAGCACGGCCAAGAAAGCCGCTTACATCGAGGCCGTTGCTGCATTGCTCACCAAGGAGAACAAACATGCGTATTTGGTCCGTTGCACCTTTGACGGCGGTCGCCTGCGCGGCATTCGGCGCTGCAGGCCCCGCGTTCGCCGAAGCCGCCCAGCGCGTCTCCGGCCCGCATGTGCACGAGAACCTCGCGATCTATTTCATCCATGGGCCGAGTGCGGCCGGCAAGGTGCCGCTCACCCTGACGGAGGCGTTGGCCAAGGGCCGCGTCGAGGTGCTGGAGACGGGTCAGGTGAGCGAGCTCAAGATCGACAACACCGGCGATGAGGAGATCTTCATCCAGGCTGGCGACATCGTGAAGGGCGGCAGGCAGGATCGCGTGCTCACGGTCAGCATGGTGCTGCCGCCGCGCTCGGGGCTGGTGCCGATGGCCTCGTTCTGCGTCGAGGCCGGGCGCTGGTCGGCGCGCGGCGGCGAGGACGCAACCAGGTTCTCGAGCGCCTCCGAGGCGATGCCCTCGAGCAAGACGCTCGCCATCATGGCAGCGCCCGCCGTCAGCAGCGCCAGCGGTCCGAGGCCCGCGGGCGGACCCGGCCTAAGCGGCGACAACGCTCCTGCCGACCGGCAGCGGCAGGGTGTGGGACGAGGTGGCCAAGATGCAGGCCGGCCTCTCGGCCGGCATCAAGGCGAAGGTGGCGGCGCCGCAGTCCGCCTCCAGTCTGCAGCTTGCCCTCGAGCACGAGAAGCTCAAGGAGGCCCGTGTAGCCTATGCCGCGGCCCTCGAGCCATCGGGCCTCGAGGACGCCGACGTGATCGGCTACGTCGCCGCCATCAACGGCAGGCCCGTCAGCGCCAACATCTATCCCTCCAACGGGCTGTTCCAGAAGATGTGGAAAAAGCAGCTCACCGCGGTCGTCACCGAGGCCATCGGCGAGAGGACCGGTGCGGCAGCGACGGCTCCCCCGCCAGCCAGTGCCGCGCAGGAGTTCCTGAAAACGGCTGAGCGCGGCGCCGCGCAGGAGCGGGAGACGGTTCTGAAGATGCGCCAGGAGACCCGCGACGGCGACGCGACGCTCTACTCCGAGGCCCGCCGGGCCACGGGCGGGTGGTTGCACAAGAACTATCTGGCGAAGTAGGGCCGGCCTGGCACGCCCCCGGCCTCGGTTCCGGGGCCAGGGGGCGTGGGGCTGGCACAAGCGTTGCTGCCGAACATCGCCGCGCTTAGGAACCTGGCCCCAGTGGCGCTGCGGTCGTCGCGATGGTGCGCTTTGTATGGCATACACTGCGGGGAGTCGGGCTCGTGATCCTCGACGTGATTCCTTTGGCCGGCACGCGCGATATCGGTTTCGTGTGGAGGCAGACATGAGGCGCCTTGTCGTCGTTTCCCTGCTCGGCATCGGTGCATTTCTGGCGACCCTGGGGCCGGCGCTTGCGCAAAGCGGCGTCATCAGTGGCCCGCCGATGGTCGACAAGGGCCCCGGCGTTGCCCCTCCAAACTTTGGTCCCGGCACGGGCCCGAGCTACGGCCCGCGTCTGGGACAGCCCGGCGAGCCGGACACCCGTGGCGGCGCGTGGATCGCCGTGGCGGGTGGCTTCGATCTCAAGGGCAAGAACGTGGGCGTCGGCTTCTCCGGCGTGCGCTACTCCCAGCTCGAGGCCGAGAACGCGGCTATCGGCGCCTGCAACGGTCGCGGAAAAGGCATCAAGTGCCAGCAGGCTTTTGCCGTCGCCAACGGCTGTCTCTACATCGTTCCGGGCAGCGGCGCCCGCGGCGTTACGTGGGGTCGCGGCGCGACACCGGAATTGGCGCTGCAGGAATGCCGTCGTGACGGCTACTCGTGCGACCGCGGCAGGGTGATCGGCGGGTGCATCTCAGGCAATTGACGTGGTGCCATGAACGCAAGCGAAACCGGGATCGATCTCGGGCGCCAGCCAGCAACAAGGAGGACAACAGCCGTGTTCTCTCGCTTCGCAGCAGCCTGCTGCGCTCTTGCCGTGCTCATCGGTGCGGCCGCGTATGCCCAGGATAGGCAGGGTGCGCCGCCAGGGCCGGACGCCATGCCCCCGCCCATGGAGGGTCCCCCGCCGCCGCCACTGCAGGCGCCGCCGCCTTACCCGCCGATGCAGCCGCTGCCACCTCAGGCGTCTCCGCCGTCCACCAGCATGCCGATGACGACGGCCGACCGATGCGGCGCCGTGGCCTATACCGCCGACGGGGCGTTCGGCGGCGCCTACGGGATGGAGAACTGCGGCGACGCCGAGCGCCTCGCCGTCGACGAATGCATGCGCGAATCGACCGACAAGGCGGATTGCGCGCGCGGCGTCGTGACCCGGCGCGACCAGTGGTTCTTCATTCAGTTCTGCCGGACGGGCAGCGATTGGACGACCAACGTTACCACCAGGCCGACCCTGGCCGATGTGAACCGGGACGCGACCGAGTGGGCCCGCACGTCCAAGTACGGCATCCGAAACTGCCGCATGGTGCCGAACGGCATCTTCCATGCGGGCGGCCTGCACATGAAGTTTTAGCCGGTCCACAACGAGCCGCATCGGCCTTCCGGCGCAGCCCGTGCTTTGCAGCGAAGGCTGCGCCACAGGAGCAGCGCAAGGCGGTTTTTGGGGTAGACTGGCGCTTCGATGTTCGGGACCCGCTGAGCATGCCTCTGACGGCTGAAGAGATCGAGCGCTACAAGCGGCACCTGGTCCTGCGCGAGGTGGGCGGCCAGGGGCAGCAGAAGCTCAAGGCGGCCAAGGTGCTGGTCGTGGGGGCGGGCGGGCTCGGCTCGCCGCTGCTCATGTATTTGGCCGCGGCCGGCATCGGCACCATCGGCATCATCGACGACGATCGCGTCTCGCTCGACAACCTGCAGCGCCAGATCGTCCACGACACCCCCCGCGTCGGCCTTGCCAAGGTGGAGAGCGCCAAGGAGGCGATCGCCAGGCTCAATCCGCATGTGCAGGTCGACGCCTTCGCCGAGCGCATCGGTGCCGGCAACGCGCTCGAGGTCATCGCGCGCTACGACATCGTCGCCGACGGGTCCGACAACTTCGCCACCCGCTACCTCGTCAGCGATGCCTGCCATCTCGCGCGCAAGCCCCTGGTGTTCGCAGCCGTGGGCCCGTTCGACGGCTATCTCACGACGCTCAAGCCGCACGCGCGGGGCGCCGACGGCAAGCCATATCCCAGCTACCGCTGCATCTTTCCCGAGGCGCCGCCGCCAGGCACCGTCGCCAACTGCGCCGAGGTGGGCGTGCTGGGCGCCGCCGTCGGCGTCATCGGCACCTTGCAGGCCACCGAGGTGCTGAAGGAGATCCTAGGCATCGGCGACAGTCTGGCCGGACGCCTGCTCATCTACGATGCGCTGGCCGCCCGCTTCACCGAGATCAAGGTGGCATGGGACCCCGCCAACCCGCTCTCCGGCACGGCTCCCACCATTCGCGATCTGTCCATCCATGCGCGGGCGGTGGAGGGCGCGGTGTGCGCCGTGTGATCGGCCATGGTTGGACCTAGGGCGACACAAATCCGCGGCATCCTGTTCGACAAGGACGGCACCATCATCGACTATTGGCGCACCTGGGTGCCGATCAATCGCCGGGCCGCGCTCTACGCTGCGCGCGGCGATGCGGCGCTGGCCGACCGCCTGCTGCGCCTGGGCGGCCATGATCCGGCAACGGACCGCGTCACGCCGGGCACGCCGCTGGCGGCGGGCGACTTCAACGACATCGCCGCTGCTTTCGCTCGCCACCCCGGCATCGAGGCGACGCCCGAGCTCGCCGCCGGCATCGAGCGCGTCTTCGTCAATGGCGGCGCGCAGCACTCCGCGCTCATCGCCGGCGCGCGCGAGACGATCGCCGTGCTCAAGGCCCGCGGCTTTCGCATCGGCCTTGCGACCAACGATTCCGCCGGCGGCCTCGCCGCGTCGCTGGCGCGGCACGGCATTCTCGAGCTGTGCGACTTCACCGCCGGCTGCGACTCTGGCTTCGGCACCAAGCCCGGGCCCGGCATGGTGCGCGCCTTCTGCGCGGCCGCCGCGATCGCGCCCGCCGAGGTGGCGGTCGTGGGCGATGCCGTGCACGACCTCGCCATGGGGCGCGCGGCGGGTGCCGGCCTCAATGTCGGCGTGCTGTCCGGCACCAGCGGCCGTGCCGACCTGGAAGGCTACGCCGATCTGATCCTCGACAGCATCAACGACCTCCCCGCACGGCGGGAACTGGGCGCTGGAAGCGTACGATAGCAGCGGCGCCGCTAGGAGGGATTTTTAACCATCCGCCGTAACGCCCGGCGCAACAAACTCTCCGCCGGCCACCGTTCGTGCCGAGCAGCAGCACACACCAGCCGTCCGTCCGAATTGGCGCTCCGAGGCGATCTCGCCGTGCTACCCTCTCTAGGAAAGGTGCGGGCGCCATGGCTGGGACCTGCCGCAATCTGCCGACGTCCGGAGACCATGAAAGCCACGAAAAAGCCGGCCGCGAAGAAGCGGGCACCCAAAGACGCCCGACGTCAGGGTAGGCACCTTGAGCGTGTGGCGCGGCGGATGATGCGTTACCTCAGTGCATTGAAGCTCAGGCGCTCCCTTGCCGGCGCCGCGTTCTCCGAAGTCAGGGAGATCGCGCATGCCGAGGACGCGCTGGTTGCGGCGGTAAGCGAGAAGCGGTTGCGGGCGGCGATCAACGCCGCCATCGAGCTTACCGAGCGAGTGGAAAACACGCGCCAGTCCTGGGAACTCTTGCACTAAGCCATGGCGGTTGCCGGCTTGGTCGCGATGGCTCGCGGGCGGCGCGGGCGCCGGAGGCCGCGGGCTGAGCCAGCGCTTACCCCCCGGGCCGGACAGACTGAGCGGCCCGAGACATAGGTGACACTTCGTACCGGACACATGGGTAACACTTTTCGCCTGCGGCGGCAGGCGGGAGGTGGGGATGCCCTGGAAGGAGTGTTCGGCCGTGGAAGAGCGCTTGCGCTTTGTCGCCCGTCTCCTGGACGGAGAGAGCATGACCGATCTAGCCCGCGAGTTCGGCATCTCCCGCAAGACCGGCTACAAGATCTTCGATCGCTACAAGCAGCACGGCCTGGAGGCCCTCGCCGACCAATCCAGGCGGCCCGTGCGCTATGCCAATCAGCTCCCCTCCCAAGTCGAGGCCGCCATCGTCGAAGCCAAGCGATCCAAACCATACTGGGGCGCCCGCAAGATCAGGGAGCTCCTCCTCCGCCGCCTCGACGGCCACGTGCGCGTGCCCGCCAAAAGCACCATCCGTGCCGTGCTCGATCGCCATGGCCTCGTCTTGCGCGGGCCGCAACGCTGAGAGCAAGGAGGAGATTGTCCCTCCGACTTCCCGTGAGCGCGAAAAAAAGAGCTGGTTATGCAGACCTCATTTCGGTTTGGCACCTCTGACATCATTTAAACTCGTCAACACGATGCCGTCATCGTCCAAGCTTTCATTGGGGTCGAGGGAACCCATTTGGTCCCAGTCACCAATGACGCCAAAGGCAATGTCGAGCTTGCTTTCTATCTGCCGGATGCGCTTTTGCCGGACGACGAAGCGACCGGGCTCGATGGCCTCTTCGGGTAGGTCATCAATCAGCTCGCTCTGGTCGAGCACGAAACCCAAAGCGCCGGGATTTGGGCGCCATCGCGCCAGATCACGATCTTGAAGAATGCTCTCGGCGCCAATGCATCGCTCACAGGTTTGTCGTTGGGGCCGAACACCGGTCCGCTGAAGACACACAAGCGTGCGCGCTGTGCCGTGCCCTGCGCCGAGATGTGGTTCTCTAGATCACCCCAGAGATCCAGTCCCTCACCGGTAAACTCGTCCGAGCGATTGAAGAGCAAGTGCTGAGGCGCGGCATTCGTGTAATGAAAAGTATCCCAGTTCGCCGCCAGCGCAGCGTCCTTGTCTTCACCCCAAGCGGCATCGTCCCGCCGGGTCAGATGGCCTTTGTCATAGTCATTGTCGTCGTAGTACGGGGCACCGAGCTGGTGACCCGCGTCAAGCCTCGGGTCCCTCCTCCACGACTGGGAACCCTCATCGCGGCTCACGGTGGCTGGTGGATCGAAGTTGAGATTGCAGGCGGATACGTAGGCGAGCCGTCTCTCCTTATTCATGAGGATGCTGAAGCGATGGTAGCGCAGCTCAAAGCGATCAGCCGGGCGAGCCGGCCTCGGCACACGGAGTAGGCTGCCGAACTTCGGTGTCTGCTTCATGGTCGGCAGTGGAACTTTCACGCCGAGAAAGCGGCGGTCGTAGCCGTCCCGGTCGGCGTAGTCTTCAACGTTGAGCGCCTCTTCGAGGAGTTCGGCTCGCGCTTTCCCCACCTTTGCTGGGATAGGGACGACGGCTGCCGGCGGGGCGTCAGCGAAAGAAACGGTAAGCCGCAATGGAACGTCGAAGGTAAGGGTGCCTGTCTTCGCGGATGAAGGCGGTGGGGTCTCCTGCGCTCTGGGTGTGCGCGTGGCGGGTGTTGGGCGTGGACGCCGCGGCTCGCTAGGCTCCTCGGCAGCCTCCCCGCGGATCCCGACAGGCGCGGCCTCCGCCGGAGCTTGCGATGCCAGTAGCTGTGCAAGCAATGGGCGCTCATGAGGTTGCACCGCGGCCTTGGACAACTCAGCGATCAGACTTCGAAACGCGTGTTCCCTCGTTGGCGATCCACGCGATGTCTGCTGCCGGATGAGTACCCTCTTTCCAAATTTCGTCCTTCTTGTTGAGCCACCTGCCTCGCGCATCAGTCTTGGGCACGCCGCTGTGGTGAAGGGCAACGACCTCCCACTGATCATTGAGCACGGGCGAACCCGATGAGCCTTTCTCTGTGTCGCCTTCGTAGTGGAGGAAAGGCCCCAGTTGCGCCTCGTCACCCTCGCGGGTTGCAAGATCGAGAAGGCGGTTCTCGCGAAGGACGATTTCCTTCTCACGGCCGAGGGGGTGCTGGATAATGTTCAGGTAGTCCTTTGGCGTTATCGCAATCTTCCCTTGAGCGGCACTGAGTGGCAGCCAGCCATAGCTTTCGATGTTGGCTCCAAGCGCGCTACGGGGCGCAACAGCAACAACCGCGAAGTCGAGATTGTCGTTGTTTATGAAGAACCGCTCCGGTTCGAACTTGAACACTTCTGGCTGGATTCTGGGGGCCGAAACGCTGCTCATACCCCATCTGGATGGAGCAGGCCGCAGCCTGTTCCTTTGAACGCAGCACGTGCTCATTGGTGAGAACCAGGCCAGCGGCGACGAAGAACCCAGTACCCCGCGGACGAATGCTGCCACCCGATTGAATGAGAATCCGACCAATCGGCCGTGCGGCTCGAATGCCACGCTCAAGGAATTCTATAGACAGAAAATCCCTCGCGCCGAGCACAACTTCTTGGATCAAGTCCTCATTCAAGTCCTCCGCGACAATCGGAGTTGTACGCTCGACCAAGCGACGCAGCGTCGGATTGTCAGGCGGGCGCGACGCGCGAGGAAAGCCGAACATCGTTGACCAATCTGTTGACCCGGAGTGCCAAGCGCGACTGGCTGTCCGCCTCGAACAAGCGGTTATCGTTGAGAGCTCTGGTGCGCTCCTCTCGGGCTGCCTTTCGCACCGTCCAACGTTCAGCTGCCTTTTTGGCCCGCTCTAGGAATGCCTTGTCAAAGTCAGGATCGCTTTCAAACTCTGCCGCCATACGAACCTCATCACGAATTTAGGATGGGCCAATTGAAATGCTTTCCTTTTTTGGTTTTGCTGCTGCGCACCGTGTGCTGCGACGCGCGCGGGCGCCCGAACATCGTAGTGATCTTCGGGTCAGCTGGCCAAGAACACCAGCTTTTCGTCCTTAACGGGCGGTCTCGCCGGCAAAAGGCAGCCGCAAGCGGGAAGTCCTGTTAAGCGACCTGTACCAGCTGGCAACCCTGCAATCTAAGTACCTTCGGATTGGCCTTTTTGAGCTCCTGCAGCGCTTGAGGCGATAAGTGAGCGGCCCGAGCCATGGGTGACACTTCGTACCGGACACATGGGTAACACTTTTCGCCTGCGGCAGCAGGGCGGGAGGTGGGGATGGCCTGGAAGGAGTGTTCGGCCGTGGAGGAGCGCCTGCCTCGGCATCAAGGAGGTCGACGACGGCATTTGGCTCGTCACCTTCGTCGACTATGGTCTGGGAACATCGACTTGGAGCAGAAACCTGCAGCCCATCGGCAACCCCTTTGGCCCCAGGTTGTCACCCATGTCTAGGTACGTTCCGTCACCTATGTCTTCGGGCCGGACACTGTGAGAGTGGTGCCGCAGGAGGGAATTGAACCCCCGACCCACGCATTACGAATGCGTTGCTCTACCCCTGAGCTACTGCGGCTTGGGCGGCGTTCACGGCTACCCGTAAGCGCATTGGGCCGCAAGGCCCAAGCGCCGTCAAAGCCGGCGCGATAGGGCAATCGAGCGACCGCAACCGGGGATCGTCATAGGGGAACCGCACTGCCACGGCAAGCCCTGGGCAACGGCCTTGGCGCGACACGCCTGGACCGCAGGGCAGCACGCCCGCTCGAGGATTGCTGCAATGGGCGCAAGGGGCTAGTTTGCCGCCCGCTTGCAATGCGGCCGGCCGCAGTGACCCGCCGCGCAGCTTCCGGAGAAAACATCATGAAGCGCGTAGTCGTAGCCGCAGTCGCGGTCTGCCTCGGGGTCTGTTCCGTCCTGGCCGCCAGCCCGAAGATCGAGGCGGCGCTCAAGACGTTCAAATCGGTTGCCGCCGATCCCGGCAAGCTCAAGACCTTCTGCGAGATGGACAGCGCGATGGAGGCGGCCTCCGAGAAGGGGGGACAAGGCGGCCGGCGCCAAGGTCGAGGCGCTCATGAAGCAGCTGGGGGCGGATTTCCTGGCGGCTTGGAATGCCGGCAACGACATCGATGAGAAGTCGGCGGACGGGAAAGCCTATGCCAAGGGCATCGACTCGCTGATCGAGAAGTGCCCCTAGTGTCCTGATCGCGAAATTCGTCTCAGTGTGCAGCGAGCTCGGTACGAATTTCGCGATCTGAAGGACACTAGCAAATTGATGAAGCTAGTGTGATTTCAGATCAGAAGTCGCTCTCGAACCCAGCCCGGCGCGATGTGGCGGACTTCTCGATCATCACACTAAGATATCGGGCGGGAGCGGTCGAGCTCCTCGGTTGCTCAAAATACAAGCCGCACAAACGAAAAGGGCTGTCCCTGGTTCAAGGGACAGCCCCAATCTCATAAGGCAGCTGGATCGCTCGCCGAGTGCTCAGCACTCAGCAGGGGACCCAAACCGGCCCGAGCCAGAACCGCCGCAATCACCAGCGCCGCGTCCCCGGCGACCACGACGCCCCGGCGGCCCACGACGGCCCCGACGGGCCTCAGCAGACGTAGTCGTTGCAGGGACGTGAGCCCGTACCGCGATCGTCTGGAGGAAGTAGACCCCACCATGGCAATCGCGGCTAAGACTTGGGTCACCGCCTTGAGACGTTTCCCACCCGACATATTTCCTGCCATTCGCGAATTCCCTTCTTCGTCAAGTCTGGATGGCATATCCCCGGCGTTCAGACACACGTCGACGCAACTCGCGCTGTCGCGCAGGCGCTCGACAGGGCAATTCGGCAACGCGAAAGTGGATTTTAAGTCGCACTTTCCCGGTGGTCAAGGTTCTGGCGTTGTCCGCGCGAGCGGCCCTGCTGCGCGCTAGCTGTGCCAAATCCGGATCAGCGCGCTTGACGAGGGTGTTGCGCGAGTGCCATCACGACGGCCGCGAAATCACCCCAATCACTGAGAAATTCAGGGTTTTTCGCTTGGCGCGCACGA
This sequence comes from uncultured Alphaproteobacteria bacterium, assembly GCA_963756735.1. GTDB lineage: Bacteria > Pseudomonadota > Alphaproteobacteria > Rhizobiales > Hyphomicrobiaceae > AWTP1-13. The sequence continues at coordinate 44,263 of CAVWOY010000010.1, forward strand.
AGAGGCCCCATGCCCAAGAACCACGCCTACGTACTGGGGATCAACGCCTACGACCACGACGTCAGCGCGTGCCTGCTGCGCGACGGCGAGATCGCCTTTGCCATCAACAAGGAGCGAATCACCCGCAAGAAGCACGCGACCGGCTTCCACGGGGATGTCATCGACTAGTGCCTCCAGGCAGAGGGCATCACGCTCGACGACGTCGATCTGGTGGTGACCAACTGCTACGTGCTGCCGGTCGAGGAGATCGAGGAGCGGCTGCTGCATCAGGACGAGCCGCTCTACCTGAGGGCCAGGAGGAGCGCGAGAAGGCCTTCAAGCACCCGCTGTATCGCTCCAAGTCGAACAAGGTGGTGACCGTCTCCCACCACTTCGCGCACGCCTACAGCGCGTTCGCGGCCAGCCCGTTCGAGGAAGGCGTGGTGATGGTGGTGGACGGCGTCGGCAGCTACGCTTCCGACGTGCCGGAGAAGACCAGCTCTCCGACAACGTCAACCCGCTCGCGCGCGAGTCGGAGAGCTACTACAGCTTCAAGGGGTCCAAGCTCGAGCCGCTGAAGAAGGTCTGGCTGGGGCCCGCGCGCGGCTTCCTGAGCGACGAATTCTACGACATGCCCGGGCTCGGCGCGATGTACAGCCGGGCCTCGACCTACGTCTTCGGCGACTGGAACAAGTGCGGCGAGCTGATGGGCCTTGCCCCCTATGGCCGCCCCGACGGCTCGAGCCGCTGCTGCAGCTCAAGCGGCGGCGAGCTCAGCGTGCCGAGCTGGCCGGCGAGTTCAACCAGCCGTGGCCGGAGGAGAGCCCCGAGTACTGGGAGGCCAGCCCATCCATGCGCATTGGGAGGATCTGGCCTGGCGCATCCAGGACGACGCCGAGCGCGTGCTGCTCGAGCGCGTGCCGACTGGCTGCGCGAGACGACCGGGGCCAAGAACATGTGCATGGCGGGCGGCGTTGCGCTCAACTGCGTAGCCAACGGCCGGCTCGCGCGCGAGGCGGGTTTCGACAACGTCTGGATTCAGCCGGCCGCCGGCGACGACGGCATCGCCATCGGCTGCGCCTACTACGGGTACCTGGAGGTCCAGAAGAAGCCGCGCTACGTTCGTCATGAAGCACGCCTTTCTCGGCAGACCTTACAAGGCGAGGGCGATGTCGACAAGACCGATGAGCGGAGGCCTGGTGCGGTTCAGCACCGTCAGGACCGCAAGCCAGAACATCTGTGCCGATACCGCCAAGGTGCTGGCCGAGGGCAAGGTGTTCGGCTGGTTCCAGGGCCGCTCCAGTTCGGGCCGCGCGCGCTCGGCAACCGCAGCATCCTGGCCGACCCGCGCACGCCCGAGATGAAGGACATCCTGAACAAGCGCGTCAAGTTCCGGCAGGCGTTCCGGCCGTTCGCGCCGATCGTGCTGCGGAACGGGCGGACGAGATCTTCGAGGGCGAGGGGAATCCCCCTACATGCTGATGGCCAAGCGGGTGGCGCCCGAGTGGCGCGACAACATCCCCGCCATCGTGCACGTGGACGGCTCGGCGCGGGTGCAGACCGTGAGCGAGGACACCAACCCGTGCTCTACAGGCTGCTAAGGAGTTCGAGGCGCTGACCGGCGTGCCGGTGCTGATCAACACCTCCTTCAACATCAAGGGTCAGCCGATCGTCGAGACGCCGACCGATGCCATGGAATGCTTCCTGATGACGGGCATCGACTGCCTCGTGCTGCACGACGACCTGATCACCAAGAACGCTTGGCACCGGGTCACGGCGCCAGTGGTCAAGGTCTACAGCGACGTCAGCATGATCGTGCGCGCCGAGATGGGAGCGAAGTGACCGCCCGCTGCGGGCGCGCGGTCGCTTCCAGTCCAGCTGGGCCGTGGGCTCACTCCGTGGACTGGTCGCCGTCCGGCATTTGACGGGGCCGAGCGCGCACTGATGTCGGATTTGGCCTGCACGACCGACATTCTGTAGGTGGCGCAAAGCGCGACTAACCGCTGGTAGCTCTCTCGATCCAGTGGTCGAGCTCCCGTGCAAGCCCTTCGGAGATCGATGACAATGGGAGGCGGCACTCGGGCGAGCGGATGAGACCCTGTCGCCAGAGGCAATATTTGATCGGCATCGGGTTTGCTTCCCGAAACAGCCTCGGAATGAAGTCCCGGAGCGAGGACCAGATCGTACGCGCGGCGACATGATCGTTCGACGTGACGAGATGAGCGATCTCGACGAACCGCTCCGTAGCCAGATGCGCCGCCGCCAGGATGCCGCCGTCGGCACCGTTGCATATCATGGTGAAAAAGAGCGGGTCCTCGCCAGTCAGCACGGAGAAGTCGGCTGGCTTTCTCGCGAGCAGCTCCAGCGACTGCGCAATGCTGCCCGAGCTGTCCTTGACGCCGACGATGTTCCGCCGCTCGGCGAGGCGCAACAGCGTGTCGTTGGAGAGGTTCACCAACGTCCGATATGGAATGTTGTAAATGAGAATCTGACGGTCGGTCGCGTCTGAGAGAGCCGCGAAGTGCTGCAGCAGACCGTCCTGCGTCGGACGGTTGTAGTATGGACAGACGGAGACGATGCCGGGAAACTCGAACCGTCCGAGCCGGTCGATCGTCTTGATCACCTTGCGTGTGGCATTGCCGCCGATGCCGACGAACACGGGTACGCGGCCGTCCACGGTTTCAACGGTCGCGGCCACGACCGCATCCGTCTCCTCCTCATCGAGCGTCGGAGCCTCGCCCGTAGTCCCGAGCGGAAACAGGCCGGTAACGCCGCGTGCCAAGTAGTGCTCGATAAGTCGCCGGTAGCTCTCCAGATCGACCAGCCCATCCTTGAAGGGCGTGACCAAAGGGACCCAAACTCCCGAGATCATGGCGGCCTCCATCGCATCGTTTCGTCCGCCGACGTCTACCGCCATGCCAATCTTTAGTATATCTAATTGCTCTAATCAGTATGTTTATCTAACGTAATGGATCAGCTACCCATGAACCGCAATGTCGATGTTGCTGTCGCGCGCGCATTCCTGGCCGTCATCGAGACCGGCAGCGTGACGCTCGCGGCACGGCAGTTGAACCTCACCCAGGGCGCGATCAGCCAGCAGCTGCGCCGGCTCGAGGATCTGGCCGAGCATCGGCTGTTCGCACGCGCCGGCCGGCGGATCGCGCCACCTCCGAGGGGCAGAGGCTGGTCCCGGCCGTCAAGCAGCTCCTGGCCGCAAACGAGCAGCTGGTCGCCGCGCTCCGGCAACCCGCATTTGCAGGCGAGGTCAAGCTCGGCGTCCCCTATGACATCATCGGGAGCTACGCCCCATCGATCCTGCGGCGCTTCGGTCAGGCGTTTCCGAGCATACGGGTTACGCTCATCTGCAAGGATACGGTCGTCCTACTGCGGGAGCTCAAGGCCGGCGCCATCGATCTGGCCCTTACGACAGAGCTTGGTTGTGGCAAGGACGGCGAGACCCTGCGCAGCGACCGACTTGTCTGGACCGGAGCCCGCGCTGGCACTGCGCACACACGCGACCCGTTGCCGGTATCGATCGGGGCGGAGACCTGTGTGTTCAGACCGGTCGCAATAGCGGCGCTGAGGAAAGCGCGTCGCAGCTGGCAGGCTGTGTGCGAGGTCAGCAACATGGAGCCTGTGCGCGCGACGCTGGAGGCCGATCTTGCGGTCGCACCCCTGCTCGGCCACGCGATCCCTGAGAGCCTGGAGATCATCGGCGCAGACCCACGATTGCCAAGATTGCCGATGTTTCAGATCAATCTCTATGAGGCCCGGCATCCGAGCCCTGCAGCACGCGCCTTCGCCGACCATGTCCGACGAGCTGTTGCTTCGGGCGCGACCGATCGAGCTGGCAAATGAGCCGTCGTTTCGTCGCTTCCGCTGGCGCCTCCACAGCTGAGGGCGTAGACGGCGCCTGGCGGGAGTGTTAGTTGTCGGCTTGAGCTCAACCTAGTGTCCTGATCGCGAAATTCGTCTCACTGTACTGGGCGGTGGGAACGAATTTCGCGATCTGAAGGACACTAGCAGAATCATGGGTGCTAGGCTTGAGGCGTCGGCTTCAAGGCGCTAAGCGGACGCATGCTGCTCAGCAAAGAAGTCTGCCGGTCATTGCCCTGAGCGCCTGTCGACCGACGGACCCGCAGGAGGGTCTGGGAAGGCACAATCAGCTCACCGGTCGGTCCAATTACTTCTCCTTCGTATTGAGAGCCTTGATGATTGGCCACCACTTTGCCTTGTGGAACATCGCGAGCGCTTTGGGACTTCCTGCCTGGGGAAGAACTCCTGGCCCGTCGCAGGGCGCACTGGGGTTTCAGAAAGCCCGGGCGGTCGGCCGGACCGAGGCCGCGCAGGTAGGAGCGCAGCCCCGGAAATGCCGATAGGCTGGCGCTACCAAGCCTGTGCGCCTCCGGCGCATCAGGGCCCGCCCGGCCAGAGCACTGGATCGTTCGTGAGGAACGGGAATGATTGGTCGTCGATCTGTGCTGGCTAGTGCCAGCGCTGTTGCCATTGCCGCAAGTTTGGCGCTCGGCGTCCTGAGCGCAAACGCCACCCCCAGCGGCCGCTCCGCCGCCAGAGTCACCGTACGCGGTGACGTACATCGAGGTCGCGTCGAAATGGCAGACGAAGCGCGCAAGCTGCTGCAGGGCTATCGTGACGCCGCACAGAAGGCCGCCGGCGTGATCCAGTTCGAAGCCTACGAGCGCATCGGCTACAAGAATCGACTTCGCCATTGTTGAGCAGTGGAGCAACGCCAACGCGAACAACGCCGCGTCTGCC
>CAVWOY010000011.1:0-107939 GCA_963756735.1 uncultured Alphaproteobacteria bacterium
TGCGTGACGTGCCAGAGTCCGATCAAGTTCCGGGTCCGTGCCCGTGAGCAGCAGGTCATCTGCAACGTCTATGTGGACGGCCGGTGGGACCGGGTCGAGCACCACCACGAGGCGTGCTACGAGTCCGCTGGGGCGCCGTACGGCGAGCCGGCGCCGCCGATGCGGCGACATCCCGCGGCCTGACGAGCCGTCGCGCCGCTTCTGCGGCCGCGAGTGACGGAGACTCCCCCCGGCGAGCGCGCGTTCGCCCGAGGGCGGCTCAGCCCCCGGTGATCTTGTCGAGCAAGGCGACCACGGCCCTGGCCTGGTCGACGGGCGCCCCTGCGTCCGGCGTGAGCACGAGCTCCGGCGCCAGCGGCGGCTCGTAGGGATCGTCGACGCCCGTGAACCCGGTGATCTCGCCGGCTCGGGCCTTGGCGTAGAGGCCCTTCGGGTCGCGGCGCCTCGCACACCTCGATCGGCGTGTCGACGAACACCTCGACGAACCGCAGACCGGCCGCCTCGTGGGCAGCGCCGCACCCGGTCGCGGTCGGCGCGGTAGGGGCTGATCAGCGGCACGAGCGCGACGACACCGGCGTCGGCGAACAGGCGGGCGACCTCGCCGACGCGGCGGACGTTCTCGGTGCGGTCGGCGGCGGAGAACCCGAGATCGCCGTTGAGCCCGTGCCGGAGGTTGTCGCCGTCGAGCACGTAGGCCGGGCGACCCGCGGTCGAGCAGCAGCCGCTCGCACCTCGACCGCGACCGTCGACTTGCCCGAGCCCGAGAGGCCGGTGAACCAGACCGTCGCCCCGCAGGCGGCCGCGCTCGGCCGCGGCTGCACGTCGCCGTGGTGCCAGGTGACGTTCGCTCGCCACGCGTCGCTCACTGCGCTCGTGGCCGAGGATCATCCCGGCCGCCGACGGTGTTGTTGGTGGCCTCGTCGATCAGGATGAAGCTGCCGGTGTCGCGGTTGCGGCGGTACTCGTCGAAGAACAGCGGCGCCGTGCGTGCGCAGGTGACGCGCCCGATCTCGTTGAGCGCCGAGCTCGGCGGCGTCCTCGTCGCGGTGCAGCGTGTTGACGTCGAGCCGGTACTGAGGTCCTTGCACCAGGGCCCGGACCGACCGGGTGGTGTGCTTGAGCGTGTACTTGGCGCCCGGCGCGCAGCGTCGGTCTGCTCGGTCATCCAGCACACCATGGCGTCGATGTCCTGGCCGACGTGCGGGCTGGTTGTGGGGCGGGCAGATCATGTCGCCGCGGGACGACGTCGATGTCGTCGGTGAGCGCTGATCGTGACCGACATCGGCGGGAACGCCTCCTCGACCGGGCCCGTCGTAGGTGTCGATCGACGGCGATCGTCGACGTGAAGCCCGGACGGCAGCACGACGACCTCGTCGCCGGGCTTGAACACGCCGCCGGCGACGGTGCCGGCGTAGCCGCGGTAGTCGTGGAGGTCGCCGTTCGTCTGGCCTGCGGGCCGGATGACGTACTGCACCGGGAAGCGGGCGTCGATGAGGTTGCGGTCGGACGGCGATGTGCACCTCCTCGAGGTGGTGCAGCAGCGACGAGCCCTCGTACCACGGCATGTTCGGCCGAGCGGTGCACGACGTTGTCGCCGTGCAGCGCCGAGATCGGGACGAAGGTGAGGTCGTGCGACGTCGAGCTTCATGGCGAAGGCGCGGAACTCGGCCTTGATCTCCTCGAAGCCGTCCTCGGTCCTAGTCGACGAGGTCCATCTTGTTGACGCAGAGCACGAGGTGCGGGATGCCGAGCAGCGACGACGAGGAACGCGTGGCGGCGGGACTGCTCGAGCACGCCCTTGCGGGCGTCGATCAGGATGAGCGCGAGGTCGGCGGTCGACGCGCCGGTGACCATGTTGCGCGTGTACTGGATGTGGCCCGGGGTGTCGGCGATGATGAACTTCCGCTTCGGCGTGGCGAAGTAGCGGTAGGCGACGTCGATGGTGATGCCCTGCTCGCGCTCGGCCCGCAGCCCGTCGGTGAGCAGCGCCAGGTTGGTGTACTCGTCGCCCCGCTCGCGGCTGGTGCGCTCGACCGCCTCGAGCTGGTCCTCGAAGATCGCCTTCGAGTCGTAGAGCAGCCGCCCGATCAGCGTCGACTTGCCGTCGTCGACCGACCCGGCGGTGGCGAACCGCAGCAAGTCTCCATCAGAAGTAGCCCTCCTTCTTGCGGTCTTCCATGCCGGCTTCGCTGATGCGGTCGTCGGCCCGGGTGGCGCCGCGCTCGGTGATGCGGGTGGCCGCGACCTCGGCGATGACCTCGTCGACGGTGGCGGCGGCCGACTCGACCGCGCCGGTGCACGTCGCGTCGCCGACCGTGCGGAACCGCACGAGCGCCTCGAACGGCTCCTCGCCCTCGATCATCGTCGACGAACGGCGTGACCGGCCAGCAGCATCCCGTCGCGCCGGAACACCTCGCGGCGGTGGGCGAAGTAGATCGACGGCAGCTCGATCTCCTCCTCGGCGATGTACTGCCAGATGTCGAGCTCGGTCCAGTTGAGAGCGGGAAGACGCGGATGTGCTCGCCCTTGCGGTGGCGGCCGTTGTAGAGGCTCCACAGCTCGGGGCGCTGGTTCTTCGGGTCCCACTGGCCGAACTCGTCGCGGAAGCTGAACACCCGCTCCTTGGCCCGGGCCTTCTCCTCGTCGCGCCGGGCGCCGCCGAACACGGCGTCGAAGCCGTGCTCCTCGATGGCGTCGAGCAGCGTGACGGTCTGGAGCCGGTTGCGGCTGGCCCGCGGGCCCGGTCTCCTCGACGACCCGGCCGGCGTCGATGACTCCTGCACCGACGCCGACGACCAGCCGGACGCCGAGCTCGGCGACCCGGCGGTCGCGGAACTCGAGCACCTCGTGGAAGTTGTGCCCGGTGTCGATGTGCATCACCGGGAACGGCAGCCTGCGCCGGCCAGAAGGCCTTCGTCGCCAGGCGCAGCATGACGATCGAGTCCTTGCCGCCCGAGAACAGCAGCACCGGCCGCTCGAACTCGGCCGCCACCTCGCGGATGATGTGGATCGACTCGGCCTCGAGAGCCTGCGCAGGTGCGAGAGCTCGTAGGTCGTGGCCATCTGGCGTCACAGGCTAAAAGTCCGACCTGTCAGGTAAACAATCCGATCGGCATCGCCCGCCTCATGCCCGCCGCCGCGCACCGCGAGGACCACGCTCCTCGCCGCCGACCTCGCCACCGAGGCCGGCGAGCTGCTGCTCGAGCTGCGGCGACAGGCCGGTGAGTCGGCCGCATGACCGGTGGAGCGCTCGCGCGACGAGGGCGACCGTCGGGCGCCACGACTTCCTCGTCGACGCCCTCGGCCGAGGCCCGCCCCGACGACGCCGTGCTGTCCGAGGAGGGCGTCGAGGACCGCGCCCGGCTCGGCGCCGAGCGGGTGTGGATCGTCGACCCGCTCGACGGCACCCGCGAGTTCGGCGAGCCGGGACGCGCCGACTGGGCCGTGCACGTCGCCCTCGTGGTCGACGGCGTGCCCGCCGGCCGGCGCGGTCGCGCTGCCGGCGCTGGGACCTCACGCTCGCCACCGTCGCCCGCCGCCGTCCCGCCCCGCCGACGGACGGCCCGCCGCGGGTGGTCGGTGAGCCGCAGCCGCCCGCCCCGGCGACCGCGCTCGCGTCGCCGAGGCGCTCGGCGCCGAGCTCGTCCCGATGGGCTCGGCCGGCGCCAAGGCGATGGCGGTCGTGCTCGGCGAGGTCGACGTCTACGCGCACGCCGGCGGGCAGTACGAGTGGGACTCCTGCGCGCCCGTCGCGGTCGCGCTGCGCCGCCGGGCTGCACGTGTCGCGCGTCGACGGCTCGCCGCTCGTCTACAACCAGCCCGACCCGTGGCTGCCCGACCTGCTGATCTGCCGGCCCGAGCTGGCCGAGGCCGTCATCGCCGTGCTGGCCGACTCGAAGGGCTGACGCTCGGTCCGCCAGGCGTGGCGAAGCCGCGCAGCGGTCGCCCGATGCTGTTCGATGGACGTGCGCTGCGCCACAACCATCGTCAGTTCGGACATGGGCGGCGGTCGGCGCGGCCGTCGGCCGATCGGGTGCGCTGCCAGACTCGTTCCGTGGCCGAAGCGCCGTCGCCGGACCTCGCCTACGGGGCGTTCACCGAGCAGGGTCCGTGGGTGGTCGACCCCGACCGGCTCGCGTGGCGTCGCGGCCTCGACCGGGTGCGGGCCGAGACCGCCCGCGAGGTGCCGCAGCTGCTCCAGCGCCGCCGACTGCCACCGGGCTGGCGGGTCGTGTCGACGGCCATCCACCTCGGCTCCGCCGTGGCGCTGCTGGGCCGCCAGGGAGCGCCGGTCGGGAGGCCCGCATCGATGGCGCGGCATCTCCCGCCGGCTGCGGCGGGCCGCCGAGCGCCTCGGGCCGACCTACATCAAGCTCGGCCAGATCATCTCGTCCGGCGAGGGGATCTTCCCCGAGGAGCTGGTCGCCGAGTTCAGAAGTGCCGCGACCAGGTGCCGCCCGAGGCGTTCGACGTCGTCCGCGCGTCGTCGAGGAGGATCTCGGGCCGCCGCTCGACAACGGTGTTCTCGTCGTTCGAGCGAAGCAGCCCGTCGCGGCCGCGTCGATCGCCCAGGTGCACGCCGCCCGCCTGCCGCACGGTGAGGACGTGGTCGTCAAGGTGCAGCGACCCGCGTCGACCGGCTCGTGCGCCAGGACCTGCGGGTCGATGGCGTGGCTGGCGCCGCTCCTCGTCGGGCGCATCCCGGTCAGCGCGCTCGCCAACCCGCCGGCGCTCGTCGAGCTGTTCGCCGAGACGATCACCGAGGAGCTCGACTTCCGGCTCGAGGCCGAGAACATGCTCGACATCGCCCGACTGCTTCGCCGAGCTCGGCCAGCGCGGCTACGTCGATCCCCCGGCCCCACCCCGACGCTCGTCACCCGGCGGGTGCTCGGTGATGGAGCGGCTCGAGGGCTTCGGGTTCGAGGACGTCGCCGGGCATGAAGGACGCCGGCGTCGACACCGAGGGCGTCGTCCGCACCGGGATGATCGGCGTTCATGGAGGGCGCCATGATCCACGGGATCTTCCACGGCGACCTCCACGGCGGGAACCTCTTCGTGCTGCCCGACGGGCGCACCGCGCTCCTCGACTTCGGGATCACGGCCGCCTGGCCGAGCCGAAGCGCCTCGCGTTCCTCCGGCTGCTGGTCGGCGGCGACGAACAACGACATCAGGGCCAGCTCGGCGCGCTGCGCGACCTCGGGGCGCTGCCCGCCGACGTCGACCTCGAGCGGTGATCGACGACCTCGGCCTCGACCGGCCCGCCGGTCGACCCGACGACGATGACCGGCGACGAGCTGGTGCGCGAGATCCAGCGGACGATGAAGGCGCTGCTCGGCTACGGGGCCAGGATGCCCGAAGGAGCTGATGCTCTTCGTCAAGAACATGGTGTTCCTCGACGGCGCCATCGCCACGCTGGCCCCCGACCTCGACATCTTCGCCGAGATCGCCAACATCGTCGACGCACTTCGCCGAGAAGCCACGGCGAGCGGATCGCCGGCCGAGCTTCGGCGTCGACCCGACGCGTGGCAGCCCGACATGGCGGCGTTCAAGGCCAGCATCGGGCTCGACCAGTCGGCGACCGGCCTCACGTACCGCGAGATCCAACAGCGACGCGAGCCGCCATCCGGTCCCGCCTCCACGTCCAGACGCCGGCGCCGGTCGCTAGCCGTCGAGCCGCCATGCGGCTGGTCGATCGCCCGCTGCTCGGTCGACTACGACGGCCGGCTGTCCGCCCACCTGCCGACGGCCGTCCGGCTGCTGATGGTCAAGGCCGACGGCTGCGTCGTCGTCCACGCCGACGGCGGGGCCTACAAGCCGCTCAACTGGATGACGCCCCGACCGGCTGATCGAGGGCCGAGGCCGATGGGTCGTCGCCAACGCCTAGGGCGAGCGGCTCACCATCACGATCGAGGAGGTGCTGTCGGACACCAGCCACGATCTCGGCACCGATCCGGGCTCTGCGAAGGACGGCGTGGAGGCTCACCTCCAGGAGCTGCTGGCCGCAGAACTGCGAGGCGATCGAGGTCGGGCTGCGGCTGGTGCGCCGCGAGTACCCGACCGACATCGGGCCGGTCGACCTCCTCTGCCACGACGCCGACGGGCGGGCGGTGGCGATCGAGATCAAGCGTCGCGGCGAGATCGACGGCGTCGAGCAGCTCGCCCGCTACGTCGAGCGCATGGACCGCGACCCCTGGCTGCGCCCGGTGCGCGGCGTCTTCGTCGCCCAGGTCGATCAAGCCCCAGGCCCGGGTGGTGGCCGAGGCGCGCGGCATCACGTGCGTCGAGGTCGACTACGACGAGCTGCGCGGGGTCGAGTCCCGAGACCTCCGGCTGTTCTAGAGGGTTCTTCGGAGGAAGGCCCCAACCTCGTCGAGCGCACGGTCGGCCTCCGGGAGCCACCCCGGGGTCATCTGGAACCCGTGCCACAAGCGCGGCCAGACGCGGAGGTCGACCGCTGCTCCGCGTCCAGCAGGCGCGCCGCCAGAGCCTCGATGTCGGCCAGCAGGAGGTGCATTCGCCCCCACCTGGATCAACAGCGGAGGGAGTCCAGCCAGGTCGGCCCGGGCGGGCGAGATCCGCACATCTCCGGGGTCGTGGCCATCGCAGTATGCGGCGACATCGGCGGCGCAGGCCTGCCGCGTCCTGGACGAGATCGACGCCGTCCCGCCGCGACCACGACCGTTCGCTGGTGAGGTCGGCCCAGGGCGCGAGCAGCACGCCGGCGGCCGGGAGCGGATGGCCGGCGTCGCGGCAGGCGACGAGCACGGCCAGCGCCAGGCCGCCGCCCGCCGAGTCGCCGGCCACGACGAGCGGCCCAGGAGCTTCGTGGCGACGCGACGCTTCCGCGATCGGCGAGGTACGCGGCCATGGCGTCGTCGAACGCGGCGGGAAACGTGTGCTCCGGTGCGAGGCGGTACCCGACCGAGACCACGACCCGACCCGAGCCGGCCGCCAAGTGGCCGGCGAACGCCCGGTGGCTGGCGAGGGACCCGCTGGTGTAGCCCCCACCGTGGAGGAAGACGACACAGCCCTCCGACGTCGGAGGCGCCGGGCGCGACCACTCGACCGGTATCCCGCCCAGTTCTCCGCCCTCGACGGACACGTCCGGCGCGATCCGGACCCGGCGCCCGAGGTCGTCGAGTGCACGTCGGTCGGCGACCACGTCGGTTGGGTCCGTCGCCACGAATCGACGTCGCAGCCGGAGCCCAGCCGCAAGTAGCGACCGGCGGACGCTCACCGGATCACGGCTCGGTCACCGAAACTGGAAGCGTCCCGCGTCGATGACCACCTGGCCGCCGTCACGCCGGGTCTCGAAGACGGCTTGCTGGTCGCCGGTCGACCACATGCGCACCGTCAACTGGTCGCCTGGGAAGACCGGAGCGGTGAATCGGGCGTCCATCGACGCGAAGCGCGCCGGGTCACTCCCGCACAGCGAGTGCAGCAGGGCCCGGCCGGTGAACCCGTACGTGCACAGGCCGTGCAGGATCGGCCGGTCGAAGCCGCCCCGCGCCGCGAACGAGGGATCGTTGTGCAGCGGGTTGCGGTCGCCTGACAGCCGGTACAGCAGGGCCTGATCACGAGAAGTCGCATAGGTCACCTCGTGGTCCGGCTCCCGGTCGGGGATGAGATCTCGAGGCGCGGACGGGCCTCGTTCGCCGCCCCATCCGCCTTCACCGCGGATGAAGACCGACGAGCGCGGGAGAAGAGCGGCGCCCCGCTGGCCGCGTCGACAGCCTCCGTTTCGGGACGACCACCGCGCCCGTGCCCTTGTCCCAGATGGCGCTGATGCGGGCGACCGCACGCGCCGGCCCTCTACCGGGAGCGCTTGATGGAGGGTGACGCCTGCTCCCCGTGCACGAGCATGGCGGGGTCGTAGTCGCCCAGGCGGACCGCGTGCCGACCGGGGGGCGGCCAGGACCACCGCCATCGTCGGGAGCACCTGCTGGGGGACGTCCTTGGTGTTCTCGGTCGTGAACGCCAGTTCCTCCACGCCGGCGCCGACGCCGAGGGCGTAGAGCAGGCAATCCTTCGAGTCCCAGGCGCGCTCGCCGGGCTCGGACTCGGATCCACCGCCTCGGGGTTGATCGGCATCGGTTCCCTCCTCGGTCGTTGCGCTCACGACGTCGTCACCGGCCGTCGCTAGTCGGTGCGGTCGCGTCCGTCCATTCCTGCGTTGGGCCGGACGCCGGCCAAGAGCTCGCGAACGACCGGCTCGACGTCCGTCGGGTCGGCGACCGGATCCGCGGTGGGCCCGCGGTGCCAGCCCTCGGCGACGGCCGAGCACGTCGCCCGAGGCCTCGAACACCCGACCGGTGACGTCCGCCGAGCTGCCGCGCTGGCCAGCCAGGTCACGATCGGGGCGATCCACCGCGGCGACGATCGCGTCGCGCTGCTCCTCGGACGGGCTGGCGAAGCCGCCGAGGCCCTCGGTCATGCGGGTGAGCGCGCCGGGAGCGATCGCGTTGACGGTGACCCCGTAGCGCCCCAGCTCGAGCGGCGGCGATGATCGTGAAGGCGGCGATGCCGGCCTTGGCCGCGCCGTAGTTCGTCTGGCCGGGGTTGCCGTAGATCCCCGACACCGACGTGGTGTTGATGATCCGGGCGTCGTCGTCTCGCCCGGCCTTCGAGCGTTCGCGCCAGTAGGCGGCGGCGTGGTGGGCGGGGCGAAGGTGCCCTTGAGGTGCACCTTGATCACCGCGTCCCACTCCTGCCTCGGACATGTTCACCAGCATCCGGTCGCGCAGGATGCCGGCGTTGTTCACCGACGACGTCGAGCCCGCCGAAGGTCTCGACCGCCTGCTCGATCAGCCGCTGGGCGCCGTCCCAGTCCGACATGTCGTCGGTGTTGGCGACGGCCTCGCCGCCGTCGGCCGTCGATCTCGTCGACGACGGCCTGGGCCGGACCGGCCGAACCGCCGCTGCCGTCGACGTCGCCGCCGAGGTCGTTGACGACGACCTTGGCGCCCCGTCCGCGGCGAGCAGCAAGGCGTGCTCCCGCCCGATGCCCCGACCGGCGCCGGTCACGATGCACACCCGCCCATCGCACAAGCCAGCCACGATCGGCCTCCTCTCCACGGCTGCCACGGTCCGAGGTCGCTCATCATCGTCACCGGCAGCGAGCGGAGCGAATCCCGCGGTGTCCGCGGGCCCCGACTGTGGAGCGGCGGTGGTGGCGTGGCAAGGTGGAGAGGCGATGGGTCGCCCGGACGACGATTGCTCCCCCAGCCCGCGGACGCCCTGGCCGAAGCCGGAAGGTCGACGCGGCACGTCTCGGCGGCGATGGGGTCTGATCGCCGGCCATCGGCGTGCCTCGTGGTCGTGCTTGGCCTGCTGGCCGGCGCGTGGGCCTACGACACCACGCCGGCGGCGACGTCGCCCGCAACGTCGTGGCCGGCGTCCACGACGTCGGCGGCATGGACGCAGGCCGAGCTCGGTCGAGATCGTCGACGCAGCTCGGCGGTCGACTACGAGTCGGCGCCCGTGCAGATCGTCACCCCGCGAGCAGACCTACGAGACGACGGCGGGTGCGCGGGTCTCGACCGTCGACCGCGACGCCACCATCGAAGCGGTGTCGCAGGAGGGCGACGACGAACCGTTCCCCTGCGGCCGTTCCTGTGGGCGGCGTCCTCGTTCGGGGCGCGCGTCGACCGCCTCTTCACCGTCGACGACGCCGCGTTGGCAGCCACCGTCACGGCCCTCGAGGGCGACGCCGGATCGCCCCGACCGAGCCGGCGATCGAGGCGACCACGGACGGGCATCGCGGTCGTGGCCGGCATGCCCGGCACCGGCCTCGATCCCGCCGCCATCGCCCGAGGCCCTTCCCGACGCGCCGGTCGGCGAACGGCGAGCTACCGATCGTGGTGGAGGTCGAGCCGCGTCCCGATCGCCCCGCGTTCGCCGACGCCGAGGCGCAGGCCGTCGCCGACCAGGCCAACCAGCTCGCTCGGCCGGCCAGCTGGTCGGTCACCGTCGCCGCCGAGCGTCACGCTGCCGCCGCAGGCGATCCGCTCCTGGATGCGGGCGGCGCCGACGGGGACAGCCCTCGCGCTGCAGCTTCGACCGCCGGCCGCGGTCACCGCCTCGCTGGACGAGCTGTTCGCCGACGCCGACGAGCCGGTCGTCGACGCGTCGCTTCGACCTGGTCGAGATGGCCGGCCCGTGGTCATCCCCGGCCAGGACGGCACGTGCTGCTGCGACCCGGCGCCGGCCGAGCAAGGTGCTCCAGGCCCTGCAGGCCGACGCCGGCGGCGTCGAGGTCGGCCCTGGGCGTGCGCCCGGCCGACTTCACCACCGAGGAGGCCAACGCCCTCGGCATCGTCGCAGGAGGTCGGGCCGCCCGGCGACGTTCGGTCCGACGACCCGCCACGCGTGCTGCGAGCCGCGGGTCACCGAACATCCACCGCATCGCCGACATCGTCCGGGGCCTGGTGATCCTGCCGGGCGAGACGTTCTCGGTGAACGAGCTTCGTCGGCCAGCGCACCGGCGAGAAGGGCTTCGTCGAGGCCGGGGTCATCTACAACGGCGAGCTCGTGACCGAGGTCGGCGGCGGCGTGTCGCAGTTCGCCACGACGCTGTTCAACGCCGCGTTCTTCGCCGGGCTCGACTTCGGCGAGTACCAGAGCCACTCGATCTACATCTCCCGGTACCCGCAGGGGCCGCGAGGCGACGATGTCGTTCCCCAACCCCGACCTGGTGATCGAGAACACGACGCCGTACGGCGTGCTGATCTGGCCGACGTACACCGACTCGTCGATCACGGTGCACCTGTACTCCACGCACGCACGTCGACGTGGCCGCCGGGCCGACCAGCGACGAGCCGGCCGGGCAACTGCACCCGGGTCGACGACAGCCCCGCACCCGCACGTACGTCGACGGGCGGGTCGAGCAGACTCCGTCTTCGCCACCTACCGCCCCGGCGAGGGCATCAACTGCTGACCTGTCGGTCGAGGTTCCGGTTCCGCTCCCCGGTCTTGCTCGCTGGCTCCCGCTTCGGCTCCCACTCCCGCTCCTGCTTCTGCTCCCGCTCGCGCTCCACGTTTCGGTGCTCCGGCTCCACGTTTCGGCGCTGCGGACCGGAATTTCGCACGATCTCGTCCAACCGACACGCCTCTCGAGACCGGCGCTGTCGGCCCACGACACCGCCCCACACCGTCGTTGGGCAAACCGACCCGAATTCGGACGATCTGAGCCAACCGACCACGCCTCCTGCGACCGGCGCCGCCACCCCACGACGCCGCCCGGCACCGTTGTTGGTCAAAACCGACCCGAATTTCGGACGATCTGACCCAGCCCGAACCCCGCCGCCCCGCACCGCCGTCCGCTGCGGCTCTGAGTGTCACACCCCTGGGGGATGATCAGCCCCTGGATCGACAGGGGGTCAACCCAGTGGACACAACTGAGCGAGCCGAACTGGTAGAGATCATGGGCCGGCTCCGCGAGGGCGACGAGGCCGCCGTGTTCATGCTGATGGACCGCTTCGGGCCGCCCATCCGGAGGGCACTGGCCGCCATGGCTCGCGAGCGCGGCTACCGCCCAACGCCGACGACCTCACCGAGCTCACCGTCGACGCATGCCTGCTGCTCGCCCAGATCGCCCGAGGTTGGCGGCCCGACGGCGCCCTCCCGTGGACGTGGGCGCGGAAGCCTTGGTCAACCTCGCGACGAGTGGGCCGGTCCACGCTGCGTTCCCCTCGACGAGGCAGCCCTCGAGTCCGCAGTCGGGGGCGAACCGTGGAGCGGGCCACGAGCCGGAGCCGCTCGACACCCTCAAGCGGCTGGCCGCCCGCGACGATCGCTGCGCTCTCCTCCTCGGCACCTGCGCGAGTCGGCTGCCGGCTCGGATCGCAACGTGTGCCTCCGCTACGCCGTGCAAGCTGGAGTCGGGCGATCCTGCGCCTTCCACCACCGTCGGCGCCGAGCTGGGGCTACGCCCGCCAGCCGTGCGCAAGACACACCTGCCCGCCCGCCAGCGGCTCCAGCACAAGGTCGCCTCCGACCGCCGGTTCGCGGACCTCGACGGCATCCGACTCCTGACGCCGGCAACCTCCCGCGAGATCAGCCGGCCGACTCCCTCACCTCGGTGACCAGCGCCGCCTACTCAGGTGGGCGGAACCTAGACGGAACGGGCGAGAGGCACCTCCGGCGCGAGGAGCGAGCCGCATGACCGTGCTGCGCCTCGCGCATCCCATCGAGTTGGCTGTCGCCCTGCGAAGCCGGGTCCGGCGGCGCTCGCGGCAGGCCGGGGACGGCGGTGGCCCCGACTCGCGGCGGCCATCCCTCGCGGCTCGGGGCCAGGCCGGTCTCGATCGGGCGGCGTTCGCCCCTTGCTCGGGATACCGGTTCACCGCCTCACGCTGCTCGAGTGTGGGCACCTCCCGCCCCCGGGTGGGCGCCGGGCTCGCTCGTCGAGTTGATGCCCGAGATCGACTGGGCCGCCGTCGGCATCGAAGCCGACGATCGTGCGATGCACCGGCATCCATCGGCCCACGTGCGCATCGGGTCCGGCTCCAGGGATCGAAGGGGGATGAGCGGCCGCTCCCACGACCCGCCGTCCCGGTCCGCGATGGCCCCGACTACCAGGCTCCGCCTCCGTGCGGCTCCAGGCGGTGCGGAACCGTCTCGGGCGAGCTCAGCGTTGCACGCGCAGGAGGTGGTACGCTACGACCGCTGGTGCCGGGGCGACCCGCCCCGTACGGTCGCCGCAGGTCGGCGGGTAGCCGCAAGGGCGGGTAATGCCCGTCAGGCGCTCCTGATGCCGGTGTGCGCCAGCGTCGACTCCCGGCGACGATGGACGGCCGCGGGTAGGGCGACGCGTCGTTGCGGGGAGCCCTTCATGCGGGAGCACTCATGGCCGACGACATGCGATTCGAACACCGGATGGGCGACAGTTCGCCTTCGGGCCGATGGCGGGCGCGGCCGCGAGCGTCACGATGGTCAGCTACGTCGACCACGCCCACATCGGGGTGAACATCGACCCCGCCGCCATCCCTGATCCTGCGGTCTTCCGCGACTGCCTCGCCGAGAGCTTCGACGAGGTCCAGAAGCTCGCGTGAGGGCCCAGCGCCATCCCGTCGCGCCGTGCTGCTCGCTGACGTCGCCGTCGTCGGCGGTGGGCCGGCCGGTGCCGCCGCCGCCATCACGCTGGCCCGGGCCGGTCGCCGGGTGGTGCTCCTCGACAAGGCCCGGTTCCCCCGCGAGAAGTGCTGCGGCGACGGGCTGACAGCGTCGGCGCTCCGTGTCCTCGAGCAGCTCGGGCTCGACACCGGCGCGAGTGGCGAGCTGGCACCGGTGTCGGAGGTCGTCGTGCGCTCGCCGTCCGGCCGACCGCTCGATTCCCGCTTCCGAGCGGTCCCGGCCAGCTCGCCGCGGTGGCTCGCCGGAGGGACCTGGACGCCGCTCTCGTCGATGTGGTCCGGACGACCGGCGCCCAGGTGCTCGACGGGCACGCTGTCACTGGAGCGTCGCACGACGACGGTCGTGTCTGTCTGTCTGCGGCTGGCGTCGGCGAGGTCCACGCCCGGTACGTCGTCGGGGCCGACGGGATGTGGTCGCCGCTGCGCAAGGCGGTCGGGCGTCACCGCTCGCCGGCTACCGGGGCGACTGGCACGCCTTCCGGCAGTACTTCTCCGGTGTCGGCACCGGCCACGGCCGACGCGATGCACGTCTGGTTCGACGAGGACATGCTCCCGGGCTACATCTGGTCGTTCCCACTGCCCGGCGGGCGGGCCAACGTCGGGTTCGGCATCCGGCGAGGCGGCCGGGTCGCGCGCGTCCAGGACATGGGCGACTTCGCGGAGCTGCTGGCCCGACCACACGTCCGCGGCCGTGCTCGGCCCCGACAGCGGAGCCGGAGGCCGGCCACCGGGCCTGGCCGATCCCGGCGCGGATCGACGCCATCCCGCTACGCCCCGGCCGAGTCCTGTTCGCCGGCGACGCGGCCGCGGCCACCGATCCGCTGACCGGCGAAGGGATCGCCAAGCGCTGCTCACCGGCATGCTCGCCGCTCGGGCCATCGACGAGGCCGGGCCCCATCGGCCCGCCGACCGGCCGAGGCGCTACACCCGCGCCGTCCGGCGCGCGCTGTTCGCCGACCATCGCCTGTCCGCACTGCTCGGCCGGGTGATGCGGCACCCGGCCGGCGCCCGAGGCGCCGTGCGGATCGCCGGCTATCTCACCGTGGACGAGCAGGCAAGTTCGCCCGCTGGCTGATGGAGGACTACCCGAGGGCCCTGATCGCAACCCCACGGCGCTGGCGGCGCCGACGCTCGGCCGCCCCGGCGGCGTTCGCTCCGCCGACGGGCGCTACCTGACACGGCGCTCAAGCGCCGGGCTTGTCTGTCGGGAGACGAGGGCGATGAGTCGGGCGACAGTCGGTACCCGACGCCCCGCACCGACGTGACCTCAACCGGCTGGTCGGCCTCGCGCAGCTTGCGCCGAAGGCGCTTCACCAGCGGAGGTGAGCGCCGAGGGGTCGCCGAGGTATGGCCCGTCCCAAACTTCGCTGTAGAGGCGCTCGAGACGGCCACGCCCCGGCCAGGGTCTGCAGCGAGGCGGACGGAGGAACAGCCACTCCCGCCGAGTAAGGCTGATCCACGTCCCGCGCCACCACGCCTCCTGGCGGAGCAGGTCGAGCCGGAGGTCGCCGACGTCGACCGTGCTCGGATCGGAGTCGGGCACTGCGGCCAGGAACGACCTCGCCGACCGCGTGTCAGGTGCCATCACGACGATGGCTTCGCCCTCGAGCAATCGGGCCAGCCTCAGCCTTCGGATCGGGTCGGGAGCGATGCAAACCACGACAGGAACGTCGGCGTCACCAGTCCATCCAGCCAGGGTCGACTCCGCGACCGCCACCCTCACTCACCCCCAAGATGCCCGCGGCACCCGCCTATCGAAATGCCCCGGCCGGAGAGCTACCCGGTCAGACCATGTCGTGCTGGCCGGGAACTGCCCGCGTTCTGCCTTTGAGTCAGCGGCGCCGTGTCCGTGACGGTCCCGAACACGACGATCGCTGCGGCCCCAGGGCACCTACGAGCTTCGAGGCCGGCGGCTGGCGGGTGCTTCGGGAAGCACGACGGTCCCGCTCGTGGTCGACGGTCCCAGACCGTCGACGTCACCATCGAAGCGCGCAGCGACGCCTTCGGACACACGTGTCAGCAGGTCGCCCGGACTTCCAGCCGGCGACCGACCGGCTGCCGCTGAACGGCGACGATGCGACGATCAACGTGCCGCTGCCGTTCACGTTCACCTCCTACGGCCAGGCCTACAACTCGGCGACCATGTCCACGAACGGGAACTTCGCCTTTGCGGTTGGGAGCACGTTCACCAACTCGACGATCCCCAACACCGCCACGCCGAACGGGGCGTCGTATCCGTACTGGGAGACTTGTTCTTCGACGGGAACTCGTCGGCGTGGAGCGAGCTCAGGGGCAGCGGCCCCAACCAGCAGTTCGTGGTCGAGTGGCGCAACGTGCGCTACTACGACGACGAGGACGGCCGCGTCGACATCCAGCTGGTGCTGTACGAGACCGGTGAGCAGGTGTTCCAGTACGCCAACATCGATCCCGGCGACAGCCGGGAGACGGGTAACTCGGCCACCGTTGGCATCGAGAACACGGCAAGGCAACGACGCCTTGCAGTACTCGTACAACTCAGGAGTCCTGGGCACCGACGGGGCGATCATGTTCAGCGCTGGCTGAGACCCAGCCCAGAGCGTCCATCTGACGAACGTGCGGCGGCCACCGGGTCCAGGCTCGGTGGCCGCCGCCGGTCAGGCTGACGTCAGAGGCCGAGTTCCTGGCGCCGGCGTTCGGAACGCTCGAGGAGATAGGCCGGGACCCGGGACGCGACACCAGTGGCAATCGGCTCCCCGTCGCCGGAAGATGCCTCCACCGACACCGCCTCGTCGTCGACAGACGCGTCATCGGCGGGCTGGTCCTCACCGTGGGCCCTGCGGGCCTTGATCTCCTCCCACTCGTCGAGCCGCGCCAGCTTCGCCCGATGATCGAGCCCATGGTCTGGCCGTTCTCGAATCTCACCCAGTAGCGGATCCAGTTGAAGCCGGCGACGAAGGTCACCTTGCCGACGGTGCCCGCGGGGATGCCCGGCAAGTCGACGGCGGCGACGACCTCTCCCGCTCGCGAGGATGCTCGGGATGCGCGGCGGCCGTGGCATACGGCCGGAAACTAGTGCGCCTAGTGCGCCGTGCCCGTGCTCCCGCACCCGGCCCGGTTCAGTTGCCGCCGACCGGGTCGTGCGGGAGGCCGAGCACCCGCTCGGCGACGATGTTGCGCTGCACCTCGCCGGTGCCGCCGCCGACGGTGAGCGCCGGCGCGAACAGGAAGCCGTAGTGCCACCCCGTCGTCGGTGCCCATCGGCCGCGGTGGCGAGCATCCCGCGCCGCGCCGGCGAGGTCCTTGGCGAGGCCCATGATCCGCTGGCCGTGCTCGTCGGCGAGGATCTTGCGGATCGACGCCTCGGCGCCGGGCTGCTCGCCCTTGATGCGCGCGGTCACCGTCCGCAGCCGGATCAGGTCGAGCAGCGTCGCCTCGGTGTGCAGCGCGCGCGAGGCGCTGGCGGAGCAGCGGGTCGTCGCACGCCGCCGTTGCGCGCGCACGAGGTCGAGCAGGTCGAACGCCGTCGGGCCCATGCCCCACAGCGCGCCGCCGCGACGACAGCGACACCCGCTCGTTGCCGAGCGTGACCTTGGCCAGCGCCCAGCCGCCGTTCACGTCGCCGACGAGGTTCTCGGCCGGGATGCGCACGTCGGTGAAGAACACCTCGTTGAACATGTGCGACGCCGGTCATCTCGATGATCGGTCGGATCTCGATGCCCGGCGCGTCCATCGGGCAGATGAAGTACGAGATGCCCTGGTGCTTCGGCGCGTCGGGGTCGGTGCGGGCGATGAGGATGCCGAACTTGGCGAGGTGGCCCATCGACGTCCAGATCTTCTGGCCGTTGACGACCCACTCGTCGCCGTCGCGCACGGCCCGGGTGCCGAGGTTGGCGAGGTCGCGACCCCGCGCCGGGCTCGCTGAAGAGCTGGCACCAGATCTCCTCGCCGGCGAGCAGCGGCAACAGGTAGCGGTCCTTCTGCTCCTGCGTGCCGGCGTGCAGGATCGTCGGGCCCGGCCCAGCCGATGCCGATCATGTTCGTGGGCCGGCGCACGCCGGCCCGCTTCAGCTCGTCGTCGATGATGAGCTGGTGGATCGGGTCGGCGTCGAGGCCCCACGGCCGCGGCCAGTGCGGCGCGACGTAGCCGGCCTCGGCGAGCTGCCGGCCCGGTCGGGTGCGGGTTGCGCCGCCAGCCACGCGCGGACCTCGACGCGGCGCGGGTCGTCGTCGGGCGGCAGCTCGAAGTCCATCGGCGCGCGCAGCCGTAGATGTCGCCCTGCCGAGTCGGTCACGCACATCAGACGGGGGACGACCATGCCGGGCTGGAACTTCGCCGACGTCTGGGAGGTCGTGGCCGCGCAAGGTCCCCGACGCGCCGTGCCAGGTCCAGGGCGACGCGCCGGCTGACGTGGGCGCGAGTTCGACCGGCGGGCCAACGGCGTCGCCCAGACGCTGCTCGACCGCGGGCGCCGCCGGAGCAGGACAAGGTCGCGCAGTACCTCACAACTGCCCCGAGTACCTCGAGTCGATGTTCGCCGCCTTCAAGGCCGGCCTCGTCGCCGGTCAACACGAACTACCGCTACGCCGACGACGAGCTCGTCTACCTGTGGGACAACGCCGACTGCCGTCGCCGTCGTGTTCCACGGCACGTTCGCCGACCGCATCGAGCGCGATCCGCGACCGGGTGCCCGGGGTGCGCGACGTGGCTGTGGGTCGACGACGAGCGCGCGGCGGGCCGTGCCCCGACTGGGCGACCCCCTACGAGGACGCCGCCGCGGCCGGCACCGACGAGCGCCGTGCACGGGCCGCCGTGGGGCCGCGACGGCGACCACCTCCTCATGCTCTACACCGGCGGCACCACCGGCATGCCCAAGGGCGTGATGTGGCGCCAGGACGACCTGTTCCGCAACCTCGACGGCGCGCTCAACGCCCGCGTTCCGCGACGACCCCGTCGACTACGACCGTCGTCGACGGCGGCGTCGCCGGCCCCGGCTTCGTCGGCCTGCCCGCCTGCCCGCTCATGCACGGCACCGGCTGCTTCACCCAGCTGATCCTGCTCGTCGGCCGGCGGCTCGACCGTGCCTCGCCGAGTCACGCGACGCTCGACGTCGATCGAGCTGCTCGACACGATCGAGCGGGAGAAGGTCAACCAGCTCGTCGATCGTCGGCGACGCCTTCGCCAAGCCGATCCTGCGCGAGCCCTCGACGCCAACCCCGGCACGCTGGGACCTCTCGCTCGATGTTCATGATCGCCAGCTCCGGCGTGATGTTCAGCGAGGAGTCGAAGCAGGGCCTGCTCGCGCCACAACCCGGCGATGATGATCATCGACGCCTTCTCCTCGTCGGAGGCCATCGGGCATGGGCCAGTCGGTCTCGACCGCCGGCGGGCACGTCGACCACGGCGAAGTTCACGCTCGGCGAGAACACGCAAGGTGATCACCGAGGACGGCCGCGACGTCGAGCCGGGCTCCGGCGAGATCGGCCGGCGTCGCCGTCGGCGGCTTCCAGCCGATCGGCTACTACAAGGACGAGGAGAAGACGGCGGCCACCTTCATCACCTTCGAGGGCAAGCGCTACTCGGTGCCCGGGCGACTACGCGCACGGTCGAGGCCGACGGCTCCCTCACCCTGCTCGGCCGCGGGTCGGTGTGCATCAACACCGGCGGCGAGAAGGTCTTCCCCGAGGAGGTCGAGGAGGTGCTGAAGACCCACCCCGCCGTGCTCGACGCCGTCGCCGTCGGCGTGCCCGACGACAAGTTCGGCGAGGCGATCACCGCCGTCGTCGAGCCGGCGCCCGGCACCGAGCTCGACGCGCGCCGACGTGATCGCCCACGTGAAGGCGCAGGCTGGCGGCGTACAAGGCGCCGAAGCACGTGCGTGCCGGTCGACACGATCGGCCGGGCCCCAACGGCAAGGTCGACTACAAGCGCCTCAAGGCCTACGCCGCCGAGCAGCTCGGCGTCGCTGACCGCAGGTCGGCCTCCCGGGCCGGTCCGTGCAGTCCATCCGCAGGTCCGTGCCGCAATCCGCTGCTGACCGAGCAAGATCCTCGAGCGCGAGACGCCGCGCACCCAGGCCGGCTGGGCCGCGCCCGCCGCAGCGCCGATCGCCGCCCGTCGCCCGACGACGGTCTCGCCGTGGCGTCGCCGGCGCGCCGCGACCGACGTCGACCGATGACGCATCGAGCGGCGTCGATCACCGCGACCGCCGTGCTGCTGGTCCTGCTCGTGCGGCGCCGGCGTCGTCGGCTGGAGGCACGTCGAGGTCGACCGTCGAGCCGTCGAGGTCGATGCCCGGCTGGCTGCTTCGTGCCGATGCTCGGCGGCGCTCGGCGTCGCCATCGTCACGATCTTCAAGCCCGCAGTGGGCCCGCATCACCGCCCCGCTCTACGCCCTCGCCGAGGGCGTCGTCGTCGGCGCCATCTCGCACGTCTACGAGGCCAGTTCGACGGCATCGTCCTCCAGGCGGTCGGGCTGCACCATCGGCGTGCTCGCCGTGATGCTCGTTCCTCTACGCCACCCGGATCATCAAGGTCACCGACAAGTTCCGGCTCGTGATCATCGCCGCCACCGGCGCCATCTGCCTCGTCTACCTCGTCGACCTCGTGCTGCGGCTGTTCGGCGCCGACGTGCCGTTCATCCACGACGCCGGCGCGTCGGCATCCTCTTCAGCCTCGCCGTCGTCGTCATCGCCGCGCTCGAACCTGATCCTCGACTTCGACTTCATCGAGCGGGCGTCGGCCGCCGGCGCCCCGAAGCACCTCGAGTGGTACGCCGCCTTCGGGCTGCTCGTCACCCTGGTCTGGCTCTACCTCGAGATGCTCCGCCTGCTGGCCAAGCTGCGGCGCTGAGCCAGTTCGCGGCCTCGGAGCGTCGCGCCCGCGCGCTGACTACGGTGCGACCGCCCATGGCTGATCTCGGGTTCGACGGCAAGGTCGCGATCATCACCGGCGCCGGCGGCGGCCTCGGCCGCTCCCACGCCCTCGAGCTGGCGCGCGCGCGGCGCGCTGATCGTCGTCAACGACCTCGGCGGCTCGGTCGACGGCACCGGCGGCTCGCACACCGCGGCCCAGCAGGTCGTCGACGAGATCAAGGCCGCCGGCGGCGAGGCCGTCGCCAACTACGACTCCGTCGCCACCCCCGAGGGCGGCACAGGCGATCGTGCAGACCGCGATCGACGCGTTCGGCCGGGTCGACATCGTCATCAACAACGCCGGCATCCTGCGCGACACGTCGTTCAAGAACATGGACGCCCGACCAGCTCGAACCCGGTGCTCGACGTCCACCTCAAGGGCGCCTTCTACGTCACCCAGCCGGCGTGGCAGCTCATGCGCGAGCAGGGCTACGGCCGCATCGTCAACACCTCGTCGGGCGCCGGCATCTTCGGCAACTTCGGCCAGACCAACTACGGCGCCGCCAAGATGGGCCTCGTCGGCTTCACCCGCGTGCTCGCCGTCGAGGGCGCCAAGAACAACATCAAGGCCAACGCCATCGCGCCGGTCGCCAAGACCCGCATGACCGAGGAGATCCTCGGCCCGGTCGCCGACAAGCTCGGCCCCGAGTTCGTCACGCCGGTCGTCGCCTACCTGGCCCACGAGGACGTGCCCGGTCTCCGGCGAGGTGTACTCCGTCGGCGGCGGCCACGTCGCCCGGGTGTTCATCGGCGTGACGCCCGGCTACATCGAACAAGGAGCTGACGCGCCGAAGACGTCGCGCGACCACTTCGACGCAGATCCGCGACGAGGACGGCTACGCGGTGCCGGCCAACCTCAACGAGGAGATGGTGCTCGCCCTCAAGGCGCTCGGCTGAGCGACGACGCAAGGACAATCGGTGCCTGCCCAACCGCACATGGTCTTCCTGGGTTTCGGCAAGTTCGCCCGCGCCGACAAGATCTACGCCCTCGAGCCCCTTCGGGGCGACGAGCGGGGCGACGGCCGGCGGACGAGGGTTGGGTCGAGGGGCTGACCGGGCCGATCGTGCCTCGCGCACGGAGCGCACCATCCTGCACGAGATGGGCCAGGACGCCGCCGCTCAGGCTCCCATGGTCGAGGAGGCGCTCGACCTGGCCGAGCGACTGGCGGCTGCGGCCGAGGCCGGCCGTGTCGACCTGGGCGACCTCGGCCAGCATGCCCGGCGACTGCTAGAGTCGTCGACGGGCACGCCGCCGTCCTGGGAGCTGCCGGCTCAAGCGGCTAAGACGCTCCTTTGCCTTCTGCTGGGCGTCCTCAGGGAGATTTTCGACTGCATGCCCTCGGGCTGGCAACAGTGCCCGTCCTCGTGAGCGTGCTCCTGAATAGGTGCGTCCATCGCAGCACCAGCCTTGGCTCGTGTCGGGGTCGGTGGTCTCGGACATAGCGAGCCTCCTTCGGTCGTGCCTGTCTCCCTACCCGGCGTCGAGCCGGGCTGCCATAGCCGCGGCGGGGCGCCCGGGGCACCCACGCCGGCGGGCCGTCGCCCGCGGATCAGCCGTGAATGGCCTTTGCCACGTTCAGAAGGCCCCACCCGAAGAGGTTGTTCGGGAAGCTGCCGTCGCTCTGGCAGGCCGAGGAGTTGATGTGGCGGGCAGAGGAGTTGATGAGGTCCTCCGTGGCCGACACGTCGCCCTCGAGGGAAGGTATGGCGGAGTAGATGACCGCCACGGCGCCGGCGATGTGCGGCGTCGCCATGCTGGTCCCGCTGAGCACGGCGTAGGTGTTGTTGGGGTACGACGACCGCACCCCTTCGCCCGGCGCCACGATGTCCGGCTTGATCAGCGTCTCGCCTCTGACGGTGGCCGGCCCGCGGCTGCTGAACGACGCCAGCGCGTTGGCCATGGTCGTCGCACCGACCGAGTAGGAGTCGTCGTACTGCGCCGGTGGGCCGTCGATCCCGATCGTCTCGCATGACGGCCCCGAGTTGCCCGCCGCCACCACGGGGACGATCCCTGCTGCACGCACGTTGCGGACGACCTCCCGCAGCACGGCCTGGCTGCAGCCTTCGAGCGAGATGGAGCAGTACCACGAGTTGCTCACCGCGGCCGGCGCGGGGCGGGGTCGGGGTTCTGGCCGTCGAGGTCCCACGGGGCGAGCATGAACTCGAAGCACGTGATGTAGGTGTCCGGGCTTCCGAACCCAGCCGAGTCCATTGATCGACAGCCGATCCACTCGGCGTCGGGCACGACCCCGATCTGGTTCGTGCGCCGTCGTCGCCCACCATGGTTCCGGCGGTGTGCGTGCCGTGTCCATAGGGGTCGACCGGCACGCGGTTGCCCGGATCGGTCGCGTCGTACCAGTCGTAGTTGTGGTCGGCGGCCTGGCCGTCCCACCCGCGGTACTGCGGTTGAAGGGCCGGGTGATTCCACTGCTGCCCGGTGTCGATGTTGCCGATGACGATCCCCTGGCCGGTGAAGCCCGCAGACCAGCGCGCGGTCCGCCCCGACCCGCCGGATGTTCCACTCGACGGTGTCCGGCGCCAGTCCGGTGCGGGCTGCGCCTCGACCTCGGGCAGAATCGAGGACCGCACCCACGGGTTCGCCTCGATGCGAGCGACGTCGCTGCGGGCGACGAGGGTCTCGACCAGGGCCCGATCACCGACGACCTGGAGCGCGTTGACCAGGAAGTGGGGCCGGTAGTCGACGCCCAGACCGTCGAGCACTCCACGGACGGACGCCTGCGTGCTCTCTGCGTGGGCCCGGACCGCGTCGTAGACGAACACACCTTTCTCGGCCCGGGTCGTCAGGCGTTCGGCGGCGGCGAGGTCGGCCTGTCGCCGCCATCACCACCAGGAAGCTGACGGACTTGCCGCCGGCGGTTCCGTCCAGCACGGCGCCGGCGATCTTCGACGAGGGGGAGACCGACCGTCGCGGGTTGGGCGGTTGCCGTGGTCGCGAGCCAGAGCAGCGGCGACAGCCGCTACCGCGACGACGGCACGGGGTCGGATCTTGCGCATCAGGACCTCCTGGAGCGGGTGACGGGCAAACTGCAGTCAGTCGTCCCGATACCCGAAGGCGCTGAAGCCGTGACACGGGGCGGGGCGAGGAGCGGTCAGGGAGACATGGACCCGGCGTCAGAGGCGATCCCAGGCCTGCATGGTCAGGAGCGCGTCAACCGTGACCCGGCCGCGCCATTCCAGGGCTGCTCCTGGTCCGGGCGGCTCCCACGCCAGCGGCCAGCCGCCGTCGGGTTGCTGTCGCGACGTCAACTCGTCGAGATGGGCCTCCATCAGGTCGTCGGTGAAATACACCCGCGCCATGCAGTCCGGACGAGGTGCGAGGTCCAGCGGGGTCAGCGCGTAGCCGGGCTTCTCCCCGGGCTGCAGGGAGAAGAACGTGGCGTCCGGGATCTGGGCCGCGATGCCGTCCGCTACAGCGCTCGGCGCGGCGGCGGTCGGGAGTGTGGTTCAGGAATGAGAAGGCGGCCGCCAATGCGGGTCCGTCCTCCACTGTCCCGTCGGTCAGCAGGTCCCAGCAGAAGGGTGTGTAGGCGCTGGTCGTTTCTTCCGGGCTCGGGACGCCGCGACGTGCGGTGGTGGGCTGGGATGCCAATCGGCTGGCGATGCTGCTGGCGGTAATCGATGCGCGGTGCGGCGTCAGCTTCGCCCAGCATGATGTTTATCTGAACGTCGCTGGCGGGCTGAAGATCACCGAACCGGCAGCCGATTTGGCAGTCGCTGCAGCGGTTCTGTCGTCGATCGCCAATGTCGCGCTGGGCCCACAGGACGGTCTATTTCGGCGAGATCGGGCTCTCGGGGGCTATTCGGCCGGCTGGTCATATGGTCGTCGCGGCTCAAGGAGGCGCAGAAAGCTGGGATTCGGGCGTGGCGTCCTTGCCGGCATCAGGAGATCTTGACGAGCTGCTGCCAAGCTCGAGCTGTCTGCGCCTCGCGCACGTGAAGGGCTTGGCTGACGCCCTGGGTCTTGTGAGATGGTGGGAAGACGTGAGGTTGCATGGGCATGCTCGCCCCGGGGCCGGGCTTGCGCCGCATGGCTGGTGCCGACCCATCGACGCTTCGCGGTCCTTGAAGCGAAGGTCGCAAATCATGATTGCAGGCGTTCTTTCCTATCTCGATGTCGCCTTGCTTGCCGTTGTCGCCATCTCCGGGCTGGTCGCCATGTACCGGGGGTTCACGCGCGAAGTGCTCTCGATCCTCTCCTGGGTGGTGGCGGGACTGGCGCTCCTCTATTTCATCCGGTCTCATCGTGCCCTGGCAGAAGAAGTCGCCAGGCAGTTCTCCAGCCCGGTGCAGACGGTGCACGTCTATATTGCCCAGGTCGCCCTCGGGGCGATCATCTTCCTGTTCGTATTGATCGTTGTTCATCTCATCACGTCGCACATCTCCGACACCGTGCTCGATAGCCGCGTCGGCGCCATCGACCGCATTCTTGGCCTCGTCTTTGGCGTTGTGCGGGGCTTCGTTCTGGTGGTGATCCCCTACATGTTCGTGGTCTCCTTCGTCTGCAAGGAAGGCGCGACCCGTGCCCTGTCACAGGGATGCCAGCCGGCGAGCTTCCCGGCTGGGTCGAGGAGGCGCGATCGTTGGGATGATCAGCCAAACCAGCGGGACGCTTTATGGTATCCTCTCGCGCTACGTGCCCTCCGCGCTTCGGGCGAGCAACAGCAGGGGCAATTCGCGATGTTCACCCCAACACCTTCGCCGCACCCCATGGCCATCCGCTGCAACTTGGCCTATATCCAGGTCAGCTCCGCGCGCCGGGTAGCTTGAGCGCGGCTGCGGGGTGCGTGCCGCGCTCTCTTGAGGCCTGCATGACGGTTCCATCGGACAGGGTGCTGCTCGGGGCTTTCCGACCGCACCAGGACGACGCCTGCGCGAGGAATGCGGGGTGTTTCGGCGTGTTCGGGCATGAGGACGCTGCGGCCCTGACCGCGCTCGGCCTTCACGCCTTGCAGCATCGGGACAGGAGGCCGCCGGCATCGTCGCGTTCGACGGCGCGCCAATTCCACTCCGAGCGCCGCCTGGGCCTCGTCGGCGACAACTTCAACAAAGCCGACGTGATCGGGCGGCTCAAGGGCCACATCGCGCTCGGCCATAATCGCTACTCCACCACCGGCGATACCATGCTGCGCAACGTGCAGCCCCTGTTCGCCGATCTCGACACCGGCGGATTTGCCGTTGCTCACAACGGCAATCTGACCAACGCGCTGTCGCTGCGCCGCGAGCTCATCTCCTCGGGCGCCATCTGCCAGTCGACCTCGGACACCGAGGTCATCCTGCACCTCATTTCGCGCTCCAAGCGCCGGCGCATCGTCGAGCGCTTCGTGGATGCGCTGCGTGCAGATCGAAGGCGCCTATGCCCTCGTCTGCCTCACCAACGAAATGCTGATCGGCGCGCGCGATCCCATCGGCATCCGCCCGCTGGTGCTGGGCAGGCTCGGCTCCGCCTATGTGCTGGCCTCGGAGACTTGCGCGCTCGACATCGTCGGCGCCGAGTTCGTGCGCGAGATCGAGAACGGCGAGATCGTCACCATCACCGCCAACGGCATCGAGAGCCATCGCCCTTTCCCAGGCGTCCGGCGCGGCCGTGCATCTTCGAGTACATCTACTTCGCCCGGCCCGACTCCATCGTCGGCGGACGCAATGTCTATGAAATCAGCAAGCAGATGGGCGTGCAGCTCGCGCGCGAGGCTCCGGCCACGGCCGACGTCATCATCCCGATCCCCGATTCGGGCGTGCCTGCGGCCATCGGCTATGCGCAGGAGAGCGGCACGCCGTTCGAGCTCGGCATCATCCGCAACCACTATGTCGGGCCGCACCTTCATCGAGCCGGAGCAGCGCATCCGCCAGCTCGGCGTCAAGCTCAAGCACTCAGCCAACGCCAGCGCCGTGCGCGGCAACCGCATCGTGCTGATCGACGACAGCGTCGTGCGCGGCACCACGTCGAAGAAGATCGTGCAGATGATGTTCGAGGCCGGCGCGCGCGAGGTGCATCTGCGCGTATCGAGCCCGCCGATCACGCATCCGGACTTCTACGGCATCGACACGCCGCCACCGACCGAGCTGCTGGCCGCCAATATGAACGTCGAGGAGATGTGCGCGTTCGTCGGCGCCACCAGCCTGGCGTTCCTGTCGGTCGACGGCATCTATCGCGCGCTGGGCTATGAGAAGCGCGACAATCGCAGCCCGCAGTTCACCGACCATTGCTTCACGGGCGAATATCCCACGACGCTGACCGATCAGAACGGCCCGGCCTACGCCGGCCAGCTGTCGTTCCTGTCGGAGTCCGACAGGCGCACGGGCAAGGGTTGGCCCTAACCCGGCGCCGTATCCCCGGCTAGGGCGGCGTGCGAAGGGGCGACAGGGCCGGGTGATCATCCGGCGCGAGGCGTATTCCGCTGCCAGCCCTGCTCGACGGGCGCTAGCAGTAGCCGGCATGAGCCCTGCTCCCCGCCTCGCCGGCCGCCTCGCGCTCGTTACAGGAGCCACCCGGGGCATCGGTCACGCGGTTGCCCTGGCCTACGCCAAGGAAGGTGCGCATCTCATTCTGGTCGGCCGCACCACCGGGGCGCTCGAGGAACTCGACGACGAGGTGCGTGCGCTCGGCGGCAAGGCGACCCTGCTCACGCTCGATCTCAAGAACCACGACAAGATCGATGCGCTGGGTCCCACGAACTACCAGCGCTGGCAGAGGCTCGACATCCTGGTCGGCAACGGCGGCATGCTGGGCCGCTCGCGCCGGCTGGGTCACGTGACCGCCGACGCCTGGGACGAGGTCTTGAACGTGAACCTCACGGCCAATTGGCGGCTCATCCGCACGCTCGACCCGCTGTTGCGCCGCTCGGACGCCGGCCGCGCCATTTCGTGTCTTCCGGCGCCGCGGTCAGCCGGCCCGCCTATTGGGGCCCCTACGGGGTCTCCAAGGCCGGGACTCGAGGCGCTGGTCGTGACATAGGCACACGAGGTCGAGAATACGCGCGTGCGCGCCAATCTCATCAATCCCGGGCCCGACCCGCACCAACATGCGCGCCAAGGCTTTCCGGGCGAGGACCCGGCCTCGCTCAAGACGCCGCGAGTCGATCACGCCGACGTTCGTGCGGCTGGCGGAGGCATCGTGCACCGACAACGGACGCGTGTTCGATCTGAAGACGGGCGATGTAAGGTAGGCGCGTCGGGCCACAGCCGGAAATCAAGCCGCGCGCGGCCGCACCTGTGAAGCGATCTCGGGACCCCGCCTCTGCTTCGGCCTTGGAAAGGGCATAGGCGGCCTCGCGCGTTGAGCCAGAAGCGTCGCGCTCGTCGCCGAAGTAGCGGGCCACGCCGCAGCGCGGTGTCGGCGCTAACATCACGACGGCCACGCACGATGTCGTTTGATGCGGTTCGCCGGCACCTTGAGCTGCCGGGCCAGCTCATTGCCGCTCAAGCCAAGCGGCTTCATGAACTCCTCCACGCAAGATCTCTCTCCGGGCGATGTCCTAGATGCGCACGATTGCGTGTCCTCCTCAATGGTAGTCCGCGTCACAGCAGCGCTCTTGAACTCCTCCACCGTGAGACTCTGCACCTCCGCGATGATCTTCGCGCAGCAGACCCCGCTTGATGTCCGCGCCCGCGTGAACAGGCACCACAGTGCCCGAACTTCGCGTCTCGCGGTGTCGCAAGACGTGATGGCTCCGACTTGACTCCGGCCGCGTACATCAAGCCCGCCCGACTGCAACGCAGCGGATCACTATCCTCCCGACGCCTTGATAGAAGTGTGAGCCGATCGCTCTGACGGGGCAATCTGTGCGGCTCGAGCTGCAGGCTGGGGACCGCGACAGGGATCGGTCTCGCCGCGGGACACGCGAACCTCGATCAGGTTGCGCGATGGGCGCCGTCCGCGAGACCCTTCATTAACAGCATAGGCCTCGCTCGAAGGTTGGTCGCCCTGGGTGCCGACCTCGGGCACGGGGTGCGGTTGCACCATGCAGTGCCCGGCTTCCTCAGGGCGGGCTCGAAACGAAGCGTGAAGATGAGAGCGATGACCTTATCATGCTTGCCTGTATAGCAACAACTCCTGGGCGTCCGCAAACCGACGCAAGTGCGCCGCCTCGATCTTGGACCGCACTCGAGGAACCTGTCGGTCCCTACCCAATCCGAACTCCATCACCATGCTGTCATACCCTGGCTCGACGTCGGGTGGAGCTGTCGGCGGAGGGTCTCGTAGTCGAGGTCGATGGTCATGTGGGTGAGGATGGCGCGCTTGACGCCGAGGCGCCCGATCCACTCCAGCGCCTGCTTCACGGAGAAATGGCTCGGGTGCGGCATCGGAGCGCAGCGCGTCGACGATCCAGAGGTCGAGGCCCTGCAACAGCGGCAGGGAAGCAACCGGAAGGCCCGCTGATGTCGGGCGAGTAGGCGACGCCGCCGAAGCGAAAGCCGAGCGCGCCGATCGCCGTGCAGCTGCAGGATGGGCACCGCCTCGATCCGCCCTCCGAGGGCCCTCGACGCGGATCGGCGCCGGCGGCGGGATGCGTCGCGGCTTGCAGGATCGGCGGAATATAAAATCGAGCCAGGCTTCGGTCGAAGCAATAGGCGAAGCGGCTCTCCAGCTCTCTGCGCGTCGGGGCGTCGAGCCACACTCGGGACCCGGCTCCTCATGGTGAAGGACACCCCGCGCAGGTCGTCGATGCCGTGCGTGTGGTCGGCATGGTCGTGCGTGTACAGGACTCCATCGAGAGTTTCGACGCACGCGTCGAGCAGCTGCTCGCGCAGGTCGGGCGCCGTGTCGACCAGGACCGTGGTGCGGCCCCCGGCGGCGAAGCGGTCGATCAGCAGCGCGCAGCGGCGCCGACGGTTCTTAGGGTTGGACGGATCGCAGGCACCCCCACACGGGCCCACGCGCGGTACGCCGCCGGAGGAGCCGGAGCCAAGGAGGGTGAAGCTCGAGCTCATGCAGCGATCGCTGTGCAGGCCGCTTCTTGAACAGGCGGAAGAAGTTCTCGGTCGTCGCTGGCGCCAGCTGGTCCAGGCGAGACGGCCTTTCACCCGGGCGAGCTCTGCGGCGGTGTCGACCACGTAGGCCGGTTCGTTGTCTGCCGCGATACTTGCCGGGCGCCAGATAGGGCGCGTCGGTTTCGACCAGCAGGCGGTCGAGCGGCACGGCCAGGGCGATCTCGCGTAGCGCATCGGACTTCTTAAAGGTCAGGAGGCCGGAGAAGAGACGTAGAGCCCGAGCTCGAGCGCGCGCCTGGCAGCCGGCCCCGCCCGTGTAGCAGTGCAGGATGGCCCGGGAAAGCGCCCTTTTGGCGGTCTCGTCCTCGAGGATGGCGGCCATTTCGTCATCGGCGTCGCGCGCATGGATTTCCAGCGGCAGGCCGCGTCGCGCGCGCCGCCGCGATGTGACTGCGGAACCCCTCCGCCTGGGCCGCGCGGGAGCCGTGCTCGTAGAAGTAGTCGAGCCCCGCCTCGCCGATGGCCACGACCTTCGGGTGCTCGCTAAGCCGCACGATTTCGCTCGCCCGGGACGCCTCGCTCCTCGTAGGCGTAGTGGGGATGCGTGCCGACCGAGCAGAAGACGTTGTCGTGCGCCTCGGCGATGGCCAGCAGCTGCTCGAAGCGACGGATGCGGGTCGAGATAGACACCGTCAGCCCCACGCCCGCGGCCTCGGCACGCGCGATCACGCCGTCGAGCTCCTGCGCGAAGTCGGGAAAGTCGAGGTGGCAGTGGTGATCGACGAGCATCAACCCTTGCCCTTCGACTTGCCCTTTTCCTTCGGATTTCCCTTGGACTCTCGGCTCGGCCGGCGGCTCATCCGGGTCGACGTAGCGCGGGAAGACGCCGGCCGGCGGCGGTATGGCCGTGCCGGGTCTCAGGCGGCCAGCCTCACCCAGCGCCGCGAAGCTGCGCGCCCCAGGGCCCTGGCCCAGAGCGTCGAGCAGCTTGCCCGCGCCCATGGGCGTCGCCGGCTGGGCGAGGATCGCCACCTGCCGCACCACCTCGGCCGTCACGTAGAGGATCGTCTCCATGCGCTTGAAATCGGTCTTGCGCTTGGCCCACGGCTCCTCGCCCGCGAAGTAGCGGTTGGCGTCGGCCACCACGGCCCACACCGCGTCGAGGTACTGCTTGATGGCCTGCCGGTCCATCGCCTCGCGCGCCTTGGCATAGATGCCGTCGGCGGCTGCCAGGATGGCCTTGTCGGCGTCGGTGAAGGTGCCGGGCTCGGGGAGCTTGCCATCGCAGTTCTTGGCGATCATCGACAGCGAGCGTTGCGCCAGGTTGCCGAGGTCGTTCGCCAGGTCCGCATTGATGCGGTTGACGATGGCCTCATGGTTGTAGTTGCCGTCCTGGCCGAACACCACCTCGCGCAGGAAGAAGTAGCGCAGCTGGTCGACGCCATAGGCGGTCACCAGGTCGAACGGATCCACCACGTTGCCGACCGACTTCGACATCTTCTCACCGCGGTTCAGCACGAACCCGTGGCTGAACACGCGCTTGGGCAGCTCGATGCCCGCCGACATCAGGAACGCCGGCCAGTACACGGCGTGAAAGCGCAAAATGTCCTTGCCGATGACGTGCACGTCGGCCGGCCAGTAGCGCCACAGCGGGTGCGTCGCGTCTGGGAAGCCAGCGGCGGTGATGTAGTTGGTCAGCGCGTCGACCCACACGTACATGACGTGCTCGGGCCGCCAGGCACTCGGATGCCCCAGTCGAGCGTGGTGCGCGAGACCGAAAGGTCTTCCAGCCCGCCCTTGACGAAGCTCACCACCTCGTTCCTGCGCTCGCGCGGCAGGATGAAATCGGGGTTCTGCTCGTAGTGGGCGAGCAGCCTGTCCTGATAGGCGGACAGACGGAAGAAGAAGGTCTCCTCCTCGAACCACTCCACGGGCGTGCCTTGCGGTCCAACGCGCACGCCGTCGGGCTGCAGCGTCGTCTCCTTCTCCGAGTAGAACGCTTCGTCGCGCACGGAGTACCAGCCGGCGTACTTCTTCAGGAAGATGTCGCCGTTGTTGGCGCGCGCCATACGCCGCCAGATCTCCTCGGACGCGCGGTAGTGCCGCTCCTCCGTCGTGCGGATGAAATCGTCGTTGGAGAGGTTCAGCGCCGCTGCCATCTCGCGGAAGCGCGCCGAGTTGCGATCGGCCAGCGCGCGCGGGGTTAGCCCCTCCTTCTGCGCGGTTTGCTTCATCTTGAGGCCGTGCTCATCGGTGCCGGTGAGAAAGAACACGTCCTTGCCGTCGAGCCGCTCGAAGCGCGCAATGGCGTCGGTGGCGATCGCCTCGTAGGCGTGGCCGACGTGGGGCGAGCCGTTGGGATAGGAGATGGCCGTGGTGATGTAGAATTTCTGTTGCCCGCTCATGGTGGCAGGTTCCGTTCGTTGGCTGATCCTGGGAAGCGAAAACGGCCGCCTCGGGGATCGGGGCGGCGGAAGCGATCAGCGCATTCGAGCGACGCCGGCCGCAGCGGCCGCGCCGGGCGAGAAAGAACGGAAAATGCGGGCGTCGAGGTTCATCGCTTCGAGATGTCTGGAGCCGAGGGCCGCTCAATATCACGAAAGCCCGTAGCGCGCCAGCGGGCTGCTCGCAAGCGCATAATCGCGGCACCCCGTAGGAGGGCCACCGCAGGAAGCGACTAGCTTGAAGCTGTTCTCTGGCGAGATGGTCCGCGCTGCAGGATCATCGCCTGGTCGCGGTCAGCGCGCGATGGTTGCCGTGCCGCTCAGGCCGTCGTTGCGTATCCAGTGCACCGTTCCAGCCCCCTTCTCGCGCAGCTTGAAACAGTACGCCTGGCCGCCGAGCCAGGTATTCCAGCGCTGGCACAACTTGTCGGCGACCACCCACCAGCGGCCGCGATCGCGCTCGGAGCCCGTGTATGCGGCCAGGTTGCCGGCTTTGCCCGACATGGTCCCGTCGGCACGGTAGTTGATCGGCAGCCCGCCCAGCGGCGTGGCGAGATGTACCGTCTTGCCCGCTACCGCTTTGCGCAGCGCCCCGTTGTCCATCGCCCCATCATTGGAAGCGCTTGCAAACGCGGCCCCGGCCGCGACCGCCATAGCCGCAGCCAATACTTTCAGATGACGCATGTGGCTTACCCCGTATCAAGCGTGCGGGTGTCCCGCGATGCGGCTGTCAATCGCTCGGATGTGTCGCTTTTGTGGCACCTAAGTACCTGGAAAGGTGACGATTTGCCAAAGAGTTGGCTGTTAATGCTAAACTGCACCGTGTTCACCCTTTTGCCGCGGCCTCCAGCCGCGCCAGCGTCCGCAGGATCAGCGCCCTGCGGTCGAGATTCATCTCTTCGACCGCAGCCTTGTCGCGCAGCATCGCCTCCCAAAGGGCGGCCCACTCCGGCAGGCGGCCGTCCCCGATCAGGCGCGTCGCCAGGGCCACATGGTTCGCATTGCCCTGACCCGTAGCGCGGGCACGCGCCAGACGAGCCACCTTGTCGAGCAGGAAAGCGAAGAATGCCTGGTAGCGCTGCTCTTGGGCACTTAGGCCGAGCCCGTCGGCCAGCGCATGAACCGCCGACCAATCGACTTTGGGCAACTGAGAAAAGAGACGGTCCACCTGCGCGTGCAGCTCGAGCCCGCCGCCGGCGGCCAGCTGCAGCGCCCGGCGCACGCTGCCCTCTGCCAGCTGTTGAAGCTGCTCCAATTGCACGGCTTGCGGCGGATCGACATCGGCGGCGGCAAGGGCGGCTTGCACGGCCTCTGCAAAGGCTCGCCAGGGAGCGGGAGTAGGTCCAGGCGCCGGCAGCGCGAGCGGATGGTTGGGAGCAGTCGGCTCGGCTCGGAGGAGATCAGCATGAACAGCGCGCGCCGCGGCGGCTCCTCCAGCGACTTGAGTAGAGCGTTTGCGGCGTTGGGATTGAGCTCGTCCGCGCTGTCGACGATGACGACCCGCCAACCCCCGCCGCCTGCCGTCAGTCCCAGGAAAGACCTGAGCTTGCGCACCTCGTCGACCGGAATGCTGCTGGCAAACCGCTTGGCCTTCGTGTCGTAGGGTCGCCGGAGCACGAGCAGACCGGGGTGCGACAAGGCCTTGACCTGACGCGCCGCTACGCTATCAGCGGGCACATCCAGGCTGTGCCCGCCAGGATCGCGCTCGTCTGGCCTTGCCAGCACGTGCCGCGCCAGCCGATAGGCGAGTGTAGCCTTGCCGATGCCTGAACGCCCGGCAAGCAGCCAGGCGTGGTGCATGCGTTCAGCGGCGAAGGCCTGCGAAAGCGCCTGCTCGGCTGCGTCATGACCATACAGACGGGCCGTCTCGCGCGGGTGCGGAAAGCCCTCGAGGCGGTCAGCCTCGGGCAGCGCCTCGAATTCCTGCAAAGCCGGTGCGCGCGCCATCAACGCGCGCCCTGCACCATAAGGCGGCGCTCGACCTGCAACAGGACCTCGGCAGCAATTACCTCTTCCGGTGCAGTGGCGTCGATCACGTGACAGCGGCGGGGCTCAGCTTTGGCAACGGCAAGGAAGCCTTCGCGCAACCGCGTGTGATATGTAACGTCACGCTTTTCGTAGGCATCCTCGCCGGATAGAGCCTGGGCGAGGCGGCGCGTCGTGGCCCGGCTCAGACCGATCTCGGGCGGTACGTCCAGGATGAAAGTCAGGTCTGGATAGGTGAGCTTCACCACGATGAGCTCGAAGGCCTTGAAAACATCGAGCGGCAAGCCTCCGGCCTCGACCTGATAGACCCGGGTCGAATCCGAGAAGCGATCCGAGATCACCCAGCGCCCTGCGACCAGCGCGGGGCGAATCACCCTGTCCAGATGGTCGGCGCGGGCTGCATAGAACAGCAGTGCTTCCGACAGAGCCGAATGCGGCGCGGTCTCCGGGTCGAGAATGAGACTGCGCACCTGCTCGGCGAACGGCGACCCGCCCGGCTCCCGCGTCAGTACGCCTTCGATGCCTTTGGAGCGCAGGGCCTCAGCCAGGAGGCGGGCCTGGGTCGATTTGCCGGAGCCCTCTCCGCCCTCGAAGGTGATGAAGCGACCAGATGGCATCACTATTGCTGGCCAGGCTTGGCTTATCCACCTGGCGGCCTTGTCGTTTGCGTCCCGCGCTATCGCATCCAGCGGGTAGCGAAATAGACGATTGAGTCAAGCCCGCGGCGCATGAAGCCGGCTCGCTCGACGTTTTCCGCCGCAAACAACGGCACCTCGTTGCTGGCTTCCGTCGAGGTTGTGACCCGCAGGGTTGCCACTTGCTCGCCCTTCTTGATCGGCGGCATCAGGGGACCCTTGTACATGATCCGGGCGGAGAGCTTCTGGTTTGCAGGAAAGCGGGGCAGCACCACATGCACCCCGCCGTTGCCGCCTGTGAGCGGCATGTACATGCGCTCGCCACCCCACACGCGAGCATGCCCCACAACCTCTCCCGCATCGAACAGCTTGGCCTCCGAGAAGGTCTTGAACCCCCAGTCGAACAGGCGACGGGCGTCGTCCCTGCGTTCCTCGGGGGTTGCAGCCCCGTTGATAGCAAGGATCAGCCGCCGGTTGTCCACCTTCGCCGAAGCAACGATTCCATAGCCCGCTTCCTTGATGTACCCGGTCTTCAGCCCGTCGACGCCGGTGATCAAACCGAGCAGCGGATTGCGATTGGTGAACTTGTGATGGCGGTAGGTGAACTCGCGCTGCGCAAACAAGGGATAGAATTCGGGGTAATTCTTGATGATGATGCGTGCGAGCATCGCCAATTCACGCACCGTCACCAGGTGGTCAGGGTGATAGAGGCCAGTGGCATTGCGGAAAACCGACTTGCTTAGACCCAGGCGCCGCGCCTCTTGCGTCATGGCCTGAGCAAAGGCCTCCTCGCTGCCTGCGAGCTTCTCGGCGATGGCGATGGAAGCGTCGTTACCGGACTGGACAACGATGCCCCTCAAGAGCTCGTCGACCTTGGCCGTCTTGCCGAGCGGCACGAACATGGCGGAGCCCCTCGATGGCGCCCCGCCAGTCCGCCAGGCGTGCTCGCTCATCAGCACCTCGGTCTCGAGCGTCACTTCTCCCGACCGCAACGCGTTGAACAACAAGATGAGCAGCATCAGCTTGCTCATGCTGGCGGGCGAGACCAGATCATCGCCATTGCGCTGAAACAGTACGCCGCCGGATTCCGCGTCGATCAGAATGGCCTGCGGCGACTTGAGCGTGACGTCAGCGCTCTGCGCAAAGACCGGCGACGACGCTCGAAATCAGCGCGCCATAAGCGATGAGCAGCGCGGCCGCGATGCGCCCGAGACAATCGCGACAGCCTTGGCGTGGGCCTAGAATGCACGACAGTGTCCCGACCGATGAGTGCTTGGCGGGACTATCGGATCGGCCAGGTGGACAAGTCAACGGGTTCGCTGGAAGCCACCGCCGCTCCAGGCTGCAACACGGTACCAGTGCTGGCCGGCCAGGAACCGCTGCTCGTGGCGGTCATCGCCATTGATCGGCGCGCGCCCTGCATAGCGCACACGTACATAGGCCGTGCCGTGCGTCTCGAACGCCAACAACCGCGCAGCGGCTCGCGACAAGTCGATGACGCGCCCCCGGGCGTAGGGCCCTCGGTCGTTGATGCGCACCAGTAGCGTGCGGCCATTGGCCAGGTTGGTGACGTAAGCGTATGACGGCATGGGCAGGGTCGGATGGGCGGCCGTCAACGCCCACATATCGAAGATCTCCCGATTGGCGGTGCGACGGCCATGGAAATCCTCGCTGTAGAAGGAGGCCATGCCCGTTCGGTCATAGGTGGGGTCTTCGCCAGGCGTGAAAAGCGCGCCATCGATACGGTAGGGGTCGCCAACCTTGTAGTAGCCACCCCCTTTGGGAACGGGCTGTCCCAGCGGCACGACGCGCGGACTGACCGGGGCGTCAGTCTTGGGGGTTGCGCGCGCCTCCCGCCCCCGATCGCTTCGGGCGCAGGCTGCCGCCCACACCACAACAAAGCCGACGACCAGGCATGTCGTCCGGCGGCACGTCGATGGGATACGCATGGGAACACTTCACCACTGAACGCACTTCCGACGCGGCCTGCGGGGCCGAGACGGGTTCCCGCAGGTTGCCAACTGGTGGTTAGCAACGCGTTAACCAAGCATCGACCTGGGCGCGCCCCAGCTCTGGAAGGCGTGGCTTCACTGATGCGACAGACACCAGGGGAGCCGCAACAGGCCTATCCGGCGGGCTTCGCCTAGCCAATTTTCGGTTATCACCCCGGACCGCCTCGTGCTAAGCGCCGGATCCTTCGCGAGCGGATGGGTGGCCGAGTGGTTTAAGGCAACGGTCTTGAAAATCGTCAGGCGGGCAACCGTCTCGGGGGTTCGAATCCCTCCCCATCCGCCAAACCTGCGTTCGTGGAGCGGCGCCCGCGAGACTGGGCCGCAGTACAGCACAAACCCAGCCTCTAGCGTGATCTCCCTGCATAGAGGGTAAGGGCGATCGCGTAGCACGCAACAAGCAACAGAGCAGTCTTGCCCCAGGTGCCAGCCGGGAAACCCGACCAAAGGGCGGTGACCGCAGCCAAGCTCCCCACCGCCCCGACCAGGAGGGTCAGCGGCCGTAGCGCCGCCGTGCGCAGCGGATGAACCCATTTCAAGGGCGCGAAGGTCAGGATCACACAGGCGCCGACGACAGTCCCGGCGGCCACCGGCGACAAGTCAAAGGCGAAAATGTAGAAGGCCACCAGGTTCCAGATAGCGGGAAACCCGATAAAGCTGTGGTCGGCCGCCTTGCTCTGGGTGTCGCAGAAGTGAAAGAGAGAGCTGAGCAGGATCAAGGCCGCCAGGAGGAGACCAACGCCGCCCTGCAGGTATCCTGCCCGCTGCAAAGCCAAAGCTGGGACGAATACATAGGTCAGATAATCGATAATCAGGTCGAGGCGCTCGCCAGAAAAGCGCGGCAGGCGCTCCTCAACCCGCGCAAACCTGGCCAATGCGCCGTCTATGCCGTCGACCAGGAACGCCAGAGCCAGCCAGGCAAAACCGGCCTCCCATGCCCCAAGCAGCACTGCCTGGGTGGCCATCAGGGCGCACACCACCCCCATGGCCGTGAACACGTGCACCAGGGCTGCGGACCACATTGAGCATCGCCCACAATACTGACCGCGGTTCAGGATAAGCAAAGGGGCGCCAATCGCGCCCCACAGCCTGTCCCTCATTTTGGCAGTATCGGATCAGAAGCGATACTTGGCCGTCCCGCGGATCTGCACGTCGTCCGGGTCCGTCTTGTCCTGAGGCAAGCCCTTGGGCTCATTGGCGCCATACAGGAGCTCCAAGCCAAAATCCAGCTTGGGCAGCACACCAACCGTGCCAAGCCCAGGGATGCGCACCTCGGTCCCTGACGTCTTGCCCAGGTTCAACCCGGTACCTGACAAGTCCAGCGACTTTCCGCCCGGTAGCCCCACCCTTCGGCAGTTCCAGAATGGGTGCTGCAGGCGCCGAATTGCTCGCTGCCGACCCCCATCTTGGTCTCTTCGAATGCCAGCACCGGCGGCGCCAACAAGGCAACCACGAGTGCCACTCCAAACAATCTGACCGGTCCCATGACCCAGACCCCGCAAGCTGAGCAGCTCGTACGCGCTCCTACTTACTGGCTACGATTTGAGGCTCCGTATACATGAAAACAAGCAAACAGCCAAAAACCGCAGGGTCTGACGGACGCTTTTCCCCAGCTAAGTGTGCTGGATCGGCCATGTGGCCATTGCGCAACAAGTGTTTGGCTGTCCCACGAAATCGAAAGAGCCGCCACAAGGGCGGCTCTTCCCGTTCTCATTTGCGTCAGGCGCGATCAGAAGCCGATGCGCATGCCGCCGATGACCGTCTGGATGTCATCAACCGCCAAGCCTTGCCGGCCACCAGCGGTACCGATCCGGCTCAGGCTGTGGTTGCGGAAGGCAAGGTACACTTCCATCGCGGCGGCATCGATGTTCTGCACGACGCCGAGGCCCCACATGTCGTAGTCGTTGCTCGAAGCGGCGTTCAGCAGAGTGCAGTTGCTGAAGGTTGCCTGCAGGTCCTCGCCACGAGCATACTCGCCGTAGAATGCCGTCTTGCCCAAACCCGTCCAGTTCCTGCGTGACGCCACCCTGGATGTGCCACAAGAGTACCGTCGTCGGTCCCGGCGCCGCTGCCACTGTAGTTGGCCCGCTCGAAGATGATGTAGGAGCCCTGCAGGAACAGGCCGTGAGCAAGGTGGAGAATAGACGCGCTGAACCCGGTAGTCGCACGCATCATCTGCCGAATGGGACTCCAGGTGCCGAATTACCCGCTCTCTCGTCCGCCTTGCTCACTTCGTAGCCAACCGCACCAGCTACGCGGAAGCCGTGGTGCTCACCCGCATAGCGCAGGTTGACCGCCCAGTAGGTGCCGATCGGACCGTTTCCGGTCGTGAAGTCTGATAAAAGCCATCGGCCGCACCTTCGGGCGTGCGATCGACATCGAGCGCCTCGCCGATCGATGCACCAAGCACAAACCCGTGGTGTGTCGGGCAAATCCCAACGCAGACCGTCGGTGCGGTGCGCGAAGTCGGCAATGTTGGTCGTGGTGCTCGAGACCGTGCTAGCAGACAGAGTTCCAGACGCGCTCTTGCGGAACAGGAAGCCGCCGCCGACAAGGTCAATGGCTGCGACGGAGGCCATGCCAACACCGCCGAGGTCGACGATGCCCTGGACGCCGGCGCTGGTCAGGTGACCAACCGTCAAGCGACCAAGCCGGTCGTGCTCGACCCAGACGTTCGCATCACGCATGCGGATGATGTGATCGTCCTGCCAGGTCACGGACGCGCCTATCGACCTGCAGCACCCGCCGTGTTGTTGGCTATGGCAAGAAGACTTTCCTCGCGGTTCTGGTTGACGTGGACGTCACCGGCCCGGTGACCACGTCCATCAGGATGCTGAACCCTGCCTTGACCGTCGGGCTGATCTTGGCGTCGCCACGGAAGCCGAAGCGGGTTGCGTAGTTGGTGTTGTCAACACCGAGGTAGGTGTTGGAGTCGCCGCCATCGTTCCAGTACAGGATGCCCTTGTTCACCCAGCCATAGACCGTGAGGCTGACCTTGCGGTTGCCTTTGCGGGCCGTGGTGGCTTCGAGCTCCGCCACGCGCTCCTCAAGGTCGGCGCAGCAGTTGCCGCCCAAGATCAGCGGCCAGCACGGAACCGGAACTCAACAGCAAACCTGCCAAGGCAGCTACGGCACCTGTGCCCGCCGCTCTCATCATTCCCCCGTTCATGTCTATCTCCACTTGAGGTTTCAGTGCTCTTGCGGGCAAAGCGCTGGCTTGGCCCCTCTACGCTCCCGTGTCCGGATCGCGACGCACGCTCAGGCGACGCGACGCCGTGAACCGGACGCGAAACGCGACGCAAAACTTGGCG
This sequence comes from uncultured Alphaproteobacteria bacterium, assembly GCA_963756735.1. Lineage (GTDB taxonomy): Bacteria > Pseudomonadota > Alphaproteobacteria > Rhizobiales > Hyphomicrobiaceae > AWTP1-13. The sequence goes on from CAVWOY010000011.1 coordinate 39,359, forward strand.
ACTGACGCTGAGAACTGTGATCGTGAACGCAGTACGTTGTGGCCGGGGCCAAGAGCGCGGATAACCGGAAGTCGTCCGCGGTACTGCTGCTACTGGTCAGGGCCTAGGACGCAATTGGCAGGCGCCTGAGACACAACTCATCACGAGTGTGGACACAAATACTAAATGGAAGGTATATCTGCAAACACGCCCACATAATGCTTGGGTATTAGTGGTGGCCAGTGGCGCCGCTGCCACAAAACTGAGCAAGTAGCAGCGCAATATGCTGCAAATTCCGGATACCGTCAAAGCTAGTTCATTGCCCACGGTTGAGCCCATGGCACCCACATTGGGGCCTTGGAGGGCCAGGAACCTGTACGGCGATCGTTGTGTGTTCGCCTCTGCTTTTTCGGTTGCTTGGAAAGCCGCGCGTCAGCGTTCCCAGTCTCGCCCGACGGTGATGGGGAAAGAGTTGCAGCCGCAATTTCTATTTCGCGGTCCACAACGGCAGGTGCCGGGTTGGGACCGGCCAGAGACATGCGCCCCATTGGCAGAGGCGCGCTGGTGTCTGCGGCCACAGGCGGGGACTGAGCAGGCGGTCCACCCTTGCCCATGACAGCGAGCTTGGCGGTGCCCGAAGCCGGCCCGGAGCATGCTTGTTGGACTTGGCCGCAATGACGCCAACCGGCATACAATGTCCATCCGGGCCGCGCGCCGACCCGGTAGCGCAGGCCCGGCCGCAGGCTAGGCCCGCGTGGCTTTGCACCATCGCCAACAAAATTTGATCCGGCCGATCGACCGGCAGCGTCGCGTTCGCAGAATTCGGTGAAGGTTTTCATCGATTTCCGGGCTTCCGACGTCCAGACCGGGCCGATGGGGCCGCCGTAACAGCCGACGCGCTTCAACTCGACCAAGAGCGCTTTGGTCAAGCGTGCACGGTCGAGGGGCGGCGCGCCGGCGTCTGTCCGCAGGGGCGCTTTGGGCGCGGACCGAAAGTGTGTGGGCGCAACATACGCATTTAGCCTCGACGCAGAAGCGGCAGTAGGCGCGCTCGGTTTTGATGGCACGACTGATGGGGTGACGGCAGCTTCGGGCACCACGGCAGGCGAGTGTCGATTGACGCCCGCTGTCGGGGGCGCAGCATCGGGCACCAAAGCGGGTGAGCCCTGCCTGGCCGGGGCTGTCACAGTGGCAGCATCGGCTCGCCCCGCCAGCACGGCATCATCCGTCATTTCGTTGGACCTGGGCAGTACGTATCCCGCAACTCCCACTCCCGCCGCGATCAGAAGGGCGCCGCTCCATCTACCCATACTTGCGCTCCCGGCGCTTGACGAACCATGAGAAGGCGCCGCCATGACCGCGGCCATTTGCCCAACCAATTCAATAGCATCGAACCCGGACTTAGCAACGGCGTAGGGTACTGGGAACCCAAGGGTCGAAACCCCGGGATTCATCACGTCCCGTCAGTAGGCACGTGGCCCCGCCCGCGGGTCGTTGCACGGCACCACGACACTGGTTCGCCCGTCCTGCCCCCAGCACATACCGCCGCCGCCCGCCTTGTCCCCGGTGGTCTTCCGGGCAGGCCGCTCGGGCGGGCGGGCTGACTTTGCCTTGGCAGGCGGGGCCGCCCTGGGTTCATCGGCCTTTGAGCCTGGCGGGGGCGCGAGGATGGGTGGGGGCGGGCTGATGGCCGGCGGAACGGCAGCCGCCCTCAACTGGTCGAGCATGGTCCGCGCAAGGCCGGAGAAATTGCCGTACGGATAGCGCTCGAGATAGCTCTCGAGCATGCGCCGGCGACTTGCTGTCTTTCACGCTATTCCAGAACGAGAGTTCTATCTCCCTGTCATGGGTGGCCGCTGGAGGCACGATGGCCGCGCCGGTCGCGGGCAAGGCATCCAGCCTGAGGTACACCTGCCCAGTGAGCGAGGTATGCTCCCAAGGTACTTGCTTGCCTTCCGTTGCCTTGAGCACATGGTTGCGGACAGCAATGAGAACGCCGCTCACGTCCTTGCCCGGCACCTCGATGTTGCGCAACAGAGCTTCCGCGTAAGGCGAGTTCCGCCCCGCCCCGTCGGTTGCCACATTGCCTGGCTGAGTGGAGAACCCGATCAGCGTCCCCACTCCCGTCTTCACTTCGGCCAGACCCTGACCGACCTGGTCGACGAGCGCGTGCCCATCTGGCGGGCGAGGTTGCGCGCGAGGGGATTGTCGCGACAAGCGTCGAGCAGGACGATGCTGACCTTTGCCTCGCGCTCCATCTGTTTCAGCACCAGGGAAAGCGGCAAAGCCTCGAAATCCGCGTCCCCCTCGCTCCCCAGGCGCGCATCCGTTGGCACGAGAAAGTTCTGCCCGCCGATCGCAACGCCGTGGCCCGCGTAGAAAAAGACTGCAAGGTCCGCATTGGTCAGCTTGACGCCGAACTGGCGAATGAGCCGCTCCATGGACCTCTTGTCGAGGTCGAGGCCATCGAGCACCTCGAACCCAAGGCGCCGGAGTGCGCCAGCTATGTCCAGCGCATCACTCCTGGGGTTTCTAAGCTCTGAGGTATGCTGGTAGGCAGAGTTGCCAACGACCAAGGCAATGCGCTTTTCCGCCTGCGCGGCGGGCACCGCGACGCCAGCAACAAAACAGAGCGCGAGCAGCAGACGATGCATGGTCTCTCCGGGGCAAACAAAGCCCGACAAGAGACTTGCTAAGGCAAAACAGCCGCCTAGTACAGGCGTCAGCCTGTGCTCCAGAGCACAGCAGCGTGAACGAGCCCTATCTCAGCAGCACTCCGAGGCAGCCACAGCGTCAGGGCCGGGATGTAGGTAACCAGCCCGAGCACGATCAGCATCGGGATGTAGAACACCAGAATGCTGCGCGAGACGGCTTCCATCGAAACCTTGCCGATGGCGCACCCGACCACCATGGTCGGCCCCACCGGCGGCGTCAGCAGGCCGATCCCGAGGTTCAGGATCATGATGATGCCGAAGTGCACGGGATCGATGCCGAACATCTTGATGACGGGCAGGAAGATCGGCGTGCAGATCAGCAGCATCGGCGCCAGGTCCATGAACGTGCCGAGGAACAGCAGCAGCAGGTTCACGTAGAGCAGGAACATGTACTTGTCGCTGGAGATGGCGACGAAGAACTCCGTCGCTTTGGCCGGCACCCGCATGATCGCCATCATGTAGCCGAAGGCCACCGAGAACCCGATCATGATCATGACCATGCCGACGGTGCGCACCACCCGGCCGACCAGCAGCGGCAGGTCGCCCCATTTGTAGTCGCGGTAGATGAACATGGTGACGAAGAAGGCGTAGACGCAGGCGACCGCGGCCGACTCGGTCGGCGTGAAGATGCCGGACAGGATGCCGCCGAGGATGATGAACACGGTGACCAGGCCCCAGATCGCCTGGTAGGCGATGCACACCGCCTGGCGCAGGCCGATCGCCTCGCCCTTGGGGAAGTTCTGGCGGTGGGCGATGATGAGGCACAGGATCATCAGGGAGAGCCCGAGCAGCAGCCCCGGGATGACGCCGGCCATGAACAGGTGCGCCACCGATACGGTGCCGCCGGCGGCCAGCGAGTAGATCACCGCGTTGTGGGAGGGCGGGATCAGCAGCGGCTGCAGCGAGCCCGAGATGGTGACGTTGACGGCAAACAGCCGCGGATAGCCGTTCTTGATCATCTGCGGGATCATCACCGAGCCGATCGAGGCGGTATCGGCGACGGAAGAGCCCGAGATGGCGCCGAACATGGTCGAGGCCAGGATGTTGACCAGCGCCAGCCCGCCGCGCACGAAGCCGACGAACACCTTGGCGAGGTTGATGATCCGCTCCGCCATGCCGCCCTCGGCCATGATGGCGCCGGCCAGGATGAAGAACGGGATCGCCAGCAGCGGAAAGTCGTCCATGCCGTCGGACGTCTTGATCATGATGGCTTCGAGCGGCAGGCCCATCCACAGCGCCGCGAAGATGGTCGCCAGGCCCAGCGCATAGGCCACCGGCATGCCCAGCGCGCACAGGAACGTGAAGCCGCCGATGAGAATGAGGACGTCCATGGTGTTTCAGCCCGCTGGGGCGCTCACTCGGTGGAAAGGGCGCTGATGGACTCGGGCGAAGGCTCGCTGAAGAACTGTTGCGTCCACAGCCGCTCGATCACGAACAGCAGCGTGATGGCGCCGCCGATGGGGATCGGCAGATAGGCGACACCGACCGACAGCAGCGGAAACTCGGCGATGCTCTGGTACCAGGTCACCTGGATCAGCTTGATGCCGTACCAGAGCATGAACACGTTGGTGCCGAGCATGGCGAGCTCGATGATCCAGCCGAGCAGCTACCTTGCTGGCGCCGCTGAGCGCGCTGGGCAGCAGGCCGACGCCGATGTGCAGGTACTCGCGATAGCACACGACGGCCGAGAGGAACGACAGCACGATCATCAGCAGCACGGCCATGGGCTCGGGCCACGATGCGGCGCTGTTCAGCACGTAGCGGCAGAACACTCCGTAGGGAATGATGACGGTGATGACGACCAGGCACACGCCCGCCACGAACACGCACAATCTGTTGAGCGCGTCCATCAGCCGCGATGTATCTGCGCTAGCATCGATCCCCCTCCCCTCCCACACGAAGGCCGGCTGCGTCCTGCGCGGGAAGCAGCCGGCCCGGCCGACTTGCTGGCCCTACAGTCACTTCACGTCCTGGATACGCTGGATGAGGGCGGTATGCTTCTCGCCGTACTTGTCCCACACCGGCTTCACCGCCGCCTGGAACGGCTTGCGGTCGGCTACCTCGTTGACCTGGGCGCCGGCTGCCTTCATGTCGTCCATGGACTTCTTCTCCATCGCGTACCAGAGCCCGCGCTGCTCCTGCTGCGCCTCCTTGGCGAGCTTCATGATGAGGTCCTGGTCCTCCTTGGAGAGCGCGGTCCATGCCTTCTTGGAGAACACCAGGATCTCCGGGATCATGAGGTGCCCGGTCATGGAATAGAACTTGGCGTGGCGGTAGTGCTGGCCCGTGGCGTAGCTGGGCTCGTTGTTCTCCGCGCCGTCGACCACGCCGGTCTGCAGGGCGTTGATCAGCTGGTCGTAGCCCATGGCGATGCCGTTGCCGCCCAGCGAGTTCATGGTGTCGACGAACACTGGGTTGCCCATCATGCGGATCTTGAGGCCCTTGAGGTCCTGAACCGATTTGACGGGATGCTTGCTGTTGTAGACGTTGCGCGTGCCGGCGTTCATCCAGCACAGGCCGACAAGTCCAGCCGTCGCGTGATCCGAGAGCTTCTTCAGCATCTCGGTGCCGATCTCACCGTCGATCACCTTCTCCATGTGCGCGTTGTCGCGGAACATGAACGGCAGGTTGAAGACGTTGAGCTCGGGCACGATCGGGCCCATGGGGCCGACGCTGATGCGCGCGATCTGCAGGGCGCCCACTTGCGCCTGCTCGATCATCTCCTTCTCGCCACCGAGCTGCATGGACGGATACATCTGGATGCTGATGCGGCCGTTGGTGGCGGCCTCCAGCTTCTTGCCCATGCGCTCGACCGCCTCCACCGTCGGATAGCCGAGCGGATGGACGTCGGTGGCCTTGAGAACCATCTTGGATTGAGCGAAGGCTGGCGATGCATGCCCGGTGCCAAGCACCACAAGCAGCGATAGCAGCCCGAACCTCACGAGCATGCGGCAATTCATAGGCGTCTCCTCTCAGGATTGACAGCTGGGTTCTTGTTGTTGGCCGGCGCGACAAGGGACGTCGGTGCGCCCTTGCATCGTCCGGCTTGTATGATGACCCGACAACTTTGCAGCCTAATGCGGAGCCAGTCTACCGACAAGCGCGGAGATAGAAGGGCCGATGGGTTTGGCCGCCGGCGTTGCGGTGCAGCGGCAGGCAAGGCGGTGCCGGCTGCGACGGCTTTGCGGTCAGTGCTGCAGGATCTTCGATAGAAACTGTTGTGCGCGCGCGCTGCGGGGCTTGCCGAAAAACTCCTCCTTGGTCGGTATCCTCCACGATTTCCCCGCTCTCCATGAAGATCACCCGGTCGGCCACACTGCGGGCGAAGCCCATCTCGTGGGTGACGACCATCATGGTCATGCCCTCGCGTGCGAGCCCGATCATGACGTCGAGCACCTCGTTGACCATCTCCGGGTCGAGGGCCGATGTAGGCTCGTCAAACAACATGACGATCGGGTCCATGGCGAGGGCCCGCGCGATGGCGACGCGCTGCTGCTGGCCGCCGGAGAGCTGGCCCGGGTGCTTGTCCTTGTGGGCGGTCAGACCGACGCGTTCCAGCAGCGCCACGGCCTTTGCCTCCGCGACCGCGCGCGAACGGCCCAGCACCTTCTCTTGCGCAAGAAGCAGGTTGTCGATGACCCGCAGGTGGGGAAACAGCTCGAAATGCTGGAACACCATGCCGACCCGGGCACGCATCTTGGGCAGGTCGGTCTTGGGATCGGTCAAACTGGTTCCGTCGAGCACGATGTCACCGGACTGGATTGGCTCCAGTGCGTTGACACACTTGATGAGCGTCGACTTTCCGCAGCCCGAAGGACCGCACACGACCACCACCTCGCCCTTGGCGACGTGCGTGGTGCACGACTTCAGGGCCTGCACGGGCCCGTACCATTTGTTGATGGCTTTGATGTCGATCATCGGGTGCATGGCGTGCGCTTTCAGCGAATGATGGCGGTCCGCGACTGCAGCCGCCGGACGAGCTGCGACAGCGCGAACGAGATCAAGAAGTAGACGACGGCGACGAACAGGTACATCTCGACCAGTCGCCCGTCGCGCTGCGCGATCTTGGAGGCGGCTCCCAGGAAATCGGTGATCGAGAGCACGTAGACCAGAGAGGTATCCTGGAACAGGATGATGGTCTGCGTCAGCAGCACCGGCAGCATGTTGCGGAATGCCTGCGGCAGGACGATGTAGCCCATGACCTGCCAGTACCTGAGCCCCAGGGCATATCCGGCAGATACCTGCCCGCGCGAGATGGACTGGATGCCCGCACGCATGATCTCGGAGAAGTAGGCGGCCTCGAACAGCGTGAACGTCACGAGCGCCGACATGAAGGCCCCGACGGCGATCGGGCGCTCAGCACCGATGATCCATTGCCCCACGTAGGGCAGCAGGAAGTAGAACCAGAAGATCACCAGCACGAACGGCAGCGAGCGCATCAGGTTGGTGTAGCCCGCCGCAAACTGCGTCAGCCCTGGTATTCCCGAAAGCCGCATCAGAGCCATCAGCGTGCCCAGTACGATGCCGCCGGCGGTGGCAAGCGCGGTGAGGAGCAGCGTGAAGCGCATGCCCTCGAAAAACAGATAGGGCAGGGAGGTGATGATGACGCCAAAGTCGAAGTCGGTGAACATTTGCCCGCCTCACTTCATCGCGACATAGCCGGGCACGGTGACCCGTCGCTCAAGGAAGCGCATGGCGGTGACCACCACGATATTGATCAACAGATACAGCAGCGTTGCGGCCGTGAATGCCTCGAACACCTGGAACGAGAACTCCTGCATCGAGCGTGCGCGGCCGGTCAGCTCGAGCAGCCCGATGGTCAGTGCAACGGACGTGTTCTTGATGGTGTTGAGAAACTCCGAGGTCAGCGGCGGCAGGATGATCCTGAAGGCCATGGGCAGCAGCACGTAGCGATAGGTCTGGGCAGTGGTCAGCCCCAGCGCCTTGCCCGCCATCGCCTGGCCGCGCGGCAGCGCACCGATGCCCGAGCGCACCTGCTCGGCCACGCGCGCCGACATGTAGAAGCCGATGCCGATGGAGGCCGTCCAGAATGCGGCGTTGGGGAGTTGCTTCAGCCACAGGCCGGCCGCGCTCGGCAGCAGCTCCGGCAGCACGAAGTACCAAAGGAACAGCTGCACAATGAGCGGGATATTGCGGAAGAACTCGACGTAGGCTGCCGCAATCCAGCCGGTTGTCTTGGAGGGCAGAGTGCGCAGCACGCCGACGAGCGAGCCGATAGCGAGCGCGATCAGCCAGGCGCAGATGGCCGTTGCTATCGTCCACCTCAGACCCGAGAGGAGCATGTCGAGGTAGGTGCCGGTGCCTTCCGGCGAGGGCTCGAAGAAGATCCCCCAGTTCCAGTTGTAGTTCACGCCAGACACTCCAGCCGCGACCGCCAACGGCGCGCCGGCTCGCGCCGGTCGCGCGTTGGCTCGTTGATGCCGCTGCCGGATTGCCTAGTAGACTGCCGGGTCGGGCGAACGCTCGGATTGGCGAACTGCTTCTTCATCTGCGCGCTCATGGGCACGTTCAGGTTCAGGCCCTTGGGCGGGATCGCCTTCGTGAACCACTTGTTGTAGATCGCGTGCCTTCCGGGCTCTTGTAGAGGGCCGCCGTGGCGCTATCGACGACTTCTTGAACTCCGCGTCGTCCTTGCGCAGCATGATGCCGTAGGGCTCGGGCAGCGAGAACGCGTCGTCGGAGATCTTGTAGGCTGCCGGCGTCTTCGAGCCTGCTACGAGGCTCGCGAGCAGGATGTCGTCCATGACGAATGCGACCGCGCGGTCCGTCTCCACCATCAGGAACGCCTCGGCGTGGTCCTTGGCGGGCAGGATCGTCATGCCGAGGTTCTTGGCGGCGTTGGCCTCGGTGGCCTGCTTGATGTTGGTGGTGCCGGCGGTGGAGACGATGGTCTTGCCCTTCAGATCGTCGATCTTGTTGATCTTGCTGGCCTTCTTGGTGACGTAGCGGCTGGCGGTGAGGAAGTGGGTGTTGGTGAACCACACCTGCTTCTGGCGCTCGGCGTTGTTGGTGGTGGAGCCGCACTCCAGGTCGATGGTGCCGTTGGCCATCAGCGGGATGCGGGTGGCCGACGTGACCGGGTTCAGCTTCACCTCGAGCTTGGCGAGCTTCAGCTCCTTCTTCACGGCGTCGACGACCTTGGTGCAGATGTCCATGGCGAAGCCCACGGGCTGCTGCTTGTCGTCGAGGTAGGAGAAGGGAACGGACAACTCCCTGAAGCCGATGGTGATGGAGCCCGTCTCCTTGACCTTCTTGAGCGTGCCGCCATCCTGGGCATTGACCGATGGGGGTGTCGCTAGCACCCCGAGGGCGAGCGCCAGACCGATTGCGTGCAGGTACTTCATGGATACTCCTCCATTCATGGGTAGCGCGACGTGATTGCGACGAGTGGCGTACCTGAAGCCCTGCGACGCAAGCCGTGCAGTGCAAGCCAGGAAGCCAAGCCGTTCCATATCGCCAGCGATCGATCTCGCGTAGCACATCGGCCACGCTCCCGTCGATCATCAGGTTGCCAAACCACTAGCGCTGCCGCTGGCCGGTCGGCCGTCATTCATGGGATTTCCGCATCGTCTCGGTGCAACGTAGGCCGAGGCGATCTCAATTGTTGGCGTCCTCCCACGCAGGCGGGAACCCAGTGCACCTAGGTTCAAGGGCACCCGCGCAGTGAAGTGGACTGGGTCCCGGCCCCGGATCAAGTCCGGGGCAGGCTCTAGTCCCGCTCGCGCGCTTTGCGCGTGAGCGGCGCCGGGATGACGTTCTTAACCACGCGCGAAGTTTCGTGCGGCGGGCTTATCCCCGGTGCCCAGCGAGCGTCAGCGCGGTGCCAAGCCAAAACTCCTGCGCGGGAGCGGTGGCAACCGCTTTCTTTCCTTGCGCGCGCGTGCGGTTGCCAAACGCTCCCGCAGCCCCTTGGACTGCTGCAACCCCGAGCGGATGCCGCTGCGGGGCCGGTGGTGCTTTCTTGCCGCGCTACAAGCGCGGGGCGTACGCTCGCGCCGCCACACGCTCCTTACCGAGCGCGGTTCAGGGTTTGGCCATCCAAACAATCGACAGAAGACCTGATATCGCGAATGCCTGTGCAGGCTGCTGGTTGGACTCGTCTCGAAGAACGAGAGGAGCAGGCAGTGCTGAAGTCGATTGGATCCAAACTGGTTGTTGCGCTGGCAGTGGCCCTACTTGCCCCAGCCTCCGCAGGTGCTCAAGGCTATATGGACGGGGCATACTACGCTCCGCCGGCCATGTCCCCTGGCTATGGGCCGCCGACCGACTTGAACACCGACTGGAACTCTGCACCCCCGCCCGGTTACGCCTACGCACCCCCGCCCGGTTACGGCTACGTACCTCCTGCGGCCTATGGCTACGCACCCCGTCGAGCCTACGGCTACGCACCCCGTCGAGCCTACGGCTACGCACCCCGCGGGGCCTATGGCTACGGACCTCGAGCCTACGGCTACGCACCCCGCGGGGCCTATGGCTACGGACCCCGAGCCTACGGCTACGCGCCACCTGCGGCCTACGGCTATGGGCCGCCACCGGCCGTCTATGGATATCAGGGCTACAGATTTGTCGCGACGCCCCCATCCAATCCTTACTATTTCGGGACGGAGGCTTGGTGGAATACGCAGACGCGAGACACGAGATAGGGCGCCGCAACCGTAGGCCCCGCCACTCTCTGGCGGTTGGCGCGAGGCGATAGGGGGCGGGCCTCCCGCGGGGCACTTGTCGCCCTGGCGACGACCGCGCACCTGGTAGCAGAGGCTTGTGAGGGGGTGGTCCGCGGTTACATCGCGGTTACATGCAAGGGGCCGCCGCCCCCACAAAAGCGAAAGAGCCGCCCGAAGGCGGCTCTTCCTGTTCTCGTTTGCGTCAGGCGCGATCAGAAGCCGATGCGCATTCCGCCGATGACCGTCTGGATGTCGTCAACCGCCAAGCCTTGCTCGGCACCAGTGGTACCAATCCGGCTCAGGCTGTGGTTGCGGAAGGCAACGTACATTTCCATCGCGGCGGCATCGATGTTCTGCACGATGCCGATGCCCCACATGTCGTACGTGTTCGCTCGAAGCGGCGTTCAGCAGTTGGTTGACGCCTGAAGGTTGCCTGGAGGTCTTCGCCACGAGCATACTCGCCGTAGATCGCCGTATTGCCCAAACCAGTCCAATTCTTGGCAATACCACCCTGGAGGTGCCACAGCGTACCTGTGTCGGTCCCGCCACCGCTCGCCACCAAGTTGGCCCGCTCGAAGCGGAGGTGGGAGCCCTGCAGGAACAGACCGCTTCCAACATGCAGGATGGAGGCGCTCAAGTTGGTCGTGTTCGAGTCATCTGCGATGCGCGCCGAGGCTGGAAGACGAAGTTACCAGCTCTCTCGTCCGCCCTGCTCACTTCGTAGGCAGCAGCAGCAGCAACGCGGAAGCCAGCGAACTCACCCGCATAGCGCAGGTTGACCGCCCAGTATTGGCCGACCGGACCGTTTCCGTTGGTGAAGTTGTACGCACCGGCGCACCCTCGGCGTACGGTCGACATTGAGCGCCTCGCCGACCGACGCGCCAATCACGAAACCGGCGATCGAGGGCGAGTCCCAACGGAAACCGTCGGTGCGGTGCGCGAAGTCGGCAACGTTGGTCGTGGTTGCTGGAGACCGTGGTCGTCGTCAGAAGTTCCGAGCGCGCTCTTGCGGAACAGGAAGCCGCCGCCAACCAGGTCAATGGCTGCCACGGAGGCCATGCCCACGCCGCCAAGGTCGATGATGCCTTGTCCGCCAGCGCTGGTCAGATGGCCGACCGTCAAGCGGCCAAGGGCCACGTGCTCGAGCCACACGTTCGCATCACGCATGCGGATGATGTGGTCGTCCTGCCAGGTCGCGGGCGAGCCTATCGGTAGTCACCCGCCGCTGTCGACTACGGCGAGAAGGTTGTCTTCGCGGTTCTGGTTGAGCGAAGACGTGGTCGGCCCGGTGACCACATCCATCAGGATGTTGAAGCCGGCCTTCAGGTTCGGGTTGATGCGAGCATCACCCCTCAAGCCGAAGCGGGTGGCGTAGTTGGTGTTGTCAACACCGAGATAGGTGTTGGAGTCGCCACCGTCGTTCCAGTACAGAACGCCCTTGTTAACCCAGCCATACACCGTAAGGCTGACTTTGCGATTGCCTTTGCGTGCCGTGGTAGCTTCGAGCTCCGCTACACGCTCCTCGAGGTCGGCGCAGCAGTCGCCACCAAGGTCAGCTGCCTTGGCGGACGGCATCGCGACGCCACCGACGAACAGACCAGCCGCGGCAAAGAGTGCCAACTGGCTGGTCGACTTGGACAACAGTCCCCCGATCATACTTACTACTCCGTTGGACTAACGCTACCGGAATTCAAGCCTTACCGACTGAATTTACCGACTTCCCTTCTCGACTCACTCACGCGGGCGGGTGGTGATGGTTTGCGACTGCCGTCAAGGGGCCGCCCGACCGTGTTGAAGGCTTAACGCACGATCGGAAGACAGGTAAACAGCTAATGGACCTTCTACACCCCTTTCTGCCTTGGTAGTGGCCAAAGCGCCACGAGGTGAGTCGAGTTGAAGCCACAATTTCGCCCGCCATTGCGATCGGGCTTGGATGCACGTGAGCGAGATCATCGGCTCGCCATGAATTTGCATCGCCTGAACCCACGCGCCAGCAGCCGATCATGCAGGTAGTTGCAACGGAAGCCGCCGTTATCGGGGCCGGACCAGCGGGGTTCACGACTGCGCTTGCGCTTGCCAAAACGGGCATTGCGACGGCCCTTGTGGCGCCACCCTACGATGCCGCACACGCCGGCAAGGATGCGCGCACCACTGCGCTGATGGGGCCAAGCGTCGATCTCCTGCGCAATCTCGGGGTGTGGGAGCTGTGCGAAGATCGTTCCGCCGCGATAGCCGCCGTGCGACTGGCGGACAGCCTCGGCGGCATCTTGCGAGCGCCTGAACTTGTGTTTACGGCCGCCGAACTCGGATTGCCGAGCTTTGGCGCCAACATCGCCAATTCGGACCTGATCGCAGCCCTGGATGCTGCGGCGCAGGGTTGCCCGAATTTGCATCGCATTGTCACCACGGGGGTGACGTGCGTCACGCCCGGCGCGGCCAGCGTACGCGTCTCCCTTGCCGAAGGGGGCTGCGTGGAAGCCAGGCTGGCAGTCGCCGCCGATGGCCGGGGCTCGATAGCGCGCCACGCGGCGGGCATCGCGCTCCACCAATGGAACTACCCACAAGTCGCTGTTGCAGCCAGCTTTACCCACACGCGCACCCACAATGGAGCGGTGAACGAGTTGCATCGGCGCACCGGGCCGCTGACGACCGTGCCGTTGCCGGGGCTGTCCTCGAGCTTGGTGTGGGTGGAGGAGCCCAACGAGGCCCAGCGCCTGATGGCGCTTGGGGATTCCGCGTTCGCCCAGGCGCTGCAAGAGCATTTGTCCGGGCTTGTTGGGCGACATTTGCGAGGTGAGCCCTCGCGCGCTTTATCCGCTTGCCGGAGCCAGCGCGGCGAGCATGGCGGCGCGGCGCATTGCACTGGTCGGCGAAGCAGCCCATGTGGTGCCCCCGATCGGTGCGCAAGGCTTGAACCTGGGAATGCACGATGCTGCAGCCTTGGCGGAGTGTGCCGCAGAGGCAACACACCTCGGGCAACAGTTGGGGGATCCGGACATGCTGGCTGCCTATCAGCGCGCGCGCGCCGGCGATGTGGCGTTTCGTTCCGCCGCGATCGACCTGTTGAACCGCTCCCTGCTCCAGGACCTTCTACCGCTCGCTCTCCTGCGTAGCGCGGCAGTACATGCCGTCACCAGCTCGAGCACGCTGCGCCGTTTGCTGATGCAGACCGGCATGGGGACGGCGGCCCCGTTGCCGCGTCTGATGCGACCGAATGCCGTGGGGCCTTGACCGCCTCCGCAACGGCAGGCAGCAGCCACTAGTCTCGCGCATTGGGGATCAAGCCGGGCAGCGATGCGAAGAGTTCTGTTGGACCTGCGCTACCGCGCCGAATACCTGGGGCTGAGGCTCATAGCCGCCCTGGTACGGGCCGTGCCTGTGGAAGTGAGCGGCAACGTCTCGGCCAGGATGTGGCGCCTGCTGGCGCCTCTTGATCGGCGCCACCAGCGCGCGCTGCAAAATCTCAGCATCGCATATCCCGAGAAGAGTCCTGCCGAGCGGGCGGCGCTTGCGCTTGCCATGTGGGAGAACCTTGGTCGCGTGATGGTCGAAACCATGCAAATCGACCGCATCATAGCCGACCCGAGCAGGCTCGAGCTTACGCCCGCCACGGCTCGGGTGTTCGCGCGCTACAGGGACAAGATGGGCCCTGCCATCGGCGTAACCCTGCACATGGGCAATTGGGAGTTGGCAGCATGGCCGCTGACTGTCGCCGGCAACAATCCCGCTGCCGTCTATCGCACGGTCAAGAACCCCTACGTCGACCACTACCTGCGCCAACTGCGCAAGGACCTCTACCCGGGCGGGCTCCTCGGCAAGGGCCGCATCAACGGCAGCATCGAAGAAGGGCAGAAGACTGCGCGCCTGATCATGGATTTCGTGCGCCAGGGCGGCCGGCTCGGGCTGGTGTGCGATCTTTACGACCGCAGCGGGCTGCCAGTTCCGTTCTTCGGCCAGCCGGCCAAGTCGGTCACCATTCCCGCCATGATCGCGCGTCGTGTCGGGGCGCGCTTGTGGATTGGACGGTGCGTCCGCGTCGGCAGGCAGAGCCGGTTCAGGATCGAGTTCCACGAGTTGAAGGTGCCGCGCACGGCCAATGCGGCCGATGATGTCAAAGCCATAACAGCGGCGATGCAGGCCCAGTTCGAAGCCTGGGTGCGGGAGACGCCGGAGCAGTGGATGTGGAGCAACCGGCGCTGGGGTTAGGCGGCGACCCTTCTCAAGCGAGGCAGTTCTGGTATTGTGGTTTGCTGCACCGCACCAAGAGCATTTCCGATGTCCACCTCTCGTACCCCGGCAAAGCACTACGCGCCCCTCGCGATCGGTGCGCCTGCGCCGTTTCGGCAGCTGCCGGTGCGCTTGGAGCGCATGATCCATTTCGTCCCGCCGCACAATGAAAAGATCCGGGCCAAGCTGAGCGAGATGATCCCTCAGGTGGACGTGGTGCTTGGCAACCTCGAGGATGCCATAGCCGCCGACGCCAAGGTGGCCGCGCGACGCGGGTTCATCGAGATGGCCAAGGCGCACGACTTCGGCGAGACCGGGCTGTGGACCCGCATCAATGGCCTGAACTCGCCCTGGGCCCTTGACGACGTTCTCGAGATCGTCCCCGCCGCTGGGGCCAAGCTCGACGTGATCATGCTGCCCAAGGTCGAGGGTCCGTGGGACATCCACTATCTGGACCAGCTGCTCGCGCAGCTCGAGGCCAGGCACGCGCTGCCCCGCCCCATCCTGATCCACGCGATCCTCGAGACGGCTGAGGGCGTCAACAACGTGGAGGCCATCGCCGCGTCAAGCCCCCGCATGCACGGCATGAGCCTTGGGCCCGGCGGACCTGGCGGCATCGCGCGGCATGAAGACGACCCGCGTCGGCGGCGGCCATCCGGCCTATGGGATCCTCGCGGACGCCGCCAAGCCCGGCGAGCCGCGGGCATTCTTTCAGCAGGACCTCTGGCACTACACGCTGGCGCGCATGGTTGATGCGTGCCTGGCCTACGGCCTCAAGCCGTTCTATGGGCCGTTCGGCGATTTTTCCGACCCAGCCGCCTGCGAGGCGCAGTTCCGCAATGCCTTCCTGCACGGCTGTGTTGGCGCGTGGACGCTGCATCCGACGCAGATCGACATTGCCAAACAGGTGTTTAGCCTGGACCCAGGTGAGGTTGCGTTCGCCAAGCGCATCGTGGAAGCCATGCCGGACGGCACCGGCGCCGTCATGATCGATGGCAAGATGCAGGACGATGCCACCTGGAAGCAGGCCAAGGTCATCCTGGACCTCGCCAAGCTGGTCGCCTCCAAGGACCCCGAGCGCAAGGCGCTTTACGGCTTTTAGCCGCCACGGGTTGCTCTGCGGCCTGAGCGAACCTATAGGCCAGGTGCCGCATTGACCCCTGGCCGGAGATAGCTACCGATCAAGACTGGGGATCAAAACGCGCGGGATCAGGGCGAACATGAATAATGCAGGTCGAGCCAGGTACGGGGTAGGCCAGGTCGTCCGCCATCGGCTCTACCCGTTCCGCGGAATCATTTTTGACATCGATCCGATTTTTGCAAACACCGAGGAGTGGTGGCTGGCTATTCCCGAGGACCGGCGGCCCAAGAAGCAGCAGCCGTTCTATCATTTGTTGGCCGAGAATGCCGAGACCGAGTATATCGCGTACGTATCGGAACAGAACCTGGTCCCGGATGCATCGGGTGAGCCGCTGCGCCATCCGCAAGTGCGGGAAATGTTCGCTCAGACCGAAGACGGCACCTACCGGCCGCTGTTCCTCGCTCGGCCGCACTGAGCCCAAGCAGGCGGCAATCGACGAGCTTCCGGCCACCAATGAGAAGCGGCCGCGCAATTCTGCGCGACCGCCGAAACTCACACGCTTGGCAGAAGCTACTTGCGGCGAAGACTATTTCTTCGCCGGTGCCTTCTCTGGCTCGGGCGCAGGCATCATTTTCTTGAGGTCTTCGTTTTGCTTCTTCATTTCGGGCTGCAGCTGCCTGCTGTCGCTCGACGATCTGCGCCATCAGCGCCTTGCGCGCCTCGCCGTACTTCTTCGTGTCGACCGGTTGGCCCGCCAGCGCCTGATCGAAACCCGCCAAGCGGTACCGGGAACGCAACGGGCGTGCCTGACGCACTGATGGCGAAAACCATCAATCCTCCGTTGCCTTTGAGATCATTCAGCAGCTCTGGGGTGGCCTCCATTTCTGCCGTGCAACCCGCCATGTGACATAGCGTGTAGCCCAGGGCCAAGCCCTTGAGCTTGGCCTCCTCGGCCTTTTCGATTTTTTCGTTCTTCTGCACCTTGTCCCACAGGTTCTTGGGAAACACCGTGGCGCGCAAGCCAGGCTGGAGCAGCATCCCCAGCGGCACCATCACCATGAAATGCTGCTTGTCCTGACCGTCGATCTGCCGAAGGGCGGCCGAGACCAGCACCATTCCGCTATTGCCGTCGATCCGTTCGTGATGGATGAGGCAAATGTTGAGATCCTTCTTTTCCTCCTTGCCGTCCTTTTTGGCGACGGCGGTCGCTTCTCGCACAACTTCACCCACGCAGTTTGCGGTACCTGACGTCTCGCCCTTGCCGGCTGGCGCCTTGGCCTTCTCGGGTGGCTTTTTCGGCGCTTGAGCGTCGGCAACATCTGAAGACGAGCCCAAAGCCCAGCAGCAGCGTGGCTGCCATGGCGCCAATACGGGCCACGCGCGCACCAACCCCGGAGTGCAAATGCGAGTATGCCATGTCGATATTGACCTCTCTCTGGATGGCCGGTCCCGTGCCGGCGACGGCACCGACATCCCTGTCAGGGGAAACGCGTGGCCGGCACTAAGAGGCCGATTGCGGCAATCCCGTGACCGGCTGTGGACTGGTCAAATGGCGCTGCAGCCAAAGGACGGGGACGTGGCTGCCAGGCAACGGCGCTCTTTGGTCGAGCCGGCGCAAAGCGTACGCCAGCTCCGGATCATATGTTAGATTGCCTTGCGTGATACGACCACGGCCAGCCCGGCACACCGGCGCGTTTCCTGCGCGCATTTTGCCGCATATTTGCCTGGCGCTGATCATTGCCGCATCCCTCGCGCATGGCGCCGCGATGGCTGGCGAGCTCCAGCATGGGCTCGCCATGCACGGCCTGTTGAAGCATCCGCCGGGCTTCAAGCAGCTGCCCTATGTCGAACGTCGACGCCCCAAAGCGCGGCCGGCTCGCGCTCGGCGTGCTCGGCACCTTCGACAGCCTCAATCCTTTCATCATCCGCGGCGTGGCTCCCTCCGGCTTGCGCGAGTACGTGTTCGAAAGCCTGATGACCCGCAGCGGCGATGAGCCGTTCAGCTTGTATGGCCTGATCGCCGAGGCGGTCGAGATGCCACCCGACCGGGCTTGGATCACTTTCCATCTGCGGCGCGAAGCCAGGTTCGCCGATGGGCATCCGATAACGTCCAGAGGACGTGCTGTTCAGCCACGCGGTTCTGCGCGACAAAGGCTGGCCCTATCACCGCTCGCACTACGGCAAGGTGGCCAAGGCCGAGAAGGTGGGCGAGCGCAGCGTGCGCTTCACCTTCGAAGCGGCCGGCGACCGCGAGGTGCCGCTGCTCATCGGCCTGATGCCGATCCTGCCTGCCCACCGCATCACAGCCGAGACCTTCGAGCGCACGACCCTGGAGCCCCCGCTCGGCAGCGGCCCCTACGCGATCGCGCGCGTGGATGCCGGCCGCTCCATCACCTATCGCCGCAATCCCGACTGGTGGGCGCGCGATCTGCCGATCAACCGCGGGCGCTTCAACTTCGAGGAGATCCGCATCGAGTTTTTCCGCGACGCCGCCGCCATGTTCGAGGCTTTCAAAGCCGGCGGGATCGACCTGCGGCTGGAGGACGATCCCGGCCGCTGGGTCGAGGGCTACACACTTCGCGGCGGCGTCGGACGGACGCGTCGTCAAGCGCACGCTGGAGACGCAGCTGCCGTCAGGAATGTCGGCGCTGGTGTTCAACACGCGACGTCCGGCGTTTCAGGACCAGCGCGTGCGTCGTGCTTTCATCCTGATGTTCGATGCCGAGTGGATGAACCGCAACCTGTTCAACGGCCTGTTCAAGCGCACGCAGAGCTATTTCGAGCGCTCCTACCTCTCCTCGCACGGCCGGCCGGCGGATGCGCGCGAGCGCGCCTTGCTGGCGCCGTTCTCCGCCCTCGTGAAGCCCGAGGTGATGGCCGGGACCAACAAGCTCCCCGTCACCGACGGCAGCGGCAACGATCGCGCCAACCTGCGTGCGGCCCACAAGCTGCTCTCCGAGGCCGGCTACGAGGTCAAGGGCGGCCGCATGACGAAGGGCGGCACGCCACTCGACATCGAGTTCCTCGCCCAGACACGCGCGCAGGAACGGCTGCTGCTCAGCTACGCGCGCACGCTCGACCGGCTCGGCGTCGAGCTGACGGTGCGCCAGGTCGACAGCGCCCAGTACAGCGCGCGGCTCAAGAGCTTCGACTTCGACATGGTGCAATGGAACTGGACCGCCTCGCTCTCGCCCGGCAACGAGCAGATCAACCGCTGGAGCAGCAAGGCCGCCGACATCGAAGGCTCGCTGAACCTCGCCGGCGTCAAGAATCCCGCCGCCGATGCGATGATCGAGGCGCTGCTGCAGGCCGACGGGCAAGAGGATTTCACCGCTGCCGTGCGCGCCTTCGACCGCGTGCTGATCTCGGGCGACTACGCCATCCCGCTGTTTCACCTTCCCCAGTTGTGGGTGGCGCACTGGAGCCACCTGAAGTTTCCGGCGACCCTGCCGCTTGCAGGGTTCGATGCGGACACGTGGTGGTCGGAGCGGACGGTAGGGCGCCAGGGTCGGCGGGGTCGAGCGCCAGCGATGGCGCAATCCAGTCCAGGTTTCCGATCTGGCTGTATCGGGCTGCGCTCTGCTTGACTTCGCTACATCCGCGCTCCGCTTACTTGCCGAGGCGTCTAACCACCGCGCCTATCGGCGCTGGCAGTTATCCCCGGGGGGTGCGCGGCATGAAACGTGCCGGTCGCTTGCTCGCCACGGGGCGCCTCGGTATCCAGCACCCAGCGTGGCGGGATCGGCGCCTGGATGGTAGGCTCCCGTGCTGGGGGCCGAGCATCCAGGAGGCCCGACTGCGACCGTTGCCGCCGAAGCGCCAGCAATGGAGCCTGTGTGCGGCGACCGCCCTGAGGGCTCAGAACGCGACCCACGCGTTCCTGCTGGGCAACCGGATGGGGCGGGAAGCCAAAGCATCGCAGCCGGGACACAAATCGCCGTCACGCGGGCGCCGCAAGGCGGCCCTGGAGGCCCCCGCAAGGGGGCTCGCGGAAGCCTCGACGGAGCTTCCAGGGAGGCCTAGTTCCGAGGCCTCCCGGACCGGCACGGAGCCGGTCCTCGGGCTGCCCATGCGGCGCCCGCGTACCCGTCGCACCTCGCGGCTGCCCCCCGGGGCCCGCGGGAAGGAAACGGCGCGTGCTCTTTGACAATCGAGCTTGCGCGGACCGGGCAAGCCCGAGCTGCACTCGACAATGGTATTTCTCGAGCTGGTCGATGGCGATGAGCGAGCTTCGATCGTCACATGGCCGAGCCTGCGACCTACGCCGCCTTCCTCGCCTGCAGCCGCGACCTCGGCAAGCTCGCGCACCAGCCAGCGCACGCCGGCCAAGCGCGCCTCCGGCGTCGCCCAGTCGGCCTTGTAGACGAGCTTGTGATCGGTCTGCAGGCGCACGCCGCCCTTGGAGCGTCCCATGAAGGCGACGAGCCCTTCAGGGTTGGCGAACTGGTTCTTGCGGAAGGTGATGACGCCGCCCTTGGGGCCGGCGTCGAGCTGCTGCAGGCCCGCCTGCTTGGCCAGACCCTTGATCTCCACCACGTCGATCAGGTGCTTCACCTCGTCGGGCAGCTCGCCGAAGCGGTCGACAAGCTCGGCGGCGAAGGCGTCGATGTCGGGCCGCTTCTCCAGGGTGGAGAGGCGGCGATAGAGGCCGAGGCGCAGTTGCAGGTCGGCAACGTAGGTCTCGGGGATGAGCACCGAGGTGCCGAGCGAGATCTGCGGGCTCCACTGGTCCTGCGCCTCGCCGATGTCGCCACCCTTGAGCGCGGCAACCGCCTCCTCCAACATGGACTGGTACAGCTCGAAGCCCACCTCGCGAATGTGGCCCGACTGCTCCTCGCCCAGCAGGTTGCCGGCGCCGCGGATGTCGAGGTCGTGGCTTGCCAGCGAGAAGCCGGCGCCCAAGCGTGTCGAGCGACTGCAGCACCTTGAGGCGCTTCTCGGCGCCCTCGGTGAGGCGCTGGTTGCTGGGCGTGGTGAAGTAGGCGTAGGCGCGGGCCTTGGAGCGGCCGACGCGGCCCCTCAACTGATAGAGCTGGGCGAGCCCGAACATATCGGCGCGGTGCACGATCAGCGTATTGGCGTTGGGGATGTCGAGGCCGGATTCGACGATGGCCGTGGACAGCAGCACGTCGTACTTGCCGTCGTAGAACGCCGTCATCACGTCCTCGAGCGCGCTGGGCGGCAGCTGGCCGTGGGCGGTCGCCACCTTCAGCTCCGGCACCTGCTCGGTGAGGAACTCGCGCACCTCCTCCAGATCGGCAATGCGCGGCACCACGTAGAAGGTCTGGCCGCCGCGATAGCGCTCGCGCCGCAGCGCCTCGCGCAGGATGACAGGATCGAACGGCGAGATGTAGGTGCGCACCGCCAGCCGATCGACCGGCGGGGTGGCGATCATCGAAAGCTCGCGCACGCCGGAGAGCGCGAGCTGCAAGGTGCGCGGGATCGGCGTGGCGGTCAGCGTGAGGACATGCACCTCCTCGCGCAGCTGCTTCAGGCGCTCCTTGTGGGCGACGCCGAAGTGCTGCTCCTCGTCGATCACCAGCAGCCCCAGGCGACTGATGGAGATGCCCTTGCCGAACAGCGCATGCGTGCCGATGACAATATCGATGTTGCCGTCCTTGAGCCCGGCCTTGACGGCCGCAAGCTCCTTGCCGCCGACGAGGCGGGATGCCTGCGCGATGCGGAACGGCAGTCCCTTGAAGCGCTGGTTGAACGTGGCGAAGTGCTGACGGGCGAGCAGCGTCGTGGGCACCACCACGGCAACTTGAAGACCGGCATAGGCGGCGATGAACGCTGCGCGCAGCGCCACCTCGGTCTTGCCGAAGCCGACATCGCCGCACACCAGCCGGTCCATCGGCTTGCCCGAGGCCAGGTCGTCGAGCACGGCCTGGATGCTGGCGGCCTGGTCGTCGGTCTCCTCGTAGGGGAAGCGGGCGACGAACTCGTCGTAATCGCCTTGCGGCGGCGCCAGGGAGGGCGCCTGGCGCAGCTGGCGCAGCGCCGCGACCTTGATGAGCTCGGAGGCGATCTCGCGCAGGCGCTGCTTGAGGCGGGCTTTTCGCGTCTGCCAGCCGACGCCGCCCAGCCGGTCGAGCTGGGCCACCGCGTCGCCCGAGCCGTAGCGCGACAGCAGCTCGATGTTCTCCACGGGGAGGTAGAGCTTGTCGCCACCCGCGTAGCCGATCTCGAGGCAGTCGTGCGGGGCCCCGAGCGCGGTGATGGTGGTGAGCCCGTCGAAGCGGCCGATGCCGTGGTCGGCATGCACCACGAAGTCGCCGATGGCGAGGCTGGTCGCCTCGGTGATCAGATCGGCGGCGCGCCGGGCCTTGCGGCGCGGGCGCACCAGCCGGTCGCCCAGGATGTCCTGCTCGCCGATGACCGCAAGGTCGGGAGTCTCGAAGCCCTGCTCGACGCCGAGCACCGCAAATCCGACGTTGCCGGCCGACAGCGCCTCGGCCTCGGCGTAGGTATCGATCTTGCGCGCGTCGGCGAAGCCGTGCTCGGCAAGCAGGGTATGCAGCCGCTCGCGCGCGCCGGGCGTGAAGGCCGTGACCAGCACGCGCTTGCCCTGGCCCTGCAGGCCGCGCATATGGGCGATCGTCGCGTCGAACAGGTTGGCGCCTTCGCTCGCCCGCTCGGCGGCGAAGTTGCGTCCCGTGCGGCCGCCGAGGGATTGTACGGGCCCCCTGGCGTCGCTCGCCTGCTCGAACGGGGTCAGATAGCTCACGGGCCGCTGGTCGAGCAGCCGGCTCCATTCCTCTTGCTGGAGGAACATCGCCGCGGGCGGCACGGGCTTGTAGGGAGGCGCACCGAAGCTCTGGGCCTCCAGGCCCTCGAC
This sequence comes from uncultured Alphaproteobacteria bacterium, assembly GCA_963756735.1. Classification (GTDB taxonomy): domain Bacteria; phylum Pseudomonadota; class Alphaproteobacteria; order Rhizobiales; family Hyphomicrobiaceae; genus AWTP1-13. The sequence continues at coordinate 61,883 of CAVWOY010000011.1, forward strand.
ACGCGCCTCGTGGTGATCGCCGATCAGCGCCAAACGCTCGCCCACGGCCTCGTCGGCCAGATGATCGAAGCTGACGGGCGCGCCGGGCACGATAGTCCAACAGCGTCTCCAGGTGCTCGTGGAACAGCGGCAGCCAATGCTCCATGCCGGGATAGCGCTGGCCCGCGCTCACCGCCTGATAGAGCGGGTCCTCGCTGGTGGCGGGCCCGAACGTCTCCACGTAGCGGCGGCGGAACAGCTTCTCGCCCGCCTCGCCGAAGGCCACCTCGCTGACCGGCATCAGCGTCATGCGCTGGACGATCCGCCGGTGCGCTGGGTTTCCGGGTCGAAGGCCTTCATGTGCTCCAGCGTGTCGCCGAAGAAATCGAGGCGCACGGGGCTGGCGCGGCCGGGCGGGAACAGGTCGAGGATGCCGCCGCGCACCGCATACTCGCCGGGCTCCATGACGGTGCCGGTACGGGTGAAGCCCGCGAGACTGAGCCGCTGGATCAGCTGCCCCATGTCGATGCGCTGCCCCGGCGCGATGGTCTTGAGCGACCGGCGGATGAACTCGCGCGGGGGGATGCGCTGCAGGATGGCATTGACCGTGGTGACGACGATGGTCGGGTCCTTGCGCGTGGCCGCTGCCAGCCTGGCCAGCGCCGCAATGCGTCTCGCCACGATCTCGCTGTTGGGGCCGATGCGGTCGTAGGGAACGGTGTCCCAGGCGGGAAACTGAATCACCTTCACCCTGGGAGCGAAGAAGGCCAGGCCTTCGGCAATGGCCTCGAGCCGCCGGTCGTCGCGGGCCACGTGCAGCAACAGGGGCGGCACTGCGCCGGCTGCGGCCTTTCCCTGGGCGAGATTGCCCAGCAGCAGGGGCACGAGCCCGTCGGGCACGCCGGCGAGCACCACGCGGTCCCCGTGCCTTGCCGCAGCTCCGCCCGGCGTCTGTTGCTGCTCCGCCATCACGTCAAGCCATGAAACGTACGCATTTGGGCAATCAGTTCCGCGAAATCCCCGGCCGGCGCGATCTCGGGGTAGACGATCATGTCGTGCAGCTGCGGGTCCGGCAGCAGCAGCAGCCGCTCGAACTCGGCCAGCACGTCCGGGGCCATGTCGCGCACCCGCGCGTCGGCGAACCGGCCGACCAGCCAGTCCATTTCCTTGGTTCCGCGGTGGCTCGCACGAAAATGAGCGCGCCGCCGGCGGCTTTCGACGTCGTCGGGCATGAGATTCGGCTTTGACAACCCGACCAGGTCGCTTGACGGCACCAGCCGTCGCCGCCACCTTCGCGGGCTCGGCAGGTCATATAGTCCCGCAAGCGACAACAGAAAAGCCGGGCATCGCATGGCTGCCGTCCGAACGGCGCGAATGTCCTGGCCCCGTGACGGACGTGCACCCTTAAGCCATGCGGCCGCTGCCCCTCATCCCCCTATTCGCCTCGGCGACGACTCTCGCGGGTATAGGGCCGCGCATGCAGCTGCTCCTGAAAAAGGCCGTGCGGCTGCCGCCGGGGGTGGCCGAGCCGCGCGTCATCGACCTGCTCTGGCATACCCCGACCGGCGTGATCGACCGGCGCGCCACGCCGACGGTCGCGGCAGCCGTGCCGGGGACCATCGCCACCCTGGAGGTGCGCGTGCTCAAGCATCGCGGTCCGCCACGCGGCAACCACAAGGCGCCCTACAAGGTGGCGTGCGAGGACGACACCGGGCCGATTGACCTCGTGTTCTTCCATGCCGAGACCAAGTTCGTCGAGCGGCAGCTGCCGGTTGGCAGCGTGCGCTTCGTCTCGGGGCGCATCGAGAGCTACAACGACAAGAAGCAGATGCCGCACCCCGACTACATCGTGGCGCCGGAAGCGCGCGCCGATCTGCCCATGCTGGAGCCGGTGTATCCGCTTACCGCTGGGCTGTCGGGCAAGGTGCTGCTCAAGGCCGCCAGACAGGCCCTCGAGCGGGTGCCCGATCTGCCTGAGTGGCAGGAGGCGGCATGGCTGAAGGAGCGCGGTTGGCCCGATATTGGCACAGCGCTGACACGCCTCCACCGTCCCCAGGAGGCCGCCGACGTATCGGTTGGCTCGCCACCCTGGCAGCGGCTGGCCTTCGACGAGCTGCTCGCAGGCCAGCTGGCGCTGGCCTTGGTGCGGCAGAGCTTCAAGCAGCAGGCCGGCCGTGCGGTGCTGGGCGACGGCAGCGTCCGCGCCCGTATCGCCGACGCACTGCCCTTTGCGCTCACCAATTCGCAGCGCCAAGCCTTGAAGGAGATCGCCGCGGATATCTCCTCGCCACACCGCACGCTGCGGCTGCTGCAGGGCGACGTCGGCTCCGGCAAGACCGTGGTGGCGCTGATGGCCATGGCGATCGCGGTGGAGGCAGGGGCCCAGGCCGCACTGATGGCGCCGACCGAGGTGCTGGCCCGCCAGCATGCGGAGACCATCGCTCCGCTCGCCGACACGGCGGGTTTGCGCATCGGGCTGCTCACGGGGCGCGAGAAGGGCCGCCCGCGCGCGGAGCTGCTGGAGCGGCTCAAGGCCGGCGAGGTCGACATCCTGATCGGCACGCACGCGCTGTTCCAGGCGGACGTCGAGTTCAAGGACCTCGCCTTCGCCGTGATCGACGAGCAGCACCGCTTCGGCGTGCATCAGCGGCTAGCCCTGCAGACCAAGGGCGGCAAAGGGGGCGCCAATCTTCTCGTCATGACCGCGACGCCGATCCCGCGCACCCTGCTGATGACGCACTACGGCGATCTCGACGTGTCGCGGCTCACCGAGAAGCCCGCGGGGCGCAAGCCGATCGTCACCAAGACGATTCCGGTCGACGCCATCGAGCGGCTCATCGAGCGCCTCAAGGCGCAGCTCGCAGCAGGCGCGCAGATCTACTGGGTGTGCCCGCTGATCGAAAGCTCCGACAAGTCGGAGCTGGCGGCGGCCGAGGAGAGGCATGCGCATCTGGCGCAAATCTTCGGCGCCGGAACGGTCGGATTGCTGCACGGCGGCATGTCGGGCAGCGCCAAGGACCAGACGATGGCGGCATTCTCCGCGAACCATCTCAAGGTGCTGGTGGCAACCACGGTCATCGAGGTCGGCGTCGACGTGCCAAACGCCAACATCATGGTGATCGAGCACGCCGAGCGTTTTGGCCTGGCACAGCTGCACCAGCTGCGTGGCCGGGTTGGACGCGGCAACCGCGAGAGCTTCTGCATGCTGCTCTACAAGGCGCCGCTCGGGGAGAACGCGCGCCAGCGCCTGGAGATGATGGAGGAGACCGAGGACGGCTTTCTCATCGCCGAGAAGGACCTGGAGCTGCGCGGAGGCGGAGAGGTGCTGGGCGCACGACAAAGCGGAATGCCCGAGTTCCGCGTTGCCGAGGTGCCGAATTTTGCTGAGCTCCTCGACGCTGCACGCGACGATGCAAGGCTTGTGCTGAGCCGAGATCCGCAATTGAACTCGCCGCGCGGCGAGGCGCTCAAGCTGCTGCTCTACCTATTCGAGTGCGACGAGGCGGTGCGGTTGTTCCGGGCGGCATAGGGTGGCGTCTCGCAATTGCCGACCAGCATCGATGCAAGGTTGGTAGTCGGCAATTGCGAGATGAGCGCCACACTGAGCATATGACCTTGCTAGTGTCCTTCAGACCCGCAAATACCGAGACGAGGGTGAGGCAAAGGTGTCGGTATTTGCGGGTCTGGACACTAGGGCGTCTCACGCGCCCGGCTGGGGCGGCGCGATTCCAGCCGGCTTGGAGCCGCCGTTGCGCATGCGGTTCGCCAGATCTCTCAGCCTCGCCTGCGTTTCGGGGTTCACCATGCCGGCCGAGATGATGATCTTGGCGGCGTCCTCGACGCTCATGCGGATCGGCAGCACATCCTTGCGCGGCACGAAGCAGACGAAGCCCGAAGGCGGCAGCATGCCGGTCGGCATGAAGACGCTGACGAGGTCTTGCCCCGGCACCTCCTTGGCGACCTCGCGTGCCGCGTCGCCGGTGACAAACACGATCGACCAGATGTTCTTGGAGGGAAACTCCATGATCGCCACCTTCTGGAAACTCTGGTTGGGCGAGGAGGCGCTCACCACCGATTCGAAGATCTGCTTCAGGCCGCGATAGACGTTGCGCACGATCGGCATGCGCCCGAGCATCAGCTCGCCGGCGCTGATCAGCGAGCGGCCGAGCAGTCGGCCGGCTAGCGCGCCAATGGCGGTAAGCAGCACGACCGCGAACAGCAGGCCAACGCCGGGGATGGGGAACGGCAGATAGGAGTTCGGGATTGTAGATGCGGGGGACATAGGGCTTCACCCAATTGTCCACCATCGTGATGAAGTTCCACGCGATGTAGAGCGTGATGCCGACGGGGCCGACCACCACCAGGCCGGTGACGAAGTAGTTGCGCAGGCGGGCGCCGAGATGAATGTCATCCGGCGCCTCGTCGAGCACCAGCTTGGCGAGACCGGCCTTCAGGCCGTCGCCTTGATCACGCGCGTTAGCAGTCCCGGGACCTTGGGTCGGCTGGACTGCTTGAGGGAGGTCTGACTTGTCCTGCATGCTCGAGCTCGCGGGTCATCGCCTGGCAATGCGCGGCGCGCGTGACAGCCCGACTCGCTACAGTGTCGCACGACCCGCACACCAATCAATACCGCACAACAAGTCAAATAGGATGACAACCAGCCTGGGTAAAGTGCCAAGAAAGGCTGGAGTTGCTGGTAGTTACTTGCTCCAGGCGCGGTCGAACACGAGCGCGATCACTGCGTGACAGTCATGCAGTCGAACGCCGTGCCCTTCACCTGCCCGCAGATGACCTGGGTTTCCTGCACGGTTGCAAACGGCCCTACCCGCACCCGGTAGAAAGAACCCATGTTGCCGACCACCGCCTGGTCGATCTCCGGTTCGCGTCCAGCAATTGCGCCGGCAAGCTCGCGCTTAGCCTTCTGCGCCAGCGCGCGTGCCTCCTGCTCCGTACGAACCGTGGCAAGTTGGACGCGGAACCTGCCCTCGAACTTGGCGGCCGCCGGTGCCGGGATCCGCCCGACAGGCGATGCCGTTTTCTCGGATTGAACTTCAGTCTTGCTCGACCAAGCGCTCCCTACCTTTGTAGAGGCAGCCGGAGGCGCGGGTGCCGGCTCCTCCGCCTTCTGAACGGAGCCGGTGACGTTGGGCGACGAGCTGTTCTGCGACGAGTTGGGCTGCCAGCCGCCAAACCAGTCCTTGAACCAATTGCCGCCGGGCGGCGCGCTGTTGCTGCTCTCCGAAGCGGTGGTAGTCCCCCAACCTTTGGTCGAAGCCTGCCGCTCCTTGGCGACCGGAGACGCAGCCACCGGCTCACCCGTTTCCGTAAGCCCGGCGTCGGCGTACGCCGCCACCCGTTGCTTTATGGCATCTGCCCGTTCGTCTTCGGCGAGCCCCCCCTTCAGCCAGAGTGCGCTGGTGAGATCGGAAATCGCCTGCGCCGGCTTGCTCTGCTGCCGGTAGGCGATGCCGCGCAAATACAGAGCCTTGGCCATGATGGCCGGCGGAAGATTGCCTCCGGCCAACGTCGCCGTGAGCGTTTGAACGGCCTGCTCGGCCTTTCCGGTTTGAATGAGCTTGTTGGCGGTGTCGATGGCCCGCTGCGCTTCGGCAGGGTCCTGTCGCTTTTTCTGCGCAGCCGCTTTGGCCTGCGCTTCGCCGTCGGCACCGTCGGGCTGCTTGTTGGGGGCTGGCGACGCCCCCCCTTGCGCCTTGGCAGTGCTGGCCGGCCGCTTGGCTTGCTGCGCGTGCAGGTCGAGTGCGTACGACGGCACCAGCACCGCCGCGGCAAAGGCCGCGATAGCGAGCTTGCACCAGTCGCGAGTTATGCTTCGACCCCCGGTCAAGTCGTACGCGAAGCACCCTCTAGACGGGAAAACTACGACAATTCCGTGGTTCCACGCAATTGCTGGGGCAAGGCTTGCGCGCCTATTCCACAGTCACCGACTTGGCCAGGTTGCGCGGCTGGTCGACGTCGGTCCCCATGAAGACGGCGGTATGGTAGGCAAGCAGTTGCACTGGCACCGCATAGAGCAGCGGATTGGTAAACGGGTGCGCGGTGGGGACCGGCAGCAGCGTTTCTACCCTGCACCCGGCACGCTCAGCTCCGGCATTGGACACCAGCACGATCCTGCCGCCGCGCGCGGCAACCTCCTGCATGTTGGACGCTGTTTTGTCGAACAGCTCGTCCTCAGGCGCCACCACAATGACCGGCACATGCTCGTCGATCAGCGCGATTGGCCCGTGTTTGAGCTCGCCGGCAGCATAGCCTTCGGCGTGAATGTAGGAGATTTCCTTGAGCTTGAGCGCCCCTTCCAGCGCGATGGGATAGCTGACCCCGCGACCGAGGTAGAGCACGTCCCGCGCCTTGGCCAGTATGTGCGCCAACTGCTCGTAACGCTGCTCACCACGAAGGATCGTGGAAATGTGCCGGGGCACCTCGCCCAGTGCCCGCACCAGCTCCTTCTCTTTGGCCTCGGTGATGGTGCCGCGCGCGCGGCCGAGCCCGATGGCCAGGCAGGCCAGCACACTCAATTGACAGGTGAAAGCCTTCGTGGACGCGACCCCGATCTCGGGCCCGGCCAAGGTCGGCAATATGGCGTTTGACTCGCGCGCGATGGTAGAGGTGCGCACGTTGAGGATCGAGGCGATGCTCTGGCCCTGTGCCTTGCAGTAGCGCAGCGTCGCCAGGGTATCGGCGGTTTCGCCGGATTGCGAGACGAACAGCGCTAGCCCGCCCGGCGCCAACGGCGGCTCGCGATAGCGAAACTCCGAAGCGATATCGATCTCGACCGGGATGCGCGCATAGCGCTCCAGCCAATACTTTCCGACAAGCCCCGCGTAGTAAGCCGTGCCGCAGGCCGAAATGGAGACACGATTGATCTCCGCCGGATCGATGCCCAGTTCCGGAAGCCTCACGCGGCCTTCGCTGAAGTCGATGTAGTTGGCAAGCGTGTGGCCGATGACCTCGGGCTGCTCGTGGATCTCCTTGGCCATGAAGTGGCGGTGGTTGCCCTTGTCGACCAGCAGAGAGCTGGCCACCGAGGTCACCCTCGGGCGCTGCACTTGCTTCCCCAGCCGGTCGTAGATGGTTGCGCTCTTGCGGGTCAGCACCGCACAGTCGCCTTCCTCCAGATAGGTGATCTCGCTGGTGAAGGGCGCAAGCGCGATGGCGTCAGAGCCCAGATACATTTCGTCCTTGCCGTGGCCGACGGCAAGCGGGCTGCCCTGGCGAGCGCCGATCATCAGGTCTTCTTCGCCGGCGAAGATGATGGCTAGGGCGAACGCTCCTTGCAGCCGGGTAAGTGCGCGCTTGGTCGCGTCGACCGGGGAGTGGCCTGCCTGCATCTCGTCCGCGATCAGATGCACTACCACCTCGGTGTCTGTCTCGGTCTCGAACTTGTGCCCCTTGGCGCGGAGCATCCTCTTCAGCTCCGCGAAATTCTCGATGATCCCGTTGTGCACCACGGAGACGCGCTCGCTCATGTGCGGATGGGCATTGGTCTCGGTAGGGCGGCCGTGCGTCGCCCACCTTGTGTGCCCGATGCCAACATGGCCTTGCAGCGGTTGATTGGAGAGGCGCAGCTCCAGATTCTTCAGCTTGCCTTCGGCGCGCCGGCGATCGAGCGTGCCGTTCTCGACGGTGGCAATGCCAGCGGAATCATAGCCGCGGTATTCCAGACGCCGCAGCGCCTCCACCAGGCTGTCCGCCACGGGCTTGTTGCCCAAGATTCCAACGATGCCGCACATGGCGTGCCGTTTCCTGTAGCTAAGGGGTCGTATTTGTACACGGACTGGCTGTCGCTACTAAAGTAGTTCGAGACCAGCCATCAATTCACAGTCTGTTTCCTGATCTTTCGCGGCCGCTCGCCTTGCAAACATCAGGCCGATCGCTTGCGACGCTGCATCATCAGGCGGAATTTCGCGGCCCAGCCGGGTCGCTCCTCCTGAGGGCTGCGTTCCAGCGCCAGAGCGCCCGGGGCTACGTCCTTGGTGATGACGCTGCCCGAGCCGATATAGGCACCCTCGCCGATCTTCACAGGGGCTACCAAGGAGGTATTGGAGCCGACGAAGGCACCCTTACCCACCTCGGTCGAATGCTTGGCGAAGCCATCGTAGTTGCAGAAGATGGTGCCGGCGCCGATGTTGGCGCCCTCCCCGACCCGCCCGTCGCCGAGATAGGCGAGATGGTTGGCCTTGGCGCCCGCCTCCATCGTGACGTTCTTGACCTCGACGAAATTGCCGATGCGCGCGTCTGGGTCCGATATCGGCGCCGGGGCGCAGGCGGGCGAAGGGACCGACGCGCGCGCCGGCGCGGATGCGCGTATTGGTGATATGGCAGTTGGCGAGGATCTCGGCCCCACCCTCCACGACCACGCCGGGGCCGAAGAACACGTTTGGCTCGATCAAGGTGTCCTGGCCGATGATCGTATCATGGCTGAACCAAACCGTTTCCGGAGCGATAAGCGTTGCGCCGCCCTCCATCGCCTTCCGGCGGGCCCGATCTTGAAAAGCGGCCTCGGCCGCCGCGAGCTGCACGCGCGAGTTCACCCCCTGGGCTTCCTGCTCCGTGCACAGGACGGCCCTTGCGACAAGACCATCAGCGCAACCGAGCGCGATGGCATCTGTTAGGTAGTACTCCCCCTTGGCATTGTCGTTGCCGATGCGGGAGAGCAGCCCCAGGAGATCGGGAACACGGAACGCGAGAGCGCCGGCGGCGCAAAGTCCGATTTTGCGCTCTGCCTCGCTCGCATCCTTGTGCTCGCGGATGGCGGTCACACGACCGGCGTCATCGAGGACGAGCCGGCCATAGCCTGCAGGGTCGGCCGGCTCGAAGGCGAGTACAGCAATGTGGGCACCGTCCTTCAAGGCTTGCACCAACCTCTCCAGAGTGGCGGCCTCGATGAGCGGTGTGTCGGCATAGACGACTAGCACCTCTCCACGGTGGCGTTCGAGCGCTTGCCGCGCTGCAAGCAGCGCCTCGCCGGTGCCTGCCTGGTTCAGCTGTTCGAACACCTCGATATCCGGTGCCATACGCTTTGCCTCGGCGCGCACAGGCGAATCCGCCGAGCCCACCCCTGGACCAACAACCAAAGCCAGCCGGCTCGCTCCCGCCGACAGTGCCGCACCCAGAACGTGCGCAAGCATCGATCGACCGCCAATGGGATGCAGCACCTTGGGCAGCTGTGAGCGCATGCGTGCGCCCTTCCCGGCGGCCAGGGTGACGATCAGGAGCGCGCTACTTGCCATCGATTGAAGCCCCATCGAATGCGCGGCAGTGTTGTATCTGATCCCGAAGCCAATGTTGCACAGCCATCGCCCGCGAAGAAATCAACGACGCAACAATCGTGCCCGGCGGATGGCACAAAGCGCAGTCGCCAGGGTTGGTGCGGCTCCTGGCACCGTGCGGACCAGGAGCCGAGCTGGAAGCTATGGCATCTCGACAACATGTCCACAACCCGCCGGGCGGGCTTGCCGACGGTAGGTTGACCCTATACCCGCCGATTTGAGACCGTTCACCACGATTCGACCCTGCGCCCAGTTCGCGTCCGCGCAGCATTGTCTCAAACCAGAACGAGGACGCGCTCGACCATGGCGGCGTACACCGGTCAATCCACTCGCTCTCGGGGGTTCGTGAAGGCCTATCTGGCAGTATGGGCCTTGATGGCGGTCGCGGCGCTGGCCTATCTGACTTTTCTGGTTCTCCAGCCGCAGCCTGTGGCACCTCCGCGCCAGCAGATCGCCGAAACCGAGCCCGGGCAGGCGATGCGGGCGATTGCCAAAGCCAACATCGAGATCGGCTCGATGCGGCGCAACCTCAGCGATGTTCAAAAGGACGTATCCGACCTGAAGGAGGCTGCTGCCTCGCAGGAGGCCAAAGACAAAGCGGTGAACTCCCGGTTGACGGCAGTAGAGGAGCGCCTCGCTACAGTTGAGGTCGAGCCTCCGAGCCCGAAGGGCAAGCCCAACGACAAAGCGCAGCGCAAACCTTCGGAAGGAAGGCCCAATGCACGCGCGATCAACGTCCCGCAAGGCGAGGTGACGACCTCTTCGGGCAAGACGGAGACCTCTCCCAGCCCGCTGGAAACCGGCAGTATCGATGCTGCCGACGGGATCAACTTCGGCGAACCCGTCGTTACTCGCACAGCCCAGGCGGTATTTGGGGTACAGCTGGGATCCCATCCCTCACTTGAGGGCCTGCGCGAACGCTGGGACCGTTTGCGCGATCAGCATCGCGGGCAACTTGGCAGGCTCGAGCCGCGCATCGTTCCGCCGCGCGGCGGAGGCGGTGCGTACCGGCTGCTGGCTGGACCGTTCGCAACCAAGGCCGACGCCGACCGCGCTTGTTCCGATATGGGTCTGGCTCGCCCTGGGTGCTTTGCGACGGCCTACACAGGCACGCCTCTCTAGTGTCCTGATCGCGAAATTCGTCTCACTTTGCCGCGAACCAGGTCACGAATTTCGCGATCTGAAGGACACTAGCAAAATCACGATGCTAGTGTGATCGGGATCGAGAAGTCCGCCACATCGCGCGAGGCTAGAGTCGAGAGCGGACTTCTCGATAATCACACTAGGTCAGTGGCGGCTCTCGCTGCCAACAACGGGGCCCTCAAAGACCGGGCGCATTGAAGGTGTCGCACTGCTGCGTCTGGCCGGTGTCATAGCCGCGCTTGAACCATCTTACCCGCTGCGCCGAGGAGCCGTGCGTAAAGCTCTCGGGCACGGCGTAGCCTTGCGCCTGCTTCTGCATGCGGTCATCGCCGATCGCGGCCGCGGCATTCAGCCCGCTCTCGATGTCGCCTGGCTGGAGTCGGTCTTTCATCTCATGGGCGAGCGAGGCCCATACGCCGGCGAAGCAGTCCGCCTGCAGCTCCATCTTGACCTGCAGCAGATTGGCCTGGGCCTCGCTGGTGGCGCGCTGCTTCAAGGCCTGCACGCGGTCGGCGATACCGAGCAACGTCTGCACGTGGTGGCCGATCTCGTGAGCGATCACATAGGCCTGTGCGAAGTCGCCGGGCGCGCGGAAGCGGGTGCGCAGGTCGTCATAGAACGACAGGTCGATATATACTTTCTTGTCCAGCGGGCAATAGAAGGGCCCCATCGCCGATTGCCCCGTGCCGCAGGCGGTGCGGGTGACGCCGCTGAACAGCACCAGCGTGGGCTTCTCGTAGCGTCGGCCGGCGCCGGCGAAGATCTTCTCCCACACGTCCTCGGTATCGGCGAGCACATAGCGCACGAACCTGGCCTTTGCGTCGGCACTGTCGCCGACGCCGGGCCGGCCCGGCATGCCCGGCGCGTCCTGCGGGACGCCCTGACGCTGGGGCCGCGGCATGTCGGGAATTTGCAGGCCGCCGTCGCTCAACAACGCGAGCGGATTGATGCCAAGCAAGAGACAGACGATGCCGATCAGAACGAGCGAACCGAGACCTAATCTTCCTCCGCCGAGCTGGATCGGCATACCGCCACCACGCGGAAACATGCCGCCGCCTGCGCCGCGCCGATCTTCTACGTTGTCGCTCTGACGGTCGCCTTCGCCGTAACGCATCTCGCCATCCTCCCAGACCGCGCTCCACGATTTGGGCGCGCAGGACCAAGCCGTTGCCTGAAGTAAACGCACAAAGGCGTCACTCGGACAAGATCGGCGGCAACGATGTCCAATCTCAGGGAAACCCTGCAATGCCAATGGCCTAATCGGCCGGCCGGCGTCCTTGCGCGCTACCCCAGCCTAGCGGCTGTCGTCTTCCTGCGAGACCGCCTTGGCCGGCCGCAGCCGGGCGATCTGCAGGAGCTTGCTGGCCTCCGGGCGGGAACGCTCGGGCTTGAGGAGCGCCTGCGCCTGCTTGGCTGCCGCCACCACGCCTTCGTTGGCGTAGGCCTCGTGATTGCGCTCGATGTCTCTGAGGTCGTAGCGGTAATTAACCATCAACCCGTGCGCTTCACTCAAGCCCCTGCGCGAGGTGTCACCCAGCCAATTGATGCGCTCGAGCCGTGCACCATTGCCGAGATGGAAGCGGGCAACAGGGTCCGGCGGCCGTCGGTCGCGCGTCTTGGCGACCAGAAAGTAGTGGGCGGCAAGCCGCAGCAGCCTTGGCTTGAGGGCGTTCGCGAGCTGCTGACTGCTGACCCAGCCGGGATCGCCGAGCACCTCGAGACGAGTGCGGTCGGCCGGGGTGACGAGATCGGTGCCGGGTTCCGCGAGCGTATCCCGTAGCCACTCTGCGAAGTGCGGCACCGGCGACAAAGTCACGAAGGTCTGGAGCGTCGGGCGCTCCTTGATGAGGTCCTCCACAACCTGCTTGATCAGGAAGTTGCCGAAGGAGATGCCGCGAAGGCCCTCCTGACAGTTTGAGATCGAGTAGAAAACTGCTGTGGTCGGCGCATCGACGACCTCGCCGCTTTTCGGTGCTTCCTGCAGCACGGAACCAATCGACCCAGGCATATCGTTGCTGAGCGCCACCTCGACGAAGATAAGCGGTTCGTCGACGAGCGAGGGATGGAAGAAGGCAAAGCAGCGGCGGTCGGCAGGGTCCAGGCGCCGGCGCAGATCGTCCCAGCCCTGAATCTCATGCACCGCCTCGTAAGCGATGATCTTCTCCAAAATGGCAGCCGGCGTCTGCCAGTCGATGCGGCGCAGCACCAGGAAGCCGCGGTTGAACCAGGAGGCGAGTAGCCGGCGTAGATCGACGTCGACGGGAGCAAGCGCCGGGTCGTCGGTGGAAAGCAGGTCACGCCGCAGGGCGACGATCTGCGCGGTCGCGCCAGGTGCCAGGTTCAGGCGCCGGAAGAACTCGAGCCGAGGGCTTTCTACCGCCCGCTGCAGATCGTACAGGGAGCCGTCGTCGGGAGCTTCGACGAAGGCCCTCGCAGCCTCCGTTGCCGCGCTCCTATCAGGTTGCATGGTGCGGGCCAGGAAGCGCAAGAAGGCGATGCGATCCTCGCGCGCTAGGCTGCGATAGTGCCGCAGGATCTCACCCGCAATGGCTACTCCTGACGCCTCTCCGCGGCTCGAAACCAGCGCGGTGGCGAGCTCCTCGATGTCGTTCTCGCGCCCCGGCCCGCGCAGCGAGCGCGGCAGCAGGTGGCGACCCTGCTCGGCGATCGAGTTGAGCAGCTCCTGAAAGAACGAGACATTCATGCGATTGGCCATCAATCCCTCGCCCCAACCCAAGTATCAGATGGCGATTGCCGGCACCGCCGCCAAGCCCGTCGCACACGAGCGGGACAACCAAGCGCCCATTGTTGCTGTCTATGATGACATGGGTTTGCTTCGGAAGCATTGTAGGTGCCCAATCGAGTTGCAGGAGCAGCCCAGATGAGCAGCGACACCTATGAAATCCTGGCCCTCAAGTATGCCCGGCTAGCGGAGCGCAAGCGCTTCGAGAGCTTCATCGCTGCCGACGACCACGACGCCCCGCATCCGATCGACTACTTCGTCTGGGTGATCCGCAACGCCGAGCGCACCATCGTCGTCGATACGGGTTTCGATGCCGCAGAGGGCGCCAAGCGGGGCCGCAAGATCGACCGGACGCCGGCCGCGGCCCTGGAGCAGGTGGGCGTTGCGGCCTCGACCGTGGACCAGGTCATCGTCACCCATTTGCACTACGATCATGCCGGCACGCTCAGCGCATTTCCGAAGGCCCGCTTTCATCTGCAGGCCGCCGAGATGGCCTATGCTACCGGCCCTTGCATGTGCCATGCGCACCTGCGCCATCCGTTCACCGCCGACCACGTCTGCGAGATGGTGAAGAATGTGTACTCGGGCCGCGTGATCTTCCAGAACGGCGACGGAGAGATCGCGCCCGGCATCACGGTGCACAAGATCGGCGGCCACAGTCGCGGCTTGCAATGCGTTCGCGTTACCACTGCCACCGGGCCGGTGGTGCTGGCCTCGGACGCCTCGCACTTCTACGAGAACTTCGAGATGGGCAAGGTCTTCCCGATCACCATCGATATCGGCGACGTGCTCGATGGCTACCGGCGCCTGATTGCCCTTGCGGGCTCGCCCAGGCGCGTAGTGCCGGGGCACGATCCCCTGGTGTTGGAGCGCTATCCCGCGCTCAACAGCGCCACGCAGGGCATCGTGCATCGTCTCGACGTGGCCCGCCCCGATCAGTAGCCCAGGGCGCGCCGTGTCAGCGTGGGACAAGGGTCAGGGGCATCCTAACGCTGCCCCTTAAGCTTTGGCGTGTATGCGGTCCATTTAACTCTGATCACAGTATTTGGGCCGAGAGTGTCCTGCGAAGGACTGGGAGTATCTGCGTTGGCCGTCCAGGCTGAGAGCACCGGCACCGTTGTCCACCTGCATGCGGTGGGGAACACCGCACTCGCCCCGCAAGTGGCGAACGAGGCGCGCATCGCGCCGCGCCGTCGCATGCTCAAGTCGGGCAAGATCGCGTACAGTGATCGCCACGTCACCATCGATTGCATGGTGCGCGATATGTCTGCCACGGGAGCGCGCCTGAAGGTCGAGGGCTCTGTCAGCGCTCCCGACACCTTCGAGCTGCTGATCCCACTCGATGGCCTGGAAGCGAACTGCCAGGTTGTATGGCGCTCCGGCGCCGATCTCGGCATCAGGTTCCTGGCCGCTCCGCGCATGGTTGCAGCCAAGCGCACGCAGACGATCTGCGCGCTCACCCCCACCAAGGCGCCGACTCTGCGCCGCAAGCCGCGCCCCGGCGAGACCAGCTGACCCGCGTCGTAGCGCGCCTCCCCGTCAGGCCGGCAACCCCCGCGTGGCATCGCCGAAGCCCGCGAGCGCGCGCTTCCTCGGCACGGTCCTGAGCTTGCCTCCAGCCTGGCACGGCTCCACGGCAGCAACATGATCGGCCGCCGGCAGCAACTTGCCGAGATCGACGCCGGTCTTGACACCCATGTGCTCGAACGCGAACACGAGGTCCTCGCTCGCCGTATTGCCCGCGGCCCCAGGTGCGAACGGGCATCCGCCGAGCCCTCCTGCCGCGCCGTCGATGACGCGCACGCCCTGTCGGTAGGCCTCGATGGCATTGGCCACGCCGAGCCCGTAGGTGTCGTGCCCGTGATAGGCGAAGGTGACGCGGTCGCTGGCGTAGCGAGGCATGATGCGGCTGAACAGCCGGCCGACGTGATCGGGTGCTGCCCGCCCCGTCGTATCGCAGATGCCGATCTCTACCTCTCCCGCGGCCTCGATCACCCGTTCCACCGCTCGGATTACATTGTCCTCGGGCACGCGGCCCTCCCAGGGACAATCGAAGCAGGTCGACAGGCCGAGCCGAAGCCTGGGCTTGCTGTTGCCAAGTGCCGCCCAGGCCGCCCTGAAGTCGCGGAAGCTCTCGTCCACACTGCGGTTGACGTTGGAGCGGTTGTGGCTCTCCGAAACCGAGATCACCCAGCTGATCTCCTTGATGCCCGCATTGAGGGCCAGTTGCAGGCCCTTGGCGTTTGGCACCAGCGCCATCACGCGCATTCCCTGCGGCAGCCGCGCGCGTTTGATGATTTCCGGCGTATCGGCCATCTGCGCCAGCGCCTTTGGGCTAACGAAGGAGCCGATCTCCAGCCGGAGAACCCGCAGGCCGCCAATTCCTCAATCAGCGCTGTTTTTGTTTCAGTCGGGATGAAAGGCTTGATGGCCTGGAACCCGTCGCGCGGGGCCACTTCCACGATTTCTACGCCGTTCATGATGCCGTCCCTGCTGCACCGCAGCGCGCACTACAATCCCGCCCGCCGCCCAATCCCCTACTAGATATCGCAAATAGCGCCTCGCTGCCGCCGCAAACTGTCACCATCCCGTTAGGGACGAAGGCCAATCACCAGCATCGCTGCACGCACGCCGAAGCTGGGTACGCTGCCTGGGGCGTTGAAACTAGTCATGACGGTATCCCACCATCGCAGCCTCAGGGCTGCTCTCCTCTTTGCCCTATGTGCAACGACGGCAGGCGTGATCGCCTGCCGCGTGAGCCCAATCGACACTGCCTACGCGCAGTCAGAGGAGGAGAAAAAGAAGAAGGAGCGTGAGAAGAAGGAGCGCGAGAAGCGGCCTCCTCCTCCGCCGCCCAAGGCGATGGTTCCTCCACCGCCGCCACCAAAGCCTCCACCGCCGAAGGCCTCGATCCCGCCACCGCCGCCGCCACCAAAGGCGATGGTGCCTCCTCCGCCGGCAGTCGAGAAGCGCCTGCCGCCCCCCGAGAAGCAGGACAGCTTCAGGCGCCTACCGCCCCCCGAGAAGCGGGACACCTTCAAGCGCCCGCCTGGCGATCCTGAACTCGCCGGCGTTCAAGAAGCCTGCGGGCGCGCCTGGCTCAGCGCCACCCAGCCCCGGCCCATTGCAGCCCTACGGAACGCCCAGTCCTCCTCCCCCGGCAGCGAAGTCGCTGCCTTCGCCAAGCACCAGTCCTAGCCTCGTTGCACCAAGTGGGCCGCAGGCTCCAGCGCTCAAGCGCTTCGATCAGATCCAGAAGAACCGGCTAGAGAGCGTGCACGAAGGCGGCAAGCGCAAGGTCATCCAGGAGCCCGGCAACCGCTTCATCGTCAAGGAGGGCAACAAGGCCGTGATCCGCCACGACGAGGCCGAGCGGTTCGCCCGCAAGCCCGGCGCCAGATCGGAAAAGCGCGGCGACGGCACCGTAGAGACGATCTTCATCCGCCGAGACGGCGTGCGCGTCGTCACCGTTGTGGACACCAACGGCCGGCTAATCCGCCGCTATCGCCGCGACCGCGACGGTCGTGAGCGCAACCTCATCGACAACCGCCGCTTCTATCGCAACCTCGGTGTCGGCGTCGGCATCGGCGTGCTTGGCGGCATCATCGCACTCAACCTGCGGCCGCCGCGTGTGACGATCCCCCGCGACAGGTACATCGTCGATTACGACAACGCTTCGGAAGACGATCTCGAGGAAGCGCTGGAGGCGCCACCCGTCGAGGCGCTCGAGCGCGGCTATTCCCTCGAAGAGATCCGCGACAACTACGAGTTGCGCGCGCGATTGCGTCGCATCGACGTCGACACGATCACCTTCGAGTTTGGGTCGTGGGAGGTCGAAGCCGACCAGGAGTTCAAGCTCGAGCGTATCGCCCGCGCAATGCTGCGAGTCCTCGAGCGCAACTCCGAGGCCATCTTCATGATCGAGGGGCACTCCGACGCGGTGGGACCGGCCGAGGACAACCTGAGCCTCTCCGACCGGCGCGCCCAAGCCGTTGCCGAGGTGCTGTCGGAAGATTTGGCGTGCCGGAGGAGAACCTCGTCACTCAAGGCTACGGCGAGCAGTTTCTCAAGGTCGATACGCCAGGGCCGGAGCGGCTCAACCGACGTGTGTCGATTCTCAATATCGCCGGGCTAATGACCGAGCGCTGACGCGGGGCGCGGCGCGGCCTGACTTTGGGTGGCTCTTGCGGGCGTGCCAATCGCGCTGATCGTGCCTGCCAGGGCGCTTCATTCCGCGCGGCGCTTGAGGAAGCCGAAGTCGCAGCCGTCGGGGGCCTGCAGCACGCTGTCGCGGAACAGCTTGTCGTAGCCGCGCAGCCTCGGTGTCAGGCCCTGAGGGTCTGACACCCTTGCGCCGCGCCTCCAGCTCCTTCTCGTCGACCAGCAGATCGAGCCGCCGCTCCTTCACGCTCAAGCGCACCTTGTCGCCGTTGCGCACCAGCGCCAGCGGGCCGCCGGCCGCGGCTTCCGGTGCGACGTGCAGCACGATGGTGCCGTAGGCGGTGCCCGACATGCGCGCGTCCGAGATGCGCACCATGTCCTTGACGCCCGCCGCCAGCAGCTTCTTGGGGATCGGCAGGAATCCCGCTTCCGGCATGGCGGCGGCGCTCCTCGGGCCGGCGTTCTGCAGGATGAGGAAATCGTCAGCCGTGACATCGAGGTCGGGGTCGTCGATGCGGGCGCCCAGGTCGTCGAGCGAGGAGAACACTACGGCGCGGCCGGTCTTCTCGAACAGGGACGGCGTGGCCGCCGACCTCTTGATGATGGCGCCATCGGGTGCCAGCGAGCCGAACAGCGCCACCAGCCCGCCCTGCGGCTCCAGCGGTTCCTTGGCCGACTTGATCACCCGGCGATCGACATAGGCGCCTTCCTCGGCCGCCAGGCGCTCGCCCAGCGTCTCGCCGGTGATGGTCATGCAGTCGAGGTTCAGCAGGGGCTTCAGTTCACGCAGCACGGCGCCGATGCCGCCGGCGGCGAAGAAGTCCTCCATGTAGAACTCGCTGCCCACGGGCTTCACCGCGGCCAGCACGGGCGTAGTGTCGGAGAGCTCATTGAGGCGCTTCAGGTCGAGCTTCAGGCCGAGGCGGCCGGCGATCGCGGCAAGGTGGATCACGCCGTTGGTGGAGCCGCCGAGCGCCAGCAGCACGCGCGCCGCGTTCTCGATCGCGCCGGCGGTGATGATCTTGTCCGGCGTCAGGTCGGAGCGGGCCAGCGCCACGGCGCGCGCGCCCGTCGCCTCCGCCGCGCGCAGCCGGTCGGCATGCACGGCGGGGATGGCAGCCGTGCCGGGCAGCGTCATGCCGAGCGCCTCGGCGATGGCCGCCATGGTGCGAGGCCGTGCCCATCACGGCGCAGGTGCCCGCCGTGGTGACGAGCCGGCCTTCCACGGCCTCGATCTCGGTTGCGGTCCAGCTTGCCGGCGCGGAACTGGGTCCAGAACTTGCGGCAGTCGGTGCAGGCCCCCACGCGGTCGTCCTTGTAGCGCGAGGTCATCTGCGGGCCGCCGATCAGCTGGATGGCGGGCTTGCCGGCGCTTGCCGCGCCCATCAGCTGGGCCGGCACGGTCTTGTCGCAGCCGCCCATGAGGACAACCGCGTCCATGGGCTGGGCGCGGATCATCTCCTCGGTGTCCATGGCCATGAGGTTGCGGAACTTCATGGAGTTGGGCGCCAGCGTGGACTCGTGCAGCGAGATGGTGGGGAACTCGAGCGCCAGGCCGCCCGCCGCCGCGACGCCGCGCTTCACCGCGTCGAGCAGCTCGGGGAAGTGGCGGTGGCAGGGATTGAACCTGGAGTGCGTGAAGGCGATGCCGACCACGGGACGGGCGAGCTCCTCGCCCGAGTAGCCCATCGACCTGGCGAAGGCGCGCCGCATGTAGATGGAGAAATCGCGGTCGCCGTAGCTCTGCAGCCCGCGCAGGAACCCGCGCTCGGTGTCGCTGTTGCCGTCGTCCGTCTTGCCCATGTCGCCTCATGCTCGCGGAATGCGGGCAAGCTTAGCACGTTGCCATGGAGGCATAGGAGGGAGCGCCGAGGGCGGGTGCTTTTTCGCCAAGCGAAAAGCTAGCTTTGGCGAGTGGCCTTGGGCCTGCCAGCAAGGCTTTTCAAGTCGCTCGCGCCGACAAGTCGATGACGTTGGACAGCACCGAGTTCGCGCGAGACGTAGCGGTCAAAAAATCGGGGCCCCTTGCGGGGCCCCGAATGTTGCGATGCCAGTAGAGAAGTCCGCCACCAGCATTATCCCGTTCCTCTGCAGTCTTGAACGGTTATTCCGTGGCGAGCCCGCTTTTCTGTTGACAGCCTGGGGATAACTGTCGCGCGGGAGATTTGCGGCTTCATCGGAGCAGGCCGCTAGGCCGACACCCTTGGAAATCTTTCGTTAACCGGCGCGTGGAAAGATCCAATTAACCAAGTCCGGTCCGACACTTGAGGGTCCCGCCATGCCGTTGGCGCACGATCAAGAGCCAGCACGTATTTCCTCCAGCCTGCATGAGGCCAAGAACGATACCGGACGTACCGCTTTTTGCGGTCCCATCGTGCTTTCGGCGATCACCGGCTACCCCGTGAGCAGGGTCGAGGAGGAGGTCCGCGCTTTCCGCAATCCATCTTCGTCGGCCAAGTCGATCGTCAAAGGCACATACGCCGAGGAGGTAGCGGCAGCCCTGGCTCACTACGGCTACTCGATGCAGCTCCGCGAGAGCTTCATGCAGCTGCCACGCAAGGAACGCCCGCCCCTGTGGAGCAACTGGATGCACCGTCAGCGCAATCCGTGGATCCACTACATTCTTGCCCTGCACGTGGGCAAACAGGGGCACTGGGTGGTGATCAAGGGCGTGAAGGTCTGCGACACATACAGCGACGGCATCTGGCAATTCGTGTGCGATTGGCCCCACCGCAACAAGCGCATCATGGAAGTGTACGAGGTGCGCAAGGCGCTGGAGGTGTAGCGCCGCCCCTCTGCCACTGAGCAAAGAATTCCCAATACATACTATTGCAAAGCCAAATTGGTCTGGCGCCGTCGCCGGTGCTACTGGCGCCGGCAATCCCTGATCGGCGGCCGCCTTGTCGCGCCCACGTCAGGAACCCGCCGCGTGCGGAACAACCGATAAATGAATTTTCAAAGGGAGCACCCCCGATGCGAACCACCCTGACCGCCCTCGCTCTTTCAATCCTTGCCCTGGCGCCCTCGCACGTTGCGGCCGAGGTGCCCGATGCCATCGCGGCCCCCGGCGAAACGCTGGCGGCAACCATCCACGCCGAAGGCGCCCAGGTGTACGAATGCAAAGCCGACACCGCCGGTAAACTCAGCTGGCAGTTCCGCGAGCCGATTGCGACCCTGTTGGTGGACGGCAAGACCGTTGGCCGTCACTACGCCGGCCCGAACTGGGAGCTGGCGGACGGCAGCGCAGTGGTGGGCAAGGTCGCCGCCCGCGCCCCCGGCGCCAGCTCGCACGACATCCCGCTTCTGAAGCTCGAGGTGACGTCGCGGCGAGGCACCGGTCAGCTCGGCGGCATCACGGTCATCCAACGGCTCAACACCAGGGGCGGCGTCGCCGAGGGCGCCTGCGAGCGCGCCGGCACCTTCCTCAACGTGCCGTACTCGGCCGACTACGCCTTCTATAGGAAGGACTGATAGCGGCCGCCGCGGGCTTGGGTCGGGCAACGGCGATGCACCCCGCAATCATCGCCAGCACGCAGGTGAGGAGCCTGCGCGTTGCCCGGCCCAGGCGCGTTGGCGAAAAGCGGCGCGCTCAGACGTGGATGCACGCCACGAAGTGGCTCGGCCCCAGCTCTCGCCTTTCGGGAACAGCCCGCTTGCACTCCTCGGTGGCTAGCGGGCAGCGCGGGTGGAACACGCAGCCCGAGGGCGGATTGAGCGGGCTCGGCAGCTCTCCGGCGATGATGCGCCTGGGCCTCGTACGCTCGACCACGGGATCGGGAATCGGGGCAGCAGCGAGCAGCGCTTGAGTATAGGGATGCTTCGGGTTGGCGAACAACTCCTCGGCGGGGGCGTACTCGACGATGCGCCCCAGATACATGACCGCCACCTTGCTCGAGATGTGCCGCACCACGGCAAGGTCATGGGCAATGAAGAGGTAGGTGAGCCCGAACTTCTGCTGCAGCTCCTCTAGCAGGTTGATTACCTGGCCCTGGATCGAGACGTCGAGAGCCGACACCGCTTCGTCGCACACTATGACATGCGGGTTGACCGCCAGTGCCCGCGCAATGCCGACACGCTGGCGCTGTCCGCCGGAGAGTTCGTGCGGGTAACGCAGCGCCATGTACGGGAACAGGCCCACGAGGTTCAGCAGCTCTGCCACCCGGGCCGCTATCTGGGGCCTGGGCACGATCTCGTGCACGTGCATGGGCTCGGCGATGATCTGGCCGACGGTCATGCGCGGGTTGAGGGAGGAATAGGGGTCCTGGAAGATGACCTGCATGCGCTTGCGCACCGCCGTCATTTCGTTGCGCTTGAGCTTGGCCAGGTCGATGTTCTCGAAGCGGATCTCGCCGGCCGTGGGATCGTCCAGGCGCAACACCAGCCGCCCAAGCGTCGATTTTCCGCAACCCAACTCCCCGACCAGCCCAAGCGTCTCCCCCCGCTTGGCATCGAGCGTAACATCGTTCACCGCGCGTATCATCTTGGCGCGGCGGAACCAGCCTGCCTTGATTGGAAAGAACTTGCTTGCGTTTCTGATGTCGAGGATGGCGTCGCTGCCGCTGCCATTTGCAAACTCCGCTTTGGCCGCGCTGGCTGCTGACGCTGTAACCGCATCCAAGGCTTCGATGTCAGCAACGCGATGGCAGGCTACCAGATGGCCCGGCTCCGCCGCCTCGAGCAGCGGCAGCTCGTGACACTGGTCGATGGCAAAGCGGCAGCGTGGCCTGAACCGGCATCCTGCCGGCGGTGCCAGCAGGTTCGGCGGGGCGCCCTCGATGGTAGCAAGTTTCACGCTGCGCCCGCGATCCAGCCTGGGCACCGCTGCCAGCAGACCGCGCGCATAGGGGTGGAGGGGCCGCGAGAACACCCGCTCTGCGGTGCCGCTTTCCACCAGTCGCGCGGCGTACATGACATTCACGCGGTCGGCATAGCGCGCGACGATGCCTAGGTTGTGCGTGATGAGGACCACCGCCACGCCGAGCCTGCGCGACAGATCCTTCATCAGCTCCAGGATCTGCGCCTGGATGGTGACGTCGAGCGCGGTGGTCGGCTCGTCGGCGATCAGCAGCTTAGGATTGCAGGCGAGACCGATAGCGATCATCACCCGTTGGCGCATGCCGCCTGAAAGTTGGTGGGGGTATTGGCTGAGACGGCTCTCCGGATCGGTGATGCCCACAAGCGTCAGAAGCTCGACTGCCCGTGCGCGCGCCGCCTTCTCATCCATTTTCAAGTGGATGGTCAGCGGCTCCATGATCTGCAGCCCGATGCGAAGCACCGGATTGAGCGAAGTCATGGGCTCCTGGAAGATCATCGCGACGTGCCGGCCGCGAATGCGCCGCATCTCCTCCTCGGAGAGCTTCAGCAGGTCGTGGCCGTCGAAGCGGATCGACCCCGAAGGGATGCGCGCGCTGCCCTGCGGAAGCAGGCGCATCACGGCCAGTGCGGAGACGGACTTGCCGGAGCCGGACTCCCCGACGATGGCGACCATCTCGCCCGGATGAACGGAGTAGCTGAGCCCCTCGACAGCGCGCACCGTACCGTGGCTGGTGACGAAGTGCACGTGCAGGTCTTCGATCTCGAGGACGGGCGGCAATGCGCCGGCAGCCGTCGCCGGCTCAGCAATTGCCCTGCTGCCGAGGCTCGAGACGACCTCGCTGTTCACCCGTTCCTACCTCCCTTGGTCGGTCCAGCATTGTGCCGCAGATTGCTGGTTCCGGCCTGACATTGTGGTATGCCAGTTCCGATTGCTAACCCAGATAGGCAAACGGGGGCAAGGGATAAGGCCAGCTACTGACGGCCATTGCCAATCGCGAAGCGATGGCGGGGCCGTGCGCTGAAGATGCGCACAAACGCGTATCCCGCTCCCCAGGCACATATGCACTCTCTGTAGCAACACGCGAGGTTGCACATGCCCGACAACGGTTTCTTCAATTCCGGTAACCGCCACCTGCAGGACGAGTTCGAAAGCCGCCCTATCTCCGATCGGCTGGCCGGCTTCAATCGCACGGCCTTTACAGCCGACGACAAGGCCTTCATCGAAAGCGCGATCTACTTCTTCATCGCCACTGCCGACGCGGAGGGGCGGCCGGACTGCTCCTTCAAGGGGGGCGCGCCGGGCTTCGTGCGGGTGACGGCTGCGAACGAGCTGGCGTTCCCGGACTACGACGGCAACGGCATGTTCAAGAGCCTCGGGAACCTTTGGGTCAACCCCAACGTCGGACTGCTGTTCATTGCCATGCACGGTCGGCCGCAGCGGCTGCGCGTCAACGGCTCCGCCAAGGTTTCGCGCGACGACCCGCTCATCGCGCAAACGGTTGGCGCGCAGCTGATGGTGCGCGTGACGGCATCCGCCATCTTCCCCAACTGCCCCCGCTACATTCCCAAGCTCGAGCTTGTCGAGCCGTCGGTCTACACGCCGAAGCCCGGTCGCGACCCGGTGGAACCAGTGTGGAAGGGCTTCGACGAGTTCAAGGACGTGGTGCACCCGCGGCAGCCGACCTTCCGGGGCGAGGGGAAAGACAACTAGACTTCTGCGCCGCATCTCGAGGAGCCGGCCATGAGCGTCAAGGTTGCGGTGGTGCAGAGGCCGCCGGTGCTACTCGATCTTGCCGCCACCATGGCGCGTGCCATCGAGAGCCTTGCGGAAGCCGCGGCAGCCGGGAGCAAGCTCGTGATCTTTCCCGAGGCGTATCTCCCCGGCTATCCGACCTGGATCTGGCGCCTGCGCCCTGGCGGCGACATGGCCTTGTCCAGCGATATCCACGCCGGCCTGCACCAGAACGCGGTCGACATCGAACGCGGTGGACTTGCCCCTCTGTGCGAGGCTGCTCGCAAGCACGGCGTCACGGTGGTTTGCGGCATGAGCGAGGTCGACAGCCGCTTCAGTGGCAGCACGCTTTACAACACTGTGGTCACGATCGGGCCCGACGGCGTGCTGCTCAACCGGCACCGCAAGCTGATGCCGACCAACCCAGAGCGGATGGTCTGGGGTCCGGGCGACGGTGCGGGCCTCAAGGTGGTGGATACGCCGGCGGGGCGCATCGGCACGCTGATCTGCTGGGAAAGCTACATGCCTCTGGCGCGCTACGCGCTCTATGCCCAGAACATCGAGGTGTACGTAGCGCCGACCTGGGACTGTGGCGAGACATGGCTGGCCAGCATGCGCCACATCGCGCGCGAGGGCGGTTGCTGGGTGATCGGCCTCGCAACGGCCATCCAGGGCAAAGACATTCCGGATGCGTTCCCGAGCCGGGACACCTTGTTCAAGCCTGACGACTGGCTGTGCGACGGCGATGCCGTCATCGTCGAGCCCTCGGGAAGGTGCAGGCCGGGCCGTTGCATCGCGAGAAAGGCATCCTCTACGGCGAGATCGATCCGGCGAGGGCTGCCCGCGCGCGCCGTTCGCTCGACGTTACGGGCCACTATGCGCGGCCCGATATCTTCCGTCTCGAGGTGAAGCGCAGCCCAATTCCGCCCGTCGACTTCACTTGAGGAACTCGGGCGAGATCAGGCTCGGCAGGAACAGCGACACCTTCGGCCAGACGATCACCAGCGCCAGCACCATGAGCATGGGGATCAGCATGATGCCTGTGTCTTTGAGCGCGTCGCGGATGCGGATACCGGCAATGGAGCAGGCGATCATCAGGCACAGCCCATAGGGCGGCGTGACGAGGCCGAACGCCAGCGACACGATGCCGATCATGGCGAAGTGCACCGGGTCCATGGTCACGGCCTTGCTCAGCGGCTCGAGGATCGGGGCGCAAATGATGATGGCGGGAATCGCGTCAAGAAAGCAGCCCACCACCAGGAACACGAAGGCGATGAAGAAGCCGGTGGCGAAGAAGCCCATGCCCCAGGCCTGCACGCCCGTCAGGATCGCCTCCGGGATTTTGTAGTAGGCGAGCAGCCAGCCGAAGGTGCTCGCGGTGCCGACGCAGAACAGCGCGATACCGGCGAGCTTGCCGGTGTCGAGCAGCGCACCGTAGAAACCCTTCGCATCCATCTCGCGATAGACCAGCGCCGACAGCACCACGGCGTAGAGCACGGCAATGCAGGCGGACTCGGTGGCCGTAAACCAGCCGAAGATCTTGCCGCCGATGATGATGCCCGGTGTCATCAATGCCGGAATGGCCACCCAGGACGCGCAGAAGAGCTCGCGCCAGGTCGAGCGCGGGTAGGTGGGATAGCCCCGCGCTTTGGCATAGACGTGCACCGTCGCCATCTGCGCTAGGCCGATCAGAAGGCCAGGCAGAATACCGGCGAGGAACAGCGCGCCGATCGAGACGGTGAGGATGCCGCCCCACACGATCATCAGGATTGAGGGAGGGATGATCACCGCCAGCACCGCCGACACGGCAGTGATGGCGACTGAGAACGACAGGTCGTAGCCTTCCCGGGTCTGCGCCTCGATGAAGATCTTGGATTGGCTGGCGGCATCGGCGGTGGACGAGCCCGAGATGCCGGCAAAGAAGATCGACAGCACCACGTTGATCTGCGCCAGGCTGCCCGGAAAGTGTCCGACCATCGTGCGCGAGAGCTTCATGAGGCGGTCGGTGGTGCCGCCGACGTTCATCAGGTTGGCGGTGAGAAGGAAAAACGGCACCGCCAGCAGGATGAACGAGTTGTAGGCGTTGAAGGTCTCCTGCATCAGGGTCACGGTATCGAGCCGCGGCTCGATCACGAGGATCGGCACGCAGGCGAGCCCCAGGGCGAACGCCACCGGCACGCGCAAGAACATCAGGAGGAAGAACAGGCCGAAGAGGATGAGGGCCGCTTGCCCCGCCGAGAGGACAGCACCCGTCATGCACTTCTCCCGAAAATGGTGCGCACGTCGTCGACGACCTGCTCGCCGAGGAATACGAGCCACGTGATGCCCGTCACGGGCCAGGCCACGTAGATCAGCCAAAGCGGCAATTCCGCCAGCTCGGAGATGCGGTGCCAAGCCTGTGAGGTGAACTGATAGCCCGCCCAGACGAAGACCAGCGCGGCGGTGAGAACGCCCAGCCGGCCCATGAGCCGTGCTAGGGCCTCTCCGCGTGGCGGCAGTTGCGGCAACACGTCGACCTCGAAATGCGTGGACTCGCGCACGCCGATCATGGCCCCGACCATGATGGTCCAAATGAAAAGGAAGCGCGCCATCTCCTCGGTCCAGATGTAGGAGGGGATGAGCGCCGTATAGCGCGAGAAGATTTGCAGGCTGACCGGGATCACGAGAATGGCGACCGACACGGCGAGCAGCCACGATAGCAGCGTGGCATAGGCCTGCGTAAAGCGGCGCCAGATGCTCATCTCCCTCCCCCCGCGTGCGGGGAGAGGGGATGGCAGGAGCAATCAGCGGACATCATTTGATGGCGTTGATCTTCGCCAGGATGTCGTCCGCCCCGATCTCCTTGGCGTAGGCGGCCATGACTGGAGCCACCAGCTTCTCCATCTCGGCACGATCCTTGAACGGAATGCGCTTCAGCTTTCCGGCCTTCTCCAAGGCTTCCAGCTTTTGTGCGTCCTCCGACAACTCGACCTGGCGGCCGTAGGCACCGGCTTCCTTGCCGGCCTTGATGATGGCCTGCTGCAGGTCGGGCGGCAGCGCCTTGAAGGTCTTGGCGGAGAAGCAGATCGGCCGGATCGTGATGGCATGCTCCGTCATGGCCAGATTCGGTGCCACCTCGTAGAACTTCATCGATTCCACGCCGGCCGCCTCGTTCTCTCCGGCGCTGATGACGTTGTTCTGGATGCCGTTGTAGACCTCGTTGTAGGCGATCACCGTCGGCGCCATGCCGGCTGCCTGGAAGGTGCGGCTCCAGATCGGCGCGCCCTGCACGCGCACCTTGAGGCCCTTGATGTCGGCCAGCGACGCCATCGGCTTGTTGATGAAGATGTTGCGCACGCCGCCGCCGGCATAGCCGATCAACATCACGTCGGCCTTCTTGGCGACCTCGTCGGCGACGGGTGCCAGGATGTCGGCGTCGAGCACCTTGTTCCAATGGTCGAGGTCGCGGAACAGGAACGGCGCGTCGATGAACGGCGCGGCCTTCGAGAACGTCGACATGTGGGCCGGCGAGACGATGCCGTAGTCGACCGCCTTGCCCTGCGCCATGTACTCGAAATACTGCTTCTCGAGACCCAGCGACGAGTTCTTGTGCAGAATGAAGTTGATCGGCTTGCCGTAGTATTTCTTGACCAGTTCCTCGAACCGCACGAGCGCCTTGGTGAAGGCATGCTCGTCGTTGAACTGGACTGCGCCGTTGAGCGTGATGGTCTGCGCCTGCGCCGGCAAGGCTGCCGCGAGTAGGGCGGCGACCGCGATTGCTGCCCCCAAAGCAGCAAGGCTGGTTGTTCGTCTCATGCGTTTCCTCCTCCCGAGGCCATCGCTCTGCGGCGGGCTCGTCTTTGATCTTTGTAGCGGGCGCTAGCCCACGCCAGGATAGCGCCGGGTCGGCGTCGATACCAGCACAGCGTGAGCCGTCGGTCCAAGGTCACCCAAGTGCCGGCCGAGTTTTGCGTCTGGCGAGAAAACCGCTGAGCGGCTAGTCCTTCGCCCGCTCCACGTAGGAGCCGTCCTCGGTCATGATGACAACGCGCGTCCCAGCCGAGATGTGGGGGGGCACCATCACCCGCTGGCCGTTGGAGAGTATGGCCGGCTTGTAGGACGAGGACGCGGTTTGCCCTTTGACCACCGGGTCCGCTTCGATGATCTCGAAGGTCACGCGCTGCGGCAGCTCAGCCGATATCGGCACTCCCTCGTGCAGGCTGAGGCTGACGGCCATGTTCTCCTGCAGATAGACCGAATGCTCGCCAATGATGTCCTTGGGCACCTGAATTTGCTCGAACGTCTCGGGCTCCATGAAGTGGAAGCCCATGTCGTCCTCGTAAAGATAGTTGTAGGTCTTGTCCTCCAAATACGCCCGCTCCACCTGGTCCGTGGTGCGATAGCGCTCCGTGACCTTCACGCCGTCTGAGATGCGGCGCATGTCGAGGTGGGTCACCGGCGTGCCCTTGCCCGGATGGATGTTCTCCGCCTTCATGACGACGCACAGTTTACCGTCGATATCCAGCACGTTGCCTTTGCGCACCGAGCTTGCGATAACCTTGACCACCGTCGCTTTCTCCGCATCTCATAGGGCTGAGAGAGCCGACGCGCCGAAGCGGCTGCTGGCTCGCCAATTGGAAGCTGGCGCTTTCTACAGGCCTTTTCCAGCATCGCCAAGAACAACCGGACCCTTGCAAAAGCACATCCAGCGTGGCCCTTGGTGGCGCCCGGACAGGCACGCCGACAGGCGGCCGTTCCTGTTGGCGCGCGGGCGCATCCAGGCGGCGATCCGCCGCTGGTTCGGGGCCCAAGGAATTCGTGGAGGTCGACACCTCGATCCTGCAGCTTTCGCCGGGCAACGAGACGCACCTGCACGCGTTCGCGACGGAGCTGGTGGGCACCGATGGGACCAAGCGGACGCTCTACCTGCACACCTCGCCGGAGTTTGCCTGCAAGAAGCTGCTGGCGGCGGGGGAGGAGAGGATCTTCACCTTTGCGCCCGCGTTCCGCAACCGCGAGCGGGGCGCCCTGC
Organism: uncultured Alphaproteobacteria bacterium; assembly: GCA_963756735.1. Lineage (GTDB taxonomy): Bacteria > Pseudomonadota > Alphaproteobacteria > Rhizobiales > Hyphomicrobiaceae > AWTP1-13. The sequence continues at coordinate 90,754 of CAVWOY010000011.1, forward strand.
ACAGCCCCGCGTTCACCATGCTGGAATGGTATCGGGTGAACGAGCCCTACGAGCAGCTGATGGCAGACTGTTCAGCACTGCTGGCGGTGGCGGCGGAGGCCGCCGGCGCAAAGAGGCTCTTCCATGGCGGGCGCGAGGTCGATCCATTTCAGCCCCCCGAGCGGGTGACGGTCGCGGAGGCGTTCGCCCGCTTCGCCGGCGTCGACCTTCTCGCGGCAATAGAAGCGAGTACTGACGGACACAACGGCCTGGCCCGGGCCGCCGCTCAGGCTGGCATCGCGGTCGCTGCGGACGATACCTGGGGCGATACTTTCAGCCGCATCCTAGTGGAAAAGGTCGAACCCAGCATCGGCAACGGCCGAGCGACGCTGCTCACCGAGTACCCTGCCTCGCAGGCGGCGCTGGCGCGGCGCAAGGCGTCCGACCCGCGCGTTGCCGAACGCTTCGAGCTCTACGCCTGCGGCGTCGAACTTGCCAACGCCTTCGGCGAGCTGACCGACCCGCACGAGCAGCGGCGCCGTTTCGAGACGGAGATGGCCGAGAAGCAGCGCATCCATAGCGAGCGCTATCCAATCGACGAGGATTTGCTGGCTGCCCTGGCACACATGCCGCCCGCCAGCGGCGCCGCGCTCGGGTTCGATCGGCTGGTGATGCTGGCGACAGGCGCGACCCACATCGAGCAGGTGCTCTGGACGCCGGTGCCACAGACCGATTGAGAAGAAACAATGCACCACCTCCCGCCAGGCGAAGCCGAGGGAAAGACACTGACCCTGTGCGGCCGCGCAATGTGCTCTGTCGGCTGACCGTGGCGAACGCTGCCAACACCATTCGCTCGATCGCACAGCTCGCTGAGGCCGGGCTCGCGGCTGCCGGCGACCTGCCTCTGCTGGAGGAAGTGGCCGCTCGCTATGCCATCGCGATCACTCCTGACATCGCGGCCCTCATCGATCCGAGCGCTGCGAACGATCCTATCGCCCGCCAGTTCGTACCCGATGCGCGCGAGCTCCTGACTGCGCCTGAGGAGCGCGCCGATCCGCTGGGCGAGGCCGAGCGCTCGCCTGTGCCCGGCCTGGTGCACCGCTATCCGGACCGCGTCCTCATCAAGCTCACCCACGTGTGCCCGGTCTACTGCCGGTTCTGTTTTCGGCGCGAGACGGTGGGGCCGGGCGGTCCTCAGGCGCTCACCGATGCGGCGCTTGGAGCCGTGGTCGCGTACATCACGGCGCACCCGCCGATCTGGGAAGTGATCCTCACCGGTGGCGACCCGTTCATGCTCTCGCCGCGCCGCATCGCCGACGTCACCCTGCGGCTATCGGCAATACCCCACGTGAAAGTTCTGCGCTGGCACACACGCGTACCCGTTGCCGATCCAGGGCGCGTGACGCCCGAGTTGGCGGCCGCGCTCAAAGCAGACACAGCGACGGTCTATGTCGCGATCCACACCAACCACGCTCGCGAGCTGACCGAGCAGGCCCGTGCCGCCTGCGCGCGCCTCGCCGATGCCGGCATCCCGCTGTTGGGCCAGACCGTGCTGTTAAAGGGCGTCAACGACGGCGTCGAGGCTCTGGCGGAGCTGATGCGCGCGTGTGTCGAGGCGCGCATCAAGCCCTACTACCTGCACCACCCCGATCCGGCACCCGGCACCGCCCGCTTCCGCATTTCCATCGATGCGGGTCAGGCGCTCATGCGCGAATTGCGCGGCCGCGTTTCCGGCCTCGCGCAGCCGACCTATGTGCTCGACATCCCAGGCGGCTACGGCAAAGTGCCGATCGGCCCCAACTACATCACGCCGGACGGGCGCATCGAAGACCCGGCAGGCGTGCTGCACGATGCGCCCGACCGCGGCTAGGCCATATCGAATTGCACGGCCGCCGCGGCGTGCTAAGAGGGGCGTTCAACCACACGCGGAGGAAGCCATGACCATCAAGCGCCACGAGCCGTCGAAGATCTATTCCAAGGTCGTGGAGGCCAATGGCTTCGTCTACACGGCGGGCATCGTCGCCGACGACGTCGGCCAGGACGTCAAGGGCCAGACGCAGCAAATCCTGAAGGAAATCGATCGGCTGTTGAAGCTCGCCGGCACAGACAAGACCAAGGTCGTCTCGGCCAGCATCTGGGTGTCGGACATTCGCCAGCGCGACGCCATGAACGAGGCATGGAACGCCTGGACCGGCGGCGAGAACCTGCCGGGGCGCGCCTGCGTCGAGGCCAAACTTGCCGACCCGCGCATGCTGGTTGAGATCGCCGTGATCGCTGCCAAGTGACGCACTGAACGCCGTTTGACCGGCGTCTCCCCTTCTGGAATATCGCCTTCAACTTTGCGCTGTGTCGCAAAAGCTGCGGCCGATGCGGAAATTGGCGGCTGCGGCGCTGCATCAATCGCTGGCCGCATCTGAATCGGGCAGCCTATGGGTTCGGTTTGAGACCCATTTGCAGCGGGGGAGCTTCGTCATGAGAAAATGTGCCGCGGCGGCGTGCGGCTTGGCTCTGCTGGCGATGTTGCACGGGCAAAGCATCAGCCCAGGGCGCCGAATTGGGTATGGCCTCTATCCATCAATGGGTGAAGGTGGGCCGCAAGACCTGCATGCTCGATCATTTCCACGACGGCAATGGTACCGGCGCGACCAGGCGCGAGGCCGAGCGCGCGGCCATAGTTGCATGGACAGAATTCACGGTCTGGGAATACGGCGCACCGTGGGGCCGCTATACAAATGCCGTCAGCAAGAGGATGGGCTGCTCGCCAGGCGGAGGCGTCTGGACCTGCCATGTGCAGGCGCGGCCCTGCCGACCGTACTAGACGAGCAGCCCGCAGCTGCTACTTGGCGCCCACCTTGTCGCTCACACACTTGGTGGCGAAGCTTTTTTGAGCTGCGCCGGCGAGCTTCTTCTCCTTGGCGGATGCATCGCACGACTTCTTCGCGTCACCCTCGCACTTGGTCATGAAGCTCTTGAGGGCCGCGCCTGCGAGCTTCTTCTCTGCCGCCGAGGCCGCGCACGTGCCGCCTTGTGCGTGGGCGGCACCTATTAGGGCAAGAGCGCAGGCAGCCACCATCAGATAACGCATGATTGGTTCTCCATCAGGTTCCCGGCTCGGGCATTCTAGCTGCACCGCTAGCGGATGGACCAGCTAGAACGGGTTCCACGTGGCCTTCGGGGTAAACCGTATGTAGCCGATGCTGGCGCCGAGCCTCAGCCCAAGGCCGGAACGAATTGGGGCCATGATGACGTTGCCGTTGGTAACTAGCGTGGCGCCGACCCCGCCCACCAGGTAGGCCGAGCCGTCGACACCAGTAAAGCTCGAGAAGAGCTGCTCGGGCTCACGCAGCCTGTAGATCAGGAACAACGTCTTGGAGCCCTCGCCGCCGACATCGACGCCGAGCGAGGGCCCGTGCCAATAGACTTGCTGCGTGCCGCCGTTGCGCAGGTAGAGCGTGCCCTTGCCGTAGCGCACCCCGGCCAGGAAGGCGCCGCCGCCCTCGGTTCCGAGCACATAGGCCGTGGGCCGCCCGCTCTTGCGGAACACGTGCTCGATCACCGCGCCGAGGTTGGCCGACATTTGGCCGAAGAAGCCGGCACTTGCCGCGCGAACCTCGTCGATGGTGTAGCCGTCCTCCTCGGGCGACAGAGGCGGGCCTGGCGGCGTCGGGGTGGCCGACTCGGAGGGCGCCACGACCACCACGTCGCGCGCCGGCTCGGGCGGGGCCTTGGCCGGCGGCTCGACCTTGGCTGGCGGTTCCATCTTGGCGGTCTGGGGCGGCTTCGGCGCCGAAGGGCCCGTCGGCACCGGTGCGGTTGGCCCCGGCTTGGCGGCGGACTTTGTCTTGGGCTGCTGCGGTGGCGGCTCCACGCCCAGCATCTGGTCCAGCCGCATCAGCATGTAGCTGGTCTTGGTCTTGACCGTCGTCTGCAGCTCCAGGCTGGTCGCGGTGAGGTCACCGAGCCGCGCGCAGTCAGGCTCGACAGAAGCATCGATGGTGCCCAGCGCATCGATGCGTCCCAGGCGCTCGTTGGCTTCGGCATCGAGTGCGGCGAGCCGCTCGTCCTGCAACGCCTGCAGGGCTCGCTCCTCGTAGCCGGCGTCCGGCCAGCCCATCTTGATCTTGAGCTGCCGCATCTTGGCCTGCAGGCGCGGTCCGTTGTCGGCGTTGAGCTTGCGCAAGGCGGCGCCGGCACCATCCACGACCTTGGCGAAATCCTCTCGCGTGCAGGCAGCCGAGACGGCCCGCGTCTCGAACGCGAGCAGGTAGACGATCGCCGTGACAAGGCCGATGACGCAGGTTCGTCCCATTGGTGCTAGTCCCTGTGGCCGCAACGCATTTAGGGCTTCGGCAGGACGAAACAAAGGCTGCGGGCTGATTTTCTTGGGGGCCGAGGCAGTGGCCGAGTTGCCGCGCCAAGCCCGCCAGTGCGAACGGCGGCCGTGCTCCCCGTTTCACAGACCCGTTACACATGCCAAGCTGCAGGCATGGCACACATACCCAGGCTGACGCTTGCCGCGGCGCTGCTCGTTTCGCTTGCCATGATCGTGGCTACGGCGGGGGCCCTGCTGTGGATGGGGCGCATTCCCATCTGCGAGTGCGGGTACGTGAAGCTGTGGCACGGCGGGCGTGACGACGCGCAAGTGTCACAGCACATTGCCGACTGGTACACCTACAGCCACGTCCTGCACGGCGTGATCTTCTACTTCCTGCTGTGGGCGATCTTTCGCGGGCGCCTTTCCGTGGCGGCGCGGCTAGCGATCGCGGTCTTGATCGAATGCGCGTGGGAGGTGTTCGAGAACTCGGCCTTCATCATCAATCGCTATCGCACACAGACCGTCTCCCGCGACTACCTCGGCGATACGATCGTCAACTCCGTTGCCGACATCGTGGCGATGATGGTGGGGTTCTTCCTTTCCGCGCGGCTGCCGACCTGGGTGACGGTGCTGCTGCTGATCGCGACGGAAGTCGTGCTGCTCTATCTGATCCGCGACAACCTGCTGCTCAACATCATTATGCTGATCTACCCCCTTGACTGGATCAAGCAGTGGCAGGCCGGCGGATAGGCGGGCCGCCGACGCTAGCCAGCAGCTCACTTCCCGACCCCGGTATCCATCAAGGTCTCCGAGCAGGCCGCGATCAGGCTTGCCCGCTTGCGCGTCGAGTGCTCCAGAAACAGCAGGCTCTGGCCGAACAGGAAGGAGTAGAACAGCACCGCTCGCGCTTCCGCTTCCTTCGCGGGGAGCCCCATCTTCTCGTACAACACCTCGATATTGCGCAGGCGGTGGCGGTCGACCCGCGTGACGGCGGCGGCGGCGGCCTCGTCGGAGCGCGCCCACTGCCGGATCGCCAGCTCGATGGCGATGCCATGCGCGCTCACCCGCTCCGAGTACAGCTTGACGAGAGAATGCAGCCGCTCGGCCGGGGTTGCGCCATCGAGCGCGAACTGGTGGTCGACGGCGGCGATGCGGCGCTGGCTCCAGGTCTCCAGCAGGGCATCGAGCAGCGCCCGGCGGTCCTTGAAGCGGCGATAGAACCCGCCCTTGGTGACGCCGAGGCGCTCGGCAACCACCTCCACTCGCACGCCGTCGATGCCGGCCTCGGCAAGCTCGTCGAGGCTCGCCTCGATCCACCGTGCGCTGCCGTCGTCTTCTAGCATGCCCGCTCCCTGCATCGTGATACGGTACCGTATTGCCAACCGCGTGGCGCCTTGATACGCTACCGTATCAGATGCTTTCAGGTGTGCAAAGCGCACCCCATGATTTGCAGAACAAGCCCAGGGAGGGCGTTAATGAACCGGCAAGACCAGATCGGCCTTCTGAAGCGGCTGCTCCACTACGTCGACACCAAGACCACGGCCATGGCCGGCGCACCCTGGCGCAACGACGTGTCGATCTATTGCGATCCCAAGCATGCGGCCCGCGAACAGAGCATGCTGTTCCGGCAGCGCCCGCTGCTGATGGGATTTGCGAGCGAGTGGGCGAAGCCCGGTGCCTTCAGCACAGACGACTATGCGGGCGTGCCGATCCTCGTTGCACGCGCTCCCGACGGCAAGCTGCGCGCCTTCCTCAACGTGTGCCGGCACCGCGGCGCGAAGGTCGCGCAGGGATCGGGCAAGGCCCGCGTGTTCTCCTGCCCCTACCACGCCTGGACCTACGATCTGGCCGGCCGGGTGATGGGCATTCCCGACGAGCGCTGCTTTCCGGGCGTCCGCGCCGAGCGGTCGTCACTGACCCCGCTGCCACTGTGCGAGAAGCACGGGCTGGTGTGGGTGATCCCGAGTCCTGCCGCCGACGGCACCACCGAGCTCGACATCGACCCCTGGCTCGGCGGGCTCGGACCGGAGCTGGCGACCTACGGCTTAGGCAGCTGGTCGTTCTACGACAAGCGCATCATCCCTGAGCCCATGAACTGGAAGCTGCTGGTCGATACATTCCACGAGGGCTATCACATCGGCTTCCTGCACAAGGATACGCTGATCGACATCCTCCATGGCAACGTCACCGACTTCGAGGCCTTCGGCCCAAACCATCGCCTGGTGATGCCGCGCAGGAAGCTCGAGCGACTGAAGAGCGAACCCGAGGCGAGCTGGGACCTGATGTGGAACACCACGCTCATCTACGCGCTGTTCCCCAACACGCTCTTGATCTTGCAGGGCGATCACGTGCAGCTGGCGCGCATCTTCCCGACCGAGGGGCGCGCCGACCGGGCGGTGATGGAGCTCGCGATCTACGTGCCCAAGACGCCGGCGACCGACGAGGAGCGCAGCCACTGGGACAAGAACATGCAGCTCGTGCTGGACGTGGTTACGGGTGAGGACTTCCCCGCAGGGCGCACGATTCAGGCAGGCGTTGCGTCGGGCGCGCAAACCCACGTGGTCTATGGCCGCAACGAGCCGGCGATGATCCACTATCACCAGTCGCTGCGGGCGGCACTAGGGCTGGAGCCAAGTGGCCACCGACTTGCGGCGGCGGAATAGCCGCCCCGAGCCTCAAGCTGCCTTGGCGAACTCGAGCTTGAACCCGTGCGAGTCCGCGAGCGTACGGATCGCCTTCTCTGCGTCGGCGGCAGGTAGCTCGGTGAACGGCGGGCGCACCTTGGCCCAGCCGGCATCACCCCGGTAGTGGGCAATGATCGCCTTGAGCGCCGGGATCATGGGATACGCCTGGATCGCCTTGCGCAGAGCCGTGATGCCGGCCTGCAGCTTGTCGGCGTCGGCGCCCTTCCAATTGTCGTAGACGTTGCGGATGGCAGGCGGCACTGACGTTGCAGGTTGCCGAGATGCAGCCCGCCGCGCCCTTGCGCAAACCGTCGAGCAGGAAGATCTCCGAGCCCGGGAACACCTCGAAGCTCGGGTATGCTTCCAGAATCGCGGCCGTGTTGCTCCAGTCGCCGGAGGAATCCTTCAGGCCCACGACCGCGTCGGGGAACGCCTTGATCAGGCGGCCGATCAGCGGCAGCGAGAAGCCGACCTGGGCGACGGGAGGGATGTGATAGAGGTAGACCTTGAGCTTGTCGTCGGCCACGCCCTCGATCACCTCGGCGAAGAAGCGGAACAGCCCCTCCTCGCTCGGCCCCTTGTAGTAGAACGGCGGCAGCATCAGCACGCCGCCGCAGCCCAAATCCATGGCGTGGCGCGTCAGCATGACGGCGTCGGCCAGCGCACACATGCCGGTGCCAGGCATCAGCCTGGCGGGCTCGATGCCGTCGTCGACCAGCTCCTCCAGGAGCTCCATGCGCTCGTCGAGGCCGAGCGAGTTGGCCTCGCTCGTGGTGCCGAATGGCGCCAGGCCCGTGCAGCCCTGCTCCATCAGCCAGTGTGCGTGGGCGACGAAACGGCGAGCGTCGGGATTGCCGTCCTTGCCGAACGGCGTCAGAACCGGAGCGATGACGCCCGAGAAGCCAGCTGCGTTGGTCATGGCGAAGAACCTCGTGGTGCGGTGTGATTGCTTCAGGCCGGCATGGGGATGCCGGGCTGCTTGACCGGCACGTGGTAGCCCTTCTGCACCGCGGGCCGGGCGGCGATCGCCTTGTACCAGCGCAGCACGTTGGGATAGGCGTTGAGGTCGACGGTCTGCCATTCGAAGCGCGATACCCAGGGCCAAGTGGCCATGTCGGCGATCGAATAGGGTCCAGCCATATACTCCGCCTCCGCCAGCCGCCGGTCGAGAACACCGTAGAGGCGGTGGGCCTCCTTCAGATAGCGCTCCTCGGCATAGGGCGCCTTGCCCTGATTGTACTTCACGAAGTGATGCACCTGCCCGAACATCGGCCCCACGCCGCCCATCTGCCACATCAACCATTGCATGGTGAGCCAGCGGCCGTCCGGGTCCTGCGGCCAGAACTTGCCGGTCTTCTCGGCGAGGTACATCAGGATGGCGCCCGACTCGAACAGCGAGCGGCCGTTGTCGCGGTCGACAATCGCCGGGATGCGATTGTTGGGGCTGGTCTTGAGGAACTCCGGCCTGAACTGGTCGCCTTTGCCGATGTCGATCGGGTGGGAGACGTATTCCTGCCCGCACTCCTCCAGCATGATGGATACCTTGCGGCCATTCGGCGTCGACCAGGTGTAGAGATCGATCATCGGCGTTCCTCAGGTCGGAAAACATCCCGCGCGAAGCGGCGAAGCTAAACGAATGCATCACTTGCGGCAATTGCATGCATGCGCATGTCAAGTTCACACGCCGTATGAACAATTGACACAGTTCCGACACGATCGGGCCAAACGTTGCGACTTGGTCTGGGGGCAAGGCCTGAAGGGTTCGTCCCGTCCCGTACCGGACACCCGCTCTCGCGAGCTTGGGCGCGACGCCACGAGCTCCCTACGGGAGCGGCGGACTTGACCGGACGGCCTTGTCCCCAACCTATCGTCCTCCCACCATTGGTGATCCTCAGCCTGCGTTCTAAGGCGACGCTTACTTCTGCAGGAAGCGATAGCGCACGGGCCGTGCCGTTATGCCCTCGGCAGCGGCCAGGATTGCGTTCACGTCGAGGCCGTAGTGGCCGAAGAGCTCGGGGATCGAGCCCGACTGGCCGAAGTGCTCAACGCCCAGCGCTCGCACGCGGTGGCCCAGCACGCCGCCAAGCCATGACAGCGCCTCAGGGTGGGCGTCCGTCACCGTGACGATGGCGGCGTCACGCGGCAGCTCGGACAGCAGCTCTTCGACATGCGCGCGCGCCTCCCTGTCGCCGTGCTCGCGCGCCCGCTGTCCGGCGTGCCAGCCTGCCGACAGGCGGTCGGCCGAGGTGACGGCGAGCACGCCGACGCGGCGATCCTCGCCCAGTAGCCCGGCAGCCTCGATGGCCTCCGGTGCGACGGCGCCCGTGTACACCAGCACCAGATCGGTGCCCGGCTCGGGCCGGCGCAGCCAGTAGCCGCCATCGATGATGGCCTCGCGCAGCGATGGCGACATCGGGCGGGGAAGCTGGTCGAGCGGGCGCGTGGTGAGGCGCAGATAAACCGAGCCGCCCTTCTCGTCGCGGTGCCATCGCTGCTCGGCATCCTCGGGCGCATCGCGCTGCATGTAGTCGAACGCCCACTCCATGATGACGGCGAGCTCATCCACATACGCGGGCTCGAACGAGGCGAGCCCGTCCTGGGCCATGCCGATCAGCGGTGTGCCGATCGATTGATGTGCGCCGCCCTCGGGCGCCAGCGTAAGCCCGGAGGGCGTGCCCACCACCATGAAGCGGGCGTCCTGGTAGCAGGCGTAGTTGAGGGCATCGAGGCCGCGGCAAACGAAGGGATCGTAGAGCGTGCCGACGGGAAGGAGCCGCTCGCCGAAGAACGCGTGCGACAGGCCGAGCGCGGAGAGCATGAGGAACAAGTTCATCTCCGCAATGCCGAGCTCGAAGTGCTGGCCCCTGGGACTCATCTCCCACTTCTGCGGCGACAGCAGACCACGCTGCTTGAAGACGTCCTCGTGGCTCGCCATGGAGAACAGACCGCGTCGGTTCACCCAGGAGCCCAGGTTGGTGGACACCGTCACGTCAGGCGAGGTGGTGACGATGCGCTCGGCGAGCGGCCCTCCGGCGCGGGCGATCTCATCCAGGATGCGCCCAAAGCCGGCCTGCGTGGAGATCAGGCCCTTGGTCTCAATCTTGGGGAAGTTGCCGACGGCGACACGCTCCGCTTGCAGCCGCCGCCGGCCCTTGGCGTTGAAGGGCACCTGCGCCAGGTACTGCTCCATGACCGCCGGTGGAACCTGCGGCCCCACCAACCGCTCCCATTCCTCGCCCTGGTTGATGCCCTCGCGTGTGCGCAGCTCCTGCATCTGCGCCTTGGTCATCAGGCCGGCGTGGTTGTCCTTGTGACCCTGGAAGGGGAGGCCATAGCCCTTGATGGTGTAGGCGATGAAACAGACCGGCTGGCCCGCAGGGGCACCGGCGAAGGCCTCCAGGATCGCCTCCATGTCGTGCCCGCCGAGGTTGGTCATCAGGCGAGCGAGCTCGGCATCGTCGTGGCGGCGCACGATGTCGAGCGTGTCGGGATGGATGGCGAGGTCCTCCTCGAGCTGGCGCCGCCACGCCGCCCCGCCCTGAAACACGAGCGCCGAGTAGAGCATGTTGGGGCAGTCGTCGATCCACTGCTTGAGACGCTGGCCACCGGGCTCGGCGAAGGCGCGTTGCAACAGCTTGCCGTACTTGATCAGGACCACGCGCCAGCCGAGGTTCTCGAACAGCCCCGCGAGCTTCATGAACAGGCGGTCGGAGACGACGGAATCGAGGCTCTGGCGATTGTAGTCGATCACCCACCAGCAGTTCTCGACCCCATGCTTCCAGTACTCGAGCAGGGCCTCGTGGATGTTGCCCTCGTCGAGCTCGGCATCGCCCATCAGCGCCACCATGCGCCCCTTGGGCCAGTTGGGACTCCAGCCCTTGGCGTGCACGTAGTCCTGCACCAGGCTGGCGAAGCCCGTGGCCGCTACGCCGAGGCCGACCGATCCGGTCGAGAAGTCGACGTCGTCCTTGTCCTTGGTGCGGCTGGGATAGGACTGAGCACCGCCGAAGGCGCGGAAGTTCTGCAGCTTGGCGAGCGTCTGATTGCCGAGCAGGTACTGGATGGCGTGGAACACGGGGCTCGCGTGCGGCTTGACGGCAACGCGGTCCTCGGGCCGCAGGACGTGGAAATAGAGCGCCGTCATCAGCGTGACGAGCGAGGCGGAGGAGGCCTGGTGGCCGCCGACCTTGAGGCCGTCGCCGCGGTCCACCTCGTGGTTGGCGTGGTGGATCATGTAGGTGGAGAGCCACAGCACCTTGCGCTCGAGCTGGCGCAGGATGTCCAGCGTCGAGGGGTCCCGGGGAACCGTGCGCACGCCTTCCATCAGCGTGCCCCCCCTGGATTGGTGCGCACCTCCACCTCGAAGCCGGCGGCCTCAAGCTTGGCCACCGTCTCGTCGAGGTGGCCACGGTCGCGGGTCTCGATCACCACTTCCAGCAGGGCTGCCTTCGCCGGCAGGTCGGAAAAGGTGCGCTGGTGCGTGACCTCGACGATGTTGGCGCCAGCCTCGCCCAGCACGTTGGCGACCTTGCCCAAGGTGCCGGGCCGATCGACCAGATCAATCGCCAGCTGCGTGAGGCGGCCTTCGCGGGCAAGCTCGCGGGTGAGCACGCTGGCAAGCAGCCGCGTGTCGATGTTGCCGCCGCACAGAACGAGGCCGACGGTGCGACCCGTGAAGCGGTCGGCATAGCGGCACAAGGCCGCCAAGCCGGCGGCACCCGCCCCCTCGACCACCGTCTTCTCGATGGTGATGAGGTGGCTCACGGCGTTCTCGATCTCGGGCTCGGTGACGAGGAGGATGTCGTCGACCAGGCTCTGCACGATCGGCGCGGTGATCTTGCCCGGGGCCTTCACTGCGATGCCTTCGGCCAGGGTATCGCCGCGCATCGGCAGGCTCTCGCCTTTGATCACGTTGTACATCGACGGATAGAGCTGAGCCTGCACACCGATCAACCTGATATCGGGCCGCAAGGCCTTGGCAGCAATCGCCATTCCGGAAATCAGCCCGCCGCCGCCGATCGGCACCAGCAGCGTATCGATCTCGGGCGCGGCGCCCAGCATCTCCAGCGCTATCGTGCCCTGGCCGGCGATCACCAGGGGGTCGTCGTAGGGATGGATGAAGGTGAGGTTGCGCTGGCGGCCGTGCTTGTGGGCGAAGGCAGCCGCCTCCTCCACCGTCTCGCCCTTCAGGATCACGTGCGCGCCGTAACGCTGCGTATTCACCACCTTCACCGTCGGTGTGCTGAGCGGCATCACGATGGTAGCCGGGACCGAGAGGCGGCTTGCATGATAGGCCACGCCCTGCGCGTGGTTGCCGGCTGACATGGCGATGACGCCGCGCTTTCGCTCCTCGGCGGTGAGCGCAGAGAGGCGATTGAGGGCGCCCCGCTCCTTGAACGAGGCGGTGAACTGCAGGTTCTCGAACTTGAGCCACACCTTGCAGCCCAGGATCTCGGTGAGCGTGCGGCTCCAATTGCAGGCGGTCTCGACGATGGAGCCGCGCAGGCAACTGCGGGCGGCCTCGACGTGATCGAGCGTCACCGGCAGCCTCATCGAACCCTGCTCCGCCGGGCGTTTTCTCGACATGGTCATTTTCCGTGCGATCCGCCGTCAATCTAGGCGAGCGCCCCGACCCTGTCGTGGCGAATTCGCCGGCAAGCATACTGGCTGCCTGCCGCATGCGCGGGCCGGGCGGCGGCTGGGATGCGGTTCTCGAGCCTGCAGGATTGCCCGGTGTGCGCACCCTTCCATGAACGCCAGCCAAACGCGCCGTTCACACTGGGCACAGGAATTGGGCGACCAGTGATCGCCGACCGCGCGGCGCGGCACGAACCTTGCTGTCGAGCTCGTATCGACGCTGCCGTTGCCGCATTTCCAGGACTCCGCCGTGCCCACCAACCGCGCCTTGACCCTGCAGACCGTGCTGCTCGCCGCCACCGCGATGGCGGCGCTGATGGGCGCTGCCATGATGGCGGTGCCCTCGGAAGGCGAGGCGACCAGGGCCTGCGTCGACCTCGCGCTGTGCTTCTGAGCGCGCCCCCTCGCACCCCCAAGGCGGCCGCTACCGCCCCATGACCCCTGACAACGGCTCCCGCCTTCGCTAATAGTCCCGTGCAAAGGCTTGCCAACAGGAGGAATGCGAGATGGCCAAGGTGGCTTGGATCGGGCTGGGCGTGATGGGCTACCCGATGGCGGGGCATATCCGCAAGAAGGGCGGCCACGACCTCACAGTCTACAACCGCAGCGGCGCCAAGGCCGAGGCCTGGGTCAAGGAGTACGGGGGCAAGGCGGCGCCTACGCCGGCGGAGGCCGCCAGGGACGCAGACTTCGTGTTCTGCTGCGTGGGCAACGACAACGACCTGCGCGAGGTGACGCTGGGGCCCAAGGGCGCCTTCGGCGACGTGAAGAAGGGAGCCATCTTCATCGACAACACCACCGCTTCCGCCAACGTCGCACGCGAGCTTTACGCGGCGGCCAAGGCCAAGGGCTTCGACTTCCTGGATGCGCCGGTTTCCGGCGGCCAGGCCGGCGCGCAGAACGGCGTGCTGACCGTGATGATCGGCGGCGACCAGGCGTCGTTCGACAAGGCCAAGCCCGTGATCGACAACTTCGCGCGCATGGCCACGCTGATCGGACCGGCCGGCGCCGGCCAGCTCACCAAGATGGTCAACCAGATCATCGTCGCCGTCACCGTGCAGGGCGTCTCGGAGGGCCTCGCGTTCGCGCAGAGGGCCGGTCTCGACGTTCCCAAGGTCATGGAGACCATCTCCAAAGGGGCCGCGCAGTCCTGGCAGATGGACAACCGCTGGAAGACGATGAACGAGGGTAAGTTCGACTTCGGTTTCGCGGTGGACTGGATGCGCAAGGACCTCGGCATCATCATGGACGAGGCCAAGCGCAACGGCGCCAAGGTCGATGTCGCCACCCTGATCGACGGCTACTACGCCGACGTGCAGACGATGGGCGGCAGGCGCTGGGACACGTCGAGCCTGATTGCGAGGCTGAACAAGAAGTAGGGCGGGGTGCTCACTTGTCATGGTCGGGCTTGTCCCCACCATCCGGCCATCTGCGAGCTCTGGCATTGGCTGATAGATGGATCCTCGGGGCAAGCCCGAGGATGACAATCTTGGTGAAGCAAACCAACTACATGTGATCTCGCAGCACCTTCAGCGCCTCAGGCGTATCGATGTCGATAAAGATTGCGTCGGTGGCGAGGTCGATCACGCGCACATCGTGAGTGAGGGCCGAGAGCAAGCGTTTGGCGCCGGCGTCGCCTTCGAGTTGCAGCAGCGCCGGGAAGTGCTCCGCCGGCCAAAGCACCGGGTTGCCCTGCCGGCCCTGGTGCACCGGCACGATGATGGCGGTGCCGTTCGCAGCTTCGAATTCCTCGATCAGCTTGTCGAGGTGCACGGGCGCGATGCGCGGCATGTCGCCCAGCACGACGAGCGCGCCGGCGCCGTCCGGCGGCACTGCGCGCAGGCCGGCCTTCAGCGAGCTGGCAAGGCCCGTCGCATAGTCCGAATTGGCGACGATCGTCACGTCGAGGCCCGCAAGCGCGGCTGAAACCTCCGCCGCCTGGTGCCCCGTCACCACCACCACCGGCCGCGCGCGGCTCGCCAGCACTGCTTCCGCCACACGCCGCACCATCGGCGCGCCACCGATGTCGGCGATGAGCTTGTTCGCAGCCCCCATGCGCGTCGAGCGGCCGGCCGCCAGCACGATGCCGGCGACGCGTGGGGACGCCTGGGTCACCTTGTCCATGGATCACGCCTATCTCTACGCCGCCCGACCCGCCGTTGAGACCACGTTGGCCCGCGAGGCGGCACGTTCGCAGTTTTGACTATACCTCGACGGATTTGCAGAGGGCGGTTAGGAACCGCACTGACCTCGGCATGCAGGCTAAGACTGACAGGTGAAGCCGTTGAGCCATCGCTTTTGCGTTGCGCCATTGGAGCAAGTTATTTTTGTAATCAAGATGTTAGGCCCTGCCGCGCACAATCCGAGCACACTAGCTCGAGAGCGAAGCGCAAAAATGGGTGGCGTCGACATTCACCACAAGAAACATTTGACGCGACTAGAGTACGGCGTCTTGCCAACTCCCTTTCTGGCCGCGCGCTCGATCTAGTCGAGGAGGAAAGGCAACGGGCCCACCAGATCATTTCTGCTCGATGCATCCAGAAGGTGCGCGAGATTGCCGGTCTCGGCCCGTTGAGGGCGACCTCTTTGAGATTGGTGGAGCGTTGTCCGACGCCGTCGACCGGTATGTCGATCGCGCGCGCCAGCGCACTGATTTCGGGGAAATGGCTCAGCTCGCCGCCGCGGAAAGCCTCAGCGCGGTGGCAGGTCGCTTCCTTCCCAGTCTCTTTGACTCAACCCCCGACGATACGCAGCGCGCAATTGGCCGCCTGGCGAGTGGCAACCTGTTTAGCGAACTTGCCCATGACTTTTTCTCTCGACTTACCCGGAGGCATCTGGACTATTTTCTAGGCCGCCAGCTCGCGAAACACGTCGGCACGGGTCGTCGCTACAGCCATTGAGAACCATCCGTCGAGACCTGACGTGAGTCGAGACAGCCAGCGAAGGTAGAGGCGTCAAGCTCTTCACGCGCCAGCTCAGAGCGCCGGGTGGTCGCGACGGGCATGTTGGTGATCGTCCTTGTCGGCACTGCTATCTAAGAGCAACCGATGCGATGGCGCCGCCGACCTGCTCATTCAACTGCCGCTGGGGACCATCAGCGACGTAAGTCGCGGCGCACTCCTCATTCGATCCGGGTAAAGAGCTCGGCCATCAGCTGCGCGCGCTCGACGAGGCTCGAGACTTCGATGTGCTCGTCGAGCGTGTGGGCACCCTTGCCCCGCACGCCGAGAGAATCGAGCGTTGGGATGCCGAGGGCGCCGGTGAAGTTGCCGTCAGACCCGCCGCCAGAACTTTGATGGGTGAGCTGGAAGCCGAGCTCTTTGCAGATGTCCTTGGCAATCTCGTAAAGCGTTATCGTCCCTTCGCTAGCCTCCCACACGGGCCGCGTCACGCCGCGCGTTACCTCGACCATCACGTCGTTGGCCTCGCCTGCGTGCGCCAACATTCGCGCAACGCCTCGGTCGAGATCCTCCTGCTTCTTGGCCATCGATAGCACCTCGGCCTCGCACACCGACGACACGCAATTGACCCACTGCCCCGCGTGCACTACTCCGACACTGAACGTGCAATCGGCCGTCGTCATCTCCTCGATTTCGAGGATCTTGCGCGCCATCGCCGCGATCGCCGACCGGCCCTCGGAGAGCCGTGCGCCCGCATGGGCCGGCCGGCCGATCGTCTTGATGTTGAACCGCGCGATCGCGAACCGCCCCGTAGTCGCCCCGCCATTCGCCTGCGCCGGCTCTGGCACCAGCACAACCTTGTTCTTGCGTGCTTCCATCTCGATCAGCTCGCGCGTCGATGGCGTGCCGACTTCTTCGTCGGGCGTGAAGAGCACCGTGATAGGTAACGGTGTCTCGATGCCCGCCAGCGCCAATTGCCGCATTGCCTCGACGGTGACGAAGTTGCCACCCTTCATGTCCTGGATACCGGGCCCATAGCAGCGGCCATCCTCGATCCGCCACGGGTTCTTCTCAATCGTGCCGATCGGATGCACGGTGTCTAGATGGCCTGAGATAAGGATGCCTGGCCTGCCGAAGTCCTTGTGCGGGAAGCGAGCGCGCACCGATCCGCCAAATCCCATCCGCCCTGGGATGCGATCGATCTCGGCGCCGGTCGCGGCGAGGTCGTAAGCGGCGAGGTCCATCATGCGATTGACCGCCACCGCGTCATACGTCGGGCTTTCGCATTCGATCCACGGCTTGAGGCGGGAGAGCATCGTGTCCGTATCGAACGGCAGGGTCTTGAGCATGGCGGGACTATCCTGAAGCGCGTCCGGTGGTGGTCCATGAGTATCTCATTCGATGCGCTTGATGAGCCACTCCATTTGGTGTTCGCGTTGGCCGACTTCCGGAAATGGCATTATGAGACCTCACCTACGGTGGTCAGAATGTCCTAAATCGATGGGTAAGCGGATCAGCACGTGGCAGCTATTGAGAGTCGCGTCTTGACCCGCTGCTGACGTGCGGCAAACCTGCGTCGCGTTCACCCCTTCACTGGAGGCGATCAGGGAGGACCGCGCCAACCCGGCTGCGCTTGAGGCCTTCCTGAAGGCGGAGGCGAGGAAGTGGGCC